>NZ_JBHVSC010000005.1:0-373975 GCF_042885375.1 Microbacterium sp. NPDC058062
CGAATCCCGTCCAAGACACCACGGTCAGTCAATCGGAGAGTCAGGACGACCGCTGCGGGGCTCCCAGCACCAATCATCACTGTCAACCGGGCTTCCGCAGGGCGCGGTCACCACCTCGGCTCATGCAGAACCCCGGTTGACCTGTCGAAATGCTTCGCAGCGGGGGAGGGGAGCGGACGGATGCTGCTGCCCCAGGCCGTGCGGCGGGCGCCGGGCCGGCAGGCCTCGGCGTCGGGAGCAGAGGATAGGCTGTCCTCAGCCCCTTGAGACACCTGAGGACACCGCGATGACCGATCTGATCGACACCACTGAGATGTACCTGCGCACGATCCTCGAACTCGAGGAGGAGAACATCGTGCCGCTGCGGGCGCGCATCTCGGAGCGCCTCGGGCACTCGGGCCCGACGGTGTCGCAGACGATCGGCCGCATGGAGCGCGATGGACTCGTCGTCGTCTCCGAGGACCGCACCCTCGAGCTCACCGACGCGGGGCGGCAGAAGGCCGTCGACGTCATGCGCAAGCACCGCCTCGCCGAGCGTCTGCTGTCCGATGTCATCGGCCTGGACTGGGCGTACGTGCACGAAGAGGCCTGCCGCTGGGAGCACGTCATGAGCGAGCAGGTCGAGCGTCGCCTCGTCGAGCTGCTGGGCCACCCCACCGAGTCCCCGTACGGCAATCCGATCCCCGGTCTCGACCAGCTCGGCGATGTGCCGACGAACGGGTTCGAGCAGGGCGTCGTGGGTCTCGTGCGCCGCCTCAACGACGCGGGCGAGCCCATCACCGGCACCGTCCGCCGGCTCGCCGAGCCCGCACAGGTCGACCCCGAGCTGCTGCAGCAGCTGAAGGGCGCCGGCGTCGTGCCGGGTGCCGTCGGCGACTACCGCTACAACGAGGGCTACGTGCTCGTGCAGATGCAGGGCAGTGACGAGGGGCTGGAGCTCCCGGTCGAGATCGCGTCGCACATCTTCCTCGTCGACGACGTCCGCTGAGGTCGGCGCGTTCCACTGAATGGGACGATCCTGACCGTGTTCACGCGCCTCGAGGGCTGCTCAGCCACGCCGGATGCCGCATTCCGCGGGCGTCGATGACGCACTGTGCGGAGATTGCCAGGCGTGGAGCGTGACATAAACGTGACCTTCGGGTAGCCTCGAACAGTCCACCAGGCGAGAAGCCCGCCGACAGGACCCCGCGTGGATTGCCTCACCGGCTCGTCGTCCACATGTGGTGAAGCCCGCACGTCGTGCCCCGACATCGAGTGCTGACGAGCCAGGCGCCCCGGCGCAGAGGCGCCGGAGGACCAGTTTGGCTGAAGAGATCGAGTCGCACGCGAACGTGCCCGAGCATGCCGCGGCGGACCAGAACCGTCGTGCGCGCAATCGGAAGACCCCCGTGCGACGCTCACGCTCTGTCGCGCCCGCGAAGCCGACCGCGGCCCGGGCGGATGCCCGTCCCGCCGCGTCGTCGTCCAAGAAGGGTCGCGTGGTCAAGCCGCTGCGAAGCCTCGTGGTCCTGACGATGGTGGGCGGTCTCGTCGCCACGGTCGCGATCCCGGCGTTCGCAGCCGGCGCCACCGCGGTGGCCGAGGATTCCAAGACGATCCAGCAGATGGCCGTCGACAACGCGCAGACGTTCGTCGCCGCCTCCGACGCGAACGCCAGTGAGCTGTCGCGCGAGAGCTACGCGGCCACCACCGCGGAAGAGATCGAGAAGAAGAAGGCCGAAGAGGCCGCCGCCGAGCGTGCGCGCCAGGTCGCCGCCGCTGCCGCCTCTGCGGCGAAGTCGCGCGGCACCACGGTCCCCACGAACATCGCCCTCACGTCGCCGGGCACCGGCGAGGTGCGCTGGCCCCTCCTCAACTTCACCAAGGGCCGCGGCCTCTGGGATTCGGGCTACCACCAGGGCGTCGACCTCCTGACGTCGTGCGGCACGCCCATCTACGCGGCGGCGGCCGGCGTGGTCAAGGTCTCGCAGGAGAGCTACGGCGGCTACGGGGTCGGCATCTCGATCGACCACGTCATCGGCGGCCAGCAGGTCAACACGCTCTACGGCCACATGACGTACGGCAGCCGGCAGGTCTCGGTCGGGCAGAGCGTCTCGGCGGGCCAGCTCATCGGCCTCGTCGGCAGCACCGGCAGCTCGACCGCGTGCCACCTGCACTTCGAGGTCCACATCAACGGCTCGGTCGTCGACCCGTGGGCATGGCTGCAGGCCAACGCGGGCTGATCACAGACCTTCTGCAATCACATCGGAGAACGGATGCCTCGAGCCGAGGCATCCGTTCTCTTCTTCGTTACCCGACACGCCATCAGCCGTTCAGTCCCCGCGCGCCCCGGGCGTGTCGCGGTGGGTTACCCTGGGACTCGACGCTGAGAGAGCGGAGGGAGCCGATGGGCTGCACACCACGCATCCGAACCATGGATGCGCTTGGACGCCTCGTCCTTCGGCATTGCACGAGCGAATGCCGCGGCATTGCCGTGGCGCCAGGGCGCTGTCTGTAGACAGCGCCTTTTTTCATGCCCCTGCGCCCTTGATCGTCGCGCAAGTCGAATAACCGAGAAGCCGTCCCGGCCATTCGAGAGGATGATCAATGCGCACTCTGGTGCTGAATGCGGGCTATGAGCCCCTCGCGGTCGTGTCGTTCAAGCGGGCACTCGTGCTCGTCATGAATGAGAAGGCCACCGTGGTGGAACACACCGAGACCGATCCGGTGTGGGGCACCCGACGATCGTACGAACGCCCTGCCGTGATCATCCTCACCCGTTACGTGCGGGTGCCGGGTGGTCGCCACGTGCCGGTGACCCGTCGGGGCGTGCTCCGTCGCGACAACCACCACTGCGCGTACTGCGGCAAGGCGGCGTCGACGATCGACCACGTTCTGCCGCGCTCGCGCGGCGGCGCGGACTCGTGGGAGAACCTCGTCGCGTGCTGCCTGCGCTGCAACAACATCAAGAGCGATCGCACGCCGCAGGAGATGCACTGGGAGCTGCGGTTCACGCCGCGCCCGCCCCGGGGTGCGCAGTGGACCGTCCGCGGCACCGAGCGCACCGATCCGCGGTGGGAGCCGTACCTCGCCCTCGCCGCGTGATCGCGCACGGAGTCAGGAGAGCGTGAGGCCCGAGACCTCGAGGGCGAGCAGCGTCGCGCTCACGAACGCCAGCCCGGTGTAGACGAGGTCCTCGAACCAGTCGAAGAGCCCTGGTTCGCGTGCCGGCATCATCTTCGGGTTGTAGTAGAAGATCGACACCAGGATCACGAGCACCGAGAAGACGAGCCCGATCCACGCGGCGAAGGGCACGCCCAGGAAGAGCAGCACGACCACGACGGTGGCGAGCACGTACAGCCACAGCCCCTGGAGGAAGGCCCGCATCGAGTCGTACCGCGACACGCCCGCTTTGGCGGTCGCCCGCCAGAACTCGTAGATCAGCGACAGTGCGAACGACACGATCAGCACCCACGCCGACACGGATTCGAGCAGGCTCGGGTGAACGGCACCGTCCATGGGCTGGCTCCTCGCAGGTCTCGTGGAGCGAGCCCACGGTCGGCCTCACGCTAGCGGGTCGGAGGCTGTGACGGGAAGATGCGTTCGTCGACGCTGTGGCGTCAGCTCCGGTCGAGGACGCGCAGCCAGCGGGTGAGGATCGGCTCGAGGGCCGCAGCATCCGTCGTCCCGAGCTCGTCGAGGATGCGGCGCTCGTTCGCGAGGTGCGCGGCGATGGCGCGATCGATGAGGTCCCGCCCTTCCGGGGTGAGTCGCACCAGGCGCTTTCGGGCGTCGGATGCCTCGACCCGCCGCTCGACGAGCCCTCGGGCTTCGAGGCGGTCGACGCGCTTGGTGAGGCCGCCCGTGGTGACGAGGGTGTGGTCGGCCAGCTCGCCTGCGGCGCGCTCGAACGGCGCACCGGCGCGGCGGAGCGTGGCCAGCACGTCGAACTCGCCCTCGCTGAGTCCGAACTCGCCGTAGACCGCGACGAGACGCTCGGTGAGCTCGAGCGCGACGAGGTGCAGGCGCCCGATCACGCCCTGCGGCGACGGGTCGAGGTCAGGGCGCTCGCGGCGCCACTCCTGCTGGATCTCGCCGACGCGGTCGAGTGGTTCGTTGTGCGCAGAGCGGTCGTCGGCGGCCATGCGGCCCATCTTATCTTCCCGGTAAGATAAAGTATCTTCCATGGAAGATAAGCGATGGATGTGGATCCTCGTGACGGCGATCGCCCCGATCGCGTGGGGGAGCGGGTACGTCGTCACGCACAGCCTGCTGCCGGCGGAATCCCCGCTCTGGGGTGGCGTGCTGCGGGCGCTTCCGGCCGGGCTCATCGTGCTGCTCCTCGCGCGCCGGCTTCCGCGCGGGTCATGGTGGTGGCGCTCGCTCGTGCTCGGCACGTTGAACGTCGGCGGCTTCTTCGTGCTCGTGTACGTCGCCGGCCAGCGGCTGCCGTCGAGTCTGGCCGCGACGCTGATGTCGGCATCCGCCGCGTGCATGCTGCTGTTCGCGTGGCTGCTGCTGCGTCGACGGCCGCGGCTCGCCGCCGTCGTGGGCGCGACCGTGGGACTCGTCGGCGTGGGGGTGATGCTGGGCTTCGACGCGGAAGGCGCCGATCCGTGGGGCGTCGCCGCGTCGCTCGGCGCGATGGTCGCCTCCTCGATCGGGTTCGTGCTCACGGCGCGATGGGGCTCCGACGTTCCCGCGCTGCCGATGACGGCGTGGCAGCTCGTCGCCGGCTCGATCGTGCTGCTTCCGGCTGCGGTGCTCGTCGAGGGTGCACCGCCGACGCTCACGGTGCCGTCGGCGCTCGGCTTCGCGTACCTCACGCTCGTCGCGACGGCGCTCGCCTACGTCGCGTGGTTCGCGGGGCTGCGACGCCTGTCTCCGGGGGTGGTCGGCGTGGTCGGACTGCTCAACCCCGTCACCGGGGTCTTTCTCGGAGTGGTGGTCGCGGGCGAGGCGTTCGGGGTGCCGCAGGCGGTGGGGGTCGGCCTCGTGCTCGTCGGGATCGTGCTGGGTGCGGCACCTGCGCGGCGTCGCGCCGATCGTCCGGTGCGTCAGCGGTGGTCGGCGTCGGCGAGTGTGGATGCGACGTCGGGAACGTAGTTCTCGAGGTTGCGCGGCGGGCGCTCGTACCCGCGGGACGGCGGACGCTGTGGGATGACGACGTCCTCGCGGTCGACGACGTCGTACGGGATCCGCGAGAGCAGGTGGGAGATCATGTTGATGCGGCTGCGACGCTTGTCGACCGAGGGCACCTCGTACCACGGGGCCTCGGGGATGTCGGTGTGCACGAACATGCTGTCTTTGGCGCGGGAGTAGTCCTCCCACTTCGTGATCGACAGCACGTCGTTCGGGCTCAGCTTCCAGCGGCGCATCGGGTCGTCGGCGCGCGAGCGGAACCTCGCCTCCTGCTCGTCCGGTGAGACGCTGAACCAGTACTTCAGCAGGAGGATGCCGTCTTCGACGAGCATCCGCTCGAAGATCGGCGCCTGATGGAGGAAGCGGTGGTACTCCGCATTGGTGCAGTAGCCCATCACGTGCTCGACGCCGGCCCGGTTGTACCAGGAGCGATCCATCAGCACGATCTCGCCTGCCGCGGGCAGGTGTGGCACGTAGCGCTGGAAGTACCACTGGCTGCGTTCGCGCTCGGTGGGAGTGGGGAGAGCGACGATCCGCGTGACGCGCGGGTTCAGATACTCCGACACGCGCTTGATCGTGGAGCCCTTGCCCGCGGCATCGCGCCCCTCGAAGATCACGACGATTCGTGCGCCGCTGGCTTGGACCCAGGCCTGCATGTCGACCAGCTGGGCCTGCAGGCGCCGCAGCTCCTGCTCGTAGGCCTTCTTCGGGATCCGCGGCTCGCTCATGGATCCTGAGGGTACAGGCTGACGCCCGGTCGCGGAATGGAGAATCCTCGAACATAACTGTCGGAACCCGGTACTACTCTCGTTCACAGCGATTGAAAGACTAGAACATGCGTTCTATAATGTGGGAATGAGGGCGATCGTGCAGCTCACGGCACAGCACGTGCACGAGACCGCCGGCCAGAGGCCGACGGGCTCCGATCCCGCCGCCCTCGGCGCGTCTTCGCTGGGTACCGTCGCGCAGCTGCGCGCCCAGGTCGAGCGGGTGCAGGGGCGACGACTCGACGCGCCGGTGCTGCCGGTGCATCCCGCGCTCGCCTCGCTGCTTCCCGGGGGCGGTCTGCGCCCCGGGTCTGCATACTCCCTGCCGCGCTCGACGTCGGTGCTGCTGGCGCTGCTGGCACAGCCGTCGCAGGCAGGGTCGTGGTGCGGGGTCATCGGCATGCCGCGGCTCGGCGCCGAAGCGGCCGAGGGGCTCGGCGTCGATCTGTCGCGGCTCGTGCTCATCCCCGACCCGGGCGCGCGCTGGCTCGCGGTGACCTCGACCGTCGCCGAGGTGCTGCCGGTGGTCGCGGTACGTCCGTCGGGCCGGGCGGCTGACGGCGAGATCGCCCGCCTGGCGGCGCGGCTGCGCGATCGCGGTGCGGTGCTTCTCGTGCAGGGGCCGTGGCCGCAGGCCGAGGCGGTGATCGAGGTGGGCGAGCCGACATGGGAGGGGGTCGGTCGCGGGCACGGGTATCTCGCCGGCCGAGAGGTGACGCTCACGTCGTCGAGTCGGCGCTGGCCGCGATCACGGCGGGCGCGCGTGATGCTTCCGGATGCTGCGGGGCACGTCTCCGCCGCGCCCGAACGCATGCGGCGCGTCGAGGTGCTGCCCTCGGCCGAGTCTGCGGAGCCCTTCGCGCAGCAGATCAGAGCGGTGGGGTGACATGACGCCGGGTACGCCCGTCCGGAGCCTCGTGCTCTGGTTCCCCGACTGGCCGGTCACGGCTCTCGAGCGGGAGGCGGGTGCGGCCGAGGCCGCCGAAGACGAGGTCGGGCAGCGGCCGGGTACTCGCACGGATGCGGCGCAGGAGAAGTTCGAGGCGAAGCCCCCGGTCGCCGTCGTGGAGCGCAACCTCGTGGTCGCGTGCTCGGCGTCCGCGCGTGCGGAGGGAGTGCGCCGCGGGCAGCGCCGACGCGATGCCCAGGCGCGGTGTCCCGGGCTGACGCTGGTCCCCGCGGATGCCGCCCGCGATCACCGCGCATTCGCCCCGGTCGTGTCGCTGATCGAAGAGAGGGCGCCCGGGGTACAGCTGGTGCGTCCGGGGCTGTGCGCGCTGCGCGCGCGTGGTCCGGCGCGGTACTACGGCGGCGAGGTCGAGGCCGCCCGCATGCTGATCGGCACCCTCCACGAGTCAGGGCTCGACGGAGTGCGGGTGGGCATCGCCGATGGGCCGTTCACCGCGGAGCAGGCGGCGCGCGGTGGCACGAACGCCGCAGATCCGGTCTTCGTCGTGCCCGCCGGTGGTGCGGCAGGCTTCCTCGCCCCGCTGCCGGTCGCGGTGCTCGACGCCTCCGCGCTGCTCAGCACCGGCGCGGCGGGGGCGAGGGAGGCGACAGACCTCGTGGGTCTCCTCGCTCGGCTGGGCGTGCAGACCCTCGGCGGATTCGCCGAGATGCCCACCGATCGCGTGCGCGAGCGGTTCGGCGAGCGGGGCGTCCGGCTTCACGCGCTCGCCGCGGGGCGCGACTCGCGACCGGTGCAGCCGCGCACGCCGCCGCCCGAGCTCGAGCGCGAGATCGCGTTCGAGCCGCCCCTCGAGATCGCCGATCAGGTGGCGTTCGCCATGCGCGTCACCGCCGACGACTTCGTCGCGGGTCTCGGCGCCGTCGACCTCGTCTGCACCGAGCTGCGGGTCGAACTCGTCGGAGACCGCGGGGAGCGCAGCGAGAGGGTGTGGCTGCACCCCGGATCCTTCGACGCCGCGGCGGTCGTCGACCGTGTGCGGTGGCAGCTCGCGGAGGACGTCGGGACGGGCGACGCGGCCGGCGGCGGGCTGCGCAGCGGGGTGACGCTCGTGCGGATCTCGCCGGAAGCGGTGGATGCGGCATCCCATCACGCTCCGGCGCTGTTCGGCGGCGGACCCGAGGAGCGGGTGCACCACGCGCTGTCGCGTGTGCAGGCGATGCTCGGGCATCGCGGCGTGCTGACCCCCGCGATCGGCGGCGGGAGGTGGCTGGCCGAGCGCCAGGTGCTCGTGCCCTGGGGAGACAAGGACGAACGCGACCGGAAGGCGACCGGCGCCGGGGGCCTCGCGGCGCAGCGCGCACGACCCTGGCCGGGGAGCCTGCCCGACCCGTTGCCGACGACGGTGTTCGCCGACCCGGTGCCGGTCGACGTGCGGGCGCTCGGCGGCGAGCTGGTCGACGTCGACGAACGGGGCAACGTCTCGGCCGTGCCCGCACTCTTCGTCGAGAGCGGCCGCCGTCGTGCGATCGAGGCGTGGGCGGGGCCGTGGCCGGTGGTGGAGCGCGGATGGGATGCCGCGCGCTCGCGCCGTGCGCACCGGTTCCAGGTCGTCGACGCTGACGGGGCCGCGTGGCTGCTGGTGTGCGACGGCGACGTCTGGACGGCGGAGGCCACCTATGACTAGGGGACCGCGAGGGTCAAGGTACCGGTCGTTGAGCGAGCGAGGAACGAGCGAGACGAAACGCCTCGGACCGACGGGCAACGGCGGGTGATGGGCTGATGGGCTTCAACAACCCGGGCGTGCCATGGTCCGAGATGGAGCGCGTGCTGAGCGGCCGCCGCAGGCCCGACGCACCGCCGGTCGGCGCGGACGGCGGCGACAGCCCCGCGTGGTCGCACAAACGAGGACCGTACGTCGCGCCCGAGATCGAGCGCCCGGCCGATGCGATCCCGTACGCCGAGCTGCACGCGCACTCGTCGTACTCGTTCCTCGACGGGGCCTCCTCGCCCGAGGAGCTCGCCGAGGAGGCGGAGCGGCTCGGGCTGCATGCCCTCGCGGTCACCGACCACGACGGGTTCTACGGCATCGTCCGGTTCGCGGAGGCCGCGGAGTCGCTGCAGCTCAAGACCGTGTTCGGCGCCGAGCTGTCGCTCGAGCTGCCGAAGCCGCAGAACGGCGAGGCCGATCCGGTCGGCGCGCACCTGCTGGTGCTCGCCCGTGGCGAGGAGGGGTACCACCGGCTGGCAGGGGCGATCACGCACGCGCAGCTGCAGGGGGCGGAGAAGGGCAGGCCGGTCTACGACCTCGAGGAGCTCGCCGCGCAGGCGGCGGGGGAGTGGGCGGTGCTCACCGGGTGCCGCAAGGGCGCCGTGCGCCGCGCGCTCACCGAGAGCCCCGATGCGGCAGCCGGCGAACTCGATCGCCTCGTGACGCTGTTCGGGAAGGACAACGTGCACGTCGAACTCATCGACCACGGCAACCCGCTCGACACCCGTGACAACGACGTGCTCGTCGGGCTCGCGCGGGAGCGGGGTCTTCCGCTCCTCGCGACCAACAACGTCCACTACGCCGTGCCGAGGCGGCAGCTGCTCGCCGCGGCGGTCGCCGCCGTGCGCGCGAACCGCGGTCTCGACGAGCTCGACGGCTGGCTGCCCGCGCACGCGGGTGCCCATCTGCGGTCGGGCGCCGAGATGGCGGAGCGCTTCGTGCGGTTCCCCGACGCCGTCGCCCGCACCGTGACGCTCGCCGACGAGCTCGCTTTCCCGCTGCGCAAGGCGAAGCCTGCGCTCCCGAAGCAGAAGGTGCCCGAAGGGCACACGCCGATGTCGTGGCTGCGGCACCTGGTGTGGGAGGCGGTGCCGCGCAAGTACCCCGATCTGACGGACGAGAACCGGGCGCGCATCGAGAAGGAGCTCGGGGTCATCGAGATGAAGGACTTCCCGGGCTACTTCCTGATCGTCCACGGCATCGTGCAGTTCGCCCGGAGTCGGGGCATCCTCTGTCAGGGGCGCGGGTCCGCCGCCAACAGTGCCATCTGCTACCTGCTCGACATCACGGCCGTCGACGCGATCGCGTACGACCTGCCGTTCGAGCGGTTCCTCTCGAGTCTGCGTGAGGAGGAGCCCGACATCGACGTCGACTTCGACTCCGACCGTCGTGAAGAGGTCATCCAGTGGGTGTACCGGGAGTACGGGCGGGACCGCGCGGCACAGGTCGCGAACGTCATCCAGTACCGCCCCAAGAACGCCGTGCGCGACATGGCGAAGGCGCTGGGGCATTCACCGGGGCAGCAGGACGCGTGGTCGAAGCAGATCGAGGGATGGGGAGCCCTCCTCGAGACCGGCGCCGGTCTCGACATCCCCGATCAGGTGCTGGAGTTCGCGTCCGAGCTGCTCAAGGCCCCGCGGCATCTCGGCATCCACTCCGGCGGAATGGTGCTCACCGACCGGCCGGTGGGCGAGGTCGTGCCGATCGAGCACGCCCGCATGGAGAACCGCACGGTGATCCAGTGGGACAAGGACGACGCCGCCTGGATGGGGCTGGTCAAGTTCGACCTGTTGGGCCTCGGGATGCTGGCCGCCCTGCAGTACTGCTTCGACATGATCCGCGCCTCGACGGGGGAGGACTGGGAACTGTCGACGATCCCGAAGGAGGAGAAGGCGGTCTACGACATGCTGTGCCGTGCCGACTCGATCGGTGTGTTCCAGGTCGAGTCGCGTGCCCAGATGGGGCTTCTCCCGCGCCTGCAGCCGCGCCGGTTCTACGACCTCGTGATCGAGATCGCTCTCATCCGCCCCGGTCCCATCCAGGGCGGGGCGGTGCATCCCTTCGTCAAGCGCAAGCTCGGTCAGGAGAAGGTGACCTACCCCCACCCCAAGCTCGTGCCGGTGCTCGAGCGCACGCTCGGCATCCCGGTGTTCCAGGAGCAGCTCATGCAGATGGGCATGGCCGTCGGCGGGCTCACCGGCGAGGACGCCGACCTGCTGCGCCGCGCCATGGGCTCCAAGCGCGGGATCGAGCGCATCGACTCGCTGAAGAAGAAGCTGTACGCCGGCATGGCCTCGAACGACCTCGTGGGCGAGGAGGCCGACGCGATCTACGCCAAGATCCAGGCGTTCGCGAACTTCGGCTTCGCCGAGTCGCACTCCCTGTCGTTCGCACTGCTCGTGTACGCCAGCTCGTGGATCAAGCTGCACTATCCGGCCGCGTTCCTCGCGGGCCTGCTGCGGGCGCAGCCGATGGGCTTCTACTCGCCGGCGACGCTCGTGGGCGATGCTCGCCACCACGGTGTCGAGGTGCGCCGTCCCGACCTGCACCTCTCGGGCAGTGAGGCGGTGCTCGAGGGCGTCGCCGACGCTTCGACAGGCTCAGCGACCGGTGGGGACGCAGCGACCGGGGCCGAAGGGCCGACCGGCCTCGACTCGTGCGCCGAGCGGAAGCAGCCGCCGGTCGGGCTCTTCGACCTCGACGCGCCCGACGAATCCGCCGCGCACCGCCGCGACGGGAGGTTCGCGGTGCGGCTGGGACTGGCCGGCGTGAAGGGGATCGGGGCGACGGTCGCGCAGCGCATCGTCGCCGCGCGCGAGACGGGCGGGCTGTTCCGCGACCTCCGCGATCTCGTGCGGCGCACCAGCATCACCGCGGTGCAGGTCGAGGCGCTCGCCACGGCGGGGGCGTTCGAATGCCTCGGTCTCAGCCGGCGCGAGGCGATCTGGCTCGCCGGGTCGGCGGCGCAGGACCGCCCCGAGTTCCTGCCGGACTCGCTCATCGCGGTGCAGCCGCCGCTGTTCGCCGACCCCACCAGCTACGAGCGCCTCGCCGCCGACCTGTGGGCGACGGGCATCTCGACCGACGACCATCCGATCACCCACTACCGCTCCGGGCTCGATGCGCGCGGCGTCCTGACCTCCCGCGAGCTGCGCAGTCACGAGGTCGGCCGCCGCGTCGAGGTCGCGGGACTCGTGACCCACCGGCAACGGCCGGCGACAGCATCCGGGATCACGTTCCTGAATCTCGAGGACGAGCACGGCCTCGTCAACATCGTGTGCTCCCTCGGCGTCTGGAACCGCTACCGCCGCATCGTGCGCGATTCCCCGGCGCTCATCGCGCGCGGCATTCTCGAGCGCTCGACCGAGGGCGTGACGAACCTCATCGCCGACGCGTTCGAGGATCTCCGCGTCGGCGTGCAGCACCGCGCGAGGGACTTCCGCTGAAGGACGCCGCAGGGCCGGGGCTCGCCGTCAGATCTCGTCGTCCCAGTCGTCGTGCGAAGGGGGGAGATCGATCACTGCGACCGGGCGCAGGCGTCGCTGGATCGAGTTCAGGCGGGCGACCGCCACCTCGTCGACGAGTTCGTCGTCGTCGCTGTCGGCATCGCGTGCGACCATCTGGCTCGCCGGACCGATGAGCACCGTCACCTCGCCCACGGATCCGTCCAGTTCCCTGGTCGGAACCGTCACCGCCTCCGCCTCACCGGCTTCGGCCAGCGCCTGGCCGCAGCCGAGGAGCGCGGCCGCGATGTCGTCCCCCGTCACGAATTCGCTTCCCGCGTAGATCACCCTCTTCACGAGGCCTTTCTACCCCGTGCACCCGCGTTCGCCCTCGGGGGTTGCAGCCTGCGGCCGAACGGGGTAGACCCCGGACCCGCCGATCGGGCGGGTGCCGGGGTCTACCGCGGGGGAATCGTGTCGGCGGCCTACTCGACGAGCTTCCCGACGACCGACACCTCGCGCATGAGCGCCCTGATGTCGGCGGGGATGGGCGGGATCTCCTCCCGCACGACACCGGTCGAGGGCGACCACACCAGGTTGACCTGCAGTTCGGGATCGGTGTCGGGGTAGTCGCTCCGGTTGTGGCAGCCGCGCGTCTCGCGGCGCTCGAGCGCGGCTTCGAGCGTCGCGCGGGCGGCGAGGGCCGCCGATTTCAGGTCGAACGCGTGCGCGAGGTCGTGGTAGCCCGCGATATCGGGGTGCACTCCGATATCGGCCATCCGCGCCTCGATCGCGTCGAGTTCGGCGAGGCCGGTGAGCAGCCCCTGCTCGTCGCGCACCACGCCGGCGTGCTCGGTCATGGTGTCGCGGATCGCCCGCTGGAGCGCCCGGACGTTCTCGGTTCCGGATGCGGCGAGCAGATCGTCGATCTCCGCGCGCGCGGTCGCGACCGCCGAGGCCGAGCGCGTCTGGGCGGGCAGCGCCGCGGAGTACGCGGCTGCCGCCTGTCCGACGATGCGGCCGAACACCAGGAGCTCGATCAGCGAGTTGCCGCCGAGGCGGTTGGCGCCATGGAGTCCCGAGGACGCCTCGCCGATCGCGTAGAGGCCGGGGACATCGGTGGAGTGGTCCGACGAGCGCACCCAGACGCCGCCCATCGAATAGTGCGCCGTCGGCGCGATCTCGATCGGCTCCTTGGTGATGTCGAGCATCTGCAGTTCGAGCATCGTCTGGTAGACGCGGGGGAGGCGGGTCATGATCGTCTCACGCGGGAGGTGGGAGACATCCAGCCAGACGCCGCCGTTCGGCGTGCCACGGCCCTCCTTGATCTCGGTGTAGCAGGCGAGGGCGACGCGGTCGCGGGTGGACAGCTCGAGGCGCTCGGGGTCGTACTTGTGCATGAACCGCTCGCCGAGCCCGTTGCGCAGGATGCCGCCCTCGCCGCGCGCCGCCTCCGAGATGAGCGTCCCGGCCGCGTTCTCGGGCTCGATGATGCCGCTGGGGTGGAACTGCACGAGCTCGGGGTCGCGAAGGCGGCCGCCCGCCTCGACCGCGAGCCGGAAGGAATCGCCGGTGTTCTCATCGCGTCGCGACGACGTGCGCCGCCAGATGCGGTTGTGCCCGCCTGCGGCGAGGATCACCGCGTCGGCGTGGATCAGGTAGCGCGTGCCGTCCTCGAGGTCGAACCCGTACGCGCCGAACACCGCGCCCTCGTCGTTCACGAGGATGCGCGTCACGTACACGGTGTCGAGGATCGGCACCTGCAGCTGCGCGGCGCGGTTGATCAGGGTGCGCTGGATCTCGAGGCCGGTGTAGTCGCCGGCGAACGCGGTGCGACGGTAGGTGTGCGCACCGAAGAATCGCTGTGAGATGCGGCCGTCCTCCTCGCGGGCGAACGGCATGCCGTACCGCTCGAGGTCGTCGATGCCACGGGCGGCGCCCGACGTGACGATCTCGACGGTGTGCGGGTTGGCGAGGAGGTAACTCTCCTTCAGCGTGTCGGCGGCGTGCTGCTGCCAGCTGTCGTCGGCATCCATGGTGCCGAGCGCGGCGTTGATGCCGCCGGCGGCGAGAGAGGTGTGGGCGTCCGACTTCGGTCGCTTGCCCAGGGCGACCACGTCGACACCGGCTTCGGCGAGTTCGATGGCCGCGCGAAGACCGGAACCGCCGGTGCCGATCACGAGGACGGTGGTGGAGAGCTGGCGTTCTGCAGGGATCACGTCAGACACGCTAGGCAGTTCTCTTCGATTACTCCAATGCATATTCATGGTCGTATCGATAGCGATACGCTATTCGTATGAATCTCGAGCAGCTCCGCGCCTTCGTCACCGTGGCGCAGCTGGGCAATTTCACCCGTGCCGCCGAGGAGCTCCACCTCGCGCAGCCGTCGCTCAGCCGTCAGATCTCGACGCTCGAGCAGAGTCTCGGCGCCGAGCTGTTCCACCGTGCACGAGCGGGCAGCACGCTGACCGTCGCGGGGGAGTCGCTGCTGCCTCTCGCGCGGCGGATGCTGGCGGACGCGGCATCCGTTCGCCGTGAACTCGACGAGCTCGCCGGCCTGCAGCGCGGTCGGGTGCGCCTGGGTGCGACCCCGACTCTGTGCATCAGCCTGGTCGCCGAGGTGCTGAGCGTGTTCCACGCTGCGCATCCGGGGATCGAACTGCACATCACCGAGGGCGGTTCGCGCGGTCTGCTGGATCATCTCGCCGGCGGCGAGCTCGACCTCGCGTTGATCACGACGTCGGGTGCGGCATCCCCGGAGCGATTCAGCGTCGCGCCGCTCCTCGTCGAGGAGCTGGTCGTCATCTCCTCGGCCGGCGCCCCACCGCTCACCGGGCAAGAGAGCATCGGTCTCGGCGAGGTGGCCGGCCTGCCGCAGGTGGCGTTCAGCTCTACGTACGACCTCCGGGCGACGACTGACGCGGCGTTCGCGGCCGCGGGGCTGTCACCGTACACGGTGATCGAGGGTGCGGAGATGGACGCCGTGCTGCGCTTCGTCGAGCGGGGGATCGGCGTCGCGATCGTGCCCGCGATGGTGCTCATCGAGCGCTCGGGGCTCCGGTCGGTGCGCCTGTCCGATCCGACGCTGACGCGCACCATCAGCATCGCCCGGGTCGCCGACATCTCCCCGACGGCGGCCGTCGAGGTGATGGAGCAGACGATCGTCCGCACGGCCGCCGCGCTCGCCGCGGGACCTCAGGCCACGATGCGACTCGCTTAGCCGCAGAACATGAACGGGACGGATGCCGCGGACCGCGGCATCCGTCATCCGAAAGGCGAGACCGCGGACGTGTCAGGGGGTGGGGGAGTCGTCGGCGTGCACACAGCCGGGCGGCTCGGAGTTGCCGCTGAGCGTGAAGTCCTCGCACGTGAGGAACCGGCTCTGGTTGAGACCCAGGACGAACGATGCGACGGCGATGGCGGCGACGATGGCGAAGATGCCGAGCCGGACGCGCGGCGGATAGTCGGCGATCACGTCGGGCCACACGGTGCGCACGACCACCCACAGCGTGAACGGGATCCCGACGAGTCCGACGACGACCGCGAGCACATCGAACAGGTTGCCCCAGAGATCGTCCGCGGCGGGGGCGCTCGTGAACGACAGTACGAGCCACAGCGACGGGATGACGAGCGCGATGGCGCGGCCCGCCTTCAGCCGTGGCCGCGCCGGCTGGATCAGCACCACGACGAAACCGGCCGTCGCGACCACCCACACGGTCAGGAGCTGGTCGAAGAACGGAGTGTGCCAAGCCCCGAGCGTGAACGCGGGCCACCAGATCGCGCCGCTCATTCCGATGAGGACGATCCCGATGCCGCGGTAGCGGGAAGGCGTCTTCGAGGCGGCGTCGGGCGCGGGTGTCGCAGTCATCCCGGTCCTCTCCGGCGTGGGTCGATGTGACGTGCACAGTAGTGCATCCGGGTGGAACCGCGGGAGATGCGAGCGTGAACGCGCGTTGCGAAATGACATCGCTCGATGCTGTTCCCCGCACCGTGTACGCGCTATGGTGAGGCGACGGACTGCTTGCCGTGATCCTGGGAACTGATCACAGCGCGGGCGTCCGGACTGGGGATCTCTGGGGCTGGGCCGCTGATTTCCCCTGCGCTCCCCCCGCGCAAGGACGGTCCCTCGGACGTTGCAGCTAGAGCCTGTAGCGTCCGAGGGACCTCAGCCTGTCCCGCGCGCGTCACGCGCCCCTGGGGGAGGGCTCGGCACTGGGGATGCCTATGCGACGCGACCGAAAGGTGCAGAACTCGGCCTGCTGCCACCCTAGCGCGTCATCTCAGACGCTCCCCGAGCCACGCGCAGGACTCTGCGCGATCTGGCGAGCGTCAGTGGAACTCTCCGTCGGCGGACTGGATGATCTGCCGCATGACGTCGATCGAGATCTGCTCGCGCTCTCCGTCGACCCACTCGTGGACCATGAACGGGATCCCCAGGCTGTCGAGGTAGTCGGCGGTCTTCTCGAGCCGCGGGACGACCTCGATGTGGTCGTTGCCGAACAGCCTCGCCGTATAGACGGGCTCGCCGTCGCGGATCGCACGTCGCAGCTCGACGGTGGAGCGTCCCGTGAAGCGGTACAGCGACTTGAGCACCTCACTGCCGAAGTCGGGGGTTCCGTCGATGGTGAGCGAGAGGGCGTTCTCGGGCGTGGTCACCCGTCCATCACAGCACGTCGAACCGCGACCGCAGTGCGTCGGCCGTCGCCACCGGCGGTCACGAGCCCGCCAACCATCCGAAGCTCGCCGCCTGGTGATCGTGAAGAGGAGCAGGCGACGACCCGTCCGTCGCGGAGCCGAGCATCGTCCGGGTCAGCTGCGCCCGCGAGTCCATCAGGCGCGTGAGTTCGGCGGCGAGGTCGTCGTCGTGGGGTTCGCGCTCGTCCTGGGCCGCGCGGAGAACGGTGCGCCGCATCAGCTCCTTCGCGAACGATCCGGTGGTGCCCTCGGCTCGCTCGGCAGCGGCGTCCAGCGCTGCGTCGCTGTACGGCAGGTTGTGGGCGTAGCGACGGAACAGCCGGCGCCGCTCAGGGAGGGCGGGAAGCGGCACCTCGACCGCGAGGTCGACGCGTCCGGGGCGCTCGGCGAGCGCCCGCTCGAGGGCTTCGACGCGGTTCGTGGTCATGATGAAGGCCACATCGGCATCGCCGTCGAGACCGTCCAACGCGTCGAGCACCTCGAACAGCAGAGGCTGAGGAGAGGAGTGCCGTTCCATCGCGACGAGATCGATGTCTTCGAGGACCACGATCGCGGGCTGGAACGTGCGGGCGATCTCAGCCGCGGCACTGACGAAACGGATGCTGGACCCGGTCAGCACCACGGCCGTCGTCTCGGGTGTCGCGCTGAGCAGGTGACGGACGGTGAGCGTCTTGCCGGTTCCCGGCGGTCCGTACAGCAGAACGCCGCGCTTCAGATGCTGGCCAGCACCTCGCAGCGCATCGCGGTGCGTGCCGATCGTCACGACGTGCTGGACGATCTCCGGGAGCACCCCGTCAGGAAGCACGATGTCTTCCGCGGCGACGGAGGGACGTGCCACGAACGTGGCGCCGGCCTCACGCCCGTACTCGGTGTGCTGGAACGACAGCACCTGGCCGCGGAGCACGCTGAGCTCCACCATCGTGCGTCGGAGCGCCTCGAGGAATCGGGTGACGAGCGCGGCATCGGCGGCCATCACCTCCACGAGGGCGGTCTGCCGGCCGTACTGGGGCGCCGCCGCGCGCTGAGCCAGCGCGATCGGGGCGCCTTCGAAGTGCAGAAGGCGGAGTCCGAGGGAGACGACGCGCCTGCTCGAGTCCGGTCCGGTCGCACGTTCGGCGTAGTCGACCGGTCCGACGTCGTAGCGGACGTGGCCGTTGCTGACGAACTCGGACAGTCCCTGGTGGTGGCGCTGATCACCGCCGGTGACGCCGATGAGACGGCCGTCGCCTTCGGCGGACAAGGCTTCCAACGCGATGTCGGCGTCGACCAGGCGGTGATCCGAGATCTGCTCCTGCACGACGGAGACGCGTTCGGCATCCGTCGCGAGATGCTCGCTGATGAGGTCGCCGAGCGGGGTGCGAGCGAGGACGGTTTCGCGCGCCGAAAGCTCGTTGACACGGTGCAGGTAGACTGAAACGGCTCGCATCAGATCGCGGTCATCCTCGTGCAGCATGTCACCGAACCTCTCATGAACCGGCGACAGCGCACCACATCGCGGCCGTGCTTTCGCGGGCCGAGCCGGAGGTCGACCACCGCGTTGCCCACGAGCGTGGGGGCACTGATCGGATACCCGACACGTCGGCAGGCGTCAAGACGCCGTTTCGAACTACCGCCGATGCGAGAATTGCCGACGGGGAGCAGGGGTCGGGGGGACCGGCCAGCACCGAAGCGAGAAGCCGTGGCTGTGAGAAGTGAGATATCGAGAGCGCTGACGCATGCGCTCGAGCGCTCGGAGATCACCGCGTGGTTCCAGCCGCAGATCGATCTGGTGAGTAATCGGGTGGTCGCCGTCGAGGCGCTCTGCCGGTGGAATCATGCGGAGTGGGGGCTCGTGGGGCCCAATGAGTTCATCCCGGTCGCCGAAGAAGACGGGATGATCGCGGAGATCGGCCGCTTCATGGCCACGCAGGCGATCGCCGTGATGGCCAAATGGGGCATCGACGTCTCGGTCAACGTGTCGCCCGCGCAGCTGCAGGATTCCGCCTTCGCCACGTGGCTCGGGCAGCTCGTCGAGAGGATCAGCCGTCCCGCACGGCGACTCACGCTCGAGATCACCGAGGGGCGACGGATCGGCAACGTGTCGGCGGTCGTCGCGCGGCTCGATGGGCTGAGGGCGTTGGGGCTGGGCATCGCGATCGATGACTACGGCGCCGGACAGGCCTCCCTCACGCAGCTGAAGCGGCTTCACGCCACCGAGCTGAAGATCGACCGCGCTCTCGTGATCGACGATTCCCCGTCGGCCGAACGCACGATGGGGGCCGCGATCGCCGTCGCCCACGAGGCCGGCATCCGCGTCGTCGCGGAGGGCATCGAGACCCCGCAGCAGCTCGAAAAGGTCAAGACGATGGGATGCGACCGCGGCCAGGGCTACCTGTTCGCACGTCCCATGCCGCGCGCTCAGATGGCGGCGCTCTTGGCGGTATAGCCAGATGAGAGCGTGTCATGGATGCCTCGGGGCACGGGCCCGCGGCATCCATTCGTCCTGATCACCCCACGAGGCTGCTCGCTCGGGCCGCGCGCATGCGACGCCTGTTGAGTTCGGCGAGCCCGATCATCACCACGATGAGCAGGACGACAGCGGCGACCACCGCCGCGGCGGTCACCGCGGCGGAGAGGGGGACCAGCACCCAGGGCAGTGCGACGCCGGGCAGCCCCCAGAGCACGACGTCGCGCCAGCGCACTCCGTAGCGCAGCGACTCCACGACGCTCGCCAGGTAGAACAGCGCGATTCCGCCCGCGATGCAGGCGGCGCCTCCGGCCGGCAGCGTGTGTGCGCCCTCGGCGACGGCGGTTCCGAGGCCGGCGGCGAACAACGCGATACCGGCGATCAGCACGAAAGGCAGATACATCACCGCGTCCCGCAGCGCACCGATGCGACCGGCGGTCTGCAGCCTGTGCAGACCGGCCTCAGCCGAGCCGGAGGCGTAGTGGAAGAACACCCAGGCCAGCAGTGAGATCGCGATGAATGCCAGAATCGCCGTCCCCAACGACGCGAGCGTCCAGTGCTCGTCGAGCTGCGCGATGGTCGCGAGGATCGACTCGCCGAACACGATCACGACCAGCAGACTGACGCGCTCCAGCAGGTGGTCGACGTCCAGGGTGCGCTGCAACCAGGCCGTCTGACTCCCGAGGAACGCCAGCAGCCCGACCTCGACCGCGATCGCCACCGCCCACAGCACGAATCGGGCCGGCGGGGCCACGGCCACGGAGATGAGCCAGAGCGCGGCCGGCAGCGCGCTGAAGGCGATCGGACGCCAGAGCGGAACGCCGATGGTGCGCCGCTTCACGATCCAGGGCAGCATCCACACGAGGCGGATGAGCGCGTTGCCGACCGCGAAGACCCAGGCGCGCTCGCCGAGCGCCTCCGGAACCGCGGCGGCCATGATCCCGATGGCGATCATCGCCACTGTGACGGCCGCCCAGACGACCGGGGTGACGCGGGCGCCGAAGAGGTTGAGCGTCAGGGTCATGTTCACCCATGCCCACCACGCCGGCGCGAACAGGGCGAAGAACACCAGCACCTGCGCCCACCCCGGGTCGCCGTGCAGGAAGTGCGCGACCTGCCCGATGTAGCCGACCATGACGAGGTCGAAGACCAGCTCGAGCCAGTGTGCACGACGCCCGCCGCGGATATCGACCTCGGGTCCCTCTGTCACGCGGTCAGCGTACGACCGCCAGCGGGTGCGTGCGAGGGGAGGGGTGCTCAGCGCCGGAACTTGTCGCTGTCCGATGCGCAGTAGCCGGGCTTAGTGATTGCTTTCCGTGGATGTGTTCGCGAGTATTCGCGAATGAGTGATAAGTCGGATTCGGAACAGATCGATGACATCATCGCGCAGCAGGACGGCTGGAAGCAGGAGACGCTGGTCGCGCTGCGGGCCGCGATCCGGGCTGCCGATCCTGATGGTGTCGAGGTGGTCAAGTACAAGAAGCCGTCGAAGCCGGAGGGGGTGGCGTTCTGGGCCCACGCCGGAGACGTGTGCTTCATCGACGTGCTCAAGAACACGGTGCGGTTGACGTTCAGCAAGGGCGCCCGGATGGCGCCCAACGACCTGTTCAACACGCGACTGGACAGCAAGGTCGTCCGAGCCATCGACTTCACCGAAGCAAGCCTGGTCGATGGCGCCGCGGTCAAGATCCTCGTCACCGAGGCGGTGAAGCTCAACGTCGCTGCCAAGTGAGCGGGTCAGCGCCGGGCCGAGTACCGCTCGTCTATCGCGACAACGCGGTGCTCGCCCGACGGGTCGTCGCCGAGCGGGATGCCGTACCTGTCGACGGACGCGACGCCCGGTGGGACACTTTCGCCATGGCGATGGATGAGATCTGGGCGCGCCTGGCCCCCGAAACCCGCGACTGGCTGATCGCGAACAACGGCGACGCCGTGCCCGCAGACATCGCAGCCGAGATCGACGAGATCGCCGACAGTGCGAATGCAGACAACGTCTGGGCGGCAGACCCCGAACCCGGCGCGGATGATGCTCTCGACCCCGACGACAACGAAGACGGCGATCCCGACAGCGAAGACGAACCGGGCGGCCGATACCTTGCCGACGACGTCGTGGACTGGATCGAAGAGCAGGCGAACGACGAATAGCGGACACGCTCACCGACGAAGTCCCGGTGTTGCCGAGCGCACCTCGATCCGCTGAAATTGTGGGCTCAATCGTCTGCTCGAGACTCTTGCTCACGAAGATAAACCCCCAGGTCAGATTGGCAACAAAAGGAGATGCCCCTGGAGGGACTCGAACACGACTGAGCATAATGCTCAATTCGACCCAAACCCGCATAAACCGCGTAATCACGCGGATCTCGGCGATCGCCGGCGACATCGCGCGACCGCCGAAGACGCGTTGTGGGAAACGGTTTGCGGGCAAAATGCGGGCAGAAAACCCCGAAGAATCAGGGCTGCTCGCCGCCGAGTGGCGCAGGGCATCCCGGCCTTGGGACTCGCTCAGCGACAAGAAAAGTCAAATGAGCACATTGCTAAGCTAAGAACCGCAAACGGTCGCGATACTGAGCAATCTGCTCAAACCACGCCATTAGTCGCTCGCCCTGATCGGGTCTCCCTGCGGTAACACCGACTGGCTGCTCATCGTCCGATCGACGGTCCGCCGGGCTGAGCTGGCCCGCGGTGTGGCGCCGCAGGGTCGAATGCCTGGCCAGGGTTGTATGGGTCGACCGCCGGCGCCCGCCGCGGCTCCTGGATCCGGACCTCCGGCGCCAGGCCCGAGTCGCGCGCGCGACTCATGAGGCGCGTCGCGGTGCTCTGGCTGATCTGCAGGGTGTCGGCGACAAGCTTGAGTGGCGGATAGCTGATTGCCGTGGCGACGCGATAGACAGAGATCGCCGCGTGGAGGGATTCCAAAGGCTCACGCTCCTCATGCGCCCGCACGCGACTGAGAAACTCGCGCACCGGAATGCGGTCGCGTTCGCCGCCATCCTCAGAGCCGACGTCGACGGTGACGACATCGAGGGCGGACCTCGTCATGATCCAGTGCGTTCGCACCTCACGGAGCACCTGGCCGGTGATGTCGACGCCTTCCGCTTCGCGCTCGAGCGCAGCGAAGGAGACGGCCGTGCGTCTCAGCACGTCGTCCCACTCCACGCGGACGGTGATCGTTCCGGGCACGTCCTGCTCACCCGACACGCGTGCGCGCCAGGACCTCGGAAGCGTCACCCCGCTGCCGAGATCTATGCGTTCGTCGCTGAAGTCGTACGTCTCGACGTCTGCCATGAAGCCCACTATTCCAGGTCCGCGAGGATTCGCGAAGAAGACTGTCGATCTTGGCTCACGCATGTGGTACTTTGCGACGAAGGGAGACTGACACTGCTGGCTCACCGAAAGGCAGGACCATGAACCGATCACAAGATTGTCTGGCACTGACGATGAAGGATGCCGCGAAGCTCGTCGGCGTCGACTACCGCACGATCAAGCTCGGAATCGAGAGCGGGACCATCCCCACGGTCCAGCTCGGCCCGCGCCGGATGATCCCCCGCGTACCGCTGCTGCGCGCCTTCGGCGTCGACCCCCGATAGCGCGCGATGGGCGGTGCTGCCATCGTCCAAGCAGCGGGCAGGCACTGCGCGATCGCGGGGAGTGGGCGGCGCTCCGTCGTCGGACTTGCTCAAGGCGCCGACTCCGACCCGGTGGCCGCACTATGCGCTGGGAAAGGCGCTGGCCAGTTGGGCGTGGATGAGGTCGACGTCGGTGAACCGCGGTGGCGCGTCCGTCATGCGCTGTACCAGCAGGCGCGGCCACAGAACATGGACGCCATCGACGCTGAAGGAGCCGCCGATCAGTGGCCAGTCGGCTTCGATAAAGCACAGCACGCCAGTCACCGGAGGGGCCGCCTCTCCGAGGGTCGCGGTCACTCGTTCGACTTGGGACTGCACTCCTTGGACCAGCTTGGTGCCGTCTCGTCCGCCGATACGCAGAGACTCGACCCGCGGCCGGATGATGCCGCTTTCGACCCGCAGCGCGGGACGCTTGCCCAAGTACCTCTTCGCGTCGATCACCCAGATGCCGGTCGGGCCGATCACAATGTGGTCGATGTTCGCGCGGGTGCCTCGGATGCGGCGGTCATGCAGAACCCGGAAGCTGTCGGGCAGGCAGGTGAGACGCCGCGCCAGCAGCTCTTCACCGACGGCGCCGCGTTCCCACGCTTTCGTGCTCTGCGGGTCGTCGGTGAGCGCGAGGATCAGCCCGCCGAGCTTCGGGTGGTCGGTACGGATCCGCTGTTCTCGGTTGTCTCTGCGGTGCTCGTATTCGCGTCGCGCGGACGCCCCAGCCTCCCCGCGGTCCACACCCGTGACCTCGGCCGCGCAGTCGATACAGCGGACGGTCTTAGAGCCGCGCTCGTAGACCGCTTCCTCGCCGGCGGAGATGTGCCGGGTGCAGAGCCGGCACGTTCCGGCGTAACGCAGCCGCATGCGTTTGTCGTCTGGCCCCAGTTCCAGCGTCACGACGCGAACGTACCAGGCCGGTTCGCCGATGTGAGTTATCGCCAGTCGAGGCCGCGCGCTTCTAAGTAGGCCGCCGTCATTGGGTCGTCGATCGCATAACGCTCGGTACCGCCGCGCGCATTCGTGACGACGATGAACCTCCCGCGTGGATCCTCGTGGGCGACGATCTCCTCGTGCTCGTTCTCGAACGCGCCCTTCCAAGAAGCAGTCGCCCTGGATCACGCCCTACCGGAAAATCGCGCCAACGTTGTTACGGCATGTCCACGCGATGGCTACGAAGGGCAGCACGCTACGGTGATTGAAGCGCGGCGGGGCCGCGCACTGTCATGTCGGCGACTCGCCGAGGAACAAGAGGTACTGAACGGCTCGTCAAGCTCCGACTCGCTTGCGAAGACGGAGACCTCGATCCGGTCAGGGAGACCAACGGAACATGCAGTCTCGATGTTCTCGATTTGGACGAAACAACGCGCGTCCGATTTGGAGCTAGTTGCGCCCGACCTAGAACCCATCCCGAGGAGTCCAACCGATGAGCGCGCCATATGTCTCGATCAAGCGATTGGTCGACAACTCACTCGCTGCCATGCTCGCCGCGGTCGAGGTCTATAACAAGCCGCAAATGACGTACCGCGACGAAGTGACGGTGATGCTCATCGTCAATGCTTGGGAGCTCGCGCTCAAGGCAACGCTGCGGCAGAAGAACCGATCGATCTTCTACCCCAAAAGGCGCGGCGAACGCTATCGATCGATCACAATCGACGATGCGCTCGGTCGAGTTAGTGCAAGTAAGTTGTGGCCAGCAGACATTGACGGACCAGCGGTGACGGCGAATGTGAAGGCACTCACCGAGTACAGGGATCGAGCGATTCATCTCTACAACGCGCAGGGGCTCGGTGCTGTCATCTACCCGTTCCTGCAGCAGAACATCCTGAACTACCGGGACTTTATGGTTGCGAAGTTCAAGAAGGATCTCGCCGACTCCATGACGTGGCAGCTGTTGCCATTGGGAGCGACCGCGCCCGCCGACGCTGTTCAGTTCATGAAGGTCGACAAGAACGCGACCATGGTTGCCGAGGTCGAAGACTTCATCACCGAGCTTCGGCACCTCATGGACGACGCCCAGGCCGCGGGTGGAGACATGGGGCGCGTTGCCACGGTCTACGACATCCACATGCAGTCGCAGAAAAAGCTCAGCAGCGCAGATCTCGTCGTGGCTGTGTCGCCGACGGCGGATGGGCAGATCGCAATCCGGAGGACCGACCCCAATCAGACCCATCCGTTCAGCGCGACCAAGCTGATCGACATGGTGAACGAGAAGCGCACGGGGCGCAAACTAACCAGCCGCGATCACCAGGCACTGTGCTGGCAGGAGAAGCTGCGCGAGAACCCGAAGTACGCGTGGAAGCACAGCATCGGAGCATCGCATTCATGGTCCGGAGACGCCGTCGCGTACATGGTCTCCCTTAGCGACGATCAATATGACGGCGCCCGCGCCGCGTATCGCGAGAGCCTCCGCGCAGCCAAGACATGAGACACGGGCGTCCGTCTGAAGATGGATTCGCCTCCCCACCAGTCTGAGCTACTCGCGCGGACGGTGGTATCGGTTGCGCACCGTACGACCATGGGGCGGTGTCCACCTGGGCATAGCCGGGCGTTCGGTCACAGGGTCGACTGGGTTGACGTGAGCGACCTCGACGACTCAGAGATGCACGATCTCGACGTTGCCCCAGGAGGCTGCAAGATACTCGGCGGCAAGTCGCCGATGGCACCGCTCAGGAGTTGCTTCCGAACAGAGCAGGACGGAATTGTCCAGGTCGACAGGCTCGAGGACCTGCTCGACTCGTCGACCGCGGATCAGGTCGAGGTAGGCATCCTCGTATCTCGACCACGGCAAGTTGCCCTTCTTGTAGGCCGTGAGGAAGTCGTCACTCGGTGCAAGCCGCAACTCGTGCCGGTATGTCATGCCGCAGAGTTCCCTTGCGAAAAACTCCAGGTCGTCACGCTTTGTGAAGCCAGCTAACTGCGACACGTTGTTCAGTCGGGTGTCGAGTAGTTTGGCAGCTCCGCTCTCTCGAAGCAGCCCGAAGAACTGCTTGGCAGACTTCTTTGTGAACCCGATGGTGTAGAGCTTCACGAGACTGTGGCCGCTTCCGACCGGACGTAGGCTATCTGCTGTTCTTGCCGCCGAAGCGCCTCGGAAAGTTGATCGTCCTCGTCGTCTAGAAGCGACGGCTGGTCAAGGTGGAACTTCCGCCTGAGCCGCAGCATTGCATCGCCGTGAGACTCAAGTTGCCCATTCGTGTGGATGTGATGGATCTCGGTATCGCGTTCCGCCAGCACACGAGAAACCAGGATCGCCCGGTGGCAGTCCAGCGGATCGTGCTCCGTACACAGCAACGCGATCCGCTCGCGACTCGCCCCGTCGAGCACGCGCTCGATTCCGGCTTCGAATTCGGGTGTTTGGGCCAGCCGCTCGTACTGCACGACGTCGTCGACGTAGCACTCCTCACGGGCGGACCGTGCACCGAGTTCATCACCGAGGAACACGTAGCGCACCCCGGAGGTACGAAGTGAGTCTCGCAGCGGCTTCTTGTTGAACTGAGGCATGAAGCGGCTTGCCGGGATTGAGCGCACGTCGGCGACTGCGGTGATGGAGTGCACGCGTAGCAACTCGAGCAGACGTTCTATCGGCATGGTCGATGCACCGATAGTGAATACGCGATTCATCGTCCGAGCCACCTCCTAGGTACCGAGCGGCATCACTGCTGCCACCAGCTTGTATGTGTATCCATTGTGAGGCTCGCTAAGGCTGACTGTCAGGTACGCGCCGCCGATGGCGTAGATCCCATCTGGCGATGCGAGAAGGGCGTCTTCGACGTTGGGGTCGGTGACCCAAAGTCGGTACTCAGTGCCGACGTGCGTGAAATGGGCCTGAACCCGGCGCTTCGGATTCCCGAAGTCTGCACCTGGGGCGAATACGCGGTACTGAAGGTCGCTAACGTAGATCAGCCGGAGCGAGTCAGTGTGGTGGGCTGCCACCGACAACGGGACTTCATCGTGAAGACCTGCCCGAGTGCTGGTCGTGCCGTCAATCCATAGGTCTCGGCCATCGAGGATTCGTTCGAGCGACCGGTGGCTCACTTGCCCGACCCTCGCCCAGTACACACTCGGATCCAAGAGCCAGTTCTCCGACTGGTAGTTGACCGGCACGGGCCGCACGAGCGGGATTTCAACTACATCAAGCAGCTCGGGCTCATCGCCATTTTCGTAACTCCGCTCGTACTTGGAAACCTCGCCGTGTGGCCTGGCGCTGACCGGCCGAACCCATACCCCAGCGTGGCCATCAATAACCTCGATGCCGGCGACACAACGACCGGGCTCGAACTTGCGAGAGTTCGCGAGGATCAAGACGGTCTTAGTCGTTGGTTCGTCGCGAGTCACGTTTACATTGTCCCCACAACCACCGACACTACCGTTCATGTGACACCGCTGGGTGCTCATCGTCCGTCGTGGAGGGCCAGCTCGCGCATTCAGCAGACCCGACTTGATCAGACGCGAGGACTTCGGCGAGGTCGCCGCCGTGGATCGCTTGGGCTCGTGAAACGGTAGTGCTGGCCGACGCGCCGCATCGTTTGTGGTTCTACGACGTTACGCAGCCCCGGGAAGCGACGGATGGGTCTACTGCGGCGCCGTGGTCGGCGCGTTCTCACGCCGGCTCGTGGGTTGGTCGATCTCGGTCGGATCCCTACGAGAATTGTCGTCGGCGCGCTCGTGACGGCCCGCTGGCGTCCGTGCCTCCGAACCCGCGCACGTCGACACGATTGAGCGACGTGCACCGATTTGTGCCTGAGCAAGTTCCGCCCTTCATCAAGACAGGCGAGAAGGTGGCCGCGAGTTCCCTTCATGGCGCATCCGACCGCGCCCGAATAGCCAGCACGAAAGCTTCGCCGCTGAGCGCCCTGCGCATCGCACGCGGCTACATCACGATCCCGCGCCCCACACTCGGCGCCCCTACCACCGGTCCCGTAGCCATCACCTCGCGGTTCCGCGCCGCCCGTCGCATCTCGGCCTGGGCCGCGCGCACCGCATCCTGCATGGTCAACTCGGGAATGCCGCGCTGCATCGACTCGGCGAGGCACTCGCGGGCTGCGGCGTCCGTCCGCGCGACGACGATTGCGACATTGCTCAGCCGCCCGCGCGTGAGCCCCACATACAGCCCCGCGGCATCCACATCCGGTCCGACCACTGACGCATCGGCGGTGTCGCCCTGCACGCCGTGCACGGTGGACGCGTACGCGAGCTGCAGGTGCTCGCGCGCGTACTCGGTGGACACCCGCGCCACCTCGCCACTGTCGCCCACGGAGACGAGGTCGACGGCTGACTCGCGGATGCCGCGCACGATCCACTGCGCGCGATTCTCGACTCCCGTGAACCGGTCATTGCGACGGGTCTGGACGGCGTCGCCGACGAGGATCCGCTGCTCGCCCATTCCCCACGCGGCGACGCGGACGTCGAGCTCGCCCTGATCGACTCGCCGCTGCTGGATGGCGTCGTTGATCGCATCCGCCTCCGCATTCGTGCCAGATACCAGCGTCACCCGCTTGCCGCGTGCGTGCCAGACGAAGTACGCGTCGATCATCCGCTCACGCGCCGCGTCGTGATGTTCTACCCGATCAACGTGACCGCGCGAAGCGAGCTCGCCCGCGGCGACCAGCGCACGCTCGCGATCACCCGCATCCCGGAGCCGCAGCGTGAGCGCCGCGTAGTCGGGATCGCGGAACCGGTGCACCGTGTCGAGCTCGACCGCCGCGTTCGCGTGCCGTATCGCCGAAATCATCGCACCCGCATGTCCGACCGGCAGCGCCTGGTGCGTGTCACCCACGAAGGCCAGCCCGACACCGTGCTCGATCGCGAGCTCGACGAGGACGTTCGCCGTCTGCAGGTCGATCATGCCGGCTTCGTCGACGACGATCCGATCGCGAGGACGCAGCACGTACTGGGCTGGTCCGCCGTAGACGATGCCCGTGCGGGGATCGAGTTCTCCCACTCGAAGCCTGGTCCACACCTGCGCACCTGCCTCGTCGGTGCCCCATCGGTAGCCGTGGTCCATAAGCAGGGCATGAATACTGGATGCCGCGGCCCCGACCTCGCGGGACGCCACCGATGCCGCCTTTCGAGTAGGCGCAACGACGAGCATCCGCCGCCGTTGCGACGTGAGCGCAGCGAACGCAGCGCGCAGCATCGTCGTCTTGCCCGCGCCGGCGGGGCCGGTCACCGTCACGAGGCCGTCCGAGCCGGCGATGGCGCACGCAGCAACGCCTTGTGAGGCATCCATCATCGACAGATCCGCGTTCGGGGCGAGCCGGTGCAACTCACCCGGAAGGAGGGAGCGACCCGGTCGTGCGAGCGCGTCCAGGAGTCCGGCGAGACGCACCTTGGCGCGCACGGTCTCGGTCGCCATGAACGCCTTCACGTGCGCCGGCGGATCCTCCGCGACCAAGCGGTACACAGACCGCGCGGCCCGCGACGTGATCTCGGCGATCACGCCGTCGAGCCGGTCGCGCTCCGCGACGACGCCCGTGCGCGAGAGGGCGCGTATCGCTCCCGCGCGGATGTCGAAGCTACTGAACCTGCCGCCGCATGAGGTGGACCGTTCATCCGCGTCGACGACCGCCTGAGCAGCGAGCAGATCTAGGCCGACGGCATCGGCGTCCGTCGCAGCGACGGGAATGGGTGCGCGTGGGGTGATCAGATTCGGATCGATTGCTGCGAGCTCGTCGCGAACGCGGGCCTCCCACACAGCCTCATCGAGATCGGTGGGCTTGTCCGGACGCGCCACCGCCCACGCGCGGCGATCGATCTGCTGCAGCACCTCCACGCTCGGCGCAGATCCTCCGTGCGCCGCCGACCACTCCGCGATCAGGCGCGCGCGGTTGCCCTCGATCTGCGCCGACCGACGCGAGACGGGTCGGACGGTGCCGGCGAGCCCGGTGATCTCGCCAGTCTCGTCGAGCGTGTACCCGTGCCGGGCGAGCGCGGTGATCCAGGCGGGGTCGGTGCGGGCGGCGAGCTCGCCCTCGGCGTTGACGACGGTGTGGAGTTTCATCGCGACACGCGAGTCGAGGTTCGACCACTCGCCGTCCGCGCCGAGCACCTTGATGTTCAGCCACAGGTGACGGTGGATGTGCGGGTCGAGCGCGCGCGAGCGCCGATGCTGCAGCTCGACAACCTCGATGCGGGTGATGTCCTCGCGGATGAGCCCTCCGTGCCCACGCCGCGCGTTGAGCTCCGTCTGCCACGTGAGAAGGATGCGTTCACGCAGCCGGTCCTGCAGCGCTTCGAACTCGGCGGCGAGCTCGGGATGCAGCAACGCTGCGATGCTGTACGACTTCGGGTGGTTGATCGTCCCGTCGAGCAGCAGGTCGGCGTCGGGGCTCAGCCGCTGATGGCCGCGCTCTTCCCCAGTCACCGGGTCGTGGCCGCTGAGCCATACACGAAGGCCGCCGGCGGTGAGTTCGTCGGAGGTGATGACGCCGTTCGCCACGATGAACCGGGAGACGGTCGAACCGGATGTCGCACCGTACGCTTCGAGCGCGTCGACGCCGGGGGAGTGCTGCAGGTGAGCGTCGCAGCTGCCCCCGAGGGCGTAGCCGATCGCCTGTCGAACCCCTCTGGATTCGACACCCCGCTTCCAACGCTCGAGGCCGCCGCGCATGCCGCCAGGATAGGGTGAGTTTTGCACGTTATCCAGGCATTTTTGTGGCTTGCAGCTATGTGTCGGAGAGCGCTTCTAAAGGGTCTCGCTCACCCACGGTGCCTGCGTGCATTGCTGGTCTCTCCTTCTTTCCTTCCCTCTCTCTGGTTTGCTTCTTCGGCCTCTTACTTAGCTCGTCCTTCGTTCTCTCTCCTTGGTTCGGCTTGGAGCTTGGGTCTTGGGTCTCGTCTGTGTGATCTCGGTGCGTCGCTGTGGTTCTCTCGGATGCCGGGCGAATGTCCGGCGATCCACTCTTTGAATCGCTCGCCAGGCCGGCTAACCGTTCGTTGGCTTGACCGCTGGCAGGGAGTCCTCCGGCCAGAGGACTCCCCGTCCGCAGGGTGCTACGCGGCGTCCCGCTCTTCGGCGGCGTCCAGCTCGGCGAACTTGGCTGCCATGGTCGGGTTGCCCCTGGTGAGTTTCTTGACGGTGAGCGCCGTCGCCTTGTCGTTCGCGAGGCGGAGGTTGTTCTCGGATCCGAGGAGGTTGTCCTTGACCTTCTGGAGTCGATCGATTGCGTTGTCGATCTCTTTGATCGCGGTATCGAACTTGCCCTTGGCGAGCTGGTAGTTGCGACCGAACGCGGACTTGAATCCCTCGAGCTCGGACTCGAAGTCGGTGATGTCGATGTTCTGCTTCTTGATCTGCTCGAGCTCGGCCTTGACCACGATGGTGTCCTGGGCGGCGTTACGCAGCAGCGCGATGATAGCGAGGAAGAACTGCGGGCGGACGACGAACATCTTCGGGTACAGATGTGAGACGTCCGTGATGCCCGTGTAGAGCTCGGAGTCCTCTTCGAGCATCGAGACGAGCACCGCGTACTCGCAGCCCTTGTCGTTGCGGTCCTTGTCGAGCTTGGCGAAGAAGTCGCTGTTCTTCTTCTTCGTCGCGGTGACGTCGGACTCGTTCTTCATCTCGAACATGATCGAGACGTACTCGACGTCGTCGTCGCTGAAGTCGCGGAAAACGTAGTCGCCCTTCGTGCCGGCGGACGCGTCGTTGTCCTTGCCGAACTGTGCGTTCGGGAAGGCGAGCGAGCGCATGCGGTTGAACTCGATCTCGCAGTGCTGCTCGAGGGTCTCTCCGAGGAGCTTGACCGAGAGCTTCGCCTTCATGTCCCTATAGCGGTCGATGAGCTCATCCTTGAGAGCGAGCTCCTTGGTGTGGGACTCCTTGAGCGCAGCGTCCTTGACCTTCTGCTCCGCCTCCTGAAGCTCCAGCTTGCTCTTCGCCTCGTTGAGGTTCTTCTCCGCAGCAGACACAGCCTTTGCGACGGCCAGCTCCTGGGCGGTCGCCGCCGACTTGAGCTCGGACTTGAGCTGCTGGATCTCGGTGTCCTTGGCAGCGCTCGCCTTCTGCGCCTGCTGGTTTGCGTTGGCCACAGCGAGGGCGATCTCGGTGGCTTTGGACTTCTCGGCTTCCGCGAGACGTGCGTGAAGCTCGTGCTCGAACTCGGTGGTGCGCACCTGCTGCACGATGTCGGCGTACTGCGCCTCGTCGATGGTGAAGAGGGTGCCGCAGTGCGGGCACTTGATCTCGTGCGCTGTCTGGTTGACGTCGTTCTCGTTCATGTCATGCTCCGATCAGTTTGTGGTTGTTGCTGTCAAAGCGGGCGCATCAGTACGCCCACTCCCAGCCCGTCGGCGCGCCGCTCATCGCAAGAACGACGAACCCATTCGTCGCCGCGACATCCAGCACGATCCAGCCCGAGACGCTCTGGCCCGGCCCGATCTGCGCCGGGAGCTGCTGTCCACTGTCGAGGCACGACCACGCGTTGCCGACCGGATCGTTGAGCCGCTTCCCGTCGGCGTCGTAGGCCTGCCAGTCGTACTGCGTGAATGAGATCCACGGGAACTCCTCTTGCGCCAGTTCCGGAGTCGTCTCGACATTGAGGTGAACACCGAGGTAGTGGCCGTTGGTAGGCGTGTCGGCGAAGCCGCTGGTGCACTCCGGATCGAGCACGATGTCCGTGACGGCGAACCGCGAGGTCACGACTTCGCTCGCCAGCGACGACGTGCCCGCGAGCTGGCCGATCTGCTTGACGAGGTTGCCCCGCGTGCTCGTCGCCGACTCGCCGAACTCGGACTCGGCGGCGTCCTCGGTGGGCTCCGGCGTCGGTTCGGCCGATGCCACGGGGGCGGTGTCGGGCGTCTTGCCCGAGTCCTGAGGCGGCGTGGATGAGCAGGCCGTCAGCGCGAAGGCGAGGACGATGGATGCCGCGGCCAGAGGTGCGAACCGGTTCATGATGTGCTCCAAGTCGGTGTGGTGACTTACCGACAGGCGGGGAGGCTCCCCAGCGGATCCCCGCCTGTCGCGGCGACTGGTGCCGCCGCCACCGATCATGTCGATACATCCCAGCCGAGACTCACTGAAAGCTGATAACCCGGGATATCAGAAGCACTGGTCGCGCTTACGAGTCCGCATCGCTACGGTGTCTTCATGCCCACGACCGCACCCTTGCTCATCGACCTGACCGGCGTCGCCCGGCTGGCCCACGTGCAGCGCCCGGTGGTGTCGATGTGGCGCTCGCGCTTCAGCACATCTGACGACCCGTTCCCGCCCTCGATCCACGAGAAGGGCGGACGTCCGTACTTCGACGCACTGTCTGTCGCGCAATGGCTGACACGAACGGATCACGGCAACAACCCGGACGCCATCGCCGATGCGGCAACGACGGCCTCACCGGCGGACTTCGACATCTCCGACGCCTCCGATGTCGCCCGCATCGATGCACTGCTGACCGTCAACGCCGTCGCGGACGAGCCGCTCGCCGACCTCGACCAGACGGCGCTGCACCGAATCGCCCAGGCGTCCGATCCGGACGATTCCTGCCTCGTCGCCGAAACCACCGCCGCCAACCCGTCATGGATGGAGTGGGCACAGGTCCTCGCCGACGCCGCGTACTCGCCGCTGGCGGCCTCGCGGATCCTCGAACGTCGGCACACCGCGACGCGAGCTGCCCAGGGCTCGGCCGGCCCGCTCTCTGCGCAGATCGAAAGACTGCTCGGCGACCTCGCCCGCGGCCTCGCCGCATCGAGCAATCCCGAGGTCGTCGTGAACGCGGGAATCCTCCCCACTCTCGCGTCTGAGCTCGCGGCGTGCATCGGTGACGACACTGAGCTCACTGCGCCCGGCGACGCCGCGGGGCGCGCCGTTCGCAGACGCCGGCTGCTAGAAGGACTGCCCGTGGCGCCGGATCGCTCCGGTGCGGCATCCACTCTCTTCGTCACTCGCCTTCCCGCTGGCGACGCGCGTCTGGCCACTGAGATGCTGCGGGTCATCGACGACCTCGTACTAGAGATGCGCGACGCCGACCGCGCGATCGTGGTCGCACCGGCGTCTGTACTGACGGAACGCCTGTCGTCCGCCGACGTGGGCGCCCGCGCCGACGTGATGCGGTCCGGACGGGTTCGCGCGATCGTCAAGCTGCCCGCGGGCCTGGTCACGTCGGCCCCGCGTGAAGCGCTCGCGCTGTGGGTGCTGGGGCGTGAGACGGGCGACGTCCCGATCGCCGACCGCTTCACCGCGGTCGCGGATCTCACCGCCGAGCGCCTGACCGCCGCCACCCGGGCCGACCTGACAAGTGACGTTCTCGCCGCCATGGGAGGCGCGATCGACGTCAGAGGCCACGCTTTCCGTTTCGCGCGGCTCGTCCGGACGGCCTCGCTGCTCGCCTCGCGTGGCGGCCTCATTCCGCAGTCTCCTCGCGCAGCGGCGACGTCTGTGCGCGACCTGCCCGCACTGCTCGACCAGGCTCGAGTGCGTGCCGGCGTTGACGTGGTGGATGCCGCCCCCGCAACCTCGCCGGCGGCCCGGGTTCACTCATCCCGCGTCGATGCGCTTGTCGCGAGCGGACACCTGCGAGTGCTCCCTGGTATCCGGATGGCACCCGACGAGGACGCCGAGTCCGGCCTCGTCGCGATCACGGCCGAGTCGCTCGACCACCCAACAACGATCGGTGCGCGCCGGATCGACCCGATGGTGTTCGCGTCGCGGCATCCCACCGCTCGTCTCACCGCGCCCGGAGACATTGTCTTCCGCACCGCCCCGACGCCCGCAGCCTGGGTCGACCCGGACGGCTCGAAGGTCGTGGCGTACCCGGCCCGAATCATGCGCATCAACGCCGCCGACCCGAGCGGACTCGTACCTGAGCTCATCGCCGCTGACGTCGCAACAGCGACGGGCGGTCCGGGGTCGTGGCGTCGCTGGACTCTGCGACGAGTCGCACCGAGTGCCGCCGAGCCTCTTCGCCAGGCGCTCGCCGACATCGCCGCGACCCGCCAAGAGTTGCAGACCCGCATCACCGATCTCGACCACTACGCCGATACGCTGACAGCCGCTGTCGTCGCAGGCGCGGTGACTCTCACCACATCTGACATCGCCGCTGGCACGGCATCCGCCCCGCAGTAAGGAACCTCATGGCTCGAACCACAAAAGCCGCCCCGCAGGCACCGTCGACAATGAAGGAGCTGAAAGACACGCTCTGGAAGGCGGCCGACAAACTGCGCGGGTCGATGGATGCCTCGCAGTACAAGGACGTCATCCTGGGGCTCGTCTTTCTCAAGTACGTATCGGACGCATTCGACGAGCGCCGTGCCGGCATCCGCGCTGAGCTGACCGCCGAGGGTTACGACGACGAGCAGATTGCCGAACTCATCGACGACACCGACGAGTACACGGGCCGTGGCGTGTTCTGGGTGCCCGCAAATGCGCGGTGGGGATTCCTCGCTGAGAACGCGAAGGGTCTGGGACCGTCGATGGACGCGGCAGAGAAGTCGATCGGCGCGCTGATCGATGAAGCGATGGATGCCGTCATGCAGGCGAATCCCCAGCTCTCGGGCACGCTCCCGCGCATCTTCAACCGCGACAGCGTCGACCAGCGTCGCCTTGGCGAGCTCGTCGACCTGTTCAACTCGGCACGGTTCGCAGCCCAGGGACAGGGCGGGTCTGACGGACGCCGCGCCCGCGATCTGCTCGGCGAGGTGTACGAGTACTTCCTGGAGAAGTTCGCGGCCGCCGAAGGCAAGCGGGGCGGCGAGTTCTACACGCCGGCCGGCGTCGTGCGGGTTCTCGTCGAGCTGTTGCAGCCGACCCACGGCCGCGTGTACGACCCGGCGTGCGGGTCGGGCGGCATGTTCGTGCAGGCCGAGAAGTTCATCGACCTGCATCACGGTGAGGGGAGCGACATCTCGGTCTACGGGCAGGAGCTCAACGAACGCACGTGGCGCATGGCCAAGATGAACCTCGCGATCCACGGACTCTCGGGCAACCTCGGCCCGCGCTGGGGTGACACATTCGCGCGCGACCTGCACCCCGATCTGCAGGCTGACTACGTGATGGCCAATCCGCCGTTCAACATCAAGGACTGGGCGCGCAATGAAGACGACCCGCGCTGGCGGTTCGGCGTGCCACCCGCCGGCAACGCGAACTACGCCTGGATCCAGCACATCCTCTCGAAGCTGGCCCCCGGCGGTCAGGCCGGCGTCGTCATGGCCAACGGCTCGATGTCATCGAACTCCGGCGGTGAGGGTCAGATACGCGCCGAGATCGTCGAAGCCGACCTCGTCTCGTGCATGGTCGCCCTGCCGACCCAGCTGTTCCGCTCGACGGGCATTCCGGTGTGCGTCTGGTTCTTCGCGAAAGACAAGGGCGCGCGGGCGGGCGAGGTGCTCTTCATCGACGCCCGGGGCTTGGGTCACATGGTGGATCGCGCCGAGCGCGCCCTGTCGGATGAGGACATCGCGCGGATCGCCGGCACGTTCCACGCCTGGCGAGGAATCGAATCGGATGCTGCGCCCGACGAATACGCGGACGTTTCGGGCTTCTGCTACTCGGCGACGCTCGCGGAGATCAAGGCGGCTGACTACGCACTGACGCCGGGGCGCTACGTCGGGGCCGCCGAGGCTGAGGACGACGACGAGCCGATCGAAGAGAAGCTTGGCCGACTGCGGTCGGAACTCGAGGCGCAGTTCGCCGAGTCCGCGCAGCTCGCCGAGGTAGTCCGTGAGCAGTTGGCGAGGCTATCGTGAACTACCCGATCGGATCAATAGCGGATCTCGCGACCATTGAGATGGGTCAGTCACCAAAGGGTGAAACGGTACGCCGCAGCCCGACTGGGCTGCCGCTCCTCAACGGTCCAACCGAGTTCGGACAACAACATCCTCTCCCGGCTCAGTGGACGGATGCGGGTGTCCGATTCGCGCGTGCCGGTGACGTATTGTTCTGCGTTCGCGGGTCGACGACGGGCCGAATGAACCGTGCGGATCAGGACTACGCGATCGGCCGCGGGATCGCGGCATTGCGTGCCCGCGATGGTGTCGATAGTCGGATAGTGAAGTACGCCTTGGATGCGTCTCTGCCTAACCTTCTGGCAGGCGTGTCCGGCTCCGTCTTCCCAAACCTGTCTAGGGACCAAATTCTCCGACACCGCGTGCCGGTTCCCCCGCGGGCCGAGCAGCAGGCGATCGCCGAGGTGCTGGGCGCCCTCGATGACAAGATCGCTGCCAACGCCGCCCTCGCAGCTACCGCAACGCAACTAGCCTCAGCGGAGTTCAGGGCCGCCGCACGCGGTGCAGCGTGGGGTCCAACGTTCGATGAGATCGCCAATGTCAGCGGAGGCGGCACACCCAGCACGAAAAACCCCGCGTTCTGGGATGGGGATGTCTTTTGGGCGACGCCCACAGACATGACCGCGCTCGCCGGTCCCTATCTCGAGTCGACGGCCCGCACGATAACGTCCGCGGGCCTGGATGCATGCAGTTCGAGGCTGTTCGAGCCGGGTGTCATCATGATGACCTCCCGCGCCACGATCGGCGCGCTTGCGGTCAACAACGTGCCAACAGCGGTCAACCAGGGCTTCATCGTCGTCGAGCCTAATGACTCTCAGATGCGGTGGTGGCTATTCCATGAGATGGAGAGCCGCATCGACGAGTTCATTTCGTGGGCAAATGGAGCGACGTTCTTGGAGCTCAGCCGCGGAACCTTCAGGCGACTCAAGGTACGGGTTCCCACCGACGACGCGTTGCAGGCGTTTGCGGCATCCGTTACGCCGCTCCACGACGCAGCCAGAGCGGCCCTCATCGAGAACTGCACCCTCGCCGCAACTCGCGACACTCTCCTCCCACAGCTCATGTCGGGCAAGCTGCGTGTCCGCGATGCCGGGGAGGCGGCATCCCGAGCCGGCGCTTGATCGCGAGCGCGACCCGGACCCGATACATTCACAAGACTGCACCGTTGCATGAATCTTGGGGGATTCACCGCATGACCACCACGGCCGCGCCGCCTTCGGCGACCGCACCTGCACCCAAACCCGTCAAGAAGACGCCACTCTGGGCCAAGGTCCTGCTCGTCCTCTTCGTGCTCGGCCTCATCGCTGCAGCCGCCTTCGCCGGGCTGACGGTCGGGAAGTTCCTCGGCGCGACCGAGGCCCGAGACACCCAGGTCATCCGCTCGATCACGGGCGAAGAGCAGGTCATCCTGCTTACCGCGGGCATGACGGACGTCCAGGAGGAGCGAGGCGATGGCCTCAAGCTCGCCATCGGCGACATCAAGCTCTTCACCCTCGCCGGCACAGAACGGTCGATGCTCGTGCGCTACGAGTACGACGCGAAGTTCGGCATTGAGGGCAAGGATGTCGAAATCGTACGGACGGGCGACGACTCGTATCGCGTCACGATCCCGAAGTTCATCTACCTCGGTTACGCCAACCCTGATCTGAGCGTGGCCAACGAGGAGAACGGCATTTTCAGCTGGACGACGCCCGAAATCGACACGACCGAGGTGTTCGAGGAACTCCTCTCAGAGCAGGCGGTTGACGAGCACATCGACGGCTTCCGCCCCGTGCTCGAAGAGCAGGCCGAGACCTTCTACACGCGGATCGTCCAAGCCATCGACCCAACGATCACCCTCGAGTTCGAGTTCACCGACTGAGCCGGCCCGGCACCAAAGAAGGACGAAGAAATGACCGACGACACCGAGCCTCTCGAGACGTCCGGTGATGACCTCCAAATGATCAGCGACGGAGACGGCCTGGTCGTTATCGGCGCACCGGCCGCGGTCGAGCTGTTCGTGGCTTCCGCGGGTGTGCCGTCGCGTGAGCTCGATCTGCGACCGCTGAACTCGGCTGTGGCCAAGAGCGGGTCCGCCCTGCAGACGGCGTCGGAGGTTTCGGCCAACGCCGGGCGGTGGATGAAGCTGACCGAGGAGTCGGCGCGTGCCGCGCAGAGCGCGAACCTCGTGCAGCGTTCGGGCGGGCAGTTCGTCCAGGCCACGACACGCGGGGCGAACGGTCAGTTCGCGAAGAACCTGCAGTTCGTCGCCAAGCCTGGCGCGATGCTCACCAACCCCGCGATGCTCGCTGGAGTCGGCGGGATCATGGCGCAGTACGCGATGCAGCAGCAGATGGAGGAGATCACCGAGTACCTCGCGAAGATCGATGCCAAGGTCGACGACATCCTCCGTGCCCAGAAAGACGCCGTGCTCGCTGACATGATCGGCGTCGAGCTCATGCTCGATGAAGCGATGGTCGTCCGCGCAGAGGTCGGCCGCGTGTCAGAGGTCACCTGGTCGAAGGTGCAGGGTTCGGCCGCCACGATCGCTCGCACTCAGGCGTACGCACTGCGCCAGCTCGACGGTCTCGCCGAGAAGCTCGAGAACGAGACGAAGATGGGCGACCTCGCCGAGCTGTCGAAGCAGGCGCAGGACACGGTCATCGAGTGGCTTGCAGTCCTTGCGCGCTGCTTCCAGCTGCAGGACGCGATGGCGGTGCTCGAGATCGATCGTGTGCTCGACAGTTCACCTGACGAAATCGATAGCCACCGGCTTGCGTTGCACACGGCGCGTCAGCGGCGACAGGATGCGATCTCGAAGGCCACGTCGCAGCTCGTTTCGAGGATGGACGCGGCAGCCACTCGCGCGAATGCCAAGGTGCTACTGAATCCCGTTTCGGCGAAGGTGGTCGTAAACGCAAGCAACGAGGTCGCGTCGGGTGTCAGAGACCTTCACCTGACCCTCGGGCTCGCTGACGAGCGCGACTTCGTCGAGGCCCGCCGCTGGTCCGCTGCGGCCGCCGATGTGCGCGATGCCATGGTCGGTGCCAGCAAGGACGGGCTCCAGGCCGCGGGCCGTTTCAGCACCGAGACACTCGAGAACGCCCGCCAGTCGACAGGCCGGCTGGCAGAGAAACTCGCGAACCGCCTCCAGCGCACCGGTGATTCCTCGTCAACGGACACCCAAAGCCACCTCGATGAGGAACAGTCATGAGCTTCGCGGTCGTAGATTTCGAGACCACCGGCATCTTGCCGTCGTACCACCACCGGGTCGTAGAGATCGGTGTCACGCACGTCGAGGATGACGGCACGATCACCGCGCGCTGGGAGACGCTGGTCAATCCTGAGCGCGACCTCGGGCCGCAGAGCATCCACGGGATCCGCGCTGCCGACATCCTGGATGCGCCCGTGTTCGCCGACATCGCGGCGGAGTTCGCCGATCTGCTGCGCGGACGGGTGTTCGCGGCACACAACGCGACGTTCGACCTGCGGTTCTTGCACGCCGAGTTCGAACGAGCCGGCTACTGGCTGCATGCCGATATGCCGAGCGTCTGCACGATGGCGCTGGGATCGAGCTTCGGCCTCGGAGCGTCTTGCTCGCTGGCGCATGCGTGCGTCACGTGTTCCATCGAAGCCGGCCTCTCACATAGCGCCGGCTCCGACTCCTACGCGACCGCTCAGTTGCTCTCGCACTATCAGCGGACGAGCTCCACGTGGCCGGGATGGGCAGAGTACTGGCAGCGCACCGCCGAGGCAGGCCGGTCGCACGCCTACCCCGTGGGTCGACGGACCAGTGCCATGGCGAAGCCTCGGGCTACGGCATCCAGCGCTCCCGTCAGCTTTCTGGAGCGGATCTCGACCGAGTCCGTGCGCGACGCCGTCGATGGCGCAGCAGCGCAGTACACAGCCCTACTCGACCGGTGTCTGCTGGACGGCCTCATCTCGGTGAGCGAGGGCGCGCAGCTGGGCACTGTGGCTACGGAGCTTGGGCTCACTCGAACTGCGGTCCACGGCATTCATCGCAACTACTTCGTCGAGCTGGAGAGACGCGCGTGGGCGGATGGAGTGCTGACGAAGGACGAGAAGGCTGATCTGCGTGCAGTCGGCGCTCTGCTGCAGCTCGATGACGTTGACATCGCCGCCGCCATCGATGACGTGCGACCCGACGTCGATGGACTGGCTTCGGAAGTGTTCACCCTCGCGGCGGGAGATCTGATCGTGCTCACCGGTGACATGGTGCGTCCACGCGAGGTCTGGGAGGCGGAGCTGCGCAACCGCGGCTACGTGCCGCATCCGACCGTGACCAAGAAGGTCAAGCTCGTCGTTGCCGCCGATCCTGACTCGCTCTCGGGCAAGGCGAAGAAGGCCCGCGACTACGGGATCCCGATCGTCAGTGAAGACGGACTCGCAAAGCTGCTCGAGAGGTGATGAGCGATGACCGCGCTACCTGAATCTGCGTGGGAGCAGGACGCTCTCGAAACGCTCGCCGAGCCGCTGGGGTGGCGACCGGCAAACGGCGAACAGGTCGCCCCCGGCAGCGGTGAGCGCGACTCCTGGGACGATCTGCTGATCCGTCCGCGTTTGCTCGAAGCACTCCGACGACTCAACGCGGGCGTGCCGGGGGAGTACCTGCAGCAGGCCGTCGCCGAGATCGCGTCGCCGAAGTCACAAGATGCGATCACCGAGAACCATCGCATCCACGACTATCTCGTAGGTGGGTACCCACTGAGCTACATCGACTCCGATGGTGTCGAGCAGAACCCGCGGCTTCGACTGATCGGCACCGATCCCTCCGACAACGACTGGCTCGCGGTCAATCAGGTCACGATCCGACAGGGCGATCTGCACCGCCGGTTCGACATCGTGCTGTACGTCAACGGGATGCCGCTCAGCATCGTCGAACTGAAACGTGCCGGGTCAGCATCCACCGGCGTCGCCCCGGCGCACGCGCAGCTGCAGACCTACCTGCGCGAGTTTCCATTGGCGTTTCGGTTCTGCGTGCTCACCCTCGTGAGCGACGGAATCGAGGCCAAGTACGGCACGCCGTTCACGCCGCTCAATCACTTCGCGCCCTGGAACGTCGATGACGACGGTGCGCCACTCGCGCAGCCGAGAATCGAGGACGGTTCGTCGGTGGAGCCCATCGACGACGCGCTCAGCGGGCTCTTCAACCAGGAGCGTTTTCTGCAACTCGTTCGCAGCTTCACCGCGTTCGACGAGAACGCCGACGGACTCACCAAACGCATCGCCAAGCCCCACCAGTACTTCGCGGTGACGAAGGCCGTGGGCTCGACCGTGCAGGCCGTCGAGACCAACGGCAAGGCCGGCGTCGTGTGGCACACGCAGGGCTCGGGCAAGTCGATGGAGATGGAGCTCTACGCGAACCTCGTGTCGCGGCATCCGAAGCTCAAGAACCCCACCGTGATCGTCGTCACCGACCGCACCGAACTCGACGGGCAGCTCTTTCAGACGTTCGACCAGAGTCTGCTGCTCGCAGAGAAGCCCGTGCAGGTTCGGGAGCGAGCGCAGCTGCGCAGTGAGCTGAGCAACCGTGTGACAGGCGGAATCTACTTCACGACGCTGCAGAAGTTCGGACTCACCGAGGCCGAGAAGCTGTCGGGCACCCAGCATCCGCTCCTCACCAATCGTCGCAACGTGATCGTCGTCGTCGACGAAGCACACCGCAGCCACTACGACGACCTGGACGGGTACGCCCGCCACCTGCGCGATGCGCTGCCGAACGCGACGCTCATCGCGTTCACCGGGACGCCGATCTCTTTCGCAGAGCGCGACACGCGGGCGGTGTTCGGCAACTACATCGACATCTACGACCTCACGCGGGCGGTCGACGACGGCGCCACCGTTCCGGTGTACTTCGAGCCGCGGCTCATCAAGGTCTCGTTCGCCGACGGGGCCAGCGAAGAAGACATCGACCGGGCCGCTGACGAATACACGCTCGGCCTCGACGACACCGAACGGGCTCGGTTGGAAGCATCCGTCGCCGTCGTCAACGCCGTGTACGGCGCACCCGAGCGCATCGAGACCCTGGCCGCCGACCTCGTCGCGCACTGGGAGGAGCGGCGCGAGCGCATGAAGCCGTTCATCGAATCGCCGGGCAAGGCCCTCATCGTCGGCGGAACGCGCGAGATCTGCGCGCGGCTCTATTCGGCGATCATCGCGCTGCGGCCGGGCTGGCACTCTGATGCGCTGGACTCGGGCCGCATCAAGGTCGTCTACTCGGGCTCGGCGTCCGACCAGCCACCGGTGAGCGACCACGTGCGACGGGACTCCGAGAACAAGGCGATCAAGGCGCGGCTGAAGAACGCCGACGACGAGCTGGAGCTGGTGATCGTCAAAGACATGATGCTGACCGGATTCGATGCCCCGCCGCTGCACACGCTCTATCTCGACCGTCCCCTGAAGGGCGCGCTGCTGATGCAGACGCTCGCGCGTGTGAACCGGACGTTCAAGGGCAAGCAGGACGGACTGCTCGTCGCCTACGCGCCCCTCGCTGACAATCTTGCCAAGGCGCTATCGGAGTACACCGTCTCGGACCAAGAGAACAAGCCGATCGGTCGCGACGTCGACGAAGCAGTGGGCATCGCAACCGAATTGGTCGCGCAGATCCGAGAGATGCTCGCGGACTGCGACTGGCGCTCGATTGTCGCGCAAGGTGGGTCGCGGGCGTGGCGCAAAGCGGCCACCACCGCCACCAACTTCTTGCGGGACGCCACGAACCCCCTCAATTCTTCGGAGTTGGGACCGGACCGGCTCGCATCTCGCTTCCGGACAGCGACCGGGCGGCTCTCGCGGGCCTGGGCACTCGCGTCGGGCCGTGACGGGCTCGCGGAGCTACACGATGAGATCGCGTTCTACGAAGAGGTTCGCGTATGGATGGCGAAGTTCGACGCCGCTGAGCGGCAGGCGCGCGATGAGCCGATCCCCGAAGAGATCTCTCGCCTGTTGGGTACTCTGGTCGCGGACTCGATCGCGCCCGGAGACGTGCTCGACATCTATGAGGCGGCCGGCCTGCCCCGCCTAGCGCTCGACGACCTCGGGCCCGAGTTCCTCGCGAAAGCGCAGGCCTCGCCGAACGCGCACCTCGCCATCGAGGCACTGCGCAAATCGTTGACGGATGCCGGCTCCGCGGCGACCCGGGGCAACCTCGTGCGGCAGCGGGCGTTCTCGGAGCGGATCGCCGAGATCATGAACCGGTACACGAACCAGCAGCTCACCTCGGCCGAAGTTATTGCGGAGCTCGTGGAGTTGGCGAAAGAAGTCGCGGCGGAGGCATCCCGTGGATCGCAATTCTCGCCCGCATTGTCGAGCGACGAACTGGCGTTCTACGACGCGGTCGCCTCGAACGAGTCAGCGGTGGATGTGCAGGGCGAGGATGTGCTGGCGCAAATCGCGCGCGAACTCGTCGCTGTGATGCGGCGCGATGTGCGCACGGATTGGACCGTACGCGACGACGTGCGCGCGAAGCTTCGTTCGTCGATCAAGCGGCTGCTGGTGAAGTACAAGTACCCGCCAGACAAGCAGCCCGAGGCGATCAAGCTCGTGATGGACCAGATGGAGTCGATGGCGCCGCGCTACGCGGACGACCGTCGGCCGAGCGGCTCGTGAGCGGAGGCTGACATGGTCCGCATGATCCCCGCCTACCCGCGCGAGGGGGCAAACGCCTCCGAGCGCAAGGTCTTCAGCGCGCTCGAAGGCATCCAAGGACACGACGACTGGGTTGCCATCCACTCGCTCGGCATCGGGCGTCATGCGTCAGCGTTCCAGGGCGAAGCGGACTTCATCGTGCTCGCGCCGGGCCGCGGCATCCTCGTCATCGAAGTGAAGTCGCCGGCCTACGTCGAGTACAAGGGCGGCGACTGGTACCTCGATCGTGTGCCCAGTCCCCACAAGGATCCGCTCAAGCAGCTTGACGGCGCTAGGCGCAGCATCCGTCATCATCTTCGCGAGCACGACCTGCTCACCGGAAGCGAGCCGATCGCCCGCCTCGTCTGGTTCACGTCAATCGGGCGCCACCAGTTCGAGAACAAGACGCCCGGAGACCTGCAGTTCTTCGAGTGGGAGCTGGGGTGGGGTGACGACCTCAGTCGGGCTGCCTGGCTGATCGAGAAGACGCTCGACGAGTACAACCGCTGGTACTCAAGCGTCGACGAGGTCGCAAACGATCCGGGCGCGTTGACCGCCGACCGTGCCGACATCATCGCGGATGCCCTCATCTCGGACTTCGTGGCGAAGCAGACCCCCGAAGAGCGCGCGCACGAGCGTCGAGAGACAGAGCTGAAGCTGCTCTCATCCCAACAGGTCGTGCTCGAACTCATCGACACGAACGACCACGTCTACTTCGAAGGCCCCGCGGGAACCGGCAAGTCGTACCTCATCACGCAATCGGCCCGCCGTCTCAATCGCGAGGGACGAAAGACCCTCGTGGCATGCTGGAACGTTTTGATGGCCGACGAACTGCAGCGGTTCGTCGGCGGCCTGCCGAACGTCGACGTCGCCGATCTGAACTCGCTGATGCTGCGCCTGGTTGGCATGCCCGCCAACCCGCCGGACGCCTCGCACGAGTGGTACACCCGCGTGCTTCCTGAGCGAGCGATCGCAATCCTGCGAGAGAAGCCGCACCTCGGCGGGTACGAGGCGATCTGCATCGACGAGTTCCAAGACATCGCAGGCAACCTGCTCGTGCTGGAGCTCGTCTTCGCCCTCGCGGGCACGGGCCGCCCAGCGGGCACCAAGCTCGTGTTCGCTGGCGACTCCCGCCAGCAGATCATGCGCCGCGTCGACGAGCAGGTGAACCCGTTCGCGATCGCGAAGAGCCTGATTCCCGACCTCGTGCACGTCCGCGTGCGCCGCAACTGCCGGGCGGTGCCCGGCTTGACTTCAGCGGTCGAGGCCACGCTCCGTCAGGAGCTCGGGTACACGCGCCACCGTGTCGCCAAGAGCGTCCCAGGCGGGCTGAGCACAATCGACATCGTCGACGGCAACGAGACTGGCGCGCTCGCATCCGCGCTTCGCGAGTTGCTGCAGCAGCATGCACCCGAAGACATCGTCGTGCTGAGCCCCTTCGCCGAGAAGCGGTCTCTCGTGGGCCGGTTGCTCGCGCGTGCCGAGAAGACGCAGGTCGAACGCTGGTTGCGCAAGCAGCTTCAAGCCGAGGGGATGCCGGGCAAGATCCGGTGGCGCTCGGTCTTCAAGTTCAAGGGCCTGGATGCCGATGCCGTGGTCGTCACTGACCTTGGGGCCGATGCAAGGGAGTTCGTCGGTTCCCAAGGCCTCGAGTGGAACGACCTGCTGTATGTCGCTCTGACACGTGCGAAGTACCGGTGCGTCATGCTGGGGATGGAACCACCGTCAGGCGAGTTTGTCGGTAGGTGAGAGAGTCTCGCGGCGGCGGCGGCGGCGCCGGCGAGAACGCTGAATCGTAGGGAGCATAGGTTTGTCGATACCCAAGTGGCATGAATTCATGGCACCGGTTCTGCGAGTGATGGGTGATGGGGCAATCCGTGATCGCAGTGAGATCACCGAGGCCGCAGCAAGCGAGGTTGGGCTGACTGACGCCGAACGCGAGGTCACCCTGACCACGGGGCAGCCGATGTACGCGAACCGCGTCGGGTGGGCGATCTCACATCTCACCAAGGCTGAGGCGCTCTTGCGGCCCGAGCGCGGCCGCTACATCATCGGTGAGCACGGTCGGGCTCTGCTCGCCAGCTACCCGGGTGTGACGCGGGACGACGTCGAGAAGGTAACCGGCTATCGCCGGTCCCGCAGCGTACCCGGCCCCACAGCAGATGCGACGGACGATGTCGAGTCGCTCAACCCCGCAGAGCTCATCGACCAGGGGATCAAGCAGATCCATGCGGAGGTCGCCTCCGAGCTCCTCGCACGTCTACTGGCGAAGTCGCCGACGTTCTTCGAGCAGACCGTTGTCGATCTGCTTGTGGCGATGGGGTACGGCGGTGCCGAAGGGCAGGCTCGTGTGACGACTGCGTCGAACGACGGCGGCATCGACGGTGTCATCGACCAAGACACCCTGGGGCTCAGCCGCGTCTACGTCCAGGCAAAGCGATATGCCCCCGACAACGCCGTCAACCGGCCAGAAGTGCAGGGCTTCGTCGGCGCACTGAGCGGCAAGGCCGACGGCGGGGTGTTCATCACCACAGGACGATTCAGCCCCGGCGCACGTCAGTATGCAGAGGTCGTACCGACGCGAATCATCTTGATCGACGGAGACAGGCTCACCTCGCTGATGATTCGATACGGCGTCGGAGTGCAGACGAAGCAAACCGTGCAGATCGTCGAGATCGACGAGGACTTCTTCGAATAGCCGTGCCGTCACTCATCGCATGGCTCGACGCGTCGAGCGAAGAACAGCGCCGCATGCGCGACATTATCCGTCTCTTTGCCGAGCGCGAGAGTCGCGACGAGCTCGGCCTCGGCCAGATCCGGGACGCGATCGCCGACTCACTCTTCCCCGGCACCTCGACCCTGCTGACGCGCGCACGATATTTGCTGTTCGTGCCATGGGCGTACCAGAAGGCCGCGCGTCGGCCGAACCCCGCCGCGGAGGCCGACCGTTACGAACGTGACATCATCCACGCGGTGCGGGACTCGGGCGACTACGCCGGACTGCTCGGGATGCAGGCCGGCGAGGCGCTGAAGAACCTTCCGTCAGCGATTTACTGGACGATGCTGCGGCACTACGGCATCCTCACGGACGCCTCGTTGTCGCGCGATGACGCCCTCCGCCTAGACGGCTTGAGCATATCGGGAGACGACTTCGGCGATGCCTCGGGCGCCCGATTCTGCGCGTGGTCGACGACGCTCCCGCAGCCTCCCGACGGCTTTCCGAAGTCGATTGCTGACGGGTTCTCGCTCCAGCAAGACGAAGCTGAGTGGCTGCGTGACCGGATCCTCGACGAGGCCACCGGATCTCTGTTTGCTCATCTGGCCGTTGAGCGCCCGTCTGCAGAGAGTCCGGCACCGTGGGCCGATCCCGCGGCGATCGCCGTCAACGGCGAGGCCCATGAGCTGCTCGTCGACGCCCGCGCGTTCTCAGCGCTGATGCACGGCGCGCAGCTGCTCTACAACCTCCTGCTCGCCGAGGAGTATCAGGATGCCGGGTACGACCGCCTCAGCGATCCGAGCAAGGGATTCCGGGACCGTCTTGCCCGGTGGTCCGACGACCTGCCCGCGATGGTCGACCTGACGAGCTGGAATCTCGATGCCCTGCTCGCCCGCGTCGAACTGACGCGCGGGTCGCCGATCAATCTCAACTCCCGCCGATTCGTCCGCGGCTGGCGCGACCTCCTCGTCGAGCAAGGCGCGGACTCGCTTGTCGACAGCGAGGCTGCCCGCACCTTCATGACCCGCCGCGAGCGGCAGCACAAGGGCGCGCAGGCGCGGCTCGGCAATCGCCCACGCTTGGCATCGTGGGGCGGAAGCTCGGGCGCCGGCGCGCTGGTGTACCGATGGCCGCAGGTACGCGGCATCCTGCTCGACATCCATGACGGTCTCGAACGCACCCCGGAGATGACGGATGCTTGAGCCACAATCTCGTGCGGCCCTCACCGAGCAGCTCAAACCGCCGTCTGGATTCGAGCTCGAGCACGCCGTCGGCACGACGTTCACGCTCGACCTCGCGACTGCGCTGGCCGTGCCACTCTCGTTCGCTTCGCATCGACTGTCAGCCCAAGACGACACGCTCGGCGTTCTCGACGCGATTCGCCGCGCCGCCGACCGCGTAGACGTGTTCGCCCAGGCCGGCGAGATCTCGATGGGCGCCCGCTCGGACCTCGTTGCGTTCCTCGAGCCGATGGTGCACCCGGTCGCGCTCCGCCGTGGCCTGTTCCACCCGAAGGTGTGGTTCCTGGAGTATCGCGCGGGCGAGCGCACCGCCTACCGATTTCTGTGCGCGAGCCGCAATCTCACGGCCGACCGCAGTTGGGATGTCATCGTGCGCCTCGACGGTGAGCCCGCGGCCGACGGACAGAAGCGCGAAGCTGCCGCGGTGAACCGTCCACTTGTCGAGCTGCTGCGCCGATTGCCGTGGCTCGGTGTGCACGAACTCGATCCCAACCGGCGGGCGCGCATCGACGAGCTGGCTGAGCGCTGGCGCAACGTCGTCTGGGAGCAGCCCGATCCGATGCGCAGCATCGCGTTCCACGTCTTCGGCGTACCCGGCGCCAGTGCACCTGACCTACACGGCAAGCGGGCGCTCATCGTGTCGCCGTTCCTGTCAGATGACGGACTGCGGATGCTGCGGTCCGGCGTTCGCACGCAGACGCACGTTCTCTCGCGCGCTGAGAGCCTCGACCGGCTGCTGCCTGGCTCCCTCGATGCCAAGCTCTCGACGTACGTATTGGACGAAGCCGCGACCTACTCCCCGGACGACGCTGACGACCACGGTGGGTTCGTCCCTCCCGGCGACCGACTCGCGGGCCTGCATGCGAAAGCCGTCGTCGTCGATCGTCTGGACGGCGCTCACGTGTTCCTCGGGTCTGCGAACGCAACGGATGCCGGCTGGCAGAGCAACGTCGAGGTGATGGTCGAGTTCGTCGGACCTATCCCGAAGGTCGGGGTGGAGGCGACGCTGGATGCGCTCGGTGAGCTGAAAGAGGAGTACGTCACGACTGGAGGCAGCGAGCCGGATGCCAAGGAAGAGGCGGCGCGCAAGCTCGAAGCCTTTGTGCGCGCTCTCGCGGGCGCGCGCTTCTCAGCCCGCGTGCTCCCTGCGGATCCATACGCGCTGCGGGTATGGGCGGACGATTCCCTCACGTCGAGCTTGGCCAGTCGCGCCGGCGAAGTCTCTGTACGGTGGCACCTGCTCACTCGTCCTGACCTGGGCAGCAGCATCGTGAGCGCGGCCGAGTCAGAGGGAGTCCTGCTTCAGGGGATTCCGCTCGCCGAGATCACCCCCTTCGTCGTCCTGGTAGCTCGCGACAACGCCGGCAACGAGCGTCGCACGATCGTTCTCGCACGGCTGCTCGACGACATCGAGAGCCGGCACGATGCGATCATCGCGCGCCAGCTCACCGACCGCTCGGCGTTCGTGCGCCTCCTGACGCTGCTCTTGGAGTTGTCCGGTGCGTGGACGCTGGCGGCATCCAGCTCCGGCGCGGCCGGCTTCTTCGGAACCGCGGATGCCTCCGGCACCGGCACCGGTCTGTTCGAGGCACTCGTCCGCGCCGTGGGTGAGGGCCATCGCGGGCTCGCCGATGCTCGGCGCATCATCGACTACCTGCGCGAGCACGACGAAGACGCCGTACTGCCTGATGGTTTCGACGAGCTGTGGAGTCAGGTCTGGTCAGCGCACCTCGAACTGTCCGGAGGTCACGGGTGAGCGCTGTCGACGTCGACGCCGTCATGGCGGGGCTCAAGGGCTTTCAGCGGGATGCCGTCGATCACGTCATCGAGCGGTTCTACGGCGCGGCGTCCAGTGAAGCATCCGGTCGGTTTCTCGTCGCTGACGAAACGGGACTCGGCAAGAGCATCGTCGCGCGCGGTGTGATCGCGAGGGCGATCGAGCACCTGCAGGACGTTGACCACGTCGACCGCATCGACATCGTCTATGTCTGCAGCAACGTCGACCTCGCGACGCAGAACTTGCGCCGGCTGAACGTCACGGGCGACAAGCACATCGGCATGGCGACCCGGCTCACGCTGCTCGCCAAGGAGAGTCGGCGACTTTCGGAGAAGACGGCGGACGTCGGCAAGAAGGTCAACCTCGTCTCATTCACGCCGGGCACGTCGTTCAGCGAAGGCGGGTGGCGGCAGGGGTCGGCGCCGGAGCGCGCGATGCTGACCGTGATTCTCGACAAGATCGCGAACCGCACTGACTCGGACCGACGGGTCACGCGTCTGCTGATGCACGGCACGGTGAAGACGGCCAAGAGGTTCGACCAGTGGTACGTCCAGCCGCTGCTGCGCGAACTCGCTGGTGAGCCTGACCCGCGGATCGTGACTGCGTTCACTCGCATGATCGAAGCGGACGGCTCCCTTGACCGCTTTATCGCGCTCCGCGACGAGGTTCGACGCAAGCAGTCTGTCCCGGGTGAGCTCTGGCATCGGAACCACGACCTCATCGCCGAGTTCCGCCAGTCGCTAGCCAAGGCCGGTGTCGACACCCTGGAGCCGGACCTCATCATCCTCGATGAGTTCCAGCGGTTCCGGCACTTGCTCAACCCGGAATCCGGCGACGCCGCCGAACTGGCCCACGCGTTGTTCGAGCATCCTGATGCGAAGGTTCTCCTGCTCTCAGCAACGCCGTACAAGCCGTTCACCAACAGCGACGACGCCGAGGATGACCACTATCAGGACTTCCTCGCGACAGTGCGCTTCCTCGCGGGCGGCGCGCCCGGTGCCGAACGAGAGGTCGCCGCGGCGCTGGCGGCATACCGTCAGTCACTCGTAGTTGGCGGTGACGCGGCAGCCTCGGCTCGCCGTGTCAGCGATGCACTGACGCCGCTGATGACCAGGTCAGAGCGACCACCCATCAGTGAGCGCGAAGACCTCGTCGCCGTGCGGCACCTGGCGACCGGATCCCCAACATCAGCCGATCTCCGTGAGTGGGCATCATTGCGTGCGCTTGGGCGCATCGTCGATTCGCCGATCGACCTCGAGTATTGGAAGTCGATTCCCTACTTCGCTAGCTTCATGGATGGGTACAAGGCGGCAGATCGCGTCAAAGCCGCATTGGAGGGACCCGACGCGGAGAACGTCGGCTCCGTTCTTGCGACGACTCGGTCGCTCGAAACAGACGCGGTCGCCGCATTTGAGCCCGTCGACCTCGGCAACGGACACTTGCGTGCCCTGGCTGACGAGACGCTTGAGCGCGGATGGTGGAAACTGCTGTGGGTCCCGCCGACGATGCCCTATCTGCAACCGGGACCGATTTACACACCGTTGTCGGACGGATCGGTTACAAAGCACGTGGTGTTCTCGGCCTGGACCGGAGTGCCCACCGCGATCGCATCGTTGCTCAGTTACGAGGCCGACCGCCTCGCGGCGGGTGATCGAGCGCTCCTCCGCGAGAACACGCCCGATGCCCGAAAGGCGGTGGGCGCACGCCTGCAGTACCGGCTGGCGGAAGGCCGGCCGGCCGCAATGTCGACACTCGCACTGTTCTGGCCCCACCCGGGTCTGGCCGAGCTCGGTGATCCCCTGCGAGCCGCACGAACCGCCGGCGCGACCGTGGTGGCAGATACTTTGCTCGCTACCGTCGACGCGAAGCTCACCACAGGTTCGGAGACGGACCAGGTTGCGGACGCCGTGTTCGCATATCCCGGGATGCTGCCGGCAGAACTCGAATCGGCGACAGCAGAGCGGCTGGTCGAGTCTCGCGCCGAGGAGGGCCGCATCGGCGGCCTCCTGGAGCACGTCCGGCTGGCGCTGGAACCGTCGTCGAACGGTGTCCTCTCACACCCCGACCTCGCACGCATGGCCGTCCACTCGCCCGGGAACATTGCGTGGCGCGCACTGCGCACCGTTGCCGGGCCCAGCGTCACCCCCGACGGACTCTGGGCTGCCGCTTTCGAACTCGTGCGAGGCATCCGTACGCTCTTCAACCGCACCGAATCGATCGCGCTGCTTGTCACGCTGTACGGCGATGAGCAACCGTTTTGGCGAAGCGTGCTCGACTACTGCGCCGACGGCAACCTGCAGGCCGTCATGGACGAATACATGTACCAGTTACTCAGCGAAACCGGCGGCGGCGACCTCGACGATGCCGGGCTCGCGGCTCTCGCTCGCCGCACGGTCGAGTCGATGGAGCTTCGCCCCGCCCGGTACGTCGCTCGCGACAACACGACGGCACGTGACGAGATTCCCATGATGGCGCGCTTCGCACTGCGGTACGGCGGCAAGTACGCCACCGAGTCGGATGACACGTCGGGGGTGCGCCAGGCCGAGGTGCGCGCTGCGTTCAACAGCCCGTTCGCACCCTTCGTGCTTGCGTCGACCAGCGTTGGTCAGGAAGGCATCGACTTTCACTGGTGGAGCCATTCCGTCGTGCACTGGAACCTTCCCTCGAACCCGGTGGACTTCGAGCAGCGCGAAGGTCGCGTCAACCGCTTCGCGGGGCACGCCGTCCGCAAGAACGTTGCCGAGTCGCACTGGCCCGACGTGCTGGCATCTGGCGACGTTTGCGCTTGGCGGGCGGCATTCGAAGCTGCGTCGGCCATCGAGAATGAGCTCGGCGAGTTTTCCCCCTGGTGGCTCTACCCGGGTTCGGCACGCATTCACCGCGTGATCGCGCAGTACCCCCTGAGTCGCGATATCGCGAGGTACGAGCGGCTGCGCAGCGCGCTGACGCTCTACCGGTTGACGTTGGGCCAGCCTCGCCAGGAGGACATGGTCGACATGCTCGCAAAGCGAGGCGTCGATGGTGAGTCGGTGCCGACGATCGACCTCCGCCCTCCCCGTCGGCAGCCCAGTGCGTCCTCCGGACCGAGGTCAGTGGGCGCGTCGTCGTCCGGCGTAGAGCGGTACTCGTGATGCCGCATGGGGGCTCTTCATGAGAGCATTCCCTGGCTGGCTTGATTGGGGAACGGGGCCATGAGCGATAATCCACCGCTACCTCCAGGGTGGCATCTGAAGCCCGACGGCTCGCATGGCTACTGGGACGGTCGCCGCTGGCTCGAGCTGGCTATCGCGCCTATCCCTCCACCGACTCCTTCACCATTCGGTGGCGGCCCCAGTCTTCCGCTTACGCCGGATGCAGTACACCACACCCCGGAGCGCATCACATCGACGACACAACGCTCACGTCGAGAATCCAGATCAGTAGCCCTTGGGATCGCCGCTTTGATACTCGGTGCTTCCGCCGTTGCTGTAGGGATTGTCCCCCTTCTGGGCGTGATCCTCGGACTCATCGCGGTCGCCCTTGGCACTGTCGCGGTGGTCCTGCGGCAACCCAAGGGGCTATCAATCACGGGCCTCGCGCTCGCATGCACCGGATTGTTGGTCGGCGTAGTGTCGACGTCCATCATCCTGTCGGCGACATTGAGCTCGCAGGTGCAGATGCCCACGGCGGACACTAACTCGGGCGACGCTTCATATGAGAGCGCGCAGGTTGGTGCTCCCGTTGGCGATGAGGAGGTCGACGCGGAGATCAACGATGCCGTCGAGGTTGTGGGAGCTTTCTGGCGTGACCACTTCGCTGAGTTCTACCCAGGCGCCACGTATAAGCCGCCGCGGGTCGTAGGCGCGTATAGCGCTTCCAATCCGCCTTCGTGTGGCGGCGAAGCACTCGTTCCTTACAACGCCTACTACTGCCCTGTCGATAACACCCTGGGGTGGGATGGCGACCTCATGGAAGCAGCCCATGGCGCGGGGGACGCGGTTGTCTATCTCATCGTCGCGCACGAGTGGGGTCACGCGATCCAAGCGCACAACAACGATGTCTGGACCGCGGAGGAGTTGCAGGCGGACTGCTTCGCTGCGGCGGCACTATACGGCGCTGAAGCTGATGGTGTGTTCACTTGGGAGTCAGGCGACACAGCAGAGATCACGCATGCCCTCACGGAACTCGCCGACGAGACCCCCTGGACCGACACGACTGATCATGGGGATCCGCTCGATCGAATCGACGCCTTCAACGAAGGACGTCTGTCCGGCGTACCGGGGTGCTTCACCGCTAGCGGTTAGCCGGGACACTCGCCGAGGAACCCGAGATAGCACGTGGCTTCGTGGGTGATCGCCGGTCGATAGTCGTTGTTCGACACTTGGCGGGTGCTCGACTCCTGTGTGGAGCGCAGGTATCCGTAGCTGCCGAGCGTTTCAACGACCCAGCCGTAGTCTCCAACTTCCTCCATGCGGTCGAGTTCCGCACCGTAGTCGTCACATAGAAGGCGGGAGCTTTCCGTTAGCGATCGCGCAGCGCACTCTCGGTTGTACTCATCGACCATTTTGTTCCGGCACTCATACCAGTCCTGACCCACGTAGCAAGGGTTGCCGCCCAGGTTTTCCACGATGTAGGCGCCCGTCAAGTACTCTTCCGTGCGAAAAGTCTCCTTGTGCTCGGGCACATCCACCACGGTCCAATGCTCCGCGGTCAACAACCCGACAACGACCGTGGTCGCCGCCCCGGCGACGATGATCCCGGGCAGGCCGAGAAGCAACACCTTCGCGAGGATAGAGAGGCGTTTCTTAGCCTCTTGGGGTTGTGCCGAGGTGCGGCCAGCGCGATCAGGAGCAGCGGGTCCCGCTGACTCGGTAGGCGCGAATTCGTTTGATGAGCGTCCGTCATCCCAAGGCGTCTTGTCGACCCATTCTGTCCATGCGGTGCCGTCCCACCACCTTCGAAAGCCGACGCCGTCGTCATACCAACCCGGAGGAAACCCCATGTCCAATCCCCGCTCGAGACACCCAGCTGAGCTTGAAACATCCTAGACGGGCGTCAACTGTTCAAGGATGCCGCCGCCGCGGCGCTCCAGCTCGCCTGCGCATCCGTCGCGGCATCCGTTTTCGCCTTCGCTTTCTCGAGATCACCTCGATCCAGCCCGAACGAGACGGATCGTCGCCCCCGAAAGCCCGCGTGATTCCGCGATTCTTGCAGCAAAAGGGATTCAGGCGAACGTCCAAAGCGTGTTCGACTCCCGCGGTCACGGTAACGCGGCAACGCCGATGCGGACCCGAGGAAGGCTTGCGACCAAGATCGGCTTTCCTCCGACAATCAGGTCTTTACAGCGATCGGGGGCGGCGCAGTGCTCGTCGTCGAACGGCTGCTAAGCGACGCGCGCCAGCGCGGAGTCTGCAAGGAGTGAGCGGCGAGAACGGAGGCGCGACCGAGCGCTACACTCCGGCGTCGGAGGGAGGCGCCCCTCGACCCAACGCCAATTGACGACGTCTTCCGGCATCTATCCACATCTGTCATCGGCCGCGTTGACGAGGCCCGTCCAGTGTCCGACACTGGCCCGATACTGACCACCAACGCGGGTACGAGGGAGGTCGAGATGGGCAGCATCACACCGTACGAATCGGCGAAGGGGCGCCGCTACCGCGTGCGCTATCGCAAGCCGGATCGCACCGAGGCCGAGAAGCGCGGCTTCACGACGATGCGCGAGGCGAAGCTGTACCTCTCGATGGTCACGGTGTCGAAGTCGAAGGGGGAGTACATCGACCCGTCCACGTCGCGGGTACCGGTCCGGATGTTCGCGGACAGCTGGCTGCGATCCAAGCAGCCGCCGATGTCGAAGCCGTCGTACTACATGACGCTCGAGCGGGCGTGGAAGAACCACGTCGCGCCGGTGTGGGCCGACCGGGAGATATCGTCGATCCGTCGCTCTGAAGTCCAGGACTGGGTCTCCGACCTCGCGACGCAGAAGTCGCGGACCGTCGTGATTCGCGCCCTGGGAGTCCTCGCTGGAATCCTCGACGTCGCGATCGACGATCGGCGCCTCGCGAGCAACCCGGCCCGTCACGTGCGCAGCCTTCCTCGACGCGGGCCGGGCAAGCGGCGCGTCTACCTCACGCATGACCAGGTCGCGACGCTGGCGGCGTGCTCCGCGTACCCGACGCTCGTCCTGACGCTGGCGTACACCGGCCTTCGCTGGGGCGAGGCGACGGGGCTGCGGGTGCGCAGCGTGAACAACCTGCGCCGACGCTTCGTCATCGAAGAGAACGCGGTGATGATCGCGTACGAGATCCATGTCGGCACGCCGAAGACTCACGAGAAGCGCTCGGTGCCGTACCCCGAGCGGCTCGCGCCGATGATCCAGCAGGCGTGCGCCGGCAAGGGGCCGGAGGGGCTGCTGTTCGGCGACGGGGTCAATCACATGCGCAACTCGGGCAGCAAGGGATGGTTCGCGAATGCGGTCCGGCGTGCGCAGGAGTTCGATCCGTCGATCCCGCGTCTCACTCCGCACGACCTTCGGCACACCGCCGCGTCGCTGGCGATCAGCTCGGGCGCGAACGTGAAGGCCGTGCAGCGCATGCTCGGTCACGCGTCGGCCGCGATGACGCTCGACACCTACGCCGATCTCTTCGACGACGATCTGGATGCCGTGGCCACACGCCTGAACGACCAGATGCCGTTGGTGGCGCTGCCCTCGGGCCCGCAGACCCGGTACGCCCGACCCCAGTGACCCAGAGAGCAGATTGCTCAGTTTTCGACGAGGCAGATTTCGCTCGAATCGCTCGATTTTGGCGCTCTCAGACGTCGCACGCAGGCCGTTGCACACGGCCATTTTCGGCCTGCCGAAATTTCAGAATGCGGGCAAAAAGCGGGCAAAAACGCATTCTGAGTGGTCTGACCACAGAAGAAATACCTGGTCAGACGCAAAAAGATACTGTGCCCCTGGAGGGACTCGAACCCCCAACCGTTTCCTTAGGACGGAACTGCTCTTCCATTGAGCTACAGAGGCTGGCCCGACGAGTCTACCCAGCCGCGAGGGCTGTGCCGTGTACCGGCTTCGACTCCGACGGCGCGCGAGATACGGGGGCCCTTGGGCCCTGTCAAGCCCTTGAGGCCCGTCTTCGCCCGGGAAAACAATGGGCTGATGGTCACTACGGAGCGCTCCGCGTTCGAATTCCTGGGCGATTGGAGCGGACAGTTCATCGCCACGGCGATTCACAACGGGCACGACGTCCGGTCGGAGGTCGCGGCCGAACTGGTCCTGCCCGACGAGGATCGGCTGCGGGAGGAAGACCCCCACACCGACGAGATCGGCGCACTCGTCCCGGCCCGCGTCGTGGTACATCGGTCGCGCTTCGAGGTCGACCTGAACCGCTCGCGGGAGAAGGCCGTCTACCGCTCGGCGGAGGAGGCGTGGGGGCTGGAGGTTGTCCGGGATCCGCCCCTCGATCGGGCCGTCGTCGCGGGATCGCTCGAGGTGTACGACGCCTTCTACGCGGAGCTCGGTCGTCGACTCGATGTCGTCGCCGAACGCGGCCCGTTCGTGGTGTTCGACATCCACTCCTACAACCACCGCCGCGACGGGGCGGAGGCGCCCGCGGCTCCCTGGGCTGAGAATCCCGAGGTGAACGTCGGCACGGGTTCGCTCGATCGGGATCGCTTCGGATCCGTGGCGGACGCCTTCATCGAGTCGCTCACGCAGGCGGGAACGTCCGCGGGGCCGCTCGACGTGCGTGAGAACGTCCGCTTCCGCGGGCAGCAGCTCGCCGCCTGGACGCACGCCCGCTATCCGGGCAGGGCCGCCGTGCTCGCGCTGGAGTTCAAGAAGACGTTCATGGACGAGTGGACCGGCGAGGCTGATCACGCTCGAATCGACGAACTCGCCCGGGCCGTGGCATCCACCATCCCGTCCCTCGAAGAGGCGCTTCTAGAGCTGGCGACACCGTGACCGACCCGACGCATGTCCACGACGCCGGCGGGCCCGAGACCGACGTCATTGAGAAGGGCGCGTTCTCGGCCGCCGACCTGGCGGCGGACCACGCGATGGCGTCGCTCGCCGGGACGGTGCGATTCCTCCTTGAGATGACACCGGTGAACGCGGACGACATCCGCGCGAAGTTCCTCGCCGACCGTGAGATCGACCCGGTCTTCGAGTATCGGAGCCTGGACGTCGACCCCGAAGTGCTCGATGCCCAGGTGGCCGCACTCCCGCTCGACGCCGTCACCGACGCCACCCTGGCAGCGCTGCTGCGCAATCGGCAGCGCGAGATGACCCTGCGGGTGGAGATGCTGCGCGCGCGCAACACGCCCGACTTCCTGCAGCTGTCGATCGCCCAATACGGGCCGGTGCTGCCCGCGCTCGTGGACACCGCCGACGATCTGCTCAGCCGCCTCCCGCACGGGAAGCTCGAGCAGGACTCGGTGGGAGCAGAGGCCTTTCTCGCGGCCGCGAAGGCGGAGATCGCCCACTACCGGTCGATCGACCCGGATGCGGAGCTCCACGCCGAGATCCGCGACGACGTCTCGGGCGTGCTGGTCGAGGGTGACACGCTCCTCATCTCGCAGAACGCGGCAGTGGCCGGGCCCCGCGTCAATGCCCTGCTGCAGCATGAGGTGGGCACGCACCTCGTGACGCAGGTGAACGGCCTGGCACAGCCCATCCGCATGCTCGGCGCCGGGCTCGCTCACTACGACGAGACGCAGGAAGGCCTCGCGGTCCTCGCAGAGATCGCGTGCGGCGGGCTCACGGCGTCTCGGCTGCGTCAGCTCGCGGCGCGGGTGGTGGCCGTGCACGCGCTGGTCGGCGGCGCGAGCTTCGTCGAGACGCACCGTCTGCTCACCGGCCACGGCCTGCCTGCGGGCAGCGCCTACAGTGTCGCCATGCGGGTGTACCGCGCCGGCGGGTTCACCAAGGACGCCATCTATCTGCGTGGGCTGCTGGCGCTCCTGGAGCACGTGGCGCACGGCGGTGCGCTCGACCTCCTCTTCCTCGGCAAGTTCTCGCTCGAGGACCTGCCCCTCGTGCAGGACCTCGCAGACCGCGGGCTCCTCGCGCCCGCTCGCCTCACGCCGCGCTATCTCTCGGAGGCGGAGACGGCGGACAGGATCCACGACGCCGCCCGCGCCGACGACCTGGTCTCGCTGGTCAATGCATAGGCTCTGCGCGACGATCAGACCCATCCCCACGAACCGCGCACAGACTTCACCGGCCCACGCCCTTCACACACCCGAGGAGCCCAGATGAGAATCGGTTTCGTCGTCAACGACATCGCCACGGAACAGCCCATCTACTCGACCACGCGCCTCGCGATGAGCGCAGCCGCACGCGGGCACGACGTGCATGTCATGGGTCTTCGGGACTTCGGGTACGAACCCGACGGATCGCTCTCGGCGATCACCGCGACCGCGACCGAGGGCAAGCGGTACCGGTCCCTCGACCGCTATCTCGAAGACGTGCAGTCCGCGACCCGGGCGCGCACCGAGCTCGACGACTTCGATGTGCTCATGCTCCGCGCTGATCCGGCGGCCGAAGCCGCTGACACGGCGTGGGCGAGCACAGCGGGGCTGGCGTTCGGACGGATGGCCGCGGAGGCCGGCGCCCTCGTCGTCAACGATCCGCGCTCCCTCGCGGATGCCATGTCGAAGGCGTACTTCCAGCAGTTCCCCGAGGTGGTGCGCCCGCGCACGCTGATCACACGCGACGAAGACCGCGTGCGTGAGTTCATCGACGAGCTCGGTGGGCGCGCCGTGCTGAAGCCCCTGCAGGGTTCGGGCGGTTCGGGCGTGTTCCTTGTCGACCTGAAGCGGGAGCGCAACATCGCACAGATCGTCGAGGCGATCGCCCGGGACGGCTATGTGGTGGCCCAGGAGTATCTGCCCGCCGCCAAGGAAGGCGACGTGCGGATGTTCGTCATGAACGGCCGCCCCCTTGAGATCGACGGGGTGCACGCCGCGTTCCGCCGGCGGCCGAACGAAGCGGAGGTGCGGTCCAACATGTCGGCAGGTGGCAAGGCGGAGCCGGCGAAGGTCACCGACCAGATGCTGCGCCTCGTGGACGCCGTGCGCCCGAAGCTCCTCACGGACGGCATGTTCCTCGTCGGGCTCGACATCGCAGGGGACAAGCTGATGGAGGTCAACGTGTTCTCGCCCGGCGGCCTCGGATCCTGTGCCGCGCTGTACGGCATCGACTTCGCCGCGGCCGTCATCGACGACCTCGAGCGCAAGACCGGCATGCGTGCGCACTACGGCAGCGAACTGCCCAACGTCCAGCTCGCCACGGCATGACGACCACGAGGTGACGCGAAGGCCCCGACATCCGATGACGGATGCCGGGGCCCGAAGCGCTGCGATCAGCCCTGGGTTCCGAGGGCGAAGCGAACCGCGCCGTCGTTCGACAGCTCGGCGTCCAGCACCCGGTCGTCGAGGGCGGCCGCGGCCCCCTCGTCGAGGAAGACACGGGCGCCTCCCTCGGTGACGACCGTGTCGGCGGGCGCCGGGGCAGGAGCGACACTCAGCTCGAATCCTTCCGAGCCTCCGGTGTCGCGGATTCGCACACCGCCCTCTTCAGCAAGGGGCACCCGGGCGACGAGTTCTTCGACGGCCTGGGCGGCGGTCTGGGTCAGCGTAAGCATGCTTTTCCTTTCCGTTTGCGGTTCCGGACCGGCCACGATTCCGAGATCGACCGCGGGATGCAACCTCTACGCGCCGTGCGGCCCGCATTCGGAGGGACTTCCCACGTTCGGCCGCCGCCCGCGACAGGGGGTGCGGCGACCGAACCGGGATCAGGGACGGCGACCGCCGCCACCGCCCATACCGCCGCCCATGCCTCCGCCGGACACGTTGACTCCCTCCGACACCGTCGCCGCCGTCACGCCGTTCACCGCGATCGTGAACGAGCCGCCGTCGGCGACCGCGGGACCGCTGTAGAAGACGGCGCCGAAGCTCTGGTCGGCCTCGAAGCTCGCGATCACGGTGCCCGAGGCATCCGTCACCGCCACGGTGTCGCCCGCCGACCCGCTGGCGGTCGCGGCGACCCACTGCTGCGAACCGGTCGGCGCCACGAGCACGGATCCTGCGACGAACACCTCGCCGCCGTCGATCGTGATCGTGCCGTTGGAATCGAGCGCGCCCTGGCCGCCGGCCGAGCTCGGACCGCTGACGACCGTCGTGCCGCCGGTGATCGAGATCGTGCCGTTCGAGTCGAGGCCGTCGCCGACCGCGGCCACGCGCACGCTCCCGCCGGAGATGGTGATGGTCTCGCCGGTGTCCTGCTCGCCGCCGCCGCCCATGCCGCCGCCCTGCGTGTCGGAGGCGGTCCCGCTGGCGCCGTTCACGCCGTCGTCGCTCGACGTGATGTCGACCGTGCCGCCCGAGATCGCGACATCCGTCGCCTCGAGGCCCTCGTACGACTCCGCGATCGTCACGACGCCGTCGCGGATCTCGAGGCGCTGTTCGGCATGGATGCCGTCGTCGCCCGCCGACACGGTGACGGTGCCGCCGCCGATGCCGACCGATCCGTCGGAGTGGACCGCGTCATCCGCCGCCTCGATGGTGATGTCGCCGCCGTCGATCGCGACGACGACGCCCGCGGTCACCCCCTTGGGGGAGTCGTCCGAGGCGGAGGCATCTGTTCCCGCGGTCAGCGACACGGTCCCGCCGGTGACGACGGCATCCGTCGCCGCAGCGATGCCGTCGTCGCCGCTCGTGGCCGTGACCGCGCCGCCCGTGATCGCGACGAAGCCCTGTGTGGCGTCGTCGGCCTGGTCACTCTTGAGGGAGTCGCCGCCGGCGGTGAGCTCGAGCGTGCCGCCTTCGACGGTGAGCGAGTCCTTGCCGCGCAGCGCGTCGTCGGCCGCCTCGACGGTGATCTCGCCGGACAGGATGACCAGGTCGTCGGTGCTCGTGATGCCGTCGTTGCCGTTGCCCGACACCGAGAGCGCGCCGGTGCCCGAGATCGTGAGGTCGGCGTCGGCGTAGATCGCGGCGTTCGCGTCGGCGCCGTCGGCGTACGACGACGCGTCCGAGACGCTGTTGTCGGTGCCGGCCGCCAGCGAGATGGCGACGTCGTCCGCACCCGTCACGGTGATGGCGGGGGAATCGGATGCTGCGATCTCGGCGTCGTCGAGGATCAGCACGACCTGCGCATCCTCGGGCGCGGCGACCACCACCTGGCCGTCGAGCGAACCGGAGAGCCGGAACACGCCCGCCTCCGTGATGGTGACCGTGGAGCCGTCGACGGTCACGGCGTCGGACTCGCTCGACGCGGTGCTGCCCGAGAGGGTGATGTCCGCAGCATCCGTCCCGCTCCATTCGTCGTCTTTCACGACCGTGACGTCGGCGTTCGCGGCGAGCACGGCCGCGGCGCTGAGGTCGGAGTCGACGACGGCCGCGGTCTCGGTGGTCGTGTCGTCGGTGGTCGCGGTGTTCGTCGATCCGGCGGTCTGCGTCGCGCACCCGGCGAGCACCAGCGCGGCGACGGCCAGAGGCGCGGCCGCGAGGATCAGGCGGCGACGGTGCTCGAGAGGGCGGTGGTGGGGGTGTCGGCGCATGATGCGTCCTCCTTGCGGGTGGCGATGGTCGGGTGGGTCGTGGGCGCGGCGCGATGCGAGGAATCGAACGGGCCGCGCAGCAGCCGCGCCCACCGGTTGCGGGGGAGGGCGGGGTGAAGCGCCGCGAGTCCGGTGGCGTATTTGCTCACCGTCGCGGGCCGATGACCGGCCCGCCACAGCGCACGGTCGACATCAGACGGCCGGGCGCCGGACTTCGTCTCGACGATGACCAGGCCGGGGAGAGCGAAGCCCTGGCCGTCGGGCTCGATCCACTCGAGCGCGGTGTCCACGGTGGCGCGGCCCGCTCCGTCGCGGGCGAGCAGCGTGGCTCGGCGGTAGCGCGTCAGCAGCGTCGCGTCGAGTTCGTCGGCCCTGTCGGAGGCGACCCCGATGGTCGCGAACGCGTCCGCCACATCGTCGCGGGCGTCGTCGGTGAGGCGGTCGCGGTGCCGCGGGTCGTACTCGTCGCGGTCCTTGACGGTCATGCCGCGCGCCCCGCGCGTCTTGATCTCGAGGTACGACGTGCCCGTATCGAGGTAGCTGCGTGTGCGCAGCTTGAAGCGTCGTCGTCGCGGCTGCGCGGCCATGCGGAAGCTCAGCAGGTCGGGGGTGTCGAAGTAGACGGACTCGTAGGCGAAGTCGCGTGCGCCGTCGATCTCGAGCACGCGGGTGCCGGGGTCGAGCGCGGCGAGCACCGGGTCGAGGCCTGCGCGCGGCACGACGTACTTCCTGTCGACGCGGGTGAGGAGGGATGCCTCGGCCACGAGCGCGTCGAGCGACACCGGGTCGAACCGGTCGAAAGCGGTCATCGCGCCGCTCCCTGCATCGCGGGCGCGCTCGCCGCGGTGGCTCGGCTCGCGGCCGCCCGCGGGATCCGGTACCGGACGTCGACCAGCGTCGTGTCGTTCACGAGGTCGAGCTCCTGGACGGTGGTCGACGCGACGGTGCCGCCGAGACGCTCTTCGAGTTCGGCGCGCAGCTCGCGCTCGTCGGCGACGGCGCGGTCGAGGCGAACGACCTGGTGGCGCGCCCGCGAGAGCAGCGCCGGGTGGTCAGCGCCCCACAACACCGCGAGGATCAGGGCGACGAGCGCAGCGACCGGCCATGGATCGGTCTGGGGGAGTCCGGTGACGAGACCGATCGCGAGTGCCGCGAAGTAGTACGCCACCTCGCGCTGCGAGATCTCGGACGAGCGCAGCCGGATGATCGACAGCACGCCGAACAGGCCGAGCCCGAGCCCCAGGGCGACCTCGGCGGTGCCGAGGACGGCGGCGACGACCATCACCCCGACGTTCACCCCCAGGAAGGCGACGACGAGGTCGCGGCGGTGGTGCCGGCGGTAGTACAGGCCGAGGCTCAGCACGAGGGCGGCAGCCAGGTCGATGCCGATCAGGATCAGCGTGCTGGTGGTCATGGGTTCCTCCCGATGGGGTGTTCGCTCTCATCCATTCGAGCCCCGGCCGCTATGGGGTTCCTATGGCGGACGTCAGGCCGGCTTACGAGTTCGGCACGGGGCTGCTGTGTGCCGAACACGAACGTGCGCTGCACGCCGTAGCTCGTCACGAACAGCACCGCCTCGGTGGCGACCTTCGCCAGGACGAGCGGGACGCCGTAGCGCGTGAGCGCATCGAGCCACACGATGTTCGACGCCAAGAGCGCGAGAGCCAGCAGTCCGTAGCGGACGGCCTGGCGCAGCATCCGTCCCCGCCCGTCTGGTGAGCCGGCCGAACCGGCGCGGAAGACGACGCGTCGGTTGACGGCGAAGTTGACGGATGCACTCACGACGCGCGCCGCGACGATCGACGGCACGAGCAGGCCGGTGAGCGCGTGCAGCACGAGGAGCATCACGGTGTCGACGACGAACGCCAGCAGCGACGACCCTGCGAAGAGGAGCAGCGGAAGCATGATGCGGAGCGAATCCACGATCGGGCGGAAGTGACTGGATGCGTTGCCGTCGAGGTACACGGTCTCGATCGGCACCTCGCGCGTCGCCACCCCATCGCGCCGGCAGCGCAGCAGCACGTTCTGCTCATACGCGAACCGCTCGCCCGGCTGGTCGCGCACCCACGCGAGCAGTTCCGATGGGATGCCGCGCAGCCCCGTCTGCGTGTCGCTCAGCCTCCATCCGGCAGCCAGCCGGAACACCCCGCGTGCCACCGCATTTCCCGCGCGCGATCGGAGCGGAACCCGCCCGCTGAACGCCCGGCAGCCCAGGCTCAGCGTCGGGGCGCCGTCGGCGGCGTCCTCGCGGAGGGCGTCGGCGACCCGGACGATGTCGTGCACCGTGTGCTGCCCGTCCGCATCGGCAGTGACGACGTCGTCGCCGGGATGCGCAGCCATCGCGTGGGCGAACCCGGTGCGCAGCGCGGCCGCCTTGCCGAGGTTCGTCTCATGGTGCAGCACCGTCGCGCCCTGCGCCTCGACGGCGGCGAAGACCGGAGCGAACACCGGACCGCTGCCGTCGTCCACGACGACCACCTCGACGTCGGGGTCGACGGCGAGCAACCCGGAGACGACCGGTTCGAGGCGCGAACCCGGCTCGTACGCCGGGATGAGGACGATCACGGCGTCACTCCGCGTCGGCGGCGGAAGCGTCGGCGATGTAGAGGATGTCGCTCGTGCCGCGCTCGCCGCCGTTGGAGGGCGAGTTGATCACCTCGCCGTCGAAGTACATCGTCGACGAGCCGCCGCCGTCGAGGTTGTACGCGGTGGTGGCGCCGAGGTCGATCATGATGTCGGCCAGCTCGGTGAGGGTGACGCCTTCGCTGTACCCGGACTGGCGTCCGTCGACGACGACGAACACGAGGTGGTTCTCGTCGATCACGCCGACGGCGGTGCGCGGCTGATCGCCCTGGATCGAGTGGTTCCCGAAGTTCGTGTCGATCTCCGTCGTCTCGATGCCGTCGACGACGGCGCCGTCCTCGACGATCGCGGGGCCGAAGCTCAGGGTGTTCCAGGCCCCGTCTGCCAGCAGTTCGTCGGCCGTCGTGGTGGTCTCGTCGTACACCTCGACGCGGCCGTCCGTGTAGAAGACGAGCCCCTGACGGGCGGGCTCGTCGCGGAAGACCACGCCGTTGCGGATCACGATGCCGGTGTCGCGGAACCCGTAGTAGTCGCCGTTGATCGCGAAGATCGCATCGTTGTCCGCAGCGATCCGGCTGGTGAGCTCGGTGATGTTCTCGCCGAACTGGTCCTTCGCGAACGCGCTCTGCAGCGCGGTCGCGTCCGACAGGGTCACATCGGCGACGTAGTAGGTCACGGTGTCGGAGCCCGAGCCCTCGGTGACGGTCGAGATCGTGATCGACGTGGCGCCGTCGGAGTACGACGTGTCGGTCACGGTGGCGCCGGTTGCGGCATCCGTCGTCGAGTCCGCCGTGGAGTCGACCGTGGAGTTCTGCGCCTCGTACTCCGACACGTCGGCGATCTCGACATGCTCGACGAGGAAGCGGTCTGTCGCCCAGACGGCCCCGGCGCCGCCCGAGAGGGCGACGACGAGACCAGTGGCGATGACGGCGTTTCGGACCCGACGCTTGCGGGGGCCGTGGGTCGCGCTGCTCTTCTTGTCCATGCCTTCATGGATATGAGTCCGACTTACGACGATCTTCGCCGTGCGCTATGAACCGCCTGGCCCGCGCATGTGGGTTCGGCAAGACCGGAGCGCGCGACGGAAGAAGCGGGAATGTGGTGCGCGGGGAGCAAATTCTGTGATTCTTGTCATCGTGTCGGGGCGCAATGCACGGTGTATCTGCGGCGCGGTCTGACATGGTGGAGGCGTCGCCGCGAGCACCGAAGAGGGTCTCGCGGACCTCCCCGTCGCCGCAGCCGACGCTGTCGCACCCGACCCAGAGGAACGCATGACCCGCATTGGCATCGTCGCCGAGGCGCCCGGAGAGACCCGGGTGGCCGCGACCCCGACCACCGTCCCGAAACTCATCGCCCTGGGCTACGACGTCGTCGTCGAAGCCGGGGCCGGGGCCGCCTCGTCGTTCCCCGACGCCGCATACGCGAAGGCCGGCGCGGCCGTCGTCGACGGTGCGACGGCGTGGTCAGCGCCTGTGGTGCTGAAGGTCAACGCGCCGACGTCGGCGGAGATCGACCGGCTCGCGGACGGGGCGACGATCGTCGCGACGCTGAGTCCGGCGCTGCGGCCGGATCTCGTCGAGTCGCTCGCGACGCGGGGGATCACCGCGATCGCGCTGGACGCGGTGCCGCGCATCTCGCGGGCGCAGTCGATGGACGTGCTGAGCTCGATGGCGAACATCGCCGGGTACCGCGCCGTCGTGGAGGCGGCGCATGAGTTCGGGCGCTTCTTCACGGGGCAGGTGACGGCGGCGGGCAAGGTGCCGCCGGCGAAGGTGCTGGTGGCGGGCGCCGGCGTGGCCGGTCTCGCGGCGATCGGGGCGGCGTCGAGCCTGGGTGCGATCGTGCGGGCGACCGACCCGCGGCCGGAGGTCGCCGACCAGGTCGCGTCGATCGGCGGCGAGTACCTCGAGGTCGTGGTGCCCGAGGAGGCGAAGCAGGTCTCGTCCGACGGGTACGCGAAGGCGACCAGCGAGGCGTACGACAAGCGCGCGGCCGAGATCTACTCGGAGCAGGCGGCGGACGTCGACATCATCATCACGACGGCGCTCATCCCGGGTCGTCCGGCGCCGCGCCTGATCACGGCGGCGGATGTGGCCTCGATGCGCTCGGGCAGCGTGATCGTCGACATGGCGGCGGGGCAAGGCGGCAACGTCGAGGGCTCGGTCGCCGGCGAGAAGGTCGTGACCGACAACGGTGTGGTGATCCTCGGGTACACCGACCTGCCCGGCCGGCTGCCGCAGCAGGCGTCGCAGCTGTTCGCGACCAACCTCGTCAACCTGCTGAAGCTGCTGACCCCCGGCAAGGACGGTGAGCTCACCCTGGACTTCGACGACGTCGTGCAGCGCACGGTCACCGTCGTGCAGGACGGCGCGGTCACCTGGCCCCCGCCGCCCGTGCAGGTGTCGGCCGCGCCGGCGAAGGCCGCGCCCGCCGCCCCGGCGGCCGTGGCGCCGAGGAAGACGATGTCGGCCGGCACCCGCACCGGCCTCATCGTCGCCGGCATCGCGGCGCTGTTCGCGATCTGCGCGTTCGCGCCGCCGCCGCTGCCGCAGCACTTCCTGGTGCTCACGCTCGCGATCGTGGTCGGGTTCTACGTCATCGGCCACGTGGCGCACGCGCTGCACACGCCGCTGATGAGCGTCACGAACGCGATCTCGGGCATCATCGTGGTCGGTGCGATGGTGCAGATCACCGTGCCGGACCTCACGGTGCAGATCCTGGCCGCCGTGGCGGTGCTGCTCGCGTCCATCAACATCTTCGGCGGGTTCGCCGTGACGCGGCGCATGCTCGCGATGTTCCAGAAGGGTGAGACCCGATGATCGCGGTCGCCGGCCAGGTCGCGGGCGCCGCCTACATTGTCGCGGCGCTGCTGTTCATCCTGAGCCTCGCGGGGCTCAGCAAGCACGAGACCAGCCGTCGTGGGGTGGTGTTCGGCATCGTCGGCATGGCGATCGCGCTCGTCGCGACCGTCGTCCTGGTGGCGGCGGGCGCGTGGGGTGCTTCGACAGGCTCAGCAACCGGTGGATCGGGCGCGCTCGGGCTGACGCTGCTCGTCGTCGCCGTGCTCGTCGGCGCGGCGATCGGGCTGTGGCGGGCGCGGATCGTGCAGATGACCGGGATGCCCGAGCTCATCGCGCTGCTGCACTCTTTCGTGGGTCTGGCCGCGGTGCTGGTCGGCTGGAACGGCGCGCTGTACGACACCGGGCTCACCGGGGCGCTGGCCGACATCCACCACGCCGAGGTCTTCATCGGCGTCTTCATCGGCGGGGTGACCTTCACTGGGTCGATCGTCGCGTTCCTCAAGCTGTCGGCGCGCATCTCGTCCAAGCCGCTCATGCTGCCGGGCAAGAACGCGCTCAACATCGGAGCGCTGGTCGCGTTCCTCGCGCTCACGGTCTGGTACGTGATCACCCCGGAGCTGTGGCTGCTCGTCGCGGTGACCCTGCTCGCTCTGGCTCTCGGCTGGCACCTGGTGGCGTCGATCGGCGGCGGCGACATGCCCGTCGTCGTGTCGATGCTCAACAGCTACTCGGGTTGGGCGGCTGCCGCCGCGGGCTTCCTGCTCAACAACGACCTGCTCATCGTCACCGGTGCGCTCGTCGGCTCGTCGGGTGCGTACCTGAGCTACATCATGTGCAAGGCGATGAACCGGTCGTTCCTGTCGGTGATCGCCGGCGGGTTCGGCATCGAGGCCCCGAAGGGCGGCGACGAGGAGTACGGCGAGCATCGCGAGATCGACGCCGAGGCCGCCGCCGACCTGCTCGCCGGCGCCTCCACCGTCGTCATCACGCCCGGCTACGGCATGGCCGTCGCGCAGGCCCAGCACGGCGTCGCCGACCTCGTGCAGAAGCTGCGCGAGCGCGGGGTCGACGTGCGGTTCGGCATCCACCCCGTCGCCGGCCGCCTTCCCGGCCACATGAATGTGCTCCTCGCGGAGGCGAAGGTGCCCTACGACATCGTGCTCGAGATGGACGAGATCAACGACGATCTGTCGGGCGTCGACGTGGTGCTCGTGATCGGCGCGAATGACACCGTGAATCCCGCCGCCGCGGAGGATCCGTCCAGCCCGATCGCCGGAATGCCGGTGCTCCGCGTGTGGGAGGCCGACAACGTCATCGTGTTCAAGCGTTCGATGGCATCCGGATACGCAGGCGTGCAGAATCCGCTGTTCTACCGCGACAACGCACAGATGCTCTTCGGCGACGCCAAAGAGAAAGTCGACGAGATTCTCTTCCAGCTCTCACGCTCGTGAAAGCGGCGACGAATCGTTGATCAACGGCCGCGAGGCGGCGTGCGTCAGTGCGCCGCCTCGTAGGCTTCGAGGACGGATGCCGGAACCCGGCCCCGCTCGGACACCTGATAGCCATTCTGCTTCGCCCATTCGCGGACGCCGCTGTAATCCTGCTGTCCGCTGCGGCGACGCTTACGGCCGGCGGAGGCGGCGCTCGAGGTTGCGCGGCTGGACGAGACGGCGCGGGCCGCCTTGGTGTAACGCTCGAGTGCGCCGCGCAGTGCGGCGGCATTCTCGTCGGTGAGGTCGATCTCGTATGCGACGCCGTCGAGCGAGAACAACACGGTCTCGCCTTCGCCGGCTTCCAAAAGGGTTCCGTCGATGTCGTCGACGAGCTGGTGAACGATTCTGCGGGCCATGAGGGAACAATACGCCGAATTGTCGCGCCAGCCTATTGATGAATTCCGTGGCCGTGGATAACAGCCGCCTCACGAGGACAATTCGGGAGCGATGAGAATTCGGACGCGACTGTCCGGAATGATCGCGGGCGGCGATACGGCGGATCCCGTACGCGGGGCGTCCGCCGGCCGAGGTCAGGGAAGGATGCCGGCGCGGCGGGCGGTGACGACCGCGGCGTGCCGGGTCGAGGCATCCAGCTTCGCCATCGCGGACTGCAGGTACGACTTGACCGTGCCCTCTTTGAGGTCGAGTGTCGCCGCGATCTCGGCATTCGTCGAGCCGAGAGCTGCGCAGGCGAGCACGTCGATCTCGCGCGGCGACAACCGGACGTCGAGCTCGACCGACGGCTCCGATGCGTCGTGCGAGAGCGCGGCCAGCCGCTGCTCGAGGCGGTCCAGGCGCGCGCGCAGCGCGGGGTCGTCGATGATCGCCGCGATGCTGCGCAGCTCGGCGTACGTCTCGCGCAGTTCCTCGCGCGTCGTCGCCGGCATGGCGGCCGGTGCGGAGCGCGGGGGAGAGAGGGTCAGCCGCCGTTGCACCTCGTCGCGGATGCGCAGCTCGCTCGACAGCTCCTCCGCGACCGCGAAGGCCGGGCGGGCGACGACGTCGCCGACAGGGGAGGCGGCCCACGATCCGCAGTAGATGACGCCGCGGGCGCGCCCGCCCACCATGACGGGGACGGCGAACAGCGTCGCGATGCCCTCACCGAGGACGGCGCGGTCGTAGTCGTGCGTGATGCTGCGTGACGAGCCGTAGTCCAGCGCGAGTCGCGGACGCTTCTCGACGAGCGCCCGCCCGCCGAGACCGCGGGAGGCCTCCACGACGAGCCCCTGCAGGTTGCGGGTGCGGGCACCGTGGATGGACGTGACGTGGATCGCGTCGCCGAGCGCGAGTCCGCCGAAGGCGACCGGGAATCGGGTGCGACGGACGAGTTCGGCTACCGCGTGATCGAGCGCCTGCGCGTCGCCGGGATCCCCGTCGAGCGCGTCCACGACGATGCGGACCCCCGCGCCTGTGCGATCGGGGGCCGGTGCGCGATGTGGGAGAGACGCGCCCACGGCTACCTGCTTCCGGCGTGACGGCGTCCTCGCCGCCCTCTTTCGTAGCGTCGACTTTACCAGTCGGGGGGATCGCCCCCGGCGGACGGACCTGCCGTCGACGCGGATCGCGAGGCCCGCGGGCGTCGCCGTGCCGCGCGGGCCTCGCGGCATGCGGGCGGCCTACACGCCCGCAGCCTCGACCGGCTCGGCCTCAGTGCGGAGCCGGAGTCTCGGTGGCGCCGGCGGTGGCCGGCGCCACCGGAATGGTGGGCCCCTGCTCGAGGTCGATGAGGAACCGCTTCACGTCGGGTCGCCCGCCGTACTCGCCGAGCGAGCCGTCGGCACGGACGACGCGATGCACCGGCACGACGACGGAGAACGGCGTGGTGGCGCACGCGGTCCCGACAGCGCGCGCGGCGCGGGGGATGCCGGCCGCGATCGCGACCTCTCCGTAGCTGGCTGTCTCGCCGTGGGGGATGTCGCACACGGCCTCCAGCGCGGCGCGCGTGAAGCCGCGGACGAGCCGCCAGTCCAGCGGCAGATCGAACTCTTCACGGTCGCCGTCGAAGTATTCGTCGAGCTGCGTCACCGCGCTCTCGAACACGTCGGCGGCACCCGGGGCGGCGGCATCCGTGTCGTCATCGGGCACAGGGAGAGTGCGCAGCTGCAGGGCGACGCGCTCGATCTCGGCGTGCAGGGGGCCGTCGAAGGGGTGCAGGGTCACGATGCCGTCATCGGTCGTGACGATCAGGATGTCGCCGATGGGCGACGGGTGGACGCGGTAGCGGGGCGGATCCTCGGGGGTCATGCGACCATCCTGGCGCGGGTCGGGGACGCCGTCGCCGGTCGTCGGCGGGATCTGTGGGAACGGCGCGCGGAACGCCCGCGGGGGAGGAGAGGGCGTGGTCCGGGGCCTGTTCCGCGGGGGTCCAATACCGCGAAACTCAGGTCCATTGCAAGAGCCGGGCACACGTCGCCTTTAGGGTGGCACGTGTGTGGCGAGCAGAACGCAGCGCCGTGTTGGGCTCAGGAGATGCCGAGCGCGGGTACGACGTGACCCCGGGTGATCTGGGTCTCGCCGAACCCGACGTCACGGTCGTGCACGTCGCCGAGACCGAGCGCGACCGGCTCCGGCTGCAGTCCGCCGCCCTGGGCGGCCGATCGACTCTGCTGCACTTCGTCGACGGGCAGGATGCCGCGATCGAGATCACGAAGGCGCACCCCGGGAGCCTGCCCCAGTTCATCACCGGGCGGTCGACGCTGCTGTCGAACCTGTTCCGCGACGAGGTCGCGCTTCGCAACGCCCGGCTCGCGGCCCAGAGCATCACCGCGAAGGACCAGGAGCTGCGCACGACCCGCGGTCTCGACACCGTGCGGCTTGCGGTCGGTCTTGCGACCTGGCGCGTCGCCGGGATCACGTGGAGCGCACCCGTGCTGCTCCGCCCGCTCGCGATCCGGCGCCACCACGGCGACTTCGAGCTCAAGCTGCACGGGACGTTCGCGGTCAACCCGGAGCTGATCCGCGCGATGCGCACGCACTTCGGCATCATGATCGACGCCGGCGGCCTCGCCGCTCTCGCCTACGAGGGCGGCGTCTTCAAACCGCAGCCGGTGATCGACCACATCCGTGCGCTCACCGCGTCGATCGACAGCTACGCAGTGAAGCCGCGTCTGCTCGTGTCGACCTTCGCCGACGTCGGCGGCGACATGGCGCTCGACGCATCGGATCTCGACCACCGCGTGCTCAACGCACTCGCCGGTCACGTCGCCGACCGTGAATCGCTCACGATCCGCCGGGACGGACCCGTGCCGACGAGCCCCGACGACCGTGCCCCGGCCGCCGACATGCTGCTCCTCGACGCCGACTCCGAGCAGGAGCGCGTGCTCGCTCGGATCGCCGACGGCCAGTCCCTCGTCATCCACACGCTGCCCGGCACCGGCGGCACGCAGACCGTCATCAACGCGGTGGGCGCGCTCGTGCGAGACGGCAAGCGCGTCCTGGTGGTGAGCGCGCGCCGCTCGACGCTCGACGGCGTGCGGCATCGTCTCGCGGGGATCGGGCTTCCCGGCCTGGCGGTCTCGCCCGACCGCCTGCAGCGCGATCTCATCCGTGCGATCGGCCGGAACGAGAAGGCCGAGGCGCCGAAGGTCTCCGACATCGACGACGCGCTGGTGCGGCTGCGGGGCGTGCTCCGGGACTACCGCTCCGCCGTAACCGCGAAGCATCCGGATTTCGACGTGTCGGTGCTCGACATCCTCCGCGAGCTCGCCGAACTCGCCGAGCGGGGCGTCGCCCCGGCGACCGAGGCGCGCTTCGAAGCGGACGCCCTGGCGAGCCTCGCTTCGACGCGGAAGGATGCTGCGGCGAAGCTCTCCGCCGCCGCGCGACTGGGCGAGTTCCGCTTCGGCCCCGACGACTCGCCCTGGTACGGCGTCACGTTCGCGACCGTGGAGGAGGCCCGCGGGGCGCACGCGCTCGCCGGCAAGCTGCACCGCAGCGACGTGCCGACGCTGCTCGAGCGCGGCTACGAGCTCATCGCGCAGACGCGCATGCGGCCGTTCCAGACCGTCGCCGAGCTCGGCGTGTACCTGCGCCTGCTGCGCGGCATCCGCGACTCGCTCGACAAGTTCAGCCTCACCGTGTTCGAGCGGCCGCTGGCCGAACTCATCCAGGCGCACGCGCCGCGTCGCGACGCGCCGGAGATGAACGGCGCGAACCGGCGCCGCCTCCGCCGCCTCTCTCGCGAGTACCTGCGACCCGGCGTGCACGTGCCCGACATGTACGAGGCGCTGGTGAAGATCCAGCAGCAGCGCACCGAGTGGCAGCGTTACGTCGACGTCGGCGTGACCCCCGAGGTGCCCCTGGGCCTCGGCGACGTCCAGGTCGCCTGGCAGCGCGTCGACGCCGAACTCGGCGAGGTGGACGCCGTCCTCGGCCGCACCGGCGCCGACCGGCTCTCGACCCTCCCCGTCAAGCAGCTCGTGCGCACGCTCGCCGGGCTCGCCGCGGACTCCGACGTGTTCGACAACCTCAAGGAGCGCGCGACGCTGCGCTCCGAGCTCGCCGCGATGGGCCTGGAACCGCTGCTCCTCGAGCTGTCGGTGCGGCACGTGCCCGAAGACGAGGTGGCCGCCGAGCTCGAGTACGCGTGGTGGCAGTCCGCGCTCGAGCTGCTGCTGCGCACCGACCGTGCCGTGCTCGGCGCGAACACCGCCGTCGTGGACCGGCTGGAGCGCGACTTCCGGCTCGTCGACGAAGCCCATGCCGCGGCATCCGGTCCCCTCCTCGCCGCCCATCTCGCCACGCAGTGGCGGATCGGGATCGTCGACCACCGCTCCGAGGCCGACGGGCTGAAGCAGGCGCTGAAGCGCGGCGCCATCACGCCGGCCGAGCTGGCGGCGGTGGCGCCCACGCTCTCGCGCACGGTGGCGCCCGTCTGGCTGGCCTCGCCCTACGAGGTGCCGCGCATCCCCGAGACGGTCGAGTTCGACGTCGTGGTGCTGGCCGATGCCGGCGCGCTGTGTCTCGCCGAAGCCTCCCCGGCGCTCCGCCGCGCGGGGCAGGTCGTGGCGTTCGGTGACCCTGTGACGCAGAAGCCCACGCCGTTCCGCGTCTCCGCAGGATCCGCGATGTCGGCCGCCGTGGCACCGCCCTCGGTCACCGGCGATGGCGCACTCGCCGACGCCGATGACGACGAGGCGCCGTTCGACAGCACCAGCGTCTTCGAGCGCCTCGCCGAGCTGCTGCCCGTCGAGACGCTCACCCGCAGCTACCGGGCTGGGGGTGAGGACCTCGCAGCCCTCGTGAACGACGCGTTCTACGGCGGCGAGCTCGTGTCGCTGCCGTGGGCGGGGTCGTACCTGGGACGTGGGAGCCTCGCGGTCGACTACGTCGAAGGCGGGCACGGCACCCCCGACCCGATCACCGGGGCCGTCGAGAGCCCCGACTCCGAGGTCGCCCGCGTCGTGACCCTCGTCGTCGAGCACGCCGTCAACCGGGGCACCGAATCGCTCATGGTCGTCACGGCGAGCGTGCGGCACGCCGAGCGCATCCGCGCCGCCGTCGAGGCGGCGTTCGCCGGACGCTCCGACGTGGCCGACTTCGTCTCGCGCGACACCGCGGAGCCGTTCGCGGTGCTGACGCTCGAGGAGTCCGTGGCCGAGAGCCGCGACCGTGTCATCTTCTCGCTGGGCTTCGGCCTCACGAAGCACGGCCGGGTGCTCAGCGACTTCGGAGACCTGTCGTCGCCCGACGGCGAGCGGCTGCTCACGGTGGGCATGACCCGCGCGCGGCGGTCGATGGTCATCGTGTCGTCGATCCGGCCGTCGGCCTTCGACGACGGCCGTCTCGAGTACGGAGCCGCGACCCTGATGTCGATCCTGGGCGGCATCGCCGCCCGATCCCGCGAGGCGCGACTCGAAGACCTCGCCGACCCGCTCACGCGCGCACTCGCCCGGGAGCTCCGCCGTGCGGGCCTCTCCGTCGACGTGCACTACCGCGGTCTGCTGCCGCTCGTCGCGCAGTACGACGGCAAGGCGGTCGTGGTCGAGAGCGACCCCGAGACGATCGGCGAGTCGCTGCGCGAGTCGCTGCGGCTGCGCCCGCAGATCCTGCGGCGCCTCGGCTGGCACTATGTGCGCGTGCACTCGTTCGACCTGTACCGCGACCCGGCCGACGTCGCGCAGCGCATCGCCGCGATGCTGGGCGTGCCGCCCGACGCGCCGCGGGTCGACAACGAGACCCAGCCCATCGATGTCCTCGAGTGACCGGCAGCGGATCGAGCGCGTCAAGGGCTCCCGTCGCGCGAAGCTGACGCCCGCGCCGGGGACCACGGCCGAGCCGATCCCGGCTGATGAGAAGACGGATGCCGCGCCCCCGACCGGCCGCAAGGGCCAGGGGAACGCGGCATCCGATTCAGCAGGTCCGAACGATGAGCGCCTGCGACGCGACGTCCCGCCGCACTACTGACGCAGCTCAGGAACGCGCGGTCGTCTGAGGCTGGTTGCCCGGCTTGTCGAGCAGGTCGCGGATCTGCACGAGCAGTTCCTGCTCGGTGGGGAGCTTGGGCTCTTCGTCCGCGGCGCTGACTCCCGCGCGAGCGGCAGCGCGCTCCTTGATGTGGTTCATCGGATAGACGAAAACGAAGTAGACGACGACCGCGACGGCGAGGAAGTTGATGAGCGCGCCGAGGATCATGCCGAAGCCGAAGAAGACCTCGTCGCCGTTGTAGTTGGTGACCGTCCAGCCGACCTGGTCCAGACTGCTGGCATTGAACACCAGCGCGATGAGGGGATTGATGAGCCCGGCGACGATCGCGTTGACGATCGCCGTGAACGCGGCGCCGATGACGACCGCGACCGCCAGGTCGATGACGTTTCCGCGGAGAATGAATTCCTTGAAGCCCTTGATCACGTGTACCCCCTGGGTGTCGTTCCGCGTCTGGGGCGCCGGAGGATCAGGCTCCGGACGACGCGGGAGAGGCTTTCGCCTCGGTCTTCGATGATGTCGAAGTCGACGAGGACGCGCCACCCGAGGCATCCGATCCCGAGCTCGAGGGCTTGGCGCGGGAGTCGGTGCGGTAGAAGCCCGAGCCGTTGAACGTGACGCCGATCGAGCCGTACTCCTTGCGCAGCGGCCCGCCGCACTCGGGGCACTCGGTCAGGGTCGGGTCGGCGAAGGACTGCACGGCGTCGAAGCGGTGACCGCACTGCTTGCAGGCGTAGGCGTAGGTGGGCATGGTTCTCTCGGTTCGGCTGTCAGCGCCGCGTGGGCGCGAGGGTGATGGTGCGCGTGGGGGTGACGACGCCCGTGACGCGCTCGTCGAGTTCGTCGCTCGGCACTTCGTCCACGAACTCGGAGTCGAAGACGACGGCGTAGACGGGAGGGCACCGCTCCATCGACCCGAGGGTCTTGTCGTAGAAGCCGCGCCCCCAGCCGAGCCGCATCCCGGTGCGGTCGACGGAGGCGGCGGGGATGACGAGGAGGTCGACGTCGTTGACCGCGATCGGGCCGAGCAGTTCGCCGACAGGCTCCGGCAGTCCGTACATGCCCTCGGCGATGTCGCCCTCTGGGGTGGCGACCGCCCAGTCCAGCAGGCCGTCGGCCCTGGTCACGGGGAGGAGGACACGGATGCCGCGGCTCACGGCATCCGCCACGAAAGAGCGGGTTCCCGGCTCGGCCGTGGTGGAGAGGAAGCAGGAGATCGAGCGGGCGCCGTGCTCGGCGACGAGGGAGTCGAGCTGCGCGTGGATGCCCGCCTCGGCGGCTTCGCGCGCCTGCGGCGAGATGAGCTGGCGTCGTTCGCGGAGCTCGGCACGCAGCGCGCGCTTGGCATCGGCGGTGGCGTCGGACATGGTGTCGATTGTACGGCGCGCAGTATCGCACACCGTCCGTTCGGGCGAGAAGGCCTGATCGTCGCACCTAGACTCTCAGCATGGCGCACACCTCCATCAAGGCAGTCATCCCCGCTGCGGGCCTCGGCACCCGCTTCCTCCCCGCGACGAAGGCGATGCCGAAGGAGATGCTTCCCGTCGTCGACAAGCCGGCGATCCAGTACGTCGTCGAAGAGGCGGCGCAGGCGGGCATCGACGACATCCTGGTGATCATCGGGCGCAACAAGAACGCGATCTCGAACCACTTCGACTCGGTCCCCGAGCTCGAGGAGAAGCTGAAGGACAAGGGCGACACCGACCGCCTGCACCGGGTGCTGGAGTCGAGCGATCTCGCCGACATCCACTTCGTGCGCCAGGGCGAGCCCAAGGGCCTCGGTCACGCCGTGCTGCGGGCCAAGGCCCACGTCGGCGACTCGTCGTTCGCCGTCATGCTCGGCGACGACCTCATCGACGAGCGCGACGAGCTGCTCACCACCATGATCGCGGAGCACGAGCGCACCGGAGCCGCGATCATCGCCCTCATGGAGGTCGACCCCGAGCACATCCACCTGTACGGCGTCGCGTCGGTGGAGTCCACCGACGGCAACGGCATCGTGAAGGTCAACGGGCTCGTCGAGAAGCCCTCGGCGGAGGATGCGCCGTCGAACTACGCGGTGATCGGCCGATACGTGCTCTCGCCGAACGTGTTCGAGATCCTCGAGCGCACCGAGCCCGGCAAGGGCGGCGAGATCCAGCTCACCGACGCCCTGCAGGAGCTCGCGACCGACCCCGATGGCCCCGGCGTCTACGGCGTGGTTTTCCGTGGCCGTCGCTACGACACCGGCGATAGGGTGGACTACATCAAGGCCATCGTGCAGCTGGCGGCCGATCGCGAAGATCTCGGTCCCGCACTGCGTCCCTGGTTCAAGGATTTCGCGGCGAACCTCTGACGCCGCCCGTTCGAGGGGGTCTCGTGGATCTGTCGGCTCCCCGCAGGCACGGGTCGGTGGCGATCCGCCTCGTCCGCCAGCGCGACGCGCGTGTGCTGCAGAACGAGCTGCTCTCGAACCGCGGCTGGCTGCGCCCGTGGGAGGCGACGAGTCCCGATGGCCCGGTGTCGTTCGACATGCGTGTCGGCATCCGACGGCTGCTGCAGCAGTACCGTGACGGCGTCGGCGTGCCGTTCGTCATGGAGTCCGACGGTGAGGTCGCGGGCCAGCTGAACGTGTGGGGCGTCGCCCGAGGTTCGCTCGCATCCGCGACGATCGGGTACTGGGTGAGCGAGCGGTTCGCCGGGCGGGGCATCACGCCGACGGCGGTGGCCCTCGCGACCGACATCTGCTTCTCGGAACTGCGGCTGCACCGCATGGAGATCTGCATCCGTCCCGAGAACCGTGCCAGCCTCCGCGTGGTCGAAAAGCTCGGCTTCCGCTACGAAGGGCTGCGCCGCCGGTTCATCCACATCGACGGGGACTGGCGCGACCACTACGCGTTCGCCCTCGTCCGCGAGGACGTCCCCGAGGGCGTGCTCCAGCGCTGGGTGTCGGGTCGCGTGCCCCAGGATGCGGCCACGGTTCCGCCCGCGGACCGGCTGCACGCCTAGGTCGTCCGGTTGCCGTTCTCCACCCCCGATGGCGGGCCGCCGCGCATCGCCGTGCCTGACCACGCGAGAAATCCGTCTTGCGTGACACGCGCGCGGATGTTCGGGACACCGCCGTCCGGTCGCTTACCGTGGTGACCATGGGCGGGCAGGTGTGGGGTGGGGGAGTCATCGTTCTCGTCGCCGTGGCCTTGTGGCTGGTGTACCTGCTGCCGTCATGGCACAGTCGTCGCCAGTTCGACGCGGCCGAGCGCAACGCCGTCCGCCTGAATCAGGCCCTCCGGGTGCTCGCCGAGACGAGCGAGACCCCCGAAGAGGTGCGGCTCGAGCTCAATGCCCGCACCGCCGCCGCGCAGCAGAAGCTCGCGAAGCGCGCCCTGGCCGAGCGCGAGCATGCGGCTCTCGAGGGCGCCCGCGTCGATCTCGAGATCGCCAAGGGTGAGCGTGAGGCCGCCGAGGCCGCCGCCCGCATCGGCGTGGAACGCGCACGCACCGACCGGGTCGCCGCCGAGGCCGCCGCCCGCGTCGATCTGGAGCGGGCACGTGCCGAACGTGCGCAGGCGGCTGCAGCCGCACGCTCCGACCTCGCGTCGGTCCGCTCCCTTCCGGCGGCGCGCCGTGCGCGCGCACGACGCCGGTTCCGGCTCGCAGCGACGTTCGCGGGCGTCATCGGCCTCGGGATCGCCGTGTGGGGGGTGTACGAAACCATCACCGCCGGCGCGCAGACCCTGATGTGGGCCGGAGCCGGCCTGGTGGCGGCATCCGGTCTCATCCTCCACCGTCTCTCCCGCGTCGCCGCGCGTGCCGTGTCGCGGGCGACGGATGCTGCGCCCCGCCGCATCGCGGAACTGCAGGATGTGGCCCTCGAGCGCGAGCAGCGCGAGTGGGCGCCCCGCGACCTTCCCCGTCCGCTCACGGCGTCGGCGGGTTCGCGGGCGGCCGCGGTGCTGGACGGCGAAGCCGCTCGCGCGGCGCTCCGGCAGGCCGCCCTGGAAGAGGCCATGGCGGCTCGTGCGGCGGCGCAGCAGCCGCCGTCGATCGACGTCGCGCGCACCGCGCGGACGGCCTCCGTCGAGTCCGAATACGCCCGCATGGGGTACGTCGACGACGCCGAGATCGAGGCGCACGTGCGGCAGTTGCTGACCCGTCGCGCGGCCGGCGAATAGGCCTCTGGCGGGGCTCCGTCGATTCGGAGCGGGTGTCGAACCGTGATAGTGTTTTCGAGGTTCAAGGGCCTGTAGCGCAGTTGGTAGCGCGCCTCGTTCGCATCGAGGAGGTCAGGGGTTCGATTCCCCTCAGGTCCACCGAGAGAAGGCCCCCGCAGCGCGGGGGCCTTCGGCTTTTCCCTCCCCTCTGGGCGGGCAGCGGGCATTGTCGGCGCCGAGTCATCTTGGCGACCTGAGTCCTGTTGCGCCAGCCGCGAGATTTCCGCCAGGGTAGGAGAGGCGCCCGCCGGGGGAAGGCGGCGTCCGCTGCTCGATCGATGGGGGCCATGCCGTGCCGAAATCCGCTGCTCGCCCGACCGTGCTCGCTCTGTCGCTCGTGGCCGCCCTGACCGCAGGGCTGGCCGCGTGCGGGAGCCCGGAGCCCGACGCCGCCCCGTCGGCGACAACCGAACCGGGCGCCCTGGCTGTCGTCGAGGACGGGCTCGGCGACGAGGCCGGCGATGCGCTCGGGGCGGCCGCCACGGAGGCGTTCGACGGTGTCAGCGCGCCGGGCGCCGTCATGGCGATCCGCACCCCCGAGGGAACCTGGGCGGCGACGATCGGCTACCAGGACTGGGACAAGACGATCCCGATGACCGCGGACGTCAACCAGCGGGTCGGCAGCGTCACGAAGACCTTCACGATCACCGCGCTGCTGCAGCTCGCCGAGCAGGGCGAGCTCTCGCTCGACGACCCCATCGAGATGTACATCCCCGGCATGCCCAACGGCGACGCGACGCTGTACGAGCTCGCCTCCATGCGCAGCGGCATCCCGTCGTACACCTTCGATCAGTCGTTCCAGGACACGCTCTTCAGCGACCCGAACCACGTGTGGACGCCGCAGCAACTGGTCGACCTGGTCAAGGGGACCGAGCCGATGTACCCGCCGGGGTCGATGACGTTCTACTCGAACACGAACACCGTGCTCCTGGGCATGGTCATCGAGCAGGTCACCGGCAAGCCCATCCAGGACGTCATGCGCGAGCAGATCACCGAGCCGCTCGGGCTGTCGGCCACCTTCTTCCCGACGGACGCCTCGTTCCCCGACCCGCACGCGCATGGGTACACGACCCAGGGGACCGACGACAACCTGCCGGTCGAGGCCACGGACTGGAACCCGTCGTGGGGCTGGTCGGCGGGCGCGATGATCTCCGACCTCGAGGACCTCCTGACGTGGGGCGAAGCGCTGGCCACGGGGGAGGGCATCCTGTCGCCGGAGTGGCAGGCGACGCGCCTCGACTCGTTCGACTTCGACATCCCGGTCTACCTCGGGCCCGACAAGCAAGCTCCGCAGTCCGAGGCGCGAGCGTATGGCCTCGGGCTCGGCCTCGCGCTCGGCTGGTACGGCCACACCGGCGAGCTCATGGGATACAACACCGTCGTGCAGCACCACGCCGAGTCGGGGACGACACTCATCGTCATGGTCGACAGCGACATCAAGTCGGGAGAGTGCCCGGCCGACGCGCCGACCACGCCCGGGGGCCGCACGACCGGTCCCTGCGAGGACCCGGCCGTCCACATCGCCAACGCGCTCGCCGACGCCGTGGGCCACCCCCTGGTCGAATCCGGCAACTGACGCCGGCACGGCGGCGGGTGGACCGCCGACGCCGTCGTGGCGACGTCTGGAGCCGCCGGAATCCTCAGTCGGGAGTGGCCTCGGCGGCGGCGCGCGCGGCGGCGGGAAGGGCGTCGACGATGCGCGACACGGCGGTGTCGTCGTGCGCGGCCGACACGAACCAGGCCTCGAACACCGACGGCGGCAGCGACACGCCCTGCGCGAGCATCGCCCGGAAGAACGGCGGGTAGCGGAACGCCTCCTGCGCCTTCACCGTGTCGTAGTCCGTCGGCGCCTCGGCCGCGAACTGGATCGAGAACAGGTTGCCCGAGCGCTGCACGACGTGCGTGACGCCGGCTTCTTCGAGGGCGGATGCTGCGGCATCGGCGATCGTCGTCGCAGCGGCGTCGATGCGGGCATACGCGGCGTCGTCGAGGTGGTCGAGGGTCGTGCGTCCCGCGGCGACGGCGAGCGGGTTCCCGCTCAGCGTGCCGGCCTGGTACACGGGCCCGAGCGGCGCGAGCAGCTCCATGAGCGCGGCGGAGCCGCCGATCGCGGCGAGCGGCAGCCCGCCGCCCACCACCTTGCCGAACGTGATGAGATCGGGCGAGAACGGCACCGGGTCGATGCCGTACCACCCGGCGGGCCCGACGCGGAAGCCGGTGAGCACCTCGTCGAGGATCAGCATCGCGCCGTGCGCATGCGCGATGTCGGCGAGGGCGGCATTGAAGCCATGCGCGGGCGGGACGATGCCCATATTGGCGGGCGCCGCCTCGACGATCACCGCGGCGATGTCGTCGCCGCGGGCCTCGAACACCTCGTGCACCGCGCCGAGGTCGTTGTACGCGATGACCAGCGTCTGCGCGGCGATCGGGGCGGGAACGCCGGCAGAGCCCGGCATCGCGAGCGTCGCGACGCCCGAGCCGGCCTCGGCCAGCAGGCCGTCGGAGTGCCCGTGGTAGTGCCCGGCGAACTTCACGATCAGGTCGCGCCCGGTCGCGCCGCGCGCGAGGCGGATCGCGGTCATCGTCGCCTCGGTGCCGGTGGACACCAGACGGACCCGTTCGACCGGCTTCGCCTCGCCGTCGCGCGCGACGCGGGCGGCGATGAGCTCGGCCAGCTCCGTCTCGCCCGGCGTGCTCGCACCGAAGCCGAGGCCGTGCGCCGCGGCATCCTGAACCGCCTTCACGACCGCGGGGTGGGCGTGCCCGAGGATCGCAGGACCCCACGAGCCGACGAGGTCGACGTATTCGCGCCCCTCGACGTCGGTGACGTAGGGGCCGGACGCCGACACGAAGAAGCGCGGCGTCTCGTGCACCGAGCCGAAGGCCCGCACGGGCGAGTTCACACCGCCTGGCATGGCGCCACGGGCGCGGGCGAATTCCTGTGCGTTCGTCGTCATCGGATCCACTCCGCAAGTTCCAGGGCCCAGTAGGTCAGCACGGCGTCGGCGCCGGCGCGGCGGATGCCGATCACCGACTCCTCGATCGCGCGGCGGCGGTCGATCCACCCGTGGGCGGCAGCCGCCTCGATCATGGCGTACTCGCCCGACACCTGGTAGGCCCAGACCGGGACGGGGCTGGTCGCCGCCGCGTCCGCCAGCACGTCGAGGTAGCTCATCGCGGGCTTGACCATCACGATGTCGGCACCCTCCGCGATGTCGAGGTCGAGCTCGCGGGCGCCCTCGCGGCGGTTGGCCGGATCCTGCTGATACGTGCGGCGGTCGCCCTCGAGCGAGGACTGCACGGCCTCGCGGAACGGACCGTAGAACGCCGACGCGTACTTCGCCGCATAGGCGAGGATCGGCGTGTTGCCGTGGCCCGAATCGTCCAGCGCATCGCGCACCGCGGCGACCTGGCCGTCCATCATGCCCGACAGACCGAGCAGCTGCGAGCCTGCCTCCGCCTGGGCCACACCCATGTCGCGGTAGCGCTCGAGGGTCGCGTCGTTGTCGACGTAGCCCTTCGTGTCGAGCACACCGCAGTGGCCGTGGTCGGTGAACTCGTCGAGGCACAGGTCGGTCTGCACGACGAGCGCGTCGCCCGCCTCGGCCACGGCGATGCGGGTCGCGACGTTGAGGATGCCGTCGGGATCCGTCGCGCCGGAGCCCACCGCGTCCTTGTGCTCGGGCACGCCGAACAGCATGATGCCGCCGATGCCGGCGGCCACGGCATCCGCCACCACACCCTTGAGGCTCTCCGTCGAGTGCTGCACCACGCCCGGCATGGACGAGATCGGCACCGGCTCGCTCGCGCCCTCGCGGACGAAGAGCGGCAGGATCAGCTCGGCCGGGTGCAGGCGCGTCTCGGCGACGAGGCGCCGCATGGCCGGGGTCTGGCGCAGGCGCCGCGGTCGATCCATCGGGTTGTACGTCACGGGCGTTCTCCCGTCAGGCCGGCGGCGCCGGCATCGAGCAGTTCACGGGCGACGGATGCTGCGACCTCGCGCGACGGATCGCCCTCGTCCTCGGGCCACACGGTGGCGTGCGACGAGGTGAGGGTCGTCGTGCCGTCGAGGCTGTACACGCTCGCCGAGAGCAGGAGGAGCCCGGCGTCGACGACGGCGCGCGCGCCGACCGGGGCGGAGCAGCCGGCCTCAAGGAGGGCGAGCACCTCGCGCTCGGCCTCGACGGCTGCGCGGGTCTCGGCGTGGTCGAGACGATCGACGAGGTGCTCCTCGCCGCGGCGCACCTCGACCGCGAGGGCGCCCTGACCCGGGGCCGTGGGCCACCGGTCCGCGTCCAGGAACTCGGTCACGACGTCGGTGCGCCCGATGCGCGTGAGGCCGGCGGCGGCCAGGATGACCGCATCCAGCTCTCCGCTCGTCACCTTGCCGAGGCGGGTGTCGACGTTGCCGCGGATGTCGACGACCTCGAGGTCGGGGCGGCGGGCGCGCAGCTGCGCCATACGGCGGGGCGATCCGGTGCCGACGCGGGCACCGGCGGGGAGCTCGTCGAGCTTCAGCCCGTCGCGGGCGATGAGGGCGTCGCGCGGGTCTTCGCGGGCAGGCATGGCCGCGACGACGAGCTGGTCGTGGGGTGCCGTGGGGAGGTCCTTGAGCGAGTGGACGATGACGTCGCACTCGCCGGCGAGGAGCGCGTCGCGGAGCGCCCCGGTGAAGAGCCCGGTGCCGCCGGCGCGCGACAGCGGCTCGTTGGAGCGGTCGCCGTCGGTCGTGATCGTGACGAGCTCGGTCGTGACGCCGTACGCGTCCGCGAGATCGTCGGCGACCATGCCGGTCTGCGTCAGCGCGAGCGTGCTGCCGCGGGTGCCGATGCGCAGCGTGGTCACGCCAGCACCTCGGCGATCTCGTCGAGACCGATGCGGCGTCCGGTGTAGAACGGCACCTCTTCGCGCACGTGGCGACGGGCTTCGGTCTGGCGGAGGTCGCGCATGAGGTCGACGAGCTCGACGAGCTCGGGCGCCTCGAGGGCGAGGATCCACTCGTAGTCGCCGAGCGCGAACGACGCGACCGTGTTGCTCAGCACGCTGCGGTGCGCGGCGCCCTTGCGGCCGTGGTCGGCGAGCATCTGGCGGCGCTCGTCGTCGGGGAGGATGTACCAGTCGTACGACCGCACGAACGGGTAGACCGTGAGCCACGCCTCGGGATCCTTGTCGCGCATGAACGCGGGCAGGTGGCTGGCGGTGAACTCGGCGTCGCGGTGCACGCCCATCGCGTTCCAGACCGGCACGAGGGAGGCGAGCGGCTCAGCGCGACGGAGCGTCCGGAGGGCCGACTGCAGCACCTCGGGGGCGATGCCCACTCCGGTGAGCCAGATCATGAGGTCGGCGTCCGCGCGCAGGCCCGACACGTCGTAGAACCCGCGGACGGTGACTCCGGATGCCTCGACCTCGGCGACCGCCGCAGTCAGATCGCCGGCGGGGGCGGGCGCAGAGGCGTCGCGGCGGAAGACCGCCCACAGGGTGTAGCCGAGGGTTTCAGTGGGGGAGTTCGCCGCGACGTCGGTCATGGTTCCATCCTTTCACCCCCTGCGTGCGAGGTTTCCGGGAGCGCCGTTTCAATCCGCGTCGCCACGCAGACCGGGGCCCGTGCTCCGCCTCCATCGTGCGAAGTCCGGACTTCGCGGGTTTTGGCGTCGGCGGTCTCGCGTTGTCCGGACCCTGCGTGTGCCCCCGGAGCGTGCCCCTCGTGCGAAGTCCGGACTTCACGGTTCGGAGCCCGGAAAAGGATGCGAAGTCCGGACCGAGCGGGTTCTACGGACGCCGGTCAGCGCTGCAGAAGCTCGGCGGCCGTGCGCTCGGCGTGGGCGACGATGCCGGCGAGGCCGGAGCCCGCGACCGTCTCGCCGACGACCGTGAGACCGGAGGGGACAGTGGATGCTGCGGCCGGCCGCACCCAGGACACCTGGGCCGCGTCGACCACGACCGGCAGTCGCACCCCCAGCAGCGTCTCGGCGTCGGCCCGGGCTGCGGCGACGGGGTCGGCGGGTGTCTCGTCGTAGGAGAGCCGGACAACGTGGCGCCCGGCGGCGGCGTCGCGGAGCCACTCCCACTTGGCTGTGGCGTGGGTGAGCGCGCGAGCGCCCACCGGGGCTCCGGCGGCGACGAGCAGTCCGGTGCCTCGGGGCGCGGCATCCAACTCGTTCTGCTCCACCACGAGCGTCACAAGGTCGATGCGACGACCGGGCGCGGCAGGCATGGCCACGCCCGGCGCGGCCACGACGACGGTGCCGTCGAGAGCGCCGAGGTCGTCGACCCGCGTTCCGAGGCGGATGTCGCCCCCGCGCCGCGCGAGGTCGTCGGCGAGGGCGGGGACGAGCCGATGGATGCCGCCGCGGATGCCCGCGACCGCGGCGCCCGGGGGAGCGGCGGCGCGCAGGCGCGCGACGGCTCCGCTGAGCGAACCCGCACTCGCGACGGCGTCAGCGAGCCCGGGGTGGGCGCGAGCGACCGGGAGCTGGTCGGGGTGCTGCGAGTGCACGCCGTGCACGACGGGTGCGACGAGCCGGTCGAGCACGTCGGCGCCGAGACGCTCCCGCACGAGCGGTCCGAGCATCGCGGGCACCTCGCCGACGGGGCGCGCGTCGAGCGCGACGGCTCGTTCCGCCGCCGCGAGTCCGACGACGCGCACGACGTCGTCGGCGAGCGGATCGGAGGGGATGCCGAGCAGCGCAGTCGCCGGCAGGGGGACCGCGTCGCCTGTGACGGGCTGCAGCCAGGCCGGCCCCGGAGCGGGGGCGACGATGTCGCCGTCGAGGCCCAACTCGGCCAGCAACGCCTCGACCGCGCCGCCGCGGACCGCGAAGCTCTCGGCGCCGGCGTCGAGCGCGAGTCCTCCGACCTCGTGCCCCGCGACCGTCCCGCCGAGGTGATCGGACGCCTCGAACACCGTCACGGCAGCGCCCGAGGCCGCCAGCCGGCGGGCGACGACGAGCCCTGCGACGCCGCCGCCGACGACGCTGAAGTCAGCCATTCGCGTGGACGAACTCCACGATGCGCGTGAGCACCGTCGGGTCGGTGTCGGGCGGGACGCCATGCCCGAGGTTCACGACATGCGCGCGGGCGGCGCGGCCGCGCTCGAGCACGTCGAGGATGTGCGCCTCGAGCACCGGCCACGGGGCGCGCAGCAGCGCGGGGTCGATGTTGCCCTGCACCGAGACGTCGGGGCCGAGCCGGCGTACGGCCTCGTCGAGCGGGAGACGCCAGTCGACGCCCACGGTGTCGACGCCGACGTCGCGCATCGCGGCCAGCAGTTCGCCGGTGCCGACGCCGAAGTGCACCAGGGGCACATCGAGGTGTCGCACCGCGTCGAGGGCCAGGGTGGAGAACGGCGCGACGTGTTGCGTGTAGTCGGCGAGGCTGAGCGAGCCCGCCCACGAGTCGAAGAGCTGCCCCGCCGACGCGCCCGCCTCGATCTGCGCGGCGAGGAACTGCCCGGTGATCCCGGCGCACCACGTCAGCAGCGCCGCCCAGGTCTCGGGGTCGGAGTGCATGAGCGCCCGCGTCTTCAGCTGCTCCTTCGACGGGCCGCCCTCGACGAGGTACGACGCGAGCGTGTACGGAGCACCCGCGAAGCCGATGAGCGGCGTCGTGCCGAGTTCGGCGACCGTGAGCGCCACCGCGTCGCGGATCGGAGCGAGCGATTCCGGGTCGAGCGGGGGCAGGGACGCGACATCCTCCGCCGTCCGCACCGGGTTCTCGAGCACTGGCCCGCGTCCTGCGACGATGCGCACGTCGACCCCCGACAGGCGCACCGGGATCACGATGTCGCTGAAGAAGATCCCCGCGTCGACGCCGTGCCGGCGCACCGGCTGCAGCGTGATCTCGCTGGCGAGCTCGGGATTCAGACAGGCGTCGAGCATGTCGGTGCCGACCCGCAGCTCGCGGTATTCCGGCAGCGATCGGCCCGCCTGACGCATGAACCAGACCGGCGTGCGAGCCGGCCGTTCGCCCCGATAGGCGCGTATCAGCGCGGGGGGATCGTTTCTCTGAAGGACGGAAGGGTGAGAGTCATGCAACGACACACGTTAAGATTAGGTCTGTGCTCCTCTGTCTGACCGCGAACCATCGGAACGCGAGCCTCGACATCCTGGAGCGTCTCTCTGTGGGGGCGCCCACGGCGACGCGCGCGCTCGTGGACGACGAGATCTTCGTCTCCGGCGCCGTCGTGCTCGCGACCTGCAACCGGTTCGAGGCCTATCTCGACATCGACGAGCCGCTCACGGGCGGCGAGGCGGTCGCTGCCGAGTCCGTCATCGAGGCGATGGCCGACGCATCCGGCGTGTCCGTCGATCTGCTGCGCGCGTCGGTCGCGGTTCATCAGGGGGCGGATGCTGCGGCCCACCTCTTCGCCGTCACGAGCGGCCTCGAGTCGATGTCGGTCGGCGAAGACGAGATCTCGGGTCAGGTGCGTCGCGCGCTCGACGCCGCTCGTGCCGACGGCATGACCTCGAGCGAGCTGGAGCGCCTGTTCCAGAAGGCCACCCACACCAGCCGCGGCGTGCGCAACCGCACCCAGCTGCGCGGGGCGCACCGTTCGCTCGTGCGCCTCGCCCTCGAACTGGCGTCGAGCCGGGTCGCCGAGTGGTCCGCCGCGAAGATCGTGCTCGTGGGCACCGGAAAATACGCCGTCCGCACGGTCGAGGCGCTCCGCGCCCGCGGTGCCGGCGACATCCACGTCTTCTCGCCGTCGGGTCGCGCCGAGGCGTTCGCCGCGCAGCACGGGCTGATCCCCGTGTCGGACTTCGCGGCCGCCGTCGCTCAGGCCGACGTCGTCATCACCTGCACGGCGGATGCCGTCGTGCACGCGGACGCGTTCACCCCCGGACGACGCGTGCTCGTGATCGACCTCGGGCTCCCGCGCAATGTCGACCCCGCCGTCGGGGCAGTCGAGGCGGTCGAGCTGCTCGATCTCGAGACCATCCGCCTGCACGCGCCGCTCGCCGAGTTCAGCGCCCACGCCGACGCGCGCGCGATCGTGGGCGACGCGGCCACCGAGTTCCATGCCGACCGCGAGGCCGGCCCTGCGATCACCGCGCTCCGCGGTGACGTCCTGAAGATCCTCGACGCCGAGATCGCCCGTGCGCGCTCGCGCGGCGCGGGCGATGACGTCGAGGCGGCGCTGCGCCACCTCGCGGGCGTGCTGCTGCACCAGCCGTCGGTGCGCATCCGCGAGCTCGCGGTCGAAGGCCGCATCGACGAGGCGCGTGCCGCCCTCGAGCTGCTCCACGGCCTCTCGGTCGAGGCGCCCGGCGCCGCAGACGACGACGGCCTCTGGGCCACCGCCTGATCCCCACGTCCGGGTAGGCCGCTGGAGGAGTTCCTCCGGTCTCACGTCCACCGTGCCCCGCAGCATCCGTGTGATCTCATTCTAAAGAAGTCTTGCGAAAGGAATCTTTAGAATCTAGAGTCGTCGCCATGACCACCGACGACCAGCCGTTCCCGCGGTCGGCGCGCCGTGAGCGCATCACCGATCCTGAGCGGATCCGGGCGCTCGCGCACCCGGTGCGGATCGCCCTGCTCGACCACCTGGGCGACGTGGCCGAGGCCACGGCGACGGAGTGCGCCGAGGCGCTGGGGGAGTCTGCCGCGAGCTGCTCGTTCCACCTGCGGATGCTGGAGAAGTACGGCTACATCGAGCGGGCGGAGCGGCGCGGGCGCGAGAAGCCGTGGCGGGTGAAGGTCGCGGACTTCGACATGAGGCCCGATCCGGAGGTGCCCGGTTCGCTGCTCGCGGTGCAGGCGGTCGCGTCGATGGGGCTCGAGTCGGAGTTCCTCCGCGCGATGGACTGGTTCGCGCGCATCGATCGCGAGAGCGACGAGTGGGTGCAGGCGACGACGTTCACGCGCTCGTCGTTCTGGGCGACCGCGGAAGAGCTCGCACAGCTCAGCCGAGATGTGCAGGAGATCACCGACCGGTTCGCGGGCCGGCACACCGATCCGTCGAAGCGGCCGCCGGGTGCCCGCTACTCCCGGTTCTTCGCCGTGGTGAACCCCGAACCGGAAGACGAGAAGTGACCTCCGGCACGGAGCGCGGAGTCCGGCGCGGTCCGGTCGCATGGTCGGCGCCGGGGTTTCCGCGGCTCGCGGCGGGCTGGGTCGCGACCAACCTGGGCGACAGCGCCCTGTTCCTGATGGTCGCGGTCTGGGTGAAGGAGCTCACCGGCTCGGACGTCGCTGCCGGTTTCGTCTTCGTCGCTCTCGGCCTTCCGGCGATCCTCGCGCCGTTCATCGGCATGCTCGCCGATCGGGTGCCGCGGCGCCGCCTCCTGGTGGTCAACAACGTCGCGCTCGTTCCCATCGTGCTGTCCCTGCTGCTCGTGTCGGGCGCGGCGCAGCTGTGGCTCGTGTACGCCGTCGTCTTCCTCTACAGCGCGGCCGGCTACGTGACGGCGTCGGCGCAGTCGGGCATCATCCGCGCGATGCTGCGCGACCACCAGCTCGCATCGGGCAACGGTGTGCTGTCGACGATCGACAACGGGCTGCGCCTCGTGTCGCCGCTCATCGGCACGGCCCTGTACGTGTTGCTCGGCGCACCGGCGGTCATCATGCTCACCGCGGCGTGCTTCGCCGTGGCTGCCGTCATCGTCGCGGGTCTTCCTGTCGGTGGTGCGGCTCCGGCGCGGGAACCCGGGCGCGGCTACTTCCGCGAGCTGGTCGCGGGCTTCGAGCAGTTGTTCGCACCGCAGAGCCTCCGGGTGATCACGATCGCCGCCGCCATCGGCTTCGGCGCGACCGGACTGCTCAACATCATCGTGTTCCCGGCCCTCGATGCGATGCACGCCGACCCGGTCGCGATCGGGGTGCTCGTGCCCATCCAGGGCGCGGGCGCCGTGCTCGGCGGGCTCCTGTCGGCGACCGTGGTGACCCGGTGGGGCGAGGGGCGCTCTGCCGCACTCGGGCTCGTGCTCATCGCGGTCGGCAGCGTGCCGTTCGCCTTCGGCTCGGTCGTTCTCGGCGGCGCCGGCATGTTCGTGATGGGGATCGGCATCCCGATCACCGTCGTCGCCTTCTCGACCCTCCGCCAGCGCCTGACGCCCGACGCTCTGCAGGGCCGCACCGGCGCCGCGGCCAATGTGGTCGTGAACCTGCCACAGACCTTCGTGTCGATCGCGGGGGCGGGACTCCTCCTCGTCGTCGACTACCGCGTGCTCATCTGGGTGGCTGTCGGGGCCGTGCTGATCGGCGCGGCGACCGCGCTCCGGGCGCGCCGCACCGTCGCCGTCCCAGCCGCGCCGGGGGAGTGAGCGCCGCGGCTCCGGTCGTCCGGCTCAGGTGAGCTCGTGCAGGAGGAACGCGCCGAGGAAGCCGATCGTCGCCCACAGGCCGGTCAGTGCCTGCTGCTCGTCGAACGCCTCGGGGATCATCGTGTTGCACACCATCGCGAGGAGGCCGCCGGCGGCGATCGTCGTGATGAGGGCGATGAGGTTCGGCGACGCCGACTGGAAGGCGACGTAGCCGAGCACCGACGCGACGACGGTGATCAGCGCGATCCCGCTCCACAGCAGGGCGACGTACCTCCCGCTCGAACCGCCGCGCTTGAGCGCGGCGGTCGAGCCGAGTCCCTCGGGGAAGTTGCTGATCGCGATCGCTGCGACGATCGGGATGCTGATGCCGCCCTGAAGGACGGAGAGGCCCATGACGATGGATTCCGGGATGCCGTCGATCAGAGCGCCGACCGCGATCACTAGCCCTGCTCCGCTCACCGCCTGTGCCCCGGCGCGGCGGGCGACGATGTTCGCGGAGATGTCGTCGCCGTCGGAGTACTCGACGCTCGCCGAGACGGCCGTCGAAGACGAGCCTGCTGCGCCGGCGGCGGCCGGCTGCTTGCTGCGTCGGGAGATCAGCTGGTCCGCGACGATGTAGATGATCGCGCCGCCCAGGAACCCGACCGTGGTCGGAACCAGCCCACCGTCCGCCGCCGCCTCCTCGACGAGCTCGAACGCCAGCGTCGAGATCAGTACGCCCGCGCCGACCGCCATGATCCCCGCGACGATGCGCTGGGGCATGTCGACGAACCACGCGACGGCGGCGCCGACCAGCAGCGTGCCGCCGCCGATGAGGCCGCTCAGTGCCGCGAGCCAGAGTCCCTCCATGGCGCCAACCTAGTGGCGAGGACCACGGATGCCTCGGCGAAACGCGTTCGCCGAGGCATCCGTTCTCGCGTGCCGAGGCGTCAGGCGGTGGCGGTCTCGCGGGAGCGGAGGTCTTTGCGGAGGATCTTGCCCGACGTGGACTTCGGGATCGCCTCGATGAACTCCACGCGACGCACCTTCTTGTGCGGGGCGACGTGCTCGGCGACGAAGGCCATGACCTCGTCCTCGGTGAGGCCGGAGTCCGGGGCGGCGACGATGAAGGCCTTGGGGATCTCCTGCTTGTCGTCGTCGAGCACGCCGATGACCGCAGCATCCATCACCTTCGGTTGGCCGAGGAGGAGCGCCTCGAGCTCGGCGGGAGCAATCTGGTAGCCCTTGTACTTGATGAGCTCCTTGACCCGGTCGACGATCGAGAAGTAGCCGCCCTCGTGGTAGACCGCGATGTCGCCGGTGTGGAGGAATCCGTCGGCGTCGAGCGTCTCGGCCGTCGCCTGCGGCTGGTTCAGATAGCCGAGCATGACGTTGGGTCCCTTGACCCAGAGCTCGCCCGCCTTCGTGACGCCGTCCGGGCCGAGCTCGGTGATCTCCTCGCCGGTCTCGGTGTCGATGAGCTTGTTGAGCGTGTTGGGCAGCATCACGCCGACCGAGCTCACCGGGATGTCGTAGCGGTCCACCGGCATCGCGTGCGAGACGGGGCTCAGCTCGCTCATGCCGTACCCCTGCATCATGCGCGCGTTGATGCGTCGCCCCGCCGTCTCGGCGGTCTCGCCGTCGAGCGGAGCCGCTCCAGAGAACACCGTGCGGACGCTCGAGATGTCGAACTGGTCGACGATCGGGTGCTTGGCCAGCGCGACCGCGATCGGCGGCGCGATGTACAGGTAGGTGCACTGGAACTTCTGGATGTTCGTGAGGAACTCGCCGAGGTCGAACTTCGGCATCGTCACGAGGCTCGCGCGCTGGCGCAGCGCGAGGTTGAGCAGCACCGTCATGCCGTAGATGTGGAAGAAGGGCAGCACCGCCAGCACGCGGTCGGTGGCGGCGAGGTCGAGCGCGACGCGGCACTGCGCGACGTTCGCGACGAGGTTCCGGTGCGTGAGCATCACGCCCTTGGGAATGCCGGTCGTGCCCGACGAGTAGGGGAGCACCGCGATGTGCGTCGCCGGGTCGAACGAGACGTCGGGTGCGGGCGCGCCCTCGGTGAGCAGCTCCCGGAGGTTCGGGTGACCTGAGGCGCCGTCGAGCACGATGACGCGCTCGTGAGGGATGCCGACGGCCTCGGCCGCGGCCTGGGCCTGGGGGAGCAGCGGGCTCACGGTGACGAGCCAGGTGGCCCCGGCATCGCGCAGCTGCTTCTCGATCTCGCCGGCCGTGTACAGCGAGTTGACGGTCGTCACGGTGGCGCCCGCGCGCAGGATGCCGTGGAACACCGTCGCGAAGGCGGGGACGTTCGGGCAGAGCAGGCCCAGCACGGTCCCGACGCCGACGCCGCGAGCGGCGAGCGCGCCGGCGAACAGGTCGACCTGGGTGCGCAGCGCGCCGTACGTGGTCTCGGCTCCCGTCGCGGGATCGATGAGCGCGATCCGCCCCAGCTCCTCGTCGGTCAGGCTCGCGAAGAGGTAGTCGTAGACGTCGAGTTCGGGAATCTCGATATCGGCTTCGGGACTGGTGAACACCGGATCTCCTTCGATCGGGCGGCGGCACGACGGTCGTCGTCGGCGGGCTGAGCCCGGCCGTGCGACCATCATGCCATCCGCATCGAGGATTGTGGAACGCGATTCCGCCATCGGTGGAACGCAGTCTCAGCCCTGCATCGCGCCCGGCCACCCCTCCGATGGCCGGGCGCGTGGCGGTTCAGTGCGCGAGTGCGGGCTGGCGGCCGCCGGCGGCCAGGCGCTCCGCGGCGAGGCCCTCGGCGGCCTCGAGCGGCGTGACGCCGCGCGATTCGGCCTCGTCGAAGATGCGGCGCACGGTGTCGCCGATCTGGCCGACGCGATCCATGATCTCGGTGCGCGTGCCGAGGTGCTTCGCCTCGAGGTCGAGGTAGATCACGCCGCCCGCGTTGACCACGAAGTCGGGGGCGTACAGGATGCCGCGGCCGGCGAGGCGGGCCGCGCCGCTGTGGTCGGCGAGCGGGTTGTTCGCCGGGCCGCACACGGCCTTCGCGTCGAGGGAGTCGATGACCTCGTCGGTGAGGAGCCCGCCGATGCCGGCCGGAACGAACACGTCGGCGGGGACGAGGTGCTCCTCGCCGGGGGCGATCCACTCCGCGCCGAGCTCGGTGGCGAGGTCGCGCTTGGCGGGGTTCACATCGGTCACGGTGAGGCGCGCGCCCTCGGCGGACAGGCGCACCGCGAGACGGCTGCCCACCTGGCCGAGGCCGGAGATCGTGATGCGGCGTCCCTCGACGTCGGCGGTGCCCGCGACGCGCTCGAGCGTGGCGCGCAGCGACTCGTACACGCCGAGGCTCGTGGGGCCGGCGGGCTCGCCCGAGCCACCCACGGCGTCGGGCAGGCCCACGACGTGCTCGGTGCGCTCGCTGACGACGAGCATGTCCTCGGTCGTCGAGCCGACGTCCTCAGCGGTGCGGTACAGGCCGTGCAGCGACTCGACGGCGTCGCCGAGGTCGAGGAACGCGGCGCGGCGACGGTCGGTGTCGAGAGTGGTGCCGGGAGGCAGGGCGATGACGGACTTGCCGCCGCCGGCGTCGAGGCCGGCCGCGGCGTTCTTGAGGGTCATGGCGGCCGACAGGCGCAGCGCATCGCCGAGGGCATCGCTCCAGTGCGGATACGTCCACAGGCGCGCGCCGCCGAGGGCGGAGCCGAGCACGGACGAGTGCAGCGCGACGGCGATGAACAGGCCGCTCCGGCGACCGGTGATCACCTCCACCCGCTCGTGTGCGAAATCGGGCAGGGGCAGGGTGTGCGTCATCGCGGTTCTTCCTTCGGCGGGCCTCGTGGGCAGTGCGCGGCGGACGCCTCGGCGTTGCGGCATCCACTCTCATTGGACACCGATTCTGCGAATTGTTCAACCGTGTCGGCGGCGAGTGGGCAGATTGCGTGGTCGACGGTGTGAGTTCTGCGCACGCCTCAGCAGTGTGTCCGCCGTCGGTAGCATCGACGAATGCCAGACGCCTACACCCACGGCCACCACGAGAGCGTTCTGCGGTCGCACCGCTGGCGCACCGCCGAGAACTCCGCGGCGTATCTGCTGCCGCACCTTCGGCCGGGCGTCTCGGTCCTCGATGTGGGCAGCGGCCCCGGCACGATCACCGCGGACCTCGCCACCCGCGTCGCACCCGCTCGGGTGGTCGGGACGGATGCCTCGGCCGACGTCGTCGCGCAGGCCGCGGCCGACCATGCGGCGCCGAACCTGTCGTTCGAGGTGGGCGACGCGTACGCGCTGCCGTACGAGGACGGCGGCTTCGACGTGGTGCACGCGCACCAGGTGCTGCAGCACGTGGATCGTCCGGTCGACATGCTGCGCGAGCTCGGACGCGTCGCCGGCCCCGACGGCCTGGTCGCCGCGCGGGACGTCGACTACGAGGGCGTGATCTGGTATCCACTGATCCCCGCACTCGACGAGTGGCTCGCGCTCTATCTGGCGACGCACCGCAGCGTCGCGGGCGAGCCCGCGGCCGGGCGGCGGCTCAAGGCATGGGCGCAGGAGGCGGGCCTCACCGACATTCGTGCCACCGCGTCGCTCTGGCTCTTCGAGGACGAGGCCGACCGTGCGTGGTGGGGCGGGATGTGGGCGGACCGCGTGCTGCAGTCGGCGTTCGCTGATTCGGCGCGCGCGACCGGCGCCGACGACGCGCTGCTGCAGCGCATCTCGGACGGCTGGCGCGAGTGGGCGGCCACCGACGACGGCTGGCTCCTCATGCCCCACGGCGAGATCCTCGCGCGCGGCCGCGTTTAGGCTGAGCCGGTGACCATCCCCGCCTCGCTTCCCGCCCGCAGCCGCCTCGTCCACGACGCGATCCGCGCCGCCGGCATCCCCGGCGACATCGTGGTGCTCCCGGATGCCGCGTCCACCGCCGTCCTCGCCGCCCAGGCGCTCGGGGTCGAGGTGGGGGCGATCGCCAACAGCCTGGTGTTCTTCAGCGACGGTGCCCCGCTCCTCGTGATGACGAGCGGCGCGCACCGCGTCGACACGGCGGCGCTCGCCGAGCGCCTCGGTCACGGGAAGATCCAGCGCGCGACGCCGGAGCAAGTGCGAGAGGCCACCGGCCAGGCCATCGGCGGTGTCGCGCCGACGGGCCACCCGGCGCCGTTGCGCACGATCGTCGACGAGGACCTCGCCGGCTACCCCGAGATCTGGGCCGCCGGCGGCACGCCGCACACCGTGTTCCCGATGACCTACGACGAACTGGTGCGTCTGACGGGCGGCACCGTCATGAAGGTCGACTGACCGTCAGTCCCGGAGGATCTCACGGCACGCGATGGCGGCAGCAGCCGACCACGCCTGCGGGCGGCACGCCGCCGGGTAGGGCGCCGGAGCCGGGGTGGTCGTGCGGTCATCGCCTGAGTAGAGCTCGGGCATGCGGAAGGCGAAGGCCTCGGCCGCCGCGAGCAAACCGTCGACCACGACGAGCGCCTCGTGACGGAGCCCTTCGGCCGCCATGCCGCGGGCGGCGATCGCCGTGTCATGCGGCCACACGCTGCCGCCGTGATAGCTCAGCGGCCAATACCCGGCGGCATCCGTCGACATCGTCCGCAGACCGAAGCCCGAGGTCATCGAAGGGCCGGTCAAGAGCCGCGCGATCTCCCTCGCCTGATCGGGCTCGAGGATGCCGGTGCCGAGCAGATGGCCGATGTTCGAGGTGAGCGTGTCGACCGGACGACCATCGCGATCCAGTGCGATCGCGGGGTACCGCCCCTCGGGCGTCGTCACCCAGAAGCGGTCGGCGAACCGGCGGCGCAGCCCGGCGGCCCATTCGCGAAGCGGCCCGGCGCCTTCCTCGTCGAGCGACTCCAGCAGCGCGGCCCCTCGGATGGCGGCCTCGTACGCGTAGCCCTGCACCTCGCAGAGGGCGATCGGCCCCTGCGCGAGCGTTCCGTCGCGCCACTGGATCGAGTCGCCGGAGTCCTTCCAGCCCTGGTTCGACAGACCGCGCCCGGTCTCGTCGACGTAGTCGAGGAATCCGTCGTCGCCGGCCGACGCGACGATCCACTCGAGCGCGGAGCGCAGCGCGGGAACGAGCGCCCGCACCTCGGACTCCGGCATCCCCGCGGCGGCGGCTTCGGCGAGCAGGCACACCCACAGCGGGGTGGCGTCGACAGTGCCGTAGTACACCGGTGGCAGGAGGATGCCCTCGCCGGGCATCGCGAGTTCGCCGGCGCGCAGTTCGTGGAGGATCTTGCCGGGCTCTTCAGCGGTCGCCGGGTCGCTCTTGGTGCCTTGCAGTCGCGCGAGCACGCGGAGAGTGGATGCCGCGATCCCCGGGTCGACCGGAAGCAGCAGGCGCGCGGCCCACAGCGAGTCGCGTCCGAAGAGCGTGAAGAACCAGGGCGCACCCGCTGCGAGGAACTCGTCGTCGGGAGCACCGGGAAGCACGAGCCGCAGGGCGTCGAGGTCGGAGAGCGCGCGATCCACCCAGCGGCGCAGCCGGGGGTCGCGTGCTGCCCGGGTGTCCGCCGCGTTCCGGCGCGGCTCCGCCGTGGTGGGTGCGACCACGAGGCCGGGGTCGTCGAGCTCCAGGGTCCACTCGGCCGACCACTCCCCGTGGGCAGGGCACTCGACCGCCCACTCGACGACGACGGACCGGTCCTCTGCCCGCACGTGCGCGCCAGGCGCCGTGAGCACGAGGATCTTGTCGTCGCTGGAGAGGCGGACGGTGTGCCCGTCGGCCTCCGCCTCCCACACGCGGGACGCGGAGGCTCCGGCTTTCACTTCCTGAAGAGGTGCGAAGTCGGGCACGAGCCGCAGCCGGAGGCTCGTCGATACGGGGCCGGCCAGATGCGAGCGCACCGTGAGCCGCTCGCGAACCACCCCGGCCTCGACGGTGCGGACGCGCTCGAGCCGCACCTTCGGATCGGGCCAGTCGTCGTCGATGCGACGCAGGAGGGCCGTGAACGACACCGCCGACGCCGAGATCTCGCCCACCGAGATGGCTTCGGGGACGGATGCCTCGCCCCCGGCTGCGTAGGTCAGCTGCGCTTCGCGGACGAAGCGCGTGTCGCCGTGGTAGGCGCCGTCGATCGCCTGGGCGCCCATGTCGCCGGAGCGCCCCGACCAGACCTGGGTCGGCGCGCGCAGGGCCACCATCGCGTCGGACAGGAACGGCTGCAGCCCCGCGTTCACTCCTTCACCGCCCCTTGGCTCGCGTTCATGATCCTCCGCTGGAAGATGAAGAAGAGCAGGGCGACCGGGATCGTCATGATGAGCGCGGCGGCCAGCTTGAGCGGGTACTGCGTACCCTGGCTCAGCTGCCCCGACGCCAGCCCGGCGACCCCCTTCGTGAGGGTCGTCAGCTCGGGGGACTGCGTGGAGACGATGAAGTGCGACAGCTCGTTCCACGACCCCTGGAACGACAGGATGATGATCGTGATCAGCGCCGGCCGCGCCATCGGGAGCACGACCGACCAGAAGATGCGGAAGGTGCCCGCACCGTCGATCCGTGCCTGCTCCTCGACGGACACGGGGATCGACTCGAAGAAGTTCTTCATGATGAACACGCCGGCGGCGTCGACCAGCAGCGGCAGGATCATTCCCGCGTACGAGTCGTAGATGCCGAGCTGGTTGATGACGAGGAATCGCGGGATGAGCAGCACCACGCTCGGCACGGCCATGACGGCGATGACGCCGGCGAACACGATTCCCCGTCCGCGGAAGTTCAGGCGCGCCAGCGCGTAGCCCGCGAGCGACACGAAGAACACGCGCAGCACGGTGACGCTGATCGTGACGATCGCCGAGTTGCGGAACCACACCGGGAAGTCGCTCCGCAGGAACAGACGCTCGTAGGCCGCCGTCGAGAAGACCTGCGGAATGAGCGACACCGGATTCGACGCCGCTTCGGCGTCCGTCTTGAACGACGTGCCCAGTTGGACGAGGAAGGGATAGATGTAGATCAGCGAGATCACGATGAGCACGGCGTAGAGCGCGATCTGCCAGCCGAGTCCCGAGGTGCGACGTCGTCGCTGCGGAGATTCCGCCTGATGCGCCGTTCGCGGCGGCGCGGCCTTCGGCGCCTTGTCGACGGTCGTGCCGGTCATCGCGGGCCCCCGTTCTCTCGGTCGCGGTTTGTGGCACCGGGGGCCTCGCCTGCGTCCGGGGGAGCGGGAACCTGGTTGGCGGCGACCGTCGCAGGGCTCGCGGTCGACGGTCGCGTCTGCAGCTCGTACTGACGGGCGCGGCGCCGGGACACCGGGCGCTCGCGGAGCACCCAGCGCTGGAACAGCGTGAACAGCACGATGATCGCGAACAGGATGAAGGCGATCGCCGCGCCTTGCCCCCAGTCCTGGTCGAGGAAGCTCGCGTCATAGGACAGGTAGGCGGGGGTCAGCGTCGTCTTGGCCGGCGATCCTCGTGTGCCGGTGTAGATCTGATCGAACACCTGCCAGCATCCGATCAGGCCCAGCGTCAGCACGGTGAACAGCGCAGGACGCAGCTGCGGCAGCGTCACCCGCCAGAAACGCTGCCACGCGTTCGCGCCGTCGACCATGGCGGCTTCCTGGATCTCGGGGCCGATGTTCTGCAGCGCGGCGAGGAACAGCAGCATGAAGGTGCCGCTGGTCGTGAAGATCGCCATGAGGATGAAGGCCGACATCGCCACCGACGGACCCGCCATCCAGTTCCACCACGAGACGGCGATGAAGCCGTTGTCGGTCAGCGCCGCCGGCCCTTCGCGGACGCCGAGGCCGGACAGCAGCACGTGGAAGATGCCGCGCGGATCGGCGAACCAGTTCGGCCCGTCGATGCCTACGGCGGCGAGGACCGCGTTGACGACGCCCCTCGGGTTGAAGAGGAACAGCCACAGCACCGTGATCGCCACGGTCGCCGTCACCGACGGGAAGTAGAAGGCCGTGCGGAAGATCCCGCGGCCGCGGAGCACGGCGCCGTTGACGAGCAGGGCGAGGAACAGCGACAGCGCCGTCTGCAGCGGCACGACCAGCACGACGTACCAGGCGTTGTTGCGCATCGCGATCCCGAAGTCGCGCGCGGCCAAGCCGTCTCCGGTGGTGACGCTCGCGTAGTTCTCGAGACCGACGAAGCCCACGTTGCCCGAGAACGGGCTCCCGCGTCCGCTCCAGTCCGAGACGCTGACCCAGAGGGCCATCAGCACCGGCACGAGCAGGAAGACGCCCAGGATGAGCAGGACGGGCAGGGTGAACACCCAGCCCGCCAGCGTCTCGCCGCGCCGGATGCCCGATCGGGCACTCCGTGCGCGGCGAGGCGCTGAAACGGTGGCAGTCATCGGACCGGCCTCAGCCGACGATCGCCTCGAAGTTCGACTGGACCGTGTCGAGGATCTGCTGCGGGTCGCCGTCCTTCAGACCCTGGAGCTCGGCATTGAAGTCCGTGATGACGTCGGAGCTGCCGTCGTACGTCGGGAATCCCTGTGCGTAGTCCGCGCCCGCGAGGAAGGCCGCAAGGTCCGGGTTGTCGCTGGTCCACTGGTCCGCGGCCGACTTCGCCGAGGGCATCGGCCCGAACGCCTTCGAGAAGGCCAGCTGCTGGTCGGCACTCGTCATGTACTCGACGAGGTCGAGCGCGGCCTTCTGGTTGGGGCTGTCGGCGGCCATGCCCCAGCAGTTCGTGAACTGCAGCGTGCCCTTGCCGCCCGGACCCTCGGGAAGCTCGGCGACGACGTAGTCCACATCGGGAAAGTCGTTCGTCATGGCGCCGGTGATCCAGTTGCCTTCGATCGTCATGGCGCTCAGCTGCTTGCCGAATGCCTCACCGCCCCAGCCCGCGCCGAGGTCCTGCGCATACGCGAACGATCCCGCCGCCATCTGGTCCTTGACGTACGTGAGGGCGTCGACGTTCTCCTGACTGTTGGCGATCACCTCGCCGTCCTTGATGAGACCACCGCCGGCCTGCGCCATGAAGGTTCCGATGCGCTGCCACTCCCAGCCGAAGCTGAGGCCGACGACGCCGTCCTTCGTGAGCGTCTGGGCGACCGTCGACAGTTCGTCCCACGTCGTGGGGATGTCGTCGTCGGTGAGGCCCGCAGCATCCCACAGTCCCTTGTTGATGATGAGGGCGAGCGTGGAGAAGTCCTTCGGAGCGCAGTAGAACTGGTCGTCGTAGGTGAAGTTCTCGACGAGCGCGGGGTAGAAGTCGTCCTTGTTGCCCAGCTGGTCGCCGTACGCCTTGAGGGAGCCGTTGTCGGAGTAGCCGGCCAGGAGTTCGGGCGCCAGGTAGAACAGGTCCGGCGGGTCGCCCGCCGCGAATCCCTGGGAGAGCTCCTGCGCCTGGTCGGTGGCCACCTTCACCTCGACGTCGACGCCCGAATCCTTCGACCACGCCGCCGCGGCTTCCTTCACGGCATCCGTCTCCGCGTCGCCGCTGGAGCCGAAGAGGATCGTGAGGCCGTCGTCGGAGCTGGTGAGCTCGCCGTCCGTGGCGCCGCCGCCTGCGTCTCCCGAGTCGTCGAAGCCCGACCCGCAGCCCGCGAGGGCCAGGGCCCCGGTGACGAGCAGGGCTCCGGCTGCGAGGCCGGCGCGTGGGATGTGCCGTGTCATGTCTCTCTCCTTTGATGAGTCAAGCGCGACGGCCGGCGAGGGGATGGCTCAGGTGCATTCGTTCAATTTGAACGATCAAAGTCCGCCGTCAACGGTCAAGGTAGAACGGGCCGCACCGACTGTCAACCCGATTGACGGGCCCGTAGGATAACGATTTGAACGCTCAAGTGCGGCACGGGGAGGTCCCATGGCGAAGTCGCCGACCGTCGAAGACGTCGCTCGTGTGGCAGGGGTGTCGAGACAGACGGTGTCGAACGTGCTCAACAGCCCCGAGATCGTCAGAGAGGGCACGCGGGAGCGCGTCCGCGCGGCGATCATGGAGCTCGGCTACGCGCCCTCGATGGCGGCGCGACGGCTTCGCACGCAGCGCAGCGCGACGATCGGCATCCACCTCGATCCGTACGCGGGGGGAATCTCCGGCATCGTGCTCGACCGCTTCATCCACGCGCTGACCGACCGCGCGACGCCCCGTGGCCTCCGCATCCTCGTGTACGCCGCCAACGACGCGGAGGAGGAGCTGCGTCGGGTCCGGCAGCTGCGCGAGGGAGGAGAGATCGACCGGATCGTGCTGACCGGCACGTACGCCGGTGATCCTCGAGCGGACTGGCTCGCCGAGCACGGCATCCCGTTCGTGGCGTTCGGCCGGCCCTGGGGCGAACCCGGCGCGGGCGTGGCGATGGGCAATCCCGAACGGCCGTGGGTGGACGTCGACGGAGCCGCCGGCACCCGGGCTGCCACCGCGCACGCGGTGGCGAACGGCTCGCGAGTGGCGTTCCTGGGGTGGCCTCGAGGCTCGGGCACGGGAGACGATCGCGAGCGGGGCTGGCGGGAGGCGATGGGGTTCGGGGCCGACCCGCCTGCGAGCCTTCGCTGGACCGCGGTGGACACCGTGTCGGCCGCGCGCGCGGTGGTCGAGCAGGAGCTCGCCGCCGGAGTCGTCGACGCCATCGTGTGCGCGAGCGACACCCTGGCGGTCGGCGCCCACCTCGCTGCCTCGCACGGCGGTCATCCCGACATGCTGGTCGTGGGATTCGACAACACCCCGGTCGCCGAAGCGCTCGAGCTGTCGAGCGTCGAGCAGCGTCCGGAGCGGGTCGCCGAGGCCGTGCTCGACCTTCTGGTCGCCGATGCCGACACCTACGACGGGGAGTGGCACCGCTTGATCGAGCCCGAACTGGTGGTGCGCACGCGCGAGCAGCGGACGTAGCTCGGCGGTCTCTTGCCGGCAGGTGGTTTGGTGCGATCTGAGATGCCTCAGCACGCGTGCGTGGCCGTCGCCGGCTGACCACCCATCTTTCGCCCGCGACGTGCGCGGGGGAGCCACAGCAGGGCGATGACTCCGCTCAGCAGGTAGAGGCATCCCTGCAGCTCCAGCAGAGGGAGCAGGCCGATCGGGCCGTCGGACAGGGCGCCGAGGAGGATGCCGGCCGCCTGCCCGAGCGCGCTCACGAGCCCGACCGCGGCGAACACGGCGCCGCGCTGCCACGGTGCGGAGTGTTCCTGCAGCACGCTCATGAGGCCCGCGATCATGATCACGCCTGGCGCGCCGACCGCGGCGAACAGCACGACGTAGGGCCAGATGTCGGTGGTGAGTGCGGGAAGGTTCCACGTCACGAGCGAGAGCGCGCCGAATGCGAACAGGCTCAACGCCGTGAGCGCGCGCGGCGAAGACCCGCGCACGAGGAACCCGAGCACGACACCGGCGACGACGGCGCCGATCGCCTGGATGCCGCGCAGGAGGCCGACGTCGGCGTCCGATCCGCGCAGTGGGCCGAGCGCGAAGAGCACGAAAAGGACGAGGAACATCCCCTGCGCCACGCTCGACACGAAGATCACGGCGAACGCGCCCCGCAGCCGGGGGAGGCGGAAGGCGGTGAGGAGTCCGGCCGGTCGTGGGGCGGCTCCCTCCTCGGGGGAGTGCGTCTCGGCCGGCGCGGCGACGGCCGGCAGGGTCGCGATGAGGACGGCCGAGACGACGTAGGTCAGCGCGTCGACCGCGACGATCAGGCCGAGGTCGCCGACGGCGAGGAGCACGCCGCCCAGCGGGCCGCCGACCAGGCGCCCGAGGTTCTGGTTGAGGCCGATCAGGGCATTGGCCGAGACCAGGCGGCCGGTGTCGACCAGCTCGGGAAGGAGGGTGTTCTTCGCCGGCTCGAACAGGGTGCTGAGCGAGGCGTGCACGAAGATCACCGCGTATGCGAGGGGGAGGTCGCCGAGCTCGTCGACCCAGAGCAGGGGCAGCAGCGCCAGCGCCTGTCCGACGTTCACGGCGACCATGATCCAGCGGCGGTCGAACCGCCCGACGAGCCGCGCGGCCAGGGGTGCGAGCGCCACGGCGGGGATGAGCTCGAGCAGGAAGGCGATCGAGGTGCCGAGCGCCGAGCCGGTGAGCTGGAACACGACGAGCGGCAGCGCGATGAAGAGGAGCCAGTCGCCGGTGTCGGAGATGAGCCCGGCCGTCCACAGCCGCCGGAAGGCGGGGATCGCGAAGGCGCTGCGCGAGGTCATCGCGGTTCCTCCCCGAACGTGGGGCGCGGAAACGCCAGCAGAGAGAGGCTGGCCACCGCGGCGCCGTCGGGGGCGTCGGCGCGGGTCGCGGCGATGTACGGCCGGACGATCGCGTCGATGCGCTCGACGATCGACTGCAGCTCGGCGGGCGTCACGCGCAGTCCGTATTGGGCGTGGGCGTCGACGTCGCGCCACTCACCCTCGATGCGATCGCGCCGGCGGACGTGCTCGCGTGCCAGCTGGTAGTCGAGCTGGAGGGATGCCTCGAGCATCGCGGTCGCGCTCGCCGCCACCGACGGGTCTTCGGAGTCGAGGTCGAGGCTGAGTCCGGTGACCGTCGCCTGCCACGGCCGCTCCCGGCCGTCGTCGGAGGCGACCGGCTCGACGAGCCCGTGCTTGGCGAGCACCCGCAGGTGGTAGCTGCAGTTCGACGGGTTGTCGTCGACCGCCCGCGCGCACTCGGACGCGGTGGCGGCGCCGTGCGACATGAGGAAGCTCAGCAGGTCCAGGCGCACCGGGTGGGCGAGCGCCTCGAGTGCCGCAGGGTCGCTGAGCGTGCGTCGGATCTCGGGTGCGGCCATGATCATCCAATCTGAAAGACGGTTTCAGATTAGATCGGATCGGAAAAACCTGCAAGAGCCTTTCAGAGTTTCGACGTGGTCGGACGCGCGCCGCCGATGCGCCTGCCGAGCTCGGCTGCCACGGGGGCGACGAGCTCCGCGAAGTCGGCGGCTTCGCGCGCGCCGTCCGTCGGGAAGGTCACCGCGATCGCGGCGATCGGCCAGCCGACGTGGTCGAGCACCGCGACGCCGACCGATCCCAGCCCGAGGGTGACCTCGCCGTCCTCGGACGCCCACCCCCGCTCCCGCACGCCGCGGAGCAGCTCCCGCAGCTCTCCGGGCCGCTGGGGGCCTCGGCCCGTGCGGTCCGCGAAGGCCGCGGCGTCCGGGAACAGCGCCCGCACCTGCTCGCGCGGCAGCGCCGCGAGCATCGCCCGGCCCGTCGCGGTGAGGTGCGACGGCAGGCGGACGCCGACGTCCGTCACCAGCGCGGGCCGGCGCGGCGCACGCTCCTCGACGATGTACAGCACGTCGCGCCCGTGCATGACGGCGAGGTGCGCGCTCTCGCCGGCGCGGTCGACCAGGTCGGCGAGCACGGGGCGGCCGAGCCGCGCGAGCGGCTCCTGGCGCGAGTACCCGCCGGCGAGCTCGAACGCGGCGATGCCGAGCCCCCAGCGCCGATCCTCGGGCAGATGCACGACGAACTGGTGCTCCTGCAGCGCCGCGAGCAGGTGGTACACGGTGGAGCGCGGCAGGTCCAGCGCCGTCGCGATCGTGCGCGCCGGAACCGGCCCGCGCTGGCGCGCGAGGTACGACAGGATCCGCAGCGTCTGGTCCGCGGCGGGCACCTGAGGCCTCGTGCTGCTGTCTGGAATCACAGACAGAGGATGCCACGACCCGCTGTCGCGCGCCACGGCCCGGGTGTGGAATCGGAGCATGACCATCGTCACGCCCCCCTCCGCCACCGACGTCGCCGTCGTCACCGTCGGCGCGGCGCCGCTGCGTCCCGACGAGGTCGTGGCCGTCGCCCGTCACGGCGCCCTCGTCGAGCTCGCCCCCGAGGCCGTCGCGCGCGTCGCGGCGACCCGCGCCCTCGTGGAGGGCCTCGCCGACGACCCCGAGCCGCACTACGGCATCTCGACCGGCTTCGGCGCCCTCGCCACCACGTTCATCGCCCCGGAGCGCCGCCTGCAGCTGCAGGCCAGCCTCATCCGCTCGCACGCGGCCGGCACGGGCCCCGAGGTCGAGCGCGAGGTCGTCCGCGCCCTCATGCTGCTGCGCCTGCAGACGCTGGCGACCGGTCACACGGGCGTCCGCCCCGTCGTTGTGGAGACCTACGCCGCGATGCTCAACGCCGGCATCACGCCGATCGTGCGCGAGTACGGCTCGCTCGGCTGCTCGGGCGACCTCGCACCGCTGTCGCACGTCGCGCTCGCCGCGATGGGCGAGGGGCGCGTGCGCACCGCGACCGGCGAAGAGGTCGACGCGGCCGAGGCGCTGGCGGCAGCATCCGTGTCCCCGCTCGTCCTGCGAGAGAAGGAGGGCCTCGCGCTCATCAACGGCACCGACGGCATGCTCGGGATGCTGCTGCTCGCGCTGCACGACCTCTCGGTGCTGCTCGACACGGCCGATGTCGCCGCGGGCATGTCGGTCGAGTCGCAGCTCGGCACGGACGCCGTGTTCGCCGCCGATCTGCAGGCGCTCCGGCCGCAGGTGGGGCAGGCCGTCTCGGCCTCGAACCTGCGGGCCGTGCTCGCGGGCTCGGGGATCATGGCGTCGCACCGCGACCCCGCCGTCTGCACCCGCGTGCAGGACGCGTACTCGCTGCGCTGCTCGCCGCAGGTGCACGGTGCCGCCCGCGACACCGCCGACCACGCGCTGCTCATCGCCTCGCGCGAGCTCGCCGCGGCCGTCGACAACCCCGTGATCACCGATGACGGGCGCGTCGAGTCGAACGGCAATTTCCACGGCGCGCCGGTCGCATACGTGCTGGACTTCCTCGCGATCGCGGTGGCCGACGTGGCCTCGATCTCGGAGCGCCGCACCGACCGCGCCCTCGACCGCGCGCGCAGCAACGGCCTGCCGCCGTTCCTCGCCGACGAGGTCGGGGTCGACTCGGGCTTCATGATCGCCCAGTACGCCGCGGCGGGGATCGTCTCGGAGCTGAAGCGGCTGGCGGTCCCGGCATCCGTCGACTCGATCCCGTCGTCCGCGATGCAGGAGGATCACGTGTCGATGGGGTGGGCCGCCGCGCGGAAGCTCCGTCGGGCGATCGACGGGCTCTCTCGCGTGCTCGCGATCGAGGTGCTCACCGCCGCGCGGGCCCTCGACCTGCGGGCGCCGCTCGAGCCCGCCGCCGCCACGGGCGCCGTGCGCGATCTCGTGCGCACCGTCGCCGGAGGACCCGGCCCCGACCGCTATCTGTCGCCCGAGATGGAGGCCGTGACCGTGCTCGTCGCGTCCGGCGCCGTCGCGGCGGCCGCCTACCAGACCACCACGAAGGAGTGACGATGTCCGTTCCCACAAGCTCGACGACCGCGCCGGCCGCGCGCGGGCTCGGCGAAGGCGCCGTGCGCGCGCCGCGAGGCCCCGAGCGCACCGCCAAGAGCTGGGGCGCCGAAGCCGCCAAGCGCATGCTCATGAACAACCTCGACCCCGAGGTCGCCGAGCACCCGGAGGACCTCGTCGTCTACGGCGGCACGGGGCGCGCGGCCCGTTCGTGGGAGGCGTTCGATGCCATCGTCCGCACGCTCGACGAGCTCGAGCCCGACGAGACGCTGCTGGTGCAGTCGGGCAAGCCTGTCGGGGTCTTCCGCACGCACGAGTGGGCGCCGCGCGTGCTCATCGCCAACTCGAACCTCGTGGGGGACTGGGCGACGTGGCCCGAGTTCCGCCGCCTCGAGGAGCTCGGCCTCACGATGTACGGCCAGATGACCGCGGGCTCGTGGATCTACATCGGCACGCAGGGCATCCTCCAGGGCACGTACGAGACGTTCGCCGCAGTGGCGCGGTCGCTGGGGCGCGACGACCTGTCGGGCACGCTCACGCTCACCGGCGGCGCCGGGGGCATGGGCGGCGCACAGCCGCTCGCCGTGACCCTGAACGGGGGAGCGGTGCTCATCGTCGACGTCGACGAGTCGCGGCTCGCCCGCCGCGTCGAGCACGGCTACCTCGACGAGTACACGACCGACCTCGACCAGGCGCTCGCGCGCGTGATGGCGGCGAAGGCCGCCGGCGAGGCGCTGTCGGTCGGCGTCGTCGGCAACGCCGCCGAGGTCTTCGGCGACGTGCTGCTGCGCCACCGCGCGGGGGAGGTCGCCGTCGACATCGTCACCGACCAGACCAGCGCCCACGACCCGCTGGCGTACCTGCCCGTGGGCATCGCGTTCGAGGACTGGAAGGCCGAGGCGGCACGTGACCCCGAGGCGTTCACCGCCCGCGCGCGCGGCTCGATGGCCAAGCACGTCGCGGCGATGGTGGGATTCCAGGACGCCGGGGCCGAGGTCTTCGACTACGGCAACTCGATCCGCGCCGAGGCGCAGCTCGGCGGCTTCGACCGGGCGTTCGCCTTCCCGGGCTTCGTTCCCGCCTACATCCGCCCGCAGTTCGCCGAGGGGCGCGGACCCTTCCGCTGGGTCGCGCTCTCGGGAGACCCCGAGGACATCCGCAAGACGGACGAGGCCGTCAAGGCCCTGTTCCCCGACAACGCGGGGCTCGTGCGCTGGCTCGACAAGGCCGGGGACGCGGTGCACTTCGAGGGCCTCCCGGCGCGCATCTGCTGGCTCGGCTACAAGGAGCGCCACCTCGCCGGGCTGAAGTTCAACGAGATGGTCGCCTCGGGTGAGCTCTCGGGCCCGATCGTGATCGGCCGCGACCACCTGGACGCGGGCTCGGTCGCCTCGCCCTACCGCGAGACCGAGGCCATGGCCGACGGCTCCGACGCGATCGCCGACTGGCCGCTCCTCAACGCACTGCTCAACACGGCGTCGGGTGCGGCGTGGGTGTCGATCCACCACGGCGGCGGCGTCGGCATCGGCCGCAGCATCCATGCCGGTCAGGTCACCGTCGCCGACGGCACCCCGCTCGCTGCGGAGAAGCTCGAGCGCGTGCTCACCAACGATCCCGGCACCGGCGTGATGCGACACGTCGACGCGGGCTACGACCGCGCGAAGGAGGTCGCGCGCGAGCGCGGCCTGAACGTGCCCATGCTCGGTGACTGACGGACGGATGCTGTGACCACCACGCTCATCACGAACATCGGCGAACTGACCACCAACGTCGCGTCCGACGGCGATGCCCTCGGCACGCTGCACGACGCCGCCGTGCTGATCGTGGGCGACCGGATCGCCTGGGTCGGTCCCGCCTCCGCCCTCGACCGCGAGAGTGCTTCTGGTGGACGAGAGGTGGGGAACCAACCCGCATCTCGGCGACCACCTGTTCTCTCGCGGGAAGAGGCGGTCGAGGTCGTCGACGCCGGGGGCCGCGCGGTCATCCCCGGGTTCGTCGACAGTCACACGCACCTCGTGTTCGGGGGCGACCGCGCCGACGAGTTCGAGGCGCGCATGACCGGTACGCCGTATGCCGCAGGGGGCATACGGCGTACCGTCGGGGCCACGCGCTCCGCGAGCGACGAGGAGCTGCGGGCGCGCCTCGCGGGCTTCGTGGCCGAGCTCCACGGCCAGGGGACGACGACGTTCGAGATCAAGACCGGGTACGGGCTCACCGTCGCCGACGAGGAGCGACTCGCTCGCCTCGCCGCGGAAGTCACGCCCGAGGTCACATTCCTCGGCGCCCACGTCGTGCCCGCCGAGTACAGCGAGCGACGCGACGAGTACGTCGAGCTCGTCTGCGACGCCATGCTCCACGCCTGTGCGCCGCACAGCCGGTGGATCGACGTGTTCTGCGAGCGCGGGGCGTTCACGCCCGACGAGTCGCGGCGCATCCTCGCCGCGGGCGTCGCGCACGGCCTCGAGCCGCGCGTGCACGGCAATCAGCTCGGACCGGGCGAGGGTGTGCGTCTCGCTGTCGAGCTGGGCGCAGCATCCGTCGACCACTGCACGTATCTGTCGGACGAGGATGTCGCCGCGCTCGCGGGGTCGACCACGGTCGCGACCCTGCTGCCGGGCGTGGAGTTCTCGACCCGCCAGCCGTACCCCGACGCGCGGCGCCTGATCGACGCGGGAGCGACCGTCGCCCTCGCGAGCGACTGCAACCCGGGGTCGAGTTTCACGAGCTCGATGCCCCTCATGATCGCGTTCGCGGTGCGCGAGATGGGGATGTCGCCCGCCGAGGCGGTGTGGGCCGCGACCGCCGGTGGCGCGAAGGCGCTGCGCCGCGACGACGTGGGCGCACTCGCCCCGGGGATGCGCGCCGACCTCGTGATGCTCGACGCGCCGACCCGCGTGCACCTCGCCTACCGCCCCGGTGTGCCGCTCGTGCACACGGTGTGGATCGGCGGCGCCGCGCTCTGACCGACGTCGGCGTCAGCGGGGCGGCGTGTCGAACGTCCAGTTGTCGGGGTCGACGGAGCTCGCGACGTCCCAGTCGTCCTGCGCCCAGATGAACGTCGCGACGGCGCATGTCGGCATGTGATCGATGTCGTCGTCCGAGAGGCTCGCCGCGAGGGCGCTCATCCCGGGATCGTGCGCGACCACCATGACCGTCGCCGCACGCGTGGCCGCGGCGGCGGCGAGCAGGGTGCGCGCCGGGGCGCCGTACAGCTCGGGGTCCAGCGAGACCGCCACGCCGAGCTCGGCGGCGAAGGCTTCGGCCGTCGTCCGCGCACGCACGGCGGTGCTCGAGAGGATGACGTCCGGGCGGAACCCGGTCGCCGCGAGCCGCGCGGCCATGCGCGGCGCATCGCGTCGGCCGCGATCGTTCAGCGGGCGGTCGTGGTCGTCGAGGCCGGGGTTGCCCCATTCGGACTTCGCGTGCCGCACCAGTGCGAGACGGATCATGACGTGACCTTTCCTGAGGCCTTGGCGGCGAGGAGTTCGAGTACGCAGAGTGCCGCGAGGCGCACCGTGCGCCCGTCGGGGGCATCCGCCGTGGCGTCGACCTCGGCGATGTCGGCGCTGTGCAGGCGGGAGTCGGCGGCGAGGGCGCGCACGAGCCCGCGCAGCTCCCAGGCGGCCAGTCCGCCGGGGACGGATGCCGGGCACCCGGGCGCCACGGACCGGTCGCACACGTCCACATCGATGTCGAGGTGCACGGGGCCGCCGCCGGCGCCCGCGATCTCGACCGCCTCGGCTGCGACATCGGGGGCGCCGCGCCGGCGCAGGTCGTCCATCGTCACGACGGTGATGCCGTAGTCCGCCGCGCGCTGCGCGTAGGCGACGGAGTTGGCGAAATCGGCGATGCCGAGCTGGACGATCCGCCGCCCGTCGAGGCCGTCCTCCACCAGCCGCCGCACCGGAGAGCCGTTCGAGACACCGTCGCGCAGATCGAAATGCGCGTCGATGGTGATGAGCCCCGTCGCCCGGGCGCCCTGCGCCACCGCGTAGGTGAGCGAGTTGTCGCCGCCGAGCGCGACGACGAGATCCGCGCGCTCGCGCAGCTCCGACACCGTGGAGCGGACGGATGCCTCGCCCTCCGGTCCGTCGGGATCGGCGACGTCGCCCGCATCCGCAATGCGCAGCACGTCGTTCAGGTCGACCGGGGGAGGGCCCAGGAGCGTCGGGCTGTAGCGTCGCAGCGCGTCGCGGATCGCCGCGGGCGTCGCGTGCGCGCCTGTGGGGGACAGGGAGGTGCGGAATGCGGGAACGCCGAGGATCGCGGCATCCCAGCTCCCGTCTTCGAGCGGGGGCCACGCACCTGCGCGTGGCCACGAGGGATCGTGGGAAAGCGTCACGTGTCGACGCTACCGGGCGCTCACGCCGCGACGTAGACCCACGCGGAGCGACCGCTCGCCAGCACCACGGCGCAGCGTCGATACAGCGCCACTTCGTACTCGTCGGCCGCGTCGAGCTCGTCCTCGGTCACGAGCAGAGCCTTGCCCACGACCTTGTCGAGGGGGTTCCCCGTCTCGCGGACGATCGGGTGGACGGTCAGACCCGACAGGTCGACGACGCGTGTGTCTTCGATCTCGGCATAGTCGACGGTGTACCCGGGCAGCGCGTCGGGCTCGCTCTCGACCAGGCGGCCGAACGTGTCGAGCTGCACGTCGGCGTTCTGCAGCGTGCCGTAGCTGAAGAGGTACTGGGTGGGCTCGTCCGCGGACACGGCATCAGGGTAACTCTCGGCGGCGGCGATCGCCCCGGACTTCACGCACTCTTAACACGGCTCGCCGCGACGCGTCACCCGAGCAGCGCGTGCGCGATCGAGAAGATCGCGAGGCCTGCGAGCGCGCCGACGATCGTGCCGTTGAGGCGGATGTACTGAAGGTCGCGCCCCACCATGAGCTCGATCTTCTCCGTCGTCTCGACGGGGTCCCACCGCTCGACGGTGTCGGTGATGATCGACGCGATGTCGTGGCGGTAGCGGTCGACGAGGAACACGGCGGCGTCCGTCACCCAGGTGTCCACGCGGCGCTGGAGCGCAGCATCCGTCGTCAATCGCTCGCCGATCTCGACCAGCGCCTCCACGCCCCGTCGCCGCAGTCCGCTCTCGGGGTCGGCGAGCGAGCGCAGCAGGCCGGCCTTCGCGGTCGCCCAGGCCTCGCCGGCCAGCTCGCGGACGCGGGGGCTGTCGAACACGGCGAGCTTCGCGTCTTCGAAGCGTCCGATCGTCGCGGGGTCGTGCTGCAGGTTGCCGGCGAGGCGCGCGAGGTAGCCGTCGATCGCGACGCGGGCCGGATGCCGGGGGTCGGCCTGCACTGCGGCGACGAACTTCACGGCCTCGTTGTATACGGTGTCGTCGACGAAGCGATGCGCGACCGACGGCACCCACGCCGGCAGGCGGCGCGACACGACGCCCGTGAACGCCGTCTTGTTGGCCGCGAGCCACGCGGCGATCGTGTCGGCGGCGAGGTCGACGGCGCCGTGGTGCGCGCCCGCGTCGATGATGCGCTCGAGCCACTCGCCCAGCGGCGGACCCCACTCCGGTGCGATGAGGTGCTCGCGGGCGAGCTCTTCGATCACGTCGCGGACGTCGTCGTCGCTGAGCGCGCGCAGCACGCTTCCGGCCATGACGGATGCCTCGGCCGCGACCCGTTCGGCATGCACCGGCGCGCTCAGCCATTCGCCGAGGCGGGCGGCGATCGCGGTCTGGTCGAGCTTCGTCCGCACGACGTCGGCGCGCAGGAACTCGGTCTCGACGAACTCGCCGAGGGTGCGGCCGATCTCGTCCTTGCGGCTCGGGATGATCGCCGTGTGCGGGATCGGGATCCCCAGCGGATGCCGGAAGAGCGCCGTCACCGCGAACCAGTCGGCGAGAGCGCCGACCATGCCGCCTTCGGCCGCCGCCCGCACGTAGGCGAGCGCGCGGATCTCCTGCTGGAACGCGAACGAGAAGGCGAATAGCACGGCCATGAAGATCAGCGCGCCGAGGGCGACGCCCTTCATCGTGCGCAGCCCGCGGCGGCGCTCCTGATCGGCGGGGCTGAGGAGGCGCGTCGGCGTCGACATGTCTCAGTCCTCGATCGGGCCGAGCCAGGCGGTCGCGACCGTCGAGTGCGCCGATTCCGGGTCGGAGGGGTGGAACAGGCCGGCCAGCACGTCACGGTAGAGGCGGCCCAGCTCGTTGCCCGAGAAGTACGAGGATCCGCCGGCGACGAGCACGGCCTCGTCGACGATCTGCTTCGCGGCCGTCACGGCCCGGTGCTTGACGCCCGCGAGCAGCGAGAACCACTTAGCCCCGTGGTCCGCGAGGTCGTCGACGTCACGGGCGAGCGCGTCGATCTGCGGCGGAAGGGCGTCGTAGGCGAGGGCCATGCCGGCGATGCGCCAGCGGATGTCGGGATCCTGGCTGTACGCCTTGCCGGTGCGCTTCGACGTGCGCTTTCCGGCCGTGCCGACGGCGAGGTCGAGTGCTCGCCGGGCGATGCCGGTGTACACCGATGCCAGGAGGATCTCGAAGACGCTGAAGATGCCGAACACCAGCGGGTCGGGGTTCGGGCCCGGGGCGAGTCGCCGCACGATCCGGTCGGCGGGCGCCACGGCGTCGCGGAGCTCCGTCGTGCGCGATTGCGTCCCGCGCATGCCGAGGGTGTCCCAGTCGTCACGGACGACGACGCGGCCCGCCTGCACCTCGGATCGCGGGACGAACGCGTAGACCATCCGCGGCGCGTCCTCCGACGACGTATCGAGTCCGTGCAGGCCGAGCTGCGTCCACACCGGCGCCAGCGACGTGAAGATCTTGGTGCCGGTGAACGAGTATCCGCCGTCGGGGAGGGGCGCAGCATCCGTTCCGCTCCCGAACAGCACGAGGTCGTTCCCCGCCTCGCTGATCCCGAACGCGAAGACCTCGCCGGCCGCCGCGCCCTCCTGCACGAACCTCAGCGCGTCGATCCCGCGGTCGGCGAGCACCTTCGCGACGCCCGTCCACACCAGGTGCATGTTGATCGCGAGGGCCGTCGCCGGGGCCGCGCCCGCGAGGCGCTGCTGGAGGACGGATGCCTCGGCCAGCCCCAGCCCGGATCCGCCGAGCTCTTCCGGCACGAGGATCGCGAGGTACCCGGCGGCTTTGAGCTCGGCCAGATCGTCGTCGGGGAAGGTGTTCTCGCGATCGTGCACGGCAGCCCGCGCGCGGAAACGCTCCAGTAACTCGTCGTTCAGGATCTCGCTCGGTTCGAAGGACGCCACCACGCCATTCTTACGCGATGATGTGCGCATGGCGACGCTCTCGGAGATGCTCCAGGCGCTCATCCCGCCGACGCAGCGGCAGACCGCGGCCGAAGTGACCGAGGCGCTCGACCTCGGCTCCGGCGATCGCGCCGGCAAACGCAGCGGGTTCCTCATCATGCTGACCCTCGCCGGCATCATCGCGATCGCCGGCGTGCTGACCGACTCCACCGCGACGGTCATCGGCGCGATGATCATCGCGCCGCTCGGCACACCGATCCTCGCGATCGGGCTCGGCATCGTCACCGGGCACCTCAGCCTGGTCGTGCGGTCGATCATGTGGGTGCTGCTCGGGCTCGTCATCGTGATCGTGCTGGGCCTGGCGTTCTCGCTGTTCGTCGCGACGCCGGAGAGCCTCGAGACCAACTCGCAGGTGCTCGGGCGCACCTCGCCCAGCTTCATGGACCTCGTGGCGGCGCTCGCCACCGGCTTCGCGGGCGGCTTCGCGATGTGCCGGAAGGATCTGAGCGCCATCCTTCCCGGTGTGGCGATCGCGATCTCGCTCGTGCCGCCGCTGGGTGTCGTGGGCGTCTGTGCGGGGCAGGGCCTCTGGGCCGACGCGCTCGGCGCGCTGTGGCTGTTCCTCTCCAACGTCGTCGCCCTCGTGATCGCGGGCAGCATCGTCTTCACCCTGGCCGGATACGCGCGCGATCCGGGATCGTCGCCGGTCGCGAACCGGCGCCGCGCCTACGTCATCGTCACGGTGCTCGCCGTGGTCATCGCAATACCGCTCGCGGTGAACTCCGCCGTGTCGGTGGCACTGGCGCGATGGTCGGTCGCGATCCAGGACGCGGCGACGGAGTGGCTCAGCGCCGACGACGGCGCTCGGGTGTACGGCCTGGACTGGTCGGGCGCGACCGCCACCATCGCGATCACGACCGACGACGGTCAGACCCCGCCGGTCGACGACCTGCGCGAAGAGCTCGCGAGCGTGCTGCCGTCCTTCGTAGGCGTTGTGCTCGACGTCGGCCAGGGCGTCGAGATCACGGTGCAGTAGGCCTGCCCACCCGGGATTCAGCCGAGGGCGGCGAAGAGCGCCTCGATCGTCGACTCCGGCTGATCGCGGTGCGGGGAGTGCCCGGCGTCGGCGACGACCGACACCGTGAAGTTCGGGTTGGGCGCCACGGCGGCCTCCGCCGGCTTGCCACGGAAGATCGAGTACACGCCCGGGTCGGACGCGATCACGTGGGTCGGCACCGCGATGCGAAGCGCAGCTTCCGTCACGTCCCACTCCGCGTTCTGAGCGCTCGTCTCCTCCACCGCCCATCGGCTCGCCTGCTGCGCCGACAGCGCCTTCAGCTCGATGTCGTGCGGGTGCCAGTGCGGGTGCTCCGCCCGCACGGCCGCCTGCGACGGATCGTCGAACGAGCGGGTCTGGCTGTCGCGCACGATGTCGCGGTCGTGGTCGGTGAGCAGGAGCGCGGGGTCGACGAGGACGAGACGGCGCGTCCACGACGGGTCGGCTGCGGTGGCGAGAACGGATGCTGCGCCCCCGAGCGAGTGGCCGATCACGAGGTCCCACGGGCGGGCGTCGACCGGACGGGTCTCCGCGACGTCCGCGGCATAGGCCGCCAGCGTGTAGTCGAGCGTGCGCGGGGCCGTGCCGTGCCCGCGGAGGTCCACAGCATCCGTCCGCCATCCGGCGTCCGCGAGAGCCGAGCCGTAGCGCCACATCAGGGCGCCGTTGGACCCGAGGCCGTGGATGAGGAGGGCGCGACGATCGGCCGAGGCCGAGCCCCACGACAGGCGGGGGAGGGTGACGGGGGCGGGCATGCGCTCAGCCTACGGGCGCGGCGAAACCCCTCCTCGCCGCGCGGCAGGATGGCGGCGGAGGTTGGCGTGATCGCTGCGGCGTGGCGGCGCGACACGGGGAGGAACGAGCAGGGCCAGAATGGTGGTGTGATCTCGACGGAGCTGGCCCTGGCCTTGCGCGAAGCGGGCCTGGTGTGGCACCCGCACTCGGGCGACCGCTTCCAGCTCGACGAGCCGGAGTTCGAGGCCGACGTCTTCACCGTCAGCGAGATGACCATCGAGCCGCGCGAGTACCCGACCGGGCGCATCCTGGCCTTCAACGGCACGACCGAATGGGCGCTGGATTCCGTCGCCCTCGAGGACGCGCTGTGGCTGCCGTACGAGCACCAGCTGCGCGAGATGCTGCGCGGTGCCTTCCGGTCGCTGCGGCGGATGCCCGACAACCACGAGGTCGAGATCGTGCTCGGCGGCGAGCGGCGGGTGTTCGAGCACCCCGAGCCCGCCGACGCCTACGCGCTCGCCCTGCTGGAGATGCTCCGCCGGCTCGCGTGACCCGGACGCCTACACGCCGATCGTGAGGGCGGCGGTGTAGCCCGCGGTCACCGAGCCCGACATGGTGGCGAGCTGGTGGACGGCGCCGTCGTCCCGGAACACGTTGTCGCTCTGCAGCGACACCTGGGATGCGTTGCGCACGCTCTGCTCGTACCCGCTCGTCGCGTAGACCGCGTCGTTGGTCTCGGGCGGCAGCGCGATCTGGCTCGTCTTCACGATCGGGCCGTTCGAGACGGCGGTCGCGATGTCGTCGTACACCTCGAAGTGGATGTGCGGCCAGCGCCCCGAGTAGCACGCCGGGTAGATCGACGTGAAGGTGACCGTGCCGTTCGAGTCGGTCTCCTGCACCCCGCGCAGGTAGTTCTCGTTCTCGACCCCACGGCTGTACAGCGAATAGTCGCCGCCGCGGTCGCAGTGCCAGAGGTACACCCCACGGCCCGCCAGCGCCGCGCCGGTCGCGGCATCTCTGACCGTCAGCGCGATCGTGAGCGGCACGCCCTCGGCGACCGTCGTCGACGACCCGAAGCTCGAGCGGATGTCGGCCCGCACGATGCCGGAGTCGTCGAGCACGTCGACGCCGTTCGACCCGTCCGCCGGGTAGGGTCCGGCGGTCTCGTCGGGAACCTCATCGAGGGGGACGGATGCCTCGGCCTCGGTGGTCGCCGACGGCGCCGCGCTCGGCGAGCTCGAGCCGGTCGACGACGGTGTGGCCGAGGCATCCGCGTCGTCCGTGGCGCCGCACGCGGCGAGCAGGCTGGTGAGCGCGACGCCGCCGAAGATGCCGAGCGCGCGTCGCCGGTCGACGAGGGTGCGGATGTCGTAGACCAGGCCGCGGTGGTCCTCGTCGATCGGGTTGCCGTCGTCATCGAGCCACTCGCGATCGCGCCGGGCGGTGGAGTCGTCGGGGTTCATGCCTTCGAGTAGAGCGCGCGCGGCTATGCGACGTCTATGACACGGCTATGCGTGTCGGATCGGCTCAGCCGATCGTCGTGACCGGCTCGGTGTCGGGGATCGGGCTCGCACCGCGCACGCGCAAGTCGGGAAGACCCCGAGCGAACACGATCGCGACGAGGAGTCCGAGTGCGCAGAACGCCGCGGCGGACGTGAATGCGGCCGTCACGCCGCCCGGGCCGTCGATGAGGAGGCCGGCGACGGCCGAGCCCGCCGCGGCGCCGATGAGCTGACCCGTGCCGACCCATCCGAACGCCTCGGCCGTGTCGCTGAACTTGACGCTCGCGGTGGTCACGGCCGACAGCACGGCCAGTGCCGGCGCGATGCCGATGCCGGCGAGGAACAGCGTGGCGCCGATCCACCACACGTTGACCCACAGTGCGGTGAGCGCGAGCCCGATGGCCACGACCGTCAGGCGGCGTGCCATGGCCCAGCGGCCCATGGGCAGGTGCCCGAAGGTGAGCCCGCCGGCGAGACTGCCGATCGAGAAGACGGCGAGCACGAGTCCCGCTTCGAGTCCGCCGTGGTCGAAGGTCGCCACGACGCTCGCCTCGACGGCCGCGAACGAGCCGATGAGGAGGAAGCCGATGACGGTCGCCAGCAGGATCGGCGGGCGGGTCAGCACCGTGCCGAAGGAGCGCTTGCTGCGCGGGATGCGCACGCGCCCGACCTCGGGGGAGAGGATGAACCAGGCGCCGCCGGCCACCAGGATCACCACGACCAGCATGAGACCCACGACGGTGCCGGCCTGCGTCGCCACGAAGGTGATGAGCACGGGCGCGAGGATCCAGATGAACTCCTGCAGCGAGGCGTCGAGGGAGTAGAGCGCCGTCAGCTGCGTGGAGTTGACCATCTTGGCGTAGATCGTGCGCACCGCCGCGACGATCGGCGGTGTCGCAGCGCCCGCGATGAAACCGAGGACGATGTACACCGGCACCGGAACGACGAGGAGTGCGATCGCGGTGAGGGATGCCGCGGCCACGACGGTGGTGAGGGTCAGCACGCGGCGCATGCCCCAGCGGCCCATCCAGCGGCTCGTGACCGGACCGGCGAGCGCCTGGCCGATCGACACCGCCGCGAGCACGATGCCGGCGGCGCCGTACGAGCCGGTGATCCCCTCGATGTGCAGGAGGATCACGAGGCTGATCATCCCGTTCGGGAAGCGCGCGGTCAGCTGTGCCGCGATGATGCGGGCCACCCCGGGGGTGCGCAGAAGTTCCCGGTAGCCGGCCACCCGACAACGTTACGGCACGCCCGACGATGTGCCCGTACGGCCGTGTCGGCGGTCTCGACACAGACCTGCGCGCGACACGCCCGCGACACGCCGGGAGCGCTGTCCACAGGCGAATCCGATGTCGGAGGCGCTGGCTAGCGTGCAGCCTGTGGACGGATGCGGCCGTGGCGTTCGAAAGCCCCGTGATCCTGGCCTTTTCCAGACCCTGGCGGCTGTGGATGAATCCGTGGACAACCTGTGTTGTACATGGGGAGAACGGTGGAAAATCACACCGATGTAACTACTAGCCCTTGTGGTGCTATCGAATGTCGGTACCCATATGTAGTATTGGACTCCCGGTGGGGGGACTGCCGGGAAAGAGCACCGGATGCCACCGGGGGAAGCACTGAGGAGACGGAATCGACATGGCGATCACGGTTTACACGAAGCCCGCGTGCGTGCAGTGCACGGCGACGTATCGAGCACTCGACTCCAAGGGGATCGAGTACGAAATCCACGACCTCTCGGAGGACCCCACGGCCCTCGAGCAGGTCAAGGCACTGGGCTACCTCCAGGCGCCGGTCGTCATCACCGATGAGGACCACTGGTCGGGCTTCCGTCCCGACAAGATCGACGAGCTCGCCTCGCGTCTGGCCTGACATGTCGGCGGTCGTGACGCAGCGCGTCGCGACGGACGCGCCACTGCTGGTCTACTTCTCGAGCGTGTCGGGCAACACCGCACGCTTCATCGAGAAACTCGGCGCTCGAGCGGTCCGGATCCCACTTCACTCCACGGATCCGGCGCTCGTGGTCGACGAGCCGTACGTCCTCGTGACACCCACCTATGGCGGAGGCCAGGGCAGGGGAGTCGAGAAGGGCGCTGTTCCGAAGCAGGTCATCCGCTTCCTCAACGACGAGCGCAATCGGAGCCTCATCCGCGGAGTCATCTCCGCGGGGAACACCAACTTCGGCGAGCATTTCTGCGTCGCCGGCGACATCATCAGCCGCAAGTGTCACGTGCCGCACTTGTACCGGCTAGAGGTATTCGGCACGCCTGAAGATGTGGAACGCGTGAGCGCGGGATTGGAACGCTGGTGGGAACTCTGACGGAGACCGACTTCAAGACGCAGGCACGCTTCGAGGGCATGGATTACCACGCCCTCAACGCGATGCTCAACCTGTACGACGCGGACGGCAAGATCCAGTTCGACGCCGACAAGCGCGCTGCGCGGGAGTACTTCCTGCAGCACGTGAACCAGAACACGGTGTTCTTCCACTCCCTCAAAGAGCGGCTCGACTACCTGGTCGAGAAGGAGTACTACGAGCCCGCCGTGCTCGAGAGGTACTCGTTCGCGTTCATCCAGCAGCTCAACGACTTCGCGTACGGCAAGAAGTTCCGCTTCGAGACGTTCCTCGGCGCGTTCAAGTACTACACGAGCTACACGCTCAAGACCTTCGACGGCAAGCGCTACCTCGAGCGCTTCGAGGACCGCGTCGTCATGACCGCGCTCGCCCTCGCCGACGGTGACGAGCTGCTGGCCACCAACCTCGTCGACGAGATCCTCTCCGGACGCTTCCAGCCTGCGACGCCGACGTTCCTCAACGCCGGCAAGGCGCAGCGCGGCGAGCTCGTCTCGTGCTTCCTGCTGCGCATCGAAGACAACATGGAGTCGATCTCGCGCGGCATCAACTCGTCGCTGCAGCTGTCCAAGCGCGGCGGCGGCGTGGCGCTGCTGCTGTCGAACATCCGCGAGGCGGGTGCGCCGATCAAGCAGATCGAGAACCAGTCCTCGGGCATCATCCCCGTGATGAAGCTCCTCGAAGACTCCTTCTCGTACGCCAACCAGCTCGGCGCGCGTCAGGGTGCGGGTGCGGTGTACCTCAACGCCCACCACCCCGACATCATGAAGTTCCTCGACACCAAGCGCGAGAACGCCGACGAGAAGATCCGCATCAAGACGCTGTCGCTGGGCGTCGTCGTCCCCGACATCACGTTCGAGCTCGCCAAGAACGGCGAGGACATGTACCTGTTCTCCCCGTACGACGTCGAGCGCGTCTACGGCGTGCCGTTCGGCGACATCTCGGTGAGCGAGAAGTACCGCGAGATGGTCGACGACCCGCGCATCAAGAAGACGAAGATCAACGCGCGCGAGTTCTTCCAGACCCTCGCCGAGATCCAGTTCGAGTCGGGCTACCCGTACATCATGTTCGAGGACACGGTGAACAAGGCCAACCCGATCAAGGGCCGGATCAACATGTCCAACCTGTGCTCCGAGATCCTGCAGGTCAACACGCCCACGACGTACAACGAGGACCTGTCCTACGCCCAGATCGGCAAGGACATCTCGTGCAACCTGGGCTCGCTCAACATCGCCCTGGCGATGGACGGCGGCGACCTCGCGAAGACCGTGGACACCAGCATCCGTGCGCTCACGGCCGTCAGCCAGCAGAGCCACATCGCCTCGGTCCGCTCGATCGAGGACGGCAACGACCGGTCGCACGCGATCGGCCTCGGCCAGATGAACCTGCACGGCTACCTCGCCCGCGAGCACGTCTACTACGGGTCGGAAGAGGGTGTCGACTTCACGAACATCTACTTCTACTCGGTGCTGTTCCACGCGCTGACCGCGTCGAACAAGATCGCGATCGAGCGCGGCGAGACCTTCGACGGGTTCGAGGACTCGACGTACGCATCGGGCGAGTTCTTCGACAAGTACATCGAGCAGGAGTGGGTCCCCGCGACGGCCAAGGTCGCCGAGATGTTCGCCGGCCACCACATCCCCACGCAGGACGACTGGCGCGCGCTCAAGGCGTCGATCCAGCAGCACGGCATCTACAACCAGAACCTGCAGGCGGTGCCGCCGACCGGCTCGATCTCGTACATCAACAACTCAACGTCGTCGATCCACCCGATCGCGGCGAAGATCGAGATCCGCAAGGAAGGCAAGCTCGGCCGCGTCTACTACCCGGCGGCGTTCATGACGAACGACAACCTGGAGTACTACCAGGACGCGTACGAGATCGGCTACGAGAAGGTCATCGACACGTACGCCGCTGCCACGCAGCACGTCGACCAGGGTCTGTCGCTCACGCTGTTCTTCAAGGACACCGCGACCACGCGCGACATCAACAAGGCCCAGATCTACGCCTGGCGCAAGGGCATCAAGACGATCTACTACATCCGCCTCCGCCAGATGGCGCTGGAGGGGACCGACATGAGCGAGTGCGTCAGCTGCACGCTCTGACGGTCTGATCAGGATTCCGAGAGAAGAAGGACGATGAGCGAGAAGCTCCAGCTCCTGGACCATGTCCAGGCCATCAACTGGAACCGCATCCAGGACGACAAGGACCTCGAGGTGTGGAACCGCCTCGTGAACAACTTCTGGCTGCCCGAGAAGGTGCCGCTGTCCAACGACATCCAGTCGTGGAACACGCTCACCCCCGAGGAGCAGACCCTCACGATGCGCGTGTTCACGGGGCTCACGCTCCTCGACACGATCCAGGGGACGGTGGGCGCGGTGTCGCTCATCCCCGACGCCATTACTCCGCACGAGGAGGCCGTCTACACGAACATCGCGTTCATGGAGTCGGTGCACGCCAAATCGTACTCGTCGATCTTCTCGACGCTGTGCTCGACGAAGGAGATCGACGAGGCGTTCCGCTGGTCGGTCGAGAATGAGAACCTTCAGAAGAAGGCTCAGATCGTCATGGAGTACTACCGCGGTGACGAGCCCCTCAAGCGCAAGGTCGCCTCGACCCTGCTCGAGTCGTTCCTCTTCTACTCGGGGTTCTACCTGCCGATGCACTGGTCTTCGCGAGCGAAGCTCACCAACACGGCCGACCTGATCCGCCTCATCATCCGTGACGAGGCCGTGCACGGGTACTACATCGGCTACAAGTTCCAGCGGGGGCTCGAGACGGTCGACCAGGCCAAGCGCGACGAGATCAAGGACTACACGTTCTCGCTGCTCTACGAGCTCTACGACAACGAGGTGCAGTACACGCAGGACCTCTACGACGGCGTCGGCCTCACCGAGGACGTCAAGAAGTTCCTGCACTACAACGCCAACAAGGCCCTCATGAACCTGGGCTACGAGGCGATGTTCCCCTCGACGGTCACGAACGTGAACCCGGCGATCCTGTCGGCCCTGTCGCCGAACGCCGACGAGAACCACGACTTCTTCTCGGGGTCGGGATCGTCGTACGTGATCGGCAAGGCCGAGGCGACGGAAGACGAGGACTGGGACTTCTAGACCCGAACCATCGAAAGCCCGCGGTTTCCGCGGGCTTTCGATGGTTCGCCGCCTCCGTCCCTGCGCTACCGGACCTGATCGGTCGGCCGGATCAGGATGCTGTTCACCGAGACATGATCGGGCTGGCGGAGCGCGTACAGGACGGCCTCGGCGATGTCGGCGGCTTCGAGCGTGCGCATCGACCCCGCGATCTCGGACGCGGCCTGGCGCATCGTCGCATCGGTGATGTGGCTGGTCAGCTCGGTGGCGACGAACCCGGGCTCGATCAGCGTGACCCGCACGCCGCGCGTCGTCACCTCCTGCCGGAGCGACTCGGTGAACGCGCTCACTCCGAACTTCGTCGCCGCGTACACGCCGCTTCCGAGGGACGCGATGCGGCCGGACGTCGAAGAGACCTGAACGATGTGCCCCTTCGTCTCGATGAGATGAGGCAGTGCAGCGTGCACGGCGTACATCGATCCGAGCAGGTTCGTGTCGACCATGCGTTCCCATTCGCGGACGTCGGCCCCGAGGATCATGCCGCTCTGCATGAGGCCGGCGTTGTTGATCAGCGCGTCCAGGCGCCCGAACCTCTCGACGACCTCAGAGATCGCCCGTGCGACGGAGTCGTAGCTCGTCACATCGAGGGGGAGGCTCAGCACCTCTCCCGGGGCGGACTCCTCCAGCGATGTCAGGCGGTCGGTGCGGCGTGCTCCGACGGCCACCCGCAGTCCGGCCTCGGACAGCGCGAGCGCCGTGGCACGCCCGATCCCCGATGACGCGCCGGTGACGAGCGCCACCTTTCCCTGCAGGTCTGGATCTGTCTTCGGGGGGATGCTCGCCATGGTTCGCCTTTCGTGGTCCGTCGCCGGTGTCGTGGTGCGCCTGCAAACACTGACCGTGCAGCGTTCCGATGTGTGACGCCCGCATCCCAGGAACGCTGATCGCCGTGCGGGTGTCACAACTGCGTGCTCTGCCCGGTCCTTGTGTTCAAGCCGGTGAATGCCGGCAGATCCGACGAACCGATCACCACACACAGAGGGGCCTTCGACATGACCGAACACATCCTGCAGCCGGAAGCACGCGCGTTCGCAGAGGCGGCTGCGGTTCCGCCCACGCTCGTCGAACGCGGCGTCGACGGGGCGCGAAAGCTGCTCGACGACGTGCAGTCGGGACCCGTCGACCTTCCCGATGTCGAGGACGAGTGGATCACCGTGCCGGCAGCCGTCGGCGACGTCAGAGTCCGCATCGTCAAGCCGGTCGGCACGACGGGGTCGCTTCCCGTGGTGCTCTACGTCCACGGCGGCGGCTGGGTTCTGGGCAACGCGGGCACCCACGACCGCCTGGTGCGCGACCTGGCCACGGGCGCCCGCGCTGCGATCGTGTTCGTCGAGTACACGCGTTCGCCTGAGGCGCAGCATCCCGTCGCCATCGAACAGGCGTACGCGACCGCCCGGTGGATCATCGACAACGGTGCGGAGAAGGGACTGGATGCTGCGCGCCTGGCCGTCGCGGGAGATTCGGTCGGCGGCAACATGGCCGCGGTGCTCGCGATCCTCGCCCAGAAGCGCGGGGATGTTCGGTTCATCCACCAGTCGCTGTACTACCCGGTCACCGACGCGCGGCAGGACACCGCCAGCTATCGCGAGTTCGCGGAGGGCTTCCACCTGCGTGCCGACGCGATGGCGTGGTTCTGGGACAACTACCTCCCCGACGTGCACAAGCGCAGCGACGTGACGGCGTCACCGCTTCAGGCGCCCGTCGATGAGCTCAAGGGGCTGCCCGAGACGCTGCTGATCGTCGACGAGAACGACGTGCTGCGCGACGAGGGCGAAGCCTACGGTCGCAAGCTCATCGAAGCGGGTGTGCCGACGACGCTCGTGCGCTACGACGCCACCATCCACGACTTCATGATGCTCAACCCGCTGCGCCCGTCGGCCGCGACGACCGCAGCGATCGACCAGGCGGTCCACTCGCTCCGCAAGGCGTTCGCCATCGACTGACCCGCCTGAACCGACCACCTTCAAGGAGTCCTCATGATCGATGCGAACGTGCAGATCCGCCATATCCCCGCCGGTGTCCTCGATGTCGCGTACTACGACCTCGGGCCCGCCGGCGGCGAGCCCGTCGTGCTGCTGCACGGATTCCCGTACGACGTCCACAGCTATGCGGAGGTGGCTCCGCTGCTCGTCGAGGCGGGCTTCCGCGTCCTCGTGCCCTACCTTCGCGGACACGGTCCGACGCGCTTCCTGAGCGCGGACACACCCCGAAGCGGACAGCAAGGGGCGCTCGGAGCCGACGTGCTCGCGTTCCTCGACGCTCTCGGACTCCACGAGCCGATCCTCGCGGGGTACGACTGGGGTGGACGGGCCGCCGCCGTGGTGGCCGCCCTGCACCCAGATCGGATCGGCGGGCTCGTCTCGGTCAACGGCTATCTCATCCAGGACATCGCCTCCGCCGGCGCACCCATCGATCCGGACCGCGAAGCCGGCTTCTGGTACTTCTGGTACTTCGCGACCGACCGCGGCCGGGCGGGCCTGGAGCACAACCGACGCGAGATCGCCCGCGTGATCTGGCGACGCAACTCGCCCGAGTGGGACTTCAGCGAAGGGCAGCTGGTCCGTGCGGCGCGTGCGTTCGACAACCCCGATTACGTCGACGTCGTGATCCACTCCTACCGGCATCGACTCGGCCTCGCCGAGGGCGCCGATGCCTATGCGGACGTCGAGGCGCAGCTCGCCGCGCTTCCGCCGATCAGCGTGCCGACGATCACCCTCGACGGCACCGCGGACGGCAACTTCCCGGCATCCGACGGCAGCCACGATGCCCACCACTTCACGGGTTGGCGCGAGCACCGCAAGGTTCCGCACGCCGGTCATCACCTGCCCGCCGAGGCACCCCGGGCGTTCGCCGATGCGATCCTCGCCGTCGCCGAGACCCCCGGTGACGGTGCGGGAACGCCCTGACCGACACGGACCGGGAGGACGGATGCCGCGGGCCGCGGCATCCGTCCTCCCGTTGCCGTCGAAATCGGCCCGGATCAGCCATTCACTTAAGGCGCGCCGTTGTGCCGGTGAACTCGTTCCGGAAAGCCGCCGGAAACTCGCGTAATAGATTCCCTAGGGCGTTGTCTCTTCAGTGGGGGATAGCGCCGGAGCCCCGGTCCGGCACCCCGGCCGTGGGTCCCGAGCTCGCGGCTACCGGGGGCGCCGGCATTCTCGCGTCGGCCCCCCGGTCAACCCCCGCGTCAAGCGCCCGGGTCACGCAGCGCCTTGAGGGCCGTGAGCCACTCCTTGCTCGCATCGTGCAGCTCGGACCGCGCCTGCTCGGCGGCCGTGTCCTGGCGATCCAGCTCCGCACGGGCTGACTCGATGCTCGTGCCGAGTTCGGGCACGCGTCGCGCCGCCGCCCTGAGCTCACGGGAGCTGAGCAGTCCGCGGGCCGACTCGGCGCGAGCGCGGCGGGCCTCCTCGCCGCGTTCGAGGACTTCGGGCAACGCCGCGACGCCGTCGGTCAGCACGTCGAGCAGGGCGGCCACGGCCGCATCGTCGGCGACGCGATCCTCGCGCGGCGCCTCGTCTGCCTTCGGTCGGCGGCGAGGCTTGGCCGGGGGCTTGGACTTGGAGGTGGGAGTCATGATGCTGCCTCTCTCAGATGCCGATGACGTTGAGGGCGTCCCACGGTGGGGGGACGGGCGCGCCGTTGAGGAACACGATCCCGGTCGAGATGTTGCCGACGACCGACGCCCCCGAGAGGAAGAGGTCGGCCGTGGGCTCTCTGCCGCCCCAGAACCGGTTCTGGGCGACGGCGCCGGTCTCCGCGCGGAGGCGCAGCGCGGTCGTGCCGAACTCCCGGTTGCCGCGGACCTGGTTCGAGGTGACGATCGCATCGCCGCGCAGCCCGATGATCATCGCGGGCGGCGCGTCGCCGGCTCCGCCGGCGACGATGTTCGCGTCGACGGTCACGAGCGGGGCGACGATGCGGGCCGATCCGACCGCCGCCGCAGCGGCGACTCCGAAGACCAACGGGCCGAGTCCGGTCACGATGCCGCCGGCCCTCGTGAGGCCGAAGTCGAGGTCGCGGTCCTCGCCGCTGCCGACGAGCAGCCCGATGAAGCGACCGCCGTCGGGGTCGAAATCGGGGTCCGCGGGGTACCTGCGCGACGCGTTGCCTTCGATCTGAGAGCGGGCGAAGCCACGCACGGCGATGCCGATCTCGCCGCGGCCGCCGTCTACCGGCCCCACGCGCTCCACGGTGTTGCCTGCGACGCGCGACTCCGCGACGGCGACGACGTCGATCCCGATCGATTCGCCGCCCATGCTGCGCGCCGTGCCGACCCCGCGCACGGTGTTCGATTCGACAGAGGCGTGCGCGGCGTTGACGACGCGGATCGCGAAGACCCCCACCGCCTCGTCGGTGTCGCGGGAGCCGATGTCCATCAGGGTGTTCCCCGAGACCGTGGCGATCTCGACCGCAGCCTTCTCGTCGATGACGATGCCGTGCTGGGCGAGCTCCACGCGGTTGCGGGTGACCTCGAGCGTCTGCACCGACGCGTAGTCGACGATGCCGTGGCCGCCCACGCCGCGGACGCGATTGCCGTCGATGCGCACCACGTCGCGCACGAGCTCGCCCGCTGGTGTCGGCACGATGGCGATGCCGTCGGTGCGAGCCGGCTGGTCGGAGCGCGGCGCGCCGATCTGGTTGCCGGTGATCGCGAATCCGCCCTCCGAGACCGAGATCCCGGTGCCGCCGACGATCACCGTGTTGTCCTCGATCGCGAAGGAGCTGCCGGGGATGACCGTGCCGGGATAGACGAAGCCGGTCGCGACGATGCCGCCCTCGCGCGCCCGGATGACGGTGTTGTCGGCGACGCGGTTGGCGAGCAGGAACGCGGTGGTGCCGTCGAGCCGCATCCCGAAGTCGCGGCCGATGACGATGTTGTCGCTTGCCTCGAACTCGGCGACGAGCAGCACACGGCGCCGATCCTCCGCGCCGGCGCCCGCATGGCCGATCCCGGTCGGGCCGGCGACGATGTTGTCGCGCAGGGTGGTGAGCAGCGCGGTCCCGGCGAGCCCGATGGCGGATCGCGACGGGCCCTCCTGTGCGAGGACCAGGGCGGTGACGCGCTCCACCCTTGCCGCGACCGTCGTGTCGAGCACCACGGCGGAGTCGTTCGCGGCGAGGACCGCGAGATCCTCGATCGTGACGAACCTGCTCTTGGTGACGACGAACCCGTCCGAGGCCGACGCCACGACGATGGATCCGGCGCCCTGTCCGCGGATGCGCAGCGATGTCGCACCGTCGACGCGCACCGGCTCACGGAGCGGGTACAGCCCGATCGCGAGGCATACGGTGCCGCCGCCGGCGGCCTTGACCTTGTCGACGGCGTCCTGGATCGTGAGCTCGCCGCTGACGTGCGACACCGGCGTCACGCAGACGGTGCACTCGCAGCCGCACTCGTCGCAGTCGCCTTCACCGGGCGTCGGCCACTTCGGCCGGCAGTCGGTGACACCCCCTGAGGTGAGGATGCCGAGCCGGACGTAGTGGTGATGCATGCCCAGCGGCGGCGCCGCATCGAGCAGCGGGTCCGCACCCGAGACGTCGCCCGAGGCATCCGCCGCTCGTGCGGGCACGATCCAGTGGTCGCCGGTGCGGAACGCTCCGCCGGCGGAGGAGAACCCGACGACGAGCCCGTGCTCGAGCACGATCCGATCGGCCGCCGTCGCCGGAACCGGGATCGCGCCGGTCGCGGCCGCTTGGTCGAGGTCGACGACCGTACCGCCCGCGGTGTTCTTGACGACGCCCACCTGATCCCAGCGGCGCACGCGGAGGTGGCGCTCGGCCGCCTCGTCGATCGTCAGCTGGAGGTCGGCGGGAAGGGCCGCCCCGGCGAAGGCGATCGTCCCCTCGGCGTCGTCGACCTCGATGCGGCGCAGCTCGCCGGGCTCGCCGCGCAGCTCGCGGCGGTCGTCGATGACCTCGACCCAGTCGCCGTCGTGGAAGCCCAGCACGTCGTCTCGGCCCAACGACGCGGGGCGCACCGCGGCGCCGGCGTCCAGGACCTCGACGACGGGGCTCGCCACGGACCCGTTGTCGCGCGACCACTTGAACGACGCGGTTCCCGGTTCACCGGGGTCGTGGATCTCGACCCGGTACGTCTGGTGCTCGAGCCCGCGGTACCCGCCGGTCGGCGGCAGTTCGCACGGGTCGTCGTCGACGACCGAGATCGTCTCCACGGTGAGCCGTGCGCCGGAGGCCGCGGTCGACGCGGTCCACCCCTCGATGTCGTCGTCGGGGGTCCCGCACGTCGTGCCCGCGGGGACGGCGAAGTGCTTCACCTGCCACACCGTCTGCGTGCGCGCCGTCGTGTCGACGCCGATCGCCGGCTCGATCAGGCCCGGCTCCTCGAGGTGGGTGACCTCGCGCGGCCACACGTCGAGGTACACGAGGTGGGTGCCGTCGGCGGGGAGATCCGGTGGGTCGGGCAGGTACGGCTGCGCCGAATAGGTCACGGTGTCGGGCCCCACCGATTCGGCGAGGATCGGGTCGAACGTGTCGTCGGGTTCGGCGCCGTGGTTCTCGGCGACGAGGCCGTCGACGTACAGCCGCCCTCGGCCGATCGCGAGATCCCCGCCCGCGAGCGCCAGCCTGAAGGCGTCGGGCGTCACCTTCGACACCGCGGCCGTGCCCTGGATGCCGGCCTGCGGCCCGGGTCCGTCCAGGTCGGCGACGTTCGCGCGCAGCCGCCGCTCGAGGATGGCGACGAGTTCGTTCCAGTCGCCGTCGAGCAGCAGGCGCCCTTGCTGGAGCACGACGCCGGAGTGATCCTTGCGTGCGTCGAACGGCACGCTGCTCAGGTCAGCACCCATCAGTTCGTCCCCTTCCCGGATTCATGTCGCGAAGATGCGGTCGGCCGCGAGGCCGAATCGCAGGTACTCGTCGAGGCGGACGCGCAGGTTCGCCTCGCGCTGCGGCGCGTAGAGGCGGTGCGTCGCCCCCATCTCGCCCTCGTCGTCGGCGCCGCGACGGATGCGGTCGGGCGTTCCCTCGTGCAGCCGCAGGTAGTCGTGGTCGCCGTACCGCATCGAGCCGAAGCGCGGGCGAGAGGCCCGCTGCACCGCGAGGGGGTCGTCGGGTCGGGGCGCGCAGTGGAAACGACGGCCCGTGCGAGACCCGTCCGGCAGGAACGAATACCGCACGCACCCTTGCTGCTTGCGCTCGGCATGCACGGGGTGCGGCCGAGGGTCGCCCTCGGCCACTGCCGCGAGGAGCAGCGAATTCGAGGCATCCAACCGGATGCAACGGATGCTGCCGACGACCGTGGACGCGATGATGTCGAGGTCTCCGGCGGCCGCGGTGCCGTCGCCCGTCTCCCAGTCGGCGACGGACGTCACGGTGCGCGGCGACGCGCCGTCGCGGCCCGCGATGGCCACGCCGGTCCGCGACGAGGCGTCGACGACGGAGTCGACGATCTCGATCGTCGCGCCTTCGACAGCGATGATCGGGCCGACGACGCTGCGTTCGATCCGCACACACGCGAACGGGTCGAGCACGATCAGGCTCGCCCGGGTGGGCGAGGCCGGCGCCCCGGTGGTCGTTCGCGTGATGCCCGGCACGAGCGTCGTGTCGCGGATGACGAGGGTGCGGCGCTCGCGGTCGGGCGGGTCGATCTCGTCGAGCACGACAGGGGCGCCCGAGACGAGCAGGCCGTCGAGCACCACCGTGCTCTTCGCCGCCATGTCGAGCTTCATCGGCGACGAGAGCTCCAGAGAGGGTCGCGCGCCCGCGTCGGCGGCCAGGCACACCGACGTGTCGTCGCCGGCCGTCGGATCGGGCGCGAGCGCGGTGATGGTGACACTCTGCGCGTAGCGGTCGGAGTCGACGACGAGCACGGTGCCCGCCTCTTGGGAGAGGTCGAGCTCCGCCTGAAGGGATGCGCCGGCCGACACGGTGCGGCGGGGGAAGGGGAGCGGATCGTCGCCGCGGCGGCGACTGCCCGCGCCGACGGGCACCGCCATTCCGATCGAGAAGGTCGCGAGCACCCGTTCTCCGGCGGCGAGGGCGTCCCCGAACCAGACGCGGCCGAGTGAGGGGTCGATGTGCACGTCGCCCGCGGTGGGCTCGTGCGCCCACGCCCCGCCGCCGCCGGGCACATCGGAGAGGTCGGCGAACCTGACCACGGCGAGCGGGATGGCCACAGGTTCGCCGCCACCCGTCTGCCGCTCGAGCAGGATCGACCGGCGCGCGCGCGACATCGTCGGACCGTAGACCGCGGGCGCGTGGTCGGCGGCCCATCGTACGGTGAGAGGCTGCGGCACGTCGGGCGGCTCCGCGAGGTGCGCGATGTCGGTCTCGATCCGCGGCTGGCTGAACAGCCGCACATCGGCGCCGAGCGGGTCGAACCGGAACCTGCGGCCATCGGCGGAAGGGTCGGGGGTGAGCGGCGAACGCTCGACGAGCACCGGCTGCGTGCGCCAGAGGAAGATCGGCACCTTCACGATGCCGTAGCGCCCTCGGCGCTCCCGCCAGGTCGAATCGAGCGGACGGACGTGCGCCGTGTGCGCGAGGTCGTCGAACGCCGCGCCCTGCTGCACGACGTGGTGGAGGGCTTCGTGGTCGCGCAGACCCGCGCTCGCCACCGCGTGCGGACGGGTGTGGTTCAGGTACTGCGTCGTCGCGACGCGCTCGAACGACTCGTACACGCGGGCGGGCCACCCCGTGACATCGCGGGCGAGCTGCTCGATCACCGCGGCGGTCCCTTTGCGACGGCGGTACGCCAACGTGTTCGCGACCTCGGCGCGCGGCGAGACCACCTCGGGCACGACGCCATGGATCGGCCGGTACCCGACGACGCCCCCGACGTACGGCGTCGCCCACGGCGCGGCCGTCTCGACGAACTGGTCGTCGTACAGCTGCGCCAGCTCTTCCGCGAGCACCTCGAGCTGATCGCCGAAGACGTCGAGCAGCTCGGCGAGCACGCCTCCGGCCTCGCCGTCGCGCAGGCGATAGACCGCCGGCAGCAGCTGCCAGAGGTGCGCGGCGGCCGTTCCGGCCTCGGGCTCGGTCATGGCATCTCCTGGAGGGGCGGGAACGGGTCGGGCGAGAGCGCCAGCAGCTCGGCGCCGAGCGGTTCAGGCACCGCGGGAGCAGCGGATGCCGCGACCAGGCGCGGGGCGAGACCCGGTCCGGTGCCGCGGTGGAACTGGTCGAGATCGATTCCGACGACACCGACGACGGATGCGGCGACCGCGACGAGCTCGGAGGCATGGACCGGATCGCCCAGCTCGCGGGCGGCCGCGCCGAACGTGTCGCGCAGGGCACGCTCGAGCGACACGAGCACCTTTCCGCGTTCGCGATCCGGGTCGGTGTCGACCTTGAGCGCGATCCGGAAGTCCACGGGCCGGACGGGCACGACCGCGACCCTCACGAGCGGATCGCCCCAGCGCCGGAGCTCGCGCTCGAGCCGCTCGACGATCTGGGCGGGCGGCGCCGCGCCCGCAGCATCCGTCACGGTGACGACGATGAGCGGTCCGCCGTTCGCGGGCAGGACGTCCGCCCGGGCCTTGCCGATGCCGGCGAACGCGAGCGAGAAGTCGGCGTAGTCGAGGAGCGACACCGTGCGGCCGAGGGTGCGCACGGGGATCGGGATGGCCCGCCGTGCGTCGGCTTCGGTCTCAGGGTCCACTCCGCCGACGGCGGGCGCGGGGTTCGTCACGCCCTTGAGTCCGAGCGGCCGGTCGAGGGCGATGCCCAGCTGGTCCTTGCGGACGTTGCCCGCCGCCCCGACGCCCTTGCGATGGCGGGCCCGCACGTTCGTCGATCCCGACGACGGCCGCGCGCCGTGGACGCCGTCGCCGAACACGACGCTGATGCCGCCGTCCGGGTCGTCCCGGGTCTCGTACACGCGATCGGTCGCGCCGGCGGTGGCCGTCGTCGGAACCTCCGTCCAGCGCACGTCGTCGACGCGTACCTCGAGGGTCGAGGCGGTGCCTCGCGGTGTCTCGGCACGGACGAACGTGAGGGGGGACTGCTGCAGGCGGTACGCGGCGAACGGCACGCGGGCGTCGCCCGAGCCGAGCAGCTGCGTCACGGTCTCGCCGTGCGTCGCGCGCGCGGCGTTGCCGAAGACGACGGCGGAGGAGCGGGTCGGGGAGATCGTCGGCGCGGCGGCCAGGGTCAGGAGCGTGCGGCCGCCCGCGACGGAGTCGGCGGATGCCACCACGACAGGCTCGCTGAGCGCCGCGCCCGCAGCATCCGTCCCCGACAGGATCACGGTGCGTCCCGTGACCATCCCGGTCGCGTCCCCTTCGACGAGGAGCGTCGTGCCCGAGATCGCAGCGGAATCGGGGACCTCGGCCAGCGCGAGCGGCTCCGGGACCGCGAGCACGGTCACATCGCGCGGGGAGAGGGCGACCCCGATGGCCGGACCTGTCAGACCGAGCGCCGTCGTGCGGCCCGAGACGCCCCAGATCGCGAGCGACGCCTCCCGCACGGTCGCGACGCGGAACCGGCCGTTGGTCGCCGCCGCATCGAGCACGAGCCACGACCCGATCGGGATCTCGGGGTGGGCGCCGTCGAGGAACGTGGAGGTCGTGTCGCCGGACGACGTGGTCGCGAGGAAGCCGCTGTCGGTGTCGGGATTGAGGTACGTCGGCGGGTCGGCCTCGGGGTCGGCGAGCACCCACACGGGGGCGTTGTGGGCGAAGACGGCGAACCGTCGGCGGAACACGAACACCCGCGGGTCGGTGATCGGCATCGAGGGCGGCATGGTGGACGCGACGCCGCCGGTCCACGTGACGTGCGTCACGCCGGCCTTCTCGACCACGTCGACGGAGTCGAGGGTGCGCAGGTCCCACTCTGTGCCGAGTTCCGGCCCCGTGAACAGGAGCGCGTCGCCGCGAGCGAGCCCGAGCGTGGTTCCTTCGAACCACGCCTCGGTCGGCGCGGCGACCTGGGGGAAGGGGACAGTCGGCACGACGGGCAGGGCGTTCCACTCGGGGCGCGCCTCGATCTCTTCGACGGTCTCGAACGTCTGCGGCTGCTCGTCCGGCCCCGGCACGCTCTGCACCCGCAGCCCGACGGGCAGCGTGAGTGCGGTGGGCGCCGCCGGTGGCGCGATCCCGGGATCCTTCATCGACTCCGGAAGGGGTGCCGGCGGCTTCTCGAGCGAGAACGCGAGAGCGGTCTCGGCGGCCGCACCGCGACCGAGCCGGTACGCGACGAGGGCGCCGAGCTCCTGCAGCGACGTGCGTTCGGTCGCGGTGCCGAGATACGCCTCGTTCGCGAGGCGCTCCGTGTAGAACGTCAGGATGTCGGCGGTCACGGCGAATGCGTCGAGGAGCGCGATGGTGGCGTCGTCGGCGTCGCGGGTGCGGAGCCCTCGCAGTGCCGGCCGCGCCTCGTGGGGCTGCGGCGGGTCGATGGCGGGAGGGATCGCCTGCGTCGGCGGACTGGTGTCGCGGGAGAGCCCCGCGATCATCGCGGAGAGGAAGTCGCCGTGCGTGCCCGAGCGGTACCGGATGGACCCGAGGCCGGGACGATTGGCGACCGGCAGCGGCGGTGCGGCGGCCGCGCGGCACGCGGCGCAGCCGCAGGCGGAGCGGTGGGCGCTCATGATCCGCCTCCGTAGGTCAGCGCGAGCACGCCGCGTTCGGGGAAGTCGGGATCGTCGTCGAGCCTCGCGATCTCGAGGCGCCCCATCGGGAGGACGCCCGAATCGATGCCGCTCGACCAGGGCTCGTGCTGCCGCTGGAAGCTCAGGACCTCCACGGACGCCACTCCGGGCACCGCATGGGCGGCCGCGAGGATCGTCGAGAGGTAGACGGGACTGCCGAACGTGAAGCGGTCGGGGTGGAACAGCCCCAGCCGCCCGTCGGGCAGAACCGCGTCCGACAGCGCCGCCCGCAGCTCGCGGGCGACCGAGGAACGGTGGTGGCCGTGCTCGACGCACACGAACAGCGAGACGTCGAGAGGCACGAACGCCGGCCCGTCGACCTCGAGGTCGTACCCGGCCATGCGATAGCGCTCGAGCTGCGCGCGCAGCGCCGCCTCGAACCCGGCGTCGACGCCGCGTCCGCCTCGGCGATCCGCCGTGACGAACACCGTGTGCCACGACCCGGTCCAGCGGAAGGTCGCCTCGGCCTTCTCGACCCCGGGATGCAGCTGCGCCTTGGCCGCGTAGTCCGAGGTCGTCACCGCCCGCTCCTGGATCGACAGCGTCGCCGGGGCGTCGCGCCGGATCTCGTCCCCGGTCTCGGCGTCGACGCCGCCGAACGCCGCCAGCGGGTTCACGACGCCGACGAGATCCGTCTCATCGCCCACGAGATACGCGAGGCTCTCGCGCCCGATGTTGCCGGCGACGCCGTTGCCGACGCGGTAGGTCGCACGGAACGCGGTGCCCTCCGGCGGCCGGGCGCCGTGCTCGTCGTCGCCGAACCGCAGCAGCACCGTCCCGTCGTGCTCCTGCTCGACCACGAACGCGCGGTGCTCGCCGTCGCTCGCGATGAGGTCGGGTCTCGGGTGCCAGTCATGTTCGGCACCGCCGGGCTCGTCGCCCGTGAGTGTCACGGCCGGCGCCGCGGAGCGGAGATCGCCGGAGCGGACCGCGGCGGCCGACTCCCACTCCTCGAGCACTTCGAGCGTGTTGTCGGTGACGTTCTCCCGCAGGAGCCAGGCGCGTCCGCCGAAGCTCAGGGAATGCAGCATCCCCGATCCCCGCACGACGGCCTCGTCGCCGATCTGCGCGATGCCCGCGGCGGCGAAGAGCGCCTGCAGTTCGTCCTTCGACGCGGTGCCCTGCAGCTCGGCCTGCAGCGCCGCGGTGAACGGGGCTGTCGCCAGCACCTCGCGATCACGGACCACCGTGCGCGTGAGCGGCGACTGCGTCAGCGAAGGGCGGTACCGGGCGGGAACGCGCTCGCCTTCGTCGTCGCAGTCGGAGGCGGCCCGCACGAGTCGCGAGAGCGGCACGGCCCCGAGCGGCTCGCCGTCGCCGGACTCACCGGCGACGGTCGCCCCGTGGTCTGCGAGCACGATGTTGCCCCACGCGGCCGCGGTCTCGATCCCGTCCACGGCGAGGCACAGCGCTGCGGGAAGGGCGTCCTCCTCGTGCCAGCGGATCTCGGTGACGTCCTCCTCGCCGCCGTCGAAGAGGGTGCCGGAGGGGTCCTTCGACGCCCGCACCTCGACCAGTCGTACGGCGAAACGGCGGCCGGGGTCGGCATCCGCCGCGACACGCGTGGAAGGCGAGACGGTCTCGGCGAGCACGAGCACCTCGCCCGCGCGCAGCGTGGGGTGATCGCCGCGAAGAGTCGCCGATGTCGTCCCCGGCTTCAGGGTCTCGTCGAGGCGTCCCCAGGTCCAGAAGCGCAGCTCGGCGAGGTCGTGGTCGAGGAGTGCGCCGTGCACGGTCTGGAACTCGACAGGCTGCGCGTCGATGACCCGCTCGTAGTCGCGCGTGTCCTCGTCGAGGCGCTGGTCGTCGACTCCGGGAACGCGGGTGAGCAGCCGCGTGCCCGCCGCGAGGGGGACGTCGACGGCGCCCTCGCCGACGAGGACCCGCGCCCATACCCGGGCGCTCGCACCGTCGTGCACGCGGTAGTCCACGAGGCGCGCGTGGCGGCGCAGCGAGACGCGACTGCGGGCGGTGCCGAGGTAGGCCTCGGTCGCCACGGCGTCCTGCCGGTACGACAGCTCGTCGGCGGCGTAGGCGAGCAGCTCCACGAGCATGACGCCGACGTCGGCCGACGACCTCTCGGTCCATCCCGGGGCGAGCAGGGCCATCCGCTCGAGCATGACCCGGCGGAAGCCCTGATAGTCCTTCGCGAGGTAGTCGATCGGCGGCGGGTGGTGCACGCCCGCCGGGCAGGTGCACGGCTGAAGGCAGTCGAGGTCGCTCGGGCACTCCACCTTGAACGAGAACGGCACTGCGGCGAGCAGCGGGTCGAAGCCCGTCGGCGGGTCGGTCGTTCCGGGCGTGCGCACGCGGAGCGTGTAGAGGGAGAAGTCGCCCCACCGCGCCGTGCGTACGACGAGCAGCGTCGCCGGGTCGTCGTACCCATCGATGAGGTCGAGCTCGGCGCCGGTGAGGTCGGTGCCGGCCTTCGCCCACTCCACCGCGATGGGGCGGATGCGCTCACCGCCCTCGAGTGCGATCCACGTGCGGTCGAGACCCGCCGGCACCGGCAGCAGCAGGCGGACGACGAGCGTCCGCTGGCGCAGAGCCGCCACGGATTCCTCATGGTCGCGCACCTCGAGGAACTCGATGCCGTTGAGCAGCCCCGCGAGCTTCACCGCCATGAGGCGGCGCTGATCGCCGCACGTGTAGCAGGTCATGGCGACACCCCCGGTGGGGTGCGGAAGGTCTGCACCTCGTGCGATCCGGTCGCCCGCACGACGTACGCGATCGTGGCGACGAAGGCTGCGTCGTGGGCTTCGACCTCGACCGACTCGATCGCGATGACGTTCGCGAGCTCGCGCTCGAGCGACGCCTGGATCAGGAACTGGGATGCTGCGGCCGCTTCCGGTCCGCCGGGTGCGAAGACCTGCGCGAGCAGGCCCGCGCCGAACTCGGGTCGCATGACGCGCTCGCCAGGGGACGTGAGCAGCACCTGCTCGATGAGGTCGCGCACGTGCTCGTCGCGCCCGGTGGTCGCCGTGCGCCCGGTGCCGTCGACGGCCCACGGGAAGTCGAGGGTGCCGCTCATGACGCCACCACCCTCGGCTGCACGGCGCCCGGAATCAGCGGCGCGCCGGTCGCGATGCTGAGGGACGACCCGGTCGCGATCGCGACGGGGACACCGCCCGCCAGAACCCGGACGGCTCCGGCGACCCATTGCCCGCTGACGTCGAACGGCCCCGACGACGTCGAGAGGGAGCATCCCGCGATCGCGTACTGCGTCGCCAGCGTGACGACGGGCGCGCCCGCCACCAGCACCCGCGGGAAGGGTGACACGGCCGTCGCCACCCCGCCGTGCGAGCACAGCACGGATGAGGCCTGAGTGAGCACGGGTCCCGGCATCCTTCCTCCTACGTCACCGTGAGGGCGCCCGCGTTGATGCTGACGGTCGGACCGACCATCGAGATCACGGCGCCCTTGCCGTTGCTGATCGTGATGCCGACGTCGCTGACCGAGATCATCGCGCCGGTCGTGGTCTTGATGAGGATGCCGCCGGTGGGCCCCGGTGTGTCGCTGATGGTGATCGAGTTGCTCAGCAGCGTCTGGAAGGTGAGACCCGACACCCCGGGCGGCACGATGCGGGCGGCTGCCGGCACATCGGCGGGGGAGTAGAACCCGCCGACCCACACCGGATAGTCGGGATCACCGCCCTCGAACTCCACCCACACGCCCGCCCCGATGGCCGGGACGGTGAAGACGCCGGTCTGGGTGCCGGTGACCGGCAGGCACGGCATGGCCCACGAGCTCGGCGGGATGCCGATCGACGGGACGAGCACCTGGATGCGCCCCATCTGCATCGGATCGATGTTGTTGACGCAGGTTCCCCGGTATTTGCCGAAGAGCTTCTTGGTGGCGACGGCGGTCTCTGTGTCGCTCATACGGGCACCTCCGGGACGGTGGACAGAAGGGCGTTGCGGGCGAGGGTGAACGACTGCGTGTAGCTGCCGCGCGCGATCTTGTGGGTGACGCTGCTCACGTAGTACAGCCCGTTGAACGCGTCGCCGGCCCCGCGCACCCCGACGAGCCCGCGCGATCGGAGCACGCGGCCGTAGCGGGCGACATCGAGCTGACCGGTGCCGGTGACCATGTCGTCGTGCTGCCCCGCGTACGCGATGCCCTTCATGATCGCGGCCGGCGCGCTGAGCTTCGCCGTGCCGGGGAGGAACGTGAGCTTCGGCGGCAGCGGCGGCACGAGCCCCAGCATGGGTCGCAGCGGATTGATGTCGGGGATGGGGATCGGGATCGGCGCCTTGCTCCACGGCTCGTGCACCGTGACGACGGGCAGCTCCTTCGCCTCCTTGTTGAGCGTGAAGTTCAGCGCGCTGACGTTGTCGTGCGGGCCGTCGAGCCCGCCGTCGAGCGCGCGCTGCGGGATGCCGAGACGCACCTCCGGGCCCCAGTACGCCTTGCTCATGCCCGGGACCGGACCGGGGTCGATGTAGAAGACGTACCCCGCCTCGTGCGCGAGGTTCTTGAGGTACGCGTAGTCGCTGCCCTGGTGGCGGGGGATCTTCTCGGTGGGGATCGGCGGGTCCTCGACGAGCGCCGGGATGACCAGGGGGGCGACGCCGAGCGCCGCATACTTGGCAAGGACGGCGAGCGCGCGCACCGCGACCGGCATCGCGGGGTAGGGGATGCCGTCGAGCTCGAAGATGTCCATGACGGCGGTGAGGTCCTTGCCCTTGACGTGAAGGGTCGCGGTCGTCCCGTCGGTCTTGAACTCGTGGTCGGTCATCACGCCGTCGGCGAGGACCTCCGTCGTCCCGCCGATCGTCACGGCGAGGACGATGCGGAAGAGCGGGATCGAGACGCCGCCCGTGAGGAGGAACAGCGTCGAGAGGGGCGACTTCTTGGGCACGTCGAAGACGAGCTCGAACCCGCTCTGGGTATCGCCCGAGCCGTTCTCGATCGTCACTTCGCGGAGCGCCTCGACGAGCGCCTGCGGCGCCGGCACGGCGATCGCGGGTCCCGCGTACAGGTGCAGCCGAACGGGCTGCGGGGGCAGGTCAGCCATCCGCAGCCCCCCTCATGTCGACAGGCAGGGTGATGCGCACGACGTGCCCGGGAGGGCCGGCCATGCCGGCGGGGTCGATGACGCCGTTGGCGTCCGCGAGGCGCCACCACAGCTCGGGGTCGCCGTAGTGCCGTGCCGCGAGGAGGTCGCGCCGGTCGCCCTCGACGCACCGCACTTCGTACAGGGTGCTGAAGCGCTCGGGCTTCGGTACCAGCCGCCGCCGGAGGAACGCGACGGGCACGGGGTCGACGCCGGGCTCCGCCGGCGGCACGTGATGGGCGATGCCGACCTCGGCGTAGCGGCTCGTCGGCGGCAGCGCGTTCTGCGGCACGACGCCGGCGGAGAGCAGCTGCTGGAGCGGATCGACCATGTCAGAGCTCCCTCACGCCCAGCGTGGACAGTGGCGCCGAACCGGCCTTCTTGGCGAGCGCCTCGCGCGAGCGCAGATGCGCCATGAAGAGCTGGCCGCCGCGGTGCTCGAACCCGAGGTCGTCGACGGTGAGCACCCTCATCCCCAACGACACCGTCGCCCGGATCGGGTTGAGCTGGGCGTCGAATGCGTCCTCGGTGATGGAGAGGTCGGTGATGCGCACCGGCACCACGCGGTTCGGTCCCCACACGAAGAGCAGCAGGGGCGTCTCGATGGCGAGCACCTCGAGCGCGCCGCCGCGGGCGATCGAGTCGTTGCCCTGCAGCGCGTCGCTCGTGGGCTGGACGAGCAGCTCGAGCGCGGCCAGCTCGGGATGGATGCCGACCTCGGCCGCCGTCCGGTTCTGATCCGGGTGTTCGAGCCGATCGGTCGCGTCGATCTCGGCCTCGACCTTGATCGTCTCGGCGGCAGCGCCCTTGATGCGCAGCGCCTGGGACTTGTCGCCCCCGGACTCACCCGCCGCCTGCACCTGCATCGTGCGGCTGAGCGAGTCGGGGTTGTACTGCAGAGCGATGGTACGGAGCGTCCGCCCGCTCTTGACGTCGACCTGGACGAGGCCGCCTTTGATGAGCCGGGGTGATGTCATGGGTCGCGTCCTCACTTCGGCAGGTTCTTCTCGAGGAAGTCGGAGGTCGCGGGGCGGAGCGACTTCAGCACGGACGGACTCGTGATGTACAGCGAGTAGGCCTCGGCGAACGCCTCACCCGGAGCGCTTCCGCCGTAGCCGGTGACGGCGGAGCCGTCCTTCGCGACGGCCTGCCCGAACGCAGACTGCTGGAGCTTCGTGGCGGGGGCATCCGTGAAGTTCCCCTTGGACTTGACGACCGAGCCGCCGGTCATGCTCCGCGCCTTGAGCAGACCGGGCTCGGCGTCGGCGGCTGCCTTCTCCTTGGCCCGCACGTCGGCGAGCTCGTCGCCCTGGAGCCCCGAGTAGGTGTAGCCGCCCTTGCCATCGGGATAGCGCCGGATCAGATCCTTGATCCCCTCTTCGGCCTTCGCCTGGCCGAGCTCGGCACCACGGATCGTGACCACGTCGAGCGCGTGGCCGATTTCGTGCACGATGGCGCGGACCGCATCGGTGCTCGCGGCGGCGCCCTCGGTGAAGCGGCCCTGGTTGGAGCCGAAGGCGCTCGCGTCCATCGTGATCGTGTGGCTGAGGCGGTCGTACTTCCCACGTTCGTTCGGATTCGACGCATTCACGGTCCCGACCACGAACGCGAGCCCCGACACCTTCGCGAGGTGTGCGGCGGGGATCTGCGCGACGGCCCCGCGCAGCGCCGCGAGCGGGGCGCCGCTGAAGGAATGGCGCAGCTTCGCGGCGGTCATGGTCTGTGCGACGGGGTCGGGCGGCGGTGGCTGGTCGGGGGCTGTGGCAGCCGGGGCCTGAGTTCCGGTAGGCGGTGTGTCCTTGCCGAGCTGTTCGACGATGACGCGCGCGGCCGCGCCGGCGCCCTGCGGCACGTGCCGTGTGAACCGGTACAGGCCGTCGACGCCGCCGTACGGAGAGAGATCGAGGGCGAGGGTGATCGTGGCGTTCTCGCCGAGCACGACGTCGGCGAGGCCGCCGTGCGTCGTCGTGAGCGTCGCCGCGACGTTGCGCAGACCTGGTTGGTCGACGCTCGCTGCGGACGGGTCGACGCTGAGGTCGGTGTTCGGCGGCATCGGCACCGTCGTCTTCGCGACGCTCTTGCCGAACTTGTCGGCCAGCCCCGGAACGGTCACGAACGCCGTCACGACCTTGATGCGTTTGCGATCCGACTCGGGAAGACCATTCAGTGTCGTCGCAGGCGTGACGGGAGCCTTCGGCTGGCGGCGCACGATCGGAGGATCGCCGACCCGGTGCTGCGCGGCGTGCGCGAGCTCGTGCGAGAGCCTCCGCCGGCCCTCCTCGGTGCCACGCTGTTCACGCCCGGGCGCGAACGCGATGCGACGGCCGACCGTGAGCGCCTCCGCACCCGCGCGTGCGGCGGTGTCGGCGGCCGCGGCATCCGTGTGCACCCGGACGTCCCGCGCATCGAGGTCCGGTGGCGCAGCCAGCCGCTCGGCGGCGTCGAGGGCGCGCCCGTCGCCGTCGAGCCGCACGTCGAGCTCTGCCGATGCCGACGACCCGCGCGTGGGCACCGCCGCGAACGACCAGCCGGTCAGGGGCAGGGCAGGGGCGACGGATGCCTCGGAGAACTGCTCCGCCATGCGCTCGGCGGGCGCGTCCGCATGCCCGACCGCGTGCACGCCGCTCGGGCGATCGACCGCGGGAGCGGCGGAGGGGACGTGGGCGAGGCTCATGGCGCACCCCCTTCCGCGAGACGCAGTTCGGGCACCGGGACGGGGCGCAGCTGCCGGCGGTAGGCCTCGGGCGTCGTCGGCGCGTATCCGCGCACCGCCAGCAGCACTCCGGTCTTCGGATTGACGCAGACCGCGAGGCCGCGCGCGGCGTAGACGCGCTCGCCGCCGGTGATGGTCAGAGGCCCGAAGGCGTGGTCGAGCTCGGCGTCGGGTTCGCCGAGCTCGGGGATGGCGAGGAAGCCTCCCTCGTCGTCTACGGGCATGACGCCCTCGATCAGGACGACGCGACCGTCCCGGACCCACGCGCGCAGGCCGTCGGTGAATCGCCGGGTCGAGAGGGGGACCCACGAGGTCGTCGCGGGGGGATCGCCCAGCAGACCGTCGAACGCCGGCGCGGCGCCGGCCTCGATGCCGAGCGTCTCCGCGGCGTCGACAGGCAGACCGGTCCACCCCGACACGTCGGCGGCGTCGAGGAGCCGTGACAGCGCCCCCGTCATGGCCGCCTCCCGCCCGCCGTGCCGCCGATGCGGTCGACTTTGCCCAGGAAGTAGGCCGTCCACACGTTGTCGGCGCCCACGACGTCGACGAGGCGCTGTGCCTCGGTGATCGAGGTGTACGCGCCCGGTGGGGTCACGGTGATCGGCGGCAGCGCCGCCCAGGACTTGCCCTCGACCAGCTCGCGCGTCGGCCGATGCGCCAGGAGCCGACGGCCGCTCTTCGACCAGACGACATCCGTCAGCAGGCTGTCGACGCCCTCCATGAGGGTGTTCCACTCCCGCTCCGACTTCTCCTTCAGCCTCACGGCGTACCGCCGGTAGTCCGCGTGCGCGAGGGTGTGGCCGTACTCGTGGATGAGGGTCTGGAACATGTCCCACCGCGCCGCGCGGTCCTCGTCGACGTCGCCGGTCTGGAACATGTCGACGTAGATCTGCCCGCCGACCTGTGCTCCGCCCCAGTTGCGGTCGATGTAGATGAGCTTGTCGGCGGTGGTCTGGGGATCGTCCTCCCATTTCTCGCTCACCCCGTCGACCACCGCGGCCTGGGCGACGTCCTCCAGTGCCTGCGCCTCGTCGTTGCGCTTGTCGCCGATCGTCTCGGGCCGCGCGTCGCACTCGGCGTTGATGGCGTCGAACGCGGCGTCCGACCGGAAGTAGTAGCGGATCTGCTGCAGGGCCCACGAGACGCGGTCGGCAGGATCGGCGGACTTGACGGCGGTGGTCTGGCGGTGGTGCCAGGAGAACAGCGTCTGCGGTCTGCCGTCGCCGCCGAACGTCAGTTCCGGCCGCGCGCCGGGGTTGTAGAAGGTGCCGAAGACGCCGTCGGTCGCGTCCTTCGCCGGTTTCGCCATTCGTTCGATCTCGGAGGGCTTCGATGCGGTGCCTGCGGCGCGGGCGCTCTCGTAGGCCTTCTCGACCTTCACTGCCAGCGCCGCTGCGACCAGCGTGCGGTACTTGCCGCCCGGGGCGAACATCGCGTTGCGCTCGGCCTCCTCCTTCGCCTTCGCCTCGGCTTCCGCCTTCCTGCGAGCGGCCTCCTCCTTCCGCTTCGCCGCTGCTTCCTTGCGGCGCTCGGCGGCCGACTTCTTCGGCTTCGCCGACGCCGTCGTCGGCGCGGCCGTCGGCGGGGTCGCCGGGTCGGGTGGTGTGGTGGGCGGCGTCGGCTTCGGCTTCACCGGGCGAGGCGGGGTGAGCGCTTCGCGCGCTGCCTTCGCCGCGTCGCCGGTGACCGGCGAGGTCGCGGCGAGGGCGTCGTCGGCCGAGGCGGGCAGGTCGCGATGAAGCGTGTCGGCGATGAACAGGTCGAGTGAGCGGACTCTGTGACGGAGCTTCCGCTCCTTCTTCGCGAGCCGGCGGCGCTCGGCGGCGTCCGTCGCCGCGACGCGCTCGCGCGTGACGGCCTCGAGCTCGCCCTGCCACCGTGGGCGCGTCGTGTGCAGCACATGGTCCCGCGCCTTCGTGCGGTCGGCGGGGGAGAGCCGGGCGACGACGGCGGCGGGGTCGTCGCCGTAGTAGTCCTCCTCGAACCGGGCGTCGAACCGGGCGCCGTCGAACGCGAACGACGGAGACCCCGCGGGCAGCTCGGGGCCGACCACTTCGACGGTCCCGCGGGAGAGGGCCGTGCCTCCTCCGGCGAAGCGCCGGGCGACGACGTCGTCGAGCCGGTCCTGCTGCGCGCCGTGGAGGTTGTCGTTCAGAGACGCGTAGCGCTTCGCCGGTTCGCGGAAAACCACGAGCAGCTCGTCGGGGGTGGCGAGCTCCACGAGGTCGAGGATCGCGTCCTCGTCGTCGTCGAGTGTGGGTCCGTCGATCATCTCGTCGATGAGCAGCCCCATCTGCTTCCCCGTGAGCTCCCACCCGGGGCTCCCGGCCTTCCATTTGCGCACGACCGCGCGGGCCTTGTTGTCGGCGTCGTACGAGCCGTCGTGCGATCCGGCCTTCGTGATCGCCTTCACGTATGCGAGGAGCTCGGCGTCGCTCCACGAGCCCTCCGCGCCGAAGAAGACCGCGAGCTTCTCCCAGAAGCTCCGTCGCTGCACGCGGGCCGGTGCCCCGGTGGAGCGCGGCGCGGCGCCCCCACGCTGCTGCACGACGTGGGCGAGCTCGTGGGCGATGAGGTGCCGACCCGCCGGGCTCGAGGGGTCGAAGCGGCCCGAGCCGAACACGATGTGCTCACCGACGGTGAACGCCGTGGCGTCGACTCCGGCGGCTGCGCTCGCCGCCTGCGGGTCGTCGTGCAGCCGCACCGACGAGAAGTCGTAGCCGAAGCGCGCCTCCATCGAATGCCTGAGGCTCGGATCCAGCGCCCGGCCGCCGCCTCGGGTCGCGGCATCCACTCCCGTCGTGTCGAAGGCCTCCGCGGGCGCCGTCTCGCTCGTGGTCGCCGGGGCGCGCTGCACCTCTTCGCGCTTCTTCTGGTCCTCCGCCTTGACGGCGTCCTCGGGCTTCTTCTGCTGTTCGGTCCTCGGCGTGGCGAGCGGCGGCACGAGGGGGAAGGGGAGACCCGGCACCTGACCGGCCGGGGCGAACTTCTGACGGGCGACGACGGATGCGATCGCGGCGTCGCTGAGCTCCTTGTCCTGCTGAGCCTGCATGCCCTTGATGATCGGGTCGTTCCTCAGCCGTGCGGTGTCGGCGGCGATCGCCGCCGTCTTCTTGTCGGCCGCGCTCTGTCGCTTCCGGCCTCCTTTGGGCAGCTGTTCCGTGTAGCCGAGCGTGAGTCCGAGCCCGACATCGCCGAGGCCCACGCCGCGGCCGCCGGGGCGCGGATCGCCCGCGAGCAGCCCGGGGACGCCCTCGGCCCTCACGCCGACGCTCAGACCGGGCGGAACGATGTCCTTGACCTTCGGAATCGATCCGAGCGGCAGCGGCACGTCCTTCCCCGAGAGCGCGAGGCCGCTCGCCGCGGCGGCGGACAGCAAGGGGCTGTCCTCGATGACTTCGCGGACCTTCTTGCCGCTGGGCAGCTCGGTCTCGGTCGCAGCCTCCACCGCCTTGCCCGCGCCCTCCTTGTAGGCCTCCGCCTGTGGTCGCGGCTTGTCCTCGAGCTTCTTCGGCTGGTCCTCGTCACGATGGACGGATGCCTCGGCCGGCACGTTCGCGAACGACCAGCCCGTCACGCTCCCGCCGCGGGCGACGATGTCGGCGGCCCGATCGGCCTGGCGCTCAGTCGCGTCGTGGCGATGCGACACGCGCCGCGGAGGTGCGGCGTCCGTGCCCTTCGCCGGGGGAGCCGGAGTCCTGCTCATCGCGACGCCCCCTCCTGGATCCGGCCACGGGCCGTCGCCCACGTGTCGCGCGCCACCTGGGCGGCGAGGCCTTCGCGATCGGTCACCGGCCGCGCGCGGCGCGGTGCGGCGGCCCAGCGCGGCTGTTCGTCGCCACGCCGGTCGGCGGTCGCCAGCTCGCTCAGGCGCTCCGCGACGAGCGGGCCGATGCCCTCGGCGAGCTCGGCCGGAACACCCCGCAGCACGAGGCGCTCGATGTCGATGTCGATGCGCGTCATCTCGCACCGCCTCGGAGCAGCCCGGTCTCGGCGGCGGTGAGTGCGCGCTCGGACTTCGCCGCCTCGCGCGTGGCAGCGAGCAGCAGGTGTTCGGGGCCGATAGCGACGCCCTCGTCGGCGGCGGCGAAGGCCGCCGAGAGGGCGATCTGCCGGATTGCGCCGCCGCTGAGCTGGATGCGGGCGAGCGCCGCAGGATCGACGTCCGCAAGCGGCGTCGCCGCCGGGAACACGCGCCGCCAGATCTCGGCGCGCGACGCCTCGTCGGGGAAGGGGAACTGCACGACGAACCGGATGCGGCGCAGGAACGCCCGGTCGACGTTGCCCCGCAGGTTCGTGGTGAGGATCGCCAGGCCCCGATAGGACTCCATGCGCTGCAACAGGTACGCGACCTCGAGGTTCGCGTAGCGATCGTGGCTGTCCTTGACATCGCTGCGCTTGCCGAACAGCGCATCGGCCTCGTCGAAGAGCAGCACGGCACCGGACGCCTCGGCAGCGTCGAAGACGGTCGACAGGTGCTTCTCGGTCTCGCCGATGTACTTGCTCACCAGCGCGGAGAGATCGATGCGGTAGAGGTCGAGGCCCAGGGATCCGGCGAGCACCTCGGCCGCCATCGTCTTGCCGGTGCCGCTCTCGCCCGCGAAGAGCGCGGTGACGCCGAGCCCCCGGTCCGACCGGCTCGCGAACCCCCAGTCGTCGAGCACGGTCGCGCGGTGACGCACGTGCCGCTCGATCTCGCGCAGCAGCTCGCGCTGGCCCTCGGGGAGCACGAGGTCGTCCCACCCCGCGCGCGGCTCGATGCGCTGCGCGAGCGCACCGAAGCCCGTGCGAGAGCGTTCGCGCACGAGACGGCGCAGGGTCGCGACATCGCGGTCGGGGAGGGAGAGCCACTCGGCCGCGACCGCCGCGACGACCCCCGCGGGCAGGCGGAAGTGCTGCGACAGCTCACGCTCCGCGACGACGATCGCCTCCGCGTCACCTGCCGGCTCCAGGGCTGCGCGCCACAGCGCCGCCTCCTCGCCCGCGGTCGGCAGGGGCACCGTCCGTGCGAGCGTGACCCTGCCGGCGATGTCGCCAGGTCCGTCGGTGACGACGACCTCGGCTTCCAGCAGCGCGAGCAGCCGTGCGTCGTCGGTCGCGATCAGGCGCCCGTCGAGGACGGCCTCGCGGTCGAGCACGGCGGCGGTGTCGGCGGGGTCGCGCTCGGCGGCCGCCGCATCCCGCACGGAGAGCACCCCGCCCCCGAGGGCCGCGGCCACGCGGGCGACCACGCCCGCGCGGGTGTCGGCATCGGCGCCGTCGAGCCGTACGAGCACGCGGCCGTCGACCGCGCGCACCGCGGCGGCGAGCTCGTCGGCCAGTGCCGTCTGCGCGGCGGTGAGGCCGCCCGCGAGCGGGTCGGCGATGAGCCCGTCGAGGTGGCCCGGCCCGAGGCCGGTGAGCCGATGCAGCACGGCCTCGTCGATGCGGAGGGGCCGGAGCGCGAGGATGTCGCCCGCTCCGAGCCTCACGAGCCGCCGACGTCGCAGGGGCCGGTCCGGCGAGAGCGCATCCCAGTGCGCCGCGGGCAGCACCGAGAGGGCGAGCCCGAAGGTCGGCGACGGGGTCCCTCCCTGTGCCGCCGCAACATCCGCCGCCACCTGCGCGTCCAGCTCCACGGCGGCGGTGAGCATGAGAACGTCGCACTCGAACGCGGAGAGCCCGAGCCGGTGGCCGAGATCCGCGAGCGGCGAGCCGTCGCCCTTCGGCCGGGGCGCGTCGTCGCCGCGCAGCAGCGCCGCGATGCGCGCGAGCTCCGACACGAGCCGGTCGCGCGGCGCGTCGCGCAGCCGGCCCGGCTCGTCGAAGGCGGCGGTGGTGCTCATGGGACCGTGATCCTCTGCACCGGATCGAACGCGGGCGGGTCGGGCGGGGTCTTCGGGCTCAGGAGGATGAGCCGACTCTCGGCTCCGTCGACGGCGAGGCGCACCCACTGCGGTCCGCCGGGGACGTCGCCGTACTCGAAGACCAGGGTGTCGGTCACCGTTCCGTGGGGCTCCGCCTGTGCCACATCTCCGCCGAGCGCGAGGGTCGCCCGCTGGCCGGGCCGGACCTCGGGCGAGACCTCGATCGTCGCGGTGACGTCGCCGGTGCCTCCGTCGCGGACCGCGCCGGTCGCCCCGCCGAACCGGATGACGGGGGCGAGGAGCATCGCCGCGGTGTTCGTCTCGCGGGGGATCGTCTCGGTCGGCGGCGTCAGCGAGACCCGCACCGTCCACACGCCCGCGGGCCATGCGGCGTCCGCGCCGGGGCTCGCCGGGAGGGGAACGTCGACGACGTCGCGGCGGGTGTTGGCGCCGATCGGCACCACGATCGGAGCGGTGAGCGAAGGGTGGGCGAAGCGCACCTCGACACCGGTCCCGTCGAGGTGCGCGCCCTCGATGCGCACGCTCTCGCCGAGGGCCGCAGCCGGCTGGGGCGCCGGCGGGACCACACGGAACACCGTGGGGACGGGTGGCAGCAGATCAGGGTGCACGAAGACGCCCGGCTCCCGCCCGCCGTTCGCCGCCGGATCCCCGCGCGTGAGCACCGGCAGCCCGCTGCGGACCGGCTTGGTCGCCTCGATCAGCACCACTGTGACGAGATAGCCGACGCTCGGGCGGTAGTTCGCCTGGATGGCCGACCACAGCCGCGACATCTCCTCGGAGTCGATCGGCTCGGTGGTCACGGTGATCTCCGCCGCCTGATCGGCGAGGTCCGCGGCCGCCAGCGCCTGGTAGGCGGGCGGGAGGATGCTTCCGCTCACCACCCCGGCCTGCAGCGCCGTCCTGATCGACGCGCGATCGAGCACGGGCTGGTCGTGCAGGATCGACATCGCGTACCCGAGCAGGATCTCGGCCTCGAAGTCCGCGGTGCCGTAGGCGGTGAGGAGATAGTGCAGGTCCAGCGCCAGCGGCGGGTTCGCCGTGCGCGTGCCCGCGGCGTCGAAGCCGGGCAATCCCGCGTTGCGCCAACCGGCGTTGGGACTCACGCGGTAGAGGAAGAGGTTGAGGCTCGGCTCCGTGTCGGGCTCGTTGAGCTTGATCGCGTCGGGGGCGAGCGCGGTCACCTTCACCGTGCCCACGGCTGGCCCCGCCTGCACGATGCCGTTGTCGAGCAGGTTGCGCAGTACGGCGCTGACGCCCCCGATCGCGAGCGGGCCGCTCATCGTGGCCTCCCCGTCAGGTAGTCGTGCAGCGTGCGCTCGGGGTCCCGCGCCGGGCGGGCGCTGCGGGGAGCGGCGGCGGGCGGCGCGACGGTGGCGCGCACGTCGATCCGCCCGATCGTGACGTGCACGACATCCGGCTCCGGAACGGGGGCGGATGCCTCGTCCCTCGTGCTCGCACGCACCGCCGGCGTGGTGGCGGTCGGAGGTTCCGCGCGCCGCGGCGGCGCCGCCTCGACGCGGCGGGTGGCGGGAGGGGGAGCCGGCGCGGCAGCGGCGTCGCTGGGCTCGGCGTCGACGGCAGGGGTTCCGCGCTCGGGCGTGGGCTCCGCGGTGACGACCTCCGGTGCGGTTCCCGCGGCCTCGCCGCGACCGGCCCTGTCCGATGGCGCGGCGATGGCGCGATCGTCCTCGCCGCGCGCCTGTCCGGCGGGCTCGACCCGAACGGGGGCCTCGGACTTCGCCGGCGGACCCGGCAGCTCGGCCCAGGTGGGAGCGTGCGCAGCCGTCGTGATCGGCGGGGGAGTCGCAGCATCCGTCGATCCCTCGCCGCTCATCGGTTCGAAGCGGGAAGGCAGTCGCGGACCCGCCGCGGCGGGAGCGCCGCCCGCTCGGGCGGCGAGACGGGCGAGGTAGCCGCTCATGCTCCCTCCCGCACGATCTCGAGGTACGCGGTGCGGCGCTGCTCAGGGAGCCCGAGCACCTCGGCCTCGGTCCAGCCGTAGGCACGTGCGAGCACATCGACCTCGCGCAGCACCCTCCGGGCGCGCGTCTCGACCTCACGCCACACGAAGGCGATCGGGTCGACATCGGCGTCGAAGAACGCCCCGCACTCCGGGCACTCCAGCCCGACGGTGACCTCGGCGAGCGGGTCGGCGGCGGCGAGCGCGGCCTCGATGCGCTCGACCACCTCGACCGGGGCGAGCGCCGCGTCCTCGCCACCTGGGCCGGTGACATCGCAGCACCGCGCGAGGAGGGCGGTGGCAGCATCCGCTCGTCCGGCGACGTCCGCGAGATCGCCCGCCGTCGGCACCCGCCAGCTCACCCGCCACGCGCCGTCCTCCGTCGACACGGTCAGATCGCCCGAGGCCGCCGCGCCGCCCACCCCGCGCAGGGAGTCGGCGTCGAGAGCGAACTCGACGGCCGACGCGCACGCCGGGCACGTGACGACCGCCTCGAGACGCGGGCCGGCAAGCGCCGTGTGGAAGCCGAGGGCGGCGGCGTGCAAGTGCCCGAGCGGCGCAGTGCGCAGCCCCACCGCGTCTTCGCCGGCTGCTGCCGCGACCCGCAGCGCACGCGCGATCGGCGCCTCGCCCTGCGCCGCGTCGGCGAGGTCGAGGATCGTCTGGGCCCGCACCGGAGAGGCTGCGGCGGCGGCCACCGTCGGCTCCTAGGGTTCGGCGAAGACAGGTTCGGACGGCTCGACGACCGCGTAGTCCCGCTCCCAGCCCTCGTTCTCGAGCTTGAGCGTCTGGATGGCGACGGCGTTCGCGTTGGCGTCGAGGTCGGGGAGCGCCTGGTACTCCGAGACCCACGCGCGGAACACCTTGTACGCGATGACGAGCTGGCCCGCCTCGTTGTAGAGCTCGACGATGAGGTCCTTGCGGAAGTCCTTGAGCGACACCTCCGCCCCGAGTCCCGACCCGAAGTTCCACACTTTGTTCGCCCACTGCTCGAACTCGACGTCGTGCGTGACACCGCGCTCGAGGGTGATCGCCTCGAACTTGACCCGGCCGGGCGACTTGCGCGACGTGGACGGGTCTCCGCCCTCGCGGTGCTCCACAACCTCCGTGGTGCGTTTGAGGCCGCTCACCTTGCTGACACCCGCGACGTACTTGCCGTCCCACTTCACGCGGAACTTGAAGTTCTTGTACGGGTCGAACCTGCTGGCGTTGACGCTGAACTGTGCCATGTCCCGATTCCTTCGGCTCAGACGGCGCTCGCGCCGGCGATCTGCTGCAGTCGGATGACGACGAACTCCGCGGGCTTGAGCGGCGCGAACCCGACGTGGATGTTGACGATGCCCCGATCGATGTCGGACTGCGTCGTCGTCTCCTTGTCGCACTTGACGAAGTACGCGTCGCGCGGGGTGCTGCCCTGGAAGGCGCCCTGCCGGAAGAGGTCGTTCATGAACGTGCCGACGTTGAGGCGGATCTGCGCCCACAACGGCTCGTCATTGGGCTCGAACACCACCCACTGGGTCCCGCGGAAGAGCGACTCCTCGATGAAGAGCGCCGTGCGCCGCACGGGGATGTACTTCCACTCGTTCGCGAGTGAGTCCGCGCCCTTCAGCGTGCGCGCCCCCCACACGACACGGCCGGCGCCGGCGAACGCGCGCAGGCTGTTGATGCCGAGCGGGTTCAGCTGCCCGATCTCGCCGTCGCTCAACGGGACGGAGAGCTCCGGAACGCCGTTGAGGGTGGCCTCCAAACCTGCCGGCGCCTTCCACACGCCACGGGTCGCGTCGGTCCGTGCGAGAACGCCTGCCACCGCGCCCGACGCCCCGAACGTCTCGAGCTGGTTGTCGCGCAGCGGGTTGGTCTGCCGCAGTCGCGGGAAGTACACCGCCGCGTTGGCGCTCACCGTCCCGAGCGACGCGAGGCCGGACTTCGCGTCGCCCACGGAGTCCCAGGTCGGTGGCGCATCGATCACATAGAACGCGCGCCGCGACTCCGCGTACGTCGCCGCCTCGGTGATCACATCGGCGTCGACCTCCCCGCCCGGACCGTCGGGCGAGACCCCCTGATAGGGAGGGATCACGAGGAGGTTGAAGATGTCGGCATCCTCGAGCGCATACATCCCCGACTTGGCGCCGAGCGAGCCCTTCACATCGGCGGCGACGAGATCGTCGCCGTCGTCTCCGCCTGCGAGCCGTTGGCTCGCCTCCTGCGAGGGATCGCCCGGCGTCGGCGTGATGTCGTCCCAGATCGTCTTGCCCGCGGCGGGCGTGCCGGTGTGGACCTTGGGACGACTGCTGTCGGGCACGGTCCCTGCGGTGCGCACGAGGTCCGACTCGTTGTCGAGCACGCGCGACAGCAGCCGGGGATGGTCGGCCGGCGTGAGGACGACGTTGCGGTGCGCCTCGATGACTCCCGTCGCGCTGTCGCGCACGGTGAGGTTGAACAGCGTGTCGGGTTCATCTCCGAACGCGGGGTCTTCGGGACGCGTGTCGTGGTCGATGCGCACGCGCAGGCCGTCGCCCCACAGGCCCACGTCCACGGCCTGGAGCGTGAGGAGATCCGCGCCGGCGTCCAGGGCGAGGTCAACCGAGGAAGATGCCGGGTCGTCGGCGTCCGAGGCCGCATCGTTCACGACCCGGACGATGACGGCCGTACCGCCGCCGTTGAGGAAGAAGTCGCGGACGGAGAAGCCGAGCCGGCTGAGCTTCCACAATCCGCCGAACGTGCGTTCGTACTCACCGAAGTTGGTCACCACGATCGGTCTGTCCACCGGTCCGCGGGGCGCCCGCCCCACGAAGGCGGTGACCGAGGTGGAGACCCCGACGATAGTCCGAACCCCGCTGGCCACCTCCTCGATGTACACGCCGGGATAGGTCAGTTGGGACGGCATGGCTGTCTCCAGAGAGGATGCATCGATCTGGGGGTCCCGCCGGCGGTACCCGAGCCGACGGGAGGGTGGCGACCCCACTATGTGGCGTCGTCGGCGTGGCCTCGACGGCCACGGCGCGAAATGCAAGGACCTCGATTCGAGAGTCAATCCCTCGCGGTGGGGGCTGTCAAGAGCCCGGCGTGCAGGGACGAATTCCCGGCGAACAGGTGACACGGGGCGTCCGCGTTCCTACAGTTGAGTCACGACGCCGAGGCTGTGGGAGTCCGGCGCCGAAGACGCGCGCGGTGGAAGGGGAGATGCCGTGGTCCAGGACGTGCAATCGACCGACGACCCTGCGCCTGCGGCCGCCGCCGCGCATGCCGCACCGCCGGTGACCCGCGGCACACTCGTGTGGTTCGGCCTCGGCTTCGTGCTGCTGTCGTTCTTCGCCGCGTTCCTCGGATCCTGGCTCGCGCGCTCGGTCGACACGGCCACGCCCGCGCCGGCGCCCGAGCCGTCGGCTTCGGCGACGGCGTCGCCGGAGTACGAGGACGTGCTCGCCGAGATCCTCCCGGCCGGGTCGGCGGTTCGCGCCGGTTCCGGCGCGCCGGAGGAGGGCAAGGGCTACGAGGGCGACGTCTACATCGACATCCTCAACGCCGACGTGTACCTCTTCAAGGACGACGCGTGGACGCTCGTCGGCAATCTCCGCGAGGCGGCCGCCGAGAACCTCACGGGTGAGCAGGGGCCCGCCGGCGCACAGGGTGAGCAGGGTGCGCAGGGCGAGCAGGGTGCCTCGGGTGCTCAGGGACCGAGCGGCGCCCCCGGGGCACCGGGAACGCAGGTGATGCTCGGCACGGCGGCGCCCGAGGACGACACCTGCACCGCCGACGGCGACGTGTTCATCGACACGGCAGCCGTCGAGTTCTACGAGTGCAGCGACGGAGCGTGGGTGCTGTTCGGGCCGACGACCGGGCCCGAGCCGACCCCGGACGCCGGCGAGTAGGCGTCAGCGGCGGGTGGACGCCGTCACCGTGAACTTGCTGTTGCGCGCGACCTGCCGGGTCGGGCCGACCGCCCGCTCGAGGGCGGGACGGTAGCGCAGTCCCGAGTTCCACACCGCCCAGAGCTGACCGCCCGGCCGCAGCACGCGGGCGGCCTCGGCGAACATCCGCGGCGCGATCCCTTCGTGCACCGCGGAACCCGAGTGGAACGGCGGGTTCAGCGCGATGAAGCTCGCGCTCGCGTCCGGCTGCGCCCCCAGCATGTCGTCGCGGACCACCTCGACGCGGTCGGCGACGGCGTTCGCCTCCGCGGTCGCCCGCGCGGAGGCGACCGCGGCCGCCGACTGGTCGCACGCGAGGACGTCGAGGGATGGATGCCGCAGCGCCAGCGCCGTCGCGACCACGCCGGTTCCGCAGGCGAGGTCGATGGCCGCCCCGTCGGGGAGCGGGGGCAGGTGCTCCAGCAGGAACCTCGTGCCGATGTCGATCGACGCGCCCGCGAAGGCGCCTCCGAAAGCGCACACGATGATCCCGTCGTGCGTCGCGCGAACCGGCACCGGGTCGCGGCCGCCATGAGGTTCGCGCGCGACGAGCACGCGCGACTTCTGGCGGGCATGCGTGACGTCGAGGCGGGTGAAGCTCTCGCGCAGCACGTCGTTCATGGCGAGCGTCATGTGCTTCACCCGACCGCCGGCGAAGACGACGACGTCGGGTGCCGCGTGCGCGGCGATCAGCCCGGCGATGTCGCGAAGCGCGTCGAGTGAGCGCGGCAGCCGCAGCAGCACGACGCGCGCGTCGCGCACCAGCTCGGGCGAGAGGGGCAGCGACACGAACGCGTCTCCGAGCCCGAAGCGCTCGGCGTTGGCGGCGAGGGCGCGCTCGCCCGTGAGTGGGTCCTGATGAACACGGATGCCGCGACCGCCGTCCGCGGCTGCGCCGAGCGTGAGCGCACCGTAGCCGTCGCCGATCACCACGATCCCGCCGTCGCCGTCGCCGTCGCCGTCGCCGGTTCGGGCGGCGGCGGACTCGTCGAGGAGCAGCCGGTCCGCAGCATCCGTCGCCACGAGGTCGGGAGCCTCCACGTCGGGCCACCGGCGCAGGTCGTCGAGCGAGAAGGTCACCGTCCCACGGTAGCCGGACGGGCCGCGCCCGGTTCCGGGAACTGCGGGCGAATGCGTGCCGTCCCGCGGCAGCGGGACTAGCATTCAACGGTGCCAGACCGTGCGTTCAGTCCCGTCATCTCGCTGCTGACCGTGGCCGCCGTGTGGGACGCGCACCTCGGCGCGCAGCTGCGCGATCTCGGGCTCACCACGCGGAAGTACGGACTGCTCGCCCACATCGAGGCGACGCCGGGCATCTCGTTCAGCGAGCTCGCGCGGCGCTCGCAGATCACCGTGCAGTCGGCGCACACCGCCGTGCAGACCCTTGTCGCCGACGGGCTCGTCGCGGATGCGACGAAGCATGCGGGCGCGGCATCCGATCTGCGCGTGACAGACCGGGGCAGCGAGGTGCTGCAGGCCGCCGAACAGCGGCTGGCGGCTCTCGACGCCGGACTCGCCGCGGGGGCGCCGGCGCTCGCCACGGCGCTCGAGGGGCTGCACGAACAGCCGTTCGGGCTCGCTCCCGAGTAGAACGAGCCGCCCCGCGTACGGCCAACCTTCAGAAAGCCTGAAGCACTTTCAGTTAGGCTGAAGGTGTGTTCCGCAACCCCCACACCCTGTTCCGTGCGCTCGCGATTCTCGAGGCGATCTCGTGGACGCTTCTGATCACCGGTCTCATCCTCCGCGCCACCACCGACTGGGCGCTCGGCGTCACGATCGGCGGCGGGATCCACGGCTTCGTCTTCCTGTCGTACGGCGCGACCGTCATCCTCGTCGCCCTCAACAACCGCTGGCGCGTCGGGCCCACTGTGCTCGCGCTCGTGAGCGCCGTCATCCCCTACGCCACGATCCCGGCGGAGCTGTGGCTCCAGCGCAGTGGTCGTCTTGCGGGCGCCTGGCGTCTCGAGGCCACGGACGACCCGCGCGACGCCACCTGGTACGACCGGCTCATGCGGTGGTTCCTGCGGCGCCCCTGGGTGCTCGGCGCCCTGATCGCTCTCGCGGTCGTGCTGCTGTTCGTCGTGCTCCTCATCCTGGGCCCGCCCGGAGGCCGCGACTGACCACGCCCGACTCCGGCCGCCTCACTCCCTCGGGAGTGGGGCGGCCGCATCGCGTCGTGGATCGGGTGATGGACGCCGCGCCTCAGCGCCAGGCGGGCAGCTGCTGCAGCGTCCAGGTGTTGCCGTCGGGGTCGTCGAACTGGACGAACCGGCCCCAGTCCTGCTCGTCGACACCGCGCCCCTCGACGCCGTTCGCCCGCAGGTGGGCGAGCGCCTCGTCGGCGTCCGGCACGACGATCTGAACCGTGTTCTGCTGACCGGGCTCGAGGGCGTTGCCGAGACCGGTGCCGAAGGCGATCGAGCAGGCGGAGCCGGGTGGCGTCGCCTGCACGAAGCGGAGGCCTTCCATGGGCGTCTGATCGTGGTCGATGTTCCAGCCGATCCTCTCGTAGAACTCCTTCGCGCGATCGACGTCCGTCACCGGCACGAAGATGAGCTCGATCTTCCAGTCCATCGTGTTCCCTCTCATCACTGAAACAGGTCCCCGTGGAGGAGACGTTACGCCGGGGGTCCAACATCCGCCGCTGGGGAATACCTGCGGATGGGTGCGGTTGAACTTGACAATGCCTGTGTCAAGTTCAAAACTTGATACTCCTCCACTCAAGTTTCAGGAGAGATGGAATGCCAGAAGACTTCACCCCCCAGGCCGGCGACGACGCGAGCTCGTTCGACGAGTTCCTGTCGCGCTACCTCGCGGGCGAGCGCGCCCGCGCCGAGCGCTCGATCGACCTGAGCCGCTACCTCGGCGCCCGTACCCAGGAGCTGCTCCAGCGCGCCGGCAAGTACGCGCTCGAGCGCGGCCAGCACGAGCTCGACGCCCTGCACGTCCTGCGCATCCTCGTGGCCGAGGCCCCGGCGCGCGACGCCGTGCAGCGCATCGGCGCCGACGCCGACGCGATCGCACGCGCCACCGAGGAGCGCCTTCCCGCCGCAACCGCTGCGGCCGACGTCGACGGGGCCGTCGTGACCTCGTCCGTGCAGCGGGCGCTGTTCCACGCGTTCCAGGTCGCCCGCTCGTCGGGATCGACCTACGTCGACCCCGAGCACCTGTTCTTCGCCCTCGTGCTCGCGCAGGACACGCCCGCCGGCCAGGTGCTGGCCCGTGCCGGCGTGACGGCCGAGGCGCTCATGCAGGGTGCGCGCGAGACCGTGACGCCGGGCGAGAGCGCCCAGGCGGAGGTGCGGCCCGAGGGCGCAGCATCCGACACCCCCATGCTCGACACGTACGGCACCGACCTGACGGCGCGCGCCATCGCCGGCGAACTCGACCCGGTGATCGGGCGCGCCGACGAGATCGAGCAGACGATCGAGATCCTCAGCCGCCGCACCAAGAACAACCCGGTGCTGGTCGGCGAGGCCGGCGTCGGCAAGACCGCGATCGTCGAGGGACTCGCTCAGGCGATCGTCGACGGCTCCGTGCCCGAGCAGCTGCTCGGCAAGCGCGTGATCGCGCTCGACCTGCCCGCCATGCTCGCGGGCACCCGCTACCGCGGCGACTTCGAGGAGCGCCTCACCAAGACGATGGACGAGATCGCCGCCCACAAGGGCGAGCTGATCGTCTTCATCGACGAGGTGCACACGGTGGTGGGAGCGGGCGGCGCCGGCGACGGCGGGATGGACGCGGGCAACATCCTCAAGCCGCGCCTCGCGCGTGGCGAGCTGCACCTCGTGGGCGCGACGACTCTCAAGGAGTACCGCGTGATCGAGAAGGACCCCGCTCTGGAGCGCCGGTTCCAGCCGGTGCGCGTCGGCGAGCCCTCGGTCGAGGACGCGGTGCTGATCCTGCGCGGACTCAAGCCGGCCTACGAGGAGCACCACGGCATCGTCTACACGGACGAGGCACTCCGCGCCGCCGTCGAGCTCAGCGACCGCTACCTGACCGAGAGGGTGCTGCCCGACAAGGCGATCGACCTCATCGACCAGGCGGGTGCGCGACTGCGGCTGCGTCTCGGGTCGAAGGTGGACGTGAGCGGGCTCATCGAGCGCCTCGCGACCCTCGAGGCCGACAAGAACGCCGCGGTGTCGGCGGAGCACTACGAGGAGGCGTCGCAGATCCGCGACCAGATCGCCGAGGTGCAGGATCGCCTCGAACGTGCCACCGCCGCGGGCGCCGCCGTGCGTACCGAGGCGATCGTGGACGAGCCGGAGATCGCCGCGGTGATCAGCCGGGCCACCGGCATCCCGGTGAACCGCCTGACCGAGACCGAGCGCGAGCGCCTGGCGTCCCTCGAGGACGAGCTGCACGACCGCGTGATCGGCCAGGACGACGCCGTGACCGCCGTCGCCAGGGCGGTCCGCCGCAACCGCACCGGCATGGGCGACGCCCGTCGCCCGGTGGGGTCGTTCCTCTTCCTCGGCCCGACCGGCGTGGGCAAGACCGAGCTCGCGAAGGCGCTCGCGGCGTCGCTGTTCGACGACGAGGGTGCGGTCATCCGCTTCGACATGAGCGAGTTCGGCGAGCGGCACACCGTGTCGCGCCTCGTCGGCGCCCCTCCCGGATACGTCGGCTACGACGAGGCCGGACAGCTCACCGAGCGCGTGCGGCGCAACCCGTACTCGATCGTGCTGTTCGACGAGATCGAGAAGGCGCACCCCGACGTGTTCAACCTGCTGCTGCAGGTGCTCGATGACGGGCGCCTCACCGACGGCCAGGGTCGCACGGTCGACTTCCGCAACACGGTGGTCGTCATGACCTCGAACCTCGGCTCGGAGTTCCTCGCGTCGCGCGGCGGTGCGATCGGCTTCCTCGCCGACGGGGGAGGGACGACCGGCTTCGGGTCCGAGAAGGATCTGCGCGACCGGGTCTTCGGCAAGCTGCGCGAGGCGATGCGCCCTGAGTTCCTCAACCGCATCGACGAGATCGTGCTGTTCCGCAAGCTCGAGAAGCCGCAGCTGCAGAGCATCGTGCGACTGCTGCTCGGGGCATCCGATGCGCGCCTGGCCAAGCGCGAGGTGGAGCTGGTCGTGACCGACTCCGCGGTGGCCTGGCTCGCCGACAACGGCTACGAGCCCGAGTACGGCGCACGGCCGCTGCGCCGCCTCATCCAGCGCGAGGTGGACGACCGCATCGCCGACCTGTTCGTCACGGGCGCGCTCGTGGACGGCGGGACGGTGACGGTGGATGCCTCGGCCGAAGCACTCTCCGTGGTCGCCGGTTCACCCTTCGCGGTGGCCGCCTGATCCGAGCATCGACCCGCTCACCTGTCGCGATCTGCCGGCTCCCGGCGTTTCGCGACAGGTGAGCGGGAGAGCGCCGAGCCCGCGGAGGGCCGGCGCTCTTCGCGTGTGTCGGCGCGCCCTGCCAGAGTGGGTTCATGACCCGCATCGGCGCGATCTTCAATCCGTACACCCACACCCCCGACGAGTTCCGCGACGCCGTGCTGGCGTCGGAGTCTGCGGGACTGCCCGAGCTGTGGATCTGGGAGGACTGCTTCAAGCAGTCCGCGTTCGCCACGGTGGGCGCGGCCCTCGCGTGGACCGAGGCGCTGCGCATCGGCATCGGGATCGCGCCCATGCCGCTGAGGAACGTCGCCGCGACGGCGATGGAGATCGCCACGGTCGAGCGGCTGTTCCCCGGCCGGCTGCTTCCCGGCGTCGGCCACGGCGTGCTCGACTGGATGGGGCAGGTCGGGGCGCGCGTCGCCTCGCCGCTGACCCTGATGCGCGAGTACGTGCCGGCGCTTCGCGGCCTGCTCGCCGGTGACCAGATCAGCCTCGACGGTCGCTATGTCACGCTCCGCGACGTGCGCCTGGACTATCCGCCCGTCGCGCCGCCCCTCGTGTACGCGGCGGCTGAAGGGCCGAAGACGCTGCGGCTGAGCGGCGAGGTGGGCGACGGGACCGTGCTGGACAGTGGGCACACCGCGGGGGAGTACGCCGTCGCCACGGCCGCCATCCGCGAGGCGCGTGCTGCGTCGGGTCGCGCCGGTGACCACGACGTGGTGGCCTACGTCGTCACCGCCTTCGGCGCGGATGCCGAGGCCCGGGCGATCGCCGACGTGGGCGACAAGCCCGATCCCGCCGAGCGCGCGCTGTGGGGCGAGCCGGCAGACGTCGCCGCGGGCGCGCAGCGCTTCTTCGACGCCGGGGTAGACGATGTGGTGCTCCTGCCCTCGTCCCGCGGCGACATCACCGAGTTCTACCGGTCTGCCGCCGAAGTGTCGCGCCTCGTCGGCGCGAGCGTCGCATGACGGCGGCGCTGTCGATCGGTATCGCCGCCGCCGCCGGCGCGGACGTCGGTGCGCGCGTCGCGGCGGCCGCCGAGGCTGCGGGACTGCACGCCTTGTGGGTCAACGACACCCCCGGACACGACGCACTCGCCGTGCTCGCGGCCGCTGCGGGTGCCACCGAGCGGCTCGTGCTCGCCACGGGAGTGCTTCCGATCGACCGTCGCACGCCCGACGGCATCCTCGCGAGCGCCGAGGCGCTTCCGGCCGATCGCCTCGTGCTCGGCATCGGCTCGGGCCAGCTGCGCACCGGAGCCGTCGCGAGGGTCACGGATGCTGCCACCGCCCTTCGCGCCCGCACTCGCGCCCGCGTCGTGGTCGGCGCTCTGGGACCGAAGATGCGCCGCGCGGCCGCGGCAGAGTCCGACGGGCTCCTCCTCAGCTGGCTGACCCCGCAGATCGCCGCCACGCAGGCGGCGCAGGCGCGGGAGATCGCACCGGCCACGCACGTCGCGCTCTACGTGCGCGCCGCCGCCGATCCGGCGGCGCTCCGCGCCATCGAGGACGAGACCGCCCGCTACGCCGGGTACCCGGCGTATGCCGCGAACTTCGCGCGGTCGGGCGTCGCCGCCGCGGACACCGTGATCCGTCCGGAGGAGCTGCGCGACCGGATCGCCGCGTACCGCGCGAGCGTCGACGAGGTCGTGCTGCGCGTCATCACGGCCTCGGGAACCGTCGACGACCACCTCCGGTTCATCGACGCGATCGCGGACGCCGTCGCGTGACCCGGACCATCGCCCGCTGGGCGCTGGCGGCACTGCTCGTGGCCGCAGGCGCGTCGCACCTGACCTGGGGGCGCCGCGGCTACCGCATCGTCGTTCCCGACTGGGCGACGCGACTGTTCCGCACCGACAAGGACACGATCGTCGTCGTGTCGGGTGTCGTCGAGCTGATGCTCGGCGGTGCTCTCGTGGCGCTCCCCGGCGAGCGGCGCCGCACCGGATGGGCGGTCGCGGCGTTCTTCGTGGCGGTCTTCCCGGGCAATGTCCATCAATGGCGGACGCGCCGGCCGGCACCCCTGCTGCGCACCGATCGGGCGCGGTTCGTCCGGATGCTGCTGCAGCCGCTGCTCGTCGTGTGGGCGCTGTGGAGCACCGGCGGCACGTCGGGAACCGGCCGGTGAGCCGACCCGTCGCGGTGGTGGCGGGGGCGTCCGGCTTCGTCGGGCAGGCGCTCCTGCGCGCCTTCGCCGAGGACGGCTACGACGCGCGCACCATCGGCCGGGCAGGCGCGGACGCGACGTGGGACGACGGGCGCGGTATCCGTGCTCTCATCGATGGTGCCGCCGTGCTCGTGAACCTCGCGGGGAAGTCGGTGGACTGCCGCTACACCGACGCGAACCGTGACGAGATCCTGCGATCGCGGGTCGAGACGACCACGACGCTGCGCGAGGCGGTGACGGATGCTGCGACCGCGCCTCCGCTGTGGCTCAACGCCAGCACCGCCACGATCTATCGCTACGCGATGGACCGGGCGCAGACCGAGGCCGAAGGCGAGCTCGGGGTGGGATTCTCCGCCGACGTCGCGCGGAACTGGGAGGACGTGTTCTTCGCGGGCGATCTGCCGGCGACGCGTCGCGTCGCGCTGCGGATGGCCATCGTCGTCGGCGACGGCCCGGCGACGAACATGCTCCTGCGCCTCGCGCGGCTCGGTCTCGGCGGCCCGCAGTACGACGGCTGGTGGTGGGCGCACCGTCGGTACCGAGGGATCGGTGCGCATCCGACAGGCAACGGCGGAGCCTCGTGGCACCGGTCGGGCGGGCGGCAGCGCTTCAGCTGGATCCACCTCGACGACGTCGTCGGCGCGGTGCGTTTCGTGCGCGACCGGTCCGAGATCGACGGTCCGGTCAACCTCGCGGCTCCCGAGGCGAGCGACAACCGGACGCTCATGGCGACACTGCGGCGCCTCGTCGGGCAGCCGATCGGTCTTCCCGCCTACCGCTTCATGCTGGAGCCGGCGATGGCGGTGCTGCGCACCGAACCGGAGCTCGTGCTCAAGAGCCGGTGGGCCGCGCCCGAGGTGCTGCTGTCAGCCGGGTACGAGTTCGCGCACCGTGACCTGGATTCCGCGCTGAGGACGGTCACGCGCTAGCCGTCAAGCCGGGGACATGTGTCGGGGGACGATGCCAGAATGCCGGTGTGCTGCTGAACGAGCTGGTGACCGCGACGGGCGAGGTCGCGGCGACCTCATCGCGCTTGGCCAAGATCGCCGTCCTAGCCACCGTGCTGCGCGGGCTTCAGCCCGACGAGATCGCTCCCGCCATCGGATTCCTCACCGCCAACCCGCGGCAGGGGCGGCTCGGCGTCGGGTGGCGGAGTCTCATGGGCCTCGACGTCGTCCATGCCGAGACGCCGACGCTGACGGTGCTCGATGTCGACGCATCCCTCAGCCGACTGGCGGGGGCCGACGGCGCGGGCTCGGTGCTCGCGCGCCGTGGCGAGCTCGATGCGCTCGCCGGCGCCGCCACGGCCGACGAGTGGGACTTCCTGGCGCGCGTCATGATCGGCGAGCTGCGCACCGGGGCGCTGGAGGGTGTGCTCCTCGATGCGATCGCGAAGGGGTCGGAGCGCGAAGCGCCCGTCGTGCGGCGAGCAGCGATGCTGTCCGGCGACCTGGGTGTGACGGCGCGCATCGCGCTCATCGGCGACGCCGACGAGCTCGCGGCGGTCGGTCTCGAGGTGGGGCGCGGCGTGCTGCCGATGCTCGCGGCGACGGCGGGCTCGACGACGGAGGCGCTCGCGACGCTCGGGGCCGCAGCATCCGTCGAATACAAGCTGGACGGGGCGCGCATCCAGGTGCATCGCGACGGCGACGACGTTCGCGTCTTCACCCGGAGCCTCGCCGACATCACCCACCGCGTGCCCGAGCTCGTCGAAGCGGTAAAGGCACTGCCCGCCGAGCGGATGATCCTCGATGGCGAGACGCTGTCGCTCGACGAGGACGGTGGCCCGCGCCCGTTCCAAGACACGATGTCGCGATTCGGATCGATGGGCGACGACGCGGCGGCCACGGTGCTGAGGCCGTGGTTCTTCGACATCCTTCATCTCGACGGCCGCGACCTGATCGACGAGCCGCTGGCGACGCGGCTCGAGCTGCTTGATCGAGCCGTCGGCGACGCCCGCATGCCGGGTGTCGTCACCGACGACCCGGCAGAGGCCGAGGAGTTCTCGCGGCAGGCGCTCGCCGCGGGCCACGAGGGCGTCATGGTCAAGGCGCTCGACGCCCCCTATGCCGCCGGGCGGCGCGGCAAGAGCTGGCTCAAGGTCAAGCCGGTGCTCACCTACGACCTCGTCGTGCTGGCGGTCGAGTGGGGGTCGGGTCGCCGCACCGGAAAGCTGTCGAACCTGCACCTGGGCGCCCGAGACCCGGAGGGGGTCTTCGGCGAACCGGGCGGCTTCGTGATGGTGGGCAAGACGTTCAAGGGCCTGACCGACGCGACGCTGACGTGGCAGACCGAGCACTTCCCCACCATCGAGACCCACCGCTCGGCGTACGCCGTGCACGTGCGGCCCGAGACCGTGGTCGAGATCGCGATCGACGGCGTGCAGCGGTCGACGCGGTACCCCGGCGGAGTCGCCCTGCGCTTCGCCCGTGTGAAGGGCTACCGCCCCGACAAGCGCCCCGACGAGGCCGACACGATCGAGTCGCTCCGGTCGCTCCTGCGAGGGTGACGACGTCGCCCCGTCAGCCGCGGGCGGCGACGTACCGGTGCTCGGGTCTTCCCGTGGTGCCGTAGCGCAGGCGTACTTCGACCTGTCCGCGCGCGGCGAGCGTGGCGAGATGGCGCTGCGCGGTCGCGCGAGAGATGCCCACCCGGTCGGCGACCTCGGCCGCGGAGGCCTCGTCGTCGCCGAGGCCCTCGAGGATCAGCTGCTCCGTCGCGGATCGGGCGACGGTGGCAGGTTCCGCAGAGCCGTGGAGGATCGTCAGGGCGCGGTCGATCTGCTCCTGCTCGAGGGGGCGGTCGGTCGCGAGGAGATTCCGCATGCGCGCGTAGCGGTCGAGGCGCTCCGCCAGCACGCGGGCCTCGAACGGCTTCGTCAGATACGCGAGTGCGCCCGCGCGCAGCGCACGACGCACGGTCGCAGCATCCGTCGCAGCCGACAGCACGAACGCGTCCACGTCGACGCCCGCGACGAACTCGACTCCGTCGCCGTCGGGGAGGAACGCGTCCACGAGCAGCAGGTCGGGAGCGTGGGCGCGCACGGCCTGGCGCGCGGCCCCGAGTGAATGCACGGGGTCCAGCGCGGTGAAGCCGGCGCGGGAGGCCACGACGTCGCGGTGCAGTCCGGCGACGCGGAAGTCGTCGTCGACGACGAGCACACGGATGGGCTGGCTCATGCATTCTCCTCTCGAGGGACAGCGGCATCGGTGCGCAGCGCGCCCGGAAGCCGCGCCCCGAACACGGCACCCGAACCGAGGCCGCCTGCGTCGATGAGCCACACGTCGCCGCCGTGCCGGCGGGCGAGGTCGCGGGACAGCGGCAGACCGAAGCCGTGTCCGTGCACCGCGTCGCCGGGGCCCGAGTCTGCCGAGCGAGAGCCGGCGCGGGCGAACGGATCGCTCCCGACGGGACGGATGCCGCCGCCCGAGTCGGCGACCGTGACCACGAGTTCATCGCCGTCGCCGAGCAGCGCGACCTCGACCCAGCGCGGTTCGTCGCCGGCGACCGCCGCGGTCACCGCGTTGCCGACGAGGTTGCCGAGGATCGCCGCGACGTCCTCCGGCAGTGCGACCTCGCTCAGCAGCAGAGTGTCGTCGGAGACCCGCACGCTCACGCCCCGTTCGCGCGCCGCCGCCCCCGTCGCGCCCAGGAGCGACTGGAGGAATGCGTCGGGAACGCGCTCGAGCCCGGCGACGGCGAAGTCGACGGCTCCGCGTTCGGTGAGGTCGCCGAGGAACGCGCGTGCCTCCTCCACGCGGTCGGCATCGATCAGCCCGGATGCGACATGCAGACGATTGGCGAACTCATGGCGCTGCACGCGGAGCGCCTCGGTCATGGCGCGGACGGTCTCGAGCCGTCCGGCGAGCGCCTCGACATCGGTGCGGTCGCGCACCACGACGATCTCTCCGAGCGCGCGGGCGTCGCGGCGCACCGGACGCGTGTCGAGGTACAGCACGCGGTCGCCCACGACCGCCTCGACGGCGGTCGCGCCCTCGCGCACGGCCCGGAGCACGTCTTCGGGTAACGCCAGCTCGTTGAACCGGCGGCCGACGGGATCGTCGAGTCCCAGCATCCGCTCCGCCGCCTCGTTGCACACGCGGACGACGCCGTCGGGATCCAGGGCGACCACGCCGTCCCCGACGCCCTCGAGCACCGCGGCCTGGTTCTGGACGAGGGCCACGAGCTCCTCGGGCTGGAGTCCGAGGGTCAGCCGTTCGAAGCGCCGCCGCAGGAGCAGCGTCGCCAGCGTCGCCAGCGCGACTCCGCCGAGCGCGGCCACCGCGATCGTCGTGAGGAGCGCGGGGAGGTCGTCGAACACGCTCGCGCGCTCGAAGCCGACGCTGACCTCGCCGGCCGGGGCGCCCCCGGCATCGGCGTAGATCGGCACCTTCGCCCGCGCGGACTCGCCGAGCGTGCCGACCTCCCAGTCGACCACCTCGTTGCCCTCGAGCACCTCGGCGAAGGGCGTCGAGACCACCTGGCCGAGCAGGTCCTGATTCGGGTGGGCGAGACGGATGCCGTGGTCGTCGGTGATCACGACGAACAGCGCGTCGGTGCGGTCCGCGACATCGGTGGCGATCCGCTGCAGCGGACCGTCACGGAGGTCTGCGGCATCCGGAGTTCCCGGGTCCGCCGAGAACTCGGCGACGAGGGACTTCACGTCGGGGTCTTCCGCGACGGTGCGGGCGATGTTGAGGGCGGCAGCCTCGGATTCCGCGCGCAGCTGGCGCACGCCCAGCCATCCGAAGACGAGCGCGCACACGGCGACGACGGCGGCGACCGTCGCCAGTTGCACGAGCAGCAGCCGTGTCGCGAAGCGCATGTCACCTCCCGGGTGTGTGAGCGGACTGCGCCTGAGCAGAATGCGCAGAACACACGCTACGCGCACAACGCGAGGGAATGCGACTTACCGCGCGCCCGTCCGGGGCTCGACCCTAACCTCTCTCAGACGCACCGCGAAACGGTGCGGGAGACCTGACGCACCCCACGACGAAGGAGTCGACATGAACGCGGCAGCACCGTTCCTCCTCCAGGCCGCCGAGGCCGACGAAGGCTACGCGACGGCCTTCGTCCCGCCCGAATGGGTGCTGGTCGCCCTCGGGTTCACCATGGTGCTCGTCTTCATGGCGCTCATCATGACGCGGCGGCTCACGCCGATGGTCGCGCTCATCCTCGTGCCCACGGTGTTCGGCCTGTTCGCCGGCGCGGGGCTCGGCCTCGGCGACATGATCATCGATGCCATCGGCAGCATGGCCCCCACGGCGGCCCTCCTCATGTTCGCGATCATGTACTTCGGCATCATGATCGACGTCGGGCTGTTCGACCCGCTCATCCGCGCGATCACGAGGCTGCTGGGCGATGACCCGGCGAAGGTCGTGCTGGGCACGGCGCTCCTCGCCGGAGCGGTGTCGCTCGACGGCGACGGGTCCACGACGTTCATCATCACGACCTCCGCGATGCTGCCGATCTACCTCCGTCTGGGCATGAGCCCGGTCGTGCTCACGTGCGTGGCGGGCCTCATGAACGGGACGCTCAACATCGTGCCGTGGGGTGGTCCGACCGTGCGCGCAGCGACAGCGCTGGGCCTGCAGCCGACCGACATCTTCGTGCCGATGCTGCCGTCCCTCGCGGCCGGCCTGGTCATCGCGCTGACGTTCTCGTGGTTCCTCGGCCTCTCGGAGCGCAAGCGCATCGGCAGCATCGACGCCTCGCGCCTCGGCGACGGCGGCTCGCTCGCCGGCCCGCGGATCTTCCGCGGCGCCGACACGAAGCCGGGCGCCCGTGCGACGCTGCGCACCGGCAACATCGTCACCCTCGCCGGCGGTCACGGCGGCGTGCCCGCGGCGACCGCGGTGGTGGACCGGGAAGACACCGCGATGGCGGACACCATGCTCGACCCGAACCGCGCGACGCTGCGGCCGAAGCTGATCTGGTTCAACCTGGCGCTCACGCTCGTGGTGATGGTGCTGCTGGTCCTCGACATCTTCCCGCTCGCGTACGTCTTCATGGTCGGCGCCGCGATCGCGCTGGTCGTCAACTTCCGGAAGCTCAAGAGCCAGGCCGACGAGATCGTCGCGAATGCTCCGAGCATCGTCGGCGTGGTCTCGATGGTGCTGGCCGCGGGCGTGCTGGTCGGTGTGCTGAACGGCACGGGCATGGTCGACGCCATGGCCACCTGGATCACCACCGTGATCCCGGCCTCGCTCGGCCCGTTCCTCGCCGTGATCACCGGCATCCTGTCGATCCCGTTCACGTTCTTCATGTCGAACGACGCGTTCTACTACGGCATCCTCCCCGTGCTCGCGCAGAGTGCGGAGCACTTCGGGATCGCGCCGGTCGAGATGGCGCGGGCATCGATCACCGGCCAGCCGGTGCACCTGCAGAGCCCGCTGGTGCCGGCGATCCTCCTCCTGGTCTCGCTGGCGAGCGTGAACCTCGGCGACCACCACAAGAAGGTGCTGTGGCGCGCCACGATCGTGTCGCTCGCGATGCTCGCGGTCGGCGTGCTGGTCGGCGCCATCCCGCTGATGGCCTGAGATCCCGCTCCTCGGCGTGAGACCACGATCGGCCGCCGAGACCCTGGGGACACCCTGCGGTCTCGGCGGCCGAAGGTGGTCTCACGGACTTCGCGTGGCCGAAGCCCACCTCACCGCAAGGGCTCGTAGGATTTCGCCATGACCAAGGGACCCGCGCCCGACGCCTCGTACGAGAACCGCAGCTTCGGGGCACCCGGGGCCGAGCGCACCGTGGTGCTGCTCCGCTCGGGGGTCTCGACCCTGTCGGATCCACGCCCCGATGCCACCGCACGGCGTGACGCGAGGATCGTCGCGGTGGGGCTCACGGTCGACGACATCGACGACCCCGCCGCGTACCGCGGCGCGACCCCTGCAGAAGCGACCGCGAGCGTCATCGCGCGGTTCATCGCCGAGGAGTCGCACGGTCGCCCGGTCGGTCTGGTGGGAGTCGGCGAGGCCGGCGAGCTCGCGATCCTGGTCGCGGCCCATCTCGGCGAGGGCGTCGACAGGCTGGCGCTCGTCGCCGTCCCCCGACCCGAGTCCGAGCTCGGCGCGAGCGAGGTCGCCGGGGTCCTCGACCGCATCGCCGCGAAGACGCTCCTCATGAACGGCCAGGCGGATCCGACCGCCGCGTCGGGCGCGGCGCAGTGGTTCAAGAACCATCTGTCGTCGGCGCGCGTGGAGATGGTGCCGCGGACCGACGACCTCGAGGCGCGGCTCATCCTGGCCGACGTCTGGGAGCGCGTGCTGTCGCACGTCGCGCCCGGCACCGTGCGATGACCCGCATCGTCGTGCTGACCGGCGCCGGCATCTCGGCCGAGAGCGGCGTGCCCACGTTCCGCGGGGCGGACGGGCTCTGGGAGGGGCACGACATCGAGGACGTCGCGACGCCGGGGGGCTTCGAGCGCGACCCCGACCTCGTCCAGGCGTTCTACGACGCGCGACGCCGGGCCGTGGCATCCGTCGCTCCCAACCGAGCGCACCGCGCGCTCGCCCGGCTGGAGGGCGCCATCGGCGACGACCTGCTCGTGGTCACGCAGAACGTCGACGACCTGCACGAACGCGCCGGCACTCGCAACCTCGTCCACATGCACGGCGAGCTGCGCCGCGCGCTCTGCCTCGCGTGCGGATCCCGCCCCGAGTGGGACGACGACCTCCTCGACCGTCCCGCCTGCCCGGTCTGCGGAGAACGGATGCTGCGCCCCGACGTGGTCTGGTTCGGTGAGATGCCGTACGAGCTCGATCGCATCGAGCAGGCCGTCGTCGCGTGCGACGTGTTCGTCTCGATCGGCACGTCGGGGGAGGTGTATCCGGCCGCGGGATACGTCGCGCTGGCGGCCGCGTTCGGGGCGCGGACCGTCGAGCTGAACCTCGAGCCCAGCGACCCGGCCGTGCCGTTCGACGAAGCGCGGGCGGGCCTGGCGAGCGAGCTCGTGCCGGCGTGGGTCGACGAGGTGATCGCGGCGCGCACCTCGGCGTAGACGAAGAGCGCCGGGTGGAAGCATCCACCCGGCGCTCTTCGCATGCCATCGCGACGCTACCGCGCGCCGCCCGACCGCACCCTCGAGAGGGCGTCGACGGTCGCAGCGAGGATCAGCACGCCGCCCGTGACCAGCAGGTTGATGCCGGCCGGGAGGTTGAGCAGGCCGAGGCCGTTGGTGATCGTCGCGATGACGAGGGCGCCGATCGCGGCGTGCATCAGACGGCCCTTGCCGCCGAACAGGCTCACGCCGCCGACGACCGCCGCGGCGACGCCCGACAGGACGATGTCGCGGCCGACTGTCGCGTCGACCGAACCCACGCGCGCGACGCTCAGCAGCGCCGAGAACACGGCGAGGCTGGAGCAGATCACGAACGCCCACCACTTGATCCAGCGCACCTTCACGCCGGAGCGGCGTGCCGCCTCGGCGTTGCCGCCGATGGCGTAGATGTACCGGCCGAACTTGGTGCGGTCGAGCAGGAAGGTGCCGATCCACAGGATCACGAGCACGACGGGCACGACGATCGGCACGCCCGCAACCTCGACCACGGACTGCCCGCGGTTCTGGTTGAGCACGTAGACGACCACTCCGCCGATGACCGCGATCGCGGCGAGCTTGATCCACACCATCGAGAGGGCGCGGTTGGGCACGCCGGCGCGGGTGCGGCGGGCGCGGTCCCAGAACGACGTGCCTGCTGAGATCGCGAGCATGATCACGAGCATGACCCATCCGCCCCACACCGGCAGGTTGCCGTTCTGCAGCGCGATGAGCTCGGGCACCTCGAGACGGAACAGGCCGCCCGGGCCGATGATCACCAGCGCGAGCCCCTGGAAGCCCAGGAACAAGCCCAATGTCACGACGAATGACGGGATGCCGACTCTCGCTACGAAGAAACCTATGAGGGCGCCGGTGAGGAACCCGAACCCGAATCCGATCAGCAGCGCGAGCGGCCACGGGATGCCGAACTGGGCGTTCAGCACGACGAACAGCGCCATGCCGACGCCGCCGGTGACACCGGCCGACAGGTCGATCTCGCCGAGCAGCAGCACGAACACGAGCGCCATGCCGAGCACGACGAGCGTGGCGGCCTGGTTGAGCAGGTTGGCGAAGTTGCGTTCAGTGAGGAAGAACGGGCTGAGGATCGAGAACAGCGCTCCGAGGACGACGAGGCCGCCGATCGCGGGGAGGGCGCCCATGTCGCCACCGCGCACACGCTGCCACCACGCGCGGATCTGGTCGCTGACACCGCCTTCGACGCCGCTGCCGATCATGTCGCTGGCGAGTGGGTCGGGAGCGGCCTCGGTGCGGGTGACGTTGCTGCTCATTCCGCGCCTCCTTCGGTGCGAACGGTCGACGTGTCGAGGATCGAGACGCCGGCGGGTGTCTTGGTGCCGGTGATGTAGCCGACCACGTCGTCGCGGGTGGTCGAGGACGTCGGGATCTGCGCGACCATCTGGCCGAGGTACAGCACGGCGATGTCGTCGGCGACCTCGAACACGTCGGCGAGGTTGTGGCTGATCAGGATCACCGCGACGCCCTGTTCGGAAAGGCGCTTCACGAGGTTCAGCACCTGCTCGGTCTGCGCGACGCCGAGGGCGGCGGTCGGCTCGTCGAGGATGACCACGCGCGCCTTCTTGAGCACGGCACGGGCGATCGCCACGGTCTGACGCTGGCCGCCCGACAGGCTGGACACTTTCTGCCGCACCGACTTCACGGTGCGGACCGAGAGTGAACGCAGCGTGTCGGAGGCCTCCTTCTCCATGCGGCCCTCGTCGAAGGTGCCGAAGGAGAGCTCCTCGCGGCCGAGGAACATGTTCTGCACGATGTCGAGGTTGTCGCACAGCGCGAGGTCCTGGTAGACGACCTCGATGCCGAGGCCCGAAGCGTCACGGGGCGCATGCAGGTCGCGGTGCTGGCCGTCGATCAGGACTTCGCCCTCGTCGTAGGGCTGGACGCCGGCGAGGCCCTTGATGAGCGTGGACTTGCCGGCGCCGTTGTCGCCCACCAGGGCGGTGACCTTGCCGGGGTGGACCTTCAGGTCGACGCCCTTCAGGACGCTGACCGGCCCGAAGGACTTCTTGACGCCGACCAGCTGGATGATCGGCTCGGCGCCGACCGCGGTGGCCGGGGTGGTGGTGATTGTGTCTGACATGCTCGCTTCCTTGGGAATGCCATGGTCCGGCGCGAAGGGGCGTCACGCCGTGCGGCGCGACGCCCCTTGCGGCTCAGTCCGCAGACTGCTCCATTACTGGGCAGTCACTCCGTACTGCTCGCAGGCTGCCATCACGTCAGGCGTGCAGACATCGTCGTAGTCGGCGTCACCGGCGGCGACCACATCCTTGACCTTGTCCGGTCCGACAAGGATCGGCGTGACCTGGATGTAGGGCGTGCCGTCGTCGAGCTTGGCCTGCGCGGTGACGTCCTCACCCTTGAGCAGGGACACGGCGGTGTCGACAGCGGCCGTGGCCTCGTCCTTGACCGGCTTGTAGACCGTGGCGGTCTGCCAGCCGAGCAGGATGTTCTGCAGGCCCGCGACGTTCGCGTCCTGGCCCGACACGGCGACGCCGGTCAGGTTGTTGTCCTGCAGGACCTTGATGACGCCGGCCGCGTTGGTGTCGTTCGCGACCCAGACGCCGTCGACCTTGCCGCCGAGCGAGGTCAGCGCCTGCTCGAAGTTGGTCTGCGACTTGGCCTGGTCCCACACCCCGGGAGGCTCGGCGGCCGCCTTGATGCCGGCAGCCTCCATGACCTCGACGGCGCCGTCGTGGAACATCGCCGCGTTGCCGTCGGTCGGGTCGCCGCCCATGTAGACGACGATCGCGGTGGCAGGGTCCTTGCCCGCGGTCTCGAGACCGTCGAGCACGGTCTGGCCCTCCATGCGTCCGACCTCGGTGTTGTCGAACGACACGTAGTAGTCCGCACCGGTGAACGGACGGTCGTAGGCGATGACCGGGATGCCCTCGGCCTTGGCCTTCGTCGCGACCGCCTCGGCAGCGCCCTGATAGTCGACGAGGAGCATGACGCCGCAGCCCTGCGTGAGCTGCTGGTCGGCGATCGTCGAGTACTTGTTGACGTCACCCTGCGCGTTCTGGATGTCGGCGTCGAACCCGGCCGCCTCCAGGCCCTCCTGGAGGTACTTGCGGTCGAAGTTCTCCCAGCGCGGCGACGAGGCCGCGTCAGGCAGGATCACGCACGCGCGGCTCGCGGCGTCGCCGCCACCCTCGGTCGAGCCGCCGTCGCCGTTGCCCCCACTGGAACAGCCGGCCAGCATCACCGCAGCGGCGCCCGTGAGGGCGGCCACGGCGAGGATCGAAGACTTCTTCATCTCTTGCCTTTCGTCATTGAAGCGGGCGAGTCCCCAGGATCGTCCCTGGCGTTCATCGCGCTGATGCGATCATCGACGACATGGATTCTTATCGTCAAGTCTTGAACATAACGCTTTGGCAACGCCCCGCATCGTGCGCGCCGCGGACCCGGGCGCACGGCGCTTAGAGAGCGTTTACCGTGCAGAATGCGTACGAAGCGAGTGAAAACCGCTGTTTTCGCGTAGGCAAAGCCACGTCAGAACCTGTACTCCCGCTGGGAGCGTTCGTCAAGTGAAGACAGCGAGCGTGATGAAGCGCTCAGGCTCGACCCGTCGCGGCGCGTGTGCGTCGCGACAGCGAGTCGACGATGACCGCCAGAACGAGCACCACGCCGGTCACCATGAACTGCACCGACGAGTCGAGGTTGAGCAGCGTCAGCCCGGACGAGATCGACTGGATCACGACGATGCCGACGAGCGCGGAATACGCCGATCCGCGCCCGCCGAAGAGGCTCGTGCCGCCGATGACGGCGGCGGCTATCGCGTTGAGGTTCACATCTCCGGTCCCCGAGCTCTGGTTCGCGGAAGCCAGCCGTGCGGCGGCGAGGATGCCGCCGACCGCGGCGAGGGTGGAGCACATCGCGAAGACCGAGAGATAGATGCGGTCCACTCTGATGCCGGCGCGCCGCGCCGCCTCGACGGACCCGCCGACCGCGTAGACCGCGCGCCCCCAGCGGGTGCGGGTGAGGGCGAAGTTCATCGCGACCACCAGCCCGAGGAAGAACAGGAACATGACGCCGACGCCCCGGTACAGATTGAGGTACCAGGTGGCCACGAGAAGGAAGGCGAGCAGCACCCCGCTCCGCAGCGCGATCTCGCCGTAGCTCTGACTCACCAGGTTCGCCGCAGCGCGCCGTCGTGACCGGCGTAGGAGCGACCAGGCGAAGGCGCCCGCCGCGAGGACCGCGACGACGTACGACGCCCACACCGGGAGGAACATCTGCTGCGCGAACTGCACGAGCCACGAGTCGAACGGGATCGCGATCGACCCGGTCTCGCCGAGCACCCACAGCTGCAGCCCGAGGAAGCCGAGCAGACCGGCGAGCGTGATGACGAAACTCGGCAGCCCGAACCTCGTGTACAGGAAGCCGTAGAGCAGCCCGACGAGGCAGCCGATCGCGATGCCCGCGATCAGCGACAGGACGAGGTTCCACTGCAGCTGCACGAACGTCACAGCCAGCACGGCGGCGGCGAGGCCCGAGACCGAGCCGACCGAGAGGTCGATCTCTCCGACGAGCAGGACGACCACGACCCCGAGTGCGATCGTGCCGATGGCCGCACACTGCATCGTGAGGTTGACGAGGTTCTCGCTGGAGAGGAACACGGGATTGAGGAGCTGGAACACGGTCCAGATCACCGCGATGCCGAGCACGACGGGCAGCGCGCCCAGGTCGCCGCCGCGGACTCGCGACACGAACGCCTCGGCCGCGTGCCGGAGGCCGCTCCCGCTCAGGAGCCGTTCGTCCACGGGCGCATCCGCGAGGCGCTCGTCGCCGTGGAGGCTCATCGCGACCCGTCCCCGCGCGGGCGGGGCCTGCGAGAGCCGGCGCGGGGCATGCGGATCACGGTGCCGCCGGCGGTGTGCTCGTCCAGCGGCGGTTCGTCGAGCGGCGGACCGGCGGGCGGCGGCGGGGCCGCAGCATCCGTCCGCTCCGGTGCGCGCCGGGTGGCCGAGTGATCGACCGCACCGGTGATGGCCGCGATGAGCGTCTCGCTCGTGACGTCGGCGACGTTGTAGACGCCGTTGTTGCGGCCGAGGCGCAACACCACCACACGGTCGGCGACCGCCATGACGTCGGCCATGTTGTGGCTGATGAGGATGACACCGTGCCCGCGCTCGCGCAGGCGCTCGATGAGGTTGAGCACCTCGGCGGTCTGCGCGACGCCCAGCGCGGCGGTCGGCTCGTCGAGGATGACGACACGGGGCTCGCCGATGAGCGACCGTGCGATCGCGACGGTCTGGCGCTGCCCGCCGGAGAGCGAGGCGACGGGCACGCGCACCGACGGGATCTTCGCCGACAGCTCGCGCAGCAGGGTCCAGGTGCGCTGCTCCATGTCGACCTCGTCGAGCGTCGCACCGTCGCGCAGCTCCCGGCCCAGCCACAGGTTGGCGACCACATCGAGGTTGTCGCACAGGGCGAGGTCCTGGAAGATCGTCTCGATCCCGAGCTCCTGGGCGTCGGCCGGGGTGTCGATGCCCACCGGCTCGCCGTCGAACTCGATCGATCCGCTGTCGGGCGGGTGCACACCGGCGAGCACCTTCACGAGCGTCGATTTGCCGGCGCCGTTGTCGCCGACGAGGGCGACGACCTCGCCCTCGTTGACCCAGAAGTCGACGTCGGTGAGCGCCTTGACCGCGCCGAAGCGCTTGCCGATGCCGCGCATCGTCAGCACGCGTTCGCGCGGGCGTCCCGCCCGCGGGTGCGTCATCGACATCCTCGCCTCGTCCTCATCGATCCCCAGCCGACCCCTGTCAGAGTCAGGACCCTACCCGATGCCCGCCGCTTCGCACGCATCCGCGTACGCCGGGGTGCAGATGTCTTCGACGGTCCAGAACCCGTCGGCCACGACGGTGTCCATGATGTCGTCGATCGTCACGGCCACCGGGTCGAGCAGAGTGGCGGGCGTCCCCTGGATCTGGAGCGGGGCGCTGACCTTCTCGCCGTGCAGCAGCTTGACCGCGACCTCGGCGGCGAGTTCGGCCTGCGGCTTGATCGCCTTGTAGACGGTCATGTACTGGTCGCCGGTGAGGATGCGCTGGATCGCCGACAGCTCGGCGTCCTGGCCCGTCACGATCGGGAGGGGATCGACGTTGGCGACCCGCAGCGCCGCGATGGCGCCGCCCGCCGTCGCGTCGTTCGCCGCGTACACGCCGGCGATGGCGCCGCCGTGCTGGGCGATCTGGCCCGACACCCACTCCTGCGCCTTCTCGGGGTTCCACCCGGGGGTGTCGTATTCGGCGAGCACGCGCAGACCGCTGCCGTCGATGATGCTGTGGGCGCCGCGCTTGAACAGCGCCGCGTTGCTGTCGGTGGGGGAGCCGTTGACCATCAGGATGCCGCTGCCCTCGTCCTCCGCGTCCACGCCCTCCACGAACGCGGTGGCCTGCAGCACCCCGACTTTCTCGTTGTCGAACGAGATGTAGTACGCCAGGTCGCCGCCGGCGATGAGCCGGTCGTACGAGATCACGGGCACGCCCTTGGCGTTCGCCGAGCTCACGATGCTCACGGCGGCGTTCGCGTCGACCGGGTCGAGCACGAGCACCCCGGCACCGGCGGTCAGTGCCGACTCCGCCTGCTGCTGCTGCTTCGCGGCGTCCTGGTCGGCGTTGGCGTAGAGCACCTCGTAGTCGCCGAGCTCGGCGACCCGGGCCTCGAACATCGGCCGGTCGAACGTCTCGTACCGTGCGGTCTTCGCGTCGGGCAGCAGCAGCGCGATCGTGTCGTCGGAGGGGGTTCCGCCCGGCGCGGGTGCGCCGGAGCACGCCGACAGCATCGCTGCGGCGAGGAGGACACCGGATGCTGCCGCCAGCGCGCGACGCCCGCTCGGGCGCCGTCGCGGCCGATCCAGTCGCGTACGGGGCATCGGACGAGCCTATGCGGTGATGGGCAGTGACGGTGCAGTCGGAAGCTGGGCGTCGACCGTGACGTGGTCGAGGGCGATCGCGATGGCGCCGCGCGTCTCGGCCCACTCCCCGAACGACGCGCCGACGATCTCGGGGAGGCCGTCGGCCGACGGGAGCGCAGTGCGCTCGAGCGAGTGACGCATCGGGGCCATGAGGATCTCACCGGCCTGGCCGAGCTCGCCGCCGACGACGATGATCTCGGGGTCGAACAGGTTGCACAGGCTCGCCGCGGCGATGCCGATGTGGCGGCCGGCGTCGGCGATCACGCGGCGTGCGGCGCCGTCACCGAGTTCGGCCGCGTGCAGCAGGTCACCGAGGCGGTGCATGCCTTCGCTCGGCGGGAAGAGCGACAGCAGTGCCGGGCCGCCGGCATAGGTCTCGAGGCATCCGCGATTGCTGCAGCGGCAGATGGGGCCGTTCTCGTCGAGCGTGACGTGGCCGATCTGGCCCGCCTTGCCGTTGACGCCGCGGAAGAGGTCGCCGTTCACGACGAGGCCGGCGCTGATCGTGTGGCCCACGCGGATGAACACCGACGATGCCGCAGACCGTCCGTTGCCCTCGCGGGCCTCGGCGAGTCCGCCGAGGTTCGCCTCGCTGTCGACGTGCACCGGGCGGCCGATGCGGATCGCCAGGCTCTCGGCCACGTCGACGTTCTCCCAGCCGCGCAGCAGGCCCGGCGTCGACACCATCCCCGTGCGGGGGTCGATGGGCGCCGGAAGGGCCAGGCCGACGCCGAGGAGGTCGGCGATGGACCCGCCGAGGGACTCCATCATGTCGCCGAGCAGCAGTGCGAGGCGGTCGAGCTCGGAGTCGTGGCGGTGGTCGAGGGGGAGCGGCAGCGACGACTGCGTCACGATGGTGCGCGCGGTGTCGGCGATCGCGATGTGCAGGTGGCGGGAGCTGTAGTGGACGCCGGCGACCAGTCCGAGACGGCGGGCGAGCGACACCAGGGTCGCGCGGCGTCCGCTGCTCGTCGTGAACGACGTGTGCAGGAGGCCCGACGCGGTCAGCTCTTTGACGATGTTCGAGACGGTGGCGGGTGAGAGGCCCGTGCTCCCGGCGAGCTCGATCTGGGTGAGGCGGCCATGGCGCTTCAGCGACTCGATGACACGCGCGCGATTGGCCTCGCGGAGCGAGGTCTGCGAGCCCGGCGGGGCTTGACGGCGTGCCACAGGTCACACTGTATCCCACGGCCGATTTCCCAGGTCGGCTGTGGGTTCACGCAGCGTCGCGGACGCGGCTCTCACGGCACGCATTAGCATCGGTACGCCATGCACACCGTCGTCGAGGCGCTCCGCGCCGCACTGCCCCCGCACGCCGTCGTCACGGACGACGAGACGCGCGACCGCCTGAGCCACGACGACGCCGAGTGGGCCGACTACGCGATGCCCGCCGCCGTCGTGTTCGCATCGTCCATCGACGACGTCGTCGCGACGGTCCGCACCGCCGCCGCGCACGGCGTGCCGATCGTGCCTCGCGGTGCCGGCACGGGGCTCTCGGGAGGCGCGAATGCGACGGACGGATGCCTCGTCCTCTCGCTGGAGCGCATGACCCGGATCACCGAGGTGAACGTCGCCGAGCGGTACGCGGTGGTCGAGGCGGGCGTGCTCAACGACGACCTGCGCCGGCACGTCGCGGGATCAGGGCTCTGGTATCCGCCGGACCCCGCGAGCCAGGCGATCTCGACGATCGGCGGCAACGTCGCGACGAACGCCGGCGGCATCTGCTGCGTCAAATACGGCGTGACGCGCGACTACGTGCTCGGCATGACCGTCGTGCTCGCCGACGGGAGCGTGGCGAAGCTCGGACGCACCACGGCGAAGGGGGTCACCGGCTACGACCTGGCCGGCCTCTTCGTCGGCTCGGAGGGCACGCTCGGCATCATCGTCGACGTCACGCTGAAGCTCCGGCCGCTCGGCGGTCGCGAGGAGCGCGCGGTGGTGGGCTACTTCCGGACGCTGACGGATGCCGGTCGCGCGGTCGCCGCCGTCACCGAGGCGGGCATCGTGCCCTCGGCCCTCGAGCTCATCGACCGCACGTGCCTGCACGCCGTCGCCGAGTGGCAGGGCTGGGATCTGCCCGAGGACGCGTCGGCGCTCCTGCTGGCCAAGGTCGACGAAGCCGGCGCCCGCGGCGAGGAGCTCGCCGCAGGCATCGAAGAGCTGTTCCGCGCCGCGGGTGGCAGCCGCGTGGAGCGCGCCGCCGACCCTGATGAGGTCGACCGGCTGTTCACCGCCCGTCGGCTCGCCTATCCCGCGCTCGAGCGGCTCGGTCCGGTGCTGACCGAGGACATCTGCGTACCGCGTGCGGCGGTCCCCGAGATGCTGGCGCGCATCGAGGCCGCCGCGGCGGACGCCGGCGTCGTGATCGCGAACATCGCCCACGCGGGCGACGGCAACCTGCATCCGCTGATCATCGCGCCGGAGGGCGACGACGACGCGAAGGCGCGGGCGAAGGTCGCGTTCGATCGCATCGTCGACGACTGTCGCTCCCTCGGCGGTACGGTGACCGGCGAGCACGGCGTCGGGCTGCTGAAGCTGCCGGGTGCGGCGGCGGAGCTGAGCCCGGCGGTGCTGCGCCTGCACCGCGCGATCAAGGACGCGCTCGACCCGGCGTCGATCCTCAACCCCGGCAAGGCCTTCCCGAACGGAGAATGACATGCCCTCGATCCGCGCCGACGACGGTGTCCGGCTGGAGTACGAAGAGTCCGGCGATCCAGCAGGCCGCCCGTTGGTGCTGCTCGCCGGGTTCAAGGCCGCCGCATCGAGCTGGACGTACCAGCTTTCCGCGCTGGAACGCGCCGGGTACCGTGTGCTCGCCGTCGACCTCCGCGGGCACGGCGCCGCCGAACGCCCGTCATCGGGTGTCGACATGGCTCGCAGAGGGCGGGACGTCAGTAACCTCCTCGAGGCACTGGATCTCCGCGGCGCGGTGCTCGTCGGCGGGTCGATGGGCGCCAGCACGATCTGGTCGTACCTCGGGCAGGAGGGCGACGGCCGGGTCGCCGCGGTGGTGAGCGTGGACCAGACGCCGAAGATGCTCAACACCTCGGACTGGCCGCACGGCTTCCACGGGTACACCGAGGGCAACGTCGACACCTACTTCGCCGAAGGGATCCCCGACACGGGGCACGGCACACCGATGCTGCGCCGCGGGAGGCGACTCCTGCGACTGCTGCGCGCCATGAAGGGCGCCGAACGGGAGTTCACCCACGGCGAGCTCGCGCTCCTGAACGACCACGCCAAGGCGGACTGGCGCCAGGTCATCGCCGCGACCGACGTGCCGGTGCTGTTCGTCGCCGGCGCCGAGAGCGAGTTCTGGCCGAGCTCCCACGCCACGGCATCGGCGGCGCTCGCCTCGCGAGGCGAGTCGGCCGTGATCGCCAAGGACGGGCACGCCGCCAACATCGAGCAGCCGAAGGCCTTCAACGCCGGGATGCTCGAGTTCCTCGCGCGCGTCGCGCCCGCCTGACTCAGCGCCGGTCGGCGGCCAGGCGGATGAGGACGATGTTTCCGGATTCGTCGACCTCGGCGACGCCGGGGTGGGCCTTCACGAACTCCGAGAAGCTCTTGTGGCCCAGGGCCTTCTCACTGAACGACGGGTCGAGCCGCTTGATGAGGCTCTTCACCGCCGAGGCGTGCTGCCACTCCACGCCTTCCTTGTCGCTCTCCAGGCGCAGCGCGCGTTCGAGGAGCGACTCGGTCGGATCGACGGCGGCCTTCCGCGAGCGCCGGCTGCCCGACGCGCGCTGCGGCGCGGCATCCTTCTTCCCCGTCGGCGGAGCCGCCACGCCGGGAAGCGCGTCGTACGAGTCGAACTGGTCGCACGCCGCGGCGAGTGACTTCGCGGTCGATCCTGCGACGCCCACGCCCACGACGAAGCGGCCGAGGCGGCGGCAGCGCTGGGCGAGCGGCACGTAATCGGAGTCGCCGGCGACGATCACCACGTGCGTGAGGTCGGGGAGGCGGAACATGTCCTCGACGGTGTCCACGGCGAGACGGATGTCGGCGCCGTTCTTCGCGTATGCGGCCGCGGGGAAGAGCTGCACCAGGTCGACGGCGCGCGCCACGAGCTGCGAGCGGTACTCCGCGTTGACCGGCGCCGACCAGTCCGCGTACGCCCGGGTGAGCACCAGGGTGCCGAACGACGTCGCGTAGTCGATGATGGCGCCGACGTCGATCGTCGCGGCGGCGAGGCGCTCGGCGATCTCGGGGTCTGAGGCATCCGTCGCGATCTTCTGACGGTCGCGCGAGTAGGAGTTCTTGCCGTGCACGCGGTCGTACCAGGACATCACGATGTTGTCGAAGTCCAGGTACACCGCCACGCGGGGGCTCAGCAGATCGGGCATGTCACTCCTCACCGGGATAGTGGACGCCGACGAGGTCGCGGATCTCGTCGAGGGTCGCCATGATCGCGACGGTCTCGTCGATCGGCAGCACGTCGGAGTCGGTGCGACCCTCGGCGAGGTACCGCTCGGCCGCGAGCGCCTGGTACTGCATGCCACGGCCGTCGATGTCGGAGCGGAACTCCTCGATCACCGTGCCGTCGGGGCTGACGAGGCGGAACGAGGTGGCCGAGTACCAGACGCTGTCGATGTCGATCCGTGCCTCGGTGCCGATGATCGTCGCGGTGTTGGGGCCGGCGCCGCGGGATGCGGAGATCGAGGTCGACAGCGCACCCGACGCGTGCGTCATGATCGTCGCGACCTCGGTGTCGGATCCGGCATCGCCGATGCGTGCGGCCGCGGCGATCGAGAGCGGCTCGCCGAGGATGTCCCACGCGAACGAGACCGGGTAGATCCCGAGGTCGAGGAGGGCGCCGCCGCCGAGATCCAGTGCGTTGATGCGGTGCGCCGGGTCGGAGGGGAGCAGCTGCGTGTGGTCGGCGGTGACGGCGCGGATCTCACCGAGGGCGCCTGACTCCACGAGTTCGCGGATGCGGACCATGTGCGGCAGGTACCGCGTCCACATCGCCTCCATCGCGAGGAGTCCGCGTTCCGCTGCCGCGTCGCGCACAGCCACGGCCTCCGCCGCGTTGAGGGTGAACGCCTTCTCGACCAGCACGTGCTTGCCCGCCTCGAGGGCGAGGAGCGCGTTCGCGGCGTGCATCGGATGCGGCGTGGCGATGTAGACGATGTCGACGTCGGGATCGGCGACGAGCTCCTCGTACGAGCCGTGGGCGCGCGGGATGCCGAAGTCGGCGGCGAAGGCCTCGGCGGTCTCGCGGCGCCGCGAACCCACGGCGGCGACGTCGAGTCCCGCGGTGCGCAGGTCGCTGGTGAACGCACGGGCGCTGCCGCCCGGTCCGAGGATCCCCCAACGGGGGGAGGAGGGCGAGGTCATGGAACGAGGCTAGCGGCGCCACGGCGTCGCGGGCCCGATCGACTAGCGGGCGACGCTCTCCGCGAGTTCGTTGCGGCTCTCGGCAACCGGGATCTGGTCGAGTGCACGGGCGAGGTCGTCGACGATGTCGCGGGCGTCCTCCAGGCCGATCGACAGGCGCACCGTGGTCGGGCTGATGTGCGCCTCGGCGAGCTGCGTCGGCGACATGTGGCTGTGCGTCATCGACGAGGGGTGCGCGACCAGGCTGCGCGCATCGCCGATGTTCGCCACGAGGCGGATCACCTGCAGGCGCGAGATGAACGCCTCGACGAGCCGGAAGTCCGCCTCGGCATCGCCCGTGGCGGGCAGGTCGAACGCGAACACCGAGCTCACGCCGTGGGGGAGGTACGCCGCGGCCTGCGCGTGCCACGGGCTCGACGCCAGCCCCGGGTGGTGCACGCGCGACACGGCGGGGTGGGTCTCGAGGAAGCGGGCGACCGTGAGGGCGCTCGCGGTGTGCCGCTCCATGCGCAGGTCGAGGGTCTCGAGACCCTGGAGCAGCTGGAAGGCGTTGAAGGCCGACAGCGACGGGCCCAGGTCGTGCACGTACTTGGTCTTGACCAGCGCGATGTACGGGGACCCGGTCTCGCCGAAGCGCTCCACGAGGCTGCCGTCCGGAACGCGAGGGTACGTCTGCGTCAGCTGGGGCCAGCGCTCGGGCTCCGCCGTGAAGTCGAAGGTGCCGAGGTCGACGACGACGCCGCCGAGAGAGGTGCCGTGGCCACCGAGGAACTTGGTGGCGGAGTGCACCACGATGTCGGCGCCGAAGTCCTTCGCGCGCTGCAGGTACGGCGTCGCGACGGTGTTGTCGATCACCAGGGGCACGCCGGCCTCCTTGGCGACGGCGGCGACCGCGCCGAGGTCCAGCACCTGCGCGATGGGGTTCGAGATCGATTCGGCGAACAGTGCGCGGGTGGTCGGCCGGACGGCGGCGCGCCACGCGTCGAGGTCGTCCTGGTCGACGAACGTCACCTCGATGCCCCAGTCGGCGAAGGTGTCCTGGAGGAGGTCGATCGTGCCGCCGTAGAGCTGGCGGGCGGCGACGATGTGCTCGCCCTGCTTCGCGAGCGCCAGGAGTGCCACGGCGACGGCGGCCTGTCCCGATGCGACACCGGCTGCGGCGATGCCGCCTTCGAGCTCGGCGACGCGACGCTCGAACACGAGCACGGTCGGGTTCGCCGCACGGCTGTAGATGTTGCCGTCCTTGCGCAGCGCGAAGAGGTCGCGTGCCTCGGCGAGGGAGCGGAACTCGAAGCCGTTGGACTGGTGGATGGAGGGGACGGCGGTGTTCTCCGCGATGCCGGAGTCGAACCCGGCCTGCACCTGCGCCGTCGCGAACGAGCGAGGGGCGGCAGGACGAGTCTGTTCAGGCATGCAGACCATTGTCGAGCCGCGGTGCCCCGGGCGGTGCTTCGTGTGTCGAACTGTTGCGCGCCCGGCCCGGGGCCGTTCGCGGGGCGGTAGCGCGCGGGCACGCGAGAATGGTCGGGTGGCGCAGCTGATCACCCCCGCAGAACTCGACGATCTCCTCCGGTCCTCCGCCGTGCGCGTGCTTGATGTGCGCTACCGGCTCGACCGCCCCGACGGCAGTGCCGAGCACCTCGAAGGTCATGTGCCGGGCGCCGTGTACGTCGACATGGAGACGGAGCTCTCGCAGCACGGCCGTCCCGATGAGGGGAGGCATCCGCTTCCTCCCCGTGAAGCGCTGCAGGCGGCCGCGCGCCGCTGGGGCATCGACGACGGCGACACGGTGGTCGTGTACGACGACGATCGCGCCCTGGGCGCATCGCGCGCGTGGTGGCTGCTGACGCGCTCCGGCATCGCGGACGTCCGCCTCCTCGACGGCGGTCTCGGCGCCTGGACCGCGGCCGGCCTGCCGCTGGAGTCCGGACCCGTCACGCCCGAACCGGGCGCGGTCTCGCTCGCGCCGATCGCCGAGCCGGTGCTGTCGATCGACGAGGCCGCCGCGCTCGCCGCCTCGGGCGTCCTCATCGACGTGCGCGCCGCCGAGCGCTACCGCGGCGAGGTGGAGCCGATCGACCCGATCGCGGGCCACATCCCGGGTGCCGTGAACCTCCCGACCGCCGCCTACATGGACGGTGAGCGATTCCGGGATGCTGCGGCCCTGCGTGCGCTCTTCGCCACGGTCGGCGCAGGCGACGGCGTGACCGCGGCGGCCTACTGCGGGTCGGGCGTCACCGCCGCGCAGGCGGTGTTCGCCGCCGAGCTCGCCGGGATGGAGCTGGGGATCTACCCGGGCTCGTGGAGTCAGTGGTCGAACACTCCGGGACGCCCGGTCGCGACCGGCCCGGCGCCCGCGGAGGTCACCGGCACCGTCTGACCGGCCGGGTCACGGCACGAGCGTGATCTTGCCCGGGACGCCGGATTCGATCGCGCGATGCGCCTCGGCGGCGTCGGCGAGCGCGAAGGACGGGCCGAGCTCCACCGAGAAGCTCCGGGCGGCCATGAGCGCGAGCGCGACGGGCACCGCCTCGGTGCGCCAGACCTGCTGCTGCGCGGTGAGCGGCTCGGGCGAGCCGCCCGAGAAGGCGCGGATGCCGAGGCCCGCAGCATCCCGTCCTCTCACAAGCGTCGCGATCCGCTGCCGGTCGGCGACGAGCTCGAGAGAGGTCTGGAGGGCCTCGTCGGTGCCGGCGGCGTCGATGGCGACGGTCACACCCTGCGGAGCGGCTGCGCGGACGCGGTCGGCGAGCCCCTCGCCGTAGGCCACCGGCAGGGCACCGAGCTCCCGGACGCGGTCGAATCGGCCTTCGGACGACGTGGCGACGACGGTCGCTCCCCACAGCACGGCGAACTGGATGAGCGCCTGCCCGACTGCACCCGAGCCGCCGTGCACGAGCAGGGTGTCTGCGCTGCCGACCGCGAGGGAGCGGAGCGTCTGGTACGCCGTGCCGATCGGGATGCCGAGCGCGGCGCCCTCGGCCGCGCTCACCTGCGGGGGCCGGGGGAAGACGTGGGCGGCGGTCACCGCGACATCCGTCGCGTACGCTCCCGACGCCCCGGCGAACACCACCGGATCGCCGACGCGGAACCCGTCGACCCCTTCGCCGACGCTGGTCACGACACCCGCGCCGTCGCCGCCGACCCGGCGCGGCGCAGTGATCTCGCCCGATGGCCGACGACCGGAGCGGAGTTTGCCGTCGATCGGGTTGACGCCGGCGGCCGTCACGCGGATCGCGAGCTGACCGGCGGCCGGCACCGGCTCGGGAACGGGGATCTCATGCAGGACCTCAGGGCCCCCGAACTCGGTGTACGCGATCGCAGTGGTCATGACGGGGGCAACTCCTGTCGTCGAGGCGGCTATTCCCTGAGGGCCTTCTGTATCCGCTGCAGCGACACGGGCTCGGCCGTGCCGAGGGACTGCGCGAACAGGCTCACACGGTACTCCTCGAGCAGCCACCGGGCGTGCACGAGCGGCAACGGGGCGTCATCCGCCGGCGGGATCACGCCGCCGGCCTCGGCGAACACGGTCGTGGCGCGTTCGAACTCGGTCATCCGCTGGCGGTCGCGGCCCGGGTTGTCGGCGAGTGCCCGCACGCGATCCAGCGCGCCGCGCAGGTAGCGGGGGAGCTGCGCCAGCCGGGCGGTGCCGGTGCGCGACACGAAGCCCGGGAACACCAGGCCCGGCAGCTGCCCCTTGATGTCGTTCAGCGCGCCGAGGAGCGTCAGCGAGTTCGCGTCCCGCATCGCGCGCTCCACGTCGCGCGCGGCCGTGAGGATGCGAGCGGTCAGCGACACCGTCTGGAACAGCTCGTCGACGACCGCGCCCGAGAGCGCGTCGCGCACCGCCTCGAATCCGGCGCGGGTGCGTACGACGGCGTCGGGAGCGGTGCGTGCGATGACGGCGTCCGCCACCGCGACGCGGGCGTCCTCGATGAGCGCCTTCGCGGACGGATACGGGGATGCCGCGAGCGCGAGCTTCTCGGCGGACGTCAGGTGCTCGAGCACATAGGCCGACGGCGACGCGACCGACAGGAGCACGAGGCGCCGGACGCCGGCCCGGGTCGCGCGGGCCGCGGCCTCGGGGGTCGTCTCGATCCGGAGCGCGACCGAGGCGCCTTCGTCGACGATCGCAGGATAGCCGCGCACGACGCCTCCGGCGACCTTCGTGTCGACGACGTCCGGCAGGTCCCCGAACGTCCAGTCGGTGAGGCCGGTGCGCTCGGTGAACGTCGACTCGGGCCGCGAGGCATCGCCGGGTGCTGCCGCGAGGCGCGACGCGGGGCCTTTGGCGAGGCGGTCGCCGCGCCCGTTCGCCGGGCTCGTCGCGGTGAGCGAACGGGACACCGATGTGCGGGCCCGATCGGCCAGCCGCGCCTGCAGCGCGGCCAGGTCGCGGTCGGAGCCCACCGCTCGCCCGCGCTCGTCGACCGCCCGGAACGACACCTGCAGGTGCCCGGGCACCCGCTCCATCTCGAAGTCGGCGGCGCTCACGGGCTGGCTCGCGACGCGTTGGATGCGCGCAGCGAGCGCGGCGCGGAGCGGCATCGGCGGAACACCGTCATGAGCCTCGGGACCCTGCCCGGCGAGGTCGGCGGCGAAGGTCGCCGCCCAGTCCGCGGCGGGGACGACGTGACGGCGGATGGACTTGGGCAGCGAGCGCAGCAGCGCCGTGATGAGCTCGTCCCGCATCCCCGGCACCTGCCAGTCGAAGCCGTCGGGGCGCAGCTGCGCGAGGAGGGCCAGCGGAACGACGGCCGTCACGCCGTCGTCGGCGGCGCCGGGCTCGAACCGGTATGCCAGCGAGAGCACCTGGTCGCCCTGCGTCCAGCGCGCCGGGAAGTCGCGCTCGTCGCCGCGCGACGCCTCGTCGACGAGATCGGCCTCCGTCATGTCGAGCAGGCGCGGCGTGCGGGCCGAGGCATCCTTCCACCAGGCCTCGAAGGAGCGTGCGTCGAACACGTCGCGGGGAAGGCGGGCGTCGTAGAAGCGGAACACCGCCTCGTCGCCCACGAGGATGTCGCGGCGGCGCTCGCGCTCCTCGATCTTCTCGAGGCGCCGGCGCAGCTCGAGGTTGCGGCGCTCGAACGCCGTGAGCTTCTTGTCGAGGTGCGACGAGTCCCACTCGCCCTCGACGAGCGCATGGCGCACGAACAGCTCGCGCGCGAACGGCCGGTCGAACCGCGCGAGCTGCACCCGGCGCTTCGGCACGATCTCGAGGCCGAAGAGCGTGACCTTCTCGTAGGCGGATGCCGCGCCCGACGCCTTGGACCAGTGAGGCTCGCTCAGCGAGCGCTTGGCGAGGTCGCCCGCGAGGGGCTCCGCCCAGGCCGGGTCGATCGCGGCGACGGTGCGCGCGAACAGGCGGCTCGTCTCGACGACCTCGGCGGCCATGACCGCGGTCGGGCGCTTCTTCTTGAGCCCGGAGCCCGGGAAGATCGCGAACCGGGTACCCCGCGAACCCAGGTATTCGGCGCCGCGCCGCTGTTCCGCGCGGTCGGAGCCGGTGCGGCCCCGCGCGGCGATCGACGTGGTGCGCTCGTCGAGGATCCCGAGGTGCGAGAGCAGCCCCGACAGGATCGCCTTGTGGAGCTCGTCAGGGTCGGCGGTGCCGGCGTTCCCGGTCCCTGAGCGTGTCGAAGGGCGCGGGGCGTTCACGAGCGCGCTGAGCTGACGGTGCACGTCGGCCCACTCGCGCACCCGCACGTAGTTGAGGTGCTCCGCGCGGCACAGGCGCCGGAACGCGCTCGAGCCGAGCTCTGCCTGCTTCTCCTGCAGGTGGTTCCACAGGTTGAGCAGGCTCAGGAAGTCGCTCGAGGGGTCGGTGAACCGCGCGTGCAGGCGGTCGGCCTCCTCGCGACGGTCTTCGGGGCGCTCGCGCACATCCTGGATCGACATCCCCGCGACGATCGCCAGCACGTCGCGCAGCACACCGGTGCGGCGCGCCTCGACGATCATGCGCGCGAACCGCGGGTCGATCGGCAGGCGCGAGATCTCGCGGCCGAGGTCCGTGAGCGTCGGGTGGTCGCGACCGGCCTTGACGGCGCCGAGCTCGACGAGGAGATCGAGGGCGGCCTTGACGCCCCGCGAATCCGGGGGAGTGAGGAACGGGAACGATGAGATGTCGCCGAAGCCGAGCGAGAGCATCTGCAGGATGACCGAGGCGAGACTCGTGCGCAGGATCTCCGGCTCGGTGAACTCGGGCCGTGTGCCGAAGTCCTCCTCGGAGTACAGCCGGATCGCGATGCCGTCGCTGGTGCGGCCCGCGCGCCCCGACCGCTGCTGCGCGGACGCCTGCGACACCGCCTCGATCGGCAGACGCTGCACCTTGCTGCGGTTGCTGTAGCGCGAGATGCGCGCCGTGCCGGTGTCGACGACGTACCGGATGCCGGGCACCGTGAGGCTCGTCTCGGCGACGTTCGTCGCCAGGATGACACGGCGCCGGATGCCGGCCACCTGCGAACGCTCGAACACCCGGTGCTGCTCGGCTGCGGACAGGCGCCCGTAGAGGGGGAGCACCTCGGTGGGCGCGGCATCCTTCGCGTACATCCCGCGGACGGCGTCCGCGGCGTCGCGGATCTCGGCCTCGCCGGGGAGGAACACGAGCACATCGCCGGACGCCTCGCGGTCGAGCTCACGGAGGGCCGAGGTGATGCCGTCGACGTCGTCGGACTCCTCTTCGCCCTTGGCCGGTCGCGCCGGCGGCCGATACCGGATCTCCACCGGATACGTGCGTCCCGACACCTCGATGATCGGTGCCGGCGTTCCGTCGGGCCTCGCGAAGTGCTTCGCGAAGCTCTCGGGGTCGATCGTCGCGCTCGTGATGACGACCTTGAGGTCGGGGCGCTTGGGGAGGATGCGCCGCAGATAGCCCAGGAGGAAGTCGACGTTGAGCGAGCGCTCGTGAGCCTCGTCGACGATGACCATGTCGTAGCGGCGCAGCAGCCGGTCGCGGTGGATCTCGTTGAGGAGGATGCCGTCGGTCATCAGCGCGATGCGCGTGTCCTCCGACACCTTGTCGGTGAAGCGGACCTTGTAGCCGACCGTCGAGCCGAGCGGCACCTGCAGCTCTTCGGCGATGCGCTCGGCGATGGTGCGCGCCGCGATGCGGCGGGGCTGGGTGTGCGCGATCCGCGTCCGCCTGAGCTCGAGCGCGATCTTCGGCAGCTGCGTGGTCTTGCCCGACCCGGTCGCGCCCGCGACGATCACGACCTGGTGGTCGCGGACGGCGCGCGCGATCTCGTCGCGCGCGGCGCTGACGGGGAGCTCCGGCGGATACGAGATGACGGGTTCGGGCGCGGACATAGCCTTCGATCGTATCCCTTCCGGCCGGTCGCCGGATCGACCCGTCCGCCGCCGCATCCGCGCGCCTAGGCTGGGAACCATGACAGTCCCCAGCGTGACCCTCAACGACGGCAACACGATCCCTCAGCTCGGCTACGGCGTCTTCAAGGTGCCGCCGGCGGACACCGAGCGGGCCGTCACCGAGGCGCTCGAGGTCGGGTATCGCCACATCGACACCGCCGCGATCTACGGCAACGAAGAGGGCGTGGGCGCGGCCATCGCGGCGAGCGGCATCGCGCGCGACGAGCTGTTCATCACCACGAAGCTCTGGAACGACCGCCACGACGGCGACGAGCCCGACGCCGCGATCGCGGAGAGCCTCGCCAAGCTCGGACTCGAGCAGGTCGACCTGTACCTCGTGCACTGGCCGACGCCCGCCCAGGACAACTACCTGCACGCGTGGGAGAAGCTCATCGAGCTGCGCGACGCCGGCTTCACCCGCAGCATCGGCGTCTCGAACCACCTCGTGCCGCACCTCGAGAAGATCGTGTCGGCCACCGGAGTGGTCCCGGCCGTCAACCAGATCGAACTGCACCCCGCCCACCAGCAGCGCGACATCACGGACTGGGCCGCCGCCCACGACGTGAAGATCGAGTCGTGGGGACCCCTCGGACAGGGCAAGTACGACCTGTTCGGTGCGGCCCCGGTCGCCGCGGCCGCCGAGGCGCACGGCAAGACGCCGGCGCAGGCCGTGCTGCGCTGGCACCTGCAGAAGGGATTCATCGTGTTCCCGAAGTCGGTGCGCCGCGAGCGCCTTGAGGAGAACCTCGACGTGTTCGACTTCGAGCTCACCGCCGACGAGATCGCCGCCATCGACGCGATGGAGCCGGGCGACGGCACGGGGCGCGTCAGCGCGCACCCCGACGAGGTCAACTGACCGCTCGCGAGCGGGAGCGGATGCCGTGAACCCTCGCCTCGCGGAAGCGACGAGCCCGTACCTGAGAGCCCACGCGGGCAATCCGGTCGCGTGGTTTCCGTGGGGCGAGGAGGCGTTCGCCGAGGCACGACGCCGGGATGTTCCGGTCATGGTGTCGATCGGCTACTCGACGTGCCATTGGTGCCATGTGATGGCCCGGGAGTCGTTCGAGGACGAGACGACCGCCGCCGAGCTCGACGCCGGCTTCGTGTCGATCAAGGTCGACCGCGAGGAGCACCCCGAGGTCGACGCCGCCTACATGGCCGCCGCCTCGGCGTTCTCTCCGAGCCTCGGCTGGCCGCTGACCGTGTTCGCGACGCCCGAGGGCCGGCCGTTCTACGCCGGCACCTACTTCCCGCCGCAGCCCCGCGCCGGCATCCCGGCGTTCCGGCAGGTGCTCGCCGCGGTGCACGAGGCGTGGACCGAGCGACGCGACCAGATCGACGAGACGGCGGATGCCGTCGCCGGTGCTCTCGCGGAGGTCCGCGACTCGACGCCTGCCTCGGAAGCGCCGCCGCCCACCGCCGATGACCTGACCGTCGCCGCACGCGCGCTCGCCGGCCGAGAGGATCCGCGGCACGGCGGGTTCGGTGAGCCCGCCGCCGGTGCCCCGAAGTTCCCCGTCGCGACCGCGCTCCGGTTCCTGCAGACCGGGGTCGTCCGCCGGCACGCGCCCGAGGCATCCGCCGTCGCCGATCGTGCCCTCACCGCGATGGCCGCCTCGCCGCTGCGCGATGCGGTGGAGGGCGGATTCTTCCGCTACGCGACCCGGCCCGACTGGACGGTGCCGCACTACGAGCGGATGCTGACCGACAACGCCCAGCTGCTCGAGGTCGCGATGGACGCGGTTCCGCCCCGCGACGACGTCGCTCGCGGCATCGCCGGGTTCCTGCGCGATGTGCTGCAGCAGCCGGGCGGCGGCTTCGGCGCCGCGCAGGACTCGGAGTCGTGGATCGACGGTGCCCGCAGCGAAGGCGGCTACTACGCCCGCGATGCGGCCGATCGCGGCGCGCTCGAGCCCCCGGCCGTCGACGGCAAGGTCGTGAGCGGCTGGAACGGCCTCGCGATCTCAGCCCTCGCACGAGCCGGGGCGCAGCTGGACGAGCCGTCGTGGATCGAGTCGGCGCGCTGGGCGGCGGACGCCGTGCTCGAGGTCAACGTCACCGCGGACGGCCGGCTGCTGCGCGCCTCCCTCGACGAGGTGCCGTCCCGCGCGCACGCGACGCTCGCCGACCACGGCCAGCTCGCCGCGGGGCTCATCGCCCTCGCCGTCGCCACGGGGGAGGTCGCCTACGCTGTGCGGGCGCGGGAGCTGATCGACTCCTGCGTCGATGAGGAGCACCGTGTCGCCGTGCCCGGCGGGGGAGACCCGGTGCTGTCCCGGCAGGGGATCGGCGCACCGGATGCCGCCTCCGACGCCGATGAGCCGTCCGGGGCCGCGTCTGTCGCGGCCGCCGCCGCGGCGCTCTGGATGCTGGGCGCGGGAGACCGCTATCGGTCGATCGCCGAGCGGCTCGTCGCGGTCCACGCGCCCGCAGCCCTCGCCCAGCCGCTCGCGTACGGCGCGCTCCTGCGGGTCGCCGCCGGTCTCGCCGGGCCGCCCCGGCAGGTCGTCGTCGTCACGGACGACGCCCGAGCCGCGCTCGCGACGGCGGCGTGCAACATCCGTGCCGATGTCGTTCCCATCGTGTCGCCTGAGCAGTCGCTCTCGTGGGCAGAAGCGGGATTCGAGCTGTTCGCCGAGAAGGGACTGCGCGACGGACGCCCGACCGCGTACGACTGCCGGGACTTCGCGTGCCGGCTGCCGGTGACCGAGGTGGCCGACCTGCAGGCCTGAGCGCGGCTCACACCCAGCTGTTGATCCACATGTGCAGGTGCCAGAAGTCGTAGGGGACGGTCATCGCGGAGATGATCGGGTACCAGAACGCCGACAGTGCGAGCGCGACGACGAGGAAGACCAGCACGAGTCGCTGACCCGTGAGCCGGCGGTACGAGTCGGCCGAGGGGGGACCGGCGATGTCCTTCAGGGCGAAGGTGAGTGCGAGCAGCATGAACGGCAGGATCAGCACCGTGTAGAACTGGAAGATCGTGCGCTCGGGCAGGAACAGCCACGGCACGTAGGTGACGGCGACACCGGTGAGCACGAGGGCGTAGCGCCAGTCGCGCGCCACCACGAAGCGGTACGCGAGGTACAGCACGGCGGCCACGCCGGCGTACCAGATCAGCGGGTTGGGCATCGTCGAGATCACGTCCACGCAGCCGCTCGGCGCGGTGCAGCCGTTCACGCCCATCGCGTCGTGGTGGTAGTACACGCCGGTGGGACGCCACAGCAGCGGCCACTGCCATGCAGGGCTGGCGTACGAGTGCCCCGACGTGATGCCGGCCGTCGACTTGTACATCGCGACGTGATAGATCCAGAGGCTCTGGAGCGGATTGCTCCCGGACTGGCGGTCGTAACCTCCTGAGCCGAACAGCCACCCCGACCACGACGCCACGTAGACGACGAGAGCGACCGGGACGAACAGCACGAACGTCGCGAAGCCCTGGCGCACAGCATCCGTCGGCCAGAACAGCACGCCCGCGCGGCGTCGGGCCAGCGCGTCCGTGACGACGAGGTACACGCCCAGGCCCGCGAGCACCCACGCGCCCGACCACTTCACGGCGCTGGCCGCCCCGAGGGCGGAGCCCGCGGCGATGATCCAGGGCCGGTTCCACAGGACGGGTCCCCAGGATGGTGGCGTCTCACCCTCGTAGCGGGCCGCGACGGTCTGGGCGATGCGCGTCATCGTGCGCTCGCGATCGCGCAGCACGAACAGGAAAGCCAGCAGCACGAAGAACGTCAGCGACGTGTCGAGCAGCGCGATGCGGCTCATCGAGATGGCGAGGCCGTCGACCGCCATCAGGAGGCCTGCCACGACGGCGAACGTGGTCGAGCGGGTCAGGCGCTTCGCGATGAGCATGAGCACCAGCACCGACGCGATGCCGAGGAGCGCCGTCGTGATGCGCCAGCCCCAGCCCGAGTCGGGGCCGAGCACCGCCATGCCGAGCGCGATGATCCACTTGCCGAGCGGCGGATGCACGACGAACGACGGATTGGTCGTGAACACGTTCACATCGCCCGAGAGGAAGCTCTCTTTCGCGCCCGCGGGCCAGGATGCCTCGTATCCGAGGTTGAGCAGCGTCCAGGCGTCCTTGACGTAGTACGTCTCGTCGAACTGGTTCATGAGGTCGTGCGCCGCGGCGAGGTTCCACAGCCGCAGGACCGCGGCGATCACCAGGACGATCGCAGGACCGAGCCACCGATACAGCCGCCGAGCGCGCGCGTCCTCGCTCAGCCGGCGGGCGAAGCGGTCGTACAGACTCGGTCGTGCCGGGGGGAGGAGCGGCGCGGCGGGCTGGTCGGCCTCGAGCCGCGGGGCATCCGTCACCCGGTCAAGTTTAGGCTGAGGGGGTGATCATCCTCGCGGCGACTCCGATCGGAAACCTCGGGGACGCGTCCCGCCGGCTCGTCGAGGCCCTCGAGGAGGCGACCATCGTCGCCGCGGAGGACACCCGCACGACCCAGCGTCTGCTGGCCGCACTCGGCATCGCGAACCGACCGCGACTGATCGCGCTGCACGATCACAACGAGAAGGAGCGGGCGCCCGAGATCGTGGAGCTCGCGCGCGAGCAGGACGTGCTCGTGCTGAGCGATGCGGGCATGCCCACCGTGAGCGACCCCGGCTACGGCCTCGTCGCGGCGGCCGCGGCGGCCGGCGTCGACGTCACGGCGATCCCCGGGCCGAGCGCGGTCGTGACGGCGCTCGCGGTCTCAGGGCTGCCGACCGACCGCTTCACGTTCGAGGGCTTCGTGGCCCGCAAGGCGGGGGAGCGCGGGGCGGCGTTCCGCGCGCTGAGCACCGAGCCGCGCACGATGGTCTTCTTCGAGGCGCCGTCGCGGGTCGCCGCGACGCTCGCCGACATGGCTGCCGCGTTCGGCGACGATCGGCGCGGCGCGGTCTGCCGCGAGCTGACGAAGCTGCACGAGGAGGTCGCGCGCGGCACCCTCGCCGAGCTCGCCTCGTGGGCCGAGGGCGGTGTCCGCGGCGAGCTCGTGATCGTCGTGGAGGGAGCGCCCGCGCGCGGCGTCGCGTTCCCCGATGCGGTCACGCAGGTGCTCGAGCTCGTCCGCGGCGGCACGCGCCTGAAAGAGGCCGCGGCCGAAGTGTCCGGACTCACCGGACACTCCAGCCGCGAGCTCTATCAGGCCGCGCTCTCCGTCCGCGGGTAGCGCCGCCGGCGGATCACGAACAGGATCACGCCGCCTGCGAGCATCGTGAGTCCCACCCACAGCGCGGTCAGGGTCACGCCCGTCGGCGGGAGGACCGCCGGCACCGGCGCACAGGCCGTCGCGGTGGCCTCCCCATCCGTGAAGAGCACCGTCGCCGCGTTGAGGAGACCGGTGCCCTCCGTGTCGGAGCCGGTCATGCAGTCCGCCTGATCGGTGGTGATCGTCGACGACACCCGCGCGGTGGCCTTGACGTCGTAGGTGTGCGTCACGCCCGCGTCGATCGTGATGCCCGTGGCGATCCGCAGATCGGTGAGGCCGTCCCATCCGGCGTTGACCGGAAGACCCTCGACCGACGACACGCTCGCCGAGACGACGGTGACGCCGCTCCCGAAGCGGAGCTTGTCGTCGAGGTCATAGGTGTCGGTGAGTGCACCCGGGTTCGTGACGGCCACCGAGTAGGCGATCGCGAACGTGCCGTCCGCCTGCTTCGTCGGACCCGAGGTGACGGTCTTCTCGATTTCGAGGGGCGCCAGATACGCGTTCACGAACGTGCAGTACACGGCGCCCTGGAGCGGGACCTCGACCGATACGGACGTCCCCTCGATCAACGGCTCGCGGTCGGATCCGACGCACTCGATGTCGTCGAGCAGCCAGCGCTCCAGCTCGCTCGTCTCGGTGACGGTGTACGAGCCGGGGGCGATCAGCCCCGTCGAGTACGGGTCGGCCTCGTCGGTCAGCGTGAACGCCTCGCCGTCGGGACCCCACTCGAAGTCGAACTCCTGAGCCGAGCCGGCGGGCAGCGTCGTCTTGTCGACGATGAGCGAGCCCCACTCCGTGTTGGTGAAGGTGCACACCACGGTCTCGCCCGGGTCGAGCACGATGTATCCGACGAGCTCCTCCGCGGTCGACGTGCCGCCCTCCGGGTCGCCGTCGACGCAGACGAGGTCGGTGTTGTCGTAGCCGTCCGGCGCGACCTCGGTGACCTCGTACTCCCCGGGGGTGACGTCCTCGAAGGTCGCTGACCCGGTGCCCTCGGAGGTCTCGATCGAGAAGTCCACGGGGTCGACCCATGTGCCGGTGAAGTCGAACACGGCATCGGGGCCCTCGACATTCTTGACGACGACGATTCGGCCGACGGCGACGTTCTCGACGTCGCAGCCGATCTGATCGCCGGGCTCGACCCGGAACCCGGTGATGTCGAGTGCCTCGGTCTCGCCGTCGGCGTGCGTGACGGTGCACACCATCTCGCCCTCGATCCAGCCGGGAAGGTCGCGCTCGGCCAGCGAGTAGAGGCCGCGCGGGGTGAGACCGGCGAATGTCGCCGTGCCCTCGCCGTTCTCCGTCACGACCGACGACACGATCGCCTCGCCCGCCGGGTCGATCGGGGTGAGCACCCACTGGAACGTCGCGTCGCCGCCGATCGCGGTCTTGTCGATCGTGATGTCGATCGGCTCCGGCGAGTTCTCGATCTCGCAGCTGATCTCGGCGCCCGGTTCCGCCCTGAAGGTGAACGAGGCGGGGTCGTCGTCCATGTCGCCTTCGAACCCGGCGCAGGTCAGCGTCCCCTGCACCCAGCCCGGGACCGGGAGCTCGGTGATCGTGTACGTCTCTCCCGCGAGGAGGCCCGTCCAGGTCGCCGTCTCCGAGCTCTCGCCGGTGCCGGAGATCGACTGCTCGCCGCCTTCCGGCGTCACGCCCTCCGACGGCGTGAGCGCGAACGGGAACGACCACTCGTAGTCGCCCGTCACGCCGGTGACGGTCTTCGTGACGGAGACGGATGCCGCCGCCGCCGTGTTCACGGCCGTGCACGAGAAGGAGGTGCCCGGGGCGAGGGTGAACTGCCAGCCGTCGTCGGCCTCGCGGTTGTCGACGACATCGCAGTCGAGCGTTCCGCCCCATCCGGACTCCGCGACCTCGACGAGGCTGTACTCGACGCCGGGAACGATGTCGGTGACCTCGATCGACGGATCGTCCGACGTCAGTGTGATCACGCGCACGTCGCCGGTGCTCTCATCGGTCAGCTCGAAGTCGAACGACCAGCCGAAGCCGTCGGTCACGCCGGTGGCGGTCTTCGACAGGTCGAGCGAGACCGGCGCGGCGGTGTTGTGGAACACGCACTGCGCGACGCCCGCGTCGGGCAGGTTCACCGTGGCCGTGAGCGTCTCGAGGTCGCTCGTCCAGCTGCCGTCGCCCGAGACGTCGCACGTGATGTTCGTCAGCGCCCAGTCGGGCAGCTCCGCGAGGATCTCGGTGATGTCGTACGAACCCGCTTCGAGGTTCTGGAGGCTCCACGTCGCCTGGCCCGGCAGCGGGTTCAGGTCGAAGGTGTCGGTCACGCCGCCGTCCGTCGGGCCGAACTGGAACGGGAAGTCCTGGTCGTACTCGAACGGGTCGGTCTCCTTGACGACCAGGATCTGACCCGGCGTGACATTGACGTAGTAGCAGGTCACGGTGTCACCGGGCGCGAGCTCGAACTCCGCCTCGGTCGTGTCGGTGAAGACCGTGTCGACACCGCCGATGGTGCAGATGAGCGAACCGAGCAGCGTGCCGTGCCGATCGCCGATCTCGTCGACCGAGTACGTGCCCGGCGTGATCCCGGTGAAGGTCCGCGAGTAGTTCGTGCCGTCGCCGACCTCGGTGTTGATCGTGAAGATCCCGTCGGCCGTGCCCGTCGGCCAGGTGCCCTGGAAGGTGAACTCCGTGTCGTCCGGCGTCCCGATGGCCTCCTTGCTGATGACGATGCTGCCCAGCTGGGTGTTCGTGAACGTGCACGAGACGTCCTGCCCGGCGACCGTGGTGACCGTCGCGGCCGCAGCGGCGGCATCGATCTGCGCGCCGCCGTCGCTGCACTCGATGGCGGGCTCGCTCATCCAGCCGTCGGGGACGACCTCGCTGATGTCGACCTCGGATCCCGGGGCGAAGGCGAACGTCGCGCTCTGCCCGTCGCTCAGGGTCGCCGCATTGCCGCCGACGTCGAACGAGAACTGCTGCGGCGACCCGTCGGGCAGCGTCTGCTTCGTCACCGTCACGGTCGACGTGGCGTTGGTGATGACGCAGTCGGTCTGCGTGTTCGGGAAGACGGTGAACGGGTCGGTCGGATTCGCCAGCACGAATTCCACGGGCTCGCCGGTGCCCGGCTGCGTGGTCGTGCAGACGGCCGACTGCTGCTGCCACGGGTCGGCGACCGTCTCCGAGAGCCGGTAGTCGGTCGCGCCCAGCACGTTCTGGAACGTGTCGGTCTCGCCGATGCCCAGGTCGTCGGCGATCTGCGTCGCGCCCGTCTCGGGCAGCACGATGCCACCGCCGGCGCGATCCACGAGGTAGTCGAATCGGTCGTCGGAGTCGTAGCCGGCGGGCACGACGTCCTTGGTGACGCTCAGCGAACCGCAGTTCGAGAGGACGAGGGGATCTGCCGCATCGAGGTAGTCCTGCGTCTGCGCGCCGAAGTCGGACCCCGTGCGCGAGAGCTCGGTCGACACCTCGAACGTGGTGCAGGCATCCGGGTTGAACAGTCCGGCCGTGGTGAGGTCGACCGCGAACTCGCCGAAGGTCGCCTGCGGCTGGTTGCCGACGGGCAGAGGCCCCTCGGTCCGGACGCCCACGGCCCACGCGAAGTCGACCGCCTGCCCGGTGGGCAGCCACTGGCCCGCTCCGTTCGGGTTGGCGCAGCCGTCGTTCGCGTTCGGTGTCCAGCGACGGAAGTGCACCGTCACGGTGCCGAGGTTTGACTCGTAGTCGAACACCACCAGCACGTCGTCGCAGCGGCCCGCGGCGGGACCTTCGAGGTTCTGCAGCAGGCTCAGGCTGCCGTTGCCGACGAGGCGCGTCCAGTACGAGTAGAGGATCGCATGGCGGGCTCCTTGTGCATCGACGACGACCTCGTAAGCCGACCCGGTGCTGCACATGTTGCCCTTGTCGTTGACGTTGGCCCCGCCGGGCGCCCACGGAATGGTGTTGGGCGTCTGCGATCCGGGCGAGCCCGTCGCATCCTGCGCGGTCGAAGGACACGCGTCGGCGAGCGTGCCGTTGTCCCACGCGAACGTGGCGTCGAGGATGCCGGTCGACGACAGCCCTGCGGCGGTGGTGTACGGCCCGGTCGGGGTGAAGGTGTAGCTGCCGTCGGGCACCGGGGTCGTCAGGAACGAGTCCCAGTCGAACGTGTTCGGCGGCGTGCCTCCCGCCTTGTCTCCGTCGAGTTGGAATCCGGTCTCGAGACCCGATGGCTGCAGGGTGGCGGCCGAGGCCGCCCCCGCTCCGGCCAGCGGCACCAGCAGGGCGCCGATGAGCGCCCCGATCGAGACCAGCGAGACGACACGAGCACGCGACATGGCGGTTTCCTCCCCAGGAAAAAGGGCCGTCGCCAGGCGCCGAGGCCCCCACAGCCTCACGTCGGGACCCGCGAGAGCGCACGGATCATCGACTGAGGGGAACATACCGGATGCCGGGGGTCTGGCGCGACCCCCGGCATCCGGGATGTTCTGCAGCTGTTATCGCCGCGTGACCGGCGCTATTTGCGCACCGTGACCGCGAGGTCCTTGCTCGTGGTCGCGCCGGCGGCGTTCGCGAAGACCACGCGGTAGGTGTGCGTGCCACGCGTGGCGCCGGTGACCGAAAGCGTCGCGCGCTGCGCGCCCGGCGTCGCCGCGACGAGCGCACCCTCACCGACGAGGCTGTCGCCCTCGTAGAAGCGGTAGGTCGTCGCGTTCGTGCCCCACCACAGGTCGGCGGTCAGGGTGTAGGTGCCGTCGGCGTCCTTGTTGTCATGGCTCAGCACGGGCTTCGCGGGGGACGCGTCGGTGACCGTGACGGTGACGGGCTGCAGCGCGGTGGTGCCCTGCGAGTTCACGAGCTCGCCGGTGTAGACGTAGACGCCGTTCTTCCTCCCGGTGACCGGGATCTCGGCCGACTGCGCGCCGGAACCGCCGTAGGTGAGCGCCACCGTGGCGATGCGCTCGCCGTTCTCGAACACGCGCAGCTTCGTCGCGTTCTCGCCCCACCACAGGTTCATGCGCACGGTGTACGCACCGTCCTTGAGGCCGGTGTCCCAGCCGTTGTCGTGCGACAGGACGCCGCGTCCCGGAGCCCTGCCCGCCGCGTCGAGCACCACGAGCCCGTCGACGGCGTCGGCCAGGGCGGTCGTCGCGCCGTCCACCGCGCTGCGGGACGGGGAATCAGCCGACAGCACGATCCGCGCCCGCTCGATCGCCGCCTGCAGCACGGCCGCGGTCGCGGGCGTGTGAGCGGACAGGTCGATGCCCTCGGCCTCCGTGAGGGCCGCGGCGAGGGCGGTGGTGTCGACACCGGTCGGCGTGGCGCGCACCAGCTCGACGTCGTCGATCGTGCCCCATGCGCCGCCCGAAAGGGCCGCGGTGACGGTGACGGTCACACTGCCCCCCGCGGGGACGTCGATCGGTGCGGTGGCCGGCACCGACCAGTTGCGCCACCCGTCCATCGAGAAGGGGATGGATGCCTCGCCCGACGCGCTCGAGACGTTCAGGCGCACGCTGCTCGCGGCATCCTCTCCGTCGCCCTGCAGTGCGCCGCGCACGATGTACGATCCGGCGGGGACGCCGTCCACGCGCTGCGACAGGGTGAAGGAGTACGCGTTCGCGGCCCAGAAGTGCGCGGAGCGCTCCCCGGTGCGCGGGTCGTCCCACGCGCCGACGGTGAGGCCCGTGCCGGTCTTGGTCCACGCGCTGTTGTCGCCTTCGAACCCGGGGCTGCGCAGCAGGTTCTTCTGTGCCACCACTACCGTGGCCGTCGCCGCGAGCCCCGACGTGGTGACGCCGGAGATCGTGTACGCGCCGGGGCCGTCGATCCAGGTGGCGGCGTCGGACCACGTGACCGGCTGCGTCTCGGACGAGCCGTCGTTGTACGACACGGTCACGGTGGCGGGAAGGACGACCGCATCGCCCTCGGCGACCGTCAGGTTCACCGGTCCGATTGCGGTGACCTCGCGCGGCGCGACGGCGCCGGTGCGCGCGTAGGCGAAGACGTTGAGCGACTCCAGCGGAGTGCCGTCGTGCGCGAACAGCGCCTGGTTGTCCCACGCGGAGCCGCCGTACCACTGGCCGGCATCGTCGGGGTCGTACTCGCCGGCGTAGCTCGAGGCCCAGCCCGAGCCGTGCGCCTCCCACAGCGCCTTGTTCGCCTCGAGCGCGGACGGCGGTCCGACGGGGAGCCACGCGGGCTCCCAGTAGAAGACGCCGATGCCGGCGGAGCCGACGTCCGCGACCGCCTGGATCACGTCGCGGACGGCATCCGCCTGCCCCTGCACGCTGACCGGGTACTGCGTGGCCTCCGTGGGGAGGTCGATGACGTTGCCGTGGCCGTCGCCGTCCTCGAGCGTGTACGCCCACGAGGTCTCGGCCACCATGACCTTCTTGCCGTAGGTGTCGGCGACGTTCTTCAGCACCGCCATGAGGTTCGTGACGGAGCCGTGCCAGTACGGGTAGTAGCTCGAGGCGAACACGTCGTAGTCGACGCCGCGCGACGCGAGGTTCGCCGCGTAGCCGGCGTAGCGCCCGCTCGACTCGGGGTTCGTGAAGTGCACCGCGACGAGGGCGCCGGGGAACACCGCGCGCACCGCCGCCGATCCGGCGGAGAAGATCTGCGCCATGCCGTCCCACCCGCTGACGCCGGCGACCGCGTTGTTGGTCTCGTTGCCGACCTGCACCATCTGCACGTCGACGCCCGCGGTCCTGAGCTCCTCGAGGGCGTCCGTCGTGAAGTCGGTCACCGCAACGGCCTTCTGAGCCACGGTCATCGACGCCCAGGCCTTCGGAGCCTGCTGCTTCGCAGGGTCGGCCCAGAAGTCGGAGTAGTGGAAGTCGACGAGCACGCCGAGTCCGGCGTCCGTCGCGCGCTTCCCGATCTCGACGGCGTGCGCCACGTCGTTGTCACCGCCGCCGTAGCCGTTGCCGTCGGCGTCGAACGGATCGTTCCACACGCGCACGCGGACGTCGGTGACGCCGGCGTCGGCGAGGACGTCGAACAGATCGGCGGGCCGCCCGGCTGCGTCGCGGAAGACGACGCCGGACTCCTCGAGCGCGATCGCCGACGACACGTCGACGCCGCTGATGAAGTCCGCCGGAAGGTTCTCCACCTTGGGGACGGTGATGCCGGCCTCGACGTGGCCGTCGTCCGCGGCGGCGGGTGCCGCCGCGAGCCCGGTGATGACCAGGGCGAGAGATGCCGCGACCGCCGCGAGGCGCGCGGATCGAGGGTGGTGAGGCACGTGGGTTCTCCGATCGACATTGATCAAGGGGGCGGGCTGAGGCTCAGCCCTTGACGGACCCCGCGGTGAGGCCGCCGACGATGTAGCGCTGCAGCGACAGGAACAGGACGAGCACGGGGATCGCGGCGATCACCGCACCGGCGGCGAACAGACCCCAGTTGGAGGCGAGCTGGTTCGAGACCCACTGGTACATGCCGACCGCAAGGGTCCAGTTCTCCTCCGAGACGAGCACGATCTTGGCGATGATGTAGTCGCCGAACGCCGCGATGAACGCCAGCAGCGCGACGACCGCGAGGATCGGCGTCACGAGCGGGAAGATCAGCCGCCAGAAGATCTGGGCGTGCGAGGCGCCGTCGATCTTGGCGGACTCGTCGATCTCGATCGGCACGGTGTTGAAGAAGCCGTACATGAGGAACGTGTTCACGCCGAGCGCGCCGCCCAGGTACACGCAGATGAGCGCGATCTTGGAGTTGAGGCCGAGGGCCGGCACGACCTCGCCGAGTCCCAGCAGCATGAGGAAGATCGCGACGAACGCGAGCGCCTGCGGGAACATCTGGATGATGAGGAGTCCGGTGAGCCCCGCACGGCGGCCCGAGAACCGGAAGCGCGAGAACGCGTACGCAGCGGCGGCACCCATCAGCACGGCGCCGACCGAGGCGATGCCGCCGATGAGGAGGGTGTTGCCCGCCCACGTCCAGAAGCTCGTCTCGCCGAGGGCGGCGTAGTTCGACAGGTCGACGACGCTGAAGAGGGCGTTGCTCGCGGCGAGCGTGCCGTTCGGGTTCAGCGACGCCGACAGCACGTACACGAGCGGGAAGATCGCGTAGAAGATCACGACGACGGCGAGCAGGTACTTCCAGCCGACGTCGAGCAGCCAGCGGCGTCGGCGTGCGGAGCGGCGGTCGCGCGGCGCGCCGGGGGTGCGGGTGGTCGGTCCCGTGGCGACATCGGTGGCGGTGGACATCACTGGAACTCCTCGAGCTTGCGGGTCTGACGGAACGCGATCGCCGAGATGCCCCCGACGACGGCGAACACGAGGATCGAGAGGGCACTCGCGAGGCCGTAGTCCGCTGCGCCGCCCGACACCCCGGAGATGTCGTAGATGGCGGAGATGAGGATGTCGGTGGCCCCGAGCGCGTACGGGGCGCCGGGGATCGCCGGGCCGCCGTTGTTGAACATGTAGATGACGGTGAAGTTGTTGAAGCTGAACGCGAACGACGAGATCAGCAGGGGTGCGGTGGCCACGAGCACGAGCGGCAGGATGATCGAGCGCAGCTGCCGGGAGCGGCCGGCGCCGTCGAGGGATGCCGCCTCGAGGGTGTCCTGCGGGAGCGCCTGCAGCGCGCCGGTACACACGAGGAAGTAGTACGGGTACGTGAGCCACAGGTTCACCCAGACGACGGCCGCGCGGGCGAGCCACGGGTCCCCCAGCCAGTTGATGTTCGCGCCGAAGAAGAACAGGTCGTTGATCACGCCGAACTCGGCGTTGAACATGCCGCGGAACAGCAGCGCCGACATGAACGCGGGGAACGCGTACGGGAGGATGTACAGCGTCCTCAGGAACCGGCGGCCCTTGAGGCGCGCGTCGTTGTAGATGAGCGCGAGCAGGAGCCCGAGTGCGAACGGCAGCACGACCGACAGCGTCGCGAAGACGAACGTCCAGACGGTGACGGACAGCAGGGTCTGCGCGAGCGCGGGGTCGGTGAACAGCCGGACGAAGTTCTCGAATCCGACGTTGACGTACCAGCCGGTCGGCAGCGCCGAGCCGTCCTCGGCGACGAACAGTCCCTTGTCGTTCGCGGTGTAGACGGTGCCGGTGGTGGTGTCGGTGATGGTCTGGGCCTCGGCATCCCATACCAGCGTCGATTCGTAGACGGCGCCCGAAGAGCCGTCCCGCGTACGGATCGAGCCGTCGTTGGGGTCTTCGGAGACCGGCACGCGCAGGCTCGCGATCTGCTCCTGCAGGGCGGCGTCGGTGATGACCGTGGCGCGCGGCACGACCTCCCAGCCCGGGACCTCCGTGGGGGCGCCGGCGCTGCCGACCTCGGCGCCGCGGGCCTCCTCGAGCGGCTGCTCGGCGGAGCCGACGAGCACGTCGCCGTTCTCGTCGACGATCGCGAAGCCGACCTCGCCCACGCGCTCGACGACCGAGAGCGGATAGGTGGGGGAGTCCTCGATGCGACGCTCGCCCTGGATGAGCGCGGCCTCGACCGCCTGCTCCTGGGTGCCGGCGTGACCGGTGCCGTAGTTGGTGAAGGCGATGTACGCGGTGTAGCCGAAGATGAAGACCTGGAAGACGAGCAGGAACGCCAGGCCCGGCAGCAGGTACTTGAGCGGCAGCGCGCGCTTGGTGAAGTAGACGATGTCGGCCGCGAGGAGCAGCACGAGCGTCGCCGAGAACACGACCCACGACTCGACGCGGAATGCGCTCAGCAGGGTCATCACGCCGAAGGCGTTGACGAGGGCCATCAAGGCGAGCTTCGCCAGGAAGCCCCAGCCGGGGCCGCGCCAGCGGCGGGCGTGCGATTCGCGGGGCGGCGTCTCCGCCGGCGCCTGGGGGAGGGTGGGGGCGTCCACCGTCATGCGTCTGCTCCTGTCACGGGGCCTCATCGCCGGGCGTGAGGGGGACCGACGGCGTCGATCCGGGAAGGGGTTGGGATCCGGGAGGCGGGGAGAGGCACTCACCCGCCTCCCGGAGCGTGTCGGCCACCGTGTCGGTGACCGGGTTCAGCCGGCCGGGATCAGCCCTCGACCGCGGCCTGGACGTCGGCGACCATCGTGTTCCACGTCGACACGGGGTCGGCGCCGCTGATGATCTGCGACTGCGCGGCGTTCCAGAGGTCCCACACCGAGCCCATCTCGGGGATGCTCGGCATCGGGACGCCGTTCTGCGCCGACGCGAGGAAGCCCGCGATGATCGGGTCGGACGAGACCTCGGTCGCCAGCGTCGACCACGCCGGGATGCGGGGGTCGGCCTCGTAGAGGGCGCGCTGCGCCTCCTCGGTGCCGAGGTAGTTCACGAGGAACTCCTGCGCGAGCAGCGCGTTCTTCGACTGCGAGCTGAGGTAGAAGCCCTGCACACCCACGAACGGAGCGGCCGTCTCGCCACCCGCCGACGGGATGGGGTTCACCGCGATGTTCTTCACGTCGGTGTAGGCGCTGATCGCCCACGGGCCCTGGATCGTGTACGGCGCCTTGCCGCTGTTGAACAGCTCGTTGTTGATGTCGTAGTCGACGGTGGTCGAGATGTATCCGGTGCCCGAGGTGCCGTTCGCGCCGAGCCACGACGCGAAGGCCTCGCCCGCGGCGCCGCCCATGCCGACCTCGGTCGTGTACGAGCCCGACGCGTCCTGCACGAAGACGGGGGCGCCGAACGACGTCTGGAAGCCGTACATCGTGTAGCCGTCACCGGTCTCGCCGGCGGTGTTGATGACGAACGGACGCTCGGCGCCGGACGCCAGGCCCTTCTGGATCATGTCGTCCCAGGATGCGGGGGCCTCGGCGCCCACGAGGTCGACGTTCTGCACGAGTGCGATCGTCTCGAGCGAGTAGGGGAGCGCGTACAGCTGGCCGTCGTAAGTCATGGCCTCGAGGGCGACGGGCTCGAACTCCGACGCCTTGTCGCCGAGGTCGATCGTGTCGACGACACCGGCCGCGACGAGCGCGCCCAGCCAGTCGTGCGCGCCGACAGTGATGTCGGGGCCCTCTCCGGTCGGCACCTGCGCGATGAAGTCGTTGCGGAGGTCCTCGAAGTTCTTCTTGACGATCTTGACGGTGGCGCCGGTCTCCTCCTCGAAGGCCTTGGCCGCGTCCTTGACCGCCGTCTGGCGCTCCTCGTCGGTCCAGACGACGAGCTCGGCGGTGCTGTCGGCCGCGTCGTCGGAGTTGTCGGACGAGCCTCCGCCGGCGCAGCCGGCGAGGACGACCGCTGCCGTGAGCGCCAGCGCTCCGAGTGCGATCTGCTTTCGCATGGTTTCCCTTTCGGTGATGTGGTGTGTGTTGCAGGGTTCGGGTGGGTCAGGGGGTGTGCGGCGTGCGGACGACCGCGACGCCGCCGGCGGGCACGACGAATTCGCCGTCGACGTCCGCGCCGGTGAGGAGCTCGACACCGGATGCCGCGAGGGGGGCGTCGTCGTCGCGGTGGTTGATCGCGATCGCGTAGTCCGCATCGTCGCCGCGGCGGATGACGACCTCGAGGCCTTCGGGGTGGCCCGAGGGTGCGACGCCGGCGTCGGCGTACACGTCGGACATGACGGTGCCGAGGCTCGCGGCATCCAATCGCGTGCTGAGGTACCAGCCGTGGCCGGTGCCGTGCGCGTGACGCGTGATCGCGGCCTTGCCGGCGCCCGGGCCGTCGGCGTACGTCGCCTTCACGTCGGCACCGTGCAGGACGAGGTCCTCCTGCCATGCGTCCGCGACGAGCGTCTCCGCGGTCGAGCCGGTCCATCCGACCGTGTGGCGCGCGCCCTCGCGGAGCGGCAGGAACTCCTCCACGACGACGCCGAGCGCGTCGCGCAGCGGTGCGACGAAGCCGCCCGGGTGCACGGCGTCGTTCTCGTCGACGATGGCCGAGAAGAACGAGACGACGAGCGTGCCGCCGGCCTCGACGTAGCGGGTGAGGTTCGCGGCGTCCGCGGCGCTCAGCAGGTACTGCGCCGGGGCGACCACGAGCTTGTACGCCGAGAGATCCTGGCCGGGCAGGGCGAAGTCCACGGTGATGCCGTCGCGCCACAGCCGCTCGTAGAACGCGCGGATCTGGTCGGCGTGCGACACGTCGACCGACGGGCGCCACTCGAGGTCCTGTGCCCAGAACGACTCGAAGTCCCACAGGATGGCGACGTCGGCCGCGACCCGGGAGCCGCGCACCTCCTCGAGGCGTCCGAGCGCGTCGCCGAACTCGACGACCTCGCGCCAGACGCGAGAGGAGGTGCCGGCGTGCGGGATCATCGCCGAGTGGAACTTCTCGGCGCCCGAGCGTGACGCGCGCCACTGGAAGAAGAGGATCGCGTCGGCCCCGCGCGCGAGATGCGTCAGCGAGTTGCGGGCCATCTCACCCGGTCGCTTGGCGACGTTGCGCGGCTGCCAGTTGACCGCCGACGTGGAGTGCTCCATGAGGATCCACGGCGTGCCGCCGCCGACCGAACGGGAGAGGTCGGCCGCGATCGCGAGGCCGATCTCGCCCTCGGGATCCGCCGCCCACAGGTAGTGGTCGTCCGACACGATGTCGACGTCGCGGGCCCACGCCCACAGGTCGGTCGTCCAGCTCTGGTTCGCCATGAAGTTCGTGGTGATGGGCTGCGTCGCGTGGGCGCGGATCGCGTCGCGCTCCGCGACGAAGCAGGCGCGCAGCTGGGCGTCGGTGAAGCGCGCGAAGTCCAGGCGCTGCGCGGGGTTGACGACGGAGGGTGCCGCCGCCGGGGCGCCGATGTGGTCCCACTCGCCGTAGCGCTGACCCCAGAACGTGGTGCCCCACGCGGCGTTGAGCGCGTCGAGCGTGCTGTACTTCTCGCGAAGCCAGCCGCGGAAGGCGCGCACCGACTGCGCGGAGTAGTCCTCGCCGACCGGCACGCCGTACTCGTTGTGGACGTGCCACATGACGACCGCGGGGTGCGAGCCGTAGCGTTCGGCGAGCGCCGAGGCGATGCGCACGATCGCCTCGCGGTAGGCGGGCGACGCGTGCGATGCCATGCCGCGCGCGCCGAAGCCCATCGTGACGCCGTCGCGCGAGACCACGCGGGCGTCGGGGTGCTCCGCGAAGAACCACGCCGGGGGAGAAGCGGTGGGCGTGCCGAGGTCGACCGAGATGCCGTTCTCGTGCAGCAGCTGGATCAGCTCGTCGAGCCACGCGAAGTCGAAGATCCCCTCGCTGGTCTCGATGAGGGCCCAGGCGAAGATTCCGACGCTGACCAGGTTGACGCCGGCCTCGCGCATGAGGGCCACATCCTCGCGCCACACCTCTCGCGGCCACTGCTCGGGGGTGTAGTCGCCTCCGTAGGCGATGCCCCGGATCTCGGGCCAGCGGTCGGGCGAGGTCATGGACGCTCCATCGGGTCGGTGCAGGTCGTACTGCGGTGCGGTTCGGTCGCGGCGGTGGCTGGGACCGGTCACAGTCTTACCCGGACGGATGCCTCGGCGCAGGCTTCGCCCGGGAACCGTTACGGAACTGTGACCGGTCACAGTCGACATCGTGTCTGCGCGCGATTCGCCCCGTCACGGGGGTAGAGTCGCTCGTCGTGGAGGAGACGACGTCCGTGCGACGCAAACCGACGATCCGTGATGTCGCGGCGGTCGCGGGCGTCTCGCGCGGCACCGTGTCGCGGGTGATCAACGGCGGGCACTGGGTGTCGCCCGACGCCCGCGTGGCCGTCGAGGAGGCCATCCGGCGCACCGGGTACACCGCGAATCACGCGGCACGGAGCCTCGCCACCGGGCGGGCGGGATCGCTCGCGTTCCTGCTCACCGAGCCGCAGCACCTGCTCTTCCAGGACCCGACGTTCGCGCTCCTCCTGCGCGGCGCGGCCGAGGCTCTCGCGCAGCGCTCCATGACGCTCGTGCTGCTGGTCGCGGGCACGCCGGCGGAGCGCGCCAACGTCGCGCACTTCGTGAGCGCCGGTCACGTCGACGGCGTGCTGCTCATCTCGTCGCACGAATCCGATCCGCTCGTCGACGAGCTGCTGGAGGCGGGCGTGCCCACCGTGTGCTGCGGCATCCCGCTCGGTCATGAGGCTCAGGTGCCGACGGTCTCGGTCGACGAGGTCGCCTCGGCCCGCGAGATGACGCGGTACCTCCGCAGTCGCGGACACCGCCGCATCGCGATGATCGCCGGCCCCCACGACACGCCGGGCGGCAAGTTCCGCCTCGTCGGGTTCGAGGAGGAGATGGGCGACGGCTTCGACCCCGTCCTCGTCGAGGAGGGCGACTACAGCCAGGAGTCCGGCGCCCTCGCGATGGCGCGCCTGCTGGAGCGCACGCGTGACATCGACGCGGTCTTCGCCGCCAGCGACATGATGGCCGCCGGCGCGATCGCGACGCTCCGCAAGGCGGGCCTGCGGGTGCCGGAGGACATCGCAGTGGCGGGATTCGACGACTCCGGTCTCGCCGCGACGCATGAGCCCGCGCTCACGACGATGCGCCAGCCCTGGGAGCGCCTGAGCAGCGAGATGGTGTCGACGCTCCTGGAGGTCATCGCCGGCGCAGCACCCGAGCCGATCACGCTCCCGACGACGCTGGTCGTCCGCGACAGCGCCTGACCCGACACGCCCGAGTGTTACTTTCGGGCGTCTGAGCGGGTCCGGACGGGGGCGTCCGGTCACAGCGGCGGCCGGGGCATCCACGCTGGCTAGACTCGTCGGGTGACTTCCGGCCCCTCGTCCTTCTACATCACGACGCCGATCTACTATCCGAGCGACGTGCCCCACATCGGCCACGGCTACACCACCGTGGCGGTCGACACCCTCGCGCGCTGGCACCGCCAGGCGGGCGACGACACCTGGATGCTGACGGGCACCGACGAGCACGGCCAGAAGATGATGCGGGCCGCGTCGGCGAACAACGTGACGCCCCAGGAGTGGGTCGACAAGCTCGTCACCGAGGCGTGGTTCCCGCTGCTGAAGACGCTCGACGTCGCCAACGACGACTTCATCCGCACGACGCAGCAGCGCCACGAGGAGCGCGTGCAGCAGTTCGTGCAGGCGATCTACGACCGCGGCTACATCTACGCCGGCGAGTACGAGGCGCTGTACTGCGTGGGCTGCGAGGAGTTCAAGCCCGAGTCCGAGATCGTCGACGGCACCGGCGCCTTCGAGGGCCTCAAGGTCTGCGCCATCCACTCGAAGCCCCTCGAGCTGCTGCAGGAGAAGAACTACTTCTTCAAGCTCAGCGAGTTCCAGGACAAGCTGCTCGAGCTCTACTCGACGGTTCCCGACTTCGTGCGCCCCGAGTCGGCGCGCAACGAGGTCGTGTCGTTCGTGAAGAACGGCCTCAAGGACCTGTCGATCTCGCGCTCCGCGTTCGACTGGGGCATCCCGCTCCCGTGGGACGAGTCGCACGTGATCTACGTGTGGGTCGACGCGCTCCTCAACTACGCCACCGCGATCGGCTACGGCGAGGACCCCGAGGAGTTCGCCCGCCGCTGGCCGGCGTACCACATCGTCGGCAAGGACATCCTGCGCTTCCACGCCGTCATCTGGCCGGCGATGCTGATGGCCGCAGGACTCGAGGTGCCGCGCGGCGTCTTCGCGCACGGCTGGCTGCTCGTCGGCGGCGAGAAGATGTCGAAGTCGAAGCTCACCGGCATCGCGCCGACCGAGATCACCGACGTCTTCGGCTCGGACGCCTACCGGTTCTACTTCCTGTCGGCGATCGCGTTCGGCCAGGACGGCTCGTTCTCGTGGGAGGACCTCTCCGCGCGCTACCAGGCCGAGCTCGCGAACGGCTTCGGCAACCTCGCCTCGCGTACGACCGCGATGATCGAGCGGTACTACGAGGGCGTCGTGCCCCCGGCCGGCGCGTACACCGACGCCGACCTGCACATCCAGAAGACGGTGGCGGATGCTGCCGCCCACGCCGACGCCGCGATCGAGCGGTTCCGCATCGATGAGGCGATCCACGCGATCTGGACGATCGTCGACGCGCTCAACCTGTACATCACCGAGAACGAGCCGTGGGCGCTCGCCAAGGACGACGCCCAGCGCGAGCGTCTCGGCACGGTGCTCTACACCGCCGCGGAAGGGCTGCGGGCCCTGGCCGTCCTGCTGTCGCCGGTGATGCCCGTCTCGACCGAGAAGCTCTGGATCGGGCTCGGCGCGGCCGAGTCGATCGGGCGCCTCGAGGACCAGCCGATCCGCGAGGCGGGCACGTGGGGCGTGCTGAAGCCGGGCTCCAGCGTCAACGGCCTCGCGCCGCTGTTCCCGCGCGTCGAGCAGTCGGTCTGATGGCGACACCCCCGGTTCCGTACCCTGAGGCGGGCTCCGACCCGTCGCAGTACGTGCGCACCCGCGAGAAGGGGTCGCGCGACGTCACGTACCCGGCGGCGCCTGCGCCGCTCGCGGTGCCGGTGTACGACAACCACGCGCACCTCGAGATCGAGGACGGGGTCGGCCTGTCGCTCGATGAGCAGCTCGAGCGCGCGAGCGAGGTCGGCGTGGTCGGCGTCGTGCAGGCCGGGGGCGACATCGACTCGAGCCGCTGGTCGGCATGGGCGGCAGCATCCCACCCCCGCGTGCTCGCGGCGGTCGCCATCCACCCCAACGAGGCACCCGCGTACCAGGCCGCCGGGCGGCTCGACGAGGCGATCGCGGTGATCGACGAGCTCGCCGCGCAGCCGCGCGTGCGGGCGATCGGCGAGACGGGCCTCGACTTCTTCCGCACCGACGAGGACGGCCGGCCCGCGCAGTTCGAGAGCTTCGAGGCGCACATCGCGCTGGCGAAGAAGCACGGCATCGCGATGCAGATCCACGACCGCGACGCGCACGACGCCGTGCTCGAGACGCTCGAGCGTGTCGGGGCACCCGAGCGCACGGTCTTCCACTGCTTCTCGGGCGACGCCGACATGGCGCGCATCGCGGGCGAGCGCGGCTACTGGCTGTCGTTCGCCGGCAACGTGACCTTCAACAACGCCCAGAACCTCCGCGACGCGCTCGCGGTGATCCCGCGCGAGCGGATCCTGGTCGAGACGGATGCCCCGTTCCTGACGCCGACCCCGCATCGCGGCCGCCCGAACGCGCCGTACCTGATCCCGGTGACGGTGCGGTACATGGCCGCCGAGCTCGGTGTCGACGTCGACGCGCTGTGCGCGCAGATCGCGGCGAACACGCTCGAGGTCTACGGGGCGTTCGAGGACTGAGGTCCGGGAGGCTGCGGTGGACGACGAGCTGTGGGACCTCACGGATGCTGCGGGCACACCCATCGGGCGGACGCACCGCCGAGGCGACCCGACGTTCCCCGAGGGGCTCTTCCACATCGTCGCGTCCGTGTGCGTCGTGCGCGGCGACGGGCTCGTGCTGCTGACGCGGCGCGCCGCGGGCAAGGACTGGAGTCTGACGTGGGAGTTCCCCGCGGGCAGCGCCCTGACGGGTGAGACGAGCGCGCAGGCGGCGGTGCGCGAGCTGCACGAGGAGACCGGCGTTCTCGTCGGCACCTCGGACATCGGGCTCGTCGGCCGGCTGACCGAGCGGACCGCGCTGTTCGACGTGTACATCGCACGCGTGGACGGGGACCCGGTGCTCGCGCTCGACCCCGCCGAGGTGTGCGAGAGCGCGTGGGTGCCCTTCGCCGAGGCGCTGCGGCGCGGCGCGGCGGGCGAGATGGCGGGCCCATGGACCCCGCGGCTCGAGCAGCTCGGCGAACGTCTGGGCGCACTCGTCCGGGCGTAACGCCACGCGCTGAGCCGCAGCATCCGTCCGGCGTGTCGGCAGTCAGTCGATCAGGGGCTTGCCGCCGGCGCCTGGCTCGTCCTCTTCGGCGATCTGCTCGGCCTCGTCCGTGTCGAGCACCGGCTTCGCGGCCGCGATGTGCGAGATCGAGCGCCACACCAGCAGCAGCGTGATGAGCGAGCCGCCGAAGGCGAACCACCAGGGCGCGGTGAGCCCCCACACCTGGGCGAGGATGCCGCCGATGAACTGGCCGATCACGAGGCCGCCGAAGACGCCGACCATGTTCACCGAGGCGATGCGGCCCTGCAGCTCCATCGGCACGAGGCGCTGGCGGACGGTCGTCGAGATGGTGCCCCACACGAACGCGTACAGGCCGAAGCCGAACATGATGACGAAGGCCACCGCCGGCGACGTGGTGAGGGCGAACGACAGGTGCATGAGCACCTCGAGCGACAGGCACACGCGCATGAGCGTCGAGAACGACACGTGCTTCTCGAGCCAGCCGAAGCTGAAGATCGCGATGATGCCGCCGAGCGCGGCCGCGGTCGTCAGGGCGCCGTACCCGACGGGGCCCATTCCCAGGTGCTCCGTGGCGTAGAGCACGAGCACGCCCCAGGGGGCGGCCCAGGTCACGTTGAACACCAGGATGATGATGACGAGCGTGCGGACGGGTGCGTTGTGGCGCAGCCACTGCAGCCCCTCGCGGATGGCGTGCGCCTTCGTGCCGCGACCGGCGTCCGGATGCTCGGGCACCGGCGTGCGCGCGATCCGCGAGATGAGCAGCACCGCCAGCGTCACGCACAGCACCTGCAGCACGAACGGCCAGAACGAGCCCACCGCGAAGAGGAAGGCGCCGAGCGGAGGCCCGGCGAGCTGGTTCGCGACGAGGTAGCCGGCCTGCATGCGGGCGTTGCCGATGCCGAGGTCGGCCGGCTTCACCAGCATCGGCAGCAGCGTGCTGCCGGCCGAGTCGGCGAAGACCTCGGCCGTGCCGTAGAGGAACGCCACGGCCAGTACCAGCCACACGGTGGCCTGCCCGCTGACGAGGAACGCCACGAGCACGGCGACGACCACGGCACGCAGGCCGTTCGCCAGCATCACGAGGCGGCGCCGGTCGTGGTGGTCGGCGACGGCGCCAGCGAGGAGGCCGAAGAGGAGCCACGGCAGGAACTGCATCATGGCGCCCGCGGCGACCAGCACGGGCGACGACGTGAGCGAGGCGATCAGCAGCGGCGCCGCTGCCAGTGCGATGCCGTCGCCGAGATTGCTCGTCCACGACGACGCCAGCAGCCACCGGAAGTCGGTCCCGAGGCGCCGTGGTGCGATCAGTTCCCCGAGCGAAGGCATCCCGCCATCCTAGGAGGGCAGAGGGTGAGACGACAGACGCGGGACGAGACCTCGGGGTTCACCCGAGGTCTCGTCACTCGACTGTCGTCTCACTCGGGGGCGGGGGCGACCCCTCCGTCTCGGCCGGGACGGATGAACAGCGTCTCGGTCTGCTCGATGTCCATGCCCTTGGTCTCGGGCACGCGCCACGCGACGTAGATGAACGACAGTGCCGCGAACAGCGCGTACATGCCGTACGTGAGCGGCAGCGACCACGACGACATCGCGGGGAACGAGATCGTGATGAGGAAGTTGGCGATCCACTGCGCACCGGCGGCGACGCCCAGCGCCTTGCCGCGGATGCGGCTCGGGAAGATCTCGCCGAGGAGCACCCACACCAGCGGTCCCCACGACGCGCCGAAGCCGACGACGAACACGTTCGCCGCGACGAGCGCGATCGGCCCCCACGGCGCGGGCAGCACCACCGCACCCTCGGAATCCGTGGTGGAGAACAGGAACGAGATGGCCATGAGCCCGAGCGACAGCGTCATCATGACGGAGCCGGTGAGGAGGATCGGCTTCCGTCCGACGCGGTCCACCAGGAAGATCGCGATCAGCGTGACGAGCACGTTGGTGATCGAGGTCACCACGCTGATCGTGAAGGAGTCGCTCTCGTCGAAGCCGACCGACTGCCAGAGGCTCGTCGAGTAGTAGAAGATCACGTTGATGCCGACGAACTGCTGGAACACCGACAGGATGATGCCGACCCAGACGATGCGCTGAAGGCCGAGCACCGGACCGCGGATCGAGACGCCCGAGTTCTTGCGGTCGGTCTCGATCGCCGTCTGCAGCTCGCGGATCGTCTGGTCGAGGTCGGCCGGCGGCATCAGGCGCGCGAAGATCGCGCGGGCCTCGTCGGCGCGGCCCTTGGACAGCAGGTACCGGGGCGACTCGGGCACCGTGAACGACAGGATGCCGTAGACCGCGGACGGGATCACGCCGACGAGGAACATCCACCGCCACGCCTCGAGCCCGAACCACAGCACGCTGTCGGCGCCGCCCGCCGCGTTCGCCAGCAGCGCGTCCGACAGGAGCGCTGCGAAGATGCCGATCGTGATCGCGAGCTGCTGCAGGGACGCGAGTCCGCCGCGGACCTGGCGGGGCGCGATCTCGGCGATGTAGGCCGGGGCGACGACCGAGGCGATGCCGATGCCCAGACCGCCGATCACGCGCCAGAAGGCGAGGTCCCAGGCGGAGAACGCGAGGCCCGCGCCGATCGAGCTCGCGAAGAACATGATGGCGCCGATGAACATCACCCGGAGGCGCCCCCACCGGTCCGACAGGTTGCCGGCGATGATCGCGCCGACCGCGCACCCGAGGAGCGCGACGGCGACGACGAACCCGGTGATGACGTCGTTGAGCCCGAAGTCCTTCGAGATCGAGTCGACGGCGCCGTTGATGACCGAGGAGTCGAAGCCGAAGAGGAACCCGCCGACGGCCGCCGCGACCGACAGGCCGATCGCTCGTCGCCCGTAGGGACTGCGGAGGGAGAACGCGTCTGCGGGGATCGATCCGGTCGAGTTCATGCTGGTCACGCTAGCGTCCGGGTCGCCGCCGCGGCAGGGGGGCGCGCGGGCAACCGCACGGCCACCCCGTACAGTGAACGCATGCCCGTGACACTCCTCGGTGCGGCCGAGATCCGCGCGCTGGCCGCCGAACTCGACGTGACGCCGACCAAGAAACTCGGGCAGAACTTCGTCGTCGACGCCAACACCGTCCGCAAGATCGTGCACGTCGCCGAGGTCGAGCCCGGCGACCGGGTCGTCGAGGTCGGGCCCGGTCTCGGGTCGCTGACCCTCGCGATCCTCGAGACCGGGGCATCCGTCACGGCCGTCGAGATCGACCACCGTCTGGCCGAGCGGCTGCCGGCCACCGCGGCCGCGCACGGCGTCGCCGACGGCGCGCTCACGGTCGTCGACGCCGATGCCCTTCGCGTGACCGCGCTGCCCGGCGACCCGACCGTGCTCGTCGCCAACCTGCCGTACAACGTCAGCGTGCCGGTGCTGCTGCACTTCCTCGAGCACTTCCCGGCGCTCGAGCGCGGCGTCGTCATGGTGCAGGCCGAGGTGGGGGAGCGGCTCGCCGCCCCGCCCGGGTCGAAGGTGTACGGGGCGCCGAGCGTCAAGGCGGCCTGGTACGGGCCGTGGCGTCTTGCCGGCACGGTGTCGCGCCAGGTGTTCTGGCCGGTGCCGAACGTCGACAGCGTGCTCGTCGGCTTCCATCGCGCGGCCGAGCCGCGCGGCGATGAGGAGCTGCGCACACGGACCTTCGCGATCGTGGATGCCGCGTTCCAGCAGCGGCGGAAGATGCTCCGGCAGGCGACGGCCGGCGTGCTCGGCGGCACGGCGGCTACGGCATCCGTGATCCTGGAGAGCGCGGGAGTCGCCCCGACCGCCCGTGGCGAGGACCTCTCGATCGAGGACTACGTGCGCATCGCGCAGGCGGCAGGGAGCGCCGCGGAGAGCTGAAATTCAGCGGATCTTCACCGTGCCGTCGGGCTTCGTACGAAACACGGCTGTAACATTCCAGCGTCCGCCGTCCCGGTTACACGGCACCTCGCCTCGCGGCGGACCGGAGTGACCCGACATGCGCACCGCCGAGTACCCGGCCCCTGAACGCATCCTGCTGCACCTGAGCGACACGCACCTGCGCGCCCCCGCGACGCCGCGCCTGTTCGATTCCGTCGACGGTGCCGCCCACCTCGCCGCGACCATCGGCGTGATCGAGTCGAGCGGCATCCGTCCTGACGCGATCGTCGTCACCGGCGACCTCGCGGACCTCGGCGAACCCGGCGCGTACGCCGCGCTGCGCGCGCTCGTCGAGCCGTTCGCGGAGCGCATCGGCGCACGCGTGCTGTGGGTGATGGGCAACCACGACGAGCGCGGGGCCTTCCGCGCGGGCCTCTACGACGAGGCATCCGATGCGCGCCCCGTCGATCGGGTCGACGAGCTCGACGGGCTCCGCGTGATCACGCTCGACACGAGCGTGCCCGGCCACCATCACGGCGAGCTTCGTGACGAGCAGCTCGCATGGCTCGCAGACGTGCTCGCGACGCCGGCGCCGCTCGGCACGATCCTCGCGATGCACCACCCGCCCGTGCCGAGCGTGCTGCCGCTCGCGGCGAGCGTCGAGCTGCACGATCAGCAGCGGCTCGCATCCGTGCTGCGCGGCACGGATGTGCGGGCGATCATCGCCGGTCACCTGCACTACTCGACGTTCGCGACGTTCGCGGGCATCCCGGTGTCGGTGGCGTCGTCGACCTGCTACGCGCAGGACCTCACGGTGCCGGTCGGCGGTACGCGGCCTCAGGACGGCGCGCAGGCGTTCAACCTCGTGCACGTGTACGACGACACCGTGGTGCACTCGGTGGTTCCGGTGGATGCGCCGAACGTCCTCGAGCACATCGACGCCGGAGAGGCCGCCCGCCGCCTGCGGGAAGCGGGGGTCGCCCCGCTCACCGTCGTGCGGAAGGATGCGCCGACCGAGCCGATCGCCGTGCTGCGCTGAGCTCGTCGCGCTCCCACGGCGCCCGGACGGGGAACATGCGCTCCAGGGCGCTGCGGATCGCGCGCACGCGGACCTCTTCGGCCACCTCGACCTCGCCGCCGTCGTTGAGGCAGAACATGTCGACGTCGCAGCGTTCCTCGAGTCGCTCCATGCGTCGAAGTCCCGCGGCGAGCGTCGTCTGCACATAGCGCACGCGCGGGAGACGGGTCGCGACCGCCCGGCCGGTGAGCAGCGCGTAGTAGTGGTAGAGGCTGTTCGTCACCGAGAGGTCGGTCGCCGACCGGAAACGGGATGCCGCCGTCCGGGCGAACTCCTCCGGGAAGGTCTGCTCGAGCTCGGCCATGACGCTGCGCCGCAGCGGAGCCGCGCAGTGCTCGAGGTCACGGACGATCGTGCGTCCGAACCGCTCCTGCAGCAGGCCGCGGTTCACCCGGAGTCCGTTGTCGTGGCCGCTGCGATGCAGAGCCGGCTCGCCGGCGCCGATGCGCACGCCGCACTCGACGAACTTCGTGACCCCGCCGGGGGTGAAGAACATCTCGGGCTCGACCGCGCGCCCGAAGAACATGTCGTCGTTCGAGTAGAGGAAGTGCTCCGCGATGCCGGGGATGCGGTGCAGCTGAGCCTCGACGGCGTGCGAGTTGTGGGTGGGCAGCACCGACGGGTCGGCGAAGAACTCCTCGCTGCGCACGATCGTCACCTTCGGGTGATCGAGCAGCCAGACGGGCGCGGGCGAGTCCGTCGCGATGAAGATGCGCCGGATCCACGGCGCGTACATGTGCACGCTGCGCAGCGCGTAGCGGAGTTCGTCGACGTGGCGGTAGCGCGCCGGACCGTCGTCGCCTTCGCCCACCACGTATTCGGAGAGCTGGGCCGCGCGCTGACGCCGGAACTCGCTCGACGACCCGTCCACCCACGAGAAGACGATGTCGACGTCCTCCGTGACCTCGAGCGGCTGGGGGTCGAACATCCCGGCGATCGTGCGCCAGGTGCGCCCGTGACGTTCGACCCTCTCGTAGGCGACGTCCTCGACCGCGGTGCGACGGCGCAGCACGGCGTTGTCGCGGGGTGCCTCGATCACTTCGTCCTCGAAGCGCCAGAACTCCAGGTGCACGCCCAGCGACGGTCCGTAGCGCAGCGAGCCGGAGCGGCTGAGACGCGGACGGTAGACCCGCACCGCCGTGGGCGCGTCGGGCACGTCCGCGACGTCGCAGGCGAGGAGGGGTGCGCGTCCCTTTGTCTTGACGTACAGCGGCTCCTGCGTGCAGACCGCGGCGAGCGCCGCCTGCGCCGCCTCGCGATCGCGGAGGTCCACGACGAGCGCAGGCACGGTGTGGTCGTGACGCACCAGGAGCGCCTCGATGCCGGCGTCGGCGAGGGCGTCGGCGACGAGCAGCAGATCGGCTTCGCGGGCTTCGTGCGGCGCGACGTCGTCGTGGACGAGATGGAGGATGCCGCGGTCGATGACCACGTCGCCTCGCTCCGAGAGCACGCTCCACGGGTCCGTCGCGCGCGGCAATGCGGACAGCAGGGTCATGCGGTCCTCCTCTCGTCGGTCGGGAGGCGCTCCGATGCGAGCGTTCCCCGGTGTCGCCACGATAGGGAGCGTCCGTTACGACCACGTTTCGGATGTAGACCCTTGACACGGGGCACGCCGGTGTGCCGCGTCCGCGCCACCTGCGCGCGTGGGCCGACCTCGCTAGCCTGGACCGGTGACCGAAGACGCGCGCTACCTGTCCCGTGGAGGAGACCTCCACCGCCCCTACACCGCCGACGCCGACCGTTACACCGGCGCGGACTACCGCCGGGTCGGCACCTCCGGGCTCACCCTGCCGCCCGTGTCGCTCGGACTCTGGTGGAACTTCGGCGACAACATCCCGTTCGACAACCAGCGGGCGCTGCTGCGCCACGCGTTCGACCGCGGCATCACCCACTTCGACCTGGCGAACAACTACGGCCCGCCCTACGGCACCGCCGAGACGAACTTCGGGCGCATGATGCGCGAGGACTTCGCCCCGTACCGTGACGAGCTCATCATCTCGTCCAAGGCCGGCTACGACATGTGGCACGGCCCCTACGGCAACGGCGGCTCGCGCAAGTACCTCATCTCCAGCGCCGAGCAGTCGCTGAAGCGCATGAGCATCGACTACGTCGACATCTTCTACTCGCACCGCGTCGATCCCGATGTCCCCGTCGAGGAGACGGTGGGCGCGCTCGACACGCTGGTGCGCCAGGGCAAGGCGCTCTACGTCGGCATCTCGTCCTACAGCGCCGAGCGGACAGCGGTCGCGGCATCCGTCGCCCGCTCGCTCGGCACCCCGCTCGTCATCCACCAGCCGGCGTACTCGATCCTGAACCGCTGGGTCGAGGACGGCCTCACCGGGGTGCTCAAGCAGGAGGGGATGGGCGCGATCGCGTTCACCCCGCTCGCGCAGGGACTGCTCACCGACAAGTACCTCGGCGACGGCTCGGCTGAGCGCGCGCAGCAGCGCGGGTCGCTGCCGAACGGCTCGCTGAGCGAGAAGGGACTGTCGACGCTGCGGTCGCTCGACGTCATCGCGAAGGAGCGCGGGCAGACGCTCGCGCAGATGTCGATCCAGTGGGTCCTGCGCGACCCGGTCGTCGCGTCCGCGCTCATCGGCGCCTCGCGTCCGGCGCAGCTCGACGAGAACCTCAAGGCGCTCGAAGGCCCCGCCTTCACCGTCGAGGAGGAGGAGCGGATCGACGCCCTGTCGGACGGCATCGACGTGGACCTCTGGGCGGAATCGGCGAACCGGTGAGTCAGGCTCTCGCCGCGGACGGCGTCCGGGTGCGGGCGCCGGGCAAGCTCAACCTCTTCTTCGAGGTCGGCGGCGTGCACGAGGACGGGTACCACGACGTCGCGTCGGCGTACCAGGCGGTGTCGCTGTACGAGGACCTGTGGGCATCGCCCTCCGACGAGTTCACGGTGTCGATCTCGGGCACCGTCGATGTGACCGGCGTCCCCGCAGACGACCGCAACCTGGCCGTCCGCGCCGCACGGCTCGTCGCGCAGCGCATCGGCCACGCGGGCGGCGTGCACCTCGACATCGTGAAGCACGTGCCGGTCGCGGGCGGCATGGGCGGAGGATCGGCGGATGCTGCGGCCGCCCTCGTCGCGTGCGATGCGCTGTGGGGGGCCGAGCTCGGCACCGCCGAGCTGCACAAGCTGGCCGCACGCCTCGGCGCCGACGTGCCCTTCGCCCTGATGGGCGGGACCGCAGTCGGCACCGGGCGCGGCGACCAGCTGAGCCCGGCGCTCGCGAAGGGCCGCTTCGACTGGGTGGTGGTGCCGTCCGACGCGGGACTCTCCACCCCCGAGGTCTACGCGCACCTCGACGAGCTGCGTGCGCGGCCCGACATCGACGCAGGCGCCCGGGTGCCCGCAGTCGCGCCCGGCGTGCTCCACGCGCTGCGGGCCGCAGACCCCATCGCGCTCGCCGAGCACACGCGCAACGACCTGCAGATCGCTGCGCTGTCGCTGCGCCCCGAGCTGCGCGAGGTGCTCGAGCTCGGCGAGGAGTCCGGCGCTCTGGCCGGAATGGTGTCGGGGTCGGGCCCTACGCTGGCCTTCCTGACCGTCGACCCCGAGTCGGCGCTCGAACTGCAGATCACCTTGTCGGCCGCAGGCTACGAGGCGCTCCACGTGCACGGGCCGGTCGCCGGCGCGCGCGTGGTCACCTGAGCCGGCCCTCGACCGGCCGCACATCCACCTGAGCCCGCACGGGCGCGGAGAGGAAGAAGCAATGAGCACGTCCGTTTCGACATACGGCCGCATCGGCGAGACCGAACGCGCCGCCTTCCGCGCGGGCCCGGTCGACGAGGAGTCGGCCGGCCGGCTCGCCGCGAACGCACTGGACTACCGGCGCATCGCCGTCGACAGCGACGAATACGTCGGCTGGCTGCAGTCGGTCTCCCGCGGCTTCCAGGACGGGGAGCGCACGGCGGAGCAGATCGCCGCGTCGCGAGAGCGCAGCGGCTACCGCCGGCTCACCGGCGTGTACGACCCGGAGTCGCCGATGGACGCCCCCGTCGCGACGATCGCATCGTGGCTCGGCGAGCTCACGGTGCCCGGCGAGGCGATGATCCCCTCGTGCGCGATCTCCGCCGTCACGGTCGCGCCGACGCACCGGCGCAAGGGAGTGGCCCGCGCGATGCTCGAGGGTGAGCTGCGGGCGGCCCAGGCGGCCGGCATCCCGATGGCGATGCTCACGGTGAGCGAGTCGCCGCTGTACGGGCGGTACGGGTTCGCGCCTGCCGCGGCCGGCGCCTCCTGGAGGATCGAGACGAAGCGCGCGGGCTGGATCGGCCCGCAGCCCGCCGGGCGGATCGACTTCATCAGCCGCGAGCGTGTGCGCGAGCTGATGCCGGCCCTGCACGAGCGGGTACGGCACCGGCACCCGGGCGAGATCGAAGTACCGGGGAGCCACTGGGACGGGTTCGCCGGCACCAACCCCGCCGCCGAGAAGACCGCCGAGAAGCGCGCGGTGCAGTACTCCGACGCCGCGGGCGAGGTGCGGGGGGTCGCGGTGTACGCGGTGCGCGAGAACCACGACGACTTCACGAAGGCGACCGTCTCGGTCCACTACCTGCTGGCCGAGACCGACGACGCGTACGCGGCGCTGTGGCGGTTCCTCCTCGAGCTCGATCTCGTGGCCGAGGTGCACGCGGGGGAGCTGTCGGTCGATGAGCCGCTGACGTGGATGATCGCCGACCAGCGCGCGGCGAAGGTCAGCGTGCGCGACCACCAGTACGTGCGGATCATCGACGTCGTCGCCGCGCTCGAGACCCGTCGCTACGGCGGCCCCGGCACGCTGGCGCTCGATGTCTCGGACTCGCTCGGCATCGCCGCCGGCCGCTACCTGCTCGAGGCCGACGAGCGCGGCGCCGCCCGCGTGCGGAGCCTGGGCGACGGCGAATCGATCGATGCGCCGACGCTGGCCCTCGGCGTCGCCGAACTGTCCGCCACGTACCTCGGTGGGGTCTCCATCGCGACTCTTGCCGCGGCGGGACGAGTGACGGTCGCGGATGCTTCGGCCGAGGCATCCGCGGACGTGCTCGCCCTGGCGACCCGCGTGCTCGGCTGGCACACGGCGCCGCGCCTGAGCATCTGGTACTGAGCGATCCGGCGCAGGAGGGGACGGAACCGGACGAAACACGGCGATCGGGTGCTTTAGGCTAGCCTTACCTGTCTGTTTCCGAGGGGTTCCCCATGCCTTCACGCCTCCCGTCTTCCGCGCGCCTGCGCCATTTCCTCGTCGTACCGGTGGTGGTCGCGGGCCTCGCCCTGGCCGGCTGCGCCGGCGGAGCCGCGGGCGATGACGCGGCCGATCCGGACGCCCTCGTCGTGTACAACGCGCAGCACGAGCAGCTGACCGAGGAGTGGGCCGACGCGTTCACCGCCGAGACCGGCATCGAGGTCGTGCTCCGCAACGGCGACGACAGCGAGCTGGCCAACCAGCTCGTGCAGGAGGGGAAGGCCTCCAAGGCCGACGTGTTCCTCACCGAGAACTCCCCGGCGATGTCGCTCGTCGAGGACGCGGACCTCTTCGCCCCCGTGGACGAGTCCACGCTGGCGCTCGTGCCGGAGCAGTTCCGTCCCGGGTCCGGCCTCTGGACGGGGATCGCGGCCCGCTCGACCGTACTCGTCTACAACCCCGAGCTGATCTCGGAGAGCGAGCTGCCGGCATCCCTTCTCGACCTCGCCGACCCGAAGTGGAAGGGCAAGTGGGGCGCCGCTCCCGCGAAGGCCGACTTCCAGGCCATCGTGTCGGCAGTCCTCGCCACCCAGGGTGAGGACGGCGCGCGCGACTGGCTGGACGGCATGGCCGAGAACGCGGTCGACTACCGCAACAACATCGTCACGATGAAGGCGGTCAACGCCGGCGAGGTGCCGATGGGCATCATCTACCACTACTACTGGTTCCGCGATCAGGACGCCGCCGCCGAAGACAGCGGCAACACGAAGCTGCACTACTTCGGCAACCAGGATCCGGGTGCCTTCGTCAGCATCTCGGGCGGCGGCGTGCTGAAGAACGCCCCCCGCGCCGACGAGGCGCAGCAGTTCCTCGCGTTCATCGCGGGGGAGCAGGGGCAGAAGATCCTCGGCGAGGGCTACAGCTTCGAGTATCCCGTCGCCTCCGACGTCGCGGCCAAGCCCGAGCTGCCCCCGCTCGCCGAGCTCGACGCACCCGTGATCGACCCGTCCACGCTCAACGGGCCCGCGGTCATCGAGCTCATGACGGAAGCCGGACTCCTCTGACCCAGCTCGAGACGCGAACACCCGCGCGCGGCAGGACCGAGAAGCGTCCGCCAGCCGGGCTGGTCGTCGTCGTCGCGGTGCTGGCCCTCGGCGCGCTGATCCCGATCGGCTACGTCGTGCAGGCGGCGTTCGCGATGGGGTGGGACCAGCTGTCCGCCCTCGTCTTCCGGCCGAAGGTCGCCGAGCTGCTCGTCAACACGGTGCTGCTCGTGGTGATCGGCGTACCGGCGACCGTCGTCCTCGGCGTGGGCGGCGCCTGGCTCGTCGAACGCACGACGCTGCCGGGCCGCGGGGTCTTCAAGGTCGCCCTGGCCGCTCCGCTGGCGATCCCCGCGTTCGTCGCGAGCTACGGCTGGGCCAGCGCCATCCCGTCGATGAACGGGCTGTGGGCAGCGGTGCTGGTCGCGACGCTGGCCTACTTCCCGCTGGTGTACCTGCCCGCCCTCGCGGCGATCCGGGGTCTGGACCCCGCCCTCGAGGAATCGGCGCGCTCGCTCGGCATGGGCTCGTGGGCCGTGTTCTTCCGTGTCGTCGCGCCGCAGCTGCGCCTCGCGGTGCTCGGCGGCGCCCTCGTGGTCGCGCTTCACCTCCTGGCCGAGTACGGCGCGTTCGCGTTCCTGCGGTTCGACACGTTCACCACGGCCATCGTCGTCGCGTACGAGAGCATGTTCGCCGGCCCCAATGCGGCAGCGCTCGGGCTGGTGCTCGCGCTCCTGTGCCTGATCCTCCTCGGCGCCGAGTCGGCCGCCCGCGGCCGCGCCCATTACGCCCGCGTCGGCGGCGGCTCTCCCCATCCGGCGGAGAGCCTGGGGCTCGGCCGGCTGACGGTGCCGGCGCTCGCCGCGGTGGCCGCGGTGCTCGCCGGCGCTCTCGTGGTGCCGCTGACGAGCGTGGTCCGATGGCTCGTGAGAGCGGACGCCGCGGCCTTCGGCGATGTCGGCATCGCGGCGCTGCAGACGCTCGGCCTCGCGCTTGCGGGTGCGCTCTGCACCATCGCCGTCGCCCTGCCGTTCGCGTGGCTGGCGGTGCGCTATCCGGGACGTCTGTCACGGCTGCTCGAGGGCGCCGCCTACCTCGCCAGCAGCCTCCCGGCGATCATCGTGGCGCTCTCGTTCGTGGCGGTGACGCTCGCCTTCGCGCCGTCGCTGTACCAGACGGCGTTCACCGTGGTCGCGGCCTACGTCGTGATCTTCCTGCCGCGGGCGCTCGTGCCGCTGCGCGCCGGACTCTCGCAGGTGCCGGAGTCGCTGGAGGAGGCCGCGCGCGCCCTGGCGGTGCCTCCGGCCGCCGCCCGGCTGCGGGTCACCGTGCCGCTCCTGCTCCCGGCGATCGGCGCGGGCGCCGCCCTCGTGGCGCTCGGCGCGGCCAACGAGCTCACCGCGACGCTGCTGCTCGCCCCGACGGGCACGAGCACGGTGGCCACGAGCTTCTGGTCGGCGGCATCCGCCCTCGACTACCCGACCGCCGCGCCCTACGCGGTGCTGCTGGTGCTCCTGTCGGTGCCCGCGGTCGCCCTCATGTTCACGCACGCGACGGGGAGGACCCTCAGATGACTCTTCGGCTGGAGGGCGTGTCGAAGGCGTACGGCGGCACCGAGGTGCTGCGCGACGTCTCGCTCGATGTTCCGCGCGGCACGCGCCTCGCACTCGTCGGCGCCTCGGGAAGCGGCAAGACCACGCTGCTGCGCCTGGTCGCAGGATTCGTCGACCCCGACGCCGGCGTGATCAGCCTCGGTGATCGCGAGCTGTCGGGGCCCGGAAGGACCGTGCCCACGCACCGGCGCGGCATCGGCTACGTCGCCCAGGACGGCGCGCTCTTCCCGCACCTGTCGGTGGCCCGCAACATCGCCTTCGGGCTTCCGCGCGGACCCGGCCGCGCCGCGCGCGTGCGCGAGCTGCTCGAGCTCGCGTCCCTGCACCCGGACCTCGCCGCGCGCATGCCGCACGAGCTGTCCGGCGGTCAGCAGCAGCGGGTGGCCCTGGCGCGCGCCCTCGCCCAGAATCCCGGGGTGATCCTGCTCGACGAGCCCTTCAGCGCGCTCGACACGGGCCTGCGATCGGCGACGCGCGACGCCGTGGTCGACGTGCTGGAGCGCAGCGGGGTCACCGCCGTGCTGGTGACCCACGATCAGCACGAGGCCCTGTCGTTCGGGCACCAGGTGGGCGTTCTCGTCGGCGGCCGCCTCGTGCAGTCCGGCGACCCGATGGCCGTGTACGACGCACCGATCGACGCGAGCGTGGCGCTGTTCCTCGGCGATGCGCTCGTCGTTCCCGCGCGCTCCGACGCGGACGGCGTCGAGTGCGGATTCGGCCGGCTGGCCGTGCGGCACGATCTGTCGGGCGGAGCGTCGCGCGTTCGGGCGATGGTGCGGCCCGCACAGTTGCGCGTGGCCGCGGCGGCGCACGGGGCGGCAGCCACGCTGGCGCCGGTGGCCAACGGCACCGTCATCGCGGTGCGTCCCGCCGGGTCGACCGCCGACCTGCGACTCCGTGTCGGCACCGGGGAGTTCGAGGCCGAGCTCATGTACCGCGTGCCGCAGCACCGTGCGGCCGCGTTCGCGCCGGGCACGGCCGTGCGCGTGATCGTCGAGGGCGGCGTCGTGCTCTACGCGGCCGCGGGTGAGACCACCGCGACGGGAAGCATCATCACGCGCGGCGCAGCCGCCGGCTGAGCGGTGCCGTCGCGCGGCGCAGCCACGCCCACCCGGCCGCAGCACCGGCGCCGGCGCTGACGTACAGCCGGTACGCGATCACGCCGACGACGAACGACAGCAGGGTGCCGAGCCACGGTGCGCTCTGCTCGAACGGCGGGTACACCTGCCAGTGCGTGAGGTACACGAACAGGGATGCTCCGGCTACGGTGACGACGAGCGGCACCGCGAGGCGGGGGAGCGGGATGGCCCTCACCCAGACGAGGGCGAGGATCCCGCCCGCCACGATCGCCTCGCGCCACGGCTCGCCGAAGAAGCCGAACGTCGCCGCGACGGCGACCACGGAGACGAGGATCCGCCGGGCGCTCGTGTCCGCGCGCGCGACGAGCCATCCGAGGGCCACCAGCCACAGGACGACCGGTGCGGAGTAGCGCTCCACGTACTCGGCGGTGGGCCCGGCGATCGCGAAGCGGGCGACGAGCGCGACCGCGAGCGCCACCAGCGCGAACCCGAACGGCGCCCGGCGCTCGAGCCGGTCGACGCGGCGCACTGCGAGGAGCGCCGCCGCGCCTGCGAACGACCAGAGCATCGCCTCGAGGAACCAGAACTGCCACTGCTCGTTCCACCGGCCGTCGCCGGGGACGAAGTTGTTCACGAGCGCCGCGGTCGTCGGCGCGTACTGTCCGGTGACGAGTGACACAGCGCCGATCCACAGCACCGCGGGGACCGCCAGCTGGACGGCGCTGCGCCCGAGGCGCCGCAGGCGCGCGGTGCCCGCGACGGGCGCCAGCTGGAACCTCGCGAGGTTGTAGCCGGCGACGGCGAGGAGCAGGTGCGCGCCACCCTTGAGGGCGAGGAGATCGGCGTGGGTCGCGACGATGAGGAAGATCGCCGCCGCCCGCAGCACCACCGGCGTCTCGAGACGCGTCCATGAAAGCCGGCGACGCCAGGGCCGCAGTGTCGACGCCGCCGCAGCACCCGCGGGCGCCGCATCCGGTTCCGTGCTCGCGACGGGGGACGGTGGGGGTGGAGCGGATGCCGCCAGTTCGCGCGGAGTGCGCGTCGGCCAGTCCCGGGGGAGCGTGCCGACCATGTCCTCGAGTCGCAGCGACAGCTCGACGTAGCTCAGGGAGTCGCCGCCGAGCCCCGCGAACGTGTCGTCGATGCCCGCGTCGGGCGCACTGAGAAGCGTCGCGTACAGGTCGCGCACGGTCTCGGCCGTGACGACGGCCGGAGCCGCCGGTCGCAGGGCGGCCGCGCTGTGGTCGTGCGCGGCGGCGAAGCGCACCAGGGCTGCGTAGTCGCGCTTGCCGTTCGAGGTCCGTGGGAACTCGTTCGCCGCGTAGGCGCCGATCACCCGCGCCGGCACGCCGGTGAGGGCCGCGGCGCGCTCGCGGGCCCGCGTGGCCGCGCGCTCGGAGGTCGCGAACAGGAGCAGCCGTTCGTCGGCGCTCGCCGCGCGCACCTCGGTCCCCTCGTCGGCGAGCAGGTGCTCGACGCGGTCGAGGTCGAGGCGCAGGCCGAACACCTTCACGAATCGGTTCAGGCGGCCGACGATCTCGTACAGCCCGTCGGTGCGCAGCCGCGCCACGTCGCCGGTGCGCAGCTCCGTCACGGTGCGCCCGAGCGGGAAGTCCTCCGGCCCGTAGGCGTACCCCATCATGACGTTCGGGCCCTCGTACACGAGCTCGCCGGACTCGGCGCCGTCGACGGCATCGATGCGGAAAGCGCCGCCGGGGATGGGGCGGCCGATGGCGCCGGCGTGCGTCATCGCGAGGTCGGGCGGGAGGTACGCCATCCGCGCCGTGGCCTCGGTCTGCCCGTACATCACGAACAGCTCGAACCCGCGCTCGCGGCCGAGGTGCGCGAACCGCCGCACGGCGTCAGGCGTCATCCGGCCGCCCGCCTGGGTGAGGTAGCGCAGCGACGGCAGGTCACGGCCGTCGAAGCCCCGCGCCTCGAGCATCTCGAACGTGTACGGGACGCCGGCGAACGAGGTGACGGCGTGGGCGCGCGCCCGCGTCCAGAACTCCTCGTCGGCGACGGAGCGCTCGGTGAGCAGCAGGCTCGCCCCCGTCAGCAGGTGGCTGTTGACGACGGACAGCCCGTAGCAGTACTGCAGGGGAAGCGTCGTCGCCGCTCGATCGGCCGGGGTCAGCTGGAGGTACTCGGCGATCGCCGCGGCGTTGCTGCGGACGTTCTCGGCCGACAGCCGTACGAGCTTCGGCGAGCCGGTGGAGCCCGACGTGCTCGAGAGGACGGCGAGATCGGGGTGGAACTCGTGGCGGCTGCCGGCGCGCCGCTCGTCGAGCGTCCATCCCGAGGCTCCATCGTGGGCGATCACGTCGGGGTCGAAGCGTGCGATCAGCGACGCGCGGTGTGCGCGCGCGGCCTCGTCCTCGTCGCCCGAGATCAGGAGCACCGGGTGTCCGCCTTCGAGCGCGGCGAGGTAGGTGACGATCGGCTCGACGGTGTTGCCCGCGGCGATCATCACGAGCCGGCGCACGTCGCCGAGTTCGTCCCGGCGCCGCGTCACCCGGTCACGCAGTTCCGCGTAGTCGAGCCGCGTGCCGTCGGCGATCAGCGCAGTGCGGTCAGGGTCCCCTCCGAGCAGGGACAGTCCGAGGGCGGGCGCGATCGCGGTCATAGAGTCGGGGGCTTTCTCCTGACGCGCCGATGTGGGGAGGGTCGCCGGCGCAGGTGGAAGGTATGGCTAGCCTAACCTGTCCGGTTGGCGACGCCCGCAGTATGACGCCGGGTTCCGCCCCCGGTCGCCTAGCCTTGAGGGGACATGGCACATCTTCTGGGGGCCGAGGCCCTGCACCTGGAGTTCCCGACCAAGGTCGTCTTCGACCGGGTGTCACTCGGCATCGACGAGGGCGACCGCATCGGCGTCGTCGGCCGCAACGGCGACGGCAAGTCGAGCCTGCTGGCGATGCTCGCCGGGCGGCTCGAGCCCGACGGCGGCCGCGTCACGGTGCGCGGCGGCGTGCGCGTCGGCGTGCTCGACCAGGCGGACACCCTCGACGACGCCCTCACGATCCGGGAGGCCGTCGTCGGCGAGCGCCCCGATCACGAATGGGCCGGCGACGCGCGCACGCGCGACGTCATCGCAGGCCTCCTCGGCGACCTGCCGTGGGACGGTCCGGTCGCGGGGCTGTCCGGAGGTCAGCGCCGACGCGTGTCGCTCGCGGCCCTGCTCGTGGGCGACGACGACGTCATCTTCCTCGATGAGCCCACGAACCACCTCGACGTCGAGGCGATCGCGTGGCTCGCCGATCACATCAAGCGCCGCTGGCCGGCGAACCAGGGCGGACTCCTGGTCGTGACGCACGACCGCTGGTTCCTCGACGAGGTGTGCAACACCACGTGGGAGGTGCACGACCGCATCGTGGAGCCGTTCGAGGGCGGCTACGCGGCGTACATCCTGCAGCGCGTCGAGCGCGATCGCCAGGCGGCCGTGATCGAGCAGCGCCGCCAGAACCTCGCCCGCAAGGAGCTCGCATGGCTGCGCCGCGGCGCGCCGGCGCGCACGTCGAAGCCGAAGTTCCGCATCGACGCCGCCAACGTCCTCATCGCCGACGTGCCCGAGATCCGCGACGCGACCGAGCTGCGCTCGCTCGCCGTCTCACGGCTCGGCAAGGACGTCGTCGACCTCCTCGATGCGGCGGTCTCCTACGACGGCCGTGAGGTGCTGCACCCGGTCGAGTGGCGGATCGCCCCCGGCGAGCGCACCGGCATCCTCGGCGTCAACGGCGCCGGCAAGTCGACGCTGCTCGGTCTCGTCTCGGGCGACGTGGAGCCCACCGCCGGCCGCGTGAAGCGCGGCAAGACCGTGAAGGTCGCGACCCTCACGCAGCGCCTCGACGAGCTCGAGGAGCACCTCGGCGACCCGGTGCGCGTCGTCATCTCGCGCCTGCGCACCACGTACACCTTCGGCAGCGGCTCGAAGGCGCAGGAGCTCACGCCCGGCCAGCTGCTCGAGAGCATGGGGTTCCAGAGCGCTCAGCTCTCCACGCCCGTCAAGGACCTGTCCGGTGGTCAGAAGCGCCGCTTGCAGCTGCTGCTGATCCTCCTCGAGCAGCCGAACGTGCTCATCCTCGACGAGCCCACCAACGACCTCGACACCGACATGCTCGCCGCCATCGAGGACCTCCTCGACTCGTGGCCGGGCACGCTCCTGGTCGTCTCGCACGACCGGTACTTCATCGAGCGCGTGACCGACCAGCAGTTCGCGATCCTCGGCGGCCACCTGCGCCACCTCCCCGGTGGCGTCGACGAATACCTGCGCCTGCGCGAACGCGAGCGCACTGCGGGGCCGGCGACCTCGAAGGCGGTGGATGCTGCACCCGCAGCATCCGGGTCGTCCCCTACGCCGTCGCTGTCGGGGCAGGAGCTGCGCGCCGCACAGAAGGAGGTCGCGTCGCTGGAGCGCCGCCTCGAGAAGCTCGAGACGCAGATCGCCGACGCGAAGACGGCGCTCGCCGACCACGACCAGTCGGATTACGTCGGGCTCGGCGCCGAGATGGCCCGCATCGGCGAGCTCGAGAAGGACCGCGACGGCGTCGAGGAGCGCTGGTTCGAGCTCACCGAGCAGCTCGGCTGATCCGGGGTCAGTCCGCGGCGTCGAACCCCAGGCTGAGCTTGCGCAGCAAGACGGCGAGGCGGTCGCGGTCGCCCCGTGACAGCGCGTCGAGCAGGAGCGCCTCGGCGTCGACGAGACGCGTGATCGCGGCATCCACCCGGATCTTGCCCTCGTCGGTGAGGGTGACCAGGATGCTGCGGCCGTCGTCGGGATCTGATTCGCGGCGCACCAGCCGCCGGCCGACGAGGCGGTCGATGCGGTTGGTCATCGTGCCGCTGGAGACGAGCGTCTGCTGCAGCAGCTGCTTCGGGCTGAGCTGGAACGGCTCGCCCGCGCGGCGCAGCGCCGAGAGCACGTCCCACTCCCACGGCTCGAGCTCGCTGCGCTTGAACGCGTCGCGGCGCGCGCGGTCGAGGTGGCGGGACAGCCGGTCCACGCGGGACAGCACGCCGAGGGGTGAGAAGTCGAGGTCGGGGCGCTGCGTGGTCCAGGCCTCGACGATGCGGTCCACCTCGTCGCTCTGCGCCGTCATGCCCCCATTATCCCGACCCGGCCCCCACACCCCGACGCAGGCCGCCTCCGCGGACGGGCGCGCACGGGGCATCTGGCAGACTTGACGGGCGGCGCCCGGCACCCGGGAGCGCCGCGGTCCGCCGTGGTGTAATGGCAGCACGACAGCCTTTGGAGCTGTGAGGTCTAGGTTCGAGTCCTGGCGGCGGAGCATGACCGACACGACCCGCGACAGCGCACTGGCCGTCATCGTCCTGGCCGCAGGGCAGGGCACCCGCATGAAGTCCGCGACGCCGAAGGTGCTGCACCGCATCGGCGGCCGCCCGCTCGTCGGGCACGTCCTCGACACCGCGATCTCCCTCGAGCCCGAGCGCGTGGTCGTGGTCGTGCGGCACGAGCGCGACCTGGTGGCCGACGCCGTCGTGAGTGCCGTGCCAGGTGTGGTCGTGGTCGACCAGGACGAGGTCCCCGGCACGGGCCGCGCGGTCGAGGTGGCGCTGGACGCCCTCGGCGACTTCGCGGGCGACGTGCTCGTGCTGAGCGGCGATGTGCCGCTGCTCGAGGCCGACACGCTCGCGGCGCTCGTGCGCACCCACCGCGACCGCGCCGTGGCCGCGACCGTGCTCAGCGCCTCGCTCGACGACGCCACCGGCTACGGCCGTGTGATCCGGGACGCCGACGGCGCCGTGTCGCGCATCGTCGAGCAGAAGGACGCGACGGCGGACGAGGCATCCGTCACCGAGATCAACGCCGGGGTGTACGTCTTCCAGATGCAGGCGCTCCGCACCGAGCTGGCGCTCGTGGGCACCGCGAACGCGCAGGGCGAGAAGTACCTGACGGACGTCGTGGCGCTGCTGCGCGGCGACGGCCTCCTCGTCGCGGCGCAGACGGCTCCGGATGCCGCGGCCGCCCTGGGCGTCAACGACCGCGTGCAGCTGGCCGAGGCCGCCCGCATCCTGAACGCGCGCACCGTGCGGCGCTGGCAGCTCGAGGGCGTGACCGTCCTCGACCCGGCGACGACGTGGATCGACGTGGACGCGAAGCTCGCGCCGGACGTCACGGTGCTGCCGAACACGCACATCCTGCGCGCGACCGTGATCGCGTCCGGTGCGATCATCGGCCCCGACACGAGCCTCGTCGACTGCGAGGTGGGGGAGGACGCCACCGTCACCCGCACCGACGCGACGCTCGCCGTGATCGGCGCGAAGGCCACCGTGGGGCCGTTCGCCTACCTGCGTCCGGGCACGTACCTCGGCGACAAGGGCAAGATCGGCACCTTCGTCGAGACCAAGAACTCGACGATCGGCGAGGCGAGCAAGGTGCCGCACCTGTCGTACATCGGCGACACGACGATCGGCAAGCACGTCAACCTCGGCGCCGGCGCGATCACCGCGAACTACGACGACCTGCACAAGCACCGCACCGAGATCGGCGACGAGGTGCACTCCGGCTCGCACAACGTCTTCGTGGCGCCCGTTAGGATCGGAGACGGCGCGAAGACCGGGGCAGGGGCGGTCATCCGCAAGGATGTGCCCGCCGGTGCCCTCGCTCTCAGCGTCGCCCCTCAGCGCAACGTCGAGGGGTGGGTCGAGAAGAACAGACCGGGTACCGGAGCGGCGGATGTCGCCGCCAAGGCCCGCAGCGCACAGAAGGCGGACGATGGCGCGCAAGAAGAAGACCGTTGAGCTCGACCGGGCGAATGACATCGCCCCGGGACTCGTCGCGAAGACGAAGAAGCGTCTCGTGGTCGCACGAGGCAGCTCCCATCCCGAGCTCGCGGCCGAGGTCGCCGCACAGCTGAGCACGGAGCTGGTGCCGACCGAGTACCGCACCTTCGCGTCGGGTGAGATCCTCACCCGATTCGAGGTCTCGATCCGCGGCTGCGACCTGTTCCTCATCCAGAGCTTCGGCCCGCCGGTGAACGAGTGGATGATGGAGACCCTCATCATGCTCGACGCCGCCAAGCGGGCGTCGGCCAAGCGCATCACGGTCGTCGCGCCGTACTTCCCGTACTCGCGCCAGGACAAGAAGGGCCGCGGTCGCGAGCCGATCAGCGCCCGCCTCGTCGCCGACCTCTTCAAGACCGCGGGCGCCGACCGCGTCATGAGCGTCGACCTGCACGCCGCGCAGATCCAGGGCTTCTTCGACGGACCCGTCGACCACCTGTTCGCCAAGCCCGTGCTGCTCGAGTACTTCGAGAACACGCTGAGCGCCGAGGACCGTGAGCGCCTCACCGTCGTCTCGCCCGACACGGGCCGTGTGCGCGTCGCCGACCAGTGGTCCGACAGCCTCGGCGCGCCGCTCGCGATCATCCACAAGCGCCGCGACCCGAATGTCGCGAACCAGGTCACGGTCAACGAGATCGTCGGTGCCGTCGACGGACGCGTCTGCCTCCTCGTCGACGACATGATCGACACCGGCGGAACGATCGTGAAGGCCGCCGAGGCGCTCAAGGCCAACGGCGCGGTCAAGGTGATCGTCGCCGCCACCCACGCGATCTTCAGCGACCCGGCAGCTCAGCGCCTGCAGAGCCCCGCGGTCGATGAGGTCGTCGTGACCGACACGGTGCCGATCCCCGCCGAGAAGCGCTTCGCGACGCTTACGATTCTGCCTATCGCACCCCTGCTCGCACGTGCGATCCACGAAGTGTTCGAGGACGGCTCCGTCACCAGCATGTTCGACGGGGCCGCCTGACGCCGGCGCCGAGTCGAGACAGCGACTCCGCGGAGGCGACGGAAGGACGAAGCAGAGATGTCGCAGCCGCTCGACTCCGCACCCCTGACGGAAGCCCGGCTGACCGTCGCGCGTCCGTGGGCGATCCCCGTCGACGACGTGCTCGCGCATCTCGCTGCGGACGCGGCCGGCCTGCGCGCCGCTGACGCGGCGGAACGCCTCGAGATCGCGGGGCCCAACCGCCTCCCTGAGCCGGTGCGCAAGCCGGCGTGGCTGCGGTTCCTCGCGCACTTCAACGACACGTTGATCTACATCCTGCTGGGCGCCGCGGTCATCAAGGCACTCATGGGCGACTGGCTCGACTTCTGGGTGATCATGGTGGTCGCGATCATCAACGCGGTCATCGGGTACGTGCAGGAGGGTCGCGCCGAGAAGGCGCTCGCGGGCATCCGCGGCATGCTGTCTGCCGACGCCAGCGCGCGGCGCGACGGCGGCTGGGTCACCGTCCGCGCGGCGGACCTCGTGCCCGGCGACGTGGTGCGGCTGATGCCGGGCGACAAGGTGCCGGCTGACCTGCGACTGCTGCAGGCGCATCAGCTGCGCATCGACGAGGCCGCGCTCACGGGGGAGTCGGTGCCGTCGTCCAAGACGACGGATCCGGTCGCGGCCGACGCGGGCGTGGGCGACCGCGGATCGATGGCCTTCTCGGGAACGATCGTGAGCGCCGGTCAGGGCCGTGGGGTGGTCACCGCGACCGGTCCGACGACCGAGCTCGGCCGCATCCAGAGCCTCGCCGACGAGGCCGACGCGCTGGCCACGCCGCTCACCCGTCAGCTCGACAGCTTCGGCCGCGTGCTCACCGTCGTGATCCTCGGCATGGCGGCGGTCATGATGATGATCGGGCGGTTCCTCCACGGGATGCCCTATGACGAGCTGATCTCGGCGGCCATAGGCTTCGCGGTCGCGGCGATCCCCGAAGGCCTCCCCGCGCTCGTGACGATCACGCTCGCCATCGGCGTGCAGCAGATGGCCCGCCACAACGCCATCACGCGCAAGCTCCCCGCCGTCGAGGCGCTCGGCTCCGTCACCACCGTCTGCTCCGACAAGACGGGGACCCTCACCCGCAACGAGATGACGGTGCGCCACATCGTCACCCCGCTCGCGGACTATGACGTCACCGGCCTCGGCTACGCGCCCGAGGGCGAGATCATGACCGCGGACGGAGAACCGGATGCCGGGGGCCGCGGCGATCTCGCCGCGATCCTCGCGATCGCGACCCTGTGCAACGACGCGCACATCGTGCGCGCCGACGACGGCTCGTGGAGCCTCGTGGGCGAGCCCACCGAGGGTGCGCTCAAGGCCGTCGCGATCAAGGGCGGCGTCGGGAGCACCGGAGGGCGCCGGGTCGCCGTCATCCCGTTCGATTCCGCCAACAAGCTCATGGCGACGCTCAACGAGGGCGCGCGCTCGGGAGGCGAAGCGGGTGAGGTGTCGCGCGCGATCCTCGTGAAGGGCGCGCCCGACCGGCTCCTCGAACGCTCGCTCACGCAGCGCGGCGCGAACGGCTCCGAGCCGCTCGACCTGGTGCGTTGGGACGAGGCGGTCGCGAGGCTCAGCGGCCAGGGCCTGCGCGTCCTGGCGGCCGCACGCAAGCCGGTGCGTCCCACGACGGACGAGTTCGCGCTCGACGACCTGGTCGACCTCGAGTTCATCGGTCTGTGGGGCATCGTCGATCCGCCCCGGCCCGAGGCCGTCGAGGCGATCGCGGACTGCCACACCGCCGGCATCCGGGTGAAGATGATCACCGGCGACCACGCCGGCACCGCCCTCGCGATCGCGCACGAGATGGGCCTGGCGGGTGCGGACGCGGAGGTGCTCACCGGCGCGGAGCTCGAGGCGCTGAGCCAGGAGCAGCTGCGCGAGGTGGTGCGCGACGTCGACGTGTACGCGCGCACCAGTCCTGAGCACAAGATCCGCATCGTGCGCGCGCTGCAGTCGCACGGCGAGGTCGTGGCGATGACCGGTGACGGCGTCAACGACGCTCCCGCCCTCACGCGCGCCGACGTGGGCATCGCGATGGGCATCAAGGGCACGGAGGCCACGAAGGAGGCGGCCGAGTTCGTGCTCGCCGACGACAACTTCGCGACGATCCGCAGCGCCATCGCCGAGGGCCGGCGCATCTACGACAACCTGCGCAAGTCGATCGTGTTCCTCCTGCCCACGAACGGGGCGCAGTCCCTCGTGATCCTGGTCGCGGTCGTGTTCGGGCTCGCGCTGCCGCTGACCAGCGTGCAGGTGCTCTGGGTGAACATGGTCACCGCCGTGACGCTCTCGCTCGCCCTGGCGTACGAGCCGGCCGAGCGCGGCATCATGCGCCGTCCGCCCCGTGCGTCCGGCGGTCCGATCATCAACCGCGGCGAGCTCGGCTTCATCCTCATCGTGTCGCTGCTGATCGGCGGCGCCGCGATGGGCGTGTTCTACGGGGTGTACGCGGCGGGAGCGGATCTCGAGGTGGCGCGCACGGAGGCTGTCCTGATGCTCGCGTTCGGGCAGCTCGCGTTCCTCTTCAACTGCCGGTTCCTCACCCGTTCGAGCCTCACCCTCGACGTGCTGCGCGGCAACAGGGTGGTGTGGTGGTCGGCGCTCGCGCTGGTGGTGCTGCAGCTCATCTACACGTATGTGCCGTTCATGAACGTGCTGTTCGAGTCGCGGCCGCTGCCCGCGGCATCCTGGATCCTCCCGATCGTCGTGTCGATCGGCATCTTCCTCGCGGTGGAGGTGCTGAAGGCGGTGCTGCGTGCGCGGCGGGGCTCATCGGGCTCTGCTGCAGCGCTCAAAGGCGGCTCATAGGCGAGCTTGAAAGGATCCAATCCGACGCGGACATCGCGTCGACGCCACGAGCCCGACCCGAGCCAGGAGGACCGTCATGATCCGCACCGCACTCGCTTCCCGCCCCGTCCGCGCCGGCGCGGCCCTCACCGCCGTCGCCGGCATCGCCCTCCTCTCGGGCTGTGCCGCGACCGCCTCCGAGGCCGAAGAGCCCACCACGCCCGACACCGGATCGTCCTCGTCGACCGACACCGGCTCGACCGGGTCCGACACCGGTTCCGGCTCGTACGCCGATGGCACCTACACGGCGGACGGCTCGTACGCGACTCCCGAGTCCGTCGAGACGATCAGCGTGACGGTGACCCTCGAGGACGACGTCATCACCGCCGTCGAGGTGACCGGCGACCCGCAGAAGCGCGAGTCGGAGCAGTACCAGGGCCAGTTCATCGGCGGCATCGCCGACGTGGTGGTCGGGCAGGACATCGACGACCTCCAGGTCAGCCGTGTCGCCGGATCGTCGCTCACCAGCAACGGCTTCAACGAGGCCATCGAGGCGATCAAGTCCGAAGCGGCGAGCTAGCCCATGAGCACCGTGCCGGCGTCGTGGCGCTTCGACGCCATCGGCACGACATGGGAGATCGTCACCGAGCGTCCGCTGCCCGCGGCGGTGCGCGACGAGGTGACCGCGCGGATCGACGCGTTCGACCGGGCGTGGTCGCGGTTCCGCGACGACTCCGACGTCCGTGCGCTGGCCGGCGGCGCGGGATCCCTTCCTTCGCCCGAAGACGCCGCGCCCATGCTCGACGCCCTCGCCGCCGTGTCGGACGCGACCGGGGGAGCGGTGAACCCGCTCGTCGGAGACTCGCTCGACGCGCTCGGCTATGACGCGCACTACTCGTTCCATGACGCCGGACCGGTATCGGCGCCGGTCGACTGGCGCGAGCGGCTCACCTGGCGGGACGGTCGGCTCGCCCTCACCGAGCCCGCGACGGTCGATGTCGGCGCGCTCGGCAAGGGGCGTCTCGTCGACGTCGTGCTCGGCGTTCTGGTGCGCACCGAGTCCGGCGACCTCACCGTCGACGCCGGCGGCGACCTCGCCGTGCGAGGGCGGCCGCAGCGCATCGGGCTGGAGCATCCGTTCGATCCGCGGCGCGCGATCGGCGTGTGGGAGGTGACGGACGCCGCGCTCTGCGCGTCGGCGATCAACCGGCGCGCGTGGCCGTCGGCGACGGGCACCACCCTGCACCACGTGCTCGACGCGCGCACCGGGCAGCCGGTGCGGACATACGCGGCGACGTGGGCGGTGGCGGCCGACGCGATGACGGCCGACGCGATCGCGACCGCGCTGTTCTTCGACGGCGGCCCGCGCCTCGCGCACGAGTGGGGCGTGGAGTGGGTGCGCATGACCACCGACGGCCGCGTCGAGTGGTCGCCCGGCTGCCGCGCCGAGCTGTTCGTGCGAGCAGATAGCGTTTAAGGGTGACCGAGTCTTCCTCCGGACACGTCGTCGCGGTCTCCCGCGACGACGCGCATCGTTTCAGCAAGCCGACGCGCGAGAGCATCACCCTCATCGCCGGGATCGGCGTCGAGGGCGACTCCCACGCCGGCGTCACCGTGCAGCACCTCTCGCGCATCAAGCGGGACCCCACGACACCCAACCTCCGGCAGGTGCATCTCATCCACGCCGAGCTGTTCGACGACATGGGCGACCGGGGCCACGAAGTGACACCCGGCGCCCTCGGGGAGAACATCACGACCGCCGGCGTCGACCTGCTCGGGCTGTCGCGTGGCACGCGGCTCGAGCTCGGCGAGGACGCGGTGATCGAGATCACCGGGCTCCGCAACCCCTGCGCGCAGATCAACGGACTCTCGGAAGGCCTCATGAAGGAACTGGTCCACGTCGACGACACGGGCGCCACGGTGCGCCTGGCGGGCGTCATGTCGGTCGTGCTCGTGAGCGGCGTCGTCCGCGCGGGCGACAGCATCCGTGTCATCCCGCCTGCGGGTCGCTTCGAGCCCCTGCAGCCGGTGTGACCCGATGACGAACCTCACCGCTCTCTGGAACCGTCTCTTCGCGGTGCTCGGCCGCGTGTCGATGTACCGCCTCGTCTACCTGGCGCTCGCGGCGCTCGCCGTCGTCGCGCTGCTGCTGTCGTTCTTCGATCTCGTCGGCCCCGACCCGCTGCAGCTGATCGCGACGCTCGCCGTGCTGTCGGCCGTGTGCGTGGGGGTGGATGCTGCGGCCCAGCGCGTGCTGAACCTCCCGTGGCGTCTCGAATCATCGCTGATCACGGCGCACATCCTGCTGTTCGTGCTGCGTCCGACGTACGAGCTCGTTCCGCTCGTCGGGATCGCGATCGCCGCCGCCGTCGCGTCGCTGTCGAAGTACGTCCTCGCTTGGCGCGGCCGCCACATCTTCAATCCCGCGGCGGTCGGCGCCACGGTGCTCACGCTGCTGAGCCTGGCGTGGCCCGACCTGGGCGCGTCCTCGTGGTGGGTGGGCACGCCCGCCCTCGCGGCGCCCGTGATCCTGCTCGGCCTCGCCGTGCTCGTGCGCACCGAGAAGGTGCGCGTCATCCTCGTGTTCCTCGTGACCGCCGTGGCCGTCGCGGTCATCCGCACGTCGGTGCAGTACCAGGACGCGGGCCTCGAGATCGAGGTGCTCGACCTGCTGTGGCCCGTGCTGTGGTCGTCGCCGTTCCTCTTCCTCGGCGCGTTCATGCTGTCGGAGCCGCTGACGCTCCCGCCCCGGCGCTGGCAGCAGTTCGTCGTCGCCGGCGTCGTCGGCGTGCTCGCCGGGTGGCCGATCGCGATCGGCGACATCACGCTCGGGCAGGAGCGCGCGCTCCTGATCGGCAACCTGGTGGCCTTCGCGTTCGCCGTCCGCACGGCCGTGCGGCTCACGCTCGTCGCCCGCGCCGAACCGACCCCCTCGGTCCAGGAGCTCACGTTCCGCGTGCACGACCGGCTCGCGTTCCTGCCCGGCCAATACCTCGAGCTCGAGGTGCCGCACCGCCACCCCGACGCGCGCGGCACCCGCCGGGAGTTCAGCATCGCGTCGGCGCCCGCCGACCTGCCGTTCGTGAAGGTCGCCTTCAAGGAGGGCAAGACCACGAAGCCGCTGAGCTCCTACAAGAAGGCGCTCGCGCTGGTGGAGCCGGGCGACGAGCTCGCGATCACCGGCGTCTGGGGCGACTTCCTGCTCCCCAAGCGCGATGCCGCGCCGATCCTGATGGTCGCGGCGGGCATCGGCGTGACGCCGTTCGTGTCGCAGCTCGGCCAGGGAACCGCGAAGGGCGTGGACCGCGACGTGGTTCTGGTCTACGTCGCGTCGGATTCCTCGGAGCTGGCCTACCGCGACGAGATCGAGGCATCCGGAGCCCGCGTCGTGGTGTTCACGCGCGACCGGCCCGCCGACCTCCCGGCCCACTGGATGTGGGCGCAGGGGGTCCGCCTGGACGCCGAGGGCCTCGTGCGCGTGGTCCCCGACATCGCATCGCGCCACGCGTACATCTCAGGCCCTGCGGGCCTGATCGCCGAGCTCGCCCCCGCGCTCGAGAAGGCCCGCTCGATCACGACCGACGCCTTCAGCGGCTACTGACCCGCGGTCCACGCCCGCTTCCGGCGCCCGCCGTCTCGGCCTGCCGCCTCGGCCCGGCGCCTCGGCCTGCCGCCTCGGCCTGCCGCCTCGGCCCGACGCCCCGTGCCGACGCCTCGTGCCGGCGAGGGTGCAGCTGGTGGACGAGAGGGTGGTTGGTTCCCTACCTCTCGGCGATCAGCTGCACTCTCGCGGAAACGGGAGGTGCCGCCGGGACGACCGGGCAGGGGTCAGGACGCTACGGGGTCGGCGGGGCGGGCCGGCAAGCGGACCTCGAAGGTCGTGTCGCCGGGCTTGCTGGCGACACGGATGCTGCCGCCGTGGGCGTCCACGATGGCCCGGGCGATCGACAGGCCGAGGCCGGTGCCGCCGGTCTGGCGGGCACGGGAGCGGTCGGCGCGCGAGAAGCGCTCGAACAGCTCGTCCTTGAGGGACGGATCGATGCCGGGGCCGTCGTCGTGCACGCGGAGGATCGCGTCCTTGCCGTTGCGGGAGACGCTCACGGTCACTGTCGTGCCGGCCGGCGTGTGGGTGCGGGCGTTGGCGAGCAGGTTCGCGGCGACCTGGTGCAGGCGCCCGGTGTCGCCGGCGATGAGCACCGGCTCGTCGCCGACGTCGAGCACCCACTCATGGTCGGGTCCGGTCGGGGTGACATCGCCGACGGCGTCGATCGCGAGGCGTGTCAGGTCGACGGTGCCGTACACAAGCTCCTGGCCCTCGTCGAGCCGCGCGAGCAGCAGCAGGTCCTCGACGAGCGAGGTCATGCGCAGCGACTGCGCCTGGATGCGCTCGAGCGACGCCTCGGTCGTCTCGAGGGCCGTGCTCTGACCGCGGCTGAGCGCGGTGAGGGACAGTTCGGAGTAGCCGCGGATCGACGCCAGCGGTGTGCGCAACTCGTGGCTGGCGTCGGCGACGAAGCTGCGCATGCGCTCCTCGTTGCGCTGGCGCGCGGTGAGCGACTCGTCGACGTGGTCGAGCAGGGTGTTGAGGGCCGCGCCCACGCGGCCGACCTCGGTGCGCGGGTCGGACTCGCGCACGGGGACGCGCTCGGCGATCGAGACCTCGCCCTGGTCGAGCTGCAGCACCGACACGCGTGCCGCGGTGTCGGCGACGGCGCGCAGCGGTGCGAGCCCGCGGCGGATCGTCCACGAGGTCGCGACGGCGAGCAGCAGCAGGCCGCCCGCGGTGAGGAGTCCGATCGTGATCAGCATGCGCGTGAGGGTCTCGGTGATCCCGGCACGCGACAGGCCGACGATGATGGTCGTGCCGCCGAAGGACACGCCTTCGATGCGGTACGTGCCGAGGTCGTCGATCGTGGCGACGAACTGCCCGCGCTGGTTCTGGATGCTCTTGCTGATCTCGGCGATCTGCTCGTCGGTGAGGGCGACGATGTCGCCGTTCGCGTCGACGACGGCTGCCGTCGGTGCGTCCGGGAGCGACTCGACGGCCAGGAAGTAGCCGGACTGGCGCGGTTGCTGCTCGAGGATCTGCTCCGCCGTCAGTCCTCCCGCGACGGGACCCCGCAGATACTCGACGCTCTGACGCTCGGCCTTCACCTCGGCGTCGAGCTGCTGCTCCAGCACCTGCCCCAGGATCGCGCTCGTCGCGACCGCGACGAGCACCAGGATGAACGACGTGATGCCGACCACGGTGACGATCAGCTTGCGCTGCAGGGTCCAGGGTGCGCGGCGGGGGAGGGTGTCTTCGGTGTCCTGCGCGGGAGGAGTGGATGCCTCGGCCTGCGCGCCCGCGTCGGTCGAGGCTGGGCCCACGCGCCCGGAGGCTCCACCCGGCGCGCCAGCGCCGCGTGGAGGGGGCGTGGGGACCGTCGTCCCCGTCGTGGTGGGGTCGGGAGTCTTCTGGTCCGTCACTGCGGCGCCTTGATCATGTAGCCGACGCCGCGCACCGTGTGGATGAGGGGTTCGAGTCCCGCGTCGATCTTCTTGCGCAGGTACGAGATGTAGAGCTCGACGACGCTCGAGCGGCCGCCGAAGTCGTAGTTCCAGACGCGGTCGAGGATCTGCGCCTTCGACACGACGCGGCGCTGGTTGCGCATGAGGTAGCGGAGCAGCTCGAACTCCGTCGCGGTGAGCTCGATCTCGGTGCCGGCGCGCTCGACCTCGTGGCTGTCCTCGTTGAGGGTGAGGTCGCCGACGCGGAGGATCGGCTCGGCGCCTGCGGCGTGCGCGGTGCCGGCGCGGCGCATGAGCCCGCGCAGGCGCGCGACGACCTCTTCGAGGCTGAACGGCTTGGTGACGTAGTCGTCGCCGCCCGCGGTGAGCCCGGCGACGCGGTCGCTGACGGCGTCCTTCGCGGTGAGGAACAGCACCGGCACGTCGTCGCCCGCCTGACGCAGCCGCTGCAGCACGGACATGCCGTCGAGGTCGGGCATCATGACGTCGAGCACCATCGCGTCGGGCTCGAAGTCCCGCGCGGACTGCAGCGCCTCGAAGCCGGAGCCCGCGGTGCGGACCTCCCATCCCTCCATGCGCAGCGCCATCGACAGCAGGTCGGTGAGCATCTGCTCGTCGTCGACCACGAGGACGCGGAGGTTCGAGCCGTCGGGACGCAGCAGGGCGGGTGCGGGGTTGGTCATGCGTCCATTGTGCGGGCCTTCCTATGCGATTCCTATGGAGCCCGCTATGCGCCGGCTGTGAAATCCGCGACGGTGCGGACGAAGGACGGATGCCGCGTTCCATAACTCCCTCATAGCTCCCACTGACGGCGCGCATCACGCCGCTTCGTAGCGTCACGTCGACGGCCGGCATTCCGCCCGCCAAGAGGAGACCCATGTACTTCACCTATCTGCGGCGGGAGCTGGCCGGCCGCAAGAAGCAGACGATCATCGTGGCCGCCGGCCTCGCGATCGCGATCGCCCTCGTGATGATCGTGAACTCGCTCGCCGCGGGCGTGAGCGCCGCGCAGGCGGAGGCGCTCGAGTCCGTGTACGGGGTCGGCACCGACCTCACCGTGACCGGTGCACAGGCGGAGCCGGGCCAGGGCGGTGCCCGGTTCGACTTCGGCGAGGACGGCGGCTCGACCACCGACGACGGCACCACCGAGCTCAGCCAGTCGCGGCTCGTGACCGAGCCGATGCGGTCGACGCTCGACGCGTCGACGCTCGACACCGTGACGGGCGTCGAGGGCGTGTCCGCGGCATCCGCAGCCCTCAGCCTCACCAACATGACGTTCTCCGGGGAGCTGCCGCAGCGTCCCGATGACTCGACGGACTCCGGCACGGGCACCCAGGGCCAGCCCCCGCAGCAGGGCGAGGGCGGGGGCGGCGGCTTCGGCGGCGGCTCGTTCGGCGTCGACTCGTTCACGGTGCTCGGCATCGACCCGTCGGCGGACGCCGTGGGCCCGCTCTCGGCGGTCGAGGTCTCGGACGGCCGCGGCCTCGAGTCGTCCGACGAGGGCGCGTACGTCGCCGTGCTCGACGCGACCTACGCCTCGACGGCGGACCTCGCGGTCGGCGGCACGATCGACGTCGGCGGGCAGGAGTTCGAGATCGTCGGAATCGTCGCCTCGACCTCGGACGAGGCCGACACCGCCTCCAACGTGTACATCCCGCTGGGCGTCGCGCAGGAGCTCTCGGGCGCCGGTGACGTCGTGTCCACCGTGTATGTGCAGGCCGAGTCCTCCGACGCGATCGCGTCGGTGCAGACGGCGCTCCAGGAGGAGCTTCCCGACGCCACCGTCAGCTCGCAGGCCGACCTCGCCTCCACCGTGTCGGGCTCGCTCTCGAGCGCTTCGACCCTCATCACGAACCTCGGCACGTGGCTCTCGCTGATCGTGCTCGCCGTCGCGCTGGTGCTCGCCGTGCTCTTCACGATCTCGGGCGTCTCGCGCCGCACACGCGAGTTCGGCACGCTCAAGGCCATCGGCTGGTCGAACGGCCGCGTGGTCGGGCAGGTCGCGGGGGAGTCCGTCGTCCAGGGTGCGATCGGCGGTGTGGTCGGCCTCGTCATCGGCTTCGCCGGGATCGTCGCGATCAACCTCATCTCGCCCACCATCTCCACGGCGCCCGCGGCGCAGAGCTTCGGCCCCGATGGCGGTCAGACAGGCCCGATGGGCGGTGGCGGCGGTGCGTTCGGCAACGCCATGCAGTCCGCGGGAACCGACATCGTCCTGTCGGCGCCGATCACCCTGTGGGTCGTCGTCGCGGCGGTCGGCATCGCGGTGCTCGGCGGCCTGGTCGCCGGCGCCTTCGGCGGCTGGCGCGCAGCCCGGCTCAGCCCCGCCGAAGCCCTGCGATCGGTGGGCTGAGGCATTCCATGTCCGACACCATCCCCACCGCACCTGAACCCACCTCACCGACGGGAGAGCACGTCATGACCATGATCGACACCGAGCCGGCTGCGGCCCCGGATGCTGCGCCCCAGGCGCAGTACCGCCTCGAGGGCGTCACCCGCACCTACACGCAGAAAGGCCGGGTCGTGAAGGCGCTCGCGGGCGTCGACCTCACCATCGACGCGGGCGACTTCGTCACGATCCAAGGACCGACCGGGGGCGGCAAGTCGACGCTGCTGCAGCTGCTCGGCGCGCTCGACCGCCCGACCACCGGCTCGGTGCACCTGGGCGAGATCGACATCGCCACCGCGAACAACCGCGAGCTCGGCCGCATCCGCGCGCACGAGATCGGCTTCGTGTTCCAGGGGTTCAACCTCATCCCCACCCTCACCGCGCACGAGAACGTCGACATGGCGCTCGAGCCGCTGGGGCTGTCGAAGGACGAGCGCACCGCCCGGGTCACCGAGGCGCTCACGCACGTCGGCCTCGCCGAGCGTGCCGACCACCGCCCCGGCGAGCTGTCGGGCGGTCAGCAGCAGCGCGTCGCCATCGCCCGGGCGATCGTCAAGCGGCCGCGCGTGCTCCTCGCCGACGAGCCGACGGGCAACCTCGACGAGAGCATGCGCGACGAGATCCTCGCGGTGCTCCAGTCGCTCAACGACGAGGGGCTCACCCTCATCGTCGTGACGCACGATTCGGCCGTCGCGCGTCGCGCCCGGCGCCGTCTGCGCCTCGACAAGGGCACGGTGCGCGACATCACGCGCTGATCAGGGCGGGGTCGGGGGTCATCCGGCCGAGCGGACGAAGGCCGCGATGCGATCGAAGAGCGCGTCGCGGCCTTCGTCGATCTGCTGCGCCTCGGGGTTCGCGTCGTAGTACGCGAGGATGCGCCGCGCACCCTCGTCGAAGGTGATCGTGGTGCGGAACTCGGGGACGAGCTGCTGAACCTTCGACACGTCGAAGACCATCGAATGCGCCTTGTCGCCGATGAGGGTCGGCCCGAGTTCGGGCTCGAAGGCGGCGATCGTGTCGGAGGCGACGTGCACGAGGTCGGGGGAGGCCACACCCGCGGCATCCGCCAGCCACCCGTAGATCTGGTTCCAGCTCGGCGCGTGCGTGCCGGTGATCGTGAACGCCTCGCCGATCGCGGCGGGGTTGCCGAGCAGGCCCGTGAACGCGACCGCGAAGTCGTCGCTGTGCGTGAGCGTCCACAGGCTGGTGCCGTCGCCGTGCACGATGACCGGGCGCCCCTCGCGCATGCGGGCGATGTCGGTCCAGTGGCCGAGGGTCGGCAGCAGCCGCTCGTCGTAGGTGTGGGACGGGCGGATGATCGTGACGGGCAGACCGCGCTCGCGGTGGGCGGCGACCAGCACGTCTTCGCACGCGATCTTGTCGCGCGAGTACTGCCAGTACGGGTTGCGCAGCGGCGTCGACTCGGTCACCGGCAGCCGGCGCGGCGGCTTCTCGTACGCGGAGGCGGAGCTGATGAACACGTACTGGCCGGTGCGTCCCTCGAACAGGTCGAGGTCGGTCGCGATGTGCTCGGGTGAGAACGCCAGGAACTCGGCGACCACGTCGAAACGACGATCGCCGATCGCGGCGCGGACGGCCGCGGCATCGCGGATGTCGGCCTCGATGAGCTCGACCTCCGGCGGGAGGGGCCGCCGGGCGCCGCCGCGGTTCAGGACCGCGACGTCGTGCCCGAGGGCGACGGAGCGGCGCACGCACGCCGCGCTGATGGTTCCGGTGCCGCCGATGTAGAGGATGCTCGTCACCTTCGCGAGCCTACGCCGGTCCGGCCACAGGCCACGGCCGCGGGGGACTCCGGCGAGTGAACCCTGGTCGATGTCGGCGCCGACCCCTAGCCTGGCCGTCATGAGCAACGACGACCTCAGCACCGGCTCCGTCGGCACCGTCATCCGTCCGGGCGATTCCGAATGGGAATCCGCCCGCCGCTTCCACTCCGGCATCGGCTCGCCCGCCGCCGTCATCCGCGCCGCCGCCGTCGACGACGTGCGCGGCGCCCTCCGCTACGCCTCGGCGGAGCGGCTCGACATCATGATCCGCGGCGGCGGTCACAGCGCCTGGGGCGGGGTGCCCGGTGGCCTCACCCTCGACATCTCGGCGCTCGACGACATCGAGGTCGACGGCACCCGCGTCCGCGTCGGCGGCGGAGCGCAGTGGGGCGCCGTCGCGCACGCGCTCGCCGAGCGCGGGCTGGGCATCAGTTCGGGCGACACCGCATCGGTCGGCGTCGGCGGGCTCACGCTCGGCGGCGGCATCGGCTGGATGGTGCGCGCGTGGGGGCTCGCGTCGGACCAGCTCGTCGGCGCGCAGCTCGTGACCGCCCGCGGTGACGTGGTGGAGGCGACGGATGACTCGCATCCCGAGCTGCTGTGGGCCCTCCGGGGCGGCGGCGGCAACTTCGGTGTCGTCACCCGGTTCGACTTCGAGGCTCATCCGCTCGACGGCGTGGTGCACGCGGTCTACGGCATCGAGGGCGACGCCCGGCCGGTCATCCGCGCGCTGCGCGATCTGATGACCGAAGCCCCGCGCGACCTCACCGTCACGTACATGGATGTGCCCGCAATGGACCCGAATGCGCCCGCAGGCGCCTCCATCACCGCAGTGTGGATCGGCACCGACGAAGAGGCCGCGCGTCGTGCGCTGGCGCCGCTCACGCGCGCGCCGGGCGTGACCGAGCGCGAGCTCGGGGTGCAGGAGTATCCCGACGTCCTCCTCGAGGCGCCCGAGTTCGACCCCGAGCAGCCGATGCCCGGCTTCGTCGGCGGCAACACCCTGCTGCCGGTGCTCGACGACGACGCGATCGAGCAGCTCGTGTCGTTCCGCGAGCGGCACCCCGCATCCGTCGCGTTCCTGCGCTCGCTGGGCGGGGCGTACGGCGACGTCTCGCAGGACGACTCGGCGTTCCCCGCTCGGGACGCGACCTGGTTCGCGATGGCCGGTGCGTTCGACGTGCCGGGCATGCTCGACGACGCGACCCGCGCGCAGGTCATCGAGGAGTGGGACGCGATCGAGGCGAAGGGGTCGGGCGTGTACGGCAACTTCACCGTCTCGACCGACGCCACGTTCGCCGAGCGGATGTACCCGCCGGCGACCATGGCGCGCCTTGCCGCGGTCAAGCGCGGGTGGGACCCGGGCAACGTGTTCTGTCGCAACCACAACGTCAAGCCCGGCCCGAACGGCCACGCCGGCTGACCCGTCAGCCCGCCCGGTGGGACCGGCGCAGGCTGAGACGCCGAGGGCGGATCCCCGTGTGGGGATCCGCCCTCGGACGTTCGCTCGAGGCGTCAGTGGGTGTCTTCGGCTTCGATCTCGGTGCGGTCGCCCGACCACAGCGTGTGGAAGGTGCCGTCCTTGTCGATGCGCTTGTAGGTGTGGGCGCCGAAGAAGTCGCGCTGGCCCTGGATGAGGGCGGCGGGCAGGCGCTCGGCGCGCAGGCCGTCGTAGTACGACAGCGACGACGAGAACGCGGGGGCAGGGATGCCGGCGCCCGCGGCGGCCGACACGATCCGGCGCCACGCGCCCTGGGCGCGGCCGAGGGCCTCGACGAAGTACGGCGCGGTGAGCAGCACGGGCAGCTCGGGCTGGGCGTCGTAGGCGTCGGCGATGCGGTTGAGGAACTGGGCGCGGATGATGCAGCCGGCGCGCCAGATCTTCGACACGGCGCCGAGGTCGATGGTCCAGTCGTACTCGGCGGCGCCGGCGCGGATCTCGTCGAAGCCCTGCGAGTACGCGACGATCTTCGACGCGTACAGGGCGAGGCGCACGTCCTCGATGAACGCGTCGGCGTCGTCGACGGTGAGGCCCTCCTCAGGGCCGGGCAGGCCGGTGGAGACCTCGCGCTGCTCGGGGTGCGACGACAGCGAGCGGGCGAAGGTGGCCTCGGCGATGCCCGACACGGGCACGCCGAGCGACAGCGCGGTCTGCACGGTCCAGGCGCCGGTGCCCTTGGCGCCGGCCTGGTCGAGGATGACGTCCACGAGTGGCTGGCCGGTGGCGGCGTCGACCTGGCGGAGCACCTCGGCGGTGATCTCGATGAGGTACGACTCGAGTTCGCCGCCGTTCCACTCGGCGAAGACCTCGGCGATCTCGGCGGGGCTCTTGCCGGTGCCGCGGCGGATCAGGTCGTACGCCTCGGCGATGAGCTGCATGTCGGCGTACTCGATGCCGTTGTGCACCATCTTCACGAAGTGGCCGGCGCCGTCGTGGCCCACGTGCGTGACGCAGGGCTCGCCCTCGGCGACCGCGGCGATGGACTTGAGGATCGGGCCGAGGGTCACCCACGACTCGTCCGAGCCGCCGGGCATGATCGAGGGGCCGTTGAGCGCGCCCTCCTCGCCGCCGGAGATGCCGGCGCCGACGAAGTTGATGCCCGTCTCGCGGACGGCCTTCTCACGGCGGATGGTGTCGGTGAAGAGGGCGTTGCCGCCGTCGACGATGATGTCGCCCGGCTCGAACACCTCGACCAGCGAGTCGATGACCGCGTCGGTCGGGCGGCCGGCCTTGACCATGATGATCGCGGCGCGCGGCTTCTGCAGCGACGCGGCGAACTCCTCGTACGAGAACGCGGGCACGAACTCGGCCTCGGGGTGAGCCGTGGTCAGCTCGTCGGTCTTGGACCGGCTCCGGTTGTACACCGCGACCGTGTTGCCCTCGCGGCTGGCGAGGTTGCGGGCGAGGTTCGACCCCATCACCGCAAGACCCACCACGCCGATGTTCGCCGTCGCGGCGGCGACGGCCTCGGGGCCCTCCGCCTCGGGAGTGGGACGCTCGACGTCCTCGGGTGCCGGCGCAGCCTCGTGCGCCTGCGTCGCCTCGTCAGGCGCCTGGTCCTGATCCGTCGAGATGTTGGTCTGGCTCGGGTTGGCGGTCGCTGAAGGATTGTCGGAAGACACACGCACTCCTGGGGTTAAGTCGTCTTTTCAGCCTAAAGTCTGGCGCGTCCGTGTTACACGGCATGGCCGAGTGCTCACGCGGCGGCGAGGCCGGTTGTGAGCGGGTCCGGGTGTGGCTGCTCGCGGCTGACGTGACGAGCCTAGCCCGGGAGTGTTGTCGGTCACCGCCGGAGCGTCATGAACCCTCGAGTCGGAGCGCCGACGCGACGAGCGCGGCCTGGTCCTCGGGGGTGAGCGCGATGTCGACGTCGATCGCCTGCTCGTCGGGCCCCGGCGCCTCGAGCGTCGCGAACTGGGAGTCGAGCAGTGCCGGGGGCATGAAGTGCCCCTGTCGCCGCATCATGCGGTCGCGCACCACCGCCGCATCTCCCGTGAAGTTCACGAATGTGACGTTGTCGCGGCGGAGGATGTCGCGATAGCTGCGCTTGAGCGCCGAGCAGGTGATGATCCCGGGTTCACCGGCCGCGCGGCGCTCGTCGATCCATGCGGCGACGAGCTCGAGCCACGGGATCCGGTCCGCGTCGGTCAGAGCGTGACCGCGCCGCATCTTCTCGACGTTGGCGGCCGGATGGAGGTCGTCGCCCTCCTGGAACGGCCATCCCAGCCTGCCGGACAGCATGGCCCCCACGGTGGACTTGCCGGTGCCGGACGGACCCATCAGAACGAGGATCGGCGGGGTCGACAGCATCCGAGTTCTCCCTTCCGTGCTCATACGAACACGCTGACGGCGAGGACGCCGAGCAGACCGACGACCGAGATGAGGCACTCGAGAACCGTCCAGCTCTTGAGCGTCTGCGGGATGCTGAGACCGAAGTACTCCTTGATGAGCCAGAAGCCCGCGTCGTTGACGTGCGAGAGGAAGACCGATCCCGAGCCGATCGCGAGCACGAGGAGCGCCGACATCGCCGGGTCGAGACCCACGGTGAGCGGCTGGAGGATGCCGGCCGCAGTGATCGTGGCGACCGTGGCGGATCCGGTCGCGACGCGGATGACGGCGGCCACGAGCCAGGCGAGGAACAGGATCGACAGACCCGACTCGGCGATGAGGTTCGCGATGACGTCGCCGATGCCGGTGTCGACCAGCACCTGCTTGAATCCGCCGCCGGCGCCGACGATGAGCAGGATGCCGGCGATCGGACCCAGTGACGAGCCCACCGACTTCGCGATCTCGGCGCGGCCGAATCCGGCTCCGCCGCCGAGCACGAAGAAGCCGACGATGACGGCGATGAGGAGCGCGATCGCGGGCGTGCCGAGGAAGTCGATGACCGCCTTGGCGGGGGCGGTCGAACCGGGCGCGACGATGTCGGCGATCGCGCGGGCGAGCATGAGCACGACGGGCAGCAGGATGCTGGCGAGCGTGGCGGCGAACGAGGGCCGACGCGTCTGCTGCTCGCCCTCGTCCTCGGCGGTGACGAACAGATCGGGCACGGGAACGCGTACCCAGCGAGCGGCGAGACCCGAGAACAGCGGGCCGGCCACGATCACCGCGGGGATGGCAATCAGCACGCCCAGGGCGAGGGTGAGGCCGAGGTTGGCGCCGAGGATGTCGATCGCGGCGAGCGGGCCGGGATGCGGCGGCACGAGGCCGTGCATGGCGGACAGGCCCGCGAGCGCCGGGATCGCGATCTTCATGAGCGGCAGACCCGAACGGCGCGCGACCAGGATGATGACCGGGACGAGCAGGACGAGTCCGACCTCGAAGAACATCGGCAGGCCGATGATGGCGCCGATGAAGCCCATGATCCAGGGGAGGCTCCGGGGTGTGGCGCGGGCGACGAGGGTGTCGACGATGCGGTCGGCACCGCCGGAGTCGGCCAGCAGCTTGCCGTAGATGGCGCCGAGGGCGATGAGGATGCCGACGCCGCCCATCGTCGCGCCGAAGCCCGTGGTGAAGCTGACGATCGTCTTGCCGGGTTCGAACCCGGCGATGATCCCGGTGGCGATGGCGCCCATCATCAGGGCGAGGAAGGGGTGAACCTTCAGCCAGGTGATCAGCACCACGATGATCGCGATGCCGATGACGGCGGCCGTGAGCAGCTGCCACGGCGGGCCGACGGGGGTCACTTCGGCCGCGGCGGCCGGCAGGGAGAGAAGTCCGGAGAGATCCATGAGCGTCCTTGATCGAAACGGGGTCAATCTTTGACCCGAGGATGCCGTTTAGTGTGACGTGATAGTCGTCGACTGTCAATATGTACGACATAAAAAGTGAGGCATGTTCGAATGTCGGACGACACGAAGCGCGTGCGGCACAATCGGACCATGGCCGACACACTTCACGGCAGCCCCGTTCACGACGCCCTCGTCGAGCGGCTCGGCGCCGCGATCGTGCACGGCGAGCACCCCGCCGGATCGCGCCTGCTGACCACTGATCTGGCGGAGTCCTCGGGCGCCTCGCGATCGGCGGCGCGCGAGGCGGTCAGGGTCCTCGAATCCCTCGGTCTCGTCCAGGTGCGCCGCAAGGCGGGCATCGAGGTGCTGCCGGTGGAGCAGTGGAACGTCTACGCCCCCGAGATCATCGCGTGGCGCCTCGACGGGCCCGGGCGCGCGCGCCAGCTGCACGAGCTGGGCGAGCTGCGCGGCGCGGTCGAACCGCTCGCGGCGCGGCTCGCGGCCGCCAACGCGACCGATGCGCAGCGCCAGGAGCTCGTGGCGGCGGCGCTGGGCATGGCGCGTCACGACCAGCAGGCGGCGGAGGCCGAGTACCTCGACGCCGACGTGCGGTTCCACCGCACGCTGCTGAGCGCGTCGGGGAACCCGATGCTCGGGGTGCTCGGGGGAGTGGTGCAGGCGGTTCTCGAAGGCCGCACGCGTCACGCGCTGATGCCGCACGAGGCGAACCCCGATGCGGTGCGCTGGCATCGCGACGTCGCGTTCGCGGTCGCGAGCGGTGAGGCGGACGCGGCGTTCGAGGCGATGTCGCGGATCGTCAGCGAATCCGATGCCGCGATGGACGAAGCCGTCGGGGACGACCTCGCCGGGAGGCCCGAGGAGCTCTAGCGCTCAGTACCCGGGCGGCGAAGTCAGTCCTTGCGGTAGCCCTGGCGGCCGAGGCTCCAGAACGCGAGCACCGTGCCGAGAGCGCCGACGGCGGCCATGGCGCCGATGAGCCAGAGAAGAGCGTGGCTAGCGAAGCCGTAGTCCATGGGGTCCTCCGTGTGAGCGGGAAGCAGGTGCGTTCTTCATCGTAGCGGGGGCGCTGGTAGACTCTTGTCCGAACTTCGGCGAGGGATGCCTCGCGCCCGTCGATCACGGCGGGCTGCGGCATCCGTGATCGACGCGGTGATGCCGGCCCACGGGCTTTCCTCACGCGCGCGCGTTCGAGTCGAAGACATCCCAAATACCCGGGCCCGCCATTGCGCAGGCCGATTCGGAACGGCCACGCGCCGCCTCAGATAAGGGCACTGCGCCCGCAAGGAGAACCCATGTCCAACGAGCCCGACACCAAGGTCCAGGCCGAGGTCCGCGAGAACTTCGGCAAGGGCTTCGCCCGCCGCCTCCGCGCCGCCGGCAAGATCCCCGCCGTCATCTACGGTCACGGCACCGACCCCGTGCACGTCGCGCTGCCCGGCCACCAGGTCTCGCTGCTCATCCGCCGCGCCAACGCCGTGCTCGAGCTCGACCTCGACGGCAAGGAGCAGCTGACGCTGGTCAAGGACGTCCAGAAGGACCCCGTGCACCAGATCATCGAGCACATCGACCTCCTCGTGGTGAAGAAGGGCGAGAAGATCCAGGTCGACGTCCCCGTCGTCGTCCTGGGCGAGCCTGCCGCCGGCACGATCGTCAACCTCGACGCCACCTCGGTCGCGCTCGAGGTCGAGGCGACCCACATCCCCGAGCACATCGAGGTCGACGTCGAGGGCCTCGAAGAGGGCACGCACATCACCGCCGCCGAGCTGAAGCTCCCGAAGGGTGCGACGCTGGCCGCCGAGCCCGAGCTGCTCGTCGTCGCCATCGCCGTCCCCGCTGCGGCCATCGCCGCCGAGGAGGAGATCGCCGAGGCCGACGCCGAGGTCGCCGCCGAGCAGGCGGAGGCGTCGGAGGCCGCGGAGGCCGCCGCCGAGTAATCGGACGCCGAGCGATCGGATCGCTTTCCAGCGAGGGGGTGCGGATGCCGCACCCCCTCGCTGCGTTTCACGAGGGCTCTGCGCCGACGACGCGGCGCGGGCTCGGGCAGGATGGATGACATGGCAGACACGTGGCTGATCGTGGGGCTCGGCAACCCCGGCCCCCGTTACGAGCTCACGCGCCACAACGTGGGGCAGCTCGTCGTCGACGAGCTCGCCGGCCGGCGCAGCGAGTCGTTCAAGGCGCACAAGGCGAACGCCCGCGTCGTCGAGACCTGGCTGCGCCCCGGCGGACCCAAGATCATCCTCGCCAAGCCCAACACCTTCATGAACGTCTCCGGCGGACCCGTCGCGGGGCTCGCGAAGTTCTACGGCATCGACGCCGACCACGTCGTGGTCGTGCACGACGAGCTCGACATCCCGTTCGACACGATCAAGCTGAAGATCGGCGGCGGCCACGGCGGTCACAACGGCGTGCGTGACGTGGCGAAGGCGCTCGACACACCGGAGTTCCCGCGCGTGCGGGTGGGCATCGGCCGCCCTCCCGGCCGCCAGGACGCCGCCGACTGGGTGCTCGACCCGTTCGGCGCCACCGAGCGCAAGAACCTTCCGATCCTCGTCGGCGACGCCGCCGACGCGGTCGAGCAGCTCGTGGCCGAGGGTCTCCTCGCCACTCAGCAGAAGCACCACGCGCCCCGCGTCTGAGCCCTGGCCGCGCGCACCGCCGCCCGAGGCGCTTCGGGCTTGCCCTTCCTCAGTTGAGGACGAGTGCCGAGATGAGGGCCGACGCAGGCGTTTCGCTCCGCATTCCGGCTCATGTCCTCAGATGAGGAGCGAGAGGGGAGCGGATGCTGTCGCTCGGGGTATCGAGCCGGGTCAGCCGCCGATGCCGGTTCCGGCGGCGAGGCCCGCGGTGAGGAAGCCCTGCACGACGGCGCCGAAGGCGATCGGGCCGAGGGCGGCGATGACGACCGCCGCGATGCCGGCGCCGCGGCCGCGTCCCTTGACGACCGCGATGATCCCCTGCACGAGAGCCCACACGCCGATCGCGGTGCCGACCCAGAACGAGACCTCGCCCATCAGCACCCAGTCGCGCACGGGCGTGAGGACCGACCAGTCGAAGTCGCCGGTGAACGGCCGTGACGAGATCTCGCGGCCGGCACCGAGCCCGATGTTGAAGCTCGCGATCGCGGCGAACAGGCTCGCGCCGATCGTGGCGACGAGTGCGAGCGCGAGGGCGACGAACCCGAGTGCGCTGCTGCGCTTCCCGGGAGCGGGGGCACCGTATGCGATGGCGGATGCTGCCGCCGGCGCCACCGGATAGCCCGCCGGCGGCGCGTATCCGGGTGGCGGCGCGTACGCCCCTGCCGGGGGAGTCGCCCATCCCTGCGGGGTCGCGGCCGCGGCGCCCGGATATCCGGGGGCGGGCGCTTCGCTCGTCGGCGCCCCGAACGGCGCCGCTCCGGGCGGCGCCCAGCCGCCGGGCTGAGCGGGCGGGGTCTGCGGCGCGTCGGGCTGGCTCACAGCCTCATCCTAGGAGCGGGGCCGCACCGCGGCGGATCTCCGTGTCCGTGGCGGGTCGTAGACTCGTGCGGTGACAGTTCCCGGGATCGTGCGCGCCCTCGAACAGGCTGAGCCTTTCCGGGACGCGCTGGCCGCGGCATCCGTAGATGCCGACTTCTCGCTCGTCGAAGGACTCGACGCTCCCCTCCTCGCGGCTCTGCTCGAGCGTCGCCGTGCCGCGGGCAAGCCGCCGATCGTGCTGCTCGTCGCACCGACCGGCCGCCGCGCCGAGTCGCTCGGCCCCGCGCTGGGCGCGCTGCTGCCGGGCGCCGAGGTGCTGCATTTCCCCGCGTGGGAGACGCTGCCGCACGAGCGCCTCAGCCCGAGTGCCGAGACGGTCGGTGCGCGCCTCGACATCCTCACGCGCATCGCGCGCTGGGACGCCGCGACGCCGCTGGTCATCACGGCGTCGGTGCGTGGTGCGATCCAGCCGCTCGCTGCGGGACTCACCGAGGTGGATCCCGTCGAACTCGTGGTGGGAGGCCGCGGCCACGACCTCGGCGATGTCTCCACGCGTCTCGTGGAACTCGCGTACCACCGCGTCGACATGGTGTCCCGCCGTGGCGAGTTCGCCGTGCGCGGCGGCATCCTCGACGTCTTCCCGCCGACCGCGCCGCACCCGTACCGTGTCGAGTTCTTCGGCGACGAGGTCGACGAGATGCGCGCGTTCTCCGTCGCCGACCAGCGGTCGCTGCCGGGGGAGGTGCGCGAGGTCACGCTCCTGCCGAGTCGCGAGCTGATGCTGACCGAGGCCGTGCGCGGCCGCGCCCGACAGCTCAAGGACGAGTTCCCCGGCCTCGCGGGCATGCTCGAGAAGATGTCGGAGGGCATCCCGGTCGAGGGCATGGAGTCGCTGCTCCCGGCCGTCGTCGACCGCCTCGTCACCCTCGTCGACTATCTGCCCGAGGGCGCCGCGGTCGCGCTCCTCGACCCCGAGCGCGCCGTGACGCGCGCGATCACCCTCGGCGAGACGAACCGCGAGTTCCTCGACGCCGCCTGGAGCGCCGCGACGGCCGGCGCGAGCACCCCGATCGATCTCGGCGCGGGCGACTTCCTGAGCCTGCCCGAGCTCCGCGAGGCGGCCCGCGATCGCAGCGGCGTCTGGTGGACGCTGAGCGCCTTCGATTCCGGGCAGGCGGATGCCGTCGCCGAGGGGCTCCTCGACGACGACATCGACGTCGCGCTCGAGGCCGCGGCCGCCATCCGGGTCCCCGGCTCGGCCGTGCCGTCGTTCCAGGGCAACGTCGAGGGCGCCACCGACCACGTGGGCGCACTGCTGGCTGACGGCTGGCGGGTCGTGGTGGCGGCATCCGGAGCCGGACTCGTGGAGCGCGCCCGCGACGTGCTCGCCGAGCGGGGCATCGCCGCACGCAAGGTCGACGAGGTGCTGCAGGCGCCCGAGCCCGGCATCGCGCACGTGGTCGTGAGCGTGCTCGAGCGCGGCTTCGAGGCGCCCGACGCGAAGCTGGCCGTGCTCACCGAGTCCGAGTTCTACGGCCGCACGATCGGCGGCGACACGCGCGTCGTCAAGAAGCTCGCGTCACGCCGCAAGGCCGTCGTCGACCCCCTCAAGCTCACTGCGGGCGACTACGTCGTGCACGCGACGCACGGCATCGGAAAGTTCGTCGAGCTGCAGCAGCGCGAAGTGTCCAGCGGCGGCCGCAACGCGGTCAAGAGCATGCGCGAGTACCTCGTGCTCGAGTACGCGCCGTCCAAGCGCGGCTACCCGGGCGACAAGCTCTACGTGCCCACCGACCAGCTCGACCTGCTGTCGCGCTACGTCGGCGGCGAGGCGCCGAGCCTGTCGAAGATGGGCGGCAGCGACTGGGCGCAGGCCAAGAGCAAGGCGCGGCGCGCGGTGCGCGACATCGCGGTCGAGCTCGTCAAGCTCTACTCGGCGCGGATGGCGGCCAAGGGCTACGCCTTCGGTCCTGACACCCCCTGGCAGCGCGAGCTGGAGGAGGCGTTCCCGTTCGCTGAGACGCCCGACCAGCTGCAGACGATCGACGAGATCAAGGCCGACATGGAGAAGCCGATCCCGATGGACCGGCTGCTGTCGGGCGACGTCGGCTTCGGCAAGACCGAGGTGGCGGTGCGTGCGGCGTTCAAGGCGATCCAGGACGGCAAGCAGGTCGCGATGCTCGTGCCGACGACGCTCCTCGTCAAGCAGCATCTCGAGACGTTCACCGAGCGCTTCGCCGGATTCCCGGTGAAGGTGAAGGCCCTGTCGCGATTCCAGACCGACAAGCAGGCGCGCGAGGTCGTGGCGGGTCTCGCCGACGGCACCGTCGACATGGTCATCGGCACGCACCGCATCCTCACCGAGAAGGTTCTCTTCAAGGATCTCGGCCTCATGATCATCGACGAGGAGCAGCGGTTCGGCGTCGAGCACAAGGACCAGCTGAAGAAGCTGAAGACGAACGTCGACATCCTCGCGATGAGCGCGACGCCGATCCCGCGCACGCTCGAGATGGCGGTCACCGGCATCCGCGAGATGTCGACGCTGCAGACGCCGCCGGAAGACCGGCATCCGATCCTGTCGTACGTCGGCGCCCGCAACGACAAGCAGATCGCCGCGGCGATCCGGCGGGAGCTGCTGCGCGAGGGCCAGGTCTTCTACGTGCACAACCGCGTGCAGTCGATCCAGCGCGTCGCCTCCGAGCTCGCCGAACTCGTGCCCGAGGCGCGCATCGCTGTCGCCCACGGGCAGATGGGGGAGCACCAGCTCGAGCAGGTCGTCGACGACTTCTGGGAGCGCAAGGCCGACGTGCTCGTCTCGACGACGATCATCGAGACTGGTCTCGACATCTCGAACGCGAACACGATCATCATCGACCGCGCCGACAAGTACGGCCTCAGCCAGCTGCATCAGCTGCGCGGCCGCGTGGGCCGGGCGCGCGAGCGGGCCTACGCGTACTTCCTCTACGACGACATGAAGCCGCTCAGCGAGACCGCGGCCGACCGCCTCGAGACGATCGCCGTCAACAACGACCTCGGCTCGGGCATGCAGGTGGCGCTCAAGGACCTCGAGATCCGCGGCGCCGGCAACCTCCTGGGCGCCGAGCAGGCCGGCCACATCGCCGGGGTCGGGTTCGACCTGTACCTCCGCATGATCGGCGAGGCCGTCGCGACCTTCCGCGGCGAAGAGACCGAGGGCCCGACCGAGCTCCGCCTGGAGCTGCCTGTGCAGGCCCGCATCCCCGAGTCCTACATCGACAGCGAGCGGCTGCGCCTCGAGGCGTACCAGAAGCTCTCTGCCGCGGCATCCGTCACCGCGCAGCCCGGTGCGATCGACCTCGTCATCGAGGAGCTCGCCGACCGCTACGGCGAGCCGCCGTCAGAGGTCGAGGGGCTGCTCGCCGTCGCGCGCCTGCGCCGCCGGGCAGGACAGGCCGGCCTCGCGGACGTCGTCGCGATGGGCCCGAACCTGCGCATCGCGCCGGCGAACCTTCCCGACTCCATGCGCGTGCGCCTGCAGCGCCTGCACCCCAAGGCGAAGCTCGTCGCCGGGGGAGAGGCGATGGTCGTGCCGCTTCCGTCGGCGGGCGGCGAGCCGCTGGGCGACGACGAGCTCATCGCGTGGGTGGCGCAGCTCATCGACCAGCTGTGGCCTGAGAAGAAGGCAGAAGCAGCGGCCGAGGCTGCGGCAGGAGCCTGAGACTGCGACGGGCCGACCACCCGGTCGAGGGTGGCCGGCCCTCGGCGGGTCGTGAGATCCGTCAGATGACGCCCTGCGCGAGCATCGCGTGCGCGACGCGCTCGAAGCCCGCGGAGTTGGCGCCGACGACGTAGTCGCCAGGGCGGCCGTAGCGCTCGGCGGCCTGGAAGGCGGCGTCGTGCACGTCGGCCATGATCGCGCGGAGCTTCGCCTCGCTGTCGTCGAAGCTCCAGCGCTGGCGCGCGGCGTTCTGGCTCATCTCGAGCGCCGAGGTCGCCACGCCGCCGGCGTTGGCCGCCTTGCCCGGGCCGAACAGCACGCCCGCGTCGCGGAACGCGTCGACGGCGTCCGGCGTGGTCGGCATGTTGGCGCCCTCGGCGACGGCGCGCACGCCGTTCGCGATGAGGGCGCGGGCGTCGTCGGCGTCGAGCTCGTTCTGCGTGGCCGAGGGGATCGCGACGTCGACGGGCACCTCCCACGGGCGCGCGCCCTCGACGTAGCGGGCGCCCGGTCGGCGCGCGGCGTACTCCGAGATGCGGGCGCGCTCGACCTCCTTGATCTGGCGGAGGAGGTCGACGTCGATGCCGGCGTCGTCGACGACGTAGCCGGACGAGTCGGATGCCGTGACCGCCGTCGCGCCGAGCTGGCGGGCCTTGTCGATGGCGTAGATCGCGACGTTGCCCGATCCCGAGATGCCCACGCGCTTGCCGTGCAGCGTCTCGCCGTGGACGCCGAGCATCTCCTCGACGAAGAACACGGCGCCGTAGCCGGTCGCCTCGGTGCGCACCTCGGCGCCGCCCCACTGCACGCCCTTGCCTGTGAACATGCCGGACTCGTGGCGGTTGGTGACCTTGCGGTACTGGCCGAACAGGTAGCCGATCTCGCGGGCTCCCACGCCGATGTCGCCGGCGGGCACGTCGGTGTGCTCGCCGAGGTGGCGGTAGAGCTCGTTCATGAACGACTGGCAGAAGCGCATGATCTCGGCGTTCGAGCGGCCGTGCGGGTCGAAGTCGCTGCCGCCCTTGGCGCCGCCGATGCCCTGGCCGGTGAGCGCGTTCTTGAAGATCTGCTCGAAGCCCAGGAACTTGATGATCGAGAGGTTCACCGACGGGTGGAAGCGGAGGCCGCCCTTGTACGGGCCGAGCACCGACGAGAACTGCACACGGAAGCCGCGGTTGACCTGCAGGCGTCCGGCGTCGTCGACCCACGGCACGCGGAACAGGATCTGTCGCTCGGGCTCGACGAGGCGCTCCAGGATGCCGCCGTCGACGAACTCGGGGTGCGCTTCGAGCACCGGCGAGATCGACTCGAGCACCTCGTGCACGGCCTGCAGGAACTCGGGTTCGTTCGGGTTGCGGGCCTCGACGGTGTCGAGGACGAGCCGGATGGACTCCGCCGAGGTGAGGGATTCGGTGGCGGACGCGGTCGAGGGCGCAGAGGGCATGGTGGAGCTTTCGAGGTGGAGCGGTGCCGGGGGTGGCGCTCCTTCACCCTATCCACGGTCGCGGCGTCGATCGGACGTGTGACGGCGGGCTACGCTGGCCCCATCCACGAAGGTCGGAGGCAGGAACGATGCGGTTCGAGCACCTCGGGGCACAGCCCCGCATCCATCCCGACGCGGTCGTGGCGGCGACCGCGGTGATCAGCGGCGACGTCGAGATCGGCGCCGACAGCCAGATCCTGCACGGTGCGGTGATCACCGCCGAGGGCGGCGCGATCACCCTCGGCGCGAACGTCATCGTGATGGAGAACGCGCTCATCCGTGCCACCGCGACCAACCCGGTGCACATCGCCGACCACGTGCTGGTCGGCCCCATGGCGAGCGTCTCGGGCGCGGTCGTCGAGGAGGAGGTCTTCCTCGCGACCGGCACGCGCGTGTTCAACGGCGCGCACATCGGCGCGCGCAGCGAGGTGCGCATCAACGCCGTCGTGCACCTGCGCACGACGCTCCCCGCCGACTCGACGGTGCCGATCGGATGGGTGGCCGTCGGCGACCCGGTGCAGATCCTGCCGCCCGACCGCCACGAGGAGATCTGGGCCGCGCAGCGCGAGCTCGACTTCCCTGGCTATGTCTTCGGCCTCGACCGCGAGACCCCCGACCTCATGGTGCAGCTCACCGAGCGGTACGGCCGCAGCCTCGCGCGCCACGCCGCCGACCGACGCGTCGACTGAAGCCGCACGGGCGGCCCTGGTCTTCGGGCCCGCCAGACCCTAAAGTCGCGGCATGGGCCGTCTGGGGACCCGTTCGAGGCTCGATCAGGCCGTGGGCGCCTTCTCGAGCAATTGGCGCAACGCCAATCTCCGGCGCGCCGAGCTGAGCTTCCTCGGCGCCTGGACGGCGGAATGGGCGTTCACGGTCGCCCTCGGCATCGTCGCGTACAACGACGGCGGGGCGCTCGCGCTGGGGCTGGTGGGGCTGCTGCGGATGCTGCCCTCCGCCGTCCTCGCGCCGGTGCTGTCGCCGTTCGCCGACAGGGGCCGCCGCGAGCGCGTGCTCGTGGTGGTGTCGGTGCTCAGGGGTGCGGCGACGGCCGTCGCCGCGATCGTCGTGGCGATCTCGGGCCCGATCGCCGTGATCTACGCCCTCGCGGTGCTGTCCACCATCGCCGCGACCCTCTTCCGCCCCGCCCACTCGGCGCTGCTGCCCACGCTGTGCCGCACCGGGCACGAGCTGGCCAGCGCGAACGTCGTGCGCGGGCTGCTCGATTCGGTCGCGACGCTCGTCGGTCCGCTGCTGGCGGCCATCGTCCTCGCGTTCTCGGACGTGTCGATCGTGTTCGCGGTGGCGGCCGCCGCCTCACTCTGGGCCGCGCTCCTGCTGTTCCGCGTGCGCTACGACGCGCCGCCGCGGCCGCCGGCGCCGCGCCCGGACCTCGTGAAGGAGGCGATCGAGGGACTCCACGCGGTCGGGCGCAGCCGCGATCTGCAGCTGATCCTCGGGCTCGCGGCGGCGCAGTCGCTCACCCGCGGGGCGCTGACAGTCTTCTCCGTCGTCGTCGCGATCGAGCTCCTGGGGATGGGCGAGTCCGGCGCCGGCGCGCTCATGGCGGCCGTGGGAGTGGGAGCGGTGGTCGGCTCGCTCGCCGCGTCGCTCCTGGTGGGCACGGGTCGGCTGGGCGCATGGTTCGCGGTGGGCGTCGCCCTGTGGGGTCTGCCCATCGCCCTCGTCGGCGTCTTCCCGCAGCAGGCGGCCGCGCTGTTCCTGCTCTCGTTCGTCGGCGTGGGCAATGCACTGATCGACCTCGCGGGGTTCACCCTCATCGGAAGGCTGGCGCCCGACGCGGTGATGGCGCGCGTGTTCGGAGTTCTCGAGAGTCTGGTGGCGATCTCGATCGGCGTCGGCTCGATCCTCGCCTCGGGGGTCATCGCGTGGATCGGCGTCGAGGCGGCGCTCGTCGTGATCGGCCTGGTGTGTCCCGTGCTGGCGCTGGCGTCGTGGTGGCGGCTGCGTCGCCTGGATCGGTCCGTCGACGCGCTCGATCTCGAGGTGTCCCTTCTGCAGCAGGTGCCGATGTTCCAGCCCCTGCCGCTGCCCTCGATCGAGCAGCTCGCCCGCGGGCTCGAGCCGGTGGAGGTGGCAGCGGGGACGCCGGTGTTCACGCAGGGTGACGTGGGCGATCGCTACTACGTGATCGAGCGGGGCACAGCCGACGTCATCGGCGACGGGAGGGTCGTCGCGACGCTCGGCGAGGGGGAGGGGTTCGGCGAGATCGCGCTGCTGCGCAGAACGCGCCGGACGGCCACCGTCTCGGCGCACACGGCCCTCCGCCTCAAAGCGCTCGCGTCCGAGAGGTTCACCGCGGTCGTGCTCGGGTACGCGCCCAGCGCCCAGGCCGCTGCGACGAGTGTCGACCGACAGCTGGATCGATTCGCACCGGGCGAACCGATCGACGAGCCTCGGCCCCGCGAGGAGCGCGGATGACAACAGCTGATCGAAAGGGACGTGAGGCATGACGACTTCGCGAACGACTCTGCTGATCGCCGACATCGGCGGCTACACCGAGTACATGGGCTCGCATCGCCTGACGCTCGCGCACGCCGAGGTCAACACGGCGAGGATGCTCCAGAGCATCGTGCGGGCGGCCAGGGGCTTCGAGCTCGTCGAGATCGAGGGCGATGGAGCCTTCCTGTCGCGCCGCGCGGGGACGCGCGACCCCGATACGACGCTGGCCGACATCCTGCAGGTCGCCGTCGCGATGCATCGCGCCTTCCACCGCGAGCGCGAGTATGTCGTGCAGAACCTCTGCCCGTGCGGGGGGTGCCGCCAAGCCCGAGACCTCAAACTGAAGTTCGTCGCGCACGTGGGCGATGTCGCGACGCAGAGCGTCAGCGGCAGGTCGAAGCTCGTGGGGATCGACGTCATCCTGGTCCACCGGCTGCTCAAGAACTCCGTCGGGATTCCCGAGTACGTGCTGCTCACCGAGGACCTGTACGCCGCCGACGCGCCCGCCCTTCCCCCGTCCGTCGGCGAGATCACCCCCGACCTCGAGGGGATCGGCAGCGTCCACGCCTACTTCGTCGACGTCGCCGATCTGGACGGTGCCGGTGCCGAGGCGCTCAAGCCCACGCTGCGATCGCGGCTGGGCAGCACGTTCTCGGCGGTGGGTCAGGGACTGCCGTACATGCTCGGGACGAAGAAGCCCCGCCGCGCCCGGTAGGGGAACAGCGAGCGGGTCGGATGCTGCGGGCCGCAGCATCCGCGAATCTTCGACGTCAGTCCCAGGCGAGGCCGCAGTCGCGGCAGCAGAACTCGAGGCGGTCGACCGAGCCGTCGTCGAGGTGGCCCCGACGCTCCCACTCGATCCGGAACCACCGCGGTTCGGTCGCCCGCACATCGAGCGACCCGCACCAGGGGCAGACTTCGGCGACGACGATCCGTGCCATGGGCGCCACGGTACGCCGGGGTCTGGGCGATCCCGGTTGCGACGCGCGGCGCGGTGCGGGTCAGCCCGTGTTCTGCAGTCCGGCCGCGACGCCCGAGACCGACAGCAGGAGCAGGCGCTGCAGCTCGGGGTCGACCGGCGCGCCCTCGGGAGCCTCTCGGAGCGCCCGGAGCGCACGCAGCTGGAGCAGCGAGAGCGCGTCGACGTAGGGGCTGCGCATCTTGACGGCACGCTGCAGCACGGGCTTGTTGCCGAGCAGCTCGGTCCCGCCGGTGATGCGGATCACCCAGTCGCGCGTGAGGTGCATCTCGTCGCGCACGAGCGCCGCGAGGTCGTCGCGGTCGCCGAGCTCGAGGTAGTGCAGGGCGATGCGGTCGTCGGTCTTGGCGAGGCTCATGGCGACGTTGTCGATGAGCGTGCGGAACAGCGGCCACTCCTGGTACGCCCGCTGCAGCAGCGGCTCGTCGCCGACCGCCTCCAGCGCCGTGCCCAGGCCGAACCAGCCGGCGAGGTTGATGCGCGCCTGCGTCCACGCGAACACCCAGGGGATGGCGCGGAGGTCCTCGAGGGACTCGACCGACAGGCCGCGGCGGGCCGGCCGGGAGCCGAGGGCGAGCAGGCCGATCTCCTCCATCGGCGTCACGCGGGCGAACCACGGCGCGAATCCGGGCGCCTTCACGAGCGAGAAGAAGCGCTCGCGGGATGCCGCGTCCATCGTCGCGGCCACGTCGGCGTACGTGGAGGCCGCGGCGCGGTTGCGCTCCTCGTTGGAGGGCGACGACGCGAGCAGGATCGCCGCGGCGACCTGGTCGATGTGGCGCATGGCGATCGCGGGGTCGCCGTAGCGGGCGAAGATGACCTCGCCCTGCTCGGTGAGCTTGAACCGGCCGTCGACGGAGTGCGGCGGCTGAGCCATGATCGCGGAGTTCGCGGGACCGCCGCCGCGCCCGAGGGCGCCGCCGCGACCGTGGAAGAGGGTGAGCTCGATGCCGTTCTCGTCAGCCCACGCGGCGATTTTCGCCTGCGCCTCGTAGAGCGCGAGGTTGGCGGCGACGGGGCCGACGTCCTTCGAGGAGTCCGAGTAGCCGAGCATGACCTCGAGGCGGCGTCCGGTGGCCTCCAGACGTGCGGCGAACTCGGGGTGCTCGACGATCTCGGCGAGGATGCGGGGCGCGGCCTGCAGGTCGGCGAACGTCTCGAACAGCGGGATGACATCCAGCACGGGCGGCGTGCCGTCGGGGCCGACCGCGTAGGCGGCGAGCTTGTGCACGTTCGCGAGGTCTTCGGCGGACTGCGTGAACGACACGATGTACCGGCCGGCGGCACGCGGGCCGTACCGCTCCTGCAGGAACCCGACGGTGCGCACGACGTCGAGCACCTCTTCGGCGAGCTCGCTGCGCGGTGCCCCCGACTCGAGTTCGGCGAGCACCTTGGCGTGCACGGCCGAGTGCTGGCGCACTTCGAGCTCGGTGAGGTGGAAGCCGTAGGTCTCGACCTGCCACAGCAGCTGCTGCAGGTGGCCGTAGGCCTGACGCGGTGCGCCGGCCTGTACGAGCGAATCCTGCACGACGCGGAGGTCGGCCAGCAGGTGCTCGGGGTCGCGGTACGCGAGGTCGGCGTTGCGGGCGCGGGTCGCCTCGATCTTGCGGGAGATGAGCAGCAGGATGCGCCGGTGCGGCTCGTCGGGGGAGCGCTTGGCGATGTCCTTCGCGGCATCCTCGTCGGCGGCCTTGAGGCGCCGCCACAGCGCGAGGAGGGCATCGCTCGGCGGGGTGGTCGACGCATCGAGCGTCATCGTGCGGCCGATGCGGCTGGTCGTGCGCGCCAGGCCGATGAGCACGTGCTCGCTCGCGATCGCGGAGGCCTTGCGGGTGACGGATGCCGTCACGAACGGGTTGCCGTCACGGTCGCCGCCGACCCACGAACCGACGCGCACGAACGGGCGCACGACCGGCGCACGCCCGCCGGCGGCGGGGCCCTGCAGGGCGTCGTCCACGCGGCGGTACACGTGGGGGACCGCGGTGTAGAGGGTGTCGTCGAACACGGCCATGACCGCGCGGACCTCGTCGGTGGGTGCGGGTTTCTCGGGCCGCAGCGGCGCGGTGCGCCAGAGGGTGTCGATCTCCTCGAGCATGCGGCGCTCGGCGCGGCGCTCGTCGGCGCCGCCGCGCAGCGACGCGTCGTGCTCCTCGAGAAGCGTCGCGAGGCGGCGGATGCTGGTGGAGACCGCGCGGCGGCGGGCTTCGGTCGGGTGGGCCGTGAACACCGGGTGGAACCGCATGCCCTGCAGGCGCTTCAGGGCGGTGTCGTCGCCGACCTCGGCGGCCAGGCGCACGAACGCGGCGGCGACCGAGTCGGTCGCCTGCTCGCGGTCGGGGCGCCCGTCGCGCTCGCGCAGCACGCGCACGCGCTGGTGCTCCTCGGCGAGGTTCACGAGGTGGAAGTACGCGGTGAACGCCCGCGCGACCTCGTCGGCGCGGGCGATCGTGAACGAGTCCGCAATGGCGGCGGCTCGGGCGAACGCCTCCGGCGTCTCGTCGGTGTACGCCTGGATCGTCGCGGTGCGCAGGCGCTCGACATCCTCGTACAGTCCCGGCGAACCGCTCTCGCGCAGCACCTGACCGAGGAGCGTCCCCAGCATGCGGACGTCGCCGCGCATCTGCTCGGGGATCGCCTGCTCCGCCTCGTACCGCCCGACGAGGTCGATCGCTTCGGTGTGGGTGAGTTCACGCATCTCTCCAGGCTAACGGCGCGGTGTTTCCCCGAAGTGACGGTGGACGCTGTGTGACGATCGGGCGGGCGAGGCGTCCGCGGGTGTGACGGGCGCGCTCGCTACACTGACCCGTGGAGCGCCGGGAAGTCTGGTCGGCACGTCCTCGTCGACCCGCGATCCCCTCCCGGAGGCCAGATGTCGCTTCTCCGCTCCGCCCGTTTCCCCGCGATCATCCTGCTCCTCGCGGCGGGTCTCGGCCTGTTCGTCGCCAACTCGGCGTGGGGCCCTGCCGTCGACGACGCGATGCACGCCTACCTCGGCATCCCGGGCGTGTTCGAGCTCAGTCTCTCCCACTGGATCAAGGACGGGCTGCTCGCGGTCTTCTTCTTCGTCGTCGCGGTCGAGCTGCAGTACGAGCTCACCGCCGGCCAGCTCAACTCGGCGCGCAAGGCGATGCAGCCCGCGATCGCGGCCGCCGGCGGCGTGCTCATTCCCATCGCGATCTACGCCGCGATGGCATGGGGGTCGGACGCCACGGCGGGCTGGCCGATCCCGACCGCGACCGACATCGCGTTCGCGCTCGGGGTGCTCGCGGTGTTCGGCCGCGGGCTGCCGTCGGCGCTGCGGGTGTTCCTCCTCGCGCTCGCGATCCTCGACGACATCGTCGGCATCGTGTTCATCGCGGTGCTGTTCACGACCGGGGTGAACGTCGCGGCGCTCGCCGGGGCCGCGGTCGCGGTCGTCGCGTTCGGCATCCTGAGCCGGCAGCTCGACACGCGCGGGCGCGTGCCGGTCGCCGTCGTCCTGGTGCTGCTCGCGATCACCACCTGGGTGCTGGTGTACCTGTCGGGTGTGCACGCCACCATCGCTGGCGTGGCGCTCGGGCTTGCGATGGCCCAGCGTCCCGCGTTGCGCGTGCGGCATGAGCTCGAGCCGTGGGTCAACGTCATCGTGCTCCCGGTGTTCGCGTTCTCCGCCGCGCTCGTGCCCATCCCGTCGGTGCCGCTGTCGGAGCTGTCGCCCGCGTTCTGGGGCGTGCTCGTCGCGCTGCCGGTCGGCAAGGTCGTCGGCATCTCGCTGTTCGGGTGGATCTCGCTGCGCATCGGGAACCGGGGAAGCGCACCGCCCCTCGCCTTCGCGGACCTGCTGGCCGCCGGCGCCCTCGGCGGCATCGGGTTCACGGTGTCGCTCCTGCTCTCCGAGCTCGCGTTCTCCGACGCGGCGGCGCTGCGCGACCAGGCGACGCTCGGCGTGCTCGCGGGTTCCGTGATTTCGCTCCTCCTGGCCGCAGGGCTCGTATCGTGGCGGGCATGGCACTATCGACGCCGGACGGCGGCAGCATCCGTGACGACGTGACCGAACCCGGTTCGCCGGGCGCGGCCGACCCGCTCCGCGAGGCGGCAGACGTCATGCACGCGGTGCGCGACCGCTGCGTGTGGACGCAGCAGATCGACCACCGCGCCCTCGTGCCCTACCTCGTCGAAGAGAGCGCCGAGCTGATCGACGCCGTGGAGGATGGCTCACGCGAGGAGCTGCGCGAGGAGCTCGGCGACCTGCTGTGGCAGGTGCTGTTCCACTCCGAGATCGCCTCGCGCGACGAGGACGACCCCTTCGACATCGACGACGTCGCGCGCGGGCTCACCGACAAGATGGTGCGGCGGCATCCGCATGTCTTCGGCGACGCCGTCGCGACGACACCGGAGGAGGTGCTGATCCACTGGAACGCCGCAAAGGCCGCGGAGAAGCACCAGCGTCGGTCGGTCCTCGACGGTGTGAGCGAACGGATGCCGAGCCTCGCACTCGCCCAGAAGCTCCTGTCGAAGGCCTCCCAGGCCGGCGTCGTAACCGCGAGAGTTCAGCTCGTCGACGAGGGTGCGGTTGGTTCCCCACCTCTCGGCGACCAGGTGCACTCTCGCGGGACCGGCGTCGGGGAACCCGCGACGGAACCCGCGACGGAGGCCGCGCTCGGCGACGCGCTCCTGGACCTCGTCGCCACCGCCCGAGCCAACGGCTGGGACGCTGAGCGCGCGCTGCGCGAACGCCTGCGACGGCTCGAGCACGACATCCGGGCCGCCGAGGGCACCCCGGAGGACCTGGAAGGATAGGGGCGTGGCATCCGTCAATCCGCCGCGCGGCATGCGCGACTTCCTCCCCGCTGAAAAGGCCCGTCGCGAGAGCGTGCTCGCCGTCATCCGCGAGCGCTACCGCGCGCACGGGTTCGACGAGATCGAGACCCCGGTCATGGAGGAGTACTCGCGGCTGCACGCGGGCATCGGCGGCGACAACGAGAAGCTCGCGTACAACGTGCTCAAGCGGGGCCTCGACGCCGACGCGATCCGCGGTGCGGCCGACGACCCGGCGGCGCTCACCGATCTCGGCCTGCGCTACGACCTCACCGTGCCGCTCGCCCGGTTCTACGCGACCAACCGCGGCCAGCTCCCGTCGGTGTTCCGCTCGATCCAGATCGCCCCGGTGTGGCGCGCCGAGCGCCCCCAGAAGGGCCGCTACCGCCAGTTCGTGCAGTGCGACATCGACATCATCGGCGACGCGTCCGCGCGCGCCGAGGCCGAGCTCGCAGTCGCGACGCTCGACACGCTCGACGCGCTCGGGCTCGAGGGCGGCAGCATCCGCATCAATGACCGGCGCGTCCTCGACTGGATGCTCGACAGCTTCGGCTTCACGTCCGACGAGCGCCCCGGCGTCCTCATCACGATCGACAAGCTCGACAAGCTCGGCCCCGACGGCATCGTCGCCGAGTTGCGCGAGCGCGGCGCGACCGCCGGCGCGGTAGACGCGTTCGAAGCGTTCCTCCGCCGCCCGATGACCTTCGAGTACAACCCCTACGGCGAGCGCCAGATCCGCAAGGCGCTGCCCGAGGACGCGCCCGACGAGATCGTCGCGCACCTCGTCGGCATCGGCGCGGCGGTGGCCGCCGCGCGCGGCTCGGCGATGGAGCTCGAGGGCGACATCCCGCTCGTGTTCGACCCGTTCCTCGTGCGCGGCATGGGCTACTACACCGGCACGATCTTCGAGCTCGCTCACCCCTCGGTCGACTACTCGCTCGGTGGCGGCGGCCGCTACGACGGCATGATCGGCCGCTTCCTCGGTCAGGATGTGCCCGCCGTCGGGTTCTCGGTCGGCTTCGAGCGCATCGTCGACCTGGTGGCGGAGCGGACGGATGCTGCAGCCCCGGCCGTCGTCCTCGTCCACGACCGCGACGTCTCCGAGGGCGAGCTCCTCGCGCTCAAGGCGGGGCTGGTGCGCCAGGGATCGCGTGTGCGTCTCGAGCAGCGGACCAAGAACCTGAAGGCGCTCCTCGAGCGCGCAGCATCCGACGGCTACACCGCCTTCGCGACGGTCGGCGCGGGAACGACGGCGGACGCCCTCGAGGTCAAGCCGCTCGGTTGATGTCAACTGATTCTTGACGCCGAGCCAGCGTCAAGAATAGGTTGACACCATGAGCACTTCGACATCCCGCAGTTCCGCCACCCCTGGCCGCATCGTCGGCGTGGCCATCGTCTCGATCGTGGTCGGTCTCGGCCTCGTGCTCCTCAGCATCGGCTTGGACTGGGACGGCTTCGGCGGGGGTGCGGTCATCGGCGTGGGCATCGGCTTCGCCGCCGTCGGCATGTACTTCTGGGGCTACGCCAACGGGCTGCGCCGGCCGTCGTCGCGCGGTACGTGGCTTCCGAGCCGGGACGGACGCGGGTGACCGATCTCGCCGACGCGATCGGTCGCGCGGTGCTCGCGGACGCCGGCATCGGCCCTGAACAGGCGCTGACCGACGGTGACCACATCGCCCTCGTCGCTGCGGGCGCGCGCGCGGAACACGAGGTGCGGGCGATCCTCCAGAGCGCCGTCACCGCCGCGCGGGCGGGCGGCGCGAGCTGGGCGCGGATCGGCTCCGAACTCGGGATGACGCGCCAGGCCGCGCAGCAGCGGTTCGGGGGCGCCGGGTCGTCCCGGGTCGCCGTCGGCGACCTGGCTGCGGAACGCTGGCTCGGACCCGTGACGGCCTTCGACGAGATGGCCGAGCTGGAGCTCGCGGGGCGCGCGGGCTGGCGCACGGTGGAGGCCGGCACCCTCGCTCATCGCATGGTGCGCACCGACACGCAGTGGGAGCACCGCCGCATCCTGTGGCGGGCGTCCCTCGCGGTCGAGCACGCCGACGGCTGGGAGGTGGGCTGCCGGGCCTTCCCGTGGATCTACCTCGTCCGGGACCGCGGGGTTCCGGCCGTCACCCCGGGGGAGTGAGCCGGCGACGCAGACGCAGGGCCCGGTAAGCGACCCCGACCGCGACGACGACCACCCCGGCCACGACGGACTGCCACGGCAGCGTCAGCGCGAGGACGAGGCATCCGATCGCCCCGATGATCTGCAGCACGACCGGGTAGCGCCGCGCGTCGCCGCGCTGGCGGAAGGCGGCGACGTTCGCGACGAAGTAGTACAGCAGCACCCCGAACGATGAGAAGCCGATCGCGCCGCGGAGGTCGACGAGCGCCACGAGCACCACGACGACGGCGGCCGCGGCGAGCTCGGCGCGGTGCGGCACGTGCCAGCGCGGATGCACGGCGTCGAGGAAGCCGGGGAGATCCCGCTCGCGCGACATCGCGAACGCGGTCCGGCTCACTCCGGCGATGAGCGCGAGCAGCGCGCCGAGCGAGGCGGCCGCGGCGCCGATGCGCACCACGACGTCGATCCACGCCCAGCCCGACTGTGCGGCGGCGTCGGCGACCGGCGCGGTCGACGCGGCGACGGCGTCGGGACCCAGTGCGCTCAGCACCGCGACAGCGACCACGGCGTACACCGTGAGCGCGATGAGGAAGGCGATCAGAATCGCCCGCGGGATGACGCGGCGCGGATCGCGTACCTCCTCGCCCATCGTGGCGATGCGCGCGTACCCGGCGAACGCGAAGAACAGCAGGCCGGCGGACTGCAGGATGCCGTAACCGCCGCCCGCCCAGACCGTTTCGGCCGTGAACCAATCCGGGGTGGAGCCCGCCGAGAAGGCGGCGGTGATGGCCGCGGCCAGCGCACCGAGCGAGATCACGACGATCACGCGCGCGGCGCCGGCGGTGCGTGTGACGCCGAACCAGTTGACGGCGGTGAGCGCCACGACGGCCGCGATGGCGACGGGGCGCTCCCACCCCGCGGGCGCGGCGTATGCGGCGAAGGTCAGCGCCATCGCCGCGCAGCTCGCGATCTTGCCGATGACGAAACCCCAGCCCGCGACGAACCCCCACCAGGGGCCGAGCTCCGCGCGCCCGTAGGCGTACGTTCCGCCCGAGGTCGGGTAGGCGGCGGCCAGCTGCGCGGCCGAGGTCGCATTGCCGAACGCGACGATGGCGGCGATGGCGAGGCCGATGAGCAGACCGGTGCCCGCGGCATCCGCTGCCGGCGCCCACACCGCGAAGACACCGGCGCCGACCATCGAGCCGAGGCCGATGAACACGGCGTCGCCGAGCCCGAGGCGGCGCTGGAGCGCGGGGGAGGTCACGGGCGAACTCTAGCCCGCGGGGAGGAATGGGCGGTTCGGGGTTCCCGGGCTGCCCCCGCGCCCGCGAGGATGGGGCCATGACGCTGCAGATCCACACCGTGCTCGCCCCGATGGGCCCGGCCACCGCCATCGAACTGACCGACGAGCAGGTCGCCGAGCTCGGCGGCGGCAAGCGCGCGGCGGTCGTCGTCGGGATCGGCGGGCGCACCGCGCGGGTGCGTCTGGGCGTGATGGGCGGGCGAAACCTCATCGGCTTCTCGAAGGCCGTGCGTGCCGAGCTGGGCGTCGAGATCGGCGACGAGGTCGACGCCACGATCGATCTCGACACCGCCGAGCGGGAGGTCGAGGTTCCCGCCGACCTGGCCGCCGCGCTCGAGGCCGCGGGCGCGCGGGCCGCGTTCGACGCGCTGACGTTCACCCGGCGCAAGGAGCTCGCACGCGGGGTGACCGAGGCGAAGCGTCCGGAGACCCGCGAGCGCCGCGTCGCCGCCGCCGTGGAGGATCTGACCGCCTCGTAGACGGCGACCCGGCTGCGGTCCGGGTTTCGCGGCCCGCCTGCGACACCACGCTGCGAAGTCCGGACTTCGCAGGACGGTCGACGCCTGTCCTGTGTGTGCGTTTGCTTGGTGGACGGGTGCGGTCCCGGAATCGCAGGGTTGCGGGGCCCAGTGTGCCGCGAAGTCCGGACTTCGCACTGCACCTGTGCGCAACGCGGCGAAGTCCGGACTGCGCACCTGCACCTGTGCGCAACGCGGCGAAGTCCGGACTTCGCGACTGAACCTGTGCGCGGAGGCGGACGGTCCGGCGAGCGATCGCGGGGGTGCACGGGCCCGCACCGGCGCGTCAGTGGGGCGTCAGCATCCGTTCACCCGGCTGTTGTCGCATGGGGGCATGGCTCGTTCGCGTGAGATCGCGCCGCGCTCCGTCGTGGTCGGCACGGCGGGAGTCGTGCTGGGCGCGGGCATCGTCTTGCTCGGCGGACGCGCGGTGCTGAAGCGCCAGGCGGCGGTCGCGCGGCGTCGCATCGGCAAGCCGCTCGGCGAGGAGGCGCTCGACGCCGACCGGGTCTGGGCTCGCCGCTTCGACGGCCCCCCGCTCGAGTTCGTCGTGCTCGGCGACTCGATCGCCGCCGGGCTCGGCGCGGAACGGCGCAAGGACACGCTCGGCGCCCGCCTGGCGAAGGGCCTCGCCCGGGCCGAGCGCCGGCCGGTGCGGCTGCGCACCGCGGCGATCGTGGGCTCCGAGTCCTCGGTGCTCGCCGCCCAGGTCGACGCGCTGCCCGCCGACTATCGTCCCGACGCCGCCGTCATCGTCGTGGGAGGCAACGACATCACGCACCGCGTGCCGGTGTCGACCTCGGTCGCTCATCTCGAGGAGGCGATCGTGCGGCTCCGCGCGCGCGGAGCCGTGGTCGTCGTCGGCACCTGCCCCGACCTCGGCGCGCTTCGCCCGGTGCCGCAGCCGCTGCGCGCCCTGGGCTCGCGGCTGTCCCGTCAACTCGCCGACGCACAGGCCGTCGCCGCAGCCCGCAGCGGAGCGCGCGCCGTGTCGCTCGGCCGGGCCGTCGGGCCGTTCTTCGTGACCCAGCCCGACGAGATGTTCAGCCTCGACCGGTTCCACCCGAGCGCGCTCGGCTATCGGCGCACCGCCGAGGCGCTGCTGCCCGCCCTCCTCGCCGAGCTCGCTTCCGCGCGGGAGGACGCGGTCAGCCCGCGCTGACCGAGGCGGCCCACTCCGCGACGCGCGCCGCGCTCTCCTCCTCCGAGAGGTCCTCGACGCGCGTCATGATCGACCACCGCACGCCGAACGGGTCGCGCACGCTGGCGTAGCGGTCGCCCGATACGAAGGTGGACGGCTCCTCGCGCACGGTCGCGCCGGCAGCGACCGCGCGGGCGGTCACCGCGTCGGCGTCCGGCACGTAGATGCCCATCGAGTAGCAGTCGTCGTCGCCCTCCGGCGCGGGGACGAGCCCGTACGCGGGCGAAGGCTCGCCGATCTGGAGGAGGCCGAGGCCGAAGTCCAGCCCGGCATGCACGACGAGCCCATCGAACTCGGTGACGTCGGTCACGCGCGCGCCGAACACGTCGCGGTAGAAGTCGAGCGCCTCCTTCGCCCCCCGGATCGCGAGGAAGGGGGTGAGGCTGGTCGCGCTGTTCGGGCGGCCGTCGGTCGTGTGAGCGCCGGTCGTGCCGGTCGTGTTCTGGATGCTCATGGGACCATGCTCGCGGCGTACGGATGCTGCGGTCTTGGAGATTCGCGACACCATCGGTCCCGGGTGTCAGACCCGCGCACTACCGTGACGGAGTGACCGATCCGACGCGCGGCGTGCTCTACCCGGAGCGACTGCCGAGCTTCACGCGGCTCGCGCCGGAGGGCGAGGCATCCACCCTCGTCGAATGGTTCTGGATCCCGCAGTGGGACCTCCCCGAGGCGGTCGTGTCGCGTCAGCCCGTCCTGGGCTACCCGGCCGCGAACCTCGTCGTCGAGCCGGACGGTGTCACGCTGTGGGGCGCCACGACGCGGGCCTCGGAGCGCGAGCTCCGGGGGAGCGGCTGGGCGGTGGGCGCTCTGCTGAAGCCCGCGGCGTTCGCCCGGCTGCACGACGCGCCGAGCGACCTGGTCGATGCGCACACCATCCTCGACGAGCCGAACCTGCTGCATGCGGTGTCGGCGGCCATGCCCGACCTCGATGCGGCGGCGGCAGTCGTCTCGGGGTGGTTGGTCGAGCGCGTCGGACCGCCGACGTCCGACGCGCGCCTCGCGAACGCGATGGCCGACCTGCTCATGAGCGACCCGACGATCCTCCGGCTCGACGACGCGGCCGAACGTCTGCGCGTGTCGGTGCGCACCCTGCAGAGGCTCGCCCACCGCATGGTCGGTCTGTCCCCGGCCGCCATGATCCGGCGCCGCCGGCTGCAGGAGGCGGCGCAGCGCGTGCGGGAGGACCCCGAGGCGGGGTTGGCCGATGTCGCCGCCGAGCTCGGCTACGCCGATCAGGCGCACCTTGCGAACGACTTCCGCGCAGTGCTGGGGCTCACGGCGACCGACTACCGAGCCGACCGCTGACCCCTAGACGCCGCTCGTCGACGCCGTGGTCACGCGCTTCTTCTCGCGCACATAGACCTCGCGGCGCACGCGCGCGACGACGTCACCCGAGGCATCGGTGATGTCGGTCTCGAACCACTCCAGCACCTTCGCCCCGCCGCGTGCCCGCCCGCGGAGCTCTTCGGCCTTCTCGCGCGGCACGGCGAAGTGCGCCGTGAGCACCCCGCGACCGGGCTTCAGGAACTCGATCTCGCCGCGGGTGTCCCACACGACGTAGTCCCGTCCGAGCTGATGCATCACCAGCATGAAGTAGTACGGGTCCGTCATCGCCGACATCGAGCCGCCGAAAGCCGTCTTCACGTAGTTGCGGGTGAAGACGTTGACATGCAGTTCGACGGTGGCGCTCGTCCAGTCGTCGGCGAATCTCCGCACGCGGATGCCGCTGAAGAGGTTGGGGATCCACAGGCTCATGCCGATGGCGAGGCGTCGAGGAGTCACGCGCATGGGCCCCAGCATGGTCGACCGCGCTCCGCGGGCCGCATTCGATTGGTCGATCTCCACAATCCGGTCCGGAAGTTGTTCTAGTTGTCATAGAATTAATGCGTGTTGGTGAGAATCGATCCCGAGAGCGATGCGCCGCTGTTCGCGCAGATCGCCGCATCCGTGCGAGCGGATGCCGCGGCCGGCCGCGTGCAGCCGGGTGATCGCCTTCCTGCGGCCCGTGAGATCGCGGCCGCACTCGGCGTCAACGTCCACACGGTGCTGCACGCCTATCAGGACCTCCGCGACGAGGGGCTCGTCGAGCTGCGGAGAGGACGCGGTGCGGTGGTCACCGCGCAGGCGGCGACCCTCGAGTCCCTCCACCACGACATCCACGACCTCGTCGCGCGGGCGCGCGCGGCGGGGCTCCCGTCCGACGCGCTCGCCGCCCTCGTGAAGGAGATCGCCGCCCATGACGAACGCAACGCCCGCTGACCGCTCCGACCCGGTCGTCCGCCGCTTCGTGCTCGTCGCGGTGTGGCTGCCCGTCGCGCTGGTCGCCCTCGCGGTCGGCGTCCAGCTTCTGCTCCTCCCGCAGGTGCCGTCGACGGTCGCCGTGCACTGGAACGCGGCGGGGGAGGCCGACGGCTTCGCGCCCGCGTGGGCCCAGCCGCTGATGACCATGGCGTTCGGGCTCGGCATCCCGTTCCTGATCGCGCTGATGACGCTGCCGGGACTGCGTCGGGGTGAGCGCGGAGCGACCTACCGCCTCATGGGCGCCACGGCGGCGGCGACCTCCGCCCTGACGACGGTGGCGTTCACCGTCACGTTCGCGATGCAGGCGGGACTGGACAGCGCCGACGACGCGCCCGCGGTCTGGGTCGCGCTCGCCGCTGCGCTCGCCGCCGGCGCGCTGTTCGGCGTGGCCGCCTGGCTCGTCCAGCCTCATCAGCAGATGACTCATGCCACGCCGGCGCCTGCCACGCCCCTCGCGCTCGCCGCGAACGAGCGTGCGGTGTGGGTGCGGGCCACCGCGATGAACACGGGAGAAGCGATCGCCATCGTCGCCGCCGTGCTCGCCGTGGCGGTCGCGGCAGTCGTGGCCTGGGTGACGGGCGCCGAGCCGCTGCTCACCTGGCTCCTCGCCGGCATCGCGCTCCTGCTCCTCGTGTTCGCCGCGACGACGCTCGCCTTCCACGTCCGCGTGGACGACACCGGCCTGCACGTCGACTCGGTGCTCGGCATCCCGCGGTTCCACGTGCCGCTCGCCGACATCGTCTCGGCGGCGCGCGTGGAGGTGAACCCGATGGGTGAGTTCGGAGGCTGGGGGCTCCGCCTCAGCACCGGGCGCCGATTCGGCGTCGTGCTGCGCACGGGGCAGGCCATCGAGGTGCTCCGCCGCAGCGGCAAGCGGTTCGTCGTGACCGTCGACGACGCCGGCACCGGGGCGGCGCTCCTCGAGGCACTCGTCGCGCGGGCGGCCGCCAGGTCTTGACGCCCGGCGGGCGGCCGGATTGGCTGAGGGGCATGGCCGATCCCACTCCCGACACCTGGCGCCGTGTAGACGCCTACCTCACCGAGCTGCTGATCGGGCACGATCCCGGTCTCGAGCGGGCGGTCGCCGACCAGAACGACGCGGGCCTCCCGGCGATCGAGGTCGCGCCGGTCAACGGCAAATTCCTCCACCTGCTCGCGCGCATGTCGGGTGCCCGTCGCGTGCTCGAGATCGGCACCCTCGGCGCGTACTCGACGATCTGGCTCGCGCGCGGCATCCCCGCCGACGGCCGGGTCGTGACGATCGAGGCCGAGCCCCTCAACGCGGAGCTCGCCCGCAGGAACGTCGACCGCGCCGGGGTGGGTGACAAGGTCGAGATCCGGCTGGGGCGTGGCGCCGACGTGCTGCCGACGCTCGAGGGAGGCGAGCCCTTCGATCTCGTCTTCATCGACGCCGACAAGGAGTCCAACACGATCTACCTCGACTGGGCCGCCCGGCTCGGACGACCGGGCACCGTCGTGATGGTCGACAACACGGTCCGCGGTGGTGAGGTCGCCAACCCCGCGACCGAGAATCCCCAGATCATCGGGGTGCAGCGCGGGCTCGAGATGCTCGGGCGTGACCCGCGCTTCGACGCGACCGCCCTCCAGACGCTCGATGCGAAGGGCTACGACGGGATCGCGATCGCGCTCGTCGTATGACGCTGAGGATGACGGATGCCTCTGGCCTCGGCATCCGTCATCACTAGACTCGTGGGCGGACCGACGACGCTCCGACGAACCACCCTCCACCAAGCAAGGAGACCCCCTGTGGCACAGATCGAGGCTGTAGGCGCCCGTGAGATCCTCGACTCGCGCGGAAACCCGACCGTCGAGGTGGAGGTGCTGCTCGACGACGGGATCGTCCAGCGCGCCGCCGTCCCCTCCGGCGCGTCGACCGGCGCTTTCGAGGCGTACGAGCTGCGCGACGGCGACAAGAGCCGCTACGGCGGCAAGGGCGTGCTGAAGGCGGTCGCGGCCGTCATCGACGAGCTCGGCCCCGCGATCGAGGGTGTCGAGGCGAGCGAGCAGCGTCTCGTCGACGAGATCCTCATCGCCACCGACGGCACCGAGAACAAGTCGCGCACCGGTGCGAACGCCATCCTCGGCGTCTCGCTCGCGGTGGCCAAGGCCGCCGCCGACTCGGCCGACCTGCCGCTGTTCCGCTACCTGGGCGGCCCGAACGCGCACGTCCTGCCCGTGCCGCTGTTCAACGTCATCAACGGCGGCGAGCACGCCGACAACGGCATCGACTTCCAGGAGTACTTCCTCGCCCCGATCGGCGCCGACACCTACGCCGAGTCGTTGCGCTGGGGCACCGAGGTCTACCACGTCCTCAAGGGCGAGCTGAAGGCGGCGGGCTTCTCGACCGGGCTCGGCGACGAGGGCGGATTCGCTCCCGACCTGCCCAGCAACCGCGAGGGCCTCGACTTCCTCATCAAGGCCATCGAGAAGGCCGGGTTCACCCCGGGCACGGACATCGGCGTCGGCCTCGACGTCGCGGCGACCGAGTTCTTCAAGGACGGCGTGTACACCGTCGAGGGCAAGGCCTGGTCGGCCGAGCAGCTGACCGACTACTACGCCGACCTCGTGGCGAACTACCCCGTCGTCACCATCGAGGACGCCCTCGCCGAGGACGACTGGGACGCGTGGAAGGACCTCACCGACAAGATCGGCAAGAAGGTCCAGCTCGTCGGCGACGACCTGTTCGTCACCAACCCCGAGCGCCTGCAGCGCGGCATCGACCTCGGCGTCGGCAACGCGCTGCTGGTGAAGGTGAACCAGATCGGCACGCTGTCGGAGACGCTCGACGCGATCGCCCTCGCCACCCAGAACGGCTACCGCTCGATGCTGTCGCACCGTTCGGGCGAGACCGAGGACACCACCATCGCCGACCTCGCGGTGGCCGTCAACGCGGGTCAGATCAAGACCGGCGCGCCCGCCCGCAGCGAGCGCGTCGCGAAATACAATCAGCTTCTGCGCATCGAAGAGGAGCTCGGCGAGGCCGCGGTGTTCGCGGGCCGCGGAGCCTTCCCCCGTTTCAAGGGCTGATGCACTGAAGACGTTCTAGCGAGAGGGGGAGCCGTGGCCAAGACGACGGCTCCCCCTTCTCGTACCCCGGCGACAGGCGCCGCTGCCGGTGCGCCTCGTCGCCGCCCCGTGAGCGCACGTCGCCCGGTCGACGTGCGGGCGTGGCTCGGCGGCATCCGTCTCTCCGGCTTCATGGTCATCATGATGGGGCTGGTCGTCCTCGCTGCCTTCGTGCTCGTGCCCACGATCGGCACCTACGTCGATCAGCGTCAGCAGGTCGCCGCGCTCGAGTCGGCGGTGCAGGTCAGCCGCGACGACGTCGCCGAACTCGAATCGCAGCGCGACCGCTGGCAGGACCCCGCGTACATCACCACGCAGGCGCGCGAGCGGCTGTACTACGTGAAGCCCGGCGAGGTGGTGTACCTCGTCGACGACGATCTCCCGCCCGAGCTCGCGCCGCAGGAGCAGGACCCGGTGAGCGACGAGCTCCAGGCCGCCGATGCGGACTGGATGGCGAAGCTGGTGCGTTCGGTCACCGAGGCCGGTCTCGCGCAGACCGTGGCGCCCGTGACCGTGGGCGTGCCCGACCCCGAACCCTCGACCACCCCGACGCCGTGAGCGACGCCGGCCGCCGGGATGACGGCGGCGCGTTAGCCCGCCGCGTGGCCCAGGACCGTCCCAGGTGGCGCCGGTAGCCTGGGCCCGACCAAGGAGCACCTCTGTGACGACCCCGCCGTACCCCTCTGTCAGCGACGCCGACCTCGCCGTGCTCCAGGAACAGCTCGGTCGTCCCGCGCGCGGCGTCGTCGGCATCGCCGCGCGCTGCGTGTGCGGCAACCCCACGGTGGTGGCGACGTCGCCGCGCCTTCCCGACGGCACGCCGTTCCCGACGTTCTACTACCTCACCCACCCCGCCGCGACGGCCGCCATGTCGGGCCTCGAGGCCGACCACGTCATGCGGGAGCTTCAGGACGAGCTCGCCGACGAGGAGGTCGCCGCCGCTTACCTGCGTGCGCACGAGGCCTATCTGCAGGACCGCGCCCAGTTCGGCGAGGTCGACGAGATCGCCGGGATCTCCGCGGGCGGCATGCCGACCCGTGTGAAGTGCCTGCACGCGCTCGCCGGCCATGCCCTCGCCGTCGGCCCGGGCGTCAATCCGATCGGCGACCGCGCACTGGCCATGTCGTCGTGGTCGCCCGAGCGCTGCGTCTGCGCGCAGCCGGGATCGGGCGGATGATCCGGCGCCTGCTCGCCGCCGTCGCCGCGGCCGCCGTCGCGACGACCCTCGTCGTGGCCGGCCCCGCGGCCGCGCAGGCGGCTCCTGCCGACGACCCGGTGCGCAGCGCCGAGTACTGGCTCACCGACTACGGCGTCGAGAAGGCATGGGAGACCACGCGCGGCGCCGGTGTGAAGATCGCGGTCATCGACACCGGGATCGGCCGCGGACCCGTCGCGTTCGACGGTGCGGTCGCCGGGGGAACGGATGTCTCGGGCGCCGGCTCACCCGATGGGCGCACGCCCGTGGGCGCCGTCGACAAGGACCACGGCAGCTGGGTCGCCTCGCTCGCCGCGGGCAGGGGCACCGGCCCGGACAGCGGGATGATCGGCGTCGCGCCCGAGGCGCAGCTGCTGTCGGTGTCGGTCGCGTTCGGCTCCTCGGCGCCGCGGCCCTTCTCCGACCAGATCGCCGACGCGATCCGCTGGTCGGTCGACAACGGCGCCGACGTCATCAACATGTCGCTCACGACGAACGTGCCGGACTGGCCGGAGAGCTGGGACGACGCCTTCCTGTACGCCTTCGAGCACGACGTCGTCATCGTCGTCGCCGCGGGAAACCGGGGGAGTGGCACGACGCGCGTCGGCGCACCCGCGACGATCCCGGGGGTGCTGACGGTGGGCGGCGTCGACCGATCGGGCAAGGCCAGCGTCGAGGCGTCGACGCAGGGCATCACGATCGGGGTCACGGCGCCGAGCGAGGAGCTCGTCGGGGTCTCCGCCGATTCGACGCTCGTCTCGTGGGACGGCACCAGCGGCGCGGCCCCCATCGTCGCCGGGATCGCGGCGCTCGTGCGGGCGGCGCACCCCGAGCTCGACGCGAACAACGTGATCAACCGCATCATCAAGACGGCTCGCCCCGCAGCGGGCGCGAAGGCCGTGCCGGACGTCCTGTACGGCTATGGACTGGTGGATGCCGCGGCCGCCGTCACCGCGAGCATCCCGAGTGTCACCGCCAACCCCATGGGCAGTCTCGAGGACTGGGTGCGCCTGTACCGCCGGGCGCCGGTCGCACCGCTGCCGGAGGAGCCGACCGCCCCCGTGGAGGTTCCGCCCCTGCCGGACGCCGATCCTGCGACGCGCGCCGCATCGCCGCTTCTTCCCGATCGGGACACCGTCATCTACGGCACCCTCCCGCTCCTGCTGGTCACTGCGACGGCTATACTGGTGGCGCTCGGCGTCACCGCTGCTGTCCGACGCATCCGATTGGCGTCCCGCGCGCCGAGCCGCTGACACAGGAGGAGTACTCCAAACCGTGACCAACACCGTGCCCAAGATCCTCATCGTCGGTGGCGGATACGCAGGCTTCTACACGGCCTGGAAGCTCGAGAAGCATCTGCGCAAGGGTGAAGCGGACGTGACGATCGTCGACCCGCTGCCCTACATGACGTACCAGCCGTTCCTCCCCGAGGTCGCCGCCGGCTCGATCGAGGCCCGCCACTCGGTCGTCGCGCTGCGCCGTCACCTCAAGAAGACGAACGTCGTGGCCGCCAAGGTGACCGGCATCAACCACGCGAACAAGGTCGCCACGATCACTCCGATCGCTGGCGAGCCGTACGAGCTCGAGTACGACCAGATCGTCGTCACCGCGGGCGCCGTCTCGCGCACCTTCCCGATCCCCGGCATCGCCGACAACGCGATCGGCCTGAAGACGATCGAAGAGGCCGTCGCGATCCGCGACAAGCTGATGTCGAACTTCGACAAGGCGTCGACCCTGCCTGCCGGTCCCGAGCGCGACCGTCTGCTGACGGTCGTCGTGGTCGGCGGCGGCTTCGCCGGCATCGAGGTCTTCGCCGAGCTCCGCTCGCTCGCCTCGTCGCTGGTCAAGAGCTACCCGCAGCTGACCTTCGACGACACGCACTTCCACCTCATCGAGGCCATGGGGCGCATCATGCCCGAGGTCTCGCTGAAGACGAGCGAGTGGGTGCTCAAGAACCTCGCGAAGCGCGGCGCCTCGGTGCACCTCGACACGCAGGTGACGGGCGCCGTCGGCGGCAACATCGAGCTGTCGACCGGTGAGACCATCCCGAGCGACCTCATCATCTGGACCGCCGGCGTCATGGCGAACCCGACGGTGGTGCGCGGCGGCGACCTGCCCGTCGAGGAGCGCGGTCGCATCCGCACCCGCGCCGACCTCCGTGTCGGCACCGAGGACGAGGTCGTCGAGGGCGCCTGGGCCGCCGGCGACGTCTCGGCTGTGCCCGACCTCACGGGCGGCGGCGTGGGCGGCTACTGCGTGCCCAACGCCCAGCACGCCGTGCGTCAGGCGAAGCTCCTCGCGAAGAACCTGGTCGCGGTGCTCCGCGGCGAGGTGCCCCGCCAGTACATCCACAAGAACCTGGGCGCCGTCGCGGGCCTCGGACTGTGGGTCGGCGTGTTCCAGTCGGGCAACATCGCCCTCAAGGGCTGGATCGCGTGGCTCGCCCACCGCGGCTACCACGGCCTGGCGATGCCGTCGTGGGAGCGCAAGTGGCGCGTCCTGTGGGGCTGGTGGAACAACTTCTGGCTCGGCCGCGACATGGTGAACCTGTCGACCGTCCAGAACCCGCGCTACGTCTTCGAAGAGTTCGCCGCGCGCCCGCGGCCGCCGCAGCCGGTCGAGGCGCCCGCCGACAAGGCTGCTCCCGCAGCCGCGCCGGCCAAGAAGGCGCCCGCGCGCAAGGCTCCGGCGAAGGCCGCGGCCGACGCCGAGAAGGTCGCCGCGAACTGACGTCGAACGCCGGATGCCGCAGGCTCGTCTGAGAAGATGAGCCTGCGGCATTCGCGTTCCCGGCGGCACGCGACCCGCCCCCGTAGCCCAACGGCAGAGGCAGGCGACTTAAACTCGCCCAAGTGTGGGTTCGAATCCCACCGGGGGTACTCCCGCCCGACCCTCGCGTTCACCGAGAAGGCCCGCTAACCTGGGCAAAACCGGCGAAAGGGTCCCGGCATGAACGAGCACAGCACGGACCGGCAGGGCGAGGCCGCCCCGAGCACCTCGAAGAGCGGGTGGTGGTGGAAGTTCACCGCGCTGTTCCTGGGTGCCCCGCCGATCGCGGTCTACGGTGCCGAGGACGAGGTCGAGCAGGAGCGCGCCGCGAGGGCGAAGGACTGATCCCGGTTCCGCCTCACGAGCCTCGCGATCCGACGCAGCGCAGCGACCGTGTGACGGCGCAGCGCCGACGGCGGCCGGGTGAGACGGCCTTCTTCGAGGGCGGTCCTGACAGCGTGGGCGACGGCCGCTTCGCGCGAGAGCGCGAGTTCATCGGTGGGCACGAAAGACGGAACGAACATCATCCTGCTCCGTGCCTCACGCCCGGCGTGCGGTGACGAGCAGGTACTCCCACTCCATCACGCCCTGGCGGAGGAAGCGGTCGCCGAGTGCGGCGATGTCCGCATCCAGCGCCGCCACCTTGGCGGGGTCCGCGGCGTTGAAAGCGTAGACGGAGATGGTCGGCCCGTAGTTCCCCTTCATGAAGTCGCGGAACTCCGCGCCGTCGGCGAAGCGATCCACGCGGAGCACCTGCTGGCTGGCCAGAAGGCCGGTGACACGATCACCGAAGAGCGTGGCGACGTGATCGGCGAGCCCCCACAGCGGTGCCGGAGACGATCCGGCCGGCGCCGGCGGCGCGTACGGCTTCATGACGGCGAACAGCTGCCCGATGAACCCGTCGGGCGTCCAGCTCAGCACGCCGATGCGTGCACCCTGTCGGGCCACCCGGAGGAGTTCGTCGGCGGACTGCTGGTGGTGCGGGGCGAACATCACCCCGATGCTCGACATGACGACATCGAACTCGGCGTCCGCGAACGGCAGCGCTTCGGCGTCGGCCGTGAGCCAGCGCACGGCGACGTCCGCGGGTGCTGATTCGCGCCCGACGTCCAGCAGTCGCGGCGTGAGGTCGGTCGCGACGACGTCGGCCCCGCGCAGCGCGGCCGGAATCGCCGACGTGCCCGTTCCGGCGGCGACGTCGAGCACGCGCTCGCCGGCGCGCACATCGAGCGCCTCGACGAGGATCCCGCCGAGGGCGCCGACGACCTCGTCGGCGACCGCCGGGTAGTCGCCGCTCGCCCACATGGCGGCGTGCTTGGTCTTCAGTGCGCGGTCCTCCTCGGTCGCGGTGATGGCGTGGTGTGCGGTGAACATCGACATGATTCCTCCCGGATGGGTTGGGTGATGGCACCACCGTAGGAATCCGGCATCGCCGCCCGCATCGGCGCCGACGCGCAACCGCGGCGCGTGGGTGCACGAAGCCGTGGCGGCTGGCGCGTAGTCGTCAGCCCTGGGAGAGGAGTCGGGCGACGGCAGCCGTCCGTGCCGCGCGACCCTGCAGACCGAGCTTCGCGTAGGCGTTCTGAAGGTGCCGCTCGACGGTGCGCACCGACAGCACGAGCTCGCCGGCGATGCCTTCGTTGTCGTGCCCGGCCGCCGCGAGCCGGAGGATGTCGAGCTCTCGCGGGGAGAGGACGGCCGACGGCACGGCCGCGGCCGGATCGGCAGAGCCGAGGGCGCGGTCGGGGGCGATGAAGTCAGTCATCTCGCTGAGGAAGTGCGGCCACGCCGGTTCGTCCTCGAGCACGATGTGATTGCTGCTGTCGAGCGCCACGAGGCGCGCTCCGCGAATCCCTGCCGCGAGTTCTCGGGCGTGGTGGAAATCGTTCATCTGGTCACCGCGGCTGTGGATGACCAGTGTCGGCAGATCGATCTCGCGCATGCGATCGCTCGCGTCGGTCACCTGACGCTCGGCCCGGGCGCTGATGGCCGTCTCGGCGTCGACCGAGACCCGCTGAAGGTCGTCGAGCCACCGCATCTGCTCCTCGGTGCCGCCGGGGATCATCATGCTGCTGAAGACGCGCCGGAACTCGGAGGTGGGGCGCGCCCACCCGACCTTGATCAGCGCCTCGAACGCCGCGTACATGTCGAGCTCTTCCGGCGTCGCGGCCGTGTGCGCACCCGCGTAGCTGCCGTAGAACACGAGCCGCGTGAGACGCTCGGGGTGGCGAGCGGCGTACTCGAGTGCGACCGGACCGCCCTGCGCCATCGCGAGGAGGGCGAACCGGTCGAAGCCGGCATCGTCGGCCACTGCTTCCAGATCGGCGACGCGCGCCTGGAGACCGTGGTCGGTGACGTGCCGGTCGGACAGGCCGTGGCCGCGCTCGTCGTACCTGATGACCGTCGCGATGTCGCCGAGACCCTCCAGGTAGTGACGCCAGACGGGGCTCTGCCAGTCGAACTGGAGGTGGCTCAGCCAGCAGGCGTCGATGAGGAGCGGCGGCCCCGATCCATGCACCGCGTAGGCGATGCCCGTGCCGTCGGCCGAACGCGCGAAACGGATGTTCTGCACGGTCTCGGATCGGCCGGTGTTCACGGAGTCAGTGTAGGAGCCGCCCGTCGGCACGGATAGGAGGATACGTTCTGCTGCGATCAGCCGTTCCAGGCGCCGGATGGCAACCTTCCACAGCCGGTCATCGGAACCGCTCCCAGCGCTCTAGGCTGGGGCGATGCGCACGCACCCGAAGCGAGCCGTATGAGTCTCGATCTTCTGTCCACGCCCACGGCGACGAAGCCGTGGGACCACCCCGCGTCCTACTGGGACGCCATGAGCCATGCCGTGGCGGACGTGAGCGGCCCGGTGGCCGCCATCAACGCCGAGGCGCTGCGGTACAACGCGCTCGACCTCGTGGTGCGGGCCGGCGGTGTGCCGATCCGCGTCGCCAGCAAATCGGTCCGCGTGCGCGAGGTGCTGGACGCCGTTCTGGCCCTGCCCGGCTACCAGGGCATCCTCGCGTTCACCCTCCCCGAGGCGCTGTGGCTGGCCGAGACGATGGACGACATCGTGCTCGGCTACCCGACGGCCGACCGTGCCGCCATCGCCGCACTTGTCGCCGACGAGACCGCGGCGTCGCGCATCACACTGATGGTCGACGACCTGGCACAGCTAGACCTCGTCGACGTCGTCGCCGCGCCAGGTGCGCGGCCCGAGATCCGCGTGGCGATCGACGCCGACGCCTCTTGGCGGGCGCCGGCTCTCGGGCACATCGGCGTGCTCCGTTCGCCCGTGCACGAGGCGGCGGAGGTGGCCGCGCTCGCACGCTCGATCGCCGCCCGCCCCGGATTCCGCCTCGTGGGACTCATGATGTACGAGGCCCAGATCGCCGGTCAGGGCGATGCCACCGGATCCGGCGACGCCGTGATCCGCTGGATGCAGCGCCGCTCTGCCGCCGAACTCCTGGATCGGCGCGGCGCCATCGTCGCGTCGCTGCGCGACATCGCCCCGCTCGAGTTCGTCAACGGCGGCGGCACCGGATCCCTCGAGCTCACGGCATCCGATCAGGCCGTCACTGAGGTCACCGCCGGCAGCGGCCTGCTCGCCGGCCACCTGTTCGACGGCTACCGCGCGTTCGATCCCGCGCCGGCCGCGGCCTTCGCGCTCGAAGTGGTGCGCAAGCCCGCCCCCGACGTCGCGACCGTGCTCGGGGGCGGATGGATCGCCTCCGGACCGGCACTCGAGTCGCGTCAGCCCCGGGCGGTGTGGCCCGGCGGCCTGCGCATGGCGCCCCGGGAGGGCGCCGGCGAGGTGCAGACGCCGCTGCGCGGCGACGCGGCACGCGATCTCCGGGTGGGCGACCGTGTCTGGTTCCGCCATTCCAAGAGCGGCGAGCTCGCGGAGCGCGTGGATCGCTACCACCTCGTCGACGGCGACACCAGGGTGGGGGAGGTGGCGACCTACCGCGGCGAGGGTAAGGCGTTCCTGTGACCCGTCCCGGAGGCGTGTGGCGCAATTGGGGCCGCACGGAGTCGGTGCGGCCGCAGCGCCTGGAGTTCCCCCGCACCGTCGCGGCCGTGCAGCGCGCCGTCGTCGCGGCGGCGGCGCAGCACATGCCGATCAAGGCGGTCGGCGCCGGCCACAGCTTCACCGGCATCGCGGTGGCTCCCGGCGCGCTCCTCGAGCTCCGCGATCTCAGCGGGCTCGTCTCGGTCGACGTCGACCGTGCCCGGGTGACGCTTCTGGCGGGCACGCGCCTGCACGAGGTCCCCGCGCTCCTCGCGCCGTTCGGCCTCGCGATGGAGAACCTCGGCGACATCGACCGCCAGTCGATCGCGGGGGCGATCTCGACCGGCACGCACGGCACGGGGGAGCGCTTCACCGGCATCGCGGGCCAGGTCGTCGGCGCCACCCTCGTGACCGCCTCCGGCGAGCTGTTCACCGTGAGCGAGGACGTGAACCCCGAGCTCGTGCCGGCAGTGGCCCTCGGGCTCGGTGCCCTCGGCATCCTCGTCGAGGTCACGATCCAATGCGTGCCCGCCTTCGTGCTGCACGCGGTCGAGCAGTCCGAGGACCTCCACGATGTCCTCGGGGCCCTCGACGAGCGCGCGGCGGCGGCCGACCACTTCGAGTTCTACTGGTTCCCGCACACCGACCGCGCGATGACCAAGACCAACACGCGGCTCCCCGAGAGCGCGCCGCGGCATCCTCTCCCCGCCGTGGGCAAGTGGATCGACGACACGCTCGTCGGCACGGGTGTCCATCAGGTCGCGTGCGCGGCCGGTGCGGCGATCCCGGCGCTCGTGCCGCCGATCAACCGGCTGTCGGCGAAGATCTGGGGGAATCGGGAGTTCACGGATGCCTCGGCCCGCGTCTTCGCGACGAACCGGTCCGTGCGGTTCCGCGAGATGGAGTACGCGGTGCCGGTCGAGAACCTGCGCCCCGCGTTCGAGGCGATGCGTGCACTCATCGATGACCGCGGCTGGCGGATCGGGTTCCCGGTCGAGGTGCGGGTGGCGGCCGCCGACGACCGCTGGCTGTCGACGGCTCACGGACGCGACTCCGGGTACATCGCGGTCCACCGCTACTGGCGCGAGGACCCGACCGAGTACTTCGAGGCGGTCGAGGAGATCATGCTCGGCTTCGACGGTCGGCCGCACTGGGGCAAGATGCACACCCTCGGCGCCGACACCCTGCGGTCGCGCTACCCCCGATTCGACGACTTCGTCGCCCTGCGCGACCGTCTCGACCCGCAGCGGCTGTTCCGCAACCCGTACCTCGATCGCGTGCTCGGTGGGTAACGGCTGAGAGTCGGGGATAACCCCACATGCGAGGGGGTTTCGCGTCGGTAGGATGAGGGCACTATCGAACGGAGCCTCGGCAATGGAATGGCTGATCCCGGTCCTCATCGTGGTGGCGCTCGTCGTCATCATCGGCATCTATCTCTGGGCGACGTACAACTCGCTCGTCCAGCTGAATGTGCGGGTGGATGAGGCGTGGAGCGACATCACGGTGCAGCTCAAGCGTCGTGCGGATCTGCTGCCGAACCTCATCGAGGCGGTGAAGGGCTACGCCGCGCACGAGAAGGCGGTGTTCGAGAACGTGACGCGAGCGCGCGCCGAGACGCTGTCGGCGTCGGGTCCGGCTGAGGCCGGCGTCGCCGAGGGACACCTGCAGCAGGCGCTGAAGTCTCTGTTCGCGGTGGCCGAGGCCTATCCGCAGCTGCAGGCGAGCCAGAACTTCCTGCAGCTGCAGCAGTCGATCGTCGACACGGAGGACAAGATCCAGGCCTCGCGCCGGTTCTACAACGGCGGCGTCCGCGAGCTCAACACGAAGATCAAGGTCTTCCCGAACAACCTGTTCGCGCGCAACCTGGGCTTCCACGAGCGCGAGTTCTTCGAAGTGATCGACGGTGCGGCGATCTCGGAGCCTCCGCGCGTCCAGTTCTGACGCGGCTGACGTCGGACGCCGGCGATAGCGTCGGGACATGGTCCATCGGCTGAGCCGCGAAGAGGCGCGGCGCATCGCGTTGCGGGGACAGCTGCTGACGGCTGAGAGGCCGGCCGGCATCGTCGAGACCATCGACGCGCTCACGGTGGTGAACATCGAGCCGACCGCGGCGATCGCGCCCAGTGCCGACCTCATCCTGTGGAGCAGGCTCGGGTGGCCGTATCAGCCGGCCGACCTGACGCGCCTGTTCGAAGAGGACCGCGCGGTGTTCGAGTGGGGCGGGTTCTACCGAGCCATGACCGACCTCGCCCTTCTCATCCCCGAGATGCGGCGTCGACCCGAGTCCGCGCAGGCGCGGGAGTGGCTCGCGGCGAACGAGGTGTTCCGGCGTGAGGTCCTCGCGCGACTGCGTGCCGAGGGTCCGCTGCGGGCGGCCGACATCCCCGATGCCGCGCAGGTGTCGTGGCGTTCGTCCGGCTGGACGAACAACCGCAACTCGATGCAGCTTCTCGAGATGCTCGTGCTGTGCGGGGATGTGGCCGTGTCGTCGCGGGATGCCGGTGGCCGCCTGTTCGATGTCGCCGACCGCGTCTACCCGCGAGATGTGCCACAGCTGACCGACGAGGACGCCGGCCGCGAGCGCGCAGAGCGTCGGCTCGCGTCCCTCGGGATCGCGCGGGTGAAGGGAATCGCCCAGCCGTTCGAACCGATCGACGTCGGTGAGATCGGCGAAGCGGCCATCGTCGACGGGGTCGACGGCGTCTGGCGCGTCGACGCCGACGCCCTGGCCGCTGCTGGCGGGTTCGCAGGGCGCACCGCTCTGCTGTCGCCGTTCGACCGCCTCGTGTTCGATCGGCGCCGGCTCGAGGAGCTCTTCGGCTACGAGTACCTGCTGGAGATGTACAAGCCGGCGGCGAAGCGGCGGTGGGGCTACTTCGCGCTGCCGATCCTTCACGGCGACCGCTTCGTCGGAAAGCTCGACGCCAAAGCCGACCGCAAGGCGGGCCTGCTCCGCGTGCATGCCGTCCATGAGGACGAGCCGTTCACCGAACAGGTCCGGGAGTCCGTGGACGCCGAGATCCAGGACCTCGCCCGCTGGCTCGGGCTCGAGGTGGTCGGTCCGGGCGCCTGAACCCCGCTGGGTTGCCGGATCAGCCCGCGAGCTCCTCGACATCGAGGTCGCGCGCGTCTGCCCCGGGCTCGTCCGCGGCGAGCGGCACCGGCTCGGCCGGACCCGCATCGTGGCGCGTCGCCTCGGGCAGGACCCGGGCGAGGTCGTCGGTGGCATCGCCCCAGCGGGAGACGGAGAGGGACTCGAGTCCTTGCCAGGACGCGGCGAGCCGGAGTTCGTCGGCGAGACGAGGCGCAGCATCGACGGGGGCGCCGTGCTCCCACCACGCGGACTGCACGAGCAGTGTCGAGGCGGCGCGGTCGGCCTTCAGGTCGACGCGGCCGACGATGTCGTCGCCGATGAGGACCGGCAGCGAGTAGTAGCCGAACCGGCGACGCGGCGCGGGCGTGTAGATCTCGATGCGGTACTCGAAGTCGAAGAGCCGCTCAGCACGATCGCGGAACCACACGACGGGGTCGAACGGGGTCAGGATCGCGGCGGCGTCGATCTTGCGCGGCACCACGGCGTCGGCGTGCAGCCACGCCCTGGCCGGGCGACCGGCGGTCGTCCACCCTTCGACGGTGATCGGGTGCAGCTCGCCGGCGTCGACGAGGTCGTCCAGGGCCGCTGTGACGGCCTTGCGGTCGGCGATGCGCCAATAGTCGGCGATGTCGGCGGCGGTGGCGACGCCGTAGGCGCGCGCCGCGCGACGCGTGAGCTCACGCACGGCCTCGTCACGGGGGACCGGTGCCTCGAGCACGTGGCGGGGGATCACCTGCTCGGCGAGACCGTACCGTCGCTCGAAGCCGCGGCGGCCGGCGATCGCCACCTCGCCGAACATCCACAGGTATTCGAGAGCCTGCTTGACGACGTCCCAGTCCCACCAGGGACCCCGCGCACTCTCTTTGGCGTCGTGTTCGATCTGAGCCGGGCGCAGAGGGCCGCGATCGGCGAGCTCGGCACGCACCCAGTCCACGATGTCGCGGTTCGCGTCGAACCAGCCGCCGGGCTTGCTGCCGTACTTCGCACGCATGGCCTGCATGCGGAAATCGAACAGTCCCCAGTCTTCTGCGGGGATGAAGGCCGCGACGTGGGCCCAGTACTCGACGTAGGGTGAGCGCCGCGCGAACAGCAGGCGGTCGAGGGCGGCCGTGTCATAGGCGCCGACCCGCGAGAACAGCGGCATGTAGTGGGAGCGGGCGAAGACGTTGACCGAGTCGATCTGCAGCGTCGCCATGCGTGCGAGCGCACCGTTCAGCTGCCGGGTGCCGGCGGCGGTGGGCCGGGGTCGCCCGAATCCCTGGGCGGCGAGAGCCACGCGGCGCGCCTCTGCGGCGCTGAGTGAGGACTTCACGCGCGCCAGCGTAGCCCGGGGTCCGGACATCGCGCCGCCCGTCGTTCATGACCGGCGCGGAATGCGACGCGCCTAGACTGGCTCAATGAGCGGCTCCGACGACAAGCCCCGCGGCTCCATCTTCGACGCCGTCCGCGACCGCAGCAGGGTCGTCTCCACCGAGACGTCCGCCGCGGTGCCGCGCGGCCTCCGCCTGGCGACCGCCTACTCGTGGCGCCTCATCGTCGTCGCCGCGGCGATCGGGGTCGGCGTGTGGCTCGTCATCCAGCTGAAGCTGCTGGTGATCCCGCTCCTCATCGCCATCCTCATCACCGCCCTGCTGTGGCCCGCCTTCGCCTGGATGCTGCGTCGCCGCGTGCCGCGCTGGCTGGCAATCGTCATCTCCGTGGTGGGCACCGTCGCGATCGTGACGGGTCTGCTGTGGCTCGTGGTCTGGCAGATCATGCAGCAGTGGGACTCGGTGCAGGCGAGCACCGTCGCCGCGGTCGAGCAGTTCCGGCAGTACCTCATCGACGGCCCGCTCCACCTGAGCGAGGACCAGATCGACGACCTGCTCGCGCAGGGCTGGACGTTCCTCCAGCAGCAGGCCGAGCTGCTGTGGTCGGGCGCACTCGCCATCGGCTCGACGATCGGCCACGTCGTGACGGGCGCCGTGCTGGCGTTCTTCATCCTGCTGTGCCTGCTCGCCGACGGCGCGGGCATCTGGCGCTGGACCCTGCGGCTGTTCCCCAAGAAGGCGCGCCCCGCCGCCGACGGCGCCGGCCGCGCCGGATGGATCACCGTCGTCAACTACGCGCGCACGCAGCTGCTCGTCGCGACGATCGACGCCGTCGGCATCGGCCTGGGCGCCGCGCTCCTCGGCGTGCCCCTGGCGATCCCCGTGGCCGTGCTCGTGTTCCTCGGCGCGTTCGTCCCGATCGTCGGTGCCGTGGTCACCGGAACGGTCGCCGTCTTCCTCGCTCTCGTCTACAACGGTCCGTGGATCGCGCTGTGGATGCTCGTGGTCGTCCTCGGCGTGCAGCAGCTCGAAGGTCACGTGCTCCAGCCGCTCCTCATGGGCTCCGCCGTCAAGGTCCACCCGCTCGCGGTGGTGCTCGTGGTCGCGGGCGGTGCCATGATCGCCGGCATCCCGGGAGCCCTCTTCGCCGTGCCGCTCGCCGCGTTCGTGAACGTCGTGGCGGTCTACCTTGCCGAACGCGCGTGGGAGACCGGCGCCAGACCCACCGGGGATCTCATCTGGAGCACCGTCCCCCGGCAGAGGAGAGTCCGTTCGTGACCACCGCCATGTCATCCGCCGATCAGGCCGCCGAGACCGCGGCCACCCCGGCGGCACTCGCTTCGGCCGTGCCGACGCTCGCTGACTTCGAGGATGCCGCCGCCACCCTCGAGGGCGTCATCTCGCACACCCCGCTCGACGCCTCGCTGCACCTGTCGGACGTCCTGGGCGTGCCGGTGCACCTCAAGCTCGAGAACCTGCAGCGCACCGGGTCGTTCAAGATCCGCGGCGCGACCTATCGCCTCTCGCGGCTGACCGCCGAGGAGCGCGCCCGCGGCGTCGTCGCCGCCTCGGCCGGCAACCACGCCCAGGGCGTGGCGCTCGCGGCGAAGGCGCTCGGCATCCACGCGACCATCTTCATGCCGCTCGGCGTGCCGGTGCCGAAGCTCCTCGCCACGCGCGGGTATGGCGCCGACGTCGTGCTGGAAGGTGCCACCGTCGAGACGCCGCTGCGCCTCGCGGCGGAGTTCGCCGAGCGGACGGGGGCCGTGTTCATCCACCCGTTCGACCACCACGACGTCATCGCCGGGCAGGGCACCCTGGGCCTCGAGCTCATGGACGAGCTGCCCGACCTCGACACCGTCGTGCTGGGGATCGGCGGAGGAGGACTCGTCGCCGGCGTCGCCGCCGCGGTCAAGGCGCGCGCCGCGGCGGAGGGCCGCACGGTGCGGGTGATCGGCGTGCAGGCGGAGAACTCCGCCGCGTATCCGGCGTCGCTCGAGGCGGGGCATCCGCTCGAGGTCCCGACCTCGCCGACGATCGCGGACGGCATCGCGGTCGCCCGTCCGGGGGACCTGCCGTTCGAGATCATCCGCGATCTCGTCGACGAGGTCGTGACGGTGACCGAGGACGACATCGCCCGCGCGCTGCTCGTTCTGCTCGAACGCGCGAAGCAGGTCGTCGAGCCCGCGGGCGCGGTGGGCGTCGCGGCGATCCTGGCGGGCAAGGTCGTCGCGACCGGCCCGACCGTCACGGTGCTCTCGGGTGGCAACATCGACCCGCTGCTGCTGCAGCGCGTCGTCGCGCACGGGCTCGCGGCATCCGGTCGGTACATGACGCTGCGCATCCCGCTGCCGGATCGTCCCGGACAGCTCGCGCGCGTGTCGGAGCTGCTGGCGATCGCCGGGGCGAACGTCATCGAGGTGCTGCACACCCGCCACGGGCAGGGTATCCAGATCAGCGAGGTGATCCTGCAGCTGAGTGTGGAGACGCGCGGCGAGGAGCACCGTGCGCACGTCATCTCGGTGCTCGAGGATGCGGGCTACGCGCCCACGGTCGTCCCGGACTAGCTGAGGCCGCGCCCGGCGGCCTCAGAGGGATCCCTGAGGCCGCTTCGGGTCACTGCCCGTTGTAGGTCTCGACCTTGACGATCTCGACGGCGATCTCACGGCCGTTGGGGGCGGTGTACGACGTCTTCTCGCCCTCCTTGCGGCCGAGGATCGCGACGCCCAGGGGAGAGGCCTCGCTGTACACGTCGAGCTCGGAGCCGACCGCGATCTCGCGGTTGCCGAGCAGGAAGACCTCTTCGCCACCCGCCACGATCGCGGTGATGACGGTGCCGGGCTCGACGACGCCGTTGCTCTCCGGCGCCTCGCTGACCGTCGCGGTCTTGAGCAGGTGCTGAAGCGTGCGGATGCGGGCTTCCTGCTTGCCCTGCTCGTCCTTGGCGGCGTGGTAGCCGCCGTTCTCCTTGAGGTCGCCTTCTTCGCGCGCGGCCTCGATGCGCTTGGCGATCTCCTCGCGGCCGGTGGTCGAGAGGTGCTCGAGCTCGGCGGCCAGGCGATCGTAGGCGTCCTGGGTGAGGAAGGTCACGGGGGCGTCGGTGGACACGGCTGACTCCTTCGTTGGGCCCGCGGCCGACCGGAGCGGTGCGGGCATAAACCGAACGCCCCGGCTCACGGCCAGGGCGCGATTCTGCTGATGTCCCGCCAGACTACGTCACGGCGTCTGTTCGGACAAACTCACCCGGGCAGCACCCAGCACGAATTCACGAACCCGGTGGTGGCGAGCGCGGTCGTCGGGATCGTCTCGCGGAAGGCGCGCGCGTGGAGCTCGGATGCCGGCAGCTCGACGACCCGCCAGCCCACCACGCCGTGCTCCTGGTCCTGCGCCTCGATCGCGCACGCGACCGCGGCGCCGGGGGGACTGCTGATCTGGAATCCGAGGGTCACGGAGTGCTCGTCGACGACGTCGAACGACGTCGTGTCCGAGTCGACGGAGTTGAGGGAGCCCCGCACGGTGGACCAGCCGAACAGTCCGACGACGGCGACGGCGACGACGATGCCGGCGCCGATGATCCACGCGCGTGCGGGGGAGCGGCGGCGGCCGTAGCGCTCGTCGAGCATGTCCTGCGTGGTCACGCCGCTCCTTCGGGCTCGTCGGGTCGGATCGGAAGATTAGGCTGGAACTCCAGGCTATGCGCTCGCGCGCACCCCCGACGACACCGCCCGCCACGCGGGCAGAGCGAGGACCCCATGCAGCACGCGATCGTCGCACTCCTTTCCGCAGCGACGACTCCGACGCCGACTCCCACGCCCGCGGTCGATCCGAACCTCGTGAGCCCCGGAGTCGTGGGATTCCTCTTCACCGCGCTCATCGCGATCGCCGTGATCTTCCTGATCTGGGACATGATGCGCCGCATCCGCCGGGGCCGCGTGCGCGCCGACATCCAGGAGCAGCTCGACGCCGAGGAGCAGGCGGCGCGCGCCACGGAGGCGACCGAGGTCGACGACCAGAGCATCGACCCGGCGGCCGGCGACGAGCGCGGTGACGCCACGGCGCCGCCCAAGGGCTGAGCCGCCCGAGCGGTGATGGTGACGGATGCTGCGGCCCGCAGCATCCGTCTCGTCATCAGCCCGCGAGCCCCAGCGACGGGGAGTACGGGTGCAGCGCGATGATGAGGCACGCCGTCCAGTGGCAGAGGAAGGCCAGCACCGTGCAGACGTGGAAGATCTCGTGGAAGCCGAAGTGGCCCGGCCACGGGTTGGGGCGCTTGAGCGCGTAGACGACCGCGCCGCCGGTGTAGAGCAGGCCGCCGATGGCGACGAGGACCATCATGGCCGCGCTGGCCTGGAACAGCGGAACGATGTACATGACGGCCGCCCATCCCAGCAGGAGGTAGAGGGCGACATAGAGCCAGCGCGGCGCGTTGATCCAGAAGACGCGGAACAGGATGCCGAGCAGTGCGCCGCTCCACACGAGGACCAGCAGCAACGCCCCCTGTTGCGGCGGCAGCGCGAGCACGGCGATGGGAGTGTAGGTGCCCGCGATCAGCAGCAGGATGTTGGCGTGGTCGATGCGCTTGAGGATCGCCTTGGTCTTGGGCTTCCAGTTGAACCGGTGGTACAGCGCGGAGTTGCCGAAGAGCAGCAGCGAGGTGGCCATGAACACCGCCGACGCCCACTTCGCGGGCGCGCCCTGCGCGAGCACGATCAGCACGATGCCGGCCGCGATCGCGACGGGGAAGGTCGCCGCGTGGATCCAGCCGCGCCACGTCGGCTTGAGGTCGGGCGTCGCGGCGTCGACCGCCGCGGCGTCCATCAGCGGCAGCACGGGGACTTCGGGGGCCCGGGGAAGACTGCGACGGCGGCTCATGTCCTAAGCGTAGAGGGGCCCGCATGCCCCGAGGGGAACATACTGAGTACCGCGAATGGTGACACTCAGTCCCGAGCTAGGGACGGGGTCGCGCGAGAGGTAGCGTAGGCATGTGGCGCGCGGCGAGACGAACGAGGGCAGGGGGCCCCTCTATCGGCTCTACATAAACCGCCTGCGCCGACGTCTGGACCCGGCATCCGTTCCCCGCCACCTCGCGATGATGATCGACGGGAACCGCCGGTGGGCCAAGCAGCTCGGCTACGACTCCGCCGCGCACGGCCACCGCGCGGGTGCGGCCAAGATGAAGGAATTCCTCCGCTGGTGCGACGACGTCGGCATCCGCGTCGTGTCGCTGTACCTGCTGTCCAACGACAACCTGCGCAAGCGCGATTCGCGGGAGCTCTCCGACCTCATCGAGATCATCGCCGAACTCGCCGACGAGCTCTCGCACGAGCGCGACTGGCGGGTGAAGCACGTGGGCCGGGCGGACGCGCTGCCGGACGACCTCAGACGCGTGCTCGCAGACGTCGAGTCCCGCACCAAGGGCAACGCGGGGATGCACGTCAACCTCGCGGTCGGCTACGGCGGCCGGGGCGAGATCGTCGACGCCGTGCGCAGCATCATCGCCCAGCACGATGAGCGCGGGGGATCGCTCGAGGAGCTGGCGGCGAGCCTCACGCCCGAGCAGATCGGCGAGCACCTCTACACCGGCGGACAGCCCGATCCAGACCTCGTCATCCGCACCTCGGGGGAGCAGCGGCTGAGCGATTTCCTCCTGTGGCAGTCGGCCCACTCGGAGTTCTACTTCGTCGAGGCGCTCGGCCCGGATCTGCGCGAGGTGGACTTCCTCCGCGCCATCCGCGACTTCGCCTCGCGCGACCGTCGATACGGCGGCTGATCGGCCGCTCACACCGCTGATCCGACCTCTGCCAGAATGATCCGCGTGACGGATCTGGATTCATATCTGGCGTCGTTCGATGGGGAACCGGGGTATCTGGACTGGGCGGCGTTCGGGCCGCTCTCGCCTGCGGTCCGCAGCGAGGCGCAGGGGGACACCGAGCTGCTCGGCTCGGGCCGGCGGACGAGCATCGAACTCGTGGCCGACCACGAGCGAGAGGCCCGTGAGCTGGTCGCGGAGCTGATCGGGACGGATGCCTCGCACGTGGTGCTGCAGCCGTCCACGACGTACGGCCTCATGCACGCCATCTACGGACTGGCGGGCGGCCTCATGCTCGGCCGCGGCGAGTTCCCGAGCCTGACTGTGGCGGCGACCCGCGCGTCGGAGGCGTTCGGCTCGGTGCAGCTGCAGTGGGTCGAGCCGGCCGACGGGTTCATGACACCCGACGCGATCCGCTCCGCCCTCTCCGACGACACACGTGCCGTCGCGGTCAGCCTCGTCGACTTCCGCACGGGGTACCGCACCGATCTGTCGGCGATCCGCGAGGTGATCGGCGATCGCCTGCTCATCGTCGATGCCATCCAGGGATTCGGTGCGGTCGAGGCCGACTACCTCGCGGCGGACGTCGTGTGCGGCAACGGCTACAAGTGGCTCCGCGCCGGCCGGGGGACGGGGTTCGCGTGGTTCGGTGATCGCGCGCTCGAGCGCATCGCGCCCGTCCTGTCGGGCTTCCAGGGCGTGGAGGGCGACTTGCCGGTGGACACCGTGCCGGTGCCCGCCGCATCGGCGCGGGCCTTCTCGGTCGCCGGCGTCGACACGCTCGCCGCCGCACGCCTGGCGACGGCCCTGCGCGAAGTGGTCGATGTGGGTGTGGCCGACATCGAGTCGGTGCTGGCCGCGCGGGCGACCGACGTCATCTTCTTCGCGGATCGCTACGAGGTGCCGGTGGTCACCCCCAGGGAGCCGGAGCACCGCGCGGGCATCGTGACCCTGGAGCCTGCCCCGCAGGACGCGGCACCCCTCGCCGCCTCCCTGGCGAACCACGGCCTCACCGTCACGACGCGCGCCGGCCGCATCCGGGTCGCCCCGCACGTCGGCACCGGTGCCGACACGCTGCGGTTGTTCGGCGACGCGCTCGCCGCCTTCTCGTCGACGCGCGTCTGGTGACCGGGGATGCTGCTCGTGCAGCATCCGTTCACCGACATGTCACGAATTCGTGCGTGTCGAGCGCGTCCGACGACGCGGCGCGGTCGTAGCGTGAGCGCATCGGGCAAGGAGCCCGGTCGAGTCGGCCTTCCGGATCGCGACTCGTGACCCATGGTCGACTCGTGACTGCCGGGTGAACCACCCGGGGCGGGAGTGGGTTGTGACCACACGAGCACCACACGAGCAGCGCAGTCAGGACCTCGAGCGGGTCGCCGATTCCGATCAGGATCTGCGGACCTATGTACTCGACACCTCGGTGCTGCTGAGCGATCCGCGGGCGTTCTTCCGCTTCGCCGAGCACAGCGTCGTGATCCCCGTCGTGGTGATCACGGAGCTGGAAGGCAAGCGGCATGACCCAGAGATCGGCTACTTCGCCCGGCAGGCACTGCGCCATCTCGACGAACTCCGCGTCGAGCACGGGCGCCTCGATTTCCCCGTTCCGGTCGGTGAGGGCGGCACGCTTCGCGTCGAGCTGAACAACACCGACGCGACGGTCCTCCCCTCGGGCATGCGGCTCGGCGACAACGACAGCCGGATCCTCGCCATCGCGATGAACCTCGCCCAGGACGGGCAGGAGGTCACCGTCGTCTCGAAAGACCTGCCGATGCGGGTCAAGGCGGCGTCGCTCGGCATCACGGCGGAGGAGTATCTCGCGGAGCAGGCGGTCGATTCCGGCTGGACCGGCATCTCCGACCTCGACGTCTCGGGTGACGACATCAGCGACCTGTACGAGAGCGAAGTCGCCTCCAGCGAGGACGTGCAGGGGCTCCCGGTGAACACGGGCCTGATCATCCACTCCGAGCGGGGCTCGGCCCTGGGCCGGGTCGTCGGTGACGGCGAGTACCGCCTGGTGCGCGGCGACCGCGAGGTCTTCGGCCTGCACGGGCGTTCGGCCGAGCAGCGGATCGCCATCGACCTGCTGCTCGATCCCGAGGTCGGCATCGTGTCGCTGGGCGGCCGCGCCGGCACCGGCAAGTCGGCTCTCGCCCTGTGCGCGGCCCTGGAGGCGGTGCTCGAGCGCCAGCAGCAGCGCAAGATCATCGTGTTCCGTCCGCTGTTCGCCGTGGGCGGGCAGGAGCTCGGCTACCTGCCCGGCGACGCGCAGGAGAAGATGAACCCGTGGGGCCAGGCGGTCTTCGACACGCTCGGCTCCGTGGTTTCGACCAACGTGCTCGACGAGGTGGTCGAACGAGGCCTCCTCGAGGTGCTGCCGCTGACGCACATCCGCGGCCGTTCGCTGCACGACGCGTTCGTGATCGTCGACGAGGCGCAGTCGCTCGAGCGCAACGTGCTCCTGACGGTGCTCAGCCGCATCGGGCAGAACTCGCGCGTCGTGCTGACCCACGACGTGGGCCAGCGCGACAACCTGAGGGTCGGTCGTCACGACGGCGTCGCGTCGGTCATCGAGACGCTCAAGGGTCACGCGCTGTTCGGCCACGTGACGCTCGTGCGGTCGGAACGGTCGGCCATCGCCGCGCTCGTCACCGACCTCCTGGAGGCCGGAGAGCTCGCCTGAGAGACTGCGTCATCAGCTGACGACGCAGCGGGTCGGGGTGCCGGATCCCGGCCCGCTGCGCCGTGCGAGCATGAGGAAAGTCTCATCGCCCACGGCGCATACCGCGCGATCGGTCTGTCACCATGGAGGAGGGGAATCGATTCCGCGCACACGGAGGGCAGGCGAGAAGTGCAAGCACGCACGGGGCTCGTGATCGGCGGCATGACCGCTGTCGCGGCGAGCGTCGCCGTCGTGACTGCCGTCGCCCTCGCGAACACCGCGGCCCTGGCCGAGTCCGCCGGCACGAGCGTCGCCTCCAAGCGCGTCGTCGTCCCAGCGGCGGCATCCCCGTCGGCGACGCCCCAGCCCGCGCCGGCCGCGACGCCCGACGCACTGAGTCCCTCGGCCGAGCCCGAAGTGGTCCAGGCGCCCGCACCTGTCGAGGTCGCGCCGCCCGCGTCGACGACCACCCGCACGCCTGCGAACGCGGCGCCCGAGGTGGCCGCGCCCGCCCCTCCGGCGCCTCCGGCTCCTCCTGCCGCGCCCGGCGACATCGACTCCGCCATCGCCGCAGCGAAGGCCGCGGGCACGTGGGACGCGCTGCGCAGCTGGGCAGCCTCGCATGGCTGGTCGAACGGTCGGCTCGATGCGCTGATCGCTCGCCTGGAGCGGGAGTTCGCCGGACAGAACGAGCAGGGCGACGGGAACAAGTCGGGCGACTCGAGCAATTCGAGCGGATCCACCACTCAGCGGCAGGGCATCGTCCAGGCTCCGGCCCCGGAGCAGAAGGCCCCGGAGCAGAAGGCCCCGGAGCAGCCGCCTCAGAAGCAGAAGCAGTCCGGTCAGCAGCCGACCGGCCAGAAGCCTCCCGCCCACGCGGGATCGAACGTCGGAAACGGCAACGGCGCCGGCAACGACGGGAAGAAAGACCAGTCGCGCAATTCCCCAGACAAGCGCGACTGACAACGGTCGGATCCCCCAGTCCGGCCCTTCACAGCCCCCGGTGTCCCCCAGCACCGGGGGCTTCTTCCTGCTCGGGCGGGCACCCCGGTCATGGGGTGCCCGACGAGCTCACTCCCAGCGGTAGCCCGCGCCACGGACCGTGACGATGTGGTCGGCGCCGAGCTTGCCGCGCAGATACCGCACGTACACGTCGACCACGTTGGACCCGGGATCGAAGTCGAGCCCCCACACCCGGCTGAGCAGCTGCTCTCGGCTGAGCACGCGACCGGGGTTGCGCAGGAACTGCTCCGCGAGGGAGAACTCGCGCGCCGACAGGTCGACCTCGCGGCCCGCGACGGTCGCGCGGCGCGCGAGGATGTCGAGCACGACGTCGCCGTGCGAGACCGCGACGCCGGGCTGCGGCACGCTCTCGCGAAGGCGCGAGCGCACACGGGCGAGCAGCTCCTCGAACGTGAACGGCTTCGGCACGTAGTCGTTGGCGCCGGCATCCAGCCCTGTGACGGTGTCCCGCGTGCTGGATCGGGCGGTGAGCATGATCACGGGCACCGCGGAACCGCGGGCCCGCAGTTCGCGCAGCACCTCGAAGCCGTCCATCGTGGGCAGCCCGACATCGAGGAGCACGAGGTCGGCATCGCCGCGCAGCGCCGCCTCGAGCCCTTCCGGGCCGTCCTCGAAGAGGAGCGTCTCGTAGCCGGCGGCCTCGAGGCCGCGACTGACGAACGCGGCGATCCGAGGTTCATCCTCGACGATGAGGATCCTGGTCATCCGGCGGCCTCCCGTTGCAGCACGTCTCCGGCACGTACCGGTGCCGGCAGTTCGGCCTCCGTGGGAGGCAGGTGGATCGTGAATGTCGCGCCGCCGCCCGGCGTGTCCGTGACGACGCAGTGCCCGCCGTGACCCTTCGCGATCGCGTCCACGATGGCGAGGCCGAGGCCCGACCCGCCCACCGAGCGCTTCACATGGGCGCGGTCGAATCGGCGGAAGATCCGGGCCCGCGCTCCGGGTGGGATGCCGGGGCCGTGGTCGCGCACCCAGAGTCGTGAGCCGTCGCCCGAGTGGGCGCTGCCGATCTCGATGGGGCTGCCCTCTGGGGTGTACTTGGCGGCGTTGTCGGCGAGCTGCAGCCACGCCTGCAGCAGGCGGTCCTGGTCGCCGATGGTGCCGCCTTCGGCGCGGGCCTCGACCGTCCAGCTGTGCCCGGGGATGACGGCAACGAGCTCGCCCACCCGCTCGGTGAGCCCGGCGAGGTCGACCGTCTCGAGGCTGTACGAGTCCGCCTCGGCGGTGGCCAGCAGGTCGATGTCCTCGACGAGCCGCGTGAGCCGGTCGAGCTCCGCGATGCCGATGTCCCGGGCGGACGCCACATCCGCAGCATCCTGCGGGTTCATGAGCTCGAGGTGACCCCGCACGATCGTGATGGGCGTCTTCAGCTCATGGCGCACGTCGTCGAGGAGCTGGCGCTGCACGTCGACGGAGTCCTCCAGGCGATCGAGCATGGAATTGACCGTGCGCGACAGGTCCGCGATGTCGTCGTTGCCCTGGGGTTCGAGCCGATGCGAGAGGTCGGTGATCGAGATGGCGTCGGCCGTCTCGCGGAGGCGCCGGATCGGCGACAGAAGCCGACCGGTGACGAACCACCCCACGATCCCGATCGCGAACAGCACGGCGACCGCCGCGATGACGTACGTTGTCATGGCGAAGGTAACGGGTTGCAGCTCCTCGCCGAGATTCACTGCGCGGACGTAGAGTCCTTGTCGCGGGTCGCCGGTCATCCGCACCGGGATCGCGATGTAGCGAAGAGAGCCCTGAGGAGTGACGGCGGTGCCCCGTTTCGTGTCGCCTTCCGCGGTCTCCCGCACGACGCGATCGATGAGCTGCTTGTTCTCAGCGATGCTGAAGCCCGACAACGTCTGGGGCGCCCACCGCGGAACGCCGTCGATCAGCGCAAGCGACGCCTCGTTGCGGGCCGGGACCAGACGGGCCACAACCGCGTTCAGGTAGTCGTCGACGTTCTGGAAGTCGTTCTTGTCGAGATCTTCCACCGCCGCGGAGGCGCCGTCGATCGGGTCGACCGCTTCACCGGTTGCGACGTCCTCGAGCACCTTCACCTGATCCTCGAGTCGGGCGTTGACCCCGGACAAAGCCTGCTCGCGCTGCACCAGGAAGGTGACGCTGCCCACGATCGCGAGACCCACGCACGCGACCGCCAGGATCGCGGCGAGGATCCTGACGCGCGCGGGAACCGGGCGGGGCGTTCGGGCCATGACCCGATTATCCCGCCGACGCACGGCTTGCGGCATGGGACGGGCGAATCAGCCCGGGTGCGTCATCGAGAGAAGGTCGAGCTTCTCGTCGAGCTGCTCGAGCGTGAGCTCGCCGCGCTCCACGTAGCCGAGGTCGATCACAGCCTCGCGCACCGTGATGCCCTTCGCGACGGAGTGCTTGGCGATCTTGGCGGCGGCCTCGTAGCCGATGAGCTTGTTGAGCGGCGTGACGATCGACGGCGACATGCCGGCGTACGCGGCGGCGCGCTCGACGTTCGCCTCGAGACCGTCGATGGTCTTGTCGGCGAGGACGCGCGAGGTGTTCGCGAGCAGCTCGATCGACTCGAGCACCGCGCTGCCCATGATCGGGATGGCGACGTTGAGCTCGAACGCACCCGAGGCGCCGGCCCACGCGACGGTCGCGTCGTTCCCGATGACGCGCGCGCACACCATGAGCGTGGCCTCCGGGATCACCGGGTTGACCTTGCCGGGCATGATCGACGAGCCGGGCTGCAGGTCGGGGATGTGCAGCTCGCCCAGACCCGTGTTCGGGCCCGAGCCCATCCAGCGGAGGTCGTTGTTGATCTTGGTCAGCGACACCGCGATGGTGCGGAGGGCGCCGGATGCCTCGACCAGGCCGTCGCGGTTGGCCTGGGCCTCGAAGTGGTCCTTGGCCTCGGTGATCGGCAGCTCGGTGTCGGCGACGATGAGCTCGATCACGCGCTGCGGGAAGCCGAGTGGGGTGTTGATGCCGGTCCCGACCGCGGTCCCGCCGAGGGGGACCTCGGCGACGCGGGGGAGCACAGCCTGCACGCGCTCGATGCCGAGGCGGATCTGGCGGGCGTAGCCGCCGAACTCCTGGCCCAGGGTGACGGGAGTCGCGTCCATGAGGTGGGTGCGGCCCGACTTCACGACGGTCTTCCAGAGGTCGGCCTTCGCCTCGAGAGCGACGGCCAGGTGGTCGAGCGCGGGGATCAGGTCGTCGATGAGCTCCTGCGTCACGGCGATGTGCACCGAGGTGGGAAACACGTCGTTGGACGACTGGGACGCGTTGACGTGGTCGTTCGGGTGCACGGTCGCGCCCAGCGCCTGCGTGGCGAGGGTCGCGAGCACCTCGTTCATGTTCATGTTCGACGACGTGCCGCTACCGGTCTGGTAGACGTCGATCGGGAACTGGTCGGCGAACTCGCCGGCGATGATGCGGTCAGCCGCACCGGCGATGGCGTCGGCGATGGCGCCGTCCAGCGTGCCGAGCTCCTTGTTGGCGAGGGCCGCGGCCTTCTTGATGCGCGCGAGCGCGACGATCTGCGCGGGCTCGAGCCGGTCGCCGGAGATCGGGAAGTTCTCCACCGCGCGCTGGGTCTGTGCGGCATACAGCGCGTTCTTGGGCACGCGCACCTCGCCCATGGTGTCGTGCTCGATGCGGTACTCGATGTCGGTCACGTCGTTGTTCCTCACGTGTCGGTACAGGGGATGTCTTGGCAGAGTTCGGGGGTCAGGCGGCGTCGAGCCCCACAGCGACGAGGGGCACGGCGACGCCCTCGGCGAGGCGGTAGTTGGCGCCGACGATGCCGACGCGTCCTTCGGCGACGGCGGTGCTGATGAGCTCGGACGAGCGGAGGATGTCGGCGACTGTGTTGCGCAGGTGCTCACGTCCGACGAGCTCGGCGTCGATCTCGTCCGCGCGCGAGACGCCGGTCTCCGCGGCGACCTGGCGTGCGGCGGGCACGATCGGCGCGATGAGCCGCCAGATGTGCGGGGGGAGGGGCGCGGCATCGATCGCGGTGCTGTCGATCGCAGCGCGCACGGCGCCGCAGCTGTCGTGCGCGAGCACCACGATGAGCGGGACCTCGAGCATCGCGACCGCGTACTCGAGGCTCGCGACGATCGACTCGCCGACCACCTGACCGGCGTTGCGAACGACGAAGAGGTCGCCGAGCCCCTTGTCGAAGATGATCTCGGCCGCGAGCCGCGAGTCGGAGCAGCCGAAGAGGACGGCGCGCGGCCGCTGCCCTGCGGCCGTCTCTGCCCTGCGGTCGACGTCCTGGCGCGGGTGGTTAGGCTCGCCCGCGACGAAGCGGGCATTGCCGCGGATCATCTCGTTCCACACCTTTTCGGGCAGGGGCTGAGCGGTCACGGAGTCTCCTCGATGCTGTCGGCGTCGCGCAGTGCGGTGATCTGATCGGTGACGGAGCGGGCCGTCTCCGCGAGAGCGTCGGCGCTCGCGGCGCCGTAGATGAGCACCGTGTCGGTGCCGGCGTCGGTGGCGAGCGCGACCGAGATGTTCCCGGTGCGGTCGGGATCGAGTTCGTAGCGCTCCCACGTGATGCCGTCGATGGTGACGGTGTCCTGCGGGGCGGAGCCTGAGAGCACGCGGGCGGGCCACGCCTCGTCGGCGTCGAATCCCTGCGCGACGCGCAGGAAGCCGCGTTCGTCCTCCTCGGCGGGGGCGTAGACGACGGTGAACGCGCGCACCCCGCCGTTGCCTTCGATGCCGGCGCGGTTCACGATCCACCCGTCGGACATCTCCGGGGTGATGATCGTGCGGCCCTCGGAGGCGGCGACACCCGCCGCGACCGAGGCGACGTCGATCGCTTCGCGCGGCGGCGGCGTACCGCGGGGCACCGCGGCGATGATCACGATGACGACCGCGAGCGTCGCGAGCAGCGCCGCGATGAGATTGCGGACGTTCTGACTCGAGCGGTAGACGCGCGACGACTCGGCCTTGCGGTCGGCGGTCTCCTGCGGCGTCTCGGCGCGACCGAGTTCGGCGACGATGCGGGGTTCGCGTGACATCAGAGCGCCTCGCCCTGTGCGCGATCGGCGGAGGCGCGAGCGGCCTCGAGACGACGCTTGGCGCCCAGCAGCCATTCCTCGCAGCGGGCGGCGAGCGCCTCGCCGCGCTCCCAGAGTGCCAGGGAGTGCTCGAGGGTCGGGGCGCCCTGCTCGAGTTCGGCGACGACGCGGACGAGTTCGTCGCGCGCCTGCTCGAACGAGAGGGTCGCGACGTCCGTGAGGGCGCCGCTCGTCTCAGTCATGGTCACAGTCTATTCGGCCGCGGGACCCGCCCCGCCCCGCGCCCGGTCCGGCTCGACATCGTCGCCCGTCCGGCTGTCGTCCTCCGCGATCTCACCCTCCGAGCGTGCCGCGAACGAGCCGCGCCCGACGGTGACGACGATGGGGGTGGATGCCGGGGCCTGTGTGGCGTCGCGCACGATCACGCCGTCGGCGAGGTGAGCGATGGCGTAGCCACGGGCGAGCGTCGATGCGGGGGAGAGGGCTCGCAGCGTCGCGCGGAGCTCGGCGGTGCGCTGCTCCTGGACGCGCAGCGACCGGTCGATGCGATCGCGCCCGCGAGCCGCGAGGAGCTCGACCTCGTGCGAGCGGGTGGTCAGCAGCGTCTCGGGGTCGCGCAGCACCGGGCGGGAGCGCAGCTGCTCGAGCTGGGCGATGTCGTGCGAGATGCGCTGCGTGAGCCGCGTGTTCATGCGGGCACGCAGCTGCCCGACGAGCGCGCGCTGCTCCGCGACGTCCGGCACGACCCTCTTGGCGGCGTCGGTCGGGGTCGATGCGCGGAGGTCGGCGACGTCGTCGAGGAGCGGGTGGTCGTTCTCGTGGCCGATGGCGCTGACGATGGGGGTGGATGCCGCCGCCACCGCCCGGATCAGCCGCTCGTCGCTGAAGCCGAGCAGAGTCTGCGGGTCGCCGCCGCCGCGGGCGATGATGATGACGTCGACGTCGGGTGCGGCATCCAGCGCCTTCAGAGCGGCGATCGTCTCGGGAACGCACCGGTCTCCCTGCACGGCGGCGTACTTCGTCTGGAACCTCACCTGCGGCCATCGCAGCTCGGCGTTGCGATGGACGTCCTTCTCGGCATCCGAGTTCTCGCCGGTGATGAGGCCGATGAGGTGCGGCAGGAAGGGGAGGGGCTTCTTGCGGGAGGGATCGAACAGTCCTTCGGACCGCAGCTGCACGCGCAGGCGCTCCAGCTTCTCCAGCTGGTCGCCGAGTCCCACATGGCGCATCGCCGAGACGCCGAAGCTGAAGTCGCCGTTCTTCACGAAGTAGTCGGCCTTGACGCACGCGATCACATGGTCGCCGACCTTCAGGTCTGCGGGCAGCCGGTCTCGTGTGGAGGACCAGATGCGGAACGAGATCGTGGCGTCGGTCACCAGATCCTTCAGGCGGCCGAACACGTTGCCGCCGCGCTGGTTCCACCCCGTGATCTCGCCCTCGACCCACACCGAGCCCCACGTCTGGACGAAACCGCGGATCGTGTCGTTGAGCCGGGCGACGGAGGTCGGCGCCTGCGCCGTGGAATCTCGCGGCGGAACGGAGTCGGGGGGCGGCGGCTCGCCGGGGACGGTGGCGGGCTGGAAACTCGTCATGCGGTCCTTTCATGCCCGTGCGCGGGCTGCTCACGCCCGTGAGCCGGCGGGCATCGCGGGCTCCTCGGCGGAGGCCCCGCTCAGGAGCCCGCCCGTAGAATCGAGGGGTGAGCATCAGCACCGCGGGACAGACCCGATCGAGTCAGGCCCCTGTGAGCATGCCCGTCCCGCGGATCCCGCGGCGGCGCGAACCGCTCAAGGATATCGCCGGGGCCGGACAGAAGCGGGTGCTCCTGGCATCCCCGCGCGGCTACTGCGCGGGCGTGGACCGCGCCGTCATCGCCGTCGAGAAGGCGCTCGAGCGCTACGGCGCACCCGTGTACGTGCGCAAGCAGATCGTGCACAACATCCACGTCGTCACCGAGCTCGAGAAGCAGGGCGCCATCTTCGTCGAAGAGGTGGACGAGGTCCCCTCGGGCGCCCACGTCGTGTTCAGCGCGCACGGGGTGTCGCCCGCAGTCGTGAACGCGGCATCCGATCGTGGTCTTCGCGCCATCGATGCGACGTGCCCCCTCGTCACGAAGGTGCATCGCGAGGCGGTGCGCTTCGCGCGCGACGACTTCGAGATCCTCCTCATCGGCCACGTCGGCCACGAGGAGGTCGAGGGCACCGCCGGTGAGGCTCCCGACCACGTCACCATCGTGAACTCGCCTGAGGAGGCCGACACCATCGAGGTGCGCGACCCGTCGAAGGTCGTGTGGCTGTCGCAGACGACGCTCTCGGTCGACGAGACGATGGAGACCGTGCGCCGCCTGCGGGTGCGCTTCCCCGAGCTGCAGGATCCGCCGTCGGACGACATCTGCTACGCGACGCAGAACCGCCAGGTCGCGATCAAGAAGGTCGCGAAGGACGCCGACCTCGTGATCGTCGTCGGATCGGCGAACTCGTCGAACAGTGTGCGGCTCGTCGAGGTCGCGCTGGAGCACGGCGCCAAGGCCGCCTATCGCGTCGACTACGCGGACGAGGTCGAGCAGGCCTGGCTCGAAGGCGTCGAGACCGTCGGCGTCACCAGTGGCGCGTCGGTGCCCGAGGTGCTCGTGCAGCAGGTGCTCGACGATCTCGCCGCGGCCGGCTACCGCGATGTCGAAGAGGTGCGCACGGCCGAGGAGGATCTGCAGTTCTCCCTCCCGAAGGAGCTCCGGACGGATGCTGCCGGCAAGCGCGACGACCGCGCCCTCGGTGGACGGACCCGCGCATGAGCGACGCCGCGAACGCCGAACCCGATCCGCGCTCGCGTCCCCGCCCCCAGTACGGCGAGTACGCGACGCCGGAGGAGCAGCGCGCGCGCATCCAGGAGCCGGCGCCGTGGCAGCAGGAGCCGATCGCGCCGATCATGACGGATGCCCCGGCCGACGGCATCCCACCCGCCCCTGCCGTCGCCGAGAAGCGTCAGCACCCCGTCGATCGCATCGTGACGTTCGCTCTGCTCGCCTACGGCCTGGTCAACGTGATCAGTTCGGTGCCCGCCTTCCTCGACTACGGCTCGTATGCCGAGACGATGCTCGGACTGATGGGCGTCGACGTGCAGCTCTCGGATCCCGCCGCCGGAAAGCCGTGGGCGATCGCTGCCGTGATCGTCCTCGTGGTCGGCTGGTGCGCCACGGCGGCCCTCTCGGTCTGGAACATGCGCCGCTCGCGCGTGACGTGGTGGATCCCGCTGGTGGGCGGCATCGTCTTCTCGCTGATCGCCGGCGCGCTGATGGTCGCACCGCTGACGAACGACCCCGCCGTGTGGCAGGCGCTCCTCGACAGCGCGCGGCTCTGACCTTCTGCGGCGCGCGCATCGCGCGCCGTGCGGTCCCGCCGCCGCGGGTCCATACTCACAGGTGACGGCGCGGGCGCGCTGCGGATTCACGTGAACCCGCGGGTCGTGTGTCTCGTGTCTCCTGCGGGAGGTGATGGATGCCGCACGACAGCGTGGAGCATCGAGACAGTGCCGCCGGACGCGATGCCGCGCGACTGGCCGCTCTGTACGACGCACATGCGGCGCCGGTCTGGCGCTATGTCGTGCATCTCACCGGCGACCGCGCCGGTGCCGACGATATCGTGCAGGAGACGCTGCTGCGGGCGTGGCGAACGCCCAAGATCCTCGAGCAGGATCCCTCGACCACGCGCTCGTGGATGTTCACCGTCGCGCGTCACCTCGTGATCGACGAGGCGCGCAGTGCGCGGCGCCGCCGGGAGATCGGCGTCGCCGAGGTCCCTGAACGCAGCGCGCCGGACGCGACCGACGCGCTGTTCGAAGCGATCCTCGTCGAGGAGGCGCTGGCGACCCTCACCACGGACCACCGTGCCGTCGTCGTGCGCGCCTACTACCGAGGGCTCTCCGTCGCCGAGATGGCCGACGAACTCGACATCCCGGAGGGCACCGTCAAGTCGCGCCTCCACTACGGGCTGCGCGCCCTCCGGCTCACCCTGCAGGAGAAGGGGGTGACGCGATGACCACGGATCACGCCCGCTTCGCCGACTGGGACGCCGCGTACGTCGTGCGCGCGCTCAGCGTGGACGACCGCCGCCGGTACGAGGCCCACCTCGACAGCTGTCCCGTCTGCCGCGACGCGATCGCCGATCTCGCGCCGACGATGGGACTCCTGGCGCGGGTCTCACCCGAACGCGCCGAGACCCTGCTCGAGCCATCGGACCAGGACGGGCCCGATCCCGCGGCGCGCGAGCGCATGGTCGTCCGCGGGACGCGCGACGCCCGCAGGCGCCGCATGATCGCGTGGGGCAGCGGACTCGCCGCGGCGGCGGCCGTCGCCGTGGTGGTCGCGTTCGCGGTGACGACGGCGGTCGCGCCGGCGAGCGTGCCCGAAGAGGTCGTCGCGCTCCAGGCGGTGACGGACGTGCCACTGACCGCGAAGGTGGAACTGACCGATGTGGCGTGGGGCACCCGCATCGCGATGACCTGCCACTACCCGCCCAGCCGCGACCCCTACACAGCCGACAAGGAGTGGCCCTACGTGCTCGTCGTCACCTCGACCGACGGCACCACGAGCGAGCTGTCTTCGTGGCGAGCGGGGCCCGGGACGACGGCCCACCTCGACGCCGGCACGGCCCTCGACCGCGACGACATCGCATCGATCGAGGTGCGGGCCGTCTCCGACGGCCGCGTGCTGCTGCGCGGCGAACCTGCGGCGCCGCCGGGGGAGTGAGCGTGACCGGCAGGGCCCCTGGCTAGGATGAGCGGATGCCTCGCCTGGTCGCCGTCTGCGCCGTCCGACAATTGCGTCCCGATGCCGGCTCCGTCGGCGTGACCGCGATCGACAAGGGCCCCGTGGACGGACCCGTGCGCGTCGGTCCCTATGGCGTGTACGCCGACGTGCAGGCCGACCGCAAGCACCACGGCGGGTTCGACAAGGCGCTCTACGCGTACGCCGAGGAGGACGCCGCGTTCTGGGAGTCGGAGCTCGGCCGCGAGCTGCCGCCCGGCTGGTTCGGCGAGAACCTGCGGGTCGAGGGAATGGACGTCAACGCCGCGCTCATCGGCGAACGCTGGCGCATCGGAGACCGCGTCGAGGTCGAGGTCACCATGCCCCGAACCCCGTGCCAGACATTCGCGCGCTGGGTCGGCGGCGACGACGCGCGCGGATGGGTCAAACGCTTCTCGAACGAGCGTCGCCTCGGGCCGTACCTTCGCGTCGTCCAGGGCGGACGCGTGGAGGCGGGCGACGAGATCGTGGTGGTCCACCGCCCCGAGGGCGCGCCCGGGCTGCTCGACGGCTACGCCGACCCCGAGTGAACGAAAGCCCCGGCTCGGCCGCGAGGCCGGTGCCGGGGCATCCGTCGAATCCGCTGCTTACGCGCCGAGGCTCTTGCCGGCCGAGCCGAGCTGCTTCGTGGCCTCGACCACGCGGGCGGCCATCGCCGACTCGGCGATCTTGCCCCAGGCGCGCGGGTCGTAGGCCTTCTTGTTGCCCACCTCGCCGTCGACCTTCAGGACGCCGTCGTAGTTCGAGAACATGAAACCTGCGACCGAGCGCGTGAACGCGTACTGCGTGTCGGTGTCGACGTTCATCTTCACCACGCCGTTGGCGACCGCGAGCGCGATCTCCTCGTCCGTCGAGCCGCTGCCGCCGTGGAAGACGAGGTCGAGCGGCTTCGGGCCGGTGCCGAACTTCGCGGCGATGCCCTCCTGGATCTCACCGAGGAGCTCGGGGCGGAGCTTGACGTTGCCCGGCTTGTACACGCCGTGCACGTTGCCGAAGGTGAGGGCCGAGATGTAGCGGCCGTGCTCGCCGAGGCCGAGTGCCTCGACCGCCTTCGTCACGTCGGCGACCGTCGTGTAGAGCGCCTCGTTCGAGCCCTCGTGCTGGACGCCATCTTCCTCGCCGCCCACGACGCCGATCTCGACCTCGAGGATGGCGTTGATGTTCTTGAGGCGGGGGAGCAGGTCCTTCGCGATCTCGATGTTCTCGTCGAGCGGGACTGCCGAGCCGTCCCACATGTGCGACTGGAAGATCGGGTTGCGGCCGGCCTTAACCTCTTCCTCCGACGCCTCGATGAGGGGGAGCACGAAGTCGGCGAGCGCCGGCTTCGGGCAGTGGTCGGTGTGGAGAGCGACCGTGATGGGGTAGCTCTTGGCGACCTCGGTGGCGAACTTCGCGAACGCGAGCGCACCGGCGGCGCGGTTCTTCACGGTGTGGCCGGCGAAGTAGTCGGCGCCGCCCGTCGTCACCTGGATGATGCCGTCCGAGCCGGCCTCGGTGAGTCCCTGGAGGACCGCGTTGATCGACTGCGAGCTGGCGACGTTGATGGCGGGATACGCGAAGCCACCGGCCTTCGCGCGGTCCAGCATGTCGGCGTACTGCTCCGGGGTGGCGACGGGCATGAGTGCTCCCTTTTGATCGAATGGGCGTCACCGCAAACTCTACCCAAGGGCCGGAAGCCGGAATGGATGCCGCTGCCCGGCGGAGCGCGGGAAACCCGCGTCCCTGCACTATTGGAAAGAAACGCGATTCCTTCCCTTTCTGTCGCGTGAAATTCTCGTGAATCGGGCGCGATGCTGGCATAGGCTGACCGCATGGTGAGCCTGACCGCGGACATGAGTCCCCTCCACCCCGACCGCAACCTCGCACTCGAACTCGTGCGGGCGACCGAAGCGGCGGCGATCCGCGCAGTGCCGTTCATCGGCCGCGGCGCCAAGGAGGCAGCCGATGGGGCCGCCGTCGACGCGATGCGGGCGTTCTTCACCACGGTCAACTTCGACGGCACGATCGTCATCGGCGAGGGCGAGAAGGACGAAGCGCCCATGCTCTACAACGGCGAGCGGGTCGGCAACGGCCGCGGCCCGCAGGCCGACGTCGCGGTCGACCCGATCGACGGCACCTCGCTGACCGCCGCCGGCCGCAACAACGCGCTCTCGGTCATCGCCGTCTCTGACCACGGCACGATGCTCGACGCGTCGAGCGTCTTCTACATGGACAAGCTCGTCACCGGCCCCGCGGGCGTCGGCGTCGTCGACATCCGCCTGCCGATCGGCGAGAACATCCGCCGGCTGGCCAAGGCCCTCGACAAGCCCGTCGACGAGCTCGTGGTCTCGGTGCTCCATCGCCCGCGTCACGAGCGCCTCATCGAGGAGATCCGCGAGGCCGGCGCCGGCACCCGTCTGATGAGCGACGGCGACGTCGCCGGAGGCATCAATGCGGCGCGGCACAACGCCCGCACCGACATGTGCGTCGGTGTCGGCGGCAGCCCGGAGGGCATCGTCACCGCGTGTGCGATCAAGGCTCTCGGCGGCCACATCCAGGGCCGACTGTGGCCGCGCGACGACGACGAGAAGCAGCGCGGCATCGACGCGGGCCTGAACCTCGACGGCTTCGTCTACGAGGCGGACGACCTCGTGAAGGGCAACAACACGATCTTCGTCGCGACCGGCGTGACCGACGGCGCGCTGGTCGCCGGCGTCCGCCGCGAGGGCGGGTACGTCTACACCGAGAGCGTCGTGCTGCGCGGCGCGTCGGGCACGCTGCGCCGGATCTCGTCGGAGCACCTGGTCTCGAAGTGGCTCTGACCGCCTGAGGGAGACGGCCGCGGCGGCGCGACACGTGATGCCGCCGTGACCGTTTCGTGACCGGCCTTCGAGGGAACTCTGGCAGAATCTTCAGTGGTGTCGATGGAGACACGTTGGTGTTTCCTACTCGAGGAGTTGACGATGTCTGCGCACTCAGCCGATCCGTCGTCGCCCCAGACGGGCGCGCAGGCGGTGGTCGCGAACGCGATCGATCCCGCCCGCCGACCGGACGTGCTCCTGCGTGTCCGCCGTGACGAGGGTCACGAGATCAGTGCCTGGTGGATGATCGGCGCCTTCGTCGGCGTCTCGGCCGCAGTCATCGTGCTGCTGAGCTTCGTCCCCGGCGGCGCCTGAGCCTCACTCGTTCGGCGAGGCGATGCGTGCGCGCACGTCGCCGAGCTCCGCGGTCGCGGAGAGACGCGGGTGTTCGACGTCGCGTCCGGTGTCAGGTCCGGGTCGCTCTTCGAGCCCGGGGAGCGTCTCGTCGAGCATCTCCGGCGCGGTGAGACGGCGCGGACTCTTCTCGATGGCGGCGGGCTCGTTGACGGCATCGAGCTTGGTGGCGTCGATGCCGGGGAACTTGCGCGCGCTCACCAGCACACGGGTCTCGAGCGATCCGGCGAACCGGTTGTAGCTGTCGACGGTGCGCTCGATCGCCCGGCGCAGGTCGTCGGCGTGCGCCGCCAGCGACCCGAGCCGCTCGTAGAGCTGGTTGCCGAGGTCGAAGAGAACGCGTGCCTCCTGCGAGACGTCCTGCTGGGTCCAGGTGTACGCGACGGTCTTGAGCACCGCCCAGAGGTTCACGGGCGATGCCAGCGCAACGCGCTTGCCGAACGCATAGTCGAGCAGCGAGGGGTCCTCTTCCAGGGCGGCCGCAAGGAGCGACTCGCTCGGCACGAAGCACACGACGAACTCGGGACTCGACGAGAGTCCCGCCCAGTAGGTCTTGCGGGCGAGGGCGTCCACGTGCGCCCGTACGGCCTTGACGTGCTTGTCGAGCAGGCTGCGCCGACGAGCGCCCTCAGCGCCCTGCGCCGTCAGCGGGATGGCGCTCGCTTCGAGGAACGCGTCGAGCGGCACCTTGGCGTCGACGGCGATCGCCTTCTCGCCGGGGAGACGGATGACCATGTCGGGGCGGCCCGCGCCGGCGTCCGACGTGATCGACGTCTGCAGGTCGAAGTCGACGTGGCGCGTGAGCCCGGCGGCCTCGACGACGCGCCGCAGCTGCGTCTCGCCCCAGACGCCGCGGGTGCTGCCCGAGCGCAGGGCGCCGGCCAGCGACTCGGTGGTCGCCCGCAGGGCCTCGTCGGACTCGTGCGCCCGTCGCAGCTGCTCGGCGAGGGTGCCGAACTGCAGGTGCCGGTCGCGCTCGAGATCGTCGACCTTCGTGTGCATCGCGGCCAGCGTCTCCTGCACGGGCGCGAGGGCCCGCAGCACCGACTGCTCGCGGCGCTCGCGCTCCTCGCGGGCCGCCTGGTCGTGGCGCGCCTGGCTCGCGAGCTCGCGGTAGAGCACCTGCTGATGCTCGAGCTGGGCCTGCACCCCCTGCCGCGCGGCCTCCGAGCCGGCGAGCCGCGCGGTGAGGTCGGCCTGTTCGCGCGCGGCACGTGCCGCGCCGCGGGCGAGTCCCGCCGCCCAGCCCGCCATCACGCCGACGAGGAGACAGGCGATTGCCACCACACTGATCACGACTGCGTCCATGACTCCAGGGTGCCGGATGCCTCGGACATCGCCCGCGCGGCGGGCCGCAGGTGGGCGTACGCGGCCCGAGGCTCCGCTCGACGCGCCGGCGGCGAGTGGAGCGGCCGTGGGGACCGGTTCCGCGTCAGGCGACGGCGAACGAGACCGCGGGGGCTTCGGTGACCGAGATCTGCGACACCCGGACGCCGACCGCCTCGGTGAGGGCGTCGATGTCGTCGGCGCCCACGCGCCGCGCCGCGTCGATCATGACGTGCGCGCAGGCCATGGCGTCTGCGGTGGCGTTGTGGTGCGGGAAATCGGCGAATCCGGCCTCCGCCGCGACGAACGGCAGACGGTACGACTCGAGACGGTAGACCCTGCGGGCCACCTGCAGGCTGCACGCGTAGCGGTAGGGCGGGCACTCGTCGCCGGTCGCGTCGCACGCCCGCTTGAGCACCGCCATGTCGAAGCCGGCGTTGTGGGCGACGAGCACGTCGGATCCCACGAACGCGACGATGTCGGCGAGCTGGCGGCTCCACGGCGCTGCGTCGACGACGTCCTCCGGCCGGATGCCGTGGATGCGGACGTTCAGCTCGAAGAACACGTCGTGCCCGGCCGGCGGGCGGATGAGCCAGCCCGTCCGGTCGACGATCTCGCCGTCTCGCACGCGGACGAGTCCGACTGCACACGCCGAGGCGTTGCTGGAGTTCGCCGTTTCGAAGTCGATCGCGGTGAAGTCCAGAGGCACGTGTCCAGACTCACCCCGGCCCGGCTGCGCGGACGGAAGGCGCGCCGGGCGCGCACTCTCGTCATAGGGTCGGTGGCATGGCCAGTCGCGAAGAGATGTCGCTGTCGTTCGGGGCCGCCGCGGGAGCGTACGAGTCGGGCCGGCCCGACTACCCGCGCGAAGCCGTCGACTGGATGCTCGCCCCGGTGCGCGAGCCGGGCCGCGCCGTACGCGTCGCCGACGTCGGGGCGGGCACCGGCAAGCTCACGCGCACGATCGTCGAAGCCGGCGCCGAGGTCGTCGCGATCGACCCCGACGCCGACATGCTCGCCGCTCTCCGCGAGCACGTCCACGGGGTTCCGACCTTCGTGGGGACGGCGGAACGGATGCCGCTTCCCGACGCCTCCGTCGACGCCGTGCTGCTCGGCCAGGCGTGGCATTGGGTCGACCCCGTCGCGGCGTCCGCCGAAGTCGGGCGCGCGCTCCGCGAGGGAGGCGTGCTCGGGCTCGTCTGGAACATCCGCGACGAGTCGGATCCGTGGGTCGCGCGCCTCACGGCGGCGATGCGCGGCAGTCACGCCGAGGAGATGCTCGCGGGCGACGGACCCCGCGTGGCCGAGCCGTTCGACGGACTCGAGCCGCGCTCGTGGACATGGACGCGCTCGCTCACACGCGCAGCGCTCCTCGACATGGTCGCCTCGCGCAGCTACGTCATCACGGCGTCGGACGCGGACCGGGCGGCGATCCTGGCCTCGGTGAGCGACCTGTTCGACGAGCGCCGGGTCATCGAGGCGACCGGCGCGGAGGTCGTGGACCTGCCGTACCTGACGCACGCGTTCCGCGGCATCCGGTCGTGAGCTCGACGGGTCACGTGCGCACGGAGCCGACGACGTGCCACGGACCGCTGACCTCGCGGTAGCGCGGTTCGAGGCCGCGCCCGCTCAGCACCGCGATCATGGCGTCGGGCATGTGCGCGTACGCGCGATACGGGTTGCCCGTCAAGGTGTAGAAGGCGTTGATCGCGCGCGCCGAGAACCGGGCGAACAACGTGCGCGGCGGATGGCTGAACACGACGGCGCGCTTGGCTCGTCCGGCGGCGGCGCCCAGCAGACGCTCGTAGTCCGGGTAGCAGCAGACGACGCGATGCAGCACCACGATGTCGGCGGGCTCCACCGCCTCGGGCGTGCTCGCGAGATCGACCCCCAGCATCCGTGTGGCGCGATCGCGCAGGCCGGCCTCGTCGAGCAGCCGGGCGGCCTCGGGCTCGTAGGCGGCGGACAGCTCGACGTTGGTCGTGTGGGACGCGCCCCGCTTCAGCGCCTCGAGCTGGATGTCGCCGATCCCTCCGCCGATCTCGAGCAGCGAGGCTCCCTCCAGCCCGACCGAGCCCGCGAAGTCGAGCACCAGGGCCGCACTCGGCGTGAGACCGTCGCTCCGGTACTGCCGGGCGAGCCGCCGGGCGAACCGGGCGTTGAACTCCCGGTCGTAGCCCTCCGGCACCCGCGGCGCGCAGCACTCGTCCACGCGCTCAGTATCGCGTCGTGCGACACGCGCGGCAACGGGCGCGAGCGTCACGACGCAGCGGCGGCTTTCACGCCGCTCGAGACCCGGTCGTCGGAGCGATCGGGCAGCGTCCAGATGCGGTGGCGCGTCGACCCGGACTGACCCTCGGCGGGACGGATGCCGCGGGGTGCAGCATCCGTCGCCATCTAGACTGGATGCCCGTGGCTCTCACCATCGGAATCGTCGGTCTCCCGAACGTCGGCAAGTCGACCCTCTTCAACGCCCTGACCAAGAACCAGGTGCTCGCGGCGAACTACCCGTTCGCGACGATCGAGCCCAACATCGGCGTGGTCAACCTGCCCGACCAGCGGCTCGACAAGCTGGCGGAGATCTTCCACTCCGAGCGGATCCTGCCCGCCGCCGTGTCCTTCGTCGACATCGCCGGCATCGTCCGCGGCGCGAGCGAGGGCGAGGGTCTCGGCAACAAGTTCCTCGCGAACATCCGCGAGGCCGATGCGATCGCCCAGGTCGTGCGCGGCTTCGACGACGACGACGTGGTGCACGTCGACGGCGCGGTGAACCCGCAGAGCGACATGGAGACCATCAACGCCGAGCTGCAGCTCGCCGACCTCGAGACGCTCGAGAAGGCGATCACGCGGTACGAGAAGGAGGTCAAGGGCAAGAAGCTCGACCCCTCGGTGCTCGCCGCGGCTGTCGAGGCGAAGGACGCCCTCGAGCGCGGTGTGCTGCTGTCGGCCTCGGGCATCGACCTCTCGCCGATCAGGGAGCTGGGCCTGTTGACCGCGAAGCCGTTCATCTTCGTCTTCAACGTCGATGAGGCGGTGCTGACGGATGCTGCGAAGAAGGCCTCGCTCGAGGCTCTGGTCGCACCGGCCAAGGCCGTGTTCCTCGACGCGAAGATCGAGTCGGAGCTCATCGACCTCGACCCGGAGGAAGCGGCGGAGCTGCTCGCCTCGACCGGGCAGGACGAGTCCGGTCTCGACCAGCTGGCGCGCATCGGCTTCGACACGCTCGGGCTGCAGACGTACCTCACGGCCGGCCCGAAGGAGGCCCGCGCCTGGACCATCGGCAAGGGCTGGAAGGCCCCGCAGGCGGCCGGCGTGATCCACACCGACTTCGAGAAGGGCTTCATCAAGGCAGAGGTCATCTCGTTCGACGACCTCGTCGAGACCGGTTCGGTCGTCGAGGCCCGCTCGAAGGGCAAGGCCCGGCTCGAGGGCAAGGACTACGTCATGCAGGACGGCGACGTCGTCGAGTTCCGCTTCAACGTCTGACGCTCGCTTCCCGGAAAGGCTTCCCATGACCGACACCACGCAGATCTTCGAGCCCGACGGACGCGCGATTCCGTACATCGTCGAGGGCGACGGGCCCATCGGCCTGGTGCTGATCGCCGAACCCGGACAGGACGCGCTGGGTGTGGTGGGGCACTACCTCGCCGAAGAGGCGGGATTCCACATCATCCGCGTCGGCTATCGCACGAACGTCGACGCGGCGGCGACCGGCGATCAGGCCGACGATGTCGTCGCGGTCATCGATGAGCTGGGCCTCGAGCGCACGTGGGTCGGCGGGCACGGCCGCGGCGGCACCGTCGCGCGTGCACTGGTCGCCGCGCACCCCGAGCGGGTCAACGGACTGCTGCTGCTGGGTGTCGAGGACGAAGACATCGCTCTCGCCCCGGTGATCCCGGTGCTGATCGTGCAGGGTGCGGACGACGAGGTGACCCCGCGCGCCAACGGCGAGCGCCTGCAGGCGACGGCGCCCGAGCGGGCGAGCGTCAAGAACCTCGACGGTGCCGGTCACCTCTTCCCGCTCACGCACCCGGTCGAGACGGCGGTCATCGTCGAGGAGTACCTCGACTGGGACTGAGGTCCCGACGCGTCAGCCGATCGGGATCAGGTACGCGACCACGGCCACGACGGCGGCGACGGCGAACGCCAGCAGGCTGATGAGCAGCGCCTTGCGCTGATCCTTCCGCCGGAACTCGGCGTCCTGGATGCTCTCCTCCTTGCCGAGGTCGCCGAAGTTGTACAGACCCCGGCTCGCGAACCCGACGCAGAAGTGGAAAGCTGCCTGCAGGAATCCCTGGGCCGACAGGAAGACCGGCAGCGCGACCAGCAGACGCCACGGAGCCGTCCACCCGAGGGCGAACGCGATGCCCAGGAAGACGACGGCGATCGCGAGCCCCCACCACCCCGACGCGCGTCGCCTGCGGATCTCGGCGGGACCGATGTTGCACACGCCCGGCTGGTAGACGGCAGTCTGGTTCATGGCGACATTCTGACGTACGGGCTATGCGATCCCCGCGAATTCTGCGAGACGCGCCCGCCCTGCGCCGATGTTCTCCTTGAACCTCGCCGCGGCGGCGAGCACGGCCGGGTCGTCCGCCCGTTCCGGAGCCACGCGCGCAGGGTTCAGCGGCGTCGTGTTCGACCACGCCCGCAGATCCGTCTCCTTCGACATCGCGAGCGACGCGTCGCCGCCGATCGTCTGCATCGTCGCCCAGTCGGCGGGGGTGTCGGAGTACGGCGAGGGGCGGCAGACGCGGTTCTTCTCGGCGTCGTCGTCGCGGGTCGCCTCGACGTAGCCGGAGAGGGCTGCACCATAGCAGGGGAAGCCGACCCGCACCGGCTGCGGCGTGATGGCCTCCGGGGTCCAGATCGGTGTGAGGCCCGGGTACTTCAGCCCTTCGGCTGCGCAGTGCACGACGAGCGAATCGGCGGGCACGTGCACGTCGCCGTCGGCGAACGTCAGGCGTCTCTGGCCGACGGACTGCAGGTGTCCGCGACGGACGACGTCGTCGATCGTCCGGACGAGGTCGAGCTCCCATGTGGCGAGCGTCGGCGTCTTGGCCATCGTCGGGGTGACCGCGGGATCGAAGCGCAGCATGATCCCGGCATCCTCCATCCGGAAGAACACGTCGTCGGGATCCGAAGCCGCCGCCGCGGCGGCCATCGTGTCGGCCGCCATGCCGAGGAAGATCGCCGGGTCGGGCTGCACGACGGCACGGTTGAGCAGCCACGGGTCGCGCGGACGGACCCACGTGATCGCGTTCGCGGCGACGCCGTTCTGCAGCAGCCACACGCACGTGTCGGTCGCCGTCTTGCCGGCACCGACGATGACGTAGTGGCCGGGAGCCTCCGCGAGGCGCACGAGGTCGTTGACGGCCACGACGTGGGCGCCGTCCTCGACCGCGAACGGCGGGGGAGTGAGCAGCGGGATGTCGGGTGACAGGTACCGCGCGTCCACCACCCGCGCGCGGGGCGCATGGAAACGCGTACCGCTGAGCAGCGACACGAACCGGCGGTCGCCCAGGTACTCGCTGCGCCCGTGGAAGGCGACGCGGCCCGACCGGACGAGACGGGCGAGCACGCGCGCGTAGTACTCCGACACCTCCGCGGCGCTCGCGCGTTCGTGCAGTCCCCGCTCGGGGCCGTCCGTCTGCAGCCGGCCGCCGCCGAGGAGCGTCGAGGCGACGCCGTAGAAGGCCGACGCCTGGTGCAGCCGCACGAATCCGTACGCGTCGAGCCAATGACCCCCGGCGCCGTGGCGTCGGTCGACGATCGCGACCGACACGTCGTCGGCGGCCGCGGTGAGGGCGTCCACGAACGCCATCCCCATCGCACCCGCACCGACGACCACGTAGTCGACGTCGACGATCGCCTCCATGCGCTCATCAGAGCAGTGCGCGTGCGGCTCGTCAATGGCCCTTACGACACCCGGACCGCACAAGGCAAGAGGGCGCGGGCGAGACCCGGCCGCGTTCAGAATGGTCGCGTGGGCGAGAACGAAGAACCGCAGGTCTGTCGCGCGCCGCTCGCCGTGACGCCCGACGAGCCGCTTCCGCACCCCGACCCCCACCGCGCGACGGTCCTGGTGATCGGCGTGGTGGCCACGGTGCTGTTCGTGGTGCTGCGGTTCGCGGTGGCGCTGGGCGGACACGATCCCCTTGCCGTCGACCTCTGGTGGGACGACATCATGCTCGCGGGTCTGACCGACGTGGGTCTGGTGATCGCCTGGGTGCCTTCCATCGTCGGCGGGGTGGTGGGAGCGCCTGTCGTCGGGATCCTCATCATCGCGGTCTTCCTCTGGCGGCGACGGCGATGGGATGCTGCGACCCTCGCCGTCGCCATCGTCACCGTGACGGTGATCGGCGCCCCGATGGCCGCGATCATCGCGCGGGTGCGCCCGTCGGACTCGCTCGCCGAGAGCGTGGCCACCTCGTTCCCCTCCGGTCACACGGCCGTCGCGACCACCATCGCCGTCACGCTGGGACTGCTGCTGCGCCGCTGGTACGTGTGGGCACTCGGAGCGGTCTGGATCGCCTACATGATGTGGAGCCGCACCTACCTTCACGCCCACTGGGCGAGCGATGTGCTGGCGGGACTCCTGGAGGGCATCGCGGTCGCCTGCCTGGTGTGGAGTGCGATGCAGGCGTACCGCATCCGAAGGGCGATGTCGTCGCGGGCGTCCTCTGCGGAACCGGACGCCTGAGCACGGTTCGCGTGCGGATTTCAAGCCCCATTCCTGCGGGATTCCCCGGCGATACGCTTCGCGAATGACCACTGCGAAGAACGCGGCGCGGGCAGCGACGGAGTCGCCCGCATTCCGGACCATCGCCCGCATCGGCTACATCGTGCTGGGGATCGTGCACATCGTCATCGGCTTCATCGCCATCTCCGTGGCGACCGGCGGCGCCGGAGAGGCCGACCAGGGCGGTGCGATGGAGGCGATCCGCAGCACACCTCTCGGGGTGTTCCTCCTCTGGGCGATCGCTATCGGGCTGGCGGCGCTCGCCGTGTGGCAGGTCGCGCAGGCGTTCTTGGAGCGCAACCCCGACACCAGGAAGAAGTGGGGCTACCGCGTCAAGTACATCGGCACCGCCGTCGCGTACCTCGCCATCGCCTTCACGGCGCTCGTGTACGCGCTCGGCGGCAGCTCCGACTCGTCTCAGTCGTCGCAGACGCTCAGTGCCCGTCTCATGAGCACCCCCGGCGGGATCTTCCTGCTCGTGCTCATCGGTCTCATCGTCTTCGCCATCGGCGCGGCCTTCGTGGTCCGCGGGTTCACGCGCGCGTTCGAGAAGCACCTCGACCTGCCGACCGGAGTCGCCCGCAAGGGCATCGTGACGTTCGGGATCGTCGGCTACGTCGCGAAGGGCATCGCCGTGGCGGTGGCCGGCGCGCTGTTCGTCGTCGCGGCCGTCACGCACGATCCGCAGACGGCCGGAGGGCTGGATGCGGCACTCCACACGCTCGCCGGTCTGCCCTTCGGGCCCATCATCCTCTGGGTGGTCGCCGCGGGTCTGATCATCTACGGAGTCTTCTGCTTCGCGCGCGCCCGCTACGCGCGGATGTGAGAGAGCGCCGCGACGACTACTCGGCCACGAGCGCGGCATCCGCGGAGAGCGACGCACCACGCTGTGTCGCAGCATCCAACGCCGCCGTCGCCGCGCGGCGTCCTTCGGCGATGAGGCGCGGCACGTCGGTCATCCGCCACTGCGCCATGCCCTCCATCTCGGGCTGGACCAGCACGACCGACGGGTCGGCGACGAGGTCCGCGGTGCGGGTGACGGTGCGCATCATGCGCACGTTCTCCCACTTCGCGTGCAGCCGCACCACGATCACGCGCGTGGCGCCGAGGGCGCGCGCCGCGGCGACCGGCACGTTGTCGATCATCCCGCCGTCCGCGAGCAGCGCATCGCCGCGGCGGATCGGGGGGAGAAGACCCGGCACCGCGACCGTCGCGCGGAGGGCGGCGCTCAGCGGCCCCTCGTCGAGGATGATCCCGCGGCGCGTGCGCAGATCGGTGGCGTACGCGGCGAAGCGCCGGGGCAGGTGCTCGATGCGAGGGTCCTCGCCGAGAGCACGAGGGACGGCGTCGACGATGGCGGTGGTGTCGAGCAGACCCCAGCGCGGCGTCATCGACCAGCGTGCGATCGCGCTCCAGCGGAAAGCGCGTGCGGCGCGCTCGATGGCGTGCGCCTCCAGGCCCGCGGCGTACGCGGCCGCGACGAGGGCGCCCGAACTCGTTCCGGTCGCGATGCCGGGACGGATGCCTCGCTCGGCGAGCACCTGCAGTACACCGACGTGGGCGGCGCCGAAGGCGCCACCACCACCGAGTACGAGCCCCAGCTCAGGGTCGTCGATCATCCGTCCTCCACTTGTCGCGCCCGGGCGAAGGTAGCACTGCGCGGTTGGGGAACGCCTGTGACGCGTGCCGATCGCGGAGGCGATTGACGCGCCACGCGTCTGTTGGGATCCTGGGCGGGATCACGGATCGGCACTGGGGCGAGAGGTGACTGCCATGGCGATGTCGACACGGGCGACGGCGGCGAAGGCGGCGGTGGATGTCGTCGGTTCCTACTTCTCCCGCATGCAGGTCGTCGCGTCCGACCCGGAGGCGCTGGTCTTCGCGTTCGGCAACCCGCACGAGATGGCGCTGCCCGGCCTCCCGGCGGCCATTCGCAGGAACGCCGAGCCGCGGACCGTCGACTGGTTCGCCTACAAGAGCAGCGAGCGGTCCGCGCAGGAAGTCGTGGCGGGCGCGCTGTCCGGAGAGCTGGGACTCGACTTCGAACCCGAAGACATCGCCATGACGCAGGGCGCCTTCGGTGCGATCTCCCTCGCGTTCGCGCTGCTGGCCGACGCGGGGGACGAGGTGGTGATCCCGGTGCCCGGCTGGTTCTGCTACGCGCCGATGCTGCACGCCGCGGACCTCGTCCCGGTCGGTGCCGACCTCGCGCCCGACACGTTCGACCTCGATGTCGACGCGATCGCGCGCGCGATCACCTCTCGCACGAGGATCGTCGTCGTCAACTCGCCCGCGAACCCCACCGGTCGCGTCTATCCGCCGTCGACGTGGGAGGCGCTCGCCGCGGTGCTCGAGAAGGCGTCGCGTGCCCAGGACCGCCGTATCTGGCTGCTGTCCGACGAGCCGTACCGCCGCATCCGCTTCGACGGCATCGCGTTCACCAGCCCCGCCGCCTATTACCCGTGGACGCTGATCGACTATAGCTACGGCAAGGTGCTGCTCGCCCCCGGGGCGCGGCTCGGCTACCTGGCGCTGTCGCCCCGGATCCCCACGGCGGAGCGGGACGAGCTGCGCGCCGGGCTCTTCCCCCTGGGGCTGGCCATCGGCTGGGGGTTCCCCGACGCCGTCATGCAGTACTCGGTGCCGGAGCTCGAGACCCTGTCGCTCGACACGGCCGAGCTGACGCGCAAGCGCGACCGGATGTACGCCGCGCTCACCGATGCCGGGTACGAGGTCACCCGGCCGGAGGGCACCTTCTACCTGTGGGGCAAGGCCCCGGGCGGCGACGCCCAAGCGTTCTGCGACACCCTCGAGGCGCGGGGCGTGTACGTCATGCCCGGGTCGCTGTTCGAGCAGCCGCATCACTTCCGGATCTCGTTGACGGCGACCATGACGATGATCGACCGCGCGATCCCGCACCTCCTCGAAGCGGCCTCGGATCACGACGGGTCTGATTGACGCGGATGCCGCGTCGCCCGCGTTCAGGTCAGGCGCGAGTGTGCGCAGTCGGAGGGGTGGGATCGAGCAGCGACCGCGCAAGCAGCGTCGCCCCCGCGACGGCTGCCGGCATCGTGGCCACAGCGCCGAGCGGCACCAGGAAGCACAGCTGCGTCGCGACGCCGAACCCCAGCACGCGGAAGCGTCCGCGGCGGAGCAGCTTCTTTCGGTCGCGCCTCGTCAGTCCGCGGGCGGTCAGCGCGCGCGAGCTCAGCTCGTCGGCGATCAGCCATCCGGTGAAGACCACCGCGAAGACGGTGCTCGCCACGGCGCCCATCACCGGGAGGAGGCCGATCAGCGCGGCGACCAGTGCGATGCCGACGCCGCGTGCGATGAGCGACAGCCCGTCCGCGACCGAGCGCCAGAACCCGTAGTCGCCCTCGAGCCTCGGGGTCCCGGCGTCTGCCTCGACCGCCCTCCAGATCCGCTCGTAGAACGGCTCGCCCACCAGCAGGGTGAGTGCCGTGAACGTGACGGCGACCAGTATGAGGGCGGCGCCGAGGAGCGCGGTACCGACCGCGATGCGGAAGACGGTCGCCCACACACCTGGCCAGCGGTCGGCGAACGGCGTCATCGCCTCGGTGAGCGCCGGCAGCGAAGCGCTGAGTGCGATGAGCCCGCCGAGGAACAGCAGGCCGACGATCGCCGCAGGAACGAGGCCGAGTGCCATGAGGCCGGGCCTCTGCCGCCATTGCGCGAAGCCACGGCCGAGCAGACCGACCCCTCCGAAGAACTCCCGCATCGGCATCAGCCTAAGACGCCCTCGGCGGCGCAGCGCCACGTTCAGATCGCGGGCCCGCCGTCAAGCCCCTCCTCCCGCCATCCTTCGCCGAGGATCTTTGACGATGACGCGCGACGAGGCGCGGTCACCACCCAGGAGGTCGCCATGCTCGAGACATCGATTCCCGCGATTGAGACCCGTCGCCCCGAGCTGCTGTGGGTGGGATCCGGAGCCTGGGTGGCCTGCGATCCGTCTCTCGACCCCACGGATCCTCGTCGCGTGGTCGCGTACCTCGAGTGCAAAGACGACCTGGTCTATGTGCTGTGGGTCGCCGGAGCCGCCGGCGTGTGCGAGTTCGGATCGATCCGCGACGCACTCGAGCAGATCGCCCACAAGCTCGCGCCCGTGGCGCTCTGACCGACGTCGTCAGCTCGTGGGGAGCGCGGTCTCCGAGACCATCGCGAGAACGTCCTCGAGGAAGCTGGCGACGACACGGGCGTCGCTCGCAGGCAGTCCCGAGGCGAGACTGCGCAGCTTCATCGTGAGCGGGTCGAGGTGGTCCGGGTCGATGTTCCGGTCGAAGGGCTGGACGATCTTCTTGCGCCGGTCGTGTGGGTGACCTTCGACGACGACGAGTCCGCGTGCGACCAGACGGTCGATGAGGGCCGTGCCGGAAGCGGGGGAGAGGTGGAGCGCTTTCACGATCATGGAGGGAGTGACCTCCTCTGTGTCGACCCGCTCCAGCAGGTAGCGCATCGCTGCGCGGTCGGTCTCATTCATGCCGGTCTGCTGCTCGCGGCGACGGGCGAGCTTCGCTTCGGCGAGACGCAGTCTCTCGAGGACACCGGCCACGTCGGGGCTCTGGCCATTGATTCCCGCCGTCGAAGGCATCACGCTCTCCGTCACGAGCACACTCCCTCGTCGGTCCCCGCTCAGGCTCGAGCAAAGAGATACGTTTGATTCGACCACAAAAGGCTTGAAAGCGAAACCTTCAGTCAGTGAACTTCAATTAGCTGAACTTCTGAGAGTGAAATTCTCACTATCGAAAAGTACGGTATCAAACTATTATGGGGAGACGTCTCCGGAAGGAGCAGTCCCCATGGCTGAACTCGCCTACGGTGCCGAGGGCACCCCCATCTACGTCCCGGAGCATCTCCTCGCCCACGTCAAGCTGATCGTCACGACCAAGCTGCGCCGCAACGAGAGCTTCATGATGTCGTGGCGTCACGCCGACGGCTCGGGACGCTCGTCCGTCTGGCTCGATCCGTCGATTCCCCTCCGCTTCACGTTCGAGAGCGCCGACGAACCTCGGATCGATCACGCCCTGCTTGCCCGCCTCGCCGCCGAGGCGAGCTCCAACGCCGGCCTCGTCCTCGAGCTCGATGACATCCACCTGCTGGCTCCGCCGGCGATGACGTCACCCGCGCTCGAGCAGTCCGTGGCCTAGGAGGCTCCGTCCTCAGGAGCAGCCTGCGCTACCACGTCGATCCTGCCCCCGCAACGACGTGGGCGGTTCACTCACCGCCGCGCAGGCTGGGAGCATGGTCTTCCTCGGCTACCACGCCTCCCACGAACAGCTCCCGCCCTCGCGCCTGCTGGCCTCTGTGCAAGAAGCTGAACGCGCCGGATTCGACGGCGCGATGTGCTCCGACCACTTCGCACCGTGGGGTTCGGCGCAGGGGGAGTCGGGGCACGCGTGGAGCTGGCTCGGCGCAGCGATGGCGACCACCGGCTTTCCGATGGGCGTGGTCACGGCACCCGGCCAGCGGTACCACCCGGCGATCTCGGCGCAGGCCATGGCGACGCTCGCGGAGATGTTCCCGGGGCGCTTCTGGTCCGCACTCGGCAGCGGCGAGGCGCTCAACGAGCATGTGACGGGCGACGCCTGGCCGCCGAAGCCACGGCGCGAGGAGCGCCTCGCCGAAGTCGTCGACGTCATCCGGCGCCTTCACGCGGGTGAACGCGTCGACCACGACGGGCTCGTCAGGGTCCACGACGCCCGGCTCTGGTCGCGTCCCGCCGGTCCGCCGCCGCTGCGCGCGGCCGCGGCGTCCGAGCCCACGGCCGCATGGGCGGCCTCCTGGGCCGACGGCCTCATCACGGTGGGACACGACCCCGACGAGATCCGCGCGATCATCGCCGCGTACCGGGATGCCGGGGGCCCCGGCCCGTGCGCGGTGCAGGTGCACGTCAGCCTGGCCGATTCGCACGACGAGGCACGGCGCATCGCGGCCGACCAGTGGCGTCAGGCGACCGTGCCTGCAGAGCTCATGTGGGATCTCATGCAGCCCGAGGACTTCGACCGCCTCGCCGATCCCGGCGATGTCGACGCCCTCGAACACGGCGTGCTCATCTCGTCCGACGTCGGGGAGACGGCGGAGCGCCTCGGCTCCCTCGCGGCGGCCGGCGCGGACGAACTGTTCCTCCACGCAGTCGGATCCGACCAGGAGGCGTTCCTGCAGCGCGCCCGCGGCGGATTGCTCGAGGCGGTCAGGAGCCGGGCATGACGCGCGCCTACACGGGCGATCTCTGGTGGAAGACCGCCGTGATCTACTGCATCGATGTGGAGTCCTACTCCGACTCGGACGGCGACGGCGTGGGCGACTTCGCAGGACTCACCGACCGCGTCGACTACCTCGCGGAGCTCGGCGTGAACTGCGTCTGGCTGATGCCCTTCTATCCGTCGCCCGGCCGGGATGACGGCTACGACATCACGGACTTCTACGGGGTGGACCGACGGCTGGGCACACATGGCGACGTGGTGGAGTTCTTCCGAGATCCTCGAGACCGGCTTGCGCGAGGCGCTGGCACACCGGCTGTCGATCGGCGAGCGCGGCTTCGTGGCCGTGCACAACCTCTCGGACTCGGGCACGTCGGTCACGGTGCCCGTGACAGGTAAGGGGCTCGCCGATCGGCTGTCACCCGCCGTGTACGCCGCCGACGACGACGGCACCGCGACCCTCGCGCTCGAGCCCTACGGATTCCGCTGGCTGCGCGAGGTCGAGATCGTCTGACGGCGCCGTCGCCGCGGTGAGCAGACGCATCGGGGTGCGCGATGTCAAGCCCCTTCGCCGATGCGCCCCGGACGCACAGGCTCGCGCCATGGAACACGACGATATCCACCAGCTGGTTCTGACGCCCCTCGTCGATCGTGCGTGGCGGCTGTGCGACCGCGGGGTGGCCCGGAGCGAGGTGGCGAGCGTGATCGCCTACGTGGAGCAGCTCGACTCGGGGGCGTACGAGGCTGTCTGGGTGTCGGTCGGCCTCGGATCGGCGCGGTTCGCCTCCTTGGAGGGTCTCTTCCGGGCGGCGGTCCAGATGCTCGAGCAGTCGCGCAGCCTCGGCGCGCTCAAGCCTGCACCGATTCCGCACCGCCCGCCCGCGCGCGCCTGACGGCCTCCATCAAGCGCTCGTTGACGCCGGCATCGATTCCGCGGATGAGCGCTCCATGATGACGCTGGGCGGACATCGCGCGATCCGCGTGTCGGGGCTCGGTGGCAGGATGGGGCCATGCCTGAGTCGCCGGAGGTCGAGGCTCTCGTGCGGTTCCTCGCTGACGAGGGGTCCGGGCGAGAGTTCCGCGGAGTCGATGTGCTCGAGTTCCGCACGGTCAAGACGCGTGCCACGCCCCCGGCGAGCATCACCGGACGAACGATCACCGGCGCCCGCCGCCACGGCAAGCATGTGGAACTCGTCCTCGACGAGGCGAGCCTCGTGGTCTCGCTGGGGCGCCATGGATGGATGCGGTGGCTCGATGCCGCGCCCGACGACGAACCCGCCCCGCTCTCGGTTGACGCGCCGCCGGCCCTGGCGAGCTTCGAGCTGTCGGGCGACCGCAGTCTGGAGGTGACCGATGCCGGCAGCTGGGTGTCGCTCGGACTGTTCGTCGTCGGCGACGCCGGTGAGGTTCCCGCGATCGCGAAGCTCGGGCCCGATCCCGCGGACGCGGCCTTCACGCGCGCGCAGTTCGACAGCGCGCTGGGCGGTCGCCGCAAGCAGATCAAGGCGATCCTGCAGGAGCAGGAATCGCTCGCCGGCATCGGCAACGCCTACTCCGACGAGATCCTGCACCTCGCCAAGGTGTCGCCTGTGACCCACGCGGCTGCGCTCGACGACGGCTCGACGGACCGGCTGTTCGACGCGACGCTGACGACCGTGCGCGGTGCGATCGATGCCCGGCTCGGCGTCCCCATCGATCAGCTCAAGGAGTACAAGGTGGCGGCGATGCGCGTGCACGGGCGCACGGGCGAAGCCTGCCCCGTGTGCGGCGACACCATTCGCGATCTGACGTTCTCCGGCACGTCGGCGCAGTACTGCCCGACGTGCCAGAACGGGGGAGTGCCGCTCTGAATCGGAGCCCTCAGGGACTCGGGCGGCCGACGTCGCTGTTCCCGTGGGTAGCATGGTCGCTATGACGACTTCGCAGCAGCCCGCCCCGATCACCCTCGCACCCGTCGCCGACGAGAAGAACCTCCTCACGGTGGTCGAGTCCGCAGGTTCGTGCTGCGGTGGCGGCAGCTGCAGCATCGACTGACCCGCCTCCGTCCACTTCACGACGCGCCGGCGATGACCGACGAACAGCTTCACATCACCCCGCGGGTCGGCCGCATCCTCATGTCGGAGGAGGCGATCTACGGACTGATCCTCGTGTCGGGCATGATCGTCGTCTCGGCGAAGGGCACCTCATGGGAGGCGCTCGTGACCGTCGCGGTCACCGTCATCGTGTTCTTCGCCGCCCACGTGTTCGCCGGCACTCTGGGCCGCCTGGCCGCCACCGACGGTCATGCCGGACTCCGGGCCAGCCTGCGCGCGTCCGCTCGTCAATCGGGCGGCATGCTCCTCGCGTCTGTTCCGCCGCTGCTCATCCTGCTGCTCGGCGCGACGCGCGTCATCGAAGACTCCACCGCGCTCTGGGTGGCGCTCATCGCCAACACCGTCATGCTCGGCGCACTGGGCTGGATCGCCGTCGCGCGCTGGAGCACGCACTGGCTTCCACGCATCCTGAGCGCGCTCATCACCGCCGCTTTCGGCGGAGTGCTCATCCTCTTGAAGGCCGTCATCCACCACTGACGTGGCCGCGTGCGGCCTGCGCCGGCGCGAGCAGGGCGGCGACCAGTGCGGGGCTGAGACCCGGCACGTCGTCGACGGGCACCGCCAGGGCCAGCAGCGCCCGGCTGAAGTAGTTCCGCACGGCCGCGGCGAGCGTGATGTCGACGATCTGCCGATCGGTGAACCCGAGATCGCGGAGGCGCTGCGTGTCGGCGTCGGTCATGGTCGCGGCATCCGTCGAGAGCTTCTCGGCGTACGCGACCACCGCCATGTCGGTCTCGTCGAGGCCGGCGTCCGCGCCCTCGCGTGCAAGCCGGGCGAGTTCGTCCTCATCGAGGAGACCGGCGCGCAGGCTCTTTCGGCCATGCGCGAGGAGGCAGTGGTCCGACCCGATCGCGCGGGCGGCGCCGAGGGTGGCGAGTTCGTAGTTGCGCAGGCCGATCGACGGCACGATGCTCCGGATGAGCGTCTCGAAGGCCGCATGGGCCTCGGGATTGATCGCCATCGCGCGCGTATGCCCGAAGACGAACCCGTCGCTGCGGAGGTCGCCGTCGTACATCTCGGCGACGTGGCCGGTGGCGCCGTCGAGGTCCGGAGTGCTCACGATCATGGTGCTGCCTTCCCGTCGGGTTTCGGGCGCATCCAGAATCGCGGATGCCCCACCCCTTGTCGAGGGGCGGGGCATCCGGGTGATACCTCGGTCAGTGACCGGCGGGCGCGCCCATCGGTGCGTCGGCCGGCTTGCGGATGAGGAACGCGCCGACCAGCAGCGGCAGCGACAGGAACGCCGCCGTGAGGAACGCGGCGTGCGTGCCGGCGGCTCCGGCGGCGACGGTGTCGGCACCCGACGACGTCGCGGCCGACGATGCCGCCGCCATGACGCCGAACATCAGTGCGATGCCCGCGGCGCCGGCGACCTGCTGGGCGGTGCCGACGACAGCGGAGCCGTAGGAGTAGAACTTCGGCTGGAGCGAGCCGAGCGACGCCGTGAAGAGCGGCGTGAACGACAGCGCCAGGCCGAACGACAGGATCGTCTGCGCCACGGCGATCAGCCACACCGGCGTCTCGGCGCCGAAGGTCGTGTAGAACCACAGCATCGCGCTCGTGATCACCGCGCCGGGAACCAGGAGCACGGTCGTGCCCCAGCGGTCGTAGATGCGGCCGATGACGGGGCCTGCGAGGCCCATCGCGAGAGCGCCGGGGAGCACGACGAGACCCGTGGTGAGCGGGTCGACGCCGACGACGTCCTGCAGGTAGAGCGGCACCACGGTGATCGCACCGAAGAACGCCATCGACATGATCGACATCTGCGCGATCGACAGCGAGAAGTTCGCGCTGCGGAACACGCGGAGGTCGAGCAGCGCGTCATCCTTGCGCTGGAGCACGACCTGGCGCCAGCCGAAGAGGCCGAGCGCGACGACGCCGACAGCCAGGGACACGATGAGGGTCGTGGTCGAGGCGGCGCTCGCGGCCGCGGCATCCGCTCCGCTGCCGTGTCCGCCGGCGCCCAGCTGGCTGAGGCCGAAGACCAGGCCGCCGAAGCCGAGGGCCGAGAGGATGACCGACAGCACGTCGATCGGCGCGCGCGTGGTCTCGCCGAGGTTGTGGATCCAGCGCGCGCCGACGACGAGCGCCACGATCGCGATCGGCAGCACGATGCCGAAGATCCAGCGCCACTCGAAGTTGTTGAGGATCGCACCCGCGAGGGTCGGCCCGATCGCCGGGGCCAGCGACATCACGATGCTGACGCGCCCCATCATGCGGCCGCGGATGGCGGCGGGCACGACGGTCATGAGCGTCGTCATCAGCAGCGGCATCATGATCGCGGTGCCGGACGCCTGCACGACGCGTGCGGCGAGCAGCATCGGGAAGCCGGGCGACAGGAAGGCGATGAGCGTTCCCAGCGAGAACAGCCCCATCGCCGCGATGAACATCGCCCGTGTCGTGAAGCGGCGCAGCAGGAAGCCGGTGATCGGGATGACCACCGCCATCGTCAGCATGAACGCGGTCGTCAGCCACTGCGCGGACAGCGCGGTGATGCCGAGGTCGGTGATGAGGTGCGGGATCGCCACGCCCATCGTCGTCTCGTTGAGGATGGCGACGAAGGCGGCCGCGAGCAGCAGCCAGATGACGCGGCTCTCTTCGGGGCGCAGCTTGGGCGCCGCACCCGCGGCGCTACTCGGAACAGCGGGGAGGCTGCCGGTTCCGGGGGTCGTTTCGATGGCGGCCATAGGTCGTCTCCTCGAGGCTCGGATGGACAGCGATGTGCCACCCGAGGATGGCAAGCCTTCAAGATAACCACAGGTTCCGACATCCCATTCCCGCATTTCGGGACGGGATGCCGGAGATCAGGCGACCCGAGGGGTCAGCTGTCGGAGCGCTCGGGCTCCGCGTCGTCCCACTTCTCGGAGCCGATCGCGTCGGTCGGCTCGGCCTCGGGCTCGCGCTCTTCGAGGTTCTTCGGGAGGGGGTTCACGATCTCCTCGTGCGGGATGGCCTGGAGGGCGTCGATCTCTTCGCGGAGCTCCGCGAGGTCGCTGCCGTCGTGTGCGGGGAGGTCGGGCGTCGAGGTCATGCCACGAGCCTAGCGTCGGCGGCGCTGGTTAGGCTGGCCACGTGAGCATGCGCGGCGGTGGGGGCGGGGGCGGACACCCCGGCTTCCGCCCGGTCGACACTGACGCCCAGCGGCGCGCGAACGCCGAGGCGCCCCAGATCCCGAATCTCGGGCGGCGGGTGGTCGCCCTCTTCCGGCCGTACAAGTGGTCGATCGTCATCACCGGAATCCTGGTGGTGGTCGCCGCCGGCATCGCGGTCATCCCGCCGCTGCTCGTGCAGCGGGTGTTCGACGACGCACTGTTCCCCGTCGACGGCTCGCCCCCCGACCTCTCGCTGCTGTGGAAGCTCGTGCTCGCGATGATCGCGCTCTTCCTGCTGTCCGCCGCGGTCGGCGTGGTGCAGACGTGGCTCACCTCCACCGTCGGCAACCGGGTCACCGGCGACCTCCGGGTGAAGCTGTTCGATCACCTGCAGTCGATGGAGCTGGGCTTCTTCACGCGCACGAAGACCGGCGTCATCCAATCGCGCCTGCAGAACGACGTGGGCGGCGTCTCGGGTGTGCTCACGAACACCGTGACGAGCATCCTCGGCAACACCGTCACGGTCGTCGCTTCGCTCGTCGCGATGATCCTCATCGACTGGCGGCTCACGATCATCGCCGTCGTGCTCATGCCGTTCCTCATCCTGGTGCAGCGCCGCGTCGGCCAGGTGCGGGCGCGCATCGCGGGCGAGACGCAGGAGTCGCTGTCGGAGCTGACCGCCATCACACAGGAGACCCTGAGCGTCTCGGGCATCCTGCTCTCGAAGTCGTTCAACCGCCAGCGCACCGAGTCGACGCGCTACGCCGACGAGAACGTCAACCAGGTGCGGCTGCAGGTGCGGCGCGCGATGAGCGGCCAGGGCTTCTTCGCCGTGGTCCAGGTCATCATGGCGAGCGTCCCCGCCATCATCTACCTCGTCTCGGGCTACCTCATCGGCGGCGGCACCGACGCCATCACGGCGGGCACGATCGTCGCGTTCACCACGGTGCAGGCGCGACTCCTCATGCCCCTCATGGGGCTCATGCGCGTCTCACTCGACCTGCAGACCTCGTCGGCGCTGTTCGCCCGCATCTTCGAGTACCTCGACCTCGTGCCGGCCATCCGCGAGGCCCCCGACGCCATCGCCGTCGCCGACGCCCCCGGCCCCCTCGGGCGCATCGAGTTCCGCGACGTGGAGTTCCGGTATCCGGACGCCGCGTCCGACGCCCGCGCGACGCTGCAGGGCGTGTCGTTCACGGCCGAGCCCGGTCAGCACGTCGCGTTCGTCGGGCCCTCCGGCGCGGGCAAGACGACCGTTCTGTATCTGACGCCGCGGCTGTACGAGGCATCGGGCGGGTCCGTCCTCTTCGCCGGGGAGGACGTGCGACGCCTCACGCAGGAGTCGATCATCGACAACGTGGGCATCGTGTCGCAGGAGACGTACCTGTTCCACGCCACGATCCGCGAGAACCTGCGGTACGCGAAGCCGGATGCGACGGATGCCGAGGTCGAGGCCGCGTGCCGCGCCGCGAACATCCATCACGTGATCGAGCGTTTCGAGAAGGGCTACGACACCGTCGTCGGCGAACGCGGTTATCGGCTCTCGGGCGGGGAGAAGCAGCGCATCGCGATCGCGAGGGTGCTCCTGAAGGACCCGCCCGTGCTCCTCCTCGACGAGGCGACGTCGGCCCTCGACACCGTGTCGGAGCGGGTCGTCCAGGAGGCATTGGATGCGGCGGCGCGGGGCCGCACGACGCTGTCGATCGCGCACCGCCTGTCCACGGTGATCGCGGCCGATGTCATCCACGTCGTCGAGGCCGGGCGCATCGTCGAGTCCGGAACGCACGCCTCGCTGCTCGCGGAGGGCGGGCTGTATGCCGAACTCGCGGCTCAGCAGCTCGCGACGACGCGGATCCTCGAGGCGGAGGACGCCGAGGCGCCCGCCGACCACCCCGAGCGGCGAGCCGACAGCCCGCCCGACGCGCCCGTCCTCACCTCGGAAGAGGTGATGGCCGCCGGTCGCGGCAGCGTCGGAGACCCGGAGTGGCGCGAGGACTGAGCTCCCGCACGGCAGGCGGTGGCGTCGTCACCAGAGCCGCGCGGCGGCCAGCGCCGTCGCGGCCGGCTCCGACAGCACGACCCCGTCCGCGCGCGACCCCAGCGTCCGTGCGAACGCGCCGAGCTCCCGCCGGTAGGCGTCGTCGGCGTGATCGCGGGCGAGGTCGACGAGGGGCGGCAGGTCCATCGCGAGGATGAGACGGACACGGGATGCCGCGGCCCGCGGCTGGCCCGCCGCATCCAGCACCGCGATGCCGCCCGTGAGCGCCTCGAGGTAGTCGCGGAGCACGGGGAGCTCGCCCTTGTGCTGGGTGATCGAGGACCCGTCGGCGCGCTCGCGCCACTCCACGACGACGTCGGGGATGACGTCGAACGCGCGGGCGCGCGTGTACATCTGCTGCGCGACGATCTGGTCCTCATAGGCCTTGCCCTCGGGGAAGCGCAGACCGGTGCGCCGCCACAGATCGGTGCGGCTCACCTTCGACCACGCGACGATGTTGCCGGATGCCTCGGGGTGCTGGTCGAGGGTGACGCCGACGCGTGCGGGATCGGTCGCCGCCGCGACCCAGGGCTGCACGCTGCCGGCCTCGTACCCGCCGGCGCTGTCGGGGCGCAGGCGCACATACGCGCCGAGCGCGAAGTCGCTGCCGCTGTCGGCCACCGTGCCGACGAGCCGTTCGAGCGCGGTCGGGGTGAGGCGGTCGTCGGCGTCGAGGAACCCCAGGAACGGGGTGCGGACGAGGTCGAGGGCGGAGTTGCGCGCGGCACCGAGCCCGCTCTGCGCATCGTGGTGCACGACCTGGAACCGCTCGTCCGCCGCGGCGGCGGCGTCGAACAGCCGCCCGGTGGAGTCGGTGGATGCGTCGTCGACGAGGATCGCGACCCAGTCTTCGCGTGTCTGCGCGCGCAGGGAGTCGAGCGCCTCGGCGGCATAGAGAGCCACGTCGTAGCCCGGGACGATGACGGTCACGGCGGGGGTCACGTCCCGATCCTACGGGCGCTCCGGAGGGCCGGGCTCCGCTGTGTCAGTGCGGTGAACCGTTGACGGCGGCGACGGATGCCTCGACCGCATCGGCGACGGCGTCCAGCGGCGCGTTCAGCCAGCGCGGGAAGGTGAACCGCACCGCGGTCTGCGCCACCTCCGGGGCGATGCCCATCGCCAGCAGCACATGCGAGGGCTCGTCGCTCCCCGCCGCGCACGCCGAGCCGCTCGACGAGACCACGCCGCGGCGCTCCAGCTCGAGCAGCACGGCCTCGCCGCTCGTCCCGGCGAACGTGAAGCTCGCGGTGCCGGCGAGGCGGTGCACCGGGTCGCCCGTGAGACGCGCCGACGGGATCCGCTCGAGCACGCGGGCGATGAAGCGGTCGCGGATGGCCGACACACGAGCGGACGCCTCGACCCGTTCGGCTTCGGCGAGCTCCAGCGCGGTCGCGAAGCCGACGGCGCCGGCGACGTCCTCGGTGCCGCTGCGGCGGCCGCGCTCCTGACCGCCGCCGTGCATCAGGGGTTCCAGCGGGATCCTCCCGCGGACGCCCAGCACCCCCGTGCCCTTCGGCGCGCCGAGCTTGTGCCCGGCGAGCGAGATCGCGTCGTACCCGAGCTCGTCGGCCGACAGCGTCAGCCAGCCCGCCGCCTGGACGCCGTCCAGGTGCAGCGGGACGCGCCGCTCGCGGACGATGGCCGCCAGGGACGCGGCATCCTGGATCGTCCCGACCTCGTTGTTCGCGTACCCGATGCTCACCAGCACCGTGTCGTCGCGGAGGCTCTCTACGACAACATCCGTCGCCACGCGCGCGTGCTCGTCGACGGGCACGCGCGTCGCCGCGAACCCGTGCACGCGTTCGAGGTAGTCGACCGATTCGAGCACCGACTCGTGCTCGATCGGCGTCGTCACGACGTGCGCGCGGCGGTCGTCGCGACGGAGGGTGGCGGCGATCGCGATGCCCTTGATCGCGAGGTTGTTCGCCTCGGTGCCGCCGGAGGTGAAGACCACGTCGCCGGCGCGGAGGCCGAGCACGCCTGCCACGCGCGCCCGGGCGTCTGCCAGGGCGTCGGCCGCCGCCTCGCCCACGGTGTGGTGGCTCGACGCGTTGCCGTACCAGCGGGTCAGGTACGGCATCATCGCCTCGAGCACCTCGGGGCGCACCGGCGTGGTCGCGGCGTTGTCGAGGTACAGCATGCTCATCGGGTGCTCCGGGGTGGATCAGGCGGCGTCGATGCGCACGTCGAGCCCGAGATCGAGGGCGCGCGCAGAGTGGGTGAGCGCGCCGACCGAGATCACGTCTACGCCGGTCTCGGCGATCGCGCGCACGGTCTCGAGCGATACCCCGCCGGATGCCTCGACCGTCGCCCGGCCGGCGACCTGGGCGACCCCCGTGCGGAGGTCGTCGAGGGAGAAGTTGTCGAGCATGATCGTGCCGATGCCGGCGGCGAGCACCGGCTCGATCTGCTCGAGCCGGTCGACCTCGACCTCGATGTGCGTCGTGTGGGGGAGGAGGTCCTTCGCGGCGAGGAGCGCCGCCGTCGGCGAGACGCCCTTCTGCGCGAGGACCGCGAGGTGGTTGTCCTTCGCCATGACCGCGTCTGACAGCGAGTGGCGGTGGTTGCGGCCGCCGCCGTCGCGCACGGCCTTGCGCTCGAAGGCACGCAGGCCCGGGGTGGTCTTGCGCGTGTCGGCGATGCGCGTGCCGGTGTGCGCGATCTCGGCCACGTACGTCCCGGTGAGGGTCGCGATGCCCGACATCCGCTGTACGAAGTTGAGGCCGATCCGCTCGGCCGTGAGCACGCCGCGCGCCGGACCGGTGACGACCGCCAGCACGGCGCCGGGTTCGAACCACTCGCCGTCCTCGACGACCAGCTCGACGTCGATCGCCGGGTCGGTGAGCCGGAATGCCGCCTCGAACACCTCGCCGCCCGAGAACACGCCGCGTTCGCGCGCGACGAGATCGGCGCGGGCGACCGCGTTCTCGGGGATCAGCGCCTCGCTGGTGAGGTCGCCCCACGGCGCGTCCTCTTCGAGGGCGGCGGCGACGGCACGGTCGATCACGGCGCGGGTCAGCATGCGACGGGCTCCTTCGAGAGGTGCGAGGCGGGGGAGTTCTGAGCGGCGGTGCCGCGCGATGCGGTGACAAGGGCGGGAGCCTCCGCGGGCGTCCCGTCGGAGCGGAAGTGCGCGCCGACCGACGCCCGGCGCGCAAGGGCGGCCGCGACGAGGTGCTCGGCGACGAGGAGCAGGTTCTCGTCCTCGAAGTGGTGCTCGGTGACCGGGGTGCGCTGCTGCGCGCGCCAGGTCGAGATGACGGATGCTGCGTGCCCGAGGCCCGCTTCATCCCGCACGAGTCCGGCATCGTCCCAGAGCAGCTCCTGCAGCGCCGGCCGCGAGAACGCCGGTGCGTCTGCGGTGTCGCCGCCGCGCCTGCTCGCGGTGAGGGCGGGGGCGGGGAGGACTGGCCAGGATCCGGCGGCCGCGTCCTCGGCGATGACGTCACCCGCGCGTGCGCCGAACACGGCGCCCTCGAGCAGCGAGTTCGAGGCCAGACGGTTCGCGCCGTGCACGCCGGTGCGCGCGACCTCGCCCACGGCGTAGAGGCCGGGCAGGGTGGTGCGGCCGAGCAGATCGGTGCTGACGCCGCCCATCAGGTAGTGCGCGGCCGGCGTGACCGGGATCGGCTCGCGCGCCCAGTCCAGGCCCCGCTCGCGCACCGCGCGGTCGATGGTGGGGAAGCGGCGGGCGAGGAAGGCCGCGCGCTCGTCGGCATCCTCGGAGTGGATGTGCGTCGCGTCCAGGAACACCGGGCGGCCGTGCTGCGCCTCCATCTGCCGTGCGATCGCGCGGGCCACGACGTCGCGGGGCGCGAGCTCGCCGTCGGGGTGCGCGTCGAACGCGAACCGGCGGCCGTGCTCGTCGACGAGGGTCGCGCCCTCGCCGCGCACGGCCTCCGAGACCAGGAACGAGTCGCCCACCGCCAGCACGGTCGGGTGGAACTGGAAGAACTCGAGGTCGGCGACGTCGGCGCCGGCACGAATGGCTGCGGCGATGCCGTCGCCCGTGGCCACCTCCGGATTGGTCGAGTGTGCGTACAGCTCACCCGCGCCGCCGGTCGCGAGCACGACCGCGTCGGCCGTGACGATCTCGCGACGGCCGGCGGCAGCATCCGTCTCTCCGACGACCAGTTCGACGCCGCTGACGCGACCGTCCGTCACGACGAGGTCGACGAGGAACGCGTGTTCGATCACGGTGACGTCGCTGGCGCGCAGCCGCGCGACGAGCGCCTTCTCGATGGCCGTTCCGGTGGCGTCGCCGCCGGCGTGGAGGATGCGGGGATAGGAGTGCGCGGCCTCGAGCCCCTTCACGAAACCGCCGGTGTCGTCGCGGTCGAACGCGACGCCGAGCGCGATCAGCTCGCGGATCCGCGCGGGGCCCTCGTCGACGAGCACGCGCACCGCGGCCGGATCGCTGAGACCGGCGCCGGCGACCAGCGTGTCGCGCACGTGGTCGTCGGCACGATCGTCGTCGAACATCACGCCGGCGATCCCGCCCTGTGCGAAGCGGGTGTTGGCGTGCTCGAGCACGTCCTTCGTCACGAGCGTGACGCGGCAGCCGTGCTCGACGGCGTGCAGGGCGGTGAGCAGCCCGGCGATGCCCGAGCCCACCACGATGGCACCCGGCCCGCCTTCGGTTTCGTGCACCGTCATGAGGCGTTCTCCCACGCGGCCGCGGGTGCTGCCGGCGGCTTGGCCGCCAGCATCCGCTCCAGCGCCACCCGTGCCGGATCCGCAACGGAAGCCGGCACCGTGATGCGGTTGCGCACCTCGCCCGCGACGAGACCCTCGAGCACCCACGCGAGGTAGCCGGGGTGGATGCGGTACATGGTCGAGCAGGGGCACACGACCGGGTCGAGGCAGAAGATCGTGTGCTGCGGGTGGTCGGCGGCGAGGCGCTGCACGAGGTTCACCTCGGTGCCGATCGCGAACGTGGTCGGCTCCGTCGCGGCCTCGATCGCCTTGCGGATGTAGTCCGTCGAGCCGGCCTCGTCGGCGGCGTCGACGACCTCCATCGGGCACTCGGGGTGCACGATCACGCGCACGCCCGGGTGCTCGGCGCGGGCCTTGTCGATCTGGTCGACCGAGAAGCGGCGGTGCACCGAGCAGAAGCCGTGCCACAGGATGACGCGGGCGTCGGCGAGCGTGTCGGCGTCGGAGCCGCCGAGCGGCTTCCGCGGATTCCACATCGGCATCTGCTCGAGTGGCACGCCCATCGCCTTGGCGGTGTTGCGGCCGAGGTGCTGGTCGGGGAAGAACAGCACGCGGCGTCCGCGCTGGAACGCCCACTCCAGCACCGTCCGCGCGTTCGACGACGTGCACACGATGCCGCCGTGGCGTCCGACGAAGCCCTTGATCGCGGCCGAGGAGTTCATGTACGTCACGGGGATGACGGGAACGAGCCCATCCTCGTCGACGGCGTCCATGTCGCCGTAGACGTCGGCGAGCTGCTCCCAGCACTCCTCGACCTGGTCGATGTCGGCCATGTCGGCCATCGAGCAGCCGGCCGCGAGATTCGGGAGGATCACGGCCTGCTCGGGACGTGACAGCAGATCGGCGGTCTCGGCCATGAAGTGGACGCCGCAGAACACGATCGCCTCGGCGTCGGGGTGCTCCAGCGCCGCGTTCGCGAGCTGGAACGAGTCGCCCACGTAGTCGGCGTGCACCACGACCTCTTCGCGCTGGTAGAAGTGCCCGAGCACGACGACGCGGTCGCCGAGCGTCGCTTTCGCGGCGCGGATGCGCTCGTCGAGCTCGGCCTCGGACGCCTCGCGGTACTCGCGGGGCAGCTCGCCCTGGCGCGGCGACCCGGTGGGGATGACGTCGCCCATCGACGAGCCGGGGCCGTATCCGGGGCGCGTGTCGAAGTCCCAGGGGCCGGCGGCGAGATCGGTGTTGCAGGTCTCGCCGACGACGGCGCCCGCGACGATCGCCTGGATGGCGTGGTCGACCGAGGCGTCCAGTTCGGGGCGGGGCTGGAGGGTGATGTTCACGGCAGGCATGTCGGGTGCTCCGTTCGGGGGATCAGTGGCGGGCGTCGAGCGGGCCGCGGTCGGCGAGCTCGACGTCCTGGTTGTAGCGGTAGAGCCGCGCGGGGCGGTGGCTTCCGGTGCGGAAGCGGTCTGTGGGGATGAGGGTGCCGGAGTTCTCGACCTGACGGCGGAAGTTCGCCGGGTCGAGGCGCCGGCCGAGGATCGCCTCATAGACCTCGCGCAGGTCGGCGAGGGTGAACTCGTCGGCGAGGAGGCCATGGGCGATGCGGCTGTAGCCGACCTTGTTGCGCAGGCGCCACAGCGCGTAGTCGACGATCTCGTTGTGGTCGAAGGCGAGTTCCGGGAGGGCGGCCGCGTCGAACCACTCCACGTTCTCGACCGATCCGTCCGTGATCTCGTCGGCGCGCAGGAGCGCCCAGTACACGATCGAGACGACCCGCGTGGGGGAGCGGTCGACGGCGCCGAACGCGTACAGCTGCTCGAGATAGCTCGGTGCCAGCCCGGTCGTCTCGGCGAGGGTACGGGATGCCGCAGCATCCAGTCCCTCCGTCGCGTCCAGCCATCCGCCGGGGAGCGCCCACTGGCCCTCGTGCGGATCGCGCGTGCGCCGCACCAGCGGCAGGACGACCTGCACGGCGTCGCTTCCGGGGAGCCGGCGGAGGGTGAAGATCACCGTCGACACCGCGACGCGGATCGTTTCGGCGTCGGCCGGGGCGCTGGGGGAGTGGGGCTCAGGTGCTGTTCTGGTCATGGTGACTCTAACTGTCTGATCCGATCATAGTGTCACTCTGACCAGAAGCCAAACCCCTGCCGTAACACCCGTCGCGACCCACCAGCCCGGCCCGAACCGTTGCGAAGACGTGACGTACACAGTGCGTTCCCAGGATGCGCGGGAGGGGGAATGTTTGTTAGGTTTACTAACACTCATTTGTTAAGGATCAGTACTTAATGAATGCACCGGGTGCCCGCGCACCTCCTCCCTGCAATGCCGCACGAGAGAAAGAACCAACGATGATTCGAAACGCGAAGCGCCGAGCGGCGCTCATCGCCGTCGCCGGGGCCGCCATCCTCGGTCTCGGCCTGTCGGGCTGCGCCACTGGCGGCGGCAACGACAGCGGCGATTCCGAGGGCCGCACGCTGCGGGTCTGGGCCGGAAGCCAGACTCCGATCGAGGCGAACTTCAACCCCTTCTCGCCGAGCGTGCTGCATGCCGCGCTCGGTCCGATCTACGAGCCGCTGTTCTTCTACAACAAGACCGCCGACGACGCGCCGGCCCCCATGCTCGGCGAGAGCTTCGAGTACAACGAGGACGGCACCGTCATCACGGTGACGCTCAAGGACGGCGTGAAGTGGAGCGACGGTGAGGACTTCACGGCGGAAGACGCCGCGTTCACCTTCAACTACGAGCCGAACCACCGCGACGGTCTCATCTCGGCGGAGGCCCCCGACGACACCACGCTCGTCCTGACCTACGAGACGCCGCAGTTCACGAACGAGTTCCAGATCCTCGGCACCACCTGGATGCTGCCCGAGCACATCTGGTCGGAGGTCGACGACTACACGACCTTCACCGACGAGGAGCCGGTGGGCACCGGCCCGTACGTCGTCGACAAGGTGACGGACGCGTCCTACACCGTCGTCGCGAACGAGAACTTCCGCGAGGAGGGCGTGCCGGCGATCAAGAAGGTGCAGTACATCGGCATCGACGCCAACCAGTCCGCGCAGGACCTGCTCACGGCGGGCGAGCTCGACTGGACCGGCATGTTCGTGCCCAACCCCGACTCGGTGACCTCGAACGGCGTCATCAGCATGCTGAACACGCCGCAGGACCCGACCGTGCTCTACACCTGCTCGAACGCCGAGCTCGGTTGCACGGGCCCGCAGACCGACGTCGCGGTGCGCCAGGCGCTCAATGTCGCGATCGACCGCGGCACCATCAAGGAGAAGGCGTTCGTCGGCCTGACCGGCGACATCTCGCCCACCTTCGCTCTGCTCCCGCGCGACCAGAAGTGGGTCGCCGACCCGGCCAACGAGATCAGCCCGCAGTCGCCGGATGCCGCGGCCGCCGGTGAGATCCTCGAGGCCGCCGGCTACACCAAGGGCGGCGACGGCTTCTACGGCAAGGACGGCACCCCGATCGAGCTGAGCCTCATCTCGGTCGACGGCTGGACGGACTACAACGACGCGGCCAAGCTCATCAGCGAGCAGGCGGCAGAGGCCGGCATCAAGGTCAACGCCTCGACGGTGCAGTGGCAGGAGTTCTCGGACGCACGTCAGACCGGGCAGTACCAGCTGATCATGGGCGGTGTCATCGGCACCTCGGTCGCCGACCCGTTCCAGATCTACAAGGACTGGTTCGCCGGTGAGTCGACCTCGCAGGTCGGCGAAGAGGTCCCCGCCGGCCGCTGGAACTTCAGCCGCTACGACAACGCGATCGTGAACGAGGCCGTCGCCGCGGCCGCAGCCACGAACGACGAGGCCGTCAAGCAGGAGGCGTACGCCACCCTGCAGACCGAGATCGTCCGCGACCTCCCGTACATCCCGCTGGTGATCAACGCGACCCAGACGTTCTTCAACACGAAGGACTTCACGGGCTGGCCGACCGAGGACGACCTGTACGCGTTCCCGCCGGCCTGGGGTTCGGTGGCGGCCGGCTACGTGCTCCAGCACCTGGAGCCGGTGAAGTAATGCACGACCGGGCAGAAGCCGCGGCACGGAGGAGCAGGCTGCGATGAAGTTCTATGCGCGGCGGATCGCGTTCTATGTGGTGACACTCTGGGCGACGATCTCCCTCAACTTCCTCCTGCCGAGGCTTCTGCCCGGCGACCCCGCCGACATCCTCCTCGCGAAGATGCAGCGTGCCGGCGGGGAGATCAACGAGACCACGGTCCGCAACATCAAGACCCTGCTCGGCGTCGACTCGTCGTCGATGTGGGACCAGTACGTCGCGTACTGGGGCCGGATGCTGCAGGGAGACCTGGGCATCTCCATCACGAAGTACCCGGCCCCGGTGACGGACCTCATCGCCGCGGCCCTGCCGTGGACGGTGATCCTGGTGGGTCTCGCCACCGTCATCTCGTTCGTCCTGGGCGTCGGCATCGGCGCCTGGGTGGGGTGGCGCCGCGGTACCTGGGTCGACCACCTGGTGCCGTTCACGACGGTGCTGCAGTCCATCCCCTACTTCTGGCTCGCCCTGGTGCTCATCGCGATCTTCTCCGTCGCGCTGGGCTGGTTCCCCATCTTCGGCGGCTACGACGTGTGGGCCTTCCCCGAAGGCCCGGAGTGGAGCTGGGCGTTCATCGGAAGCGCCGTGTACCACGGGTTCCTTCCCGCACTCACGATCGTGCTGAGCTCGGTCGGCGGGTGGCTGCTCGGCATGCGCAACATGATGGTGTCGACCGTCTCGGAGGACTACATCGTCACCGCCGAGGCCAAGGGCCTGAAACCGGTGCGCATCCTTCGCACCTACGCGACTCGCAATGCGGCGATCCCGTCGATCGCCGGGTTCGGCATCTCGCTCGGGTTCGTCGTGGCGGGCTCCATCGTCATGGAGCAGGTGTTCACCTATCCCGGCATCGGCAAGCTCATGATCCAGTCGGTGCAGAACAGCGACTACGCGCTGATGCAGGGCGTCTTCCTGGTGATCACGATCGCGGTGCTCGCGGCGAACTTCATCATGGACATCGTCTACGGATTCATCGACCCGAGGGCGCGCCACAATGTCTGAGAGGCTCGAAGTGACCGACACGTCGACCGACTACGAGAGCGTCCCCGAGACCCTCTCCGACCGCACGATCGACCCCGCCCTCATCGCACCGGGCGCGATGATGTCGCCGCCCGTCGACGCCGACGTCGAGGCGGCGCGCGACGAGGCGCGCGCCGCGCGCCGCGGCTTCCGCCAGCTGCTGCCGAGGATGTCGCTGAAACTCGCGCTCGGTCTCACCATCGTCATCGGCATCACCCTCTTCGGCATCCTCGGGCCGCTGTTCTGCCAGGACCCGACCGACTCCGACAACCCGGCGCTGTCGCCGCCGAGCGCGGAGCACTGGCTCGGCACGACCAAGCTCGGCTACGACGTGCTCGCCCAGCTCGCGTGGGGCACGCGCGGCTCCCTCATGGTGGGCATCGTCGCGGGCCTCATCGCCCTGATCCTGTCGATCGTGTTCGGCATCCTCGCCGGCTACAAGGGCGGCTGGTGGGACGAGATCCTGTCGCTCTTCACGAACATCATGCTGGTCATCCCGGGCCTGCCGCTGGTGATGGTGATCGCCACCTACATCCCCGGAAGAAGTTGGATGCTGGTGGCCCTCGTCCTCGGAATCACGGGGTGGGCGGGGTCCGCGGTCGTTCTGAGGGCGCAGGCGCGCTCGCTGCGGTCGCGCGACTACGTGGCCGCCAGCCGGGTCGCGGGGGAGAAGACGGCGCGCATCATCCGCGTCGAGATCCTCCCGAACCTGCTGCCGCTTCTGGCAGCCCAGTTCCTCTTCGCGATCATCTTCGCGATCCTCGGCGAGGCGGGCCTCTCCTACCTCGGGCTCGGGCCGACCGGCTCGATCACGTGGGGCACGATGCTCAACGACGCGCAGACCGGCCAGGCGCTCGGCACCGGCGCCTGGTGGTGGTTCGTGCCGCCGGGCCTCATGATCGCGCTCCTCGGCGCGGGCCTGTCACTCATCAACTTCTCGATCGACGAGATCATCAACCCGAAGCTGCGGCTCGCACCCGAGAACGCCCGGCGCGTGCGCCAGGCCAAGCGCGCCGGCCGGGGTGTCGAGTCGGTCCACGTCACGAACGGAGGCGAGGCATGAACGGCGACGCCGTCCTCACCGCGCGCAACGTCTCGATCGAGTACGAAGTCGATCCGCCGGTCAAAGCAGTGCGCGATGTGTCGCTCACGCTCCACCGCGGCGAGATCCTGGGACTCGCCGGCGAGTCCGGGTGCGGAAAGTCGACCCTCGCGTACGGCATCAACCGGCTGCTCAAGCCGCCGGCGCTGATGACGGCGGGCGACGTCGTGTTCCACGACCGGTCGGGCGAGGACATCGACGTCGTCGGCCTCGCCGACGAGGAGCTGCGCCGGTTCCGCTGGGACAAGGTGTCGATGGTGTTCCAGGGCGCGATGAACTCGCTCAACCCGGTCATCAACGTCAGGGCGCAGCTCTTCGACGTCTTCACGACCCACCGCCCCGAGATGTCCAAGCGCGACAAGCAGCGGCGCAGCGAGGAGCTCCTCGAACTGGTCGGCGTCGACCCCAAACGCCTCACCAGCTTCCCGCACGAGCTGTCCGGCGGCATGCGGCAGCGCGTCATGATCGCGATGGCGCTCGCGCTCGACCCGCAGGTCATGATCATGGACGAGCCGACCACTGCCCTCGATGTCGTGGTGCAGCGCGGCATCATCCGCGAGATCATGCGCCTGCGCGAGAAGCTCGGGTTCGCGGTCATCTTCATCACCCACGACCTGCCGATGCTGATCGAGATCTCCGACCGCATCGCGGTGATGCTGCAGGGCGAGATCGTCGAGCTCGGCACCGCGACCGACATCTACCGCACGCCGCAGCACGAGTACACGAAGAAGCTGCTGTCGAGCTTCCCGAGCCTGCGCGGCGACCGGGGCGACTTCGTGCGCACCGGCCATCAGCCCATCTCGGCGATGCTCGGCGCGGCCTCAGCAGAAGGAGGGGCCGCATGAGCGCCCAGAACCCGGTCGCGGGCTCACCGCGCACGCTCGAGGCACGGAACCTGGTCAAGGACTTCCGGCTGCGCAGCGGCCTGAAGTTCTCGACCCTCCACGCGGTGAAGGACGTGTCGTTCACGCTCGAGGCCGGCCGCACCATCGCGCTGGTGGGGGAGTCGGGCTCGGGCAAGTCGACGATCGCCAGGATGCTGGCCCGGCTCGAGACGCCGACGAGCGGGCAGATCCTGCTCGACGGTGCACCCGCCGGCCGCCGCAGCCGCGACGTCGCCGCGTATCGCGGCGACGTGCAGATGGTCTTCCAGGACCCGTTCGCGTCGCTGAACCCGTTCCATTCGATCGAGCACCATCTGGAGCGTCCGCTGCGCATCCACAACCCGGGGATCGGCCGCGACGAGGTGCGTCAGCGCGTGCTCGAGCTCCTCGAGAGGGTGCGGCTCACGCCGAGCGACAAGATGGCAGAGCGTCGTCCGCACGAGCTGTCGGGCGGTCAGCGCCAGCGCGTGGCGATCGCTCGGGCGCTCGCGCCCGGCGCGCAGTTCATCATCGCCGACGAGCCTGTCTCGATGCTCGACGTGTCCATCCGCCTCGGCGTGCTGAACCTGCTGGCGCAGCTGCAGCGCGAGGACCACCTCGGGGTGCTCTACATCACCCACGACCTCGCCACGGCCCGGCACTTCTCCGACGAGATCCTGGTGATGCACCGAGGCGACATCGTCGAGCGCGGCCGCGCCGACGACGTGATCCTCGATCCGCAGCACGAGTACACCCGCACTCTGCTGGGCGCCGCACCGGATCCCGAGAACCAGGGGATGCTGCGCGACGAGGTGCGGAGGGAGCTCGCCGCCGAGCGCCGCTGACCCGCCTCTGCACGCGGGTCCTCCCGACACGCCCGGGCGGCCGATCGGGGTCCTCTCCCAGCCTCGATGCGTAGCCTGACGAGACGGGTCCCGTCGGGAAGGGGTGAGGATGATCGTCGTCGACGTGATCGTCGTCCTCCTCCTCATCGCCGCCTGCGTCGCCGGCGTCCAGCGCGGCTTCTTCGCGAGCATCGGCACCTTGGCGGGTCTCGCCGCAGGCGCCTTCGCAGCGTTCTGGCTGACCCCGCTGGTGAGCGCCTGGGTGCCGTCGCCGGTGTGGCGCGGCCCCGCCGTGCTCCTCACCGCTCTCGGGCTGGTCTTCGCCGGTGCGGCGGTCGGCTCGGCGATCGGCTCGGCGCTGCGCTCCGGCGCCGACCGGCTGAAGCTGCGGGGGATCGAGCGCTTCCTCGGCGGCATCGCCTCGGTCGTCGCCGCGATCCTCGCGCTGGCGCTCGTCGCCCCCGCGATCGCGGTCGCCGGCATCCCGGTCATCTCGTCGGCTGTGGCGTCGTCCGCCATCCTGCGCGGTATCGAGGCCGCTACCCCCGACCCCGTCGCCGCCGCCCTCGCACAGCTGCGCGGCGCCGTGCTCGACGACGGACTGCCAGGGCTCGGGCTGCTGCTCGGACCGGGGACCGCGGAGCCTGCGCCCCCGGTCGCCCTGGACGATCCCGAGCTGCAGCGGGCCGCAGCATCCGTCGCCCGCGTGTCGGGCAATGCGTACGCCTGCGGGCGCGGATCGTCGGGCACCGGCTTCGTCGTCGCCGAGGACCGCGTCGTGACCAACGCCCACGTCGTCGCGGGCGTCGACACCCCCATCGTCGAGCTGCCCGGAGTGCCCGCACGGGAGGGGCGCATCGTCTACTTCGACCCGATCGACGACCTTGCGGTGATCGCCGTGGACGACCTGGACGCCACCGCCCTGCCGTTCTCTCCCACGCTCGCGGCGGGCGCCGCCGCGGTCGTGCAGGGCTACCCGTACGGCGGCCCGTTCACGATGGTGTCGGCGAGCGTGCAGTCGGTGGGTGTCGCGAACGTGCCGGACGTGTACGACAGCTCGTGGAACCCTCGCGAGATCTATTCGCTGCAGGCCGTCGTGCGACCCGGCAACTCGGGTGGCCCGCTGCTGACGGGCGACGGCGAAGTCGCCGGCGTCGTGTTCGCGCGGGCCGAGAACGACGACAACGTCGGGTACGCCATGACGATGGCCGAGCTCACCCCGGTCGCCGATCGCGCGCCCTCGCTCACGAACACCGTGTCGACGGGCTCCTGCGTCGGCTGACGGCACCGACCGGTATGCTTGCTCCGCAAGTCAATAACGGCCCATCACCCGGGCGGGAGAGCCTCGGCAGCACGATCGCCGAGCACCGAAGGAGCAAGCCTCCCCGCCAATCTCTCAGGTACGCGTACCGTTCGGGCAGGCCGACTCTGGAAAGTGATTCAAGCGCAGCGAGGATCCGCCGACGGTGAAAACCCGCTCCCTCGCAGGACGGGCGAAACTCTCAGGCCCATGACAGAGGGGGAGTTCACAGGCGTCGATCGGACGCCTGCCCGTCCGCGACCGGGAGAACTCATGCCAGAACTCCGTACGACTGCCCTGCACGAGCGCCACGAGGCGCTCGGCGCCTCCTTCACCGACTTCGGCGGCTGGCTCATGCCCGTGCGCTACAGCTCCGACCTCGCCGAGCACCACGCCGTGCGCGGCGGCGCGGGCCTCTTCGACATCTCGCACATGGCCGAGTTCCTCGTCAGCGGGTCGGGCTCGGGCGCGTTCCTCGACTACGCCCTCGCCGGCGCGATCTCGCCGATGCGCGTCGGCAAGGCGAAGTACTCGCTCGTGCTCGCCGAGTCCGGCGGCATCGTCGACGACGTCATCGTCTACCGCCTCGCCGACGACCGCTTCCTCGTGATCGCCAACGCCGCGAACCGGGATGCCGTCGCTTCGGCGTTCGCGGACGGCATCGACGGCTTCGAGGTCGAGCTCGAGGATCAGACCGACGACACGTCCCTCATCGCCGTGCAGGGTCCCGCGGCGCTCGAGATCGTCGAGGCGACGGCAGGCATCGCCGACGTCGCGCCCGCCTTCGCCGACCTCGGCTACTACGCATGGTCGTCCGGGACGTTCGACGGCGAGCCTCTCTTCATCGCGCGCACCGGGTACACCGGCGAGGACGGCTTCGAGCTCCTCGTGCCGAACCGTGCCGCGGCCGCGCTGTGGGACGCCCTGCTCGCCGCCGGCGAGCCGCGAGGGCTCGTTCCCGCCGGCCTCGCCGCGCGCGACACGCTGCGCCTGGAGGCCGGCATGCCGCTGTACGGTCACGAGCTGTCGCTCGACATCGTCCCCGCACAGGCGGGCCTCGGCCGCGTCGTGGCGGTCGACAAGGAAGACTTCGTCGGCAAGGCGGGCCTCGGCGCGGTGGTCGCGTCCGACGCTCCCGTCCTCGTCGGCCTCGCCGGCGAGGGGCGCCGCGCCGGCCGCGCCGGCTACGCCGTGTTCGACGGCGCCGACGCCGCCACCCCCGTGGGCGAGATCACGAGCGGCGCGCTCAGCCCGACCCTGGGGCATCCCATCGCCATGGCGTTCGTCTCACCCGCCGCGAGCGCTCCCGGCACCGAGCTCTTCATCGACGTGCGGGGTACCCGCATCCCCGCGACCGTGACCGACCTGCCCTTCTACCGGAGGAACAAATGACCGATCTCACCGCCCTCAAGTACACCGCCGAGCACGAGTGGGTCGCCCTCGAAGGCGACGTCGCGACCGTCGGCATCACCTCGTACGCCGCCGACAAGCTCGGTGATGTCGTGTTCGTCGAGCTGCCCGCCGTGGGCAGCTCGGTGACCGCCGCCACCGTGGTCGGCGAGATCGAGTCCACGAAGTCGGTCGGCGAGCTCTACGCTCCGCTGACGGGCGAGGTCGTCGCGGTCAACGACGCCGTCGTCGACGACCCGTCCCTCGTGAACGCCGACCCGTTCGGCGCCGGATGGCTGGTCAAGATCACGGTCGACCCCGCGTCCGTGGCGGACCTCCTCGACCGCGACGCGTACATCTCGCTCACGGGCGGCGCCGAATGACGGGTCTGTTCGCCGACCGTCACATCGGGACGGATGCCGCAGCCCAGCGCACGATGCTCGACGCCCTGGGCTACGACAGCGTCGACGCGCTCGTCGAGGCGGCGGTTCCGGCATCCATCCATGTGAAGCCCCGCGCCACGAGCGACATCCCGCCCGCAGCGACCGAGGCCGAGGCGCTCGCGGAGCTGCGCGTGCTGGCGTCGCAGAACCGCACCGCGCGGCCGATGATCGGGCTCGGCTACTACGACACGCTCACGCCGTCGGTGATCGCCCGCAACGTGCTCGAGAACCCCTCCTGGTACACCGCGTACACGCCGTACCAGCCCGAGATCTCGCAGGGGCGCCTGGAGGCGCTCATCAACTTCCAGACGATGGTCACCGACCTCACCGGCCTCGCGACGGCGAACGCGTCCATGCTCGACGAGTCGACCGCCGTCGTCGAGGGCATGCTCGTCGCCCGACGCGGCTCGAAGGTGTCGTCGAACGTGTTCGTCGTCGACGCCGACGCGCTGCCCCAGACGAAGGCCCTGCTCGCGCACCGCGCGGCCGCGGTCGGCATCGAGCTCGTCGAGCTCGACCTCGCCCGAGGCGCGACCCTGCCGGACGAGCTGTTCGGCGTGCTGGTGCAGTACCCCGGCGCGTCGGGCCACGTGTGGGACCCGTCCGGCGTCGTCGACGCGGCGCACGTCGCCGGTGCGCTCGTCGTCGTGGCCGCCGACCTCCTCGCCCTCACACTGCTGCGTTCGCCGGGCTCGTTCGGCGCCGACGTGGCGGTGGGGACGACGCAGCGCTTCGGCGTTCCGCTCGGCTTCGGCGGTCCGCACGCCGGCTACATGGCCGTGCGTCAGGGACTCGAGCGGCAGCTGCCGGGCCGCCTCGTCGGCGTCTCGCAGGACGCCGCGGGCCACCCCGCCTACCGCCTCGCCCTCCAGACGCGCGAGCAGCACATCCGCCGCGAGAAGGCCACGTCCAACATCTGCACGTCACAGGTGCTGCTCGCGGTCATGGCGTCGATGTACGCGGTGTACCACGGGCCCGACGGCCTCCGCGCGATCGCGACCGACGTCGCCAAGAAGGCCTCGGCGCTGGCTGACAGACTGCGCTCGTACGGCTTGTCACTGCGGTCGGACTCGTTCTTCGACACGCTGCGGGTGGCGACCCCCGGTGCCTCGCGCCGCGTGATCGAGCGCGCACGCGAGCGTGGTTTCCAGCTCTTCTGGGCCGACGACGCGACGGTCGGCGTCTCCGTCGACGAGACCACGACGGCCGACGACCTCGCGGCCGTGGCGTGGGCCTTCGGTCTTCCCGAGAACGAGTTCCTGGGCGCGGGTGAGCAGGGCGAGCGGGTGCTTTCCTTCACGGATGCTGCGCCCCTGGCGGGCGTGCCGTCCGGGCTGCATCGCGTCGAGGAGTTCCTCACGCACCCGGTGTTCAACTCGCACCGCTCCGAGACGGCGATGATGCGCTACCTCAAGCAGCTGTCCGACCGCGACTACGCGCTCGACCGCGGCATGATCCCGCTGGGCTCGTGCACGATGAAGCTCAACGCGGCGACCGAGATGGCCGCCGTGTCGTGGCCGGAGTTCTCGCGCGTGCATCCGTTCGCGCCCGAGGACGACGTGCACGGCTACCTCGCGATGATCGAGCAGCTCGAGGTGTGGCTCGCCGAGGTCACCGGGTACGACGCGGTGTCGCTGCAGCCGAACGCCGGCTCGCAGGGCGAGCTCGCGGGGCTCATGGCGATCCGCGGCTACCACCGCGCGAACGGCGACCTCGCCCGCACGGTGTGCCTCATCCCGTCGTCGGCGCACGGAACGAACGCCGCGTCCGCCGTGCTCGCGGGCATGCGCGTCGTCGTCGTCGCCTGCGACGAGGCCGGCAACGTCGACCTCGACGACCTCCGCGCGAAGATCGCGGCGCACGCCGACGAGCTCGCGGCGCTGATGATCACGTACCCGTCGACGCACGGCGTGTACGAGCACGACGTGCTCGACATCACGCAGGCCGTGCACGACGCCGGCGGCCAGGTGTACGTCGACGGCGCCAACCTCAACGCGCTCCTCGGCTACGCGCGCTTCGGCGACCTGGGCGGCGACGTCTCGCACCTCAACCTGCACAAGACGTTCGCCATCCCGCACGGCGGCGGCGGTCCGGGCGTGGGCCCGGTCGCGGCGAAGGCGCACCTCGCGCCCTACCTCCCGTCGCATCCGCTGTCGCAGCGCAAGGACCACGCCGGCGGCGTCTTCGACGGCGGACCCATCTCGGCCGCACCGCACGGCTCGGCCGGCATCCTCCCGATCTCGTGGGCGTACATCCGCATGATGGGCGCTTCCGGTCTGCGTGATGCGACGGCGGCGGCCGTGCTCGCGGCGAACTACATCGCGGTGCGCCTGCGCGACCACTACCCGGTGCTCTACACCGGCGAGGACGGGCTCGTGGCCCACGAGTGCATCCTCGACCTTCGTCCGCTCAAGGAAGCGACCGGGGTCTCGGTCGACGACGTCGCCAAGCGTCTCATCGACTACGGCTTCCACGCCCCGACGATGTCGTTCCCCGTGGCGGGCACCCTCATGGTCGAGCCCACGGAGTCCGAGGACCTCGGCGAGATCGAGCGCTTCATCGAGGCGATGATCGCCATCAAGGCCGAGGCCGACCGCGTCGGCGCGGGGGAGTGGCCGCAGGGCGACAACCCCCTCGCGAACGCCCCGCACACGGCCGAGTCGGTCGTCTCCGATTCGTGGGACCACCCGTACTCGCGCGAGACCGCCGTCTACCCGGTCCACACGCTCGTCCGCACGAAGTACTGGCCGCCGGTCCGCCGCATCGACCAGGCCTACGGCGACCGCAACCTGGTGTGCGCCTGCCCGCCCATCGAGGCCTTCGCCTGACGATCCCCGAGCGACGGGATGCCGGTGCCCCCGGCATCCCGTCGCTCCGTCGTTCCCCCGCCCGGCCTGGCGCTGGCACCCGTCCCAGTCCGGCGCCTGCCCCAGATCCGCGAGAGTGCACCTGGTCGCCGAGAGGTAGGGAAGCAACCGGCATCTCGGCGACCAGCTGTACTTTCGCGATCTCAGCGGACCCGTTGCCCGGTGGATGCGCCGATCAAGTGGGGCGCGTGCGGCGCCAGCAGGCGCCGGAGCGAGTGGAGATGCGCGGTCTGTTCGGGCGCGATCGCCCGCAAGCCAGCGCCTGCCAGGATGTCGCGCAGGGGCGTCACCGTGGTCGCATCCGTCCATCCCCAGTGAGCGACCGCGCGGAGGTGCGTTCGCAGCCTCCTGTCGCGGAGGGTCTGGCGGCGCAACATCTCACGCGCGTCGCCGTAGCGTCCGTCGTACTTGAGGTCGCCATCGGCTTCGCCTCCAAGCCTGACGTGCTTCCAGACGAAGTCGGCACGATCCTCCTTCCCCGACGACCGGAACGCGACCTGAAGTTCGGGTGCGGGAAAGCCGAGCCACTCGATCACTGCTCGGCTGATGGCTTCGATGGCGGTCTCGGACAAGGCGGTCGCACGTGCGAGCGGCCACCGCGCGATATCGCGACCGCGACCGCTGATGCGCGCTTCGCTGATGCGGATCAGTCCGTCGGCGGAGGAGTCGGGTGCGAGTCTGAGCGCAGAGTCCGCGGCAGCAAGTCCGATCGCCGGGTGCCGGAGACGAGCGAGATCCACTGCGGTGTCTTCCGGACCGGTCATCGCGAGTCCGCCCATCTCGACGATCGTCCGGTCTTCGCTCGACCGGTGCGTGCGCACGCCGGCAACGAGTCTCGATGAACGTGTCGCCGGCACGAGCACATGCACGTCGACCGGGTCACCGAAGATCGGCATCCCCAGCAGCGCGGCGGCGGACTCCAGACAGAAGATCGCGTCGGGGTGGACGAGCGCCGCTGCGTAGACGCGTGCGAGGTATCGGTCCCACGGCGGCAGCGACGTCCACAGCGCGGCGGAGGCATAGATACCGTGGCGGACCTTGACCAGTTCTCCCTTGGCGGCCCCGCGTTCTGGGTGGGACACGTCGACGTGCCGCAGCAACGCCAACGGACTCGGCTTGAGGGCTCGCGCGACACTGACCAGCGGCATCCGTCCACCATCTCCGTGTCAACCGGGTGTGGATGCATGGCGCGACGCTTCTGTGGACCCGCCGCGTCCCGCTGCCGCTGTGGAGGAGGCCGCCAGGTGCCCCCTCAGCCGGACCTCCCGTCCCCTCGCGCCCCCAATCGGCGAGAGTGCACCTGGTCGCCGAGAGGTAGGGAACCAACCAGCATCTCGGCGACCAGGTGCACTCTCGGCGATCAGGGACGCCGGCGGGGTGCGAGGTCAGGCACCGCGCGCGATCCGCGTGTGGGGCGGGGATGGATGCTGCGGCGCAGGGGCATCCGCGACCGGGTCAGGCCGCGGGGGTCGGCGTCGGCGTCGGCGTGGGCGTGGGGGTCGGGGTCGGGATCGGGGCGAACACGCCCGGCCAGAGGGCCGCGGCCAGGGGATACCCCACGAACGCGACGATGTCGAGGAGCGTGTGCGCGATGACGAGCGGCATGACGCGACCCCACCGGCGGTAGCACCAGCCGAAGACCACGCCCATCACGAAGTTGCCGACGATCGCACCGATGCCCTGGTACGCGTGGTACGCGCCGCGCAGGCCGGCGGAGGTCAGGATGATGGCCCAGTCGTTCCAGCCGAACCGCCGCAGCCGGTCGAACAGGTAGCCGATGAAGATCACCTCTTCGGTCAGCCCCGCCCGCAGCGCCGACAGCACCAGCAGCGGCACGGTCCACCACGCCGCATCGAGGGGGGAGGCGACGACCGCGACGGTGACCCCGAGCGCGCGTCCTGCGGCATACAGCGCGAGACCCGGAACGCCGATGACGGCGGCGAGAAGGATGCCTCGGCCGAGGTCTCCGCCGAAGCGCGAGAAGTCCAGGCCGATGCGGCGCAGCGCGTTGCTGCCGGGCTCCCAGAGCAGGTACACGACGAGTGCCACGAGGGCGAGCGCGAAGAAGACGGCGAGCACTTGGTACACGACATCCCAGACCGCCTGCGCGTCCCGCGAGGGGTTCACCTGCGTCTGCTGCTGGCCGAGCGGAACGGGGGCGAGCAGCTTGCGCACGAGCGACAGCACGGAGTACACCGCGGACTGTCCGACCGTGATCGCGAGGACGATCCACACCTCCCAGGTGAGGCGTCGGCGGTCGTACGACGTGAGGGGCGAAAGCGTAGTCGAATCCCTCTGACCTGTGGGCCGGTTCGGCGGCGTCATCTTGTCAGATTGTCACACTCCGCGTCGATTGAGTTAAGGCTCTGTAACGTTTTCGCCGATCGTTTTGACCATCTCACAACCGGTGCTTATCGTTTTCCCATCCGCGCGCAGGTCCGGCTTCCGGCTGGATTCGCGCGCATTACCCTGCACAGAGGAGACACAAGTGTCTGACAAGACGACGTGGCGCATGCGCGCACTCGGAGTCGCGGCGGGCGTCGGCGTGACCGCATTGGTCCTCGCCGGATGCTCGACGACCCCGCCGGCGACGGAGGAGACCGGGAACACCGCCGACGCCGCGGTGACCATCGCCGAGGTGAACGAGTTCACGGGCACGAACTCGAACAGCGACAACGGCAACCTCGACATCAACGGCAAGGTCAACTACCTGACCCGCGCCGGCTTCTACTACGTCAGCGACACCTACGAGGTCGTCCCCGACGAGTCGTTCGGCAAGATGGAGATCGTCAGCGAAGACCCGCTCCAGGTCAAGTACACGCTCAACGACGGCCTCGAGTGGTCGGACGGCGAGCCCATCACGACCGACGACCTGATCTTCGGCTGGGCCGCGACGTCGGGCGTCTTCGACGACGCCACGCTGGACCCCGAGACCGGTGAGCCCACGAGCGGCACCAAGTACTTCGCGTACGCGGGCAGCACCGAGGGCGTCAAGACCTCGACGATCAAGGATGTCGCCGACGACAAGCTGTCGCTCACGCTCGAGTACGACACCCCGTTCGTCGACTGGAACATCATCGGTCTCATCGACCAGCCGGTCCACGTCGTCGCCGAGAAGGCCGGCGTCGACCAGGCCGAGCTCATCGACACGATCCTGACCAGCCCCCGCGGCGACGCCGCCGCTCCGGCTCCGGTCAACGAGACGCTGAAGGCTGCGGCCGACTTCTGGAACTCGGGCTTCGACATGACGTCGCTGCCGGACGACCCGTCGCTGTACCTCTCGAGCGGCCCGTGGATCATCGACTCGTGGGAGCCCACGCAGTCGATGACGCTGAAGCTCAACGACAAGTACACCGGTGACCTCAAGCCGCAGTTCTCCGAGATGGTCATCCGCTTCATCGGTGACGCTCAGGCTCAGGTGACCGCCCTCCAGAACGGCGAGGTCGACGTGATCGCCCCGCAGGCGAGCGGCGACACCCTCACCGCTCTGCAGGCGATCGACGGCGTGGAGGTCCTCCAGGGCGACGCGCTCAACTACGACCACCTCGACCTGACCTTCGCCGGCCCGTTCGCCGAGAAGAACGTCCGCGAGGCGTTCCTCAAGACGATCCCGCGTCAGCAGCTCGTCGACACGCTCATCAAGCCCGTGAACCCCGAGGCTGAGGTTCTCAACTCGAACCTCTTCATCCCGGCCCAGAAGCCGTACAAGGACGCTGTCGCGGCCAACGGTTCGGACGCGTACGCCGATGTCGACATCGAGGGCGCCAAGGAGCTCCTCGCCGGTGCGACCCCGACGATCCGCCTCATGTACAACATCAACAACCCGAACCGCGTCGCGGCGTTCGAGGCCATCCAGGCCTCGGCTTCGCAGGCCGGCTTCGTGATCGAGGATGTGGGCCGTGAGGACTGGAGCGCCCAGCTCGGTTCGGACATCTACGACGCCGTCATCTTCGGCTGGATCTCGCCCGGTGTCGGCAACGGCACCATCCCGCAGATCTTCGCGAGCTTCGGTGGCAGCAACTTCAACAAGTACGCCAACGACACCGTCGACGAGATCGCTCGCACGATCCCGCAGACGCTCGACACCGACAAGATCGACGAGATGACGATCGAGGCGGACACCGAGCTGTTCTCCGACGCATACGGTCTGCCGCTCTTCCAGGGCCCCGGCCTCGAGGCGCACACCGACCGCGTTTCGGGCATCACCTTCATGGGCAACCAGACCGGTGTGTTCTGGAACTTCTGGGAGTGGACGGTCGCCGGTTAATTCGGTGACGATCTGAAACACCACGCCATGGGGCGTCGGGTGCTGAACAGCCCGGCGCCCCGTGCGTGTGTCTTCCCGTCCACAGCCGGCGAACCCGACGCCCGGCCTCTGCTGCCGTCGTCGCCCGCCTGCTACCTTTTCTGCATGAAGGGCCAGCCCAGTGCTTAGCTTCGTTCTGCGGCGCATCGGGGTTTCGATCCTGATCCTCATCGCCGCATCCTTCCTGATGTACACCCTCGTGGCTCTCGCCAAAGACCCGCTCGAGGACCTGTACGCCTCCAACAGCCCGAACCGTGACGCGCTGATCGCACAGCGCATCGCGTGGCTGAACCTCGACCAGCCCATCCCTGTCCGCTGGTTCAACTGGCTGCTCGGCGCCGCCCGCTGCGTCATCCCGTTCGGCGGCTGCGACCTCGGCGTCACCATCCAGAACCAGCCGGTGACGATCGTCCTCGCACGTGCGATGGGCGCGACGCTCCAGCTCGTCACCGCGTCGACGATCCTCGCCATCGTCCTCGGCGTCCTCGTCGGCATCGTGTCGGCACTTCGCCAGTACAGCGCCATCGACTACTCGTTCACGTTCGCCAGCTTCCTGTTCTACTCGCTGCCGTCGTTCGTGATGGGTGTTCTCCTCAAGGTCTTCTTCGCCCTCGGCTTCAACGACTGGCTCGACAGTCCGGTGTTCACATGGCCGTGGATCATCGCACTCAGTCTCATCTCCGGCGTCTTCTGGCAGGCGATCATCGGCGGACCCAGGCAGCGCCGCCTGATCGTCTTCGCCGCGTCCGTGGTGACCACCGGAGCGATGCTGTACGGCATGAGCGTGACGGCGTGGTTCCTCAACCCGTCGCTGGGCCCGATCCTCACGCCGCTGCTGATCGCTGCGTTCGCCGCGGGCATGGTCCTCATCATCGCCGGACCGCGTGCGCGCTACGCGTGGCGCACCGCCGGTGTCACCGCGATCGTCCTCATCGCCGCGTACTTCGTGCTGCAGCCGTTCCTCAAGTCGTTCAACGGCTGGGGGGTCCTCGCCCTGTTCGTGGCGGCGGCTCTCGTCGGCGCGGCCGCCGGCTGGTTCCTCGGTGAGTACGACAAGGGGCAGGCGATCCGCATCGGCGTCCTGACGGGCCTGCTCGGCATGGGCGTGATCATCCTGGACCAGTTCATGCAGAACTGGAACTCGTACGTCAACAACCCGAAGGTGAACGGACGACCGATCGCGACGATCGGCTCTCAGACGCCCAATCTGCAGGGCGACTGGTGGATCCAGAGCATCGACACATTCACCCACCTCCTGCTGCCGACGATCAGCCTCATGCTCATCTCGTTCGCCGCGTACACGCGATACGCCCGCGGCGGCATGCTCGAGACGCTGAACCAGGACTACATCCGCACCGCCCGAGCGAAGGGTCTTCCCGAGCGGACGGTCGTGGTGCGTCACGCGTTCCGCAACTCGCTCATCCCGATCACGACGATCGTCGCGGCCGATGTCGGCGCGCTGATCGGTGGCGCGATCATCACCGAGCGCATCTTCGCGTTCAGTGGCATGGGTGCGCTCTTCAACCAGGGGCTGTCGCACGCCGACCCGAACCCCGTCATGGCGTACTTCGTCGTCATCGCCGTGTTCGCCATCACGTTCAACTTCCTCGCCGACCTCGCGTACTCGGCGATCGACCCGAGAGTGAGGGTCAAGTAATGTCGATCCCCATCGATCCGGCCCTCGAGCCGCCCACCGCACCCTCCGACGGAGGCGTGCACGTCCAGACCGCTGACGAGCGCGGCATCAGCCAGGGACGCCTGACGTTCCGACGCTTCATCGCGCACAAGCCCGCAGTCGTCAGCGCGGTCCTCTTCGTCCTCATCGTCGGCTTCGCCATCTCGGCGACCGGCATCGGGCCCATCCCGGGCTGGTGGAAGTGGAACTACGAAGAACTGATCCCGATCAGCAACGGCGGCAAGCCCACGCTGACGCTCTGGCCGTTCTCGCTCGGCGATCACCCGTTCGGCCAGAACACGGTCGGCAAGGACTACTTCGCGATGGTCATGCGCGGCCTCGTCAACTCGTCCTACATGATGTTCATCATCGGCCTCATCGGCGCCTTCCTCGGCGTCGTCGTCGGCGCTCTCGCGGGCTACTACCGCGGGTGGGTCGACGCGGTGCTGATGCGCCTGACCGACATCGTCATCGTGATCCCCGTGATCGTGATCGGCGCGGTCGTCGGATCGGCCGTGGGCAACCTCGGTCCGCTGCTGCTGGCCCTGTTCCTCGGATTCTTCGTCTGGACGGGAATCGCCCGACTCGTGCGGGCGGAGTTCCTCACCCTGCGTGAGCGCGAGTTCGTCGAGGCGGCACGCGTCGCCGGCGCGTCGGATGCGCGCATCATCTTCAAGCACATCCTGCCGAACGCGATCGGCGTGGTCATCGTCGCGACGACGCTGCTGATCGCCGCCGCGATCATCCTCGAGACGTCGCTGTCGTTCCTCGGGTACGGTGTCCGCGCGCCCGATGTGTCGCTGGGTCTGCTGATCTCAGCGAACGAGTCGGCGTTCCAGACGCGCCCCTGGCTGTTCTGGTGGCCGGCGGCGTTCATCGTGATCCTGTCTCTCCTCGTGAACTTCGTCGGCGACGGTCTGCGCGACGCGTTCGACCCGCGTCAGAAGCGCATCGTCTTCCGCAAGGTCAAGGATCTCCCGGAGGATGCGGTCATCGTTGCCGGCACGACCGCCGACGTGCCCGAGGGCGCGCTGGTCACGGCCGGCGGTGCGGCGATCGTCGAAGGCGTCTCGAGCGATCGTCCGGACGACGTCCTCGACGAAGAGATCGCGCCCGACCCGGATCGTCGCGGATGATGCGCGCCAGGCTCTCAGCCGGTGGCGACGATCAGCGCAATCGACGTCGCGGCGAGCACGATCGACGCGATGAGGAACGTCACGTGCCAGTGGCGCTTGACCGGTGTCTCATCGGCCACGCCGAGTTCGACCTGACCGGCATCGAGGCGGCTGCGCCACGACTCTCGCACGACGAGAGCCGCGTTGCCCGAGTCGGTGCCCATGCGGTCGCTCGGGCGGGCGTCGCCACCGGCGGCGCTCGCCTCGCGGCGGGCCTTCGCGTTGCCCATCATCGTGGTGAAGAAGCCGGGCGCCGGCGCCGACCAGGCAGTGAAGCTGCCGGACGGCGTGTGCAGCGTCAGGGCCCGCGCCGTCTCGACGTGCACGAGGGCCTCCCACGGCACGTCGACGTCGTGGCTCACGTTCTCGATGCGCACACCGCGATCCGACACCTCGACGCAGGGGCGCCACAGCGCCATCCAGCCGAGCAGGGCCGCCAGCGGAGTGGCGGCGTAGACCCACGTCAGCCGCGGGTCCGCGCTCCATACGGCGGTGATCACTGCGAGCGCCGCAAGACTCCAGACGATGACGGCAGCAATGCGGTTGAAACGGGAGTCGATGCGGATCGCACGGTCGGTCACCCCCTCATTCTCTCAATCGATCCCACAAGGACCATGAAATGAACGCGTCTCCCACCCCCATGACCGGCAGTCCGCTGCTGGAAGTGAGCGGCCTGTCCGTGGACTTCGCCGTCGACAACTACTGGGTGCCGGCAGCGAAGAAGCTGGACTACTCCGTCGAGTCGGGCAAGGCCCTCGCGATCGTCGGCGAGTCCGGCTCCGGCAAGAGCGCGAGCTCGATGGCGATGCTCGGGCTCCTGCCGTCCAACGCCCGGGTGACCGGCAGTGTCAAGCTCGGAGGCCGCGAGATCCTCGGCCTCCGCAAGGACGACCTGCGTCGTGTGCGCGGCCGCGAGATCGCGGTGATCTTCCAGGAGCCGATGACCGCGCTGAACCCGGTGTTCACGGTCGGGTTCCAGATCATCGAGACGCTGCGCATCCACCAGGGCATGACGCCGAGCGCCGCGCGCACGCGTGCTCTCGAGCTGCTCGACATGGTCGAGCTGCCCGATCCGCTGAAGGCGTTCAACTCCTACCCGCACCAGCTGTCGGGCGGCCAGCGTCAGCGCGCGATGATCGCGCAGTCGATCTCGTGCGACCCGCAGCTGCTGATCGCCGACGAGCCGACCACGGCCCTCGACGTGACGGTGCAGGCCGAGATCCTCGACCTCATGCGGGACCTCCGGCACCGCCTCGACTCGGCGATCCTCATCATCACCCACGACATGGGCGTGGTGGCCGACATCGCCGACGACATCGTCGTGATGCGCAAGGGCGAGATCGTCGAGCGCGGCTCGGTCGATGCGGTGTTCAACCGCCCCACGCACCCGTACACGCAGCAGCTCCTCGCCGCGGTGCCCCGCATCGGCGACGCGCAGGGGGAGTCGATCGACACGACGGCGGCCCTCGCCGGGGACACCTCGGTGATCCGCCTGGCCGATGTCGCCGCGCGCGAGGACGAGCAGCGCCGCCAGGGCCTCGGCGCCCCGGTGCTCGATTTCGCCGACGTCGCGATCGACTACCCGAAGCGCGGGCGTGTGCCGGCGTTCCGTGCCGTCGAGCATGCGAACTTCACCATCTACCCGGGTGAGGTCACGGGCCTCGTGGGCGAGTCCGGCTCGGGCAAGACCACGGTGGGACGCGCCGCGATCGGCCTGCTCCCGATCGCGGACGGCAAGGCCGAGGTGGTCGGCTACGACATCTCCAAGGCCGACCGGCGCCTGCTGCACAAGGTGCACAAGGACGTCGGCATCGTCTTCCAGGACCCGTCGTCGTCGCTCAACCCGCGTCTCCCGATCGGCCAGTCGATCGGCGAGCCGATGCTCCTGGCGAACGTCGCGAAGGGCCGAGAGCTCGACCTGAAGATCCAGGAGCTGCTCGACGCCGTCGAGCTGCCCCGCGCGTACCGCAACCGCTACCCGCACGAGTTGTCGGGCGGTCAGAAGCAGCGCGTCGGCATCGCCCGCGCCCTGTCGCTGCAGCCCAAGCTGCTCATCGCCGACGAGCCGACCTCGGCGCTCGACGTCTCGGTGCAGGCCACCGTGCTGCAGCTGCTTCGTCAGCTGCAGGCCGACATGGGGTTCGCGTGCCTCTTCATCAGCCACGACCTGGCGGTCGTCGACTCGCTCGCGGACCGCATCATCGTGATGCACCACGGAAAGATCGTCGAGCAGGGCGCGACCGGGCAGATCCTCCGCGCGCCCAAGGAGGACTACACGCGTCGTCTCATCGCCGCCATCCCGGTGCCCGACCCCGAGGAGCAGCGCGTGCGCCGCGAGGCGCGCGCGGCCCTGCTCGAAGCAGGCCTGGAGGGCTGATCCGCCGCCGAAAGGCGATACACAGCAGCGCCCAATAGAATGGGGATGCCGGCATTCCGGCATCCCCATTCTCTTTCAAGGATTCCCTCATGGCGCGCGCCCTCCGTCCGGACCTCCGCAACGTGGCTATCGTCGCTCACGTCGACCACGGCAAGACCACCCTCGTCGACGCGATGCTCCGCCAGACCGGCTCGTTCGGCGAGCACGCACACGTCGAAGAGCGCGCGATGGACTCGAACGACCTCGAGCGCGAAAAAGGCATCACGATCCTCGCGAAGAACACCGCGATCACGTACAACGGTGCCCACACCGACGTCCCGGTCACGATCAATGTGATCGACACCCCCGGCCACGCCGACTTCGGCGGTGAGGTCGAGCGCGGCCTGTCGATGGTGGACGGCGTCGTGCTCCTCGTCGACGCGAGTGAAGGCCCCCTCCCGCAGACCCGCTTCGTGCTGCGCAAGGCGCTCGAGGCGAAGCTGCCGGTCATCCTCCTCGTCAACAAGACCGACCGCCCCGACGCGCGCATCGCCGAGGTCGAGGAAGAGGCGCACGACCTGCTGCTCGGCCTCGCTTCCGACCTCCACGAGGACGTGCCCGACCTCGACATCGACGCCCTGCTCGACGTCCCGGTCGTGTACGCGAGCGGGCGTGCGGGCGCGGCATCCCGCAACCGTCCTGCCAATGGCGAGCTTCCCGACAACGCCGACCTCGAGCCGCTGTTCGGCGCGATCCTCGAGCACGTCCCGGCTCCCGCGTACGACGACGAGGCGCCGCTGCAGGCCTGGGTCACGAACCTCGACTCGAGCCCGTTCCTCGGCCGCCTCGCGCTGCTGCGCGTCTTCAACGGCACCCTGAAGAAGGGCCAGACCGTCGCGTGGGTGCGTCACGACGGCACGCACTCGAACGCCCGCATCACCGAGCTCCTCAAGACCCGCGCCCTCGAGCGCTACCCCGCGGAGGAGGCCGGCCCCGGTGACATCGTCGCCATCGCCGGCATCGAGGAGATCACGATCGGCGAGACGATCGCCGACCCCGAGGACGTCCGTCCGCTGCCGGCGATCCACGTCGACGACCCCGCCATCTCGATGACGATCGGCACCAACACGTCGCCGCTGGTCGGCAAGGTCAAGGGCCACAAGGTCACCGCCCGCATGGTGAAGGACCGCCTCGACCGCGAGCTCATCGGCAACGTCTCGCTGAAGGTCGTCGACATCGGACGCCCCGACGCGTGGGAGGTGCAGGGCCGCGGCGAACTCGCGCTCGCGATCCTCGTCGAGAACATGCGCCGCGAGGGCTTCGAGCTCACCGTCGGCAAGCCGCAGGTCGTCACGCGCAAGGGAGAGGACGGCAAGGTCAAGGAGCCCTTCGAGCACCTCACGGTCGACGCCCCCGAGGAGTACCTCGGCGCGATCACGCAGCTCATGGCGTCCCGCAAGGGCCGCATGGAGACGATGGTCAACCACGGCACCGGCTGGGTGCGCATGGAGTTCATCGTCCCCTCGCGCGGTCTCATCGGGTTCCGCACCGAGTTCCTCTCGATGACGCGCGGCACCGGCATCGCCAACGCGATCTCGCACGGCTACGACGACTGGGCGGGCCACATCGTCGCCCGCCAGAACGGCTCGATCGTCGCCGACCGCTCGGGTGTCGTCACCCCCTTCGCGATGATCGCGCTGCAGGAGCGCATGAGCTTCTTCGTCCAGCCCACCGAAGAGGTCTACGAGGGCATGGTCGTCGGCGAGAACTCGCGCGCCGACGACATGGACGTCAACATCACCAAGGAGAAGAAGCTCACGAACATGCGGTCCTCGACCGCGGACGCGTTCGAGTCGATGACTCCGCCGCGCCTGCTCTCGCTGGAGGAGAGCCTCGAATTCGCCCGCGACGACGAATGCGTCGAGGTGACGCCCGAGAAGGTGCGCATCCGCAAGGTGGTCCTCGACGCCACCGAGCGCGGCCGCGCCGCCTCGCGCCTCAAGCGCCAGGACGCCAACGCGTAAGCACGGACACGGATGCCGCGACCCGAACCCTGCGAAGGGCACGGGCCGCGGCATCCGTCGTATCCGAAGGTGCCACGGGCCGCGGTGCGGCCGGGCGTGGGATGTCGAGGCCGTCGGTAGCATGACGAGGTGACCCTCGACCCGCACTTCGACGACGCCCACAGCGCCGGCGAGGGCCGCAGGGCCGTCCGCGAGGGCCTCGGTGTCGCGCTGGCGACGAGTGCGTACGGCATCTCGTTCGGCGCTCTCGCGGTCGCGGCCGGGCTCGACGTCTGGCAGACGTGCGTCCTGAGTCTCGTGATGTTCACCGGCGGATCCCAGTTCGCCTTCGTCGGCATCGTGGGCGCCGGGGGACTGGCCGCGGTGCCGGCGGCGATCGCCTCCGCGGCGCTGCTCGGAGTGCGGAACGTGGCCTACGGCATCCGGATGTCCCCGGTGGTCGGCGCGGGCTTCTGGCGCCGCGCCGCGGCGGCGCAGTTCACCATCGACGAGTCGACCGCGGTCGCGCTCGCGCAGCGCTCACCGCACGCCCGGACGCTGGGGTTCTGGGTCACGGGCATCGGGATCTACGTCGGGTGGAATCTGTCGACGCTCGCCGGCGCGCTCCTCGGCGACGTGCTCGGCGACGTGCGGGCGTACGGACTCGACGCCGCTGCGGCAGCGGCGTTCCTCGCCCTCCTGTGGCCGCGTCTGCGCGCCCGCCAGCCCATCGTCGTCGGCGTGGCGGCGGCCGTCGTGGCGACGGTCCTCACGCCCGTGCTCATGCCCGGTCTCCCTGTCATCATCGCGGCCCTCGTCGCGATCGTGGTCGGCTGGACGAACTGGCTCGGCAAGGACGACCGGGTGAAGCCCGAACCTGACGACGTCGCCGAGAGGGAGGGGCTGCCGTGACCATGTGGACGGCCATCCTCGTGGCCTCGATCATCTGCGTCGCGCTCAAGACCGTGGGGTATCTCATCCCCGCGAAGTGGGTCGAGGCCCCGACGCCGATGCGCATCGCCGATCTGCTCACCGTGGCGCTGCTCGCCGCTCTCGTCGCTGTCCAGACGCTCGGCGCGGGGCAGGCGGTCGTGGTCGATGCGCGGGTCCCGGCTGTGCTCGTCGCCGCGGGTCTGCTGATGCTCCGGGCGCCCTTCCTCGTCGTGGTGGTCGCGGCAGCGCTCGTCGCGGCACTCCTGCGTCTGTGGGGCTGGGCGGCGTAGCCGACAGGTCAGCCCCGATCGCCTCGAGCGGGGCGAACAGCACAGGCGCGGTCGGTACGATCGAGGCATGCGCCCTTCCGTCCCCGCCCGCATCGGCAGCTGGATCGTCGCCCTGCTGGTGGGACTGGTCTACGGCGTCGCCGGCACGGTGGCCCACGCCTACGCGATCGGCTGGTTCCCGCTCGGGCTGATCCTCGCCGTGATCGGCTCGGCCGCGCTGCTGCTGGCCGTCCGGCTGCTCACCTCCGATCGCTGGGCGACGCTGGCCACCGGTCTCGGCATGATGGTCTCGACCCTCGTCTTCTCGGGCAGCGGCCCCGGCGGCTCGGTCGTCGTGCCGCAGTCCGGGCTCGGCGTGGTGTGGACGATCGCGGTTCCGATCCTCGTGGCACTCGTCGTGGCCTGGCCGGATCGCATCCCCAGGATGGAGTGAGCGCGTCGCACGGCGGATCGTGATCGGAGGTCGCGGCTAGACTGGCCAGGTGACGTACGTGATCGCCCTTCCCTGCGTGGACGTCAAGGACCGCGCCTGCATCGACGAGTGTCCCGTGGACTGCATCTACGAGGGCGATCGATCGCTGTACATCCACCCCGACGAGTGCGTCGACTGCGGCGCCTGCGAGCCCGTGTGCCCCGTCGAGGCGATCTACTACGAGGACGACCTGCCCGACGAGTGGCAGGACTACTACAAGGCCAACGTCGAGTTCTTCGACGACATCGGCTCCCCGGGCGGCGCCGCCAAGGTCGGCGTCATCCACAAGGATCACCCGATCATCGAGGCGCTCCCCCCGCAGGAACACTGACGTGGGGGTCGCCGACCTCGCCGACTACCCCTGGGACGCGGTCGCGCCGTATGCCGCGCGCGCACGCTCCCACCCGGACGGCCTCGTCGATCTGTCGATCGGGTCGCCGGTCGACGCGACGCCCACCGTCGTCGCGGACGCGCTCCGCGCCGCGACCGACGCCCACGCGTATCCGCAGACCGTCGGCACCCCGAAACTGCGGGCGGCTATCGCGAGCTGGTACGACCGCCGCCGGGGCGTCCCCGGGCTGACCCCCGAGAACGTCCTTCCAACCGTCGGATCGAAGGAGCTCGTCGCCCTCCTCCCGCTGCTGCTGGGCCTCGGGCCCGGCGACGTCGTGGTGCACCCCCGTGCGGCGTATCCCACGTACGAGGTCGGCGCGCGCCTCGTCGGCGCGACGCCCGTCGCCGCCGACCATCCCGCGGACTGGCCCGAGGGCACCCGCCTGGTGTGGGTGAACTCCCCGGGCAATCCCGACGGCCGCGTGCTCGACGTCGACGCCCTGCGTGCGGCGGTCGAACGCGCCCGTGAGCTCGGTGCCGTGCTGGCGTCCGACGAGTGCTACGCCGAACTGGGGTGGGATGCCCCGTGGGACGCCGAACCGGTGCCGTCGGCACTCGACCCCCGCGTGACCGGAGGCGACCTCAGCGGCATCCTGTCGGTGTACTCGCTGAGCAAGCAGTCGAACCTCGCCGGCTACCGTGCGGCGTTCCTCGCCGGCGATCCAGCGGTGATCTCACGTCTGCTCACGGCGCGCAAGCACCTCGGCCTCATGCTCCCGCTTCCGGTCCAGACGGCGATGACCGCCGCCCTCGAGGACGACGTCCACGTCGCCGCGCAGAAGGAGCTGTACCGCCGTCGGCGCGATGTGCTGCGCCCCGCCGTCGAGGACGCCGGATTCCGCATCGACGCGAGCGAGGCGGGCCTGTATCTCTGGGCGACCGAGGGGCGCGACGCGTGGGAGAGCCTCGGGCGCCTCGCCGATCTCGGCATCCTCGCCGGTCCCGGCCACTTCTACGGCACGCACTTCCCGCAGCACATCCGGCTGTCGCTCACCGCGACCGACGAGCGCATCGCGGCCGCGGCCGCACGCCTGCGCGCGGCATCAGACATCTCGATCTGAGGATTCCTCTATCGGATGCCGCGGGCCTTTGGTCGTGTCAACAGTAGGCGCGGCGGCGCACTAGGCTGTAGGAACGCGGCGACGCGGCATCCCCCGTCCCGCCCCTCCGTCCTGCTGCAGCCCTCTCCATGGCGCCGTACAGGACTGGACGACACCCCCGGTACGACCAGAAATCGCGAGGAGGCGCCGTGAGCGACGCGGGCACCCAGCACGAGAAGGCCACCCTCACGATCGGTGGCAGCACCGCCGAGTTCCCGCTCCTGCGGGGCACCGACGGCACACCGAGCGTGGACCTCTCCACCCTCACCCGCCAGACCGGCTACACGGCTCTCGACTACGGCTTCGTGAACACCGCGGCGACGAAGTCCGCGATCACGTACATCGACGGCGACGAGGGCGTGCTGCGCTACCGCGGCTACCCGATCGAGCAGCTCGCCAAGAACAGCACGTACCTCGAGGTCGCCTGGCTGCTCATCTACGGCGAGCTCCCGAGCGCCGACGAGCTGGCCGAGTTCGACGAGAAGATCCGCCGGCACACGCTGCTGCACGAGGACCTCAAGCGGTTCTTCTCCGCGCTGCCGCACACCGCCCACCCGATGTCGGTGCTGTCGTCGGCCGTGTCCGCGCTCTCGACGTACTACGAGCACCAGTCCGACCCCAACAACCCCGAGCACGTCGAGCTGAACACGATCCGCATGCTCGCGAAGCTGCCCGTGATCGCGGCGTACGCGCACAAGAAGAGCATCGGCCAGGCGTTCCTGTACCCCGACAACTCGCTCGGGTTCGTCGACAACTTCCTCAAGCTCAACTTCGGCGTGCTGTCGGAGGTGTACGAGGTCAATCCGGTCATGTCGCGTGCTCTCGAGCGACTGCTCATCCTCCACGAGGACCACGAGCAGAATGCGTCGACCTCGACCGTGCGCCTGGTCGGCTCGACCGGCGCGAACCAGTTCTCGTCGATCTCAGCCGGCATCAATGCGCTCTACGGACCGCTGCACGGTGGGGCGAACGAGGCCGTCCTCGACATGCTGGCGCGCATCCGCGACTCCGGCGAGAGCGTGCAGCGTTTCGTCGAGCGGGTCAAGAACAAGGAAGACGGCGTGAAGCTCATGGGCTTCGGGCACCGCGTCTACAAGAACTACGACCCGCGCGCGAAGCTGGTGAAGGAGTCGGCCGACGAGGTGCTGTCGGCGCTCGGTGTGAGCGACCCGCTCCTCGACCTCGCCAAGGAGCTCGAAGAGATCGCGCTGAACGACGCGTACTTCCAGGACCGCCGCCTGTACCCGAACGTCGATTTCTACACCGGCGTGATCTACAAGGCGATGGGCTTCCCGACCCGCATGTTCACGGTCCTGTTCGCCATCGGGCGTCTGCCCGGCTGGCTCGCGCAGTGGCGCGAGGCCGCGAGCGACCCGCAGACCAAGATCGGCCGCCCGCAGCAGCTGTACATCGGCGCCGCCGAGCGCAACTACCCCGGTCTGTCCTGACCCGGAAATGACGGATGCCGCGCCCCCGAGCAGGGGCGCGGCATCCGTCGTTGAGGGGGTTGTGCCCGCCGCAGGCTGAGTCAGCCGACTTCGGCCAGTGCTGCGTCGTCGGCGTTCTCGAGCGCGCCCTGGGCCGCAGCATCCGACCGTCCACGCGGCCGGATGGACAGCACCAGGATCGCGGCGACGACCGCCCCCGCGGCGAGCGTCAGCCAGGCGACGGCGTAGCCGTCGAGCGCGGGGGTGCCGCCGGGCTCGATCGCGCCGAACACGACAGCCGTCGTGAATGCGGAGCCGATCGCCGACCCGATGGTGCGCAGATTGGCGTTCACGCCGGTCGCGATCCCGGTCCGGTCGGCAGGCACGCTCTCGACGATGATGCTCGCCGTCGACGCGTATGCGAGGCCGATGCCCAGTCCGAAGACGCCGCCCGCGATCGCGAGGGTGACGAGCGTCTCGTGGTCGAGCACGGCGAACACGACGCCGCCCGCCATGAGCAGGGCACCGAGCCCCATCATGAGCCGAAGCGGGATGACGCGGGCGATCGCACCCGTCGCGAATCCGACGCTCGACATTCCGATGAGAAGCGGCAGCAGCGCCAGCCCGGCGGCCTGCACGCCCAGTCCGAGACCCCATCCGGAGTCGACCGGTGTCTCGAGGAACTGGGGAAGGTAGCCCCAGAAGCCGAAGGCGGCGGCTCCGATGAGGAGCGCGGCGGCGTTGACGGGCCAGATCGGACGCGAGGCCATGAGGCGGAGATCGACGAGGGGCTCCGACGACCGGAGCTCGGAGACCACCCACGCGATCATGAGCATCACGGCGGCGCCGAACAGCGCGAGGGTGAGCGGGGCGGTCCAGCCCCAGCGCGCACCGGAGCTGAGCGGAACGAGCAGCGCGATGAGCCAGCCCGACAGGAGGACGGCCGAGAGGACGTTGACGCGTCCGACCGCGCGCAGGCCTGCCGGCGGCACGAGCATCATCGTGAGCACGATGCCCGCGACCGCGGCCACGAACGGGACGGCGAAGATCCCGTGCCACCCGAGGAGCTCGGCGAGGGGACCCGCGAGGACGCTGCCGGCCGCGCCGCCGATGCCGATGATGGCGCTGGTGGCGCCGATCGCGCCGGTGAGCTGGTGGCGGGGCATGACGTCGCGGAGCAGGCCGAACGCGAGCGGGAACAGCGCCCCACCCACGCCTTGCAGGACGCGGGCGAGGATGAGCACCTCGAGGGTCGGCGCGAACGATGCGACGACGTCGCCGATCGCGACGACGGCGAGGACCGCCAGGAACGTGTTGCGGCGGCCGCGGAGGTCGCCGATGCGGCCGAGCAGGGGAGTGGCGACGGCCGCCGCGATGAGCCAGGACGTGTTGGTCCAGGATGCGGCATCCGCCGTGACGCCGAAGTCGGCGGCGATGAGGGGGATGACGGGGATGACGAGGTTCTGGAGCAGCGCGAGCGAGGCGACGCTGAGAGCGATCGCCGCGAACGCCGCGCGGGGTGTGAACGGGACAGTGGGCATCGACGGGCCTTCCGATGGGTGCGGATCCGGTGAATGCGGGATAAAGTGGAGGGAGGTCTCCGAACGGAGGATGCCTCCGCTTTGAGATTAGCGGAGGGTCCCTCCGTTTCGCAAGCACAGGTTTCGCCGTCGCCGGAGGGCGCGGCTCGGGTCCAGCGGAAGGGTGCGGTCATGGCGGTGGTCGAGCGGGTGTCTGCGCTGGATGCACGTCGTCCGCAAAGGGCCGATGCCGCGCGGAATTTTGACGCGCTCGTCGCCGCCGGCCGCGAGGCATTCGCCGAAGAGGGGTCAGGCGCGTCCCTCGAGGACATCGCCCGCCGCGCCGGCGTGGGGATCGGTACTCTCTACCGCAACTTCCCGACCCGTGACGACCTCATCGAGACGCTCTACCTCGGGGAGGTCGACGCGCTCGCGCGCGCCGCGGACGAGGTCTCCGATCTCGAGCCGTGGGAGGCGCTGCGCGCGTGGCTCGACCGGTTCGTCGCCTACGTCGGCACCAAGCACGCGCTGCTCGATGGGCTGAACCGCCGTTCACCCGTGCTCGCGGAGTGCCGCACGATCATGCTGTCCGCGGGCGAGCCGCTGCTCGAGCGGGCCCAGGCAGCCGGCGACGTCGACCCCGACATCTCGATCGGCGACGTGGTCAAGCTCGTCTCCGGGGTCGCGGCGGTCGCCTCGTTCGACGATGAGGCTCAGCGCCGACGCGTTCTCAATCTCGCGATCAACGCTATCCACCGCTGACGCGTCGGGCTCACGCGCCCCGGCGTTCGTGACTGGGGGCCGCAGACGACGAGACCGCCCCGTCGTGGATGACGGAGCGGTCTCGGTGCGCGGGACTCAGGCGTGGAGCGCCTCGTTGAGGGTGACGCCCACGCCGGCGCGGCGCACAGCCTCGACCGCTCCCGTGAGCGAGTTGCGGCGGAAGAGCAGCCCGGCGCTGCCGGAGAGGTCGGCTCCCTTCGCAGTGGGAAGCGTTCCATCGGCCCGGCGGGGCTCGTCCGCCAGGACGATCTTGGTGCCCGCGGTCACGTAGAGGCCGGCCTCGACGATGCAGTCGTCGCCGAGCGAGATGCCGATACCGGCGTTCGCGCCGAGCAGCGTGCGGGCCCCGACGGACACCTTGTGCGTGCCGCCGCCGGAGAGGGTGCCCATGATCGAGGCTCCGCCGCCGATGTCGCTGCCGTCGCCCACGACCACGCCCTGCGAGATGCGGCCTTCGACCATGCTCTGGCCGAGGGTGCCGGCGTTGAAGTTCACGAAGCCCTCGTGCATGACGGTGGTGCCGGGAGACAGGTAAGCGCCGAGCCGCACGCGGGACGCATCGGCGATGCGCACGCCGGCCGGCGAGACATAGTCGAGCAGGCGGGGGAACTTGTCGAGTCCCTGTACCTGGATGCCCTCCCGGATGAGGAACGGGCGCAGGCGGTTGAGCGCGTCGGGATGCATCGGGCCTGCGTTCGTCCACGCCACGTTGGGCAGGTGAGCGAAGATCCCGTCGAGGTTCACCTCATTGGGGCGCACGAGCAGGTGCGAGAGCGCGTGAAGGCGCAGGTACGCGTCCGGAGTCGATGCCGGCGCCGCATCGAGGTCCGCCTCGATCGCGACGACCTCCACCGTGACGGCGCGCCGTTCGTCGGCGACCGCGAGGCGGTCGAGCTCGTCCGGCGGCATCTGAGGGTCGTAGCCCAGGGGGATGCGTCCGGCAGCAGGGGAGGGGAACCACGTGTCGAGCACGGTCCCGTCTTCGGCGGTCGTCGCGAGGCCGACGCCCCACACCCATCGTTCTTCGGTCATGCCTCAACGCTAGCGCGCGGGCTCCGCTGAAGTTCCGCGTGTTTCCGGGGTTGGAGCGTTGCGACACGCCCGGGGAGCGGGGCGGATTCGACGTGAGCGCGGGACCCCCGTAATGTTCTTGTTGTTCGCCCCAAAGGGTAGAGCGGAAGGCCTCAGGGTCTGGCTCCCCTCAAGTTGCGAACCACCCCATCCGATCTGCTCCTGGCGAGCAGGCCGGGTTCCGGTTTAGGATGGGTTTCTTCCACTTCTGTGACTGCTGGTCTCCGGCTGTGGTGAGGTCTTGTGCCTCGCTGAGCCGACTTGACAAGCGAGAGCGGATGTGTAAGATAGAGAAGTTGCCCAGCCGGGGTAGCGGGTCGTGAGATTCGTTGCGGGTTGGTGCGTCCGATCTTTGAGAACTCAACAGCGTGCACTTGTCAAATGCCAATTTTTTTCTCTGTCGACCGGTTTTCTGGTTGGTGGGGGTCTTTTT
>NZ_JBHVSC010000006.1:0-324300 GCF_042885375.1 Microbacterium sp. NPDC058062
TGTCGGCATCCCAAGGCCACTCCTCGGGATGATCCACGAATCTGCACCGTGAGGCCCTGGGCCTACAAGAGCACCAGCACCCCACCCTCATAGGGGCTGAGCCCGAGGCGTTCGGCCCGCGAACGTGCAGAACGGATGCCGCGGGATGCGGCATCCGTTCTCTGCAGGTCTTCGCTAAGAGGCGCGGCGCGCGCGGGCGGCGCGGCGCTTGAGCGCGCGGCGCTCGTCCTCGGAGAGGCCGCCCCACACGCCCGAGTCCTGGCCGGTCTCGAGGGCGTACTGCAGGCAGATCTCGGTGACGGTGCAGCGTGCGCACACCGACTTGGCCTTCTCGATCTGATCGACGGCCGGACCGGTGTTCCCGACGGGGAAGAACAGTTCGGGGTCGACGGTCAGGCAGGCGGCCTTGTCGCGCCAGTCCATGGTGGTGCTCCTTGTGACAGAGGGGTGGGGAAAAAGGGCCCGGTTCGGGTCCGGTACCCTGTGGGATGTGCGAGAAGAATCTCGCCCCACGTCGCTGTGGGAGCACACGGCTTCACCAATCGTCCCATAGCGGTTTACCTGAATCAAGGGTTCATCGGCGGGTTTGTGTAGGACTTGCTGAGTGTTCCCCACGGCGTATGGAGGGTTCGCACAAACCGCTGTCGGTGGAAGAAGGAGTCGACGGAGAATGCGGACAAACCTGTCCGGAAGGATCGCCGCCGTGCTGGTGGGGCTCGAGGGGCTCGGCCTCGCCGCGCTCACGGTGCGCGAGATCGTCGCGATCGCCTCGGGCGACACCGGCTCGATCGAGAGCGCGATCGCGCTCGCGGTGCTGACGCTCGTCGGCGCGGCCGCGGTCATCGCCTTCGCGTTCGCGATCTGGCGCGGCCAGTCGTGGGGGCGTTCGGGCGGCATCGTCACGCAGCTGCTGATCCTCGCGGTCGCCCTCGGCGCGGCGACGGGCGCGTTCGCCGATCCGGCGGCGGCCCTGGCACTCGCCGCCCCGGCGGTGGTCGTCCTCGTGCTCCTCGTGCTCGCCGTACGCGACGCCGGACGGGCGGCGCGCCGGCAGCGCGACGAGGAGGCCGACGGACAGGCTCCGGGCGGGGCTTAGACGCCCAGGAGCGTCCGTACGCGCGCGACGTGGCCGGTGGCGCGCACGTTGTACAGCGCGTGCGTGAGGCGGCCCTTCTCGTCGATGACGAACGTGGAGCGGATGACGCCCATGAAGGTCTTGCCGTAGTTCATCTTCTCGCCCCACGCGGCGTACTTCTCGAGCACCTTGTGGCCGGGGTCGCTCAGCAGGTCGTACGTGAGGCCGTCGCGCTCCCGGAACCGGCGGAGCTTCTCGGGCTCGTCGGGGGAGATGCCGAGCACCGTGTAGCCGGCTGCCTGCAGCGGAGCGAGGCTGTCGCGGAAGTCGCACGCCTCCTTGGTGCAGCCGGGCGTCATCGCCGCCGGATAGAAGAACAGGATCACGCGTCCGCCCCGCAGGTCCTTCAGCGTCACCGCCTGCTCGTCCTGGTCGACGAGCGTGAAGGCGGGGGCGAGGGAGCCGGGTTCGAGGCGTGTCGTGGTCACCGTCCCACTCTAGGCGCCGGGCTCCTGGCTCTTCTTGGCGAACGTCTCCAGCAGTCGCTGCAGCGAGTCGAGTCGGGCGGCGCCGCCGGGGCCCAGCCGGCCGTCCTCGACCGCCTCGACGATGGCGCAATCGGGCGCGTCGGGGAGGTGGGTGCACCCGCGGGGGCACTCCTCGGCGATCGCGTCGAGGTCGGTGAAGGCCCGCAGGATGTTCGCGGGGTCGACATGGCCGAGGCCGAACGAGCGCACACCGGGGGTGTCGATGACCCAGCCGTTGCCTCCTTCGCCGCGGTAGCGCAGCGACACGGTCGAACTCGAGGTGTGTCGCCCGCGCCCGGTCACGACGTTGACGTGCCCGGTCGCGCGCTTCGCATCGGGCACGAGCGCGTTGACGAGCGTCGACTTGCCGACGCCCGAGTGCCCGACGAACACCGTCGAGTGGCCGACGAGCGCCGCGCCGATGCGCTCGAGCGGCATCTCCTCCCGCCCGCTCGTGAACACCTCGAGGTCGAGGCCGTCGAAATGGGCGAGGAACTCCGCCGGGTCGGCGAGGTCGGTCTTGGTCACGACGAGGAGAGGACGGACGCCGGCATCCAGCGCCGCCACGAGATACCGGTCGACGAGCCGCGGGCGCGGCTCGGGGTCCGCGGCGGCGACCACAACGAGCATCTGGTCGGCGTTGGCGACGATGACGCGCTCGACCTGGTCGGTGTCGTCGGCGCTGCGCCTGAGCAGCGAGGTGCGGTCCTCGATGCCGACGATGCGCGCGAGCGTGCCGTCGTCTCCGGACGCGTCGCCGACGACGCGAGCGCGGTCGCCGGTCACGATCGGCGTCTTGCGGAGCTCGCGCGCGCGGGCGGCGAGCACGGTGCGCTCGGTCGGCGTGTCTTCGTCGACGAGCACCGTGTACCGGCCGCGGTCGACGCCGAGCACGCGTGCGATCTCGGCGTCGCTGTGCGCCGGACGGCGTTTCGTCCGGGGGCGGTTGGCCTTCGGATTCGGCCGCACGCGCACGTCGGCCTCGTCGAACTCCGGTTCGTCGTCGTCGTCGACGTCGTCGAGCCAGCTCACGGTGTCGTCCCGGTCATCGAGTCATGCCGATCGCTCCGCGAGCGTGTCCACGCGCCCTCTCACGAGGCGCGCATCGTCTCCTCGGGGAGCCCGCCGTCGGCGTGCTCGCCGTCGAGCATCCGCTGCCAGATCTGCGGGAACTCGGGCATCGTCTTGGCGGTCGTGCCGATGTCGTCGACCTCGACGCCGGGCACGACGAGACCGATGAGAGCGCCCGTGGTCGCCATGCGGTGGTCGTGGTACGCGTGCCAGGTCCCGCCATGCAGCGGGCGGGGGACGATGCGGATGCCGTCGGGCAGCTCTTCGGCCTCGCCGCCGAGGCCGCGCAGCTCCGCGACGAGCGCCGCGATGCGGTCGGTCTCGTGGCCGCGGATGTGACCGATGCCGTGCAGCGTCGAGGGCGAGTCCGCGAAGGCGGCGAGCGCGAAGATCGTGGGGGTCAGCTCACCGGCGGCCGACAGGTCGAGATCGACGCCCTGGATGCCGGCTCCGGCGGTCACGGTGAGCGCGCCGCCGCGGCGCACCACGCGGGCGCCCATGAGCGACAGGATCTCGGTGAGCATCGCACCGGGCTGGGTGGAGTGCGCGGGCCAGCCGGTGACCGACACCGCACCGCCGGCCACCATGGCCGCAGCCAGGAACGGCGCGGCGTTCGACAGGTCGGGCTCGATCGCCACGTCCTTGCCGCGGATCGGGCCTGCCGGCACGATCCACTCGCCGACGCCCGGGCGCTCGACGTGCACGCCGCGGTGGCCGAGGGCTTCGACGGTCATGTCGATGTGCGGGATGCTCGGCAGTCGCTCGCCGGAGTGGCGCAGCTGCAGCCCGACGTCGAAGCGCGGCGCCGCGAGCAGGAGACCGGAGACGAACTGGCTCGACGCGCTGGCGTCGATCGTCACCTCCCCGCCGCGCACGTGGCCGTGGCCGCGGATGGCGAAGGGGAGCGCCCAGTGGCCGCCGTCGTCGATGTCGACGCCGACGTCGCGCAGCGCTGTGATCATGGCGCCCATGGGGCGGTGCAGCGCGCTCTCGTGCGCCGTGAGTGTGACGTCGCCGCGGGCGAAGCCGCCGAGACCGGCCACGAACCGCATGACGGTGCCCGCCTGCCCGCAGTCCACGACGGTGTCGCCGTGAAGCGGCCACACCGGGGTCACCTCGATGTCGTCGCCGTACAGTCCGCTGCCTTCGACGAACTCGATGCCGACGCCGAGCGAGCGCAGCGCGTCGATCATGCGGGCGGAGTCGTCGGAGTGCAGCGGCGCGATCAGGCGGCTCGGGGCGTCCGCGAGGGCGGCCAGGATCAGCTCCCGGTTCGTCAGCGATTTCGACCCGGGGACGGTCACCGTGGCGTGCAGAACGCCGTCCGCGACGGGCGCGGGCCAGTGGCCGCGCTCGATCGGCGCGGAGGACGGGGAATACGCGTCGGCTGTCATCGGGTTCTACCCTACTGAACCCGGTGGGCACGAGCCGGGAGCAACCTACTGAGCGGAGCCGGATGTTCGCCACTCTCGAGCGCCTCGATCGCGAGGCGCCCCTCCTCGCCGAGCGTGACGCGCGCGTCCCAGGCAGCCTGGAACAGGCCGCCGTAGACTGGCGCGTGATGAGCGACTCGACCGACCATGCTGCCGAGGTGGACCACGATCAGGATCCCCGCGCGCAGTTCGAAGAGCAGGCGCTGCCCTTCATGGACCAGCTGTACGCCGCGGCCATGCGCATGACCCGCAACCCCGCAGATGCGGCGGATCTCGTGCAGGAGACCTTCGTCAAGGCGTTCGCCTCGTGGAAGACCTTCACGCAGGGCACCAACCTCAAGGCGTGGCTGTACCGCATCCTGACCAACACGTATATCAACACCTACCGCAAGAAGCAGCGCGAGCCGTACCAGGGCACGATCGACGACCTCGAGGACTGGCAGCTCGGCGGAGCCGAGTCGACCACCGCGACGAGCACCCGCTCAGCGGAGGCCGAGGCGATCGACCACATGCCCGCGTCGGTCGTGAAGGACGCGCTGCAGTCCATCCCGGAGGACTTCCGGCTGGCGGTGTACCTCGCCGACGTCGAGGGCTTCGCCTACCAGGAGATCGCCGACATCATGAAGACCCCCATCGGCACGGTCATGAGCCGTCTGCATCGTGGCAGGCGGATGCTGCGTGAACTGCTGGCCGACTACGCGAAAGAGCGCGGCATCACCCCCGCCGCCACAAGGAGCACGAAATGACCGACTGCGGCTGTGAGAAGGCGCGGCGCGACCTGGAGGAGTACCTGCGCCACGAGGTCTGCAAGACCGAGCAGAGCGACATCGCCGAGCACCTGGCGAACTGCGAGGGCTGCCGCGACGAGGCGCTCGTCGCGACCACGCTGACCGAGGTGCTCGCCCGGGCATGCAAGGAGAGCGCACCCGAAGAGCTGCGCGATCAGGTGCTGGCCAAGCTCCGGGCGGTCCAGGCGGCGCACTGACGCCGCCGCCCGCGGGGTCAGCCGGCGGGCGTGAAGATCGTGAGCGCGCCGGGCGCCACGTCGACGGTCAAGGGCAGCGCGCCGATCGGGTCTCCGTCGGCGTACGCCGTGACCCCCGGTGACGACAGCCGCACCGAGCGCACACGTCGCATCGCGACCTCCGACACGCCGCGGTGCGTGCCCTTGTACACCCGGGGGAGGAGCCGCAGCAGGCGCAGCCTCCCGGCGGGACGCACGAGCACGACATCGAGCAGGCCGTCGGCCGGGTCGGCATCGGGACAGATCGGGATGCCGCCGCCATACGTGCGCCCGTTGCCGACGGTCGCCATCACGAGGTCGCCGCCCACGTGTTCGCGCGAGCCGTCGGCGAGCTCCAGCTCGACCTCGTACGGGATGCCGGCGAGCGTCAGGAACTCCACCAGGATCGCGATGTTGTACCGCGAGCCGCCGCGCGGCCAGCGCATCGCGTTCGCGCGGTCGTTGACCTTCGAGTCGAACCCGCTCGCGAGCACCGACCCGAAGTACCGGGTCGATCCGTCCTCGCGGGTGACGCGGGCGAGGTCGATCGCCCGGGTGACGCCCGCGGCGATGGCGTCGGCCGCCGCGGTGACATCGAGCTCGCGCAGCCCCAGCGTCGCCGCGAAGTCGTTGCCGGTGCCCGAGGGCACGATCCCGAGCGGGATGCCGGTGCCCGCGACCTCCTGGAGCGCGAGGTTCACCGTGCCGTCGCCGCCGGCGACGACGACCGCGTCCACGCCGACCTCGATCGCGGTCCGCAGCAGCGTGGACGACTCCGCCGCGCTGCCACCGCTCAGGATCGACGTCTGCACTCCGTGTGCGCGCAGGCGCTCGGCGGCGTTGGGCGCGGCGCCGGTGTGGGCGCCGGCGCGCGCCGCGGGGTTGACGAGCAGCGCGACCTTCATGCCCGCTCCGGCGCCTCGGCGGCCGGCTCGACCAGAGCACCGGGGTTCATGATCCCGTGCGGGTCGAGCACGCTCTTCACCGCGCGCAGCACCTCTACGCCGAGCGGTCCGATCTCGGCCTCGAGATACGGCCGATGATCGCGCCCCACGGCGTGATGGTGGGTGATCGTGCCGTGTGCGCCGCCGATCGCGCGGGACGCGGCATCCTTCGCCCTCGTCCACTGGGCCTCGGGATCGTCGGTGAGCGCGGCGACCACCGTGAAGTAGAGCGACGCGCCCGCCGGGTAGACGTGCGAGATGTGGCACAGCACGATGGGCTTCGTTCCCTCGGCGGCGAGGCTCTCGGTGAGCGCGGCGGTGACGGCGGCCTTGAGGGCGGGCAGGTGCGCCCACGTCGTCGCAGTCTCGAGGGTCTCGGCGAGGACGCCGATGTCCATGAGGGTGTCGCGCAGCGCGGGCGAGGCGAAGCGGCCGCGCTCCCACGACCGCGCCGGATCCTCACCGCGCGACGTCGCGCCGTGAGCGCGGAAGACCGCGTCGATCTCATCGCGCGTCGCCTCGGCCTCGGCGGACGCCGCGCCCTCGAAGGTGGCGACGGCGAGGCATCCGCGCATCCGCGTGAGGTGTCCGCCCATCGCCGCGTTCACCCGCGTCTCGGTCTCGTCGCTCAGCCGCAGGACGGTGGGACGGATGCCGCGCTGCGTGGCTTCGCGGAACGCCGACGCCCCCGCGGCGAAATCGGGGAACGACCAGGCGCGGTACGCGGTCGCCGCGGGGACCGGGCGGATGCGCACGGTCACCTCGGTGAGGACGCCGAAGGCGCCCTCCGAGCCGAGGAACAGCTCGCGCAGGTCGGGGCCGGCGGCGCTCGCGGGGGAGCGCCCGAGGTCGAGGTCTCCGGCCGGAGTCGCGACGCGCAGCGCATGGACGAGGTCGTCGAATCGGCCGTAGCCGCGCGAGGCCTGACCGCTCGACCGCGTCGCCGCGTACCCGCCGAGGGAGGCGTACAGGAAGCTCTGCGGGAAGTGCCCGAGCGTGTAGCCGCGGGCGCCGAGCAGCTCTTCAGCCTGCGGACCGGTCGTGCCGGCGCCGAACGTCGCGAGAAGCGAGACCTCGTCGAGTGCGAGGAGCGCCGCGGTGCGGTGGAGGTCGAGGGCGATCACGGCACGCTGGGCGCCGCGCACGGGGTCCACGCCGCCCACGACGGAGGTGCCCCCGCCGAATGGCACGACGGCGATGCCGCGCTCGCCGCACACGCGGAGCACGGCGGCGACCTCGGAGTGATCCGCGGGGGAGGCCACCGCGTCCGGCGCGGCCTGCAGGTCCTCGAGCCGCCGGCGCAGAAGATCGGGCGTGCTCTTGCCGCCGAGATGCAGCATGCGCACCGCATCGTCCCGCGTCGCAGCGTCGGCGCCGACCACGCCGGCCAGCGCCGCGAGGTCGCCGTCGGGCAGCAGCGAGGGCGTGAGGACGGGCGCGGCGCGGTGCGGGACGGGATGCGCCTTGCCCGGCAGCAGCGTCGCGACGATCGCCTTCGCGGCCGCCGGCAGACGGGCCGGCTCGGACCCCCAGGCGTCCCAGTCGCCGCGGGGGCGGGGTGTCGGGACGGCGAGCGGACGCACCGGGTCGCTCGAGGAGTCGGTGGGCACCGTCGCAGCCATGGCGACAGTATGACACATTCTGTATGGTTGTCACATGGCCGATGGAGTGCCCGATACCGAGACCGCGATCCTCGACGCCGCGCTCGCCGAGGTGCTGGCGCACGGCATCCGCCGGACGACGGCCTCCGACATCGCCCGACGCTGCGGGATCGCCCGCCAGACGCTCTATCGCTACTGGCCCGACGCGCAGGCGGTGTTCGCCGCCCTCGTGACGCGCGAGCTCGTCGCGGCGCTTCCCGCCGCGGCCGGGGAGTCCTCGGACCTCGACGAACTGGTCGCGCTTCTCGTCGAGACCGCCGACCGCGTGCGACGTCTTCCCCTCGTCGACCGGCTCCGCGACACCGATCCCGAGCTGTTCGCCCGGTACATCCTCGATCGGCTCGGGACGAGCCAGCGGGCGATCCACGCCGAGACCGCCCGGCGCATCGCCGCGGGGCAGCGCGCCGGCTTCGTCCGAGCGGGAGAACCGCCGCAGCTGGCGGCCATGGTGCTGCTCGTCGCGCAGTCGGCGGTGCAGTCGGCGCCGCTCGTCGCGGAGTGGCTGCCCGAGAGCGCGTGGCGCGCCGAACTCGCGCACGCGCTGCGCGGCTATCTCGCACCGACCGTGGAGGGGCAGCGATGACGACGCGCATCGTGGGGCGCACGCCCGGATCGTCCGCGCTCTCGGCGGGACGGCGCGCGCGCGAGCTCGACGCGCTCGCCGACCGCGGCGAGATCGACCTGCTCGTCATCGGCGGCGGCATCACCGGCGCCGGGATCGCATTGGATGCCGCGAGCCGGGGCCTCAGCACCGTCCTGGTCGAACGGCACGACCTCGCGCACGGCACCAGCCGCTTCAGCTCCAAGCTCGTGCACGGCGGCCTGCGGTACCTCGCGTCGGGCCAGATCGGGATCGCGCACGAGAGTGCGACGGAGCGCAACATCCTCCTCACCCGGACGGCGCCTCACCTCACGCGTGCGCTGGCGCAGGTCGTGCCGCTGCACGAGCCCGGCCACCTCGCGCGCGGTGCGTACATCGGCATGGGCTACGAGCTCGGTGACGGCCTGCGCCGCGCGGTCGGGACCCCCGGGTCGCTGCTGCGGCCGCCCGGCCCGATCGGCCGCGACGCCACCCTCGCCCTCGCGCCGGCCGTTCGCGCCGAGGGTCTCCGCGGCGGGGTGCGGGGCTGGGACGGGCAGCTCATCGACGATGCCCGGCTCGTCGTCGCCGTCGCGCGGACGGCCGCCGGGTACGGGGCATCCGTCCTCACTCGTGTCGAGGCCGTCTCGGTCACCGGCCGCGAGGCGACCCTGCGCGACCTCGTGACGGGCGAGACGGTCCACGTGCACGCGCGCGCGGTCGTGAGCGCGACGGGCGTGTGGGCGGGAGAGCTCGATCACGACGTCCGCCTGCGGCCGAGCCGCGGCACGCACCTCGTGGTCTCGACGGCCCGCCTGGGCGGTTCGGATGTGTCGCTCACCGTGCCGGTCCCCGGGTCGTCGAGCCGGTTCGTGTTCACGCTGCCGGCGCAGCACGGGCGCACCTACATCGGCCTCACGGACGTGCCCGCCGACGGGCCGATCCCCGACGTCGCGCACGCGACCGAGGCCGAGATCGACATGCTCCTCGGCACGGTCAACACCGTGCTGGAGGAGCCCCTCGTCCGCACCGACGTCCTCTCGACCTTCGCCGGCCTGCGGCCGCTGCTCGCCGGCGCCGACGACCACGACACCAGCGACCTGTCGCGCCGTCACGCGATCATCGAGTCCGAGAGCGGCGTGCTCAGCATCGTCGGGGGCAAGCTCACGACGTACCGGCGGATGGCGGAGGACGCCGTCGACGCCGTGATCCGGCGCGACCCGGGGTTCGCCTCCCGTCCGTCGGGCACGCGTTCGATCCCGCTCGTCGGCGCGTGGCCGCGGCACCGCCTCGGCGAGATCGCCGCGGCGCCGCGGCTGGTGCGCCGGTACGGCGCCGAGGCGCCGTACGCGGCTGCCCTCCCGACGGGTGCGAGTGCCGCGTGCGGCGTGACGGCCCAGGAGCTCCAGTGGGGGGTCGCGGTCGAGGGCGCCCTGAGCATCGCCGACCTCCTCGACCGGCGCACCCGCCTCGGCCTCGTCGAGACCGATCGTGAGCAGTCGACGGATGCCGCCACCGCCGCCTTCGCCCGCGCCGGCGTCGACCCGATCGAGGTCTGAGCCGCGGCCCGCAACCGATCCTCAGCTGAGGAGCATTGCCGGTGTGAGGGGCGACATGCCTGATCCGGTCCGCATCTCGGCGCAGAACCTCGCGTGAGGAACGTCCGCTCGCGGGTTGGCAGGAATCCGCTCCAGGACGGCGGCGCAGACGGGCCGGGGTGTCGCACGTCCCCGTCACACTGGAACGGTGACTCACAGCGGAACCCACGGCGGACTCGGCGTCGTCCAGGGCACGGCGCTCTACATCGCGTCGGTGCTCGGCACCGGGCTCCTCGTGCTCCCCGGCCTCGCGGCCGACGTGGCGGGTCCGGCGTCCATCGTCTCGGTGCTGGCCGTCATCGTGCTCGCCGTGCCGCTGGCGGGCACCTTCGCCGCCCTGGCCGCGCGCTATCCCGATCCGGGAGGCGTCGCCAGCTACGTGCGTCGCGCGCTCGGCCGCACGGCAGCCCGCGCGACCGGCTACTGGTTCTACTTCGGCGTGGCCGCCGGGTTCCCTGTGCTCGCGGTCCTCGGCGCCGAGTACCTGACCGCGATCCTGCACATCGACCGCGTCGCCGTGCCCATCCTGGTGTTCGCGATCCTCATCCCGCCGTTCGCCGTCAACATGCTGGGCGTGCGGGTCGCCGGCTGGGTGCAGTTCGTCCTCACCGGCCTCCTCGTCGGCATCGTGGTCTTCGTCGTGGCCACGGCCTTCCCCGCCGTCGAGGCGTCGAGCTTCACGCCGTTCCTGCCCCACGGCTGGGCCGGCGTCGGCACAGCGATCAGCCTCTTCGTGTGGGCCTTCGCGGGGTGGGAGGTCGGCACGCACATCTCGGGGGAGTTCCGCGACCCGCGCCGCAGCATCCCGATCGCCACCGCCATCGCGCTCGTCGTGACCGGCCTCGCGTATCTGCTGCTGCAGGTCGTGACCGTGGGAGTGCTCGGCGAGGACGCGGGCGCCGGCGCTGTTCCGCTGCTCTCGCTCGCCGAGGCGGTGGCGCCCGGCTTCGGTCCGACCGCGGTCGGCGCCGTCGCCGCGATCGTGGTGCTGGGCGTGATGAACGCCTACCTCGCCGCGTTCGGCAAGCTCGGCGCGTCGCTCGCGTCGTCGGGCGATCTGCCCCGGGTGCTCGCGCCCGGTGCCGAGTCGGGCGGAGTGCCTCGCCGCGCCCTGCTGCTGACCTTCGTGATCGCGATGGTCTACTGCACGATCGCGCTCGCGACCGGCGGCGACCTGCAGACGTTCATCCTCATCCACACCAGCAACATGGTGTCGATCTACGCCGCCGGCATGATCGCGGCGACACTGATCCTGCCGCGCTTCACGGCGGGCTGGTTCATGGCGGTCGTCGCGGCGGTGCTGTCGGTCGGCCTGCTGCTCCTGGCCGGAGCGAACCTGCTTCCCGCCGCCGCGCTCGCGCTCGCCGCGGTCCTCGTGACGGTCTGGAAGCGGCTGCGGCGCTCGTCGCGGCACGCGGATGCGCCCGGCGACGAGATCGCGGCGGCGGAGGCCGCAGACCCCGGGTCCATCGTCGAGGTGAAGACGACGGCGGTCCCGGCAGAACGCAGTTCGGCCCTGGACTCCTCAGCGCAGAGCTGAGTCCTCCAGGGCCGAACCGGCGGAGATCTCCGCCTACAGCGTGAGCGCCTGCTGCATGATCGCGGCCTGCTCGGCCGCGTGCACCTTCGGCGAACCGGTCGCGGTCGACGCCGCCGACGCGCGCGAGACGCGGCTGATGGTGCGACCGTTCAGGTTCTTCACGACCTCGAGGGCGATGAAGGGCCATGCACCCTGGTTCTCGGGCTCGTCCTGCACCCACACCAGCTCGGCGTTCGGGTACGCGTCGATGACGGCGTTGAGCTCGTCGATCGGGGCCGGGTAGTACTGCTCCAGGCGCACCAGGGCGATCTCGGGGTTCGGGTTCTTGTCGAGCTCGGCGCGCAGATCCCAGTGGATCTTGCCGGCGTGCAGCAGCACGCGCTTGACCGCCGACTTGTCGAGACCGCGGTTGTCGTCGATCACCGGCTCGAAGCGGCCGGTGAGGAAGTCCTCGACCGGGCTCGTCGCGCCGCGCAGGCGCAGCATCGCCTTCGGGGTGAAGACGATCAGCGGGCGGCGCGGACGCGCGTACGCCTGGCGGCGCAGCAGGTGGAAGTACGACGCCGGGGTCGACGGACGCGCGACGGTCATGTTGTCCTGCGCGCACATCTGCAGGTACCGCTCGATGCGTGCCGACGAGTGGTCGGGTCCCTGGCCCTCGTAGCCGTGGGGGAGCAGCAGCACGACGCTCGACTGCTGGCCCCACTTCTGGTCGGCCGCCGAGATGTACTCGTCGATGACCGACTGAGCGCCGTTGGCGAAGTCGCCGAACTGGGCCTCCCACAGCACGAGCGAGTCGGCGCGCTCGACCGAGTAGCCGTACTCGAACGCCATGGCCGCGTACTCGCTCAGCAGCGAGTCGTAGACGTAGAAGCGTCCCTGGTCCTCGCTCAGGTTCGTGAGCGGGATCCACTCCTGGCCGTTCGCGCGATCGTGCAGCACGGCGTGGCGCTGCACGAAGGTGCCGCGACGCGAGTCCTGGCCCGCGAGACGCACGTTGGTCTTCTCGAGCAGCAGCGAGCCGAACGCCAGCAGCTCGCCGAAGCCCCAGTCGATCGAGCCGTTGCGGCTCATGTCGAGGCGCTTGTCGAGCAGCTGCTGCAGCTTGGCGTGGACGGTGAAGCCGTTGGGCTTGTTCACGAACGTATCGCCGATGAGGGAGACGACTTCGCGCGAGACGCCGGTCGTCGCGGGCTCGCCGGCGGCCGGCTGGGCCCCCGCGTCGGGAACGAGGATGGGCGACGAGCCGGTCTCGGCCGCGTGCGTCTCGGCGAACGCGATCTCGAGGCGGTTCTGGAAGTCCTGCTTCGCCTTCTCGTACTCTTCCTCGGTGATGTCGCCGCGACCGACGAGAGCCTCGGTGTAGAGGCGGCGCACGGAGCGCTTCGCCTCGATGAGGTTCGTCATGAGGGGCTGCGTCATCGACGGGTCGTCGCCCTCGTTGTGACCGCGGCGGCGGTAGCAGACGACATCGACCACGACGTCACGGTGGAACCGCTCGCGGTAGGCGAAGGCCAGTTGGGCTACGCGCGTGACGGCCTCGGGGTCGTCGCCGTTCACATGGAAGATCGGCGCCTGGATCGTCTTGGCGACGTCGGTCGCGTACACCGACGTGCGCGCATCGGTCGGCGTCGTGGTGAAGCCGACCTGGTTGTTGACGACCACGTGGACGGTGCCGCCGGTGCGGTAGCCGCGCAGCTGCGACATCTGCAGCGTCTCGACCACGACACCCTGGCCGGAGAAGGCCGCGTCGCCGTGGACGAGGATCGGCAGCCACGTGAACGTCCCGATGGGCTTGCGGTCCTGCTTCGCGCGGACGATGCCTTCGAGCACGCCGTCGACGGTCTCGAGGTGCGACGGGTTCGCGGCGAGGTATACGGGCAGCTCGGACTGGTTGTCGGCGACGAACGTGCCCTCGGTGCCGAGGTGGTACTTGACGTCGCCCGAGCCGCTCTTCGAGCCGATCGCGACGGAGCCCTCGAACTCGCGGAACACCTGGCCGTACGTCTTGCCGGCGATGTTCGTCAGCACGTTGAGGCGACCGCGGTGCGCCATGCCGATCGCGGCGCCGTCGAGGCCCGCCTGGGCCGCGCCCTGCAGGATCTCGTCGAGGAGCGGGATCAGCGACTCGCCGCCCTCGAGGCTGAAGCGCTTCTGGCCGACGTACTTCGTCTGAAGGAACGTCTCGAACGCCTCGGCCTGGTTCAGCTTGTCGAGGATGCGCAGCTGCTCGTCGTGGCCGGGCTTCTGGTACTTGACCTCGACGTTCTCCTGGAACCACGCGCGCTGCGTCGGGTCCTGGATGTGCATGTACTCGATGCCGATGGTGCGGCAGTACGAGTCGCGGAGCACGCCGAGGATGTCGCGGAGCTTCATCTGGCGCTTGCCGCCGAAGCCGCCGGTGACGAACTCGCGGTCGAGGTCCCAGAACGTGAGTCCGTGCTGCTCGATCTCGAGGTCGGGGTGCGTGCGCTGCATGTACTGGAGCGGGTCGATGTCGGCCATGAGGTGGCCGCGCACCCGGAACGAGTTGATGAGCTCCTGCACACGCGCGGTCTTGTCGACGCGCTCGGCGAGGTCGACGTTGATGTCGGACGCCCAGTGGATCGGCGCGTACGGGATGCGCAGCGCGGCGAAGATGTCCTCGTAGAAGCTGCGCTGCCCGATGAGCAGCTCGTGCACCTTCTTGAGGAACTCGCCCGACCCGGCACCCTGGATGACGCGGTGGTCGTAGGTGCTCGTCAGCGTGATCGTCTTGCCGATCGCGAGCTCGTTGAGCGTCTTGTCGCTCGCGCCCTGGAACTCGGCCGGGTACTCGAGGGCGCCCGCGCCGACGATGCAGCCCTGGCCCTTCATGAGACGCGGCACCGAGTGCACCGTGCCGATGCCGCCGGGGTTGGTCAGCGAGATCGTGGTGCCCTGGAAGTCGGCCGCGGTGAGCTTGTTGCCGCGTGCACGCGTGACCAGGTCTTCGTAGGTCGTGAGGTACTCGTTGAACGTCAGCTGCTCGGCGCGCTTGATGCTCGGAACGAGAAGAGCGCGGGTGCCGTCGGGCTTCGGGAGGTCGATCGCGATGCCGAGGTTGATGTGCGCGGGCGCCACGAGAGACGGCTTGCCGTCGATCTCGGCGTAGAACACGTTCTGGCTCGGGAACTCCTTGAGCGCCTGGATGATCGCCCACCCGATGAGGTGCGTGAAGCTCACCTTGCCGCCGCGCGTGCGCGACATGTGGTTGTTGATGACGATGCGGTTGTCGATCATCAGCTTCGCCGGCACCGTGCGGACGCTCGTCGCCGTCGGGACGGTCAGCGACTCGTCCATGTTGGCGGCGAGGGTCTTCGGCATGCCGCGCAGCGTCGTGACGACATCGGCGTCGGCCTCGCCGTCGGCTGCCGACGGCTGTGCCTTCGGCGCCTGCGCCGGGATCGGCTGCGGCGCGGCCGGGCGCGCGGTGGTGCGCGCCACGGGCTGAGCGCCGATCACCGGGATCGGCGCCGTCACCGGACGCGGCTCGGATGCCGTCGCCGGGGTTGCGGTCGCCGGGGGCGCGGCCGCCGGGGGCGCAGCCTCCGCGGGTGCGGCCGCCGCGGCGGCGGCCTGGGTCGGTGCTGCCCCGTCGACGGGGTGGTAGGCCTCGAGAACGGGCCACCACGCCTTGTCGACGGAGTTCCGGTCGATCTTGAACTGTTCGTACAGCTCCTCGACGAGCCACTCGTTGGCTCCGAACTCTCCCTCGTTCGAAACCCCGACGCCCGTCACCTGGCTCGACACGCTGAATCGCCTGCTTTCATCGGTGAAGTTCTGGGATGCGCGGGGGGCGCGAAACGCCCTCACACACGACGGTTAAGCCTAGCCCAGTCTGCGCGGGAGGTTCCGGCCCTCTGGGGTCGCGAACCTGAAAGAACCCGCATGATTATCCGCACAGGAACTGTCACTAACCTTGGCGGTCATGGAGTTCTACGGCGAAACACCCGACGTCGACCTGACCTACTCTGACGTCTTCCTCGTCCCGCGGCGCTCGGCGATCACGAGCCGCCTCGATGTCGACCTCGCTCCGGGCGACGGCACGACGGCCACCCTCCCGCTCGTCTCGGCGAACATGAACTCGGTCACGGGTGCGCGCCTCGCGGCCACGCTGGCGCGTCGCGGCGGCCTCGGAGTCCTCCCGCAGGACATGCCGCTGCAGGAGCTCGACGCCGCGATCCGCTGGGTCAAGGCGCAGCCGGTCGCGTGGGACACCCCGCTCGTGCTGCCGCCCGATGCGACCGTCGCCGACGCGGCGCGGCTGCTCCCCGCCACCGAAGGGCACGGCATCGTCGTCGCCGACGCCTCGTCCGGTCACGTCGATGCCGATGAGATCCTCGGCATCGTCCCGGCGACCCGGCTCGGCACCGCCCTGCCCGACGCACGCCTGGGCGACCTCGCGCGTGGGCGCGCAGCATCCGTCGACGCCGATGACATCGAAAGCGCGCGCCACGCGTTCGACGTGATCGTCGCCGCCGAAGCCGAGACCGTGTGCGTGCTGCACCACGGGCACCTCGTCGGCACGCTCTCTCGCCGCAGCGCACTGCGCTCGACGCTGTACCGGCCGGCCGTCGACGCATCGGGCCGCCTCATCGTCGCCGCGGCGGTCGGCATCAACGGCGACGTCGCGTCGAAGGCGAAGGCCCTCGCCGGCGCAGGTGTCGACGTCCTCGTCGTCGACACCGCCCACGGGCATCAGGAGGGCATGCTCCGGGCCCTGCGGACCGTCGCCGACCTCGACCTCGGCATCCCCATCGCCGCGGGCAACATCGTCAGCGCCGAGGGCGTGCACGACCTCGTCACCGCCGGCGCCACCATCCTCAAGGTCGGCGTGGGCCCCGGCGCCATGTGCACGACGCGCATGATGACCGCCGTCGGCCGTCCGCAGTTCTCCGCCGTCCTCGAGACGGCCGAGGCCGCCCGCATCATGGGTGCGCACGTGTGGGCGGACGGCGGCGTGCGCTACCCGCGCGACGTCGCGCTGGCGCTGGCTGCGGGTGCGGCATCCGTCATGATCGGCTCGTGGTTCGCGGGGACCATCGAGGCGCCCGGCGAGCTGCAGATCGACGACGCCGGCCGGGCCTACAAGGAATCGTGGGGCATGGCCTCGACGAAGGCCGTGCACGAGCGCTTCGGGCGCCTCGATCCGTACGAGCTGGCGCGCAAGGAGCTCTTCGCCGAGGGCATCTCGTCGTCGAAGATCTACCTCGACCCCCTCCGCCCCGGCCTCGAGGACCTGCTCGACATGATCACCTCGGGTGTGCGGTCCTCCTTCACGTACGCGGGCGCCTCGACGGTCGCCGAGTTCCACGACCGCGCGCGCGTCGGCCTCCAGTCGGCGGCCGGCTACGAAGAGGGCAAGGCTCTGCCGGTCAGCTGGTGAGGATGTTCCGGATGCCGCGGCCCGCAGCATCCCTGGTCCCGAAGGCGCTGTCAGCGCAGGCGGGCGAGCGCCCGCTCGTGGACGGCCGGGTCGGAGTCCATGCCGGCCGGTGACTCGGGTGCGTACACGACGAGCTCGGTGAAGCCGAGTGCGGCGGCGTGCTCGGCGGCCGCGAGGTACGCGTCGACGCTGGTCGTGGGGCGCACGCGGCCGAATCCCAGCAGCAGCGAGCGGCGCACGGCCGACGGATCCCGGTCAGCGGTCCGGCAGGCCTCGTCGAACCCCTGCGCCTGCCGGGCGAGCAGCGCCCAGTACTCGTCGGCGTCGAGCTGCGTCGACCCGGGGCCGCCGTACGAGTTCCAGGTGTCGGCGTAGGCGGCTGCGAGCGCGAGCGCGCGGGGTCCGTGCGCGGCGAGGAGCAGCTCCGGGCGGGCGACTCCCTCGGGTGCCGCCAGCGTCTCGAGTCCGTGGAACGACGTCGTGCGGCCCTCCCAGTCCGTCGCCCCGCCGAGCACCGCGCGGTAGCCGCGGACGACGTCCGCGAACCGCGCCGACATGTCCGCCGGCCGCTCCCGCACCCCGTGGTCGGCCAGCGCGCACGTCGGCGCACCCATGCCGAGCCCGAGGACGAGACGACCGCCCGAGATGTCCTGCACGGTCATCGCGACGCGGGCGAGCGTGACCGGCGTGCGGAACACGGCCGAGGCCACGAGCGTGCCGAGGCGGATGCGCTCGGTGACGGCCGCCGCCGCCGTGAGCGTGGTGAAGGCCTCGCTCAGCCACATCCCCGGCGCCGTCGCGTGGGTGAGGTGGTCGTAGGTGTAGACGACGTCGTAGCCGACCTGCTCGGCCCAGCGGTACCACCGCTCCTGCTCGCGCCACGCTCCGACCGGGGGAATCACGAGGCTGATCCTGTCCAGTGCCATAGCGCCATGCTGGCACCGATCCCCAGGATCGTGCGGGGACGCCTGCCGTAGACTTGTCCGCACGATGGACGACCCTCCTCCTTGTAGACCCTCGCCCCACCGACCCTCCACCCCGATGAACGGGGGTGATGCGTGATGGATTACGTCATGTTGGGCGTGGGGCTTCTTCTCACAATCGGCACCGGCCTGTTCGTCGCGAGTGAGTTCGCGCTCGTGAACCTCGACCGGGCGGACCTCGAGTCCCGCCAGGCGGCCGGTGAAACCCGGCTCTCGCTGACGATCAGCGCGCTGCGCATCACCTCGACCCACCTGTCCAGCGCGCAGCTCGGCATCACCCTGACCACCCTGCTCACCGGTTACACGATGGAGCCGGCGATCTCGAACCTGCTCGCGCCGGTGTTCGACGCGTGGGGCATCCCGAGCGGCGTGTCACGCCCGCTCGCCGCCATCATCGGCGTCTCGATCGCGACCGTCTTCTCGATGATCATCGGCGAGCTCGTGCCCAAGAACTTCGCGCTGGCGGTCCCACGTCAGACCGCCAAGCTCGTCATGCCGTTCCAGGTGGCGTTCACGACGGTGTTCCGCCCCGCGATCGTCGTGCTCAACGGCAGCGCCAACGGCGTGCTCCGCTCCGTCGGCATCGAGCCGAAGGAGGAGCTCTCCGGCGCCCGCACCGCCGAGGAGCTCTCGAGCCTCGTCCGCCGCTCGGCCAGCGCCGGCGTTCTCGAGGAGGACACCGCGTCGCTCCTCGACCGTAGCCTCACCTTCGCGCGGCTCTCGGCGGCCGACGTCATGACGCCGCGCCCGAGCATCCACGCCCTCGCGGCCGACGACTCCGCCGAGGACGTCATCCAGCTCGCCCGGCGCACCGGCCACAGCCGGTTCCCCGTGTACGGCGAGGACATGGACGACATCACAGGCATCGTGCACCTGAAGGCCGCGGTCGGCGTTCCCCGCGAGCGCCGGGCCGACGTTCCCGCCGCCGCGCTCGCGACCGAGCCGCTGCGCTTCCCCGAGGCGGTCCACCTCGACGTGCTGGTCGCCGAGCTGCGTGCCCGCGGGTATCAGATGGCCGTCGTCGTCGACGAGTACGGCGGCACCGCGGGTGTCGTCACGCTCGAGGACCTCGTCGAGGAGATCGTGGGCGAGGTGCTCGACGAGCACGACCGTCGACGTGCGGGCATCGTGCGGCTTGAGGACAGCGTCATCTTCCCCGGTGAGCTCCGCCCCGACGAGGTCCGCGACCGCACCGGCATCCGCATCCCCGAAGGCGACGTCTACGACACCGTCGGCGGGTACATCATGAGCGTGCTCGAGCGCATCCCGGCCGTCGGCGACAGCCTCGAGATCGAGGACGGAACCATCGAGGTGCAGCGCATGGACGGCCGCCGCGTCGACCGCGTGAAGTTCACGCCGACGCCGATGCCCCATGAGGACGCGACCGAGGGGGGTGATCGCCGATGAGCGACTGGGCAGGAATCGCCTGGCTGGTGGTGCTCCTCATCGCCAACGCCTTCTTCGTCGGCGCCGAGTTCGCCGTCATCTCGGCACGCCGCTCGCAGATCGAGCCGCTCGCCGAGAAGGGATCGCGCGCGGCCAAGACCGCGCTGTACGCGATGGAGCACGCGACGCTCATGCTGGCGACGAGCCAGCTCGGCATCACGATCTGCTCGCTGCTGATCCTGAACGTGTCGGAGCCCGCCATCCACCACCTGCTGGCCGAGCCCCTGGGGCTCACCGGCTGGTCGGAAGCCGTCGTCGACGGCGTCGCCTTCGCGGTAGCGCTGATCCTCGTGTCGTACCTGCACGTCGTGTTCGGCGAGATGGTGCCGAAGAACCTCGCGTTCTCGGTCCCCGATCGCGCGGTGCTGATGCTCGCGCCGCCGCTCGTGTGGGTCTCGAAGGTCTTCCACCCGGTGATCGTCAGCCTCAACTGGATCGCGAACCACATCGTGCGCCTGTTCCGCGTCGAGCCGAAGGACGAGGCATCCTCGACCTTCACGCTCGAAGAGGTCGCCACGATCGTCAACCAGTCCCGCATCGAGGGCGTGCTCGACGATGCGTCGGGCACGGTGGCCGCGGCCGTCGAGTTCACCGACAAGAAGGCGGCCGATGTCGCGGTGCCGCTGTCGCAGCTGGTGACGCTCCCCGTGGTCACGACGCCCGACGAGATCGAGCGCGCGGTCGCCAAGCACGGCTTCTCGCGTTACGTGATCGTCGACGAGACGGGCCTGCCGCTCGGCTACGTCCACCTGAAGGACATCCTCCGGGCGGCGGAGGGACCGGATGCCGCGACCGACGTGGCGCTCCCGATCGCGACGAAGCGCATCCACCACATGGTGCCGGTGCTCGAGTCGACCGACCTGGAGGATGCGCTCGCCGTGATGCGCCGCGCCGGACGCCACCTCGCGCAGGTGCGCAACGAGGTCGGTGAGATCACCGCGGTGCTGTTCCTCGAGGACATCATCGAGGAGCTCATCGGCGAGGTGCAGGACGCCACGCGCCGTCGCGGCTTCTGACGGACGAGATGAGCGGATGCTGCGGCCCGGGGCCGCAGCATCCGCTCATCGCATTTCGTGTCAGAGGCGGGCGCGGAGGTACTGCGCCGGCCAGTAGTCGATGTCGGCGCCCAGCTCGGCGGCGGCGCGCAGGCCGTAGTGCGGGTCGCGCAGCCACTCGCGGCCGGCCATGACTGCGTCGGCCAGGTCCTCGGCGAGCACGCGCTCCGCGTGGGCGGCGTCGTCGATCATGCCGACGGCGTTGACGGGAACGCCCGCCTCGCGCCGCACGCGCGCCGCGAGCTCGACCTGGTAGCCCGGACCCGTCGTGAGCCTCTGGTGGGCGACGAGTCCGCCGCTGGAGATGTCGAAGAAGTCCGCGCCGCGCTCCGCCGCCCAGCGGGCGACCGTCGCGGTCTCGTCGGGGTTCCAGCCGCCGTCGGCCCAGTCGGTGGCGGAGAACCGCACGATGACCGGAACGCCGGGGGCGGCCTTGGTCACCGCGTCGAGCACGCGCAGCAGCAGGCGCGCGCGATTCTCGAGCGAACCGCCGTACTCGTCGTCGCGCAGGTTCGACAGCGGCGACAGGAACTGGTGCAGCAGGTACCCGTGGGCGCCGTGCAGCTCGAGCACCTGGAAGCCGGCCTCGACGGCGCGGCGCGTGGCTGCCGCGAAGTCCGCCACGATGCGGTCGATGCCCGCGAGATCGAGGGCGACGGGCTCGGCGTAGCCGTCGAACGCGACCGCCGACGGGGCGACGGTGGTCCACCCGCCGTCGTCCGCGGCGACGGAGCCGCGGCGGCCGGAGAACGGCGACCAGGTCGACGCCTTCCGCCCGGCATGGGCGAGCTGTATGCCCGGGACCGCGCCGCGGCTGCGGATCGCGGCGACGATCGGCGTCCATGCGGCCTGCTGCGCGTCGTTCCACAGCCCGGTGTCTTCGGGGGAGATCCGGCCCTCGGGCGACACCGCCGTGGCCTCCGCCATGACGAGCCCCGCGCCGCCCGACGCGAACTGCGCGAGGTGCGTGTGGTGCCACTCCTGCGGCACCCCGTCGACCGCGCTGTACTGGCACATCGGCGAGACCCAGAGGCGGTTGCGCACCGTGACGTCGCGCAGGGTGAGGGGGCTGAAGAGGCGGCTCATCGGGTCTCCGGATCGGATCGGGTGGGCGGTACTGTGGCCGCATGGTGAGGACGTGGACGCGCGCTGATGCCGCTCGCGCCCTGCGGAGGCCAACCGCCGACGACGACAAGTATTCCCGAGGCGTGCTCGGCATGCGGACGGGCTCCGAGGCCTATCCGGGGGCGGCGGTCCTGGGCGTCGAGGCCGCGTGGCGCACCGGCCTCGGCATGGTGCGCTACCTCGGACCCGACCGTCCGACCGGCCTGGTGCTGGCACGCCGGCCCGAGACGGTGACCGCCGACGGGCGCGTGCAGGCGTGGGTGATCGGATCGGGAACGGATGCCTCGGCCCGCACGCCGTCCGATACCGCCGCGCTGCGCGCGCTGCTCGCAGACACCGACCCGGTCGTCGTCGACGCCGGGGCGCTGGACCTCGCCGCCGAGGCCACGGCGCCCCGTATCCTCACGCCGCACGACCGCGAGCACGCACGCCTGCGCTCGGCGCTCGGACTCGGGCACATGCCGTCCGACCGCGTCGCCGCCGCCCGAGAGACCGCCGAGGCCACCGGCGCCGTCGTCCTGCTCAAGGGTGGCGTGACCGTCGTCGTGGCGCCCGACGGCTGGGCGGCGACGGTCGAGTCCGACACGCCCTGGCTCGCCACCGCGGGGACGGGCGATGTGCTCGCCGGCGTGATCGGAGCGCTGGTCGCGGGAGCGATGGCGCACGAAGGAAGAACGGATGCCGCGACGCTGGCTGCGCTCGCCGCATCGGGCGCGTGGCTGCACGGGCGGGCAGGGGCGATCGCCGCGCAGGGCGCCAGCATCGCGGGGGCGTCGAGCTCCCCGCCGTTCGGCGACGGGCCGATCACGGCGCTGGATGTCGCGGACACCCTTCCCCGCGCCGTCGCCGAGGCGCTGAGCCGCTGACGGAAGGCCGCGCATCTCGTCCCTAGGATGAAGGGGTGTTGCGGCGGACGTGGGTGTGGATCGCGTTCGTTCTCGTCCACGCGCTGGTCATCTGGCTCGGCTTCTTCGACGACCACGCCGCCTCGTGGGATGTCGACCAGCTGTACCGCTGGTGGGCCGGGCACACGCTCGGCGGCGATGTCATGCCGGGCATCACCGAGGACTGGATCTATCCGCCGCTGGCGCACCTGCCGATCCTTCTCGTCGGGGCGTTCCGCGGGGTCGTGGACTACACCTTGGGCTGGGGACTGCTCGTGACGGCGCTCGACGCCGCGGCCTTCGCGGTGGTCGTCGGCCGGGGACGCTCGCGCGGCCGCATGATCGCCGCGTGGTTCTGGCTGGCGGCGATCCTCGCGCTCGGCGGCGTGGGCATGTTCCGGCTCGACGGCGTGACGGTGCCGATCGCGGTCGCCGGCTCGCTCTGGCTCGTCGGCCGACCGTGGCTCGGCTCGGTGCTCCTCGCCGTGGCCACCTGGATCAAAGTGTGGCCGGCGGCCCTGCTCGCCGCCGCGGTGATCGCGGTGCGCCGCAGGCTCGCGGTCGTCGGGGGAGCGGCCGCGGTCTCGGCGGTGGTCGTGGGGGTCGTCCTGCTCGCCGGCGGCGGCCCGCACCTGCTCGGCTTCGTGGGCGATCAGACCTCGCGGGGCCTGCAGATCGAAGCGCCGGTGAGCAGCGCGTACCTGCTGCTCGCCCTGGCGGATGTGCCCGGTGCGCGGATCTTCTACGACCCCGACCTGATCACGTTCCAGATCACCGGCCCGTCGGTCGACACCGTCATCATGCTGATGACCCCACTCCTCATGCTCGGGATGCTCGCCATCGCGGTCATCGGTGCCGTCAAGGCCTGGCGCGGGGCATCCTTCGTCGCGCTCTTCCCGCCGCTGGCGCTCGCGCTGGTGCTCGGCTTCATCGTCCTCAACAAAGTGGGGTCGCCGCAGTACATGACCTGGCTGATCGCGCCGGTCGTCGTGGGTCTCGCGATCGATCGGCACCGGTGGCTGCGCCCCGCCGTGCTCACTGTGGTGATCCTGGCCCTCACCCAGTGGCTCTTCCCGTTCGCCTACGACTGGCTTCTCGTGCTGTGGCCCGCGGCCGTCCTGCTCGTCGTGCTGCGCAACATCATGCTCCTCGCGCTGTTCGCGTGGGTCGTGGTGCGTCTGGTGCGACTCCCGGCGCGCCAGCCGGTGCGGCTGCGCGTGTCAGAGTAGACCTCGTCCCCCTCGAGACCCGGAGGTCCCCATGCTCGTCGCCTTCTCTGTCGCCCCCAGCGGAACCGGCCGCGTGGACGGTTCGGTGCACGACGCCGTGGCCGCCGCGGTGCGGGTCGTGCGCGACAGCGGCCTGCCGCACCGCACGACCTCGATGTTCACCGAGATCGAGGGGGAGTGGGACGAGGTCTTCGACGTCGTCAAGCGCGCGACCGACGCCGTCGCACCGTACGGCTCCCGGGTCTCGCTCGTGCTCAAGGCCGACATCCGCCCGGGCTACGCGGGCGAGCTGGACGGCAAGATCGAGCGTCTCGAGGCCGCGATCGACCGTCAGGAGGGCGACGCCGAAGCGGGGTGAGCTCTGCCTCCCGACGCGTTCATGACGCCGCGCGTCGACGGCATCCCGAATCGATTCGACAGGATGCCGCGGCCGCCGCTAGCATGACGCCGTGACCTCCTCGAATCTGACGAGGGGGGCGGCGATGTGGGCGCTCCTTTCCCTCGCCGTCGGCAGCTTCGGCATCGGCATGACGGAGTTCGTCGTCATGGGCCTGCTGCCGAACATCGGCTCCGACCTGCTCCCGTCGCTCTGGCAGCTCCGCCAGGAGGACGCGATCTACCAGGCCGGCTGGCTCATCTCGCTCTACGCCCTCGGTGTCGTCGTCGGTGCTCCGACGATCGCCGGTGCGGTCGCGAAGTATCCGCGCCACCGCGTGATGATCGGGCTCGCGCTCGCCCTCACGGTCTTCAACGCGCTCACGTTCCTGGCGCCGACGTTCGAGTGGGTCGCGGCATCCCGGTTCCTTGCGGGGCTCCCGCACGGCGCGTACTTCGGCATCGGGGCGCTCGTCGCCGCGGACGTCCTCGGGCCGGGCAAGCGGGCGAAGGGCGTCGCGTTCGTGCTCACCGGCCTCACGGTCGCGAACGTCGTCGGCGTGCCGCTGGGCACCTACCTCGGCCAGCAGCTGGGGTGGCGCGCGGCCTTCATGGTCGTGGCGGGCATCTTCGCGGCGGCCACGGTGCTCATCGCGTTCTTCGTGCCCGAGCATCCGGGCGATCCGTCCCGCACGCTGCGCGCCGAGCTCAAGGTGTTCCGCATCGGTCAGGTCTGGCTGGCGCTCGGCGTGGGCGCGATCGGCTTCGGCGGGTTCTTCGCCGTGTACAGCTACGTCGCGCCGCTGGTGACAGAGGTCGCGGGCTCGCCGGAGTGGGCCGTGCCGATCGTGCTCGTGCTCATCGGGCTCGGCATGACCGTCGGCAACCTCGTCGGCGGCCACCTCGCCGACGTCGACCTGAAGCGGACGCTCATCGGGGGTCTCGTGGGGCTCGCGGCGGTGCTCGCGCTGCTCGCCCTGACCGCGCAGTGGATCTGGGCGCTCGCGTTCTTCGTGTTCGCGGTGGGGTTCGTGGCGTCGGCGCTGAGTCCCACGATCCAGACGCGGCTGATGGATGTCGCCGAGGACAACCAGTCGATCGCCGCGGCGCTGAACCACTCTGCGCTCAACATCGGCAACAGCCTGGGCGCCTTCCTCGGCGGTGTCGTCATCGCGGCCGGATGGGGCTTCGGCGCACCCGCGTGGGTGGGCGTGGGCCTTGCTCTCGCCGGGCTGGTGCTGGCGTCGGCGAGCCTGATGCTCGAGCGGCGCCGGGTGCCCGTCGCGGTCTGAGCTCCGCGCCGCGGGCTCCGGCGATGGATAGAGTGTGCGGATGCCGGAACCGACGCCGTCCGCCGACCGCGCCCTGCAGGCGCTGAGCGACTCGATCGGCGGCGCTCGTACGCGCCGCCCCGAGGACGCCACCGACCCGGCCATCCCCGTCGCCGCGACCGTCGTGCTGCTGCGCGACGGCGACGACGGGCTCGAAGTGCTGATGATCGAGCGGCCGGACCGCGGGTCTTTCGCCGGTGCGTGGGTGTTCCCCGGGGGCAAGCTCGAAGACGCCGACCGTGGCGAGGACGGCGAACCGGAGGAGGCCGTCGCCCGGCGCACGGGCGTGCGCGAGACGCATGAGGAGACCGGACTCACGCTCGACGCGGATGCGCTCGTGACGCTGTCGTGCTGGGACCCGCCACCGGGCCTCGCGCTGCGCATCCGCACGTGGTTCTTCGTCGCGCCGGCCGCGGCGGGCGCCCTCAGGCTGTCGGCCGACGAGGCGGTCGCCGCCGAGTGGCTGCGCCCCGCCGACGCGCTCGCGCGACACGGGCACGGCGGGTTGACGCTGTATCCGCCGACGTGGGTGACCCTTCACGGCCTGGCGGCGCATGCCGACGTCGAGTCCGTGGCCGGGGCCGCGCGCCTCGGCGGCGTCGAGCGTTTCGAGACGGTCGCGCGCCGCGGCGGCGAGGGCCCCCTCCTCATGTGGCAGGGGGACGAGGAATGGGAGGCGGACGCCGGAGGCGCAGCATCCGGGTCCCGTCATCGCCTCGAGATCGGCGCCCTGCCGTGGCGCTACCAGCGCACGAACTGAGATCGGAGACGTCAGGCTTCGAGCAGCCGCCGCAGGTGCGCCCCGACGGCGTTCGTCTCGATGAGGAATCCGTCGTGGCCGAAGTCGCTCGACAGCACCACGGCGCGATCGCCGTCGAGCGTGCTGCGGATGCCGCGTGCGATGCGGTGCTGACCGTCGATGGGAAAGAGCCGGTCGCTGTCGATGCCGAGCACCAGGGCCTTGGCGGTGATGAGGGCGAGGGCGTCCTCGACGCCGCCGCGGTCGCGGCCGACGTCGTGCGAGTTCATCGCCTCGACGAGCGTGATGTACGAGTTCGCGTCGAAGCGGCGCGTGAACTTGTTGCCGTGGAAGTCGAGGTAGGACTCGACGGCGAAGCGCCCGCCATGCCCGAGCGGGCTCACCCCGGACTGCCACGTGCGCTGGAAGCGCTGGTTGAGTTCGGTGGGGGAGCGGTAGTTGAGGAGCGCCATGCGCCGGGCGAGCGCGAGCCCGCGATTCGGACCGTCGCCGTCGCCTGCGTCGTAGTACTCGCCGCCCTGGAACCGCGGATCGATGCGGATCGCCTCGAGCTGCACCGAGTTGAGCGCGACCTGGTCGGCGGTGTTCACGGGCGGCGCCGAGAGGACGGCGACCCGCTCCACGCGCTCGGGGCGCGAGATCGCCCACTCGAGGGCGTGCATGCCGCCCATCGATCCGCCCACGACGGCCGCCCACACGTCGATGCCGAGGGCGTCGGCCAGGCGCACCTGGGCGGCCACCTGGTCGCGGATCGTCAGATACGGGAAGCGCGACGCCCACTCGTAGCCGTCGGGACCGATGGATGCCGGCCCCGTCGAGCCCTGGCATCCGCCGAGCATGTTCGGGGCGACGACGAACCAGCGATCGGTGTCGATGGGAGCCCCGGGGCCGACGATGTCGTCCCACCAGCCGGATGTGGGATGCCCGGCCCCGGCCGGGCCGCGAACGTGGCTGTCGCCGGTGAGGGCGTGCAGCACGAGCACCGCATTGTCGCGCGCGGCGTTGAGCTCGCCCCAGGTCTCGTACGCGAGGCGGTACGCGGGAAGCTCGCGGCCGCCCTCGGTGCGGAACGCCCCGAACGCCGCGAAGTGGCGCTCGCCCACGGGATCGCCGTCGCGCCACGCGCCGGTCGCCGGAGGGCGGCCCAGCAGCAGGCGCGCGTCGGCCTCCGTCACGGGCGCGCTGGGCACCGTGTCTTCGGAGGTCTGCCAGTCCATCCGTCCATTCTCGCCTGAGCATGCGTGGTGGTGCCGTCTGTTACACCGGGACCGGTGCCGCGCGTCATCGGGCGTGCACGCCCGCATGGCAGAATGCGCGCATGTCCACCGCTGAGCCCTTCATGCCCGCCCACGAGCCCCGCCCGGCGGTGCCGCCGCAGGAGCACGACCTCGATCACGACACCGACGTCATCTTCGACGAGGCCGATGATTCCGCAGCCGCGGGGGAGCCGTGGCACACCGAGGGCGCACCCACGCTGCCGCGTCCGGTTCCGGGCACGCACCTCACCTCGGAGGAGCTGGCGGCCGACTTCGCGGCGGACGAGCCCGACATCGATCAGGAATGAATGATGCCCCGGCCCGGCGCAGTGCGCCGGGCCGGGGCATCCGAATCCCGAGGAGGGGGATCAGGCGCGAGCGGCCTCCGACACGCGGCGCGCCGCGGCGAGTGCCTGCTCGAGGTCGGCCTTGAGGTCGTCGATGTTCTCGAGACCCACTGAGAGGCGCACGAGGCCCGGCGTGACACCGGTCGTGAGCTGCTGCTCGGGCGTGAGCTGCGAGTGCGTCGTCGACGCGGGGTGGATGACGAGCGAGCGCACGTCGCCGATGTTGGCGAGGTGGCTGAAGAGCGTCAGCGAGTTGACGAACTCGCGGCCTGCCTCGACGCCGCCCTTGAGCTCGAACGACAGCACGGCGCCGACGCCCTTCGGAGCGTACGTGTTGGCGGCGGCGTACCACGGCGACGTCGGGAGGCCCGAGTAGTTGACCGAGGCGACATCGGAGTGGTTCTCGAGCCACTCGGCGATCTCCTGCGCGTTCTGCACGTGGCGCTCGACGCGCAGCGAGAGCGTCTCGATGCCCTGGATCAGCAGCCACGCGCTGTTCGGCGAGATGGCCGAGCCGAGGTCGCGGAGCAGCTGCACGCGGGCCTTGATGATGTAGGCGAGGCCGTCGCCGACCGCGGCCGTGTAGGACGCGCCGTGGTACGACGGGTCCGGAACGGTGAGGCCCGGGAACTTGTCGACGTTCTTGGACCACTCGAACGTGCCGCCGTCGACGATCACGCCGCCGATGGTGGTGCCGTGGCCGCCGAGGAATTTCGTGGCCGAGTGGACGATGATGTCGGCGCCGTGCTCGAACGGCTTGATGAGGTACGGGGTCGCGATCGTGTTGTCGACGATGAGCGGCACGCCGCTCTCGTGGGCGGCGTCGGCGACGCCGCGGATGTCGAGCACGTTGATCTTCGGGTTGCCGATGGTCTCGGCGAAGAACAGCTTCGTGTTCGGGCGGACCGCGCGGCGCCACTCCTCGAGGTCGTCCTGGTTCTCGACGAACGTGACCTCGATGCCGAGCTTGGCGAGCGTGTACTTGAAGAGGTTGTACGTGCCGCCGTAGATCGAGCTCGACGACACGATGTGGTCGCCCGCCTCGGCGATGTTGAGCACCGCGAACGTCGCCGCAGCCTGGCCGCTCGCGAGCAGCAGGGCGCCGGTGCCCCCCTCGAGCGCGGCGAGGCGCTCCTCGACGACGGCCTGCGTCGGGTTCTGGATGCGCGTGTAGATGTTGCCGAACTCGGCGAGCGCGAAGAGGTTGGCGGCGTGGTCCGCGTTGTCGAAGACGTACGACGTGGTCTGGTAGATCGGCGTCGCGCGAGCCTTGGTCACCGGGTCGGGCTGAGCCCCCGAGTGGATCTGCTTGGTCTCGAAACGCCAGTTCTCGGGTGCGGACATGGCCTGCTCCTGCGGGATCGGATGCCGGGAGCGTGCCCCCCAGCCGGGTTCGAGAGTACGGAGAACCCGGGGTTGTCAACAACGTGGGGGAAATGTGACGTAACGCGGTCGGGCCCCGGAATCCCGGTCGGGGAGTGCCGCCGGGCGCGACGTGGGTAGCGTTGTGGTCATGGCGAACAGACGTGCAGTGGTGACCGGGGCGAGCTCGGGGATCGGCGAAGCGGCGGTGCGGGCGCTGCGCGAGACCGGATGGGACGTGGTCGGCGTCGCCCGACGGGCCGATCGGCTCGCCGCCCTGGAGACCGAGACGGGCGCCGTCGCGTTCGCGGCGGACCTCACGGCCGACGCCGACGTCGAGGCGCTCGCCGCCTTCCTGGCGGACTCCGGCCCCGTGCACGCCCTCGTCCACGTCGCCGGCGGCGCACGCGGCACCGACCGCGTCGAGGACGGCCGCGTCGAGGACTGGCAGTGGATGTTCGACGTCAACGTGCTCTCGGCACAGCGGCTGGTCGCAGCGCTGCTGCCGCAGCTGCGCCGGGCCGCGGCATCCGATGGTCACGCCGACACGCTCTTCGTCACCTCCACCGCCGCGCAGACCGCGTACGCCGGCGGCGCCGGCTACAACGCCGCCAAGGCCGGCGAGGCGATGATCGCGCACGCGCTGCGGCTCGAGCTGAACGGCGAGCCGATCCGCGTGATCGAGGTGGCTCCGGGCATGGTGCACACGCCGGAGTTCACCCTCAACCGCCTCGGCGGCGACAGCGCGGCGGCCGAGCGCGTGTACGACGGCGTCGAGAACCCGCTGACCGCCGACGACGTGGCCGACGTCATCGCATACGCGCTCAATGCGCCCGGCCACGTCAACCTCGACCTCATCACCATGCGACCGGTCGCGCAGTCCGCCCAGTTCCTGCTCGCGCGCGGCCCCCTGCGCGCACGCGGCACGGAGGAGCTGTGACCCTCGCCGACGGCACCGTCGTCACCTATCCGGCCGGCGCCACCTCCTCCCGCGGCACGGTCGTCCACGTCGCCGACGCCGGCGACGGGCGAACGGCCGTCGTCCTCGACGAGACCGCGTTCCACCCGGTCGACACCGCGTGGCCCGATCAGCCCGCCGACCGCGGCACGCTGGGCGTGGGCGGCGCCGCGCTCGTCGTGGTCGACGCCGTCGTCGGCGCGACCCAGGGTGACGGGCTGCTGCTCGGCCCCGACGTTCCCGTGCGCACGGGAACGTCGGGCTGGACGTTCGTCGTCGCCCACCTCATCGAGAACGGCGCCGCGATTGCGCCGGGCGACACGGTGGACGTGACAGTGGATGCCGCTTACCGCGCCGCGCTCTCGGCGGGTCACACCGCCTGTCACCTGGCTTCTCTCGCGCTCGACGCGGCACTCGCCGGCGCGTGGCGCAAGGAGGCGCCGACCGACGCGCTCGGCGCTCCGGCCTTCGACGCCCTTGCGATCCAGGAGTCGCGCATCCTGCCGGACGGCTCGCGCGACGTCTACCGCATCGGCAAGTCGCTCCGGCGCAAGGGGTTCGATCCCGATGTGCTCGCCGACCTCGACACCCTTGCGGCACGGGTGGACGCGCAGCTTGCGGACTGGATCACCGCGGGCGGCGCGGTGCGCATCGAACGCGACGGCGACACGCTCGCCGACCGCCGCACGTGGGTGTGCGAGCTGCCGGGCGCCGAGGCGAGGATCCCCTGCGGCGGTACGCACGTCGCCTCGCTCCACGAGCTGTCGGCGGCGACCGTGGCATTCACGTCCGCGCCCGTCGAAGGTGGCCTCGAGCTCGTCATGATCACCACGGCGGAACGTGCCTGAGATGGCGATGACGCTGCCCGAGCTCGCCGACGCCGGACTCATCGACCCGGAATGGTCGGCGGCGCTCGCACCCGTCGCTCCCGACATCGCCGCGCTCGGCGAGCGGCTCCGCGCCGAGGTCGCCGCCGGACGCCACTATCTGCCCGCCGGCGACCGCGTGCTGCGCGCGTTCCAGCGCCCGCTCCCCGACGTCAAGGTGCTCATCGTGGGGCAGGACCCGTACCCCACGCCGGGGCATCCGATCGGGCTGTCCTTCGCCGTCGACGCGCACGTCCGGCCGCTGCCGCGCAGCCTCGGCAACATCTACCAGGAGCTCGAGTCCGACCTGGGCATCCCGCGAGCCCCGCACGGCGACCTGTCGGCGTGGAGCGATCAGGGCGTCATGCTGCTGAACCGGGTGCTCACGGTCGCGCCCGGAGCGCCGGCATCCCATCGCGGCTGGGGCTGGGAGAAGGTGACCGAGCACGCCATCCGCACGCTCGTCGCGCGCGACAGGCCTCTCGTGGCGATTCTGTGGGGACGGGATGCCGCGAACCTCCGACCGCTCCTCGGCACCACGCCGATCATCGAATCGCCGCACCCGTCGCCGCTGTCGGCGAGCCGCGGGTTCTTCGGCTCCCGACCGTTCTCGCGTGCCAATGAGCTGCTCGCCCAGCAGGGCGCCGACCCCGTCGACTGGCGGCTGCCCGCATAGGGCGCCGGCCGACCGCAGACATCCAGGAGAAGCCATGCTCGAAGAGGAATACGAGAAGGATCGCCGCAAGCTGCCGCGCCACCTGCAGCGGCAGCCCGAGCCCGAGCGCGGGTTCTCGTTCACGATCCGGCCCGTCGAGGATCGCGACATCCCCGACATCCGCGAGATCTACAACTACTACGTCACCAATTCGGTCGTGACCTTCGACGAGGACGTGTGGTCGGTGGCGCAGTGGCGCAAGAAGCGCGACGGCCTCGAGAAGCAGGGCCTCCCGTTCCTCGTGGCAGAGTCGCCGTCGGGCCAGATCCTCGGGTACGCGCTCGTGCAGCCGATGTCGAGCAAGTCCGCGTACCGGTTCTCGGTCGAGAACTCGATCTACCTCGGCCAGGCCGCGACCGGCAAGGGGCTCGGTCGCGCGTTGCTCGAAGCCCTCATCGAGGCGTGCGAGGCGGCCGGGATCCGGCAGATGGTCGCGGTGATCAGCGACAAGGGCGCCGAGGGGTCCGTCGCCCTGCACGAGAAGCTGGGCTTCGTCGAGGTCGGCCGCATGGGCCGCGTCGGCTTCAAGTTCGGCCGGTGGCTCGGGACGATCTACATGCAGAAGGCGCTCAAGCCGGCGAAGAAGAAGGGTCTCTTCACGCGCTGAGCGTCAGCCGCTCGGCCGACCAGGGTCGGCGCTCTGCCGGCTCCAGTCGCGCACGGCGTCGACGAGTTCGCGCCAGGCGCCCACGACCTCGTCGTCGGGCAGTTCCGCCTCGAGGGGGCCGGTCCCCGACCACGTCGCGCGGATGAACCACACGAAACCGTCGGGCATCGGTTCGCGGCGCCGCGCCGCCGGGCGGGGGGGAGCAGCGGCTACCTCGTCGCCGAGTTCTTCGTCTACGGCGCTGCCCGCCTCGCTCCACGGGCAGCGATCGATGAGGGTGATCCACTCGGATGCCTCCGCCTCGGGCGGCTGCGCGGACCACCGTCGCGTCATGCCGGCGATGCCGCCGGTGCGCGCGACGTCGACCTCGACCGCGGGCGGCGCCGCGGAAGGTGCGGTCGGGTCAGGACTCGGCTTGTCTGTCATCCGGGATCACGCCGACGCCTGTCCACCCGGCGCGGACGGCGGCGACCTCCTCCGACTCCTCACCGTACTCCGCTGCCGCCGCGGCGAGGGTGGCGCGTGCGAAGGCGGTGAAGTCGGCCGTGGACGGGAGGGTCCCGGACGTCAGCGTGCGATACCAGATGAGCCCGGCGCGCTCCCACGCATGGCCGCCGAGCGCCTTCGCCGTGAGGTAGAACGCGTGATTGGGGATGCCCGAGTTGATGTGCACTCCGCCGTTGTCGTCGCGGGTCTCGACGTAGTCGCGCATGTGCGCGGGCTGCGGGTCCTTGCCGAGCACATCGTCGTCGTACGCCGTGCCCGGGGCCTTGAGCGATCGCAGCGCGACGCCCTGCACGGCGTCGGTGAAGATCCCCTCGCCGATGAGCCACGTCGCCTCGTCGACCGTCTGCCCATCGCGGTGCTGCTCGGCCAGGGCGCCGAAGACGTCGGCGATCGACTCGTTGAGCGCGCCGGACTGGCCGCGGTACAGCAGGCCGCCCTCGTCCTCGATCACGCCGTGCGCGAGCTCGTGCGCGATCACGCTGAGCGACCGGGTGAACCCGCGGAACACCTCGTCGTCGCCGTCGCCGAACACCATGCGCTCGCCGTTCCAGAACGCGTTGTCGTAGTCGCGGCCGTAGTGGACGGTCGCCAGGAGCGAGCTGCCCGAGCCGTCGATGCTGTCGCGGGCGTAGGAGTCCCACCAGAAGTCGTACGTGGCGCCGAGCCCGTCGAACGCCTCGTCGACGGAGACGTCGCCCGTCGCCGGGTCGTCCTCGCCGCGGACCCGGGTGCCCGGCAGCACTTCTCGGTGCTTCGCGTCGGAGATCTCGCGGTCGGGTGCGGGCGTCGCCTCGGCGACCAGCGTTCCCGGCTCCTGGATCGACAGGCGCAGGCGCGAGCGCACCGGACGGTACTCGCGCGGCGCCGCGAGGGTGCGGTGCGCCGCGTCAGCCGCACGAGCCCAATTCTCCTCCTGCACGGCGGCGATGCGGGCGAGCAGGTACGGGGGGACGATTCCGGGGCTCGTGCTCATTCTCCGAACCTATCCGCGGCCGCCGACCTCCCCGCTCCTCACCACGGCGAGTCAGCCCCCAGCTCGACCCCGCGCCTCACCGCGTCACCCTTTTGGCGAGTCGCCACGGATGACCGCTCGGCTCGCCTCTCTTGGCGGGTCGCTAGAAGGTGCCCGCCCTCCGGTCTTGGCGAGTCGCCAAAACCGGGGGCGATAGACGCCGGTTTTTGGCGAGTCGCCACGGATGACCGCTCGGCTCGCCTCTCTTGGCGGGTCGCCAGAAGGTGCCCGCCCTCCGGTCTTGGCGAGTCGCCAAAACCGGGGGCGATAGACGCCGGTGTTTGGCGAGTCGCCACGGATGACCGCTCGGCTCGCCTCTCTTGGCGGGTCGCCAGAAGGTGCCCGCCCTCCGGTCTTGGCGAGTCGCCAAGACCGGGGCCGATAGACGCCGGTTTTTGGCGAGTCGCCACGGATGACCGCTCGGCTCGCCTTCCTTGGGGGGTCGCCAGAAGGTGCCCGCCCTCCGCTCTTGGCGAGTCGCCAAAACCGGGGGCGATAGACGCTGGCTTTTGGCGAGTCGCCAAGACCGCCGGAAGGACCAGGGCAGAAGGCAGACCTTGCGACTACCTGCCGTTCTCGATGACGGGGATCGAGGCCAGCAGCCGCCGCGTGTACGAGACCTGGGGCTGCAGGAGCACCTTCTCGGTCGGGCCCTCCTCGACGATGCGGCCGTCCTTCATGACGACGACCTCGTCGCACAGGTTCTGCACGACGCCGATGTCGTGCGACACCATCAGGAGCGTCAGGCCGTCGCGCACGCGCAGCTCGCCGAGCAGCTCGAGGATCTGCGCGCGGACCGTGACGTCGAGCGCCGACAGCGGCTCGTCGCCCACCAGCAGCCGGGGGCGATGCACGATCGCGCGTGCGAGCGCGATTCGCTGCCGCTGGCCTCCCGAGAATTCGTGCGGGAAGCGGTCGGCCATGTCCGCCTCGAGTCCGACGTCCTCGAGCACCTCGCGCACGCGGGCGCGGCGGTCGCCCTCGATCCCGAGCGCCCACAGCGGCTCGCCCACGATGCGCCCGATGTTCATGCGCGGGTCGAGCGAGGCGTAGGGGTCCTGGAAGACGATCCCGGTCTGCCTCCGCAGCCAGTGCAGCGACCGTGCGGAGGCGCTCGCGTCGACCGGTCGCCCGTCGAACTCGAGGGTGCCCGGGGAAGGCGTGTCGAGGGCCAGCAGCAGGCGGACGAGCGTCGACTTGCCGGAGCCCGACTCGCCGATGAGTCCGACCGCAGAGCCCTCTCGCACGTCGATGTCGGCGTCCTCGAGTCCCGTCGTGAAGGCCTGCTTCTCGAACAGGTGCGTCTTCGGCGTGGGGTAGCGGCGGGTGAGCCCGCGGCCGCGGATCAGCACGCTCATTCCGCGCCCCCTGGCCGCCACAGCGTCGCCGTGGCGTCGCGCAGCAGATCTTGAGTGACGACGGATGCCGGAGCCGAGAGCAGCTGGGACACCGGAGCCTCCTCGACCACGCGCCCCTGCTCGAGCACCACACCGTGCGTCGCGATCTGCGACAGCACGGCGAGGTCGTGGGTGATGAAGACGAGGGACATGCCGTCGTCGCGCACGAGCGACAGCAGCAGCTCGAGGATCTCGGCCTGGATCGTCACGTCCAGAGCCGTCGTCGGCTCGTCGGCGATCAGCAGACGCGGGCGGCAGGCGAGCGCCATCGCGATCGCGACGCGCTGGCGCTGGCCGCCCGACAGCTGGTGGGGGTAGCGCGCCACGATGCGGTCCGGGTCGGGGAGCGCGACACGGGATGCCTCCGCGACCGCGCGGGCGGCGGCATCCCGTTTCGAGAGCCCCTCGTGGATGCGGATCGACTCGGCGATCTGGCGGCCGACGGTGCGGATCGGGTTCAGCGCGGTGCGCGGCTCCTGGAAGACGATGCCGATCTCGTCGCCGCGGAGCTCGGCGAGCTCGCGGTCGGGCAGGCCCAGGATCTCGCGGCCGTTCCACCGGACGCTGCCCGACGCCGTCGCACCGTCGGGCAGCAGGCCCAGGATCGCGAGGGCGGTGAGCGACTTGCCCGACCCCGACTCGCCGATGAGGCCCACGCGAGCCCCGTCGGGCACGGCGAAGGACACGCCGTCCACCACGCGGCGGTCGCCGATGTCGATCGTCAGGCCCTGCACTTCGAGGCTCACGAGACCACCTCCGGGATGTGCAGCCGTGCGCGCCGGGTCGCGAAGGGGCTGCGCGAGAGTGTCGGGTCGGTCGCCTCACGGAGCGCGTCGCCGAGGAGGTTCAGCCCCAGCACGGTGATCGTGATGGCGAGGCCCGGCCACACCACCGACAGCGGGTGCACCCCGATGAACTGCTGCAGCTGCGCGAGGAGCAGACCCCAGGACGGCTCGGTCACCGGCGCACCGAATCCGAGGTACGACAGTCCGGCCTCCGCGAGCACGGCGACCGCCATGCCCCACGAGAGCTGCACGATGAACACCGGTGCGACGTTGGGGAGCAGGTGCCGCCAGAGGTTCTGGGCGGGCGTGAGGCCGGAGGCGCGTCCGGCCAGCACGACGTCGCTCTGCAGAACGCGGCGCAGCTCGGGCCGCGTGACACGGGCGATGTTCACGCCGAAGCCGATGCCGACCGCCCAGATCACGACCCACAGCGACCCGCCCCACACCGCCGAGATCATCATCGCGATGATGAGCACCGGGAAGGCGATCAGGATGTCGACGAACACCGCCACCGATTCGCGCACCCAGCGCGCGGTGAGGGCGCCGAGGGCCGCGAGCGAGATGCCGATCACGGTTGCGACGAGGCCGGCGCCGATCGCGACGAACACGGTGGTGCGGGCGCCCGCCATCAGGAGGCTCAGGATGTCGCGCCCCGATCCGTCGGTGCCGAGCAGGTGCGGCCAGCCTGGAAGGGCCCAGCGGTTGGCGATGTCGACCTTCTGCGGGTCGAACGGCGTCCAGAATCGCGCGACGATCGCGGTGATCCCGACGACGGCGACCACGATGAGCCCGAAACGCCCCGTCGACAGCGCCCACAGCCGGCCGAGCCACGCCCAGCGCGAACGACGTCGCGGGGTGGTCGGCGCCGGGGTCGCAGCATCCGTCCCGCCCTCAGTCCTCGGTGCGTCGCCGGTCCCTGAGCGTGTCGAAGGGCTCACGATGCCTCCCGCTGCCGGGGGTCGATGACGCGGTGCACGAGGTCGACGACGAAGCCGACGATGAGCACGAACCCGGTGAGGGCGAGGAGTGAGCCCTGCACCTTCGGCAGGTCGCGCGCGGCGACGTCGGCCACGAGCATGCGCCCGATGCCGGGGAGGGAGAAGAGCTGCTCGATGACGACGGCGCCGACGATGATGCCGGCGACCTGCAGGCCCAGCACCGTGATGACCGACAGTCCGACGACGGGCAGGCCATGGCGGAGGAGCGCCTGGTCGCGCGTGAGGCCCTTCGCGGCGGCGGTGCGCACGAAGTCCTGCCCGACGGCCTGCAGCGTCGCGCTGCGCACGAAACGCAGCAGCATGGCACCCTCGACGATGCCGATCGTGAGGGCGGGAAGGATCAGCGCGCGCAGCGCCGCCCACGGGTCGCTCCACCCCGACCGCGGGAAGCCCTGCGCGGGCAGCCACCCGAGCCACACCGCGAAGACGACGACGAGCATCATTCCCGCCCACACCACGGGCACCGCGGCGAGGGTCTGCGCGCCCACGCTGAGTCCCGTGCCCGAGGCGCGCCCGCGCCGCATGGCCGAGAGCACGCCGAGCGGCACGCTGATCACCACGGCGATGAGGAGGGACAGGATGCCGAGCGGCACGGTCACCTCCGCCTTCTGGGCGAGCTCGTCCACGACGCTCGTGCCCGTGAGGAGGGAGGTGCCGAGGTCGCCGCGGAACAGTCCGCCGATCCAGGTCAGGTACTGCTCCGGGAGCGGGCGGTCCAGGCCCAGCCGCTCCCGGATGGCGTCCTGCTGCTCGGGGGTGGACCCGACGCCGGCGATGAGGTGCGCGATGTCACCGGGGAGCACCCGGAGCGTGAGGAAGATCAGCACGCTGGCGACGAGAAGCCCGAGCAGGAGCAGGGCGAATCGGGTCAGCGTGTACCGGATCACCCGTTGCTCTTGGCGATCTCGGCGACGTTCAGGCGCTCGTTCACGTTGATCGAGGGCATACCGGCGATGTTAGTGCCGACGGCGACGACGGAGGCCCCGTTGTACAGCCAGTCGGCGGCGGCGTCCTCCGACACGATGCGGGCCGCCTGCTTCAGCAGGTCGGCGGCCTCGGACTCATCGGTGGCGGCCAGCGACTGGGCGTACAGGTCCTGCACCTCGGGGTTGTCGTAGGTGAAGTAGTAGTCCGGGTTCGCCCAGTTCTCGAAGTCGCGGGCCTCGGTGTGGAGCACGAAGCTCAGGTCGTAGTCGTGGTTCGTGTAGACATCCGTGAGCCACGTGGTGAAGTCGACCGAGTCCACGTCGAGGGTGATGCCGACCTCGTCGAGGTCCGACACGAGGATCTGCGGGATCGTCGTCGAGTAGAAGCTCGGGATGGTCAGCGTGAGCTCGAGGTCGTCCTCGTAGCCGGCCTCCTTGAGGAGCTTCTTCGCGGCCTCCGGGTCGTACGGCGCGACGTCCGACAGGTCCTCGTAGCCGGGGTCGAGCTCGGGGATCGGACCGTACTGGGTCTGCCCGGACGCGAGGGCCTCGATGATGGCGTCGTGGTCGATCGCCTGACGGATCGCCTGGCGCACGCGCTTGTCGGCGAGCGGACCGGTGGTCTGGTTGAACGCGAGCGTGCCCTTGTCGGTGGACTTGCCGAGCACGAGCGCGAAGTCGCCGTTCTGCTCGACCTGCTCCTTCAGGTTCGCGTCGAAGCCCGTCAGTACGTCGACCTCGCCCGCGAGCGCCGCGTTGAGGGCGGCCTGATTGTCGGGGATGTACTCGAACACGACCTCGGCTGCGCTCGACGCGTCGCCCCAGTAGGCGTCGTTGCGCTCGAAGGTGATGCTGTCGCCCTGGCGCCACTCGGTGAGCACGAATGGACCCGTGCCGTTCGCCTTCGTCTTGTAGTCGACGGTGTCGCCCTCCTTGAGGACGATGCCGGCGCGGCCGGTGAGATTCCACAGCAGGCTCGAGTCGGGCTCGCTGAGGGTGAGCGTGATGTCCTGCCCCTCCGCGGTGATCGACGTGACGTTCGCCAGACGCGCCGCGTCCCGCCACGCCGGCGTGTCGCGTCGCGTGGTGAGCGACCACACGACGTCCTGCGGCGTCAGCGCCTGGCCGTCGTGGAACGTCACGCCCTCGCGCAGCGTGAACGTGTACGTGAGGCCGTCGGGCGAGACGGTCCAGTCGCTCGCGAGCGCGGGGACGATGTCCTGCTCGGGTGTGCGGGCGACGAGGCCCTGGTAGATGTTGTCGACGAGGATCTGGTCCAGCGCCGACCCCGCGGTCTCGCGGATGTCGAGGTTGCCGGGCTCGAGCACCAGCCGGACCGCGACCGACGCGTCGGGGTCGGGCTCCCCGGGCGACGTGGGCGCGGCGTCGCCGCCACCACCGCTGCAGGCGGTGAGGACGAGCAGACCGGCGGCCAGCAGCGAGGCTGCGGCGAGAGCGGTGCGACGGAGCATGAAGGTCCTTTCGGGGAGGGTCCCGTGTGTGCTGTGCGGGGCCCCGGGCTGCCCAGGGGGTCGGGGCTGCCGGATGGGTATCAGCCTAGGGATATCGCCGAGGCGGGCGGCAACTCGGTACCCGGAACGCAACAGAAGTGTTAATGCTTCCCGACCGGCGCCGCATCGGTCACGCGCCCGCGGCCATCGCGCGCAGGCGCGCGCCCAGCTCCCGCGGGATCTCCTCCTGCACGTTGTGCCCCGAGGGGACGACCGCGACGGATGCTGCGGGCACCCGTCGTGCGAACTCCGCGGCGTCGTCGTCCGTGACGTAGCCGCGCTCGCCGCGGAGCAGCGTCGTCGGGGCCGCGACGGCGGCGAGATCCTCCCAGCCGGACTCGCCGAGCACCGAGGCGACGGCGTCCTGCCCGTCGACGGGCTCAGGGGCCGTCGCGCCGGCGGCCGCGTTCGCGAGGCGGGCGAAGTGGTGCTTCCACTCGACTCTGCCGTCGGCGCGGATGCGGGAGTTGAAGTACACGCCGCGCTCGGCCTTGCGGCGGGTGCCGCCGCCGAGCCCGAACGACAGGGCGCGGTCGACGAGCTCGTCGCGCGACGCCCAGTCGGCGGGGCCGGCGAAGAAGTCGCGGATCTGCTGCGCCCCGGCGTTCGGGTCAAGGCCCGGAGTGATGTCGATGACCACCAGCTCGCGCACGAGATCGGGTCGGGATGCCGCCACCGCGGCCGCGGTCAGCCCGCCGAGCGACTGCCCCACGAGGAGCTGCGGGGCGTCCGTCCAGGCGTCGATGCCCGCCGCGACGTCCGGCGCGAGCACCCGTGCGACGTACGCCATGTCGTCGCGCCACGAGGAGTCCCCGTGGCCCGGCAGATCGATCGCGAGAGCGGGGAGCCCGAGCGCGAGGATCGTGGTGTCCCACGTGTGCGCGTTGAGACCCGCGCCGTGGAGGAACGTCACCACGGGGGCCGCGTCGGGGGAGTCCGCCGGGGTGTACCGCAGCGCGCTCAGGGTGCGTCCGTCGGCCAGCGCCAGCGACAGCCGCTCGCCCTGGGGGACGAGGGCCTGAATGCCGGCCTCCGCGGCCTGCTCGGGAAGGAACGAGAACTCGTCGATGGGGTCGCTCACCCGCTCATCATGCCGCACCCCGGCGACGCCCGGCCCGGCGCGAGCCGGCCCTGGGTAGTCTGGCGTCATGACGGCAGAACACCGCGTGCACCTCTCGCGAGCGGCGCGACCCGCCTATCAGGCGCTCTCGGCCTTCTCGAAGACCGTGGGCGGCATCGCCGCCGAGAACGGCATCGACGACCGGCTCAAGGAACTCGTGCAGATCCACGCGTCGCAGCGCAACGGCTGCGCCTACTGCGTGCGGGTGCACGTCGAGCGAGCGCTCGCCGCCGGCGTCACGGCAGACGACATCGCCCAGCTGCCGGTGTGGCGCGAGTCCGGCGTCTTCTCCGATCGCGAGCGCGCGGGCCTCGAGCTCGCCGAGGCCTATGTCTACATCCACGAGGACGGCATCCCCGACGACGTGTACAACCGCATCGGCGGTGTGCTCAGCGAGAAGGAGTACGTCGCCCTCAGCTGGATCCTCGTCTCGATCAACGCGTTCAACCGGATCGCCATCGCGGGCCGGTACAGCACGCCGCCCCGCGACGATCTGGTCGGCGAAGACAAGGACGCCGCCGCGGGCGCCGCGTGGTGACGGGCGATCCGCCGTCGACCGATCCGGTTGAGCCGGAGGACCCGGCGGCACCCGGTCGCCTGGCCTTCTCCGACCCCGTCGTCCCGGGCGCCGTGAACCTCCGCGACATCGGGGGGCTGCGCGCGGGCGCGACGAGGACCCGCTACGGCGTCGTCTTCCGCTCGGGCAACCTGGCGCGGCTCGGGGCGAAGGGCGGGCCCGCTCTCGCGGGGCTTGGTCTGCGCCGCATCATCGATCTGCGTGCCGACGACGAGGTCGCCCGTGATCCCAGTCGGACCGAGGGCCTGGACGTCGTGACCCAGCGCGTGCCGCTGTTCCTCGGCTCGGTCGACTCGTTCTTCCGCGACGACCTCAGCCTCGACGAGATGTACCGCCTCATCATCGAGGAGTCGTCGGAAGGCGTCGTGGCGGTGGTCCGGGGCATCCTCGCCGACCAGCCGGTGCTCGTGCACTGCACCGCGGGCAAGGATCGCACCGGCGTCACCGTCGCGCTGACGCTGGCCGCAGCGGGCGTGGATGCCGACGAGGTCGTCGCGGACTACTCACGCACGGAGGCGCTGCTCCCGGCGCGACGCAATCGCTACGTCGTGGCCCTGATCCGATCCATGCATCCGCGCGCGGTGAACGTCGAGGACCTCGTCGCGCGCTCGCCGGCGCCGGTGATGCGGGCGCTCCTCGCCGACATCGACCAGCGCTACGGCTCGGCCGCGGAGTATCTGCGCACCCACGGCTTGGCCCACGACGAGATCGTCGAGCTGCGCCGCGTGCTGCTGCAGCGCGGCGCGTAGGGACGAGGCATCCGTTCTTCACGATCGGTAATGAGGTAAGGCAACCCTTCATCAGCGGTTATAGTGGAGGGGTCATGGTCCAGAACATCCAGCCTCAGAGTGCCGCGCACAACGCGTCCGCGTGCCGTGCATCGCGTCACACGCGCGTGCAGCACCTGATCGCGGCTGACGAATCGTCGCTGGCCGAGCTCGAGGCCGCGCTCGCGACCCTGCCGATCTGCTCGACGGGCCGGGTGTTCATCGAGATCCCGGATGCCTCGTGGCTGGCCGAGATCACCGCACCGAGCCGCATGGTCGTCACGTGGCTGGACCGCTCGCAGCGGTCGGGTGCGCCTGGCACCGGCCGCGGCTGCGCGTCGGGCGAGGCGCTGACGCGTGCGGTCACCGCGTGGGCCGACGAGATGCTGTGCGCCGACGACGACGAGACCCGCATCCACCTGCTGGGCGGCTACCTCGGCACGGCCGACATCGTCGACCACCTGGTCGAGCTGGGCATCAGCGCGGACGCGATCCACACTCCCGCGCAGTACGGCCTCGCCACCGCGCGCTGAGTCGCCGCGCGGCGTCTGCGCCGCGAAGCGCGCTCCCTAGGTACTGCTCCGGTATTCACCTCATTGACGGGGTCCCGAGCCTCGGAGTTCGATGGGCGCGGGCGAGCTCGCTGCCCGCCCTTTCAACTGGAGGGGGCGCATCATGCGCAGGAAGATCATGCTGGGCATCGCGGTGGGAGCGGTGCTGGTGTTCGGCTCCGCGGGCGGAGCGTTCGCGGGAGAGTACAACGCCAACGGTCAGGCGACCGGAGCGCGGAGCAACGCGAACTCGCCGTGTGCGTTCTCCGGACTGGAGGATCACGAAACCGACGGCTCGGGTGTGACACCCGGGACCACCCAGAACTGGGGACAGTTCGATCAGGCGGCTCGCAAGGCGTTCAGCCTGCACGGCGGCGGCGCCTCCGAGGTCAACATCCCGGGCCTGGGGGAGTGGGGCTGCAACGGCCACACCCAAGGGCAGAAGTGATCTGCGGACGCGGCCGGGGCACCCGGGCCGCGTCCTTCCTTCTGTCGTCGTCTCGTGCGTTCAGGCCGCGCCGCGCGGCACGTAGTTGCCGTCGGCGAGGCCTGCCTCGATCTCGAACCGGTTGCGCAGCGGGTTGCGGCCGGCCAGCAGGTAGAGCAGGGGCATGAGCAGCCCGTAGCGCTGCCACTGCCGTTTGTGCACCGCTTCGTGCCGCAGCAGTGCGTCGGTGATGCGCCCGTCGCCGGTGAGGAAGCACGCGCCGACGCACGAGCCGCCGCGCGGGAACGTCCAGCGCGGCATCCCGCGGAACACCCACAGACCCTCGCGCTTCTCGACGCGCCCGGTGCTCCAGAGCGTGCCCCAGACCCATCCCACGGCGCAGCCGTACCAGTAGCCGAGGCGGCTGACAGGCGAGTCCAGGAGGATCGACGGGATGGCGTCGTCGATGCGGCGCCCCCTGATGACGGCGCGCTCCGCAGCGGCGCGCCACCCGGCGGGCGGCGTGGGGATGGGACTCACGCCAGCGCCCCGATCACGCGCAGGATCGCGCCCAGGTCGTCGGTCGCCGCCGCGAGCGAGGCGGGAGAGTAGCCGGCGAGGGACGCGCCCACCAGCGGCACCCGCTCGCGCAGGCGCGCGACCGCGACGGTCAGCTCCGCCACGGTGACACCGAACGGTTCGGGGTGCGCGTTGCCGGCGATCTCGGCGGGGTCGAGTGCGTCGATGTCGATGTGGATGTACACGGCGTCGGCCCCGGTCGCGAGCACCGCGTCGGCGAGGGCGTCGGCGTCGCGCAGCGCGTCGACCGTGAGCGCCGCGATGCCGAGCTCCGCGACGACCTCGAGCTCGGGCTCGTCGAACGACCGCGCCCCGCCGACGATCACGCGCTCGGCGGCGATCGTGCCCGAGGGCAGCGCCAGGCCGGGGTCCCCGTCGCCGATCACGGCGCGCAGCGCCATGCCCGCGAAAGCGCCCGACGGCGACGAGTCCGGCGAATTGAGGTCGGGGTGCGCGTCGATCCAGACCACCGCGAGCCCGGGGGAGCGGCGGGCGGCGTGAGCGATCGGCGCCAGCGCGATGCCGCAGTCGCCGCCGATCGTGAGCACCGGCTCGTCCGGCGCCGCGGCGTCGTGCGCGTCGAGCGCCTGCGCGACCATCCCCTGCACCCGCTGCAGGGCGCTCAGGCGATGGATGCCGGTGCCCAGCGATTCGCCCGCCTCCATGGGAACGTCGAGCACGGTGGTCGACGCCCGGGGGAGGTCTCCCGCGATCGCCTGGGCGCCGTCGATGAGCTGCATCGCGCGGGAGGACGGGCTTCCCTGCCACTGCGGGACCACGAGGTAACGCGTCATCCCCTCATCTTCGCGCAGACCGGGGGCCGAGGCATCCGTCCTGCCGTCCGTTCGCTGGAGGCAGACGCGAGGGGCGCCGGATCCGTGCGGATCCGACGCCCCTCGACGACGAGCGGTGGGCTCAGTTCTCGATCGCGGCCTGCACCGGAGCGCCGGACTTGAGCGCGGCGAGGCGGGCCTCGACCTCGGTCAGCTCGCCGACGTCCTCGAGGGCGTTGAACTGCGCGTCGAGGGTCGACGCGGCCAGCTCCTGCTTGCCGGCGGCGAGGGCCTCCTGGCGGCGCACCTTGTCCTCGAAGCGGCCGAGCTCGCTGGTCGGGTCGAGCACGTCGATCGACTTGACCGCGTCGTGCACCTTGTTCTGGGCCTCGGCGGTCTTGGCGCGGGCGAGAAGCTCGGAGCGCTTGGCCTTCAGCTGCTCCAGCTTCTGCTTCATGCCATTGAGGCCCTCCTTCAGCTTGTCGACGACCTCGTTCTGCGTCGCGATGGTGGGCGCGATCGCCTTGGCCTCGTTCTCCTCGCTGATCTGACGCTGCAGCGCGATCTTGGCGAGGTTGTCGAACTTGTCGGCGTCGGTGGTGTTGCCGGTCTTGCGCAGCTCGTCGGCCTTGCGGCTGGCGGCGAGGGCCTTGTTGCCCCACTCGGCGGCCGCCTGCACGTCCTCCTGGTGGTCGCGCTCGAGCAGGCGCAGGTTGCCGATGGTCTCGGCGATGGCCGACTCGGCGTCGGCGATCGAGTTGGTGTAGTCGCGCACGAGCTGGTCGAGCATCTTCTGCGGGTCCTCAGCGGAGTCGAGGAGTGCGTTGATGTTCGCCTTCATGAGGGTCGAGATGCGACCGAAGATGGACTGCTTCGCCATCGGATTTCCTTCCTATCGGACTTCAGTTCTGGGTCGGTGAGTCTGGTCTGGAGACGGATGCCGGGGCCTCCGGCCCGCGGGCTGCCCGGCGGATTCGGGTCAGAAGCGGCCACCTCCTCGGCGCGCGCGTGTGCCGCCGCCTCCGAAGCTACCGGGTCGCATGCCGCCCGACGAGCGGCTCGGGCCGCCGCCGCCCAGCATGCCGCCGAGGCCGCCGCCCATGCCGCCCGAGGAGCGGCCGCCGCTCAGCACGGAGTTCAGCACGATGCCGCCGAGGACGGCGCCGAGCATGCCGCCGCCGGACTGGCCGCCGCTTTGCTGGCCCCCGCCGAACATGCCGCCCATGCCGCCGTCGAACGCGCCGACGTCGTTCTGTGCGAGCTGGATCGCCTGCCCGGCGAGCTGGTCGGCACGCTGCGCCTGCTGCATCGCCTGCTGCGGATCGCTCGCCTGCAGCGCCTGGGCGCGAGCGAGCGAGGCGCCGGCCTCGGCGAGGCGGGTGCGTGCCTGGGCGCCGACCGCGCCGCGCCGGGCCGTGATGTAATCCTCGGCCGCCGACACCTGCGCCTGCGCCTGCATCATCACCTGGCCGACCATCTGCCGTGCCCGCTGCGCCTGGGCCTCGGCATCGCGGACGCCCTGCACGAGCGTGTCGATCTGCGTGTTGGCCGCTTCGAGGCTCTGGAGTGCCGCGAGCGGGCGCTTGGCGGTGCCGCTGAGCTGTGCGCGCGCGGCATCGAGCTGCTGCCGCGTCGACGCGATGACGCCGGCGATCCGGCCGTCGGTGTCGGGGAGGGCAGACGCGGCGGCGATGTCGGATTCGAGCTCGGCGACGAGGGCGGTGGCGTTGCGCTCGCCCTCGGCGAGGTCGGTGGCGAGCTTGTCGATCGCGTTCTCGAGCAGCGTCGCCTGGCCGACGGCCTCTTCCGCGGCGCGGATCCCGACCGCGGCCTCGCCGCCGTCGCCGGCCCCGATGGCGGCCTGCGCGGCGGTGAGCTGCTCGTCGGCGAACGCGAGGCGCTGCTTCGCCTGCTCGGGGTTGTCGACGACGGTCGCGAGCGCCTCCGGCGCGTACGCCGTCTGCAGGCTCTGCAGCCGGGAGGTCGCCTGGTCGAGGGATGCCTCGGCTTTCTCCTTCGCGTCGTGCACGCGCGCGAGCGCCTCGGGGGCGTTCTGCTCGAGTTTGCGCAGCTCGTCGAAGGCGGCCGCCTTCTCGTCGAGGAGCGTGTTGGAGGCCTCGCAGAGCGCGATGATCCGCTCGTTCCAGGCGCGCGTGTCCTGCTCGGAGTCAGGGATGTGATCGTCGAGTTTCTGCTTGAGCTCGAACGCTTCGGCGAGGCTCTGCTGCGCGGTCGCGAGGGCGGCCTCGAACTCGGTCGTCGCGGCGTCTCCGAACTGCGCCTTCGCGAAGCCGAGCTCCTGCGTGCTCGTCTTGATGGCGTCGTCGGTCTCGACGAGCAGCGACGACGCGCGCCGCTCGAGCTCCTCGATGCTGGGCTGCGGCGGACCTGCCGGTCCGGCGGTCACCGCGCCCTTCTTGCGCCGGCGGAGGAGCATCACCAGCAGCACGATGCCGACGCCGACGACGACGATGACGAGCAGCCACGTGAGCCACCCGCTCCCGCCGGAGTCCGTTGCGGGAGTTTCACTGCCACCACCGACCGCGTCGGTCAGGCCATCGGCGGCCGCATCGATGGCGCCGAGCCAGTCGTCCCGTGCGAGCGCCGGCTGGATCTGCTGCTGCTCGATCGCGCCGAGCTGGTCGTCGCTGACGGGGCCCGCGGGATCGCCCCAGAGGTAATAGGCGCGCCCTTCGGTGGCGACGGCGAGCAGGTATTGGCTGACACCGAGGGTGTTGTCCTGCGCCGTCTGGACGGCCCACTCCGTGGCGTTCGACGGGTCCGTGAACTCGCCGACGTAGGCCACCCAGAGATCGAGGCCGGTGTCGGACTTCAGCTGTTCGAGTCGCGACTGCGCCTCGGAACGCTGGCCGGACGAGAGCACCCCCGACTCGTCGAGCACGTACTCCGCACTCGAGCCGAGCGTGACCGGGGGAGTCGCGAGCGCCGCCCCACCGCCGATCGCCGTGACCGCGACCACCGCAGCGGACGCCAGCGCTGCAGCCCAACGCAGTCGCATCGATCCCCCCTCTGGGACTCGGGTTTCCCCCTCCGCGAGTCTATTCAGCCGCGGGGATACGACGATAGCCCACGGCCCCGACGCCACTTGAGTGTTCGCCGAGAACGTACGCAGGCGCCGCCGATGCGGGTCGCTCCCGCCCTGGGTGCGCGGCGGCGGGTAGCCTTGCCGATCCGGAGGAGGACCATGGACGATCGCTACGGCGCCGATGTGCTGGCCACGGGCTGGAAGGGCCACGGGGTGCGGGAGCTGCCGCGGGTGGCGGCATCCCGGGACCTCGTCGTCGAGGTCGCGGACGACGGATTCTGCGGCGCCGTCGTGGGTGCGTCCGGCGGCATGGTCGAGCTCGAGGACCGCCTCGGGCGCCGCCGCCTGTTCCCGCTCGGCGCGGGCTTCCTCATCGACGGCAGGGACGTCGTGCTCGGTCCGCCCGCACCCGCAGCAGCGCCCGCCGGGCCGAAGCGTACGGCGTCCGGCTCGTTCGCGACCGCCGACTCGCGAGCTCGCGTCGCGCGCGCCAGCCGCATCCTCGTCGAGGGCCGGCACGATGCCGAGCTCGTCGAGAAGGTGTGGGGCGACGACCTGCGCGAGGAGGGCGTCGTCGTCGAGTACCTGCAGGGCATCGATCTGCTGGACGCCATGCTCGACGAGGAGCCGCCCTCGGCCGAGCGCCGCTACGGTGTGCTCGTCGACCACCTCGTGCCCGGCTCGAAGGAGACGCGCATCGCCGACGCGGTGGCGCGGGGCCGCCACGGAAAGCATGTGCTCATCGTCGGGCACCCGTGGATCGACGTCTGGCAGTGCGTCACGCCCCGCGCGGTCGGCATCGAACGCTGGCCCGAGGTGCCTCGCGGCATCGAGTTCAAGGTGGGCGTGTGCCGCGCTCTCGGCTGGCCCGCCCGCGACCAAGCCGACATCGCCCGGGCCTGGCAGCGCATCCTCGCGTCGGTGAAGACCTATCGCGACCTCGAGCCCGCGTTCCTCGGCCGCGTCGAGGAGCTCATCGACTTCGTCACCGTTCCGCAGTAGCCCGTCGGCGCCTCTCGCCCTGGGTAGCCTGGAGGAGTGACGAACCCTGCCACGCCTGCGCCCGAGCCCCGCACCTTCCGTGAGAAGCCGGTGTCGTTCGTGCGGCGCAGCGGCCGGATGTCGGACGCCCAGGAGCGCGCCTGGAGCGAGCTCGCCCCGCAGTACGTCATCGAGGTGCCCCGCGACCGTGCGGTCACGAGCATCCTGCCGGACTCGGAGATCGATCCCGCCATGGTGTGGGGGCGCGACGCGCCGCTCGTCGTCGAGATCGGGTCGGGCCAGGGGCACGCCATCGTGCACGCCGCGACGTCGCGCCCCGACACCGACTTCCTCGCGATCGAGGTGTTCCGTGCCGGGCTCGCCCGCACCATGCTCGACGCCGACCGCGCCGGGGCGCGCAACCTGCGTCTCGTCGAGGCGAATGCGCCCGAGGTGCTGCAGCACCTGCTGCCCGAGGCATCCGTCGACGAGCTCTGGATCTTCTTCCCCGATCCGTGGCACAAGAAGAAGCACACCAAGCGGCGCCTCGTCGCCGAGGGCTTCGGCGTTATCGCGGCGCGGGCGTTGAAGGACGGCGGGATGCTGCGTCTCGCGACCGACTGGGAGGACTACGCGCTGCAGATGCGCGAGGTCATGTCGGTCGCGCCCGACTTCGAGGCGACCTTCGAGGGGGAGTGGGCACCGCGCTTCGACGGCCGCGTGCTCACGGCGTTCGAGCGCAAGGGCGCTCGCGTGGGACGCGACATCCGGGATCTGTCGTACCGCCGCGTCGCGAGGTCATGAGCGGACCCACCGGACCCCTCACCGGCCCGGTCCCGGTGCCGGGACCGGGACCCGACCCCGCGCGAGAGCTCCCGTCCGCGCCCGGCTCGGCCGCGCCCGCGCGGCAGCGCGACCCGTGGCGCTTCCTCAGACCGCTCGGGCATCGTGACTTCCGGATGCTGTTCGGCGCCGTGGTGCTGTCGATCTTCGGCGCGGGCATGTGGGCCGTCGTCATGGTCTACACGGTCATCGGCGCGGGCGGCGGGCCGGTCGAGCTCTCTCTGGTCGCGGCGGCGAACGCCATCGGCCTGCTGGCGTGCGCGATCCCCGGCGGCATCGCGGCCGACCGCGTGCCGCGCCGGCTCCTGCTGCGCATCGTCGAGCTGGTGAACCTTCTCGCCATCACCTCGGTCGCGGTCGCGGGCTCGTTCGGCGTCGTGACGATCCCGCATCTCGCGCTCGTGGCCTTCGTGATGGGCGCGGGTGCGGGCTTCTTCTTCCCGGCGTACAGCGCGATCCTGCCCCGCATCCTGCCGCCCGCGCAGCTTCTCGCCGCGAACGGTCTCGAGGGCGCCATCCGCCCCGCGCTGCAGCAGGCGGCGGGCCCGGCGGCGGCCGGTGTCATCGTCGCGGCGGTGCTCGCACCTGCGCACGCGGCGTGGGGCGTCGTCGCCGCCCACGCGCTGGCGTTCGTGCTGCTGCTGTTCGTGCGCCCCGAGCCGCCCGCCGCTCCCGGGGAGCAGCACGAGGCGCCCGAGGGCGTGCGCGGCGTGCTCCACGACCTGCGCGAGGCGGTGGGCTTCACGATCCGCACGCCGTGGCTGCTGTGGACGCTCCTGTTCGCCACCGGATGGGTGCTCGTGTTCGTCGGTCCCGAAGAGGTGCTGCTGCCCTTCGTCACCCGAGACCGGGTCGGGGAGGACCCGCGGCTGTTCGGCTTCCTCCTCGCGATCTACGGGATCGGCGGCGTGCTCGGCTCGATCGTGGTGTCGTCGATGAAGCTGCCGCGCCGGTACCTCACGGTGATGATGGGCGTGTGGGGGGTCAGCACGCTGCCCTTCGCGATCGTCGGCATCACCCACCAGTACTGGCTCATGGCGCTGTGCCTGTTCCTCGTGGGCTTCGGCTTCAGCTACGGCAACGTCATCTGGGGCACGCTCCTGCAGCGCCGCGTGCCGCGCCACATGCTCGGGCGCATCTCGAGCCTCGACTTCTTCGTGTCGCTCGCGCTCATGCCGCTGTCGATGGCGCTCGCCGGCCCCCTCGCCGAGGTGGTGCCGATCGAGGCGATCTTCATCGCGGCCGGTGTGATCCCGCTGATCCTCGGCGCGCTGGCGTACGTCGTCGCGCGCATGTCGAAGGATGAGATCGAGCACCCCCTCGACCACTGACCCGTCCCGACCCCGACCGACCGGAGCCGCCGAGCATGCCCGCACATCCCGACGCCCCGCCCGCGCCGGCCGTCCGCACGTGGTCCTGGGGGCTCGCGCCCGCCCTCCTCGTCTGCCTCGCCGCCCCGGCGTTCTTCGTCGTGCGCGTGCCGTGGCTCGGGTGGGTGCTGCTGGCCGCAGGCCTCGCGAGCGCACTTCTGACGGAGCGAGCGGATGCTGCCGCCCGGCCGCCTGCGCCGGAGTCCGGTCTGCGCCCGCCGTCGCTGCTGCGCGATCTCTCGCTCATCGCCGTCGGCCTGCTCATCGTGAGCGCGATCCCGCTCAAGGCGGAGCTCGACAACCTCGCGATCCTGCGGTTCGCGATCGCCCTCGGCGGCGCGGTCGCCGTGCCCTACGTGATCTCGCGATGGGTGTACCGGGACCGCGCCATCCGGTTCCCGTGGCGCGGCGGCGGCCGGTGGACGCGGTTCCAGTGGACGTGGCTCATCGCCGTGCTGCTGCTCGGCTGGCTGATCCTGCCCTTCTACTTCATCACCTCGGGCGTCTACCTCAACTGGCCGGTCGTCGACACCCCGGAGCTCATCGCGCGCCTGTTCGTCGGCGTCGGCGCGGTGGGCATCTGGGACGAGCTGTTCTTCATCTGCACGTGCTTCGCCCTGCTGCGGCGGCACTTCCCGTTCTGGCAGGCGAACGTCCTGCAGTCGGTGGTGTTCGTCTCGTTCCTCTGGGAGCTCGGGTATCAGGCGTGGGGTCCGGTGCTCACGATCCCCTTCGCGCTGCTGCAGGGCTTCATCTTCATGAAGACGCGATCGCTCGCCTACGTCGTCACGGTGCACCTGCTGTTCGACGCTGTCGTCTTCCTCGTGCTCGTGCACGCGCACAACCCGGGCATGCTCGACTGGCTCTTCTTCGTCTGAGCCGGGCGGCCCGGATCCCTGCCCAGGCCCTGCCCAGGGGGAGCGGCTAAGGTGGTCAGCGGATCCCCGACCGGATCCCCGGACGACGGATCAGTACCCGGTACGCGACAAGACTGGCCAGGAGCACAGTCATGGCGTGGGTCATCCTCATCGTTTCCGGCATCCTCGAGGCCGTGTGGGCCACCGCCCTCGGCAAGACCGAGGGCTTCACGAAGCTCTGGCCGTCGGTGATCTTCGGCGTCGCGCTCGTCGCCAGCATGGGCGGACTCGCCTGGGCGATGCGCGACATCTCCACCGGCACCGCGTACGCCGTCTGGGTCGGCATCGGCGCATCGCTGACCGTCGCCTACGCGATGATCACCGGCGACGAGGCGTTCTCGTTCGTCAAGATGCTCCTCATCCTCGGCCTGGTCGGCTGCGTCGTCGGCCTGAAGCTCGTCGGCCACGAGTGACCTTCGGGCGATGGATGCTGCGACCCGGCGACCGCGCCGGGTCGCAGCATCCATCCTGGTCAGGCCGGATTATGAGAGCTCGATGAGAGTGCCCGCCGTGGGGCTGGCCGTGCCGATGCGGAGTGTGTGAGCATCCCCGCAGGAAGCCGGTGACAGAGGGGTCGCCGGCGGAGAGGCACGACCATGCCCATGAGAACCAGGCGCGCCTGGGTTGTCGCTACCGCGACAGCCCTCGTCGCCACCGTCGCTCTCGCAAGTCCCGCGTACGCGGCACCGAACAACAATTCGGTGAAGAAGATCACGAAAGCCGTGACGCTGGACGGCGTCATGAACCATCTCGAGGCGTTCCAGGCGATCGCCGATCAGTACGGCGACCGTGCCGCCGGACGCCCGGGGTACAGGGCATCCGTCGACTACGTCGTGAGCCAGCTCACCGCCGCCGGGTACACGCCCGAGGTGCAGCCGTTCGAGTTCGACTACTTCGAGGAGAACAGCGAGCTCATCCGCGTTTCGCCGAACCCCACCTCGTTCGTCGACGAGTCGGATTTCCTCCGCAACACCTTCGACAGCGGCAGCCCCAAGGGCACCGCGACCGGGCCGCTCGTGCCCGTCGGTGTCGTCTACCCGTCCGAGGCGCTCCCGCCGAACAGCAACACCAGCGGATGCGAGTCGACGGACTTCGCCGGCTTCCCGATGGGCGGCATCGCCCTGGTCCAGCGCGGGACGTGCGGATTCGCGGTCAAGGTCCTCAACGCGCAGGCGGCGGGTGCCGCCGGCGTGATCGTCATGAACGAGGGGCAGGCGGGCCGCACCGGACTCGTCGGCATGATCGGCGACGCCACCGGGCTGACCATCCCGGCGGTGTTCGCGACCTCCGCCACAGGCGCGAACCTGTTGTCGGTGCCGAACTCGATCGTCACCGTGACGGTCGACTACGAGGCCGACACGCGCACCGCGTGGAACGTGCTCGCCGAGACCAAGGCCGGCAACGACGCCAACACCGTCATGGCGGGCGCTCACCTGGACAGCGTCCAGGACGGTCCGGGCATCAACGACAACGGCTCGGGCAGCGCCGCGCTGCTGGAGACCGCCATCCAGATGCAGAAGACCAAGCCCAACAACACGGTGCGGTTCGCCTGGTGGGGCGCCGAGGAGAGCGGGCTGCTCGGTTCGGAGCACTACGTCGGGGCACTGTCGGAGGAGCAGGCGGGCGACATCGCGCTCTACCTCAACTTCGACATGATCGGCTCGCCGAACTACTTCATGGGCGTCTACGACGGCGACAACTCCAGTGGGACAGCCGCACCCGGCTTCATCCCGGAGGGGTCCGCCCAGATCGAGGACGTCTTCGAGCAGTACTACACGAGCGTCGGAGAGCCCTTCCAGGACACCGAGTTCTCGGGCCGCAGCGACTACGGACCCTTCATCGCCGTGGGCATCCCCGCGGGCGGTCTGTTCACCGGTGCCGAGGGGGTCAAGACCGCCCAGCAGGCGGCGATCTTCGGCGGCACGGCCGGCGTCGCGTTCGACCCGTGCTACCACGCTCCCTGCGATGACATCGACAACCTCAACGCGCACGCGCTCGACGTGAACTCCGACGCGGTCGCCGCGTCGATCATGACGTTCGCGTTCGACACGTCGACGGTCAACGGCGTCCGCACGCCGGGCAAGTCGCACGGTGCGGGCAAGAGCATGGACGCGTTCACGGACGACGCCACGCAGTGATCGACGGGATGCTGCGCCCCCGGCGACTGCGTCCGGGGGCGCAGCATCCCTCACCCTCAACCTCATGTCGAGATGACTTCTTCGTGAACTCTTGACGACGGGGGTCCCGAGGAGGACATTCGATCTTGCGAAGAGAAAACAGAGACGTAAGGCCCGAAAGGACCCGGAACACAGAAACCCCTTCGCATTGACGATCCCCCCGGCGCTTCGGCACCGAGGGGATCATCGTTTTGCGCCCGGCGTCGTCGGGGCCTCACGTTCGAAGCCGGGGCCCCGGCGAGGCTCGCGCGACGCCGGCACCCCACTCGTATCCTGACGACGTGGATTTCAGCCAGTTCCTGAGCACGCCGATCACGTGGTGGCAGGTGCTGTGGGCGATCCTCGCCCTGCTCGCCGGGTGGATCGCCTCGCGCATCGCGAAGCGGGCGGTCACCGACCTCATGGGCCACGTGCCCACGGCGACGCCGGCCGCGACGCGGTTCGCCGCGCGATTCGCCCAGTACACGCTGCTGCTGGTCGGCTTCGGGATCGCGCTGGCGTTCCTCGGGGCGAACGTGCAGCCGGTGCTCGCTGTCGTGATCGTGCTGGTCGTCGTCGCCGCACTGGTGCTGCGCGGCGTCGCCGACAACTTCGCCGCGAGCGTGCTGATCGCCACTCGCAAGCCCGTCATGCTCGGCGAGGAGATCACCGTCGAAGGACCCGACGGCAAGCCCATCACCGGCACCGTCGTCGAGCTCAACTCCCGCGCCGTGGTCTTCACCACACCCGACGGGCGCACGGCGCACGTGCCGAACTCCAAGCTCCTCGCCGAGACCCTCGTCAACAACTCGCGCCACGGCGGGCGGCGCAGCGAAGTGCAGGTGCGCGTCGAGCGGGCCGGCGCAGGGGTCGAGGAGGTCGTCGAGGCGCTCGCCGAGTCCGCCGGCGCCGCTGAGGGCGTCCACGCCGATCCCTCCGTCGGTGTGCTGGTCACCGCCGTGTCCGAGACCCGGATCACCGGGCGCGTGCAGTTCTGGCACGATCCCGCGCGAGGACTTTCGGTCACGTCGGGGGTGGTCGCCGCGCTGACGGCGGGACTCGCGCGCCGCGGGTGGTCGGCGACAGTGACGAGCGAGGCGGTCGTGCCGCCCCTCGTGCCCGGCGATCCCGTCTGACACCGCTCGATCATGCCAAGGTGGACACGACTGTGTCCCCACGTATCCAGGAGCAGGAATGCAGCGTCCCCTCGCCGGCCTGACCAGGCGGAACCTCGTGACCGAGCTCACCGCGGGCGTCACCCTCCTCGCGATCGCGATCCCGCTCAACATCGGGTACGCGCAGATCGCCGGCCTGCCCGCGACCGCAGGGCTGTACGCCCTCATCGTGCCGACGATCGTCTACGCGCTCGTGGTGTCGTCGCGTCAGCTCGTGGCGTCGCCCGATGCCGCGGCAGCCGCCCTCGTCGCCTCGTCGATCGGCGGGCTCGCGACCGCCGGCAGCGCCGACTACGCCACCCTGGCGCTCGCCCAGGCGATCATCTGCGGCGTGATGTTCGTGTTGATGGCGGTGTTCAAGCTCGGCTTCCTCGCGAACTTCCTCTCCAAGCCGATCCTCATCGGGTTCGTCGGCGGTCTGGCGCTCGACATCCTCGTCAGCCAGATCGCCAAGATGCTGGGCGTCAAGATCGACTCGGGCGGCGAGTTCGTCGACAAGGTCTTCGGGCTGGTGTCGAACCTCGAGACGATCAACGCGTGGTCGCTCGCGATCTCTGCGGTGTCGGTGGCGGTCCTGCTCCTCGGCGCGAGGTTCCTGAAGGCCGTGCCGTGGGCGCTCGTCGTACTCGTCCTTTCGACGCTGCTCGTCGTGCTGACGGGGCTCGACAAGCAGGGCGTCGACGTCCTGGGGGAGGTTCCCGCGGGGCCGCCCACGCTCACGTGGCCCGTCATCGACTGGCAGATGTGGATGGCGCTGATCCCGTCGGCGATCGCGCTGACGCTCGTCACCACGGCCGAGGGACTCCTCGTCTCGCGCTCGTACGGCGAGAAGCACGGCTACCCGTTCCACGCCAACCGCGACCTCCTCGCCTTCGGCCTGGGCAACATCGCCGCCGGCGCACAGGGGAGCTTCTCGATGGGCTCGTCCACGTCGCGCACCGCCGCGATGGACCAGGCGGGTTCGCGCACCCAGCTTCCGTCGCTCGTGCTCGCCGTCGGCACGCTGCTGCTGCTGCTCTTCGGCACCGCGCTGCTCGCCGACATCCCGTCGCCCGCGATCGGCGCCGTCGTCGGCGTCGCGATCCTGCCCCTCCTCGGCATCCGCGAGTTCCGGCAGCTGTGGCGTCAGGATCGCTTCGAGTTCGCCATCGGCGCGGTGTGCTTCCTCGTGACGCTCTTCGTGGGCGCGATCCCCGGGATCGTCGTGGCGTTCGTGCTCGCGCTCATCAACCTCGCCAAGCGCGCGGCGAACCCCGCGATCGACGTCCTCGCCGCCGACGACGACGCGAAGCAGTCACTCCTCGAAGACGCGGCGGCCGGTGCGACGACCGCGCCCGGCGTCGTCGTGGTGCGGATGGCGGCGCCGCTGTTCTTCGCGAACGGCAGCGTGTTCTCGGCCGCCGTGAAGCGCGCCGTGACCGAGGCGGACGAGCCGGTCAAGCACGTCGTCATCGACATGGAAGCGGTGACGGACATCGACGTGACCGGCGCCGAGGCGTTCGCGTCGCTCGAGGAGTGGCTGCACGAGCAGCGGGTGAGCCTGGCGTTCAGCCGGGTCCGGGTCCCCACGAAGGCGCGCCTCGACGAGCTCGGGCTGCTGTCGGGGCAGACCGTCTTCTCGACCAATCGCGAGGCCGTGGCGGCGCTGGAAGCCTCCCTCTCGCAGAACTGACGATCTCGGCCGCCGGGGCCGGACGAAGGGAACACAACCATGCAACAGCGGGAACCGGAAGCATCCATCCGCGAGGCTCAGGCGGCGGCGCTCGCCGCGCTGCCGTTCGACGACGTGGATGACTTCGCCGCGGCGGATCGTGGATTCATCGGGACGCTCGACGATCCGAAGATCCGCAACGACAAGGGCGAGGTGGTGTGGGATGCCTCGACCTACGACTTCGTCGAGGGCGATGCGCCGGACTCGGTGAACCCGAGCCTGTGGCGGCAGTCGAAGCTCGTGGCCAAGCACGGGCTGTTCGAGGTGGTGCCCGGGCTGTACCAGGTGCGCGGGCTGGATCTGTCGGTCATGTCGATCATCGAGGGCGACACCGGCGTGATCGTCGTCGACCCGTTGATCTCGGTCGAGACGGCGGCGGCCGCGATGGCGCTCTATCGCGCGCACCGGGGTGACCGCCCCATCCACGCGGTGGTCCACTCGCACAGCCACATCGACCACTTCGGCGGCGTCCTCGGAATCATCAGCCAGGCCGACGTCGCGGCCGGAAAGGTGCAGATCGTCGTGCCCGAGGGATTCCTCGAGCACTCGGTCGACGAGAACGTGTACGCGGGAACAGCCATGGCGCGCCGTGCCGGCTACATGTACGGCGCGGCGCTCGAGCGCGGACCGAAGGGGCAGGTGGGCGCCGGACTCGGGCAGACCACCTCGACCGGCAACCCGACGATCCTCCCCCCGACGCTCGAGGTGACGACGACCGGCGAGACGCACACGATCGACGGCGTCGAGTTCGAGTTCCAGATGGCTCCCGGCACCGAAGCGCCCTCCGAGATGCACTTCTACCTGCCGCGGTACCGCGCGCTGTGCATGGCCGAGAACGCCACCCACACGCTGCACAACCTGCTGACGCTGCGCGGCGCGGTCGTGCGCGACCCGCACGTGTGGTCGCAGTACCTGACGGAGGCCATCGAGCGGTACGGCGACGAGGTCGAGGTCGTGTTCGCGTCGCACCACTGGCCGACGTGGGGCAACGATGAGATCCGGGCGTTCCTCGCGATCCAGCGCGACCTGTACGGCTACCTCCACGATCAGACGCTGCGCCTGCTCAACCAGGGCTACAACGGCGCCGAGATCGCCGAGATGATCGAGCTGCCGCCGGCGCTCGAGGCGTCATGGAGCACGCACGGCTACTACGGGTCGGTCAGCCACAACGTGAAGGCCATCTACCAGCGCTACATGGGCTGGTTCGACGGCAACCCGGCACGTCTGTGGCCCCACCCGCCGCAGGCGCTCGCGGAACGGTACGTCGCGGCGATCGGCGGCGTCGACCGTGTGGTCGAGCTGGCCCAGGAGGCGTTCGACGCGGGCGACTACCGCTGGGCGGCGACGCTGCTCGATCACGCGGTGTTCGCCGACGCCGGTCACGAAGCGGCCCGTGTCCTGTACGCCGACACCCTCGAGCAGCTGGCTTACGGCGCCGAGAACGGCACGTGGCGCAACTTCTTCCTGTCGGGCGCCACAGAGCTCCGCGAAGGCAACTTCGGCACTCCGACGCAGACGGCCGCGCCGCTCATCATCGCCCAGCTCACGCCGGAGCAGCTCTTCGACGCGGTCGCCATCCGTGTGAACGGCCCGAAGGCGTGGGATCTGGACCTGTCGCTCGACGTGGTGCTGACCGACCTCGCTCGCAGCTTCCACCTGACGCTGCGCAACGGGGTGCTGGTCTACGTCGAGCGCGACGCCGACCCCGCGACGCCGCTTCAGCTGACGTTGTCGAAGCCGCGTCTGATCCAGCTCGCCGGGGGCGACACGGACTCGGACGGCATCGAGGTGCGAGGCGACGTCGACGTGCTGAAGCAGATCCTGGCCGTGCTCGACCAGGGCGACCCCGACTTCGAGATCGTCCTTCCCTGACGCCATCCACCGATCGCCGGCGCCGTCCATCGCGGGGCCGGCGATCGGCGTTTTCGCCGGCCTGGGCGCTAGCAGGCGACGTGCAGAGGGTCAAGGCGGTCCCCGGCGCCGGGCGCGGGGATGAGACTCGGGGCATGGGCCGGTGGCGACGCGTGTGGAGCGTGCCCCTGCTGGTGCTGACGCTGTGCGTCGCGGGATGCGGCCTCACAGTGCCGAGCGATCCGCAGGGAACGCTGGACCGCGTGCGCGGGGGCGAGCTGCGAGCCGGTGCTTCCGCCTCGGGCGACCTCGTGACCGTCGACGGCCGGGATGTCGGCGGTACCCTCGCCGAGCTCGTGGAGGGCTTCGCCGAGTCGGTGCACGCGAAGGTGATATGGACCGTCGGCAGCGAGGAGGACCTCGTCGACGGGCTCGAAGCAGGGAAGCTCGACCTGGCCATCGGGGGGATGTCCGATGCGACCCCGTGGTCGACTCGGGTCGCGGTCACCCGCGGCTACGACTCGATCCCCGGGGCGAAGGCCCCCGTGGTGCTCCTGGTGCCGCTCGGCGAGAACGCGTGGCAGGCGGCCATCGAGGGCTATCTCGACCAGGAGCTGGCGCGATGAAGACGATGGGGCGCACCGACCTGCCTCCGGAGCAGCAGCAGGCGCTCCGCAGCGCGATCCGGTGGGAGTGGTTCACGATCGGGTACACGGCGGTGACGATCGTGCTCATCGCGTTCGTCGTCGGCGGCTCGCAGGCCATGAAGACCGCGTGGATCGAGGACATGCTCTCGCTGATCCCGCAGATCTCGTTCCTGATCGCGCTGCTGTTCATCCGGCGCCCGCCCACTCGCGCGTTCCCGTTCGGGCATCACCGCGTGATGGGAGTCGGCCATCTGGTGGCCGGCGTCGCGCTGCTCGCGGTCGGCGGCGACCTCGCCTACGAGGCGATCAGCGGTCTGATCCGTGCCGATCATCCGTCGATCGGCACCGTGTACGTGTTCGGACGGACGATCTGGCTCGGATGGTTCATGGTGGTCGCGATGAGCGTCATCGTCATCGGCCCTTTCTTCTACGGGCACGCGAAGGCGAAGCTGGCGCCGAGGCTGCACAACAAAGTGCTGTACGCCGACGCCGACATGGCCAAGGCCGACTGGACGTCCACGGTGGCGTCGATCGTCGGTGTGCTCGGCGTCGGTGTCGGGCTGTGGTGGCTCGACGGGGCCGCGGCACTGTTCATCTCGGCCGGGATCGTGTGGGACGGGTGGCGCAACAGCCGTGCCGCGATCCGCGACCTCATCGACCAGCGCGCCCGCACCGAGGACGACGCGCGCCCGCAGCCCCTCATCTTCCGCATCGCCGATCGCGTCGAGGAGTTCGCCTGGGTGCGCGAGACCGCCGTGCGCATGCGCGACATGGGCCAGGTGTTCCACGTGGAGGTCTTCGTCGTGCCGCGCACCGACGACGTGCGGCTCGAACAGATCGAGGAGGCCCGCAAGGCCGTGATGCAGCTGGACTGGAAGGTGCAGGACGTCGTCGTCATCCCCACCGCGACACTTCCCGACGAGGCCGAGCCGGCGAAGCGGCAGCCGTCGTCGAGCGGTGCCTGAGGCGCAGCATCCGATTCCTCGTCAGGCGACGGGCGGTCCGCCGTCCGACCAGATCTCGTCGGCCGCGGCAGGAGAGGACTCGTCGGGGATCGGCACGATCGCCAGAGGCACGCCCGGCGTCACGAGCAGATGCGCCGTGCGCATCATGCCTTCACCGTCGTTGACCTCGAGCCAGTGCACGCCGCCCGCCAGGCCCGCCTCGACCTCCTGGCGCAGGTCTTCGAGACGACGCCCGCCCACGCTGTAGTGCTCGCCCGCGTAATAGATGTCGATCCTCTTCATCGCCGCTCCCGTCGTCGTCAGCCCCATCCCAGCGCCGTCGAAGGGGTCTCACCTATCGGCTTGACACGCGCGCGCGACAGGTCTACGGCCGGAGTCGCGCCGCCGGCAGATGCGGCCGCGCTCCTATTCGGCGACTTCGTGCGCCTCGTGATCATGCGAGGCCGGCATCGCCGGTTCAGGCACCAGGTACAACCCGGTCGGCGAGTTCGCGGTGTAGGCGAGTGCGTCGATCCAGGCAGGGTTCAGCTGCGGTTTGCGACTGCCGTAGAACTTGTAGACGAGTGCGCACCGCGGGTGCACCCAGATCGTGGTGCGGCCGTCGCCGATGCTCGCGTCGTCGCGCCAGGTGAAGTGGAAGGGCTCACCCCGGCGCAGCTTCGTGCCGATCACGAGTTGCAGGTGCGCGAGTGTGCGGTCGTCGAAATCGACCTTCACTGTCCCTTCGTAGATCAGCTTGCCCATGGCGGGCCTCCGAGCGGAGGTGCCGGCGAAACGTAGCGCTGGGGGCGCAAGAGGGGGGACGTCGATCAACTCCACCTTCGATGATCCTCCGCGGCCGTCCGGTGTCCTAGCCCTTGACAGGATCCGACGCGGATGCGAGGCCGCCCCGCGATGAAGCCGGTCAGTCGCTTCCCACGGACGACTCGAGATGGGGCGCGCCGACCCGACGCCCGAGCGACAGGAACGGGCCTGAGTACCGTGCCGCGGAGCACGCGCACTCTGCCAACTTCTCGAGCTTTCTCCGCCAGCTTTGCGCGGGGGCCCCTCGATCGTCGTCCGTCCCGCTTCTCGTCCGTGAGACTCATGGGTACGGCTGAGCGCAAAGGAACTTCGATGATCACTGTTCATCTTCGCTACGAGATCGATCCCGACAAGCTCGACGAGTTCACCGACTACGGCCGCATGTGGATCCGACTCGTCAACAAGCTCGGCGGCACCCACCATGGCTACTTCATGCCCAGCGAGGGCGACAGCGACGAGGCGTTCGCGCTGTTCACCTTCCCGTCGCTCGCCGAGTACGAGGTCTACCGGAACGCCTCGAAATCGGACCCGGAGTGCCAGGAGGCGTTCGAGCTCGCGCGAGCCACCGGGTGCATCCGTCGCTACGAGCGCCGCTTCCTCTCTCCCGTCTTCTCTTGACCGCCGGCGGCCTCCTCGTTGCGCGTGGACCCGCAGCCGTGCAGGGTGGCAGAGGATCACGGAAGGTGCGGGGGATCAGCCCGGGCGCACTCCCGGCCCGCGGACAGGGAGGTAGCGAGTGAAAGCGATCGTCGCGACGGATCGGTCCGCGGAGGCGGCCGGCATCACGCTCACAGACGTGCCGGAGCCGGCCCCGGCGATCAATGATGTACTCGTCGAGGTGCACGCGTCCGGATTCGTGCCGGCGGAGTGGGAGTGGTCCTCGACGTGGGTTGATCGATCGGGCAACGACCGGGTCCAGCCGATCATCGGTCACGAGTTCGCCGGGGTGGTCACGGCGCTCGGCTACGGCACGACGGGCCTCTCGGTCGGACAGCGGGTGTTCGGCATCACGGACTGGCATCGCGACGGCACCCTGGCCGAGTACGCGGCTGTGGAGTCCCGCAACCTCGCTCCGCTACCGGGAGACGTCGCCTTCACCGTCGGCGCCGGCCTCCCGATCTCCGGGCTGACGGCGTGGCAGGGCCTCTTCCCGCACGGACGACTCCAACCCGGCCAGACGGTCCTCGCCCACGGCGCCGCCGGCGCCGTCGGAGCATTCGTCACACAGCTCGCGCGCGAGTTCGGCGCCTACGTCATCGGTACCGGGCGCGGAAAGGACCGACAGGCGGCGCTCGACCTCGGCGCCCACGAGTTCCTCGATCTGGACACCGAGGACCTCGCCGACATCGGTGGGGTCGACGTCGTCTTCGACGTCATCGGCGGAGAGGTCCAGGAGAGGTCCGCCCGCCTCATCCGCCCCGGCGGGGCGCTGGTGTCCGTCGTAGGCCCCGTGGAGGCTCGTCCGGTCGACGGGCGCGCCATCGACTTCGTCGTGGAATCCGTCCCCGAGCAGCTGACCCAGATCGCCCGACGGGTGCGCAACGGTCGCCTGCGCCCGCACATCGGCACGATCGCCTCCCTCGACGACGCGGTCACCGCACTCCACCCCGCCACCCGCCGACACGGCAAGACGGTCATCCGCCTGCGCGCGTGAAGCCTGCAGGGGCGGGCCGGGCGGACTGCGTCAGCCCGCACGCCGACGAGCCGGGTTCACCGCCCCGGGTTCGGGCGTTCCACGACGACGTCACGCTGGGGTCCGTAGTGGAGCGGCGACACGACGAACGCGACCACGGCAGTGAGCGCGAGCGCACAGACGATCACGCAGATGCGAGTCATGACGTCGGCCGTGCGCTCGCCGGCGCTCCGGCGCACGGCGACGAAGACCGCCCACCCGACGAGGGCGCCTGCCGTGTTGACGACGAGGTCGGTGGTATCGAAGCTGCCCGTCGAGATGAGGTGCTGAACCGTCTCGAGCAAGAGGCTCGCGCCCAGCGCGGCGACGCCCGCCTTCCACCACGACCAGGTCGGGGCGAGCGCCCCGATGAAGAGCCCGAACGGCACGAAGAGCACGAGGTTGATCAGCAGTTCGACCGGCGCGCTAGCTCCGGCATCGCCGCTGGGCGCGAACGGAACGAGCTTGATCGGCCGGGCCAGCCCCGCGGCCTCACCGATCCACGGCACCTCGAGCTTCCACAGCACCACCCAGGTCAGGAGCGCCAGGTACACCGCGAACGCGACGATCACCGTGACGCGCGCGCGGCCCGACGGGCGCCCCTGGGGTGAAGTGGTCACAGGGCATCCTCTCGCGAGAAAGCAGAAGGACCGCGAGTCGTGATGACCCACGGTCCTTCTCACTACTTGTTGTGGTGGTGGTGCCCCCGACAGGAATCGAACCTGCGACCTTTGGTACCGGAAACCTCATTCGGGCCGCGTGGACCGCGTCGCCATCGTCAAAAACCGCCAAATTACGCGGAAGTTGGACCGTTCTCGATCAGGCGAATCCACCCCGGTCTTCGCGAACTGTTGTCAAAATGTTGTCACGCTGGCGGCGCGCTGTTGCCGCACTCGATGCAGGGCTGGCTCGAGGTGAAGCGACAGCTTCGATTCTGCGTCGCGCTGGCGAACCGAGCTGCCTGCTGCCGGGCGGACTCCGGCATTAGCGTTCAGCCCTGGTCGCTCTCCATCGCGGGGTCATCGTCGACGAGCACTTCGTCCAGGATCAGGTCCTGGTTGCCCATGGCAGGTCCGACGTCGGGGATGACATCAGGGTCGTCGTTCGGTGAGCCTTCGGTGGGCCGAGCAGAGCCATCCTCGGTGGACGGTTCGGCAGGCTGGCCGGTGTCGGGGTCGATCGGTGCGTTCGTGGACATCATTGCTCCTCACGTGGTCGGTAGCAGAGGATGCCGCGCAGCCGATCGGAGGCACCAGTGCCTTGACTCGCATCTGGCACCGAGGTAGCTTCCGCGCCGGTTGTCAACGGGGGCGGGAGTTGTCGCCTTGCTTGGCTAGTGTCTCCGCATGACCAAGACTGGCGACTCGCCCGGCACCAAATCCGGGCACGGACTCCGCATTTCGCGCAACCGAGCGTCGGGGCGCGAGATCGTCATCGTCGCGTGGAAGTACCCCCACGAACGGGGACAGACGGTGTGGCTGCGACCGACCACAGGGCTCGCGATCGCCCGCACGACGGCTGCGCGCACACGGTAGTCACCCACCCGTGAGTCGTCCCCTTCTGAGCGGCGGCTAGGTGCAGCTAGGCGTCGACGTCGCCGCGCCAGGCGCCGGTCTCGCCGCCCTGCGTCTCGATGAACTCCTTGAAGTTCTTGAGATCCTTCTTCACGGCGTGGCCACCCGCGCCCACCAATGCGCCCAGCCTCTCCGCCAAGCCCTCGGGCGCCCAATCCAGTTGCACTGCGACCCGGCTCGTCGTGTCGGAGAGTTTGTGGAACGTGACGACTCCGGCGTGCTCGGTGTCTCCGCCGGTGCTGGTCCATGCGACGCGCTCATCCGGATGCTGCTCGGTGATCTCCGCGTCGAACTCGCGTCGGAAGCCGCCGACCTTCACCACCCAGTGAGTGAGTGTGTCGCTCGTCTGGGTGATCGATTCCACTTCGTCGAGGAACCGCGGGAAGCTCTCGAACTGGGTCCACTGGTTGTAGGCGGTGCGGACGGGGACGTCCACGTCGATCGTCTCGAAGAGCTGCACCATGGGATGTTCCTCTCACTGCGCGGATGCGTCCGACCCATTAGGCCGGACTTGGTCCGGTGGTGGTCGGGGGTTGACAAATGAGCGTGCGCGGTCGATGCGACTCCGCACGCACGCGTCGTGTCATCGCGCGGTCTTGCCGGGTAGCACGGTGCGGGCGCGGCACAGTCCTGGGGCGCTCGGCGCTGACGTGGTGGGGCACCCCCACCGGCTTGGATTCGGACGAGCCGCGCTGGCGGAGGTAGATCGCGCAGGCCACCGTCGCTCGGGCCGCAAGGGACACGGACTGCCAGATCTGCAGGGAAAGCTCCAGAACTCCGGGAGACGGCGTAGGCGGCCCACATGAGCGCGCGGGGACGGCACCATACTCCGCCGCGCTCGCGATCTCGACCCCCTCTTCGGATCGGAGCTCCAGGCGCATGGTTTTCGCCACGGCGGATTCCCGACCGGCACGTCGCCGGCCAGACGCCGCCGATGAGATGGAGGAGGAGCATGTCGAGTTACGAGACCGGATCCGCTGCGGATCGCGGCGCGACCGGGTCGCCCGCAGGGGAGAACCCGGATACGGCGGACGTGAAGGAGCGCGCCGTCGACTCGGTCGCCGAGGTCGATGCCGGAGCGATGTACGTCGCCGGCGTCGCGGGCGACGAGATCCAGAGCGTGGCGCACGACGTGAAGGACGCCGCTGGCGGATTCTTCGACGAGACGCGCGTCCAGCTGGCGGACCAGGCGTCCACCCAGCAGCGCCGAGCGGCCGACGCTCTGCGTGCAACCGGCGACGAGCTGGAGGGGATGGCATCCGGCACCGGCGCGGGCTCTCGGGGCATGGCCACGAGCGCCGTGCGCGCACTCGGGCAGCAGAGCCGTCGCGCCGCGGATTGGCTGGAACAGCGCGAACCCGCCGACGTCGTCCGTGAGGTACGCGGGTACGCCCGTCGGCACACGGGCGCCTTCCTGCTGATCGCCCTCGGCGTAGGTATCGTCGCGGGTCGCCTGACGCGTGCGCTCATGAACGATGCCCACAGCAATGCGGCGCTCCCGAGCGGCGGCTCGACGCGAGCTCGGCCGGCGGTGGCGCGCGGGGCTGACGGCCAGGGCGCAACGACGGCGGCCGGGGCGCAGCGCACGACCGCGCGAGACGACGTCGCGGGCGACACGCCCATCGGCGACGCGCTCGCGACCGACCAGGGCGTGCCCTCGCTCCCGACGGGGATGGGCGCAGCCGCCGCTGCACCCGGCGAGTGGTCGCCCAGTGGCGGGGAGCGACCATGACCGACATGCCCACGCCATCGCAGCAGAAGGCGGCCGAGACGTCCCTCGGCGATCTCGTGGGCGAGGTCTCGCGGGACCTGTCCACGCTTATGCGCAAGGAGCTGGAGCTGGCGAAGGCGGAGCTCACCGACTCCGCCAAGCGTGCCGGCATCGGTGCCGGACTGCTGGGAGGTGCCGGCTATGCCGCGATGATGGCGGTGCTCTTCCTGAGCCTCGCGCTCTGGTGGGCACTGGGCCTGCTGATCGGCCTCGGCTGGTCGGGCGTGGTCGTCGCCGTCATCTGGGCGATCATCGCCGGCATCCTCTACGCCGTCGGGCGCAGCCGGCTGAACACCGTGCGAGGCGCACCGCAGACGGTCGAGACCGTCAAAGAGATCCCGGACGCGCTCAAGAGAAACCAGGAGAACCGATGATGAGCAATCCAGACCAGATCCGTGCCGACATCGAGGTCACGCGCGACGAGCTCGGACGGGACGTGGACGCGCTCGCCGACAAGGTGTCGCCGCCGAAGATCATGGAGCGGCAGAAGACACGCGCCCGCCAGATGATGGGCGGCGTCAGAGACCACGTGATGGGCGTGGCCGACGACATGGGCGACAGCGCGTCCTCCGCCGGCCACTCGGTCGCGGGCGCGGTGGATGCTGCCGGCGACGCGGTGAAGGAGCTGCCGCACAAGGCGAAGCAGAAGGCGCAGGGTGCGCCCATCGTCGTGGGACTCCTCGCCGCAGGCGTCGGGTTCCTCGTGGCCAGCCTGATCCCGACCACCGACTCCGAGACGCGTTTCGCCACCTCGCTGCGCGACCGCGCGCAGCCCCTGGTCGACAAGGCGGTGAGCGAGGCGAAGGATGCCGCGCAGGAGGTCGCCGAGAACCTCAAGGGTCCGGCGCAGGACGCCGTCGAACAGGTGAAGGAATCCGCCGTCGACTCGGCCGAGACGGTCAAACAGGAGGCGCAGGACACCGCGGAGCGGGTGAAGGACAACGTCGCGGGCAACATGTCGCCCGAGGACCGCGCCACGTCGCGTCCCGACGACGCGGAGGGCTGGCACCGGCTGGGCTGAGGCATCCCTCCCCGATACGAGAAGGGGCCCCGCCGATGCCGGGGCCCCTTCGTCGGCCGCCGCCTGCCCGCTTCAGGCGAAGTGAACAGATCCAGGAGGCCTGCTGCGCCCTGGGTCGGCAGGCGCCGCGCAGGGTAGCGGGTGAGAGGGATCGCGTCGACCCCCGCGACGCGCGCTCGGGTCTCTGGGGATGGTGGGAGTTTCACCGCCACCATCGAAGGAGCATCATGTACTTCCACCTGCAGCAGCTCATCAATCCGATCGAGCAGGACGAGCCCGATCCCGCGGCGGCCAACGCACTGCAGGAGGGGCTCGGCGGGCAGTTCGGCGAGATGCGCACGATGATGCAGTACCTGTTTCAGAGCATCAACTTCCGCGGGCCTGAGGCCAAGCCCTACAAGGATCTGATCCAGGGCATCGGGACCGAGGAGATCAGTCATGTCGAGCTCATCGGCACGACCATCGCCCGCCTCGTGGACGGATCCCCTCGGTACCAGGGCAAGCCCGACGACCCGATCGATCAGCCCGGTGTCGGCGGTGCCGTGCCGCTGAACATCGCACTGTCGGAAGGCAACATCCACCACTATCTCGTTGGTGCGCAGGGCGCGCTTCCGGTGGATGCGGTCGGCAACCCGTGGAGCGGCAGCTACGTGTACAACTCGGGGAATCTGGTGCTCGACCTTCTGTACAACCTGATGCTCGAGTCGACCGGGCGTCTGCAGAAGTGCCGGCTCTACGAGATGACCGCGAACAAGACCGCCCGATCGACGATCTCTTACCTCATCGTCCGCGATCAGGCGCACGAGAACGCGTACGCAAAGGCTCTGGAGACCCTCGGCGTGAACTGGAAGGGCACGCTTCCGATCCCGAAGACGAACGCCGAGCATTTCCCCGAGGTCAAGCGGCTGCTGGATCTCGGGCTGCAGAGCAAGCAGTACTCGTTCGACCTCGACGATCAGTCCGAGGCCGGCAGGATCTTCCAGGGCCTGTCGCCCTCGGGCGACGGAACGCAGCTCGATGCCTCGCAGCAGGCGCCCGAGGGAGCGCCGATCACCATCGCCCCCGAGCGTCGCGAGGAGTTCTCTCCGGGAGCGGACGCGGAGTTGATGGCGCTGATCCAGGCCACCGCCGAGATGGAGATGGCCGACATCGACGCCACGTTCGGTCGCATGTGAACGGATCGCGACCGTCGGTGACGGTCGTCATCCCCGTGCGTGACGACGCGTCGCTGCTGCGCAGATGTCTCGAAGCACTGGGCCGTCAGACGTGGCCACCGGACGAGGTCATCGTCGTCGACGACGGTTCTCAGGACGACGCGTCGGGCGACGTCGCCGCCGATCACGGGGCGAGGCTGGTGACGCAACCGCCGCAGGGGATCGCCAGCGCCAGCGCCACGGGCTACGAGGTGGCACGGGGTGCTCTCATCGCTCGGCTGGATGCGGACTCGCTCCCTCCGGACGACTGGCTCGAGCGACTCCTCCAGGCGCTGATCGACGATGCCTCCATAGACGCCGTCACCGGCGATGCGTGGTTTCTTCATGCGTCACCGCGTGTACGGCGTCATGCCGCGTCGGTGTACCTGGGCGCTTACCGGGCGATGCTCCTGCCTGCCCTGGGCCACACGCCGCTCTTCGGGTCGAACATGGCGTTCCGCCGGGACGTCTGGTCGCAGGTCGCGGCCGAGGTGCATCGGGAGGACCAGCTTCTGCACGACGACCTCGATCTCTCCTTCCATATCGGCAGGACGAGACGGATCCGACACGTCCGCGGGGCAGCGGTGGGCATCTCGGCGAGACCTCTGAAGATGGACCGGGCCCTTCTGCAACGCGTTCACCGGGGTTCCACACCGTGGTCATTCATTGGCCGCGCGACTTTCCACCCTTGCGGTGGTGGGTGCGAGTGCGTTCTTTGCGCGCGCGGGCCACAGCGAGCGTGCAGCTGTCAACCCCCGGAGAATGAGCGCCCTCTTCAGCGAGGGTTGTTCCACCGTGAACTTGGAGGTCATGAGATGGGCAGATCGGTCGTTTCACCGGGGCGGACGTTTGATGACCACGATGAGTCCCTGCGCGATCAGGCCGATGACTTCGAAGATGCGCTCCGGGCCGACATGATCCGCGCGGGAGTCATCGCTGATTGGTGACGGACGCTCACGGCTTGAGGACGACCTTGATGCATCCGTCGTCCTTCTTCTGGAACGTCTCGTAAAGGGTCGGCGCCTCGTCGAGTGACACGGTGTGGGTCACCAGATCCATCACGCCGAGGGGGTCGGCGTCGTCTTCGACGAGGGGGAGGAGCGTGTCTGTCCACCGCTTCACGTTGCACTGTCCCATCCGCAGCGAGATCTGCTTGTCGAACAGCGTCTTCATCGGCATCAGGTCGGCGTCTCCTGCATAGACGCCGCTGATCGACACCGTTCCACCGCGACGGGCGAGGTCGATGGCGCTGTGGAGTGCGGCGAGCCGATCCATGCCGGCGGTGTCCATCACCTTCTGCGCGATCGCGTCCGGCAGAAGTCCGACGGCCTGCTGGGCGAACTTGGTGCCTGGGTTGCCGTGAGCCTCGAGTCCGACCGCTTCCACGACGGCGTCGGCGCCTCGCCCGTCAGTGAGGTCGCGGAGTCGGTCGATCACGTCGTCGGCGAGGTCGAAGGTGTCGACGCCGTGCCGCTCGGCCATCGCGCGGCGCTCGGGGACGGGATCGATGGCGAGCACCCGATATCCCCGGTGGACGCCGATACGGGCCGCGAACTGCCCTACCGGGCCGAGACCCATCACGGCGAGCGTGCCGCCCTCGGGGACCTGTGCGAATTCCACCCCCTGCCACGCGGTGGGCAGGATGTCGCTGAGGAACAGGTACCGCTCGTCGGGCAGGTCGGTGCCGACCCGGACCGTGTTGTACTCGGCGAGCGGCACTCGCAACAGCTCGGCCTGACCGCCCGGGACCTGGCCGTAGAGCTTGGTGTAGCCGAAGAGCGCAGCTCCGCTGTCGTACTCGCGGACCTGCGTCGTCTCGCACTGGGACTGCAGTCCGGACCGGCACATGAAACAGTGCCCGCACGCGATGTTGAAGGGCACCACGACACGGTCGCCGACGGCGAGCCCCGTCACGTCCGCACCCACCTCGACCACCACGCCCATTGGCTCATGACCGAGGATGTCGCCGGCGTCCAGGAACGGGCCGAACAGCTCGTACAGATGCAGGTCGGAGCCGCAGATAGCCGTCGACGTGATCCGCACGATCGCGTCGGTGGGCTCCTCGATCTTGGGGTCGGGCACGGTCTCGACGCTGATCTTGCGCTTGCCCTGCCACGTGACAGCCTTCATCGGTCTCCCTCTCAGTTCCTGTCGGTCTCGATGCGCGCGAGGCCTGATTCGCTCACCCGCCGAACGTATGCGGGTGTATCGCCGACCGCGCGTGGGTTGACGGAAGCTGACCCGGATGCGAGCATGCTCCGCTCGTGGCCACGACGCCTCCGCCGCCCGACTGACTAGCGCTGCGCGGGACGGCTGTAAAGGGCCTCCGATTCGCGCCGACTGCCGGCGTACCTTCGCATCGGGTTCAGGGGCCCGATGGTGGGAGGTAGGGACCGATGACGCGGGAACAGTCTGACCGGGTGAATGATGTCTGGGGTTCGCGAAGCCCCTTCGACCGGGGTGGGCAATGGGACGTGCGGGTCGACGTCGCGCTCGCCGAGGGACTCAGTGAGGCGGACGTGGACGGGTGGGTCCGCTCCGCCTGTGTGCTGTGCAGCAACGGCTGCGGGTGCGACATCGCTGTGAAAGACGGCCGGATGGTCGGCATCCGGGGACGCGCCGACGACGCCGTCAACCGTGGGCGTCTGGGCCCCAAAGGGCTCTACGCGAGCTGGCAGGGGATGAGCGCACCGGATCGGCTGACGACGCCGCTGATCCGAGCAGGGGATGATCTGGTACCCGCCAGCTGGGACGACGCCATGGATCGGATCGTGCAGAGGAGCCGGGCGCTCCTCGAGGAGACCGGTCCGTTGAGCCACGCCTTCTACACCAGCGGCCAGTTGTTCATCGAGGAGTACTACGCGCTCGCCGTCGTCGGAAAGGCGGGTGTCGGCACCCCGCACATGGACGGCAACACACGGCTGTGCACGGCGACGGCGGCATCGTCGCTGAAGGAGAGTTTCGGCGCGGATGGTCAGCCGGCCTGCTACGACGACATAGACGAGTGTGACGCGCTCTTCCTGTACGGGCACAACATGGCGGCGACGCAGACGGTGCTGTGGTCGCGCGTGCTGGATCGCCTGGAGGGGCCGAGGCCGCCGCGGCTGGTGGTCGTGGACCCTCGGGAGACGCCGGTGGCGCGCCGCGCCGACGTCCACCTGCCGGTCCGGCCGGGCACCAACCTCGCTCTCATGCTCGCCCTGGTCCGTGAGGTCCTCGAGAACGGCTGGACCGACGAGGACTTCATCGCCACTCACACGATCGGTGTGGACGAACTGCGGGCTCACGCATCGGAGTGGACACCCGAGCGCGCCGCCGACGTCTGCGGTCTGGATGCCCGCGACATCCGGGAGACCGCCCGTCTCTTCGGGACCGCAGAACGGCCGCTGTCGACGGTGCTGCAGGGCTTCTACCAGTCGTCGCAGGCGACGGCGTCCGCCTCTCAGGTGAACAACCTGCATCTGCTTCGCGGAAAGATCGGGCATCCGGGCGCCGGTCTCCTGCAGATGAACGGGCAGCCCACGGCACAGAACAACCGTGAATGCGGCGCCGACGGCGATCTGCCCGGTTTCCGCAATTGGGAGAACGGGGAGCACATCTCCGAGCTCGCGGAGCTGTGGGGTGTCGATCCGCTGAAGATTCCGCACTGGGCGGACCCCACGCATGCCATGCAGCTGTTCCGTTTCGTGGAGCAGGGCTCCATCCGCTTCCTGTGGATCTCGGCGACCAATCCCGCCGTCTCCCTGCCGCAGCTCGCCCGCATCCGCGACATCCTCGCCTCCGACGGCCTCTTCCTCGTCGTGCAGGACCTGTATCTCACCGAGACCGCCGAGCTCGCCGACGTCGTGCTGCCGGCCGCCGGGTGGGGCGAGAAGACCGGGACGTTCACGAACGCCGAGCGAACCGTGCACCTTTCCGAGAAGGCGGTCGACCCACCCGGTGAGGCCCGCGCGGATCTCGACATCTTTCTCGACTATGCCCGGCGGATGGACTTCCGTCGCGACGACGGCTCTCCGCTGCTGGAGTGGACGGGGCCGGAGGACGCGTACCGCGCCTGGCAGGAGTGCTCGCGTGGTCGGCCCTGCGACTACACGGGCATCTCGTACGACGACCTCCGGCGGGAGAGTGGCATCCGCTGGCCCCGCCGGGCCGGAGAAACGCGCAGCACGGATCGCCTGTATGCCGATGGCGTTTTCTCGTCGCGGGCCGACTACTGCGAGACGTTCGGCCACGACCTCCTCACCGGCGCGGCCGTGGGCGCCGAGGCATTCAAGGCGCTCCGGCCCGACGGGCGGGCGCTGCTCAAATCGGCTCCCTACGCAGGCCCCCAGGAGCCGCCCGACGACGAGTACCCGCTGCGGTTCACCACCGGTCGCTCAGTGTTCCAGTTCCACACCCGCACGAAGACCGGCCGCACCCCCGAGCTCGTCGAGGCGGCGCCTTCGGTGTGGGTCGAGCTCTCGCCGTCGGACGCTGCCGCACGCGACCTGGCGAACGGCGACGTCGTCGAGGTCCGCTCCCGGCGCGGCCGGATCGTTGCGCCGCTGAGGCTCACCGACATCGCGCCGGGCACCGTCTTCGCACCGTTCCACTACGGCTACTGGGATGCGCCGGAGGGCGCCGAGCAGAGGCATCCCACCGCCGCGAACGAGCTCACCATCACCGAATGGGATGCCGTGTCGAAGCAGCCCGTCTTCAAGACCGCAGCCGTGCAGGTCGCGCGCGCCGGGGGTGTGTCGTGAAGCTGCCTGTCTATCTCTCGCTCCTCGTCGAGTCGGAGCGGACGCTCGCCCGCGGATACCGCCAGGTCGCACAGGCGCACGGTGACGAACCGGATGTGCACTTCCTCTGCCTGACGCTCGCCGGCCAGTGCGACACGCATGTGCGGATGCTGCAGCCCTCACTGGATCGCTACGGCACAGGCGACGCGGGTGACGAACCGGAACGGCTCCACGCCGACGGCCTCGACGAGGCGCGCGAGGGCCCGCTCGGACTGCTCCGTGACCTCCAGGATCTGTATCTCCTCGCGAGCCTCGTGGATGTCACCTGGAACATGATCAAGCAGGTCGCACAGGCACTTCCGGACCGAGAGTTGCTGAAGGTCGTCACCGACTGCGACAAGGAGACGGGGGTGCACTTGCGGTGGTTGCTCGGCAGAATGAAGCAAGCCGCGCCGCAGGTGCTGATCGCAGTGAAGTGAGCGCCTACAGCGGCTTGCGGAGGAAGACCTGCTGGGTGCCGTCATCGCCGTCGACGCGCTGCGTCTCGCGGTACCCGAGGCTCTCGTAGAGGCGCAGGTTCGCCTCGCTGAGGGATCCCGTGAAGAGCTCCGCTTCCCGGCATCCCGCACGTCGTCCGCGGTCCTCGACGGCGGCCAGCAGCCGGGAGCCGATGCCGAGTCCTTGGAGGTCGGGGGCGATCGCGAGCCGGCCGATGAGCAGCAGATCCGATTCGCGTCGAGCGCGCACAGCGCCGACCAGCCGCGAGCCCTGCAACGCGACCTGCCCGAGATTGACGGCAAGCTCCGCTCTGAGCTCGTCGAGGCTCTGCGTGAGGGGTGGCATGCGGACGGTGTCGTAGATCAGCGCCTCCTGCACGAACGCGGCGCGCTGCAGCGTGAGCACCTCGCCGGCATCCGGTTCACGGATGTCGCGGATGGTCAGGTCTTGGGGGTCACGACTGTTCATCGCGAACAGTCAACCGGCTGTCGCCGATTCCGAGCACCGGGTTGACGTGGGCGCCGCCGGGTGCGGCGACACCTGCAGAGACCTGCTCTCGGCTGCCCGGTATCAGTCGCCGCTTCAGCGCTGCGCCCGGGCCGGTAGCACATTCGCGGCGACGCCGCTTCCCCCTGCACGCCGCGCCCGTTCACTGGGACTGTGAGGTATGGCCAGCCCGCATGCCGATCCGCCGAAGACAGACACCTCCTCGGGCGGGGCACCACCGTCGGCGGGCGCCCGCCGCGCATACCCAGACGACTCGGTCGCACTGCTCACCCGGGGGTACGACTTCGGCGCCGGAGTCTGGCGTCGCGTCGCCGCCGGAGCCCGTGCCGCGCCGATGCGTCTGCTGGGCGAAGACGCGCTCCTCGTCCGTGGGGCGGACGGGGTGAGGTTGTTCTACGACCAGACGCGGATCGCGCGACACGGAGCCATGCCGACGATCGTGCAGGAAACCCTGTTCGGCCACGGCTCCGTCCACAGCCTGGACGGAGAGGAGCATCGGCACCGGAAGGCGGCATTCGCCGATGCCGCGTACGACGACGCGCAGGTGGCACGTCTCCTGCCGCTGCTCGAGCACGAATGGCGCAGCGAATTCGACGATTGGATCAGCGGCGGACGCCGGAGTGCGTATGACGCGGCAGTCGGCGCTTTCGGTCGATCCGTCATGCGGTGGGCGGGCCTCCCCGGCACCCTTGATGCGCAGACCCGCTGGGCTCGCCGGCTCGCCCAGATCGTCGACGGATTCGGTGCACCGTACTCCCCGGCTTTTCCGCACGCGATGGTGAATCGTTGGTGGTCCGACCGACACGCGAAGAACTTGATCGACGCCACGCGATCAGGACAGCTCGCTCCCGCGGCGGACACGGCGCTCGCAGTATGGGCGTCGCATCGAGATGCGAGCGGGGAACTCTTGCCGTCGCGCGTGGCCGGTGTCGAGCTGCAGAACACCATCCGTCCGATGATCGCCGTCGCGCGGTTCGTGGCGTTCGCGGCGAAGGAACTCCACGAGCGCCCGGCGTGGCGCGATCGGATCGCCGCGGAGTCGGCTGAGCGCGGAAGCTGGGTGCAAGGGCCGGCCGCGACGATGTTCGCGCAGGAGATCCGGCGCACCGCGCCCTTCGTGCCGATGCTGCCCGGATGGGCGATTCAGGATGTCGCCCTGGACGGTATGACGCTGCCGCGCGGCCGCCGAGTGGTGCTCGACATTCTCGGCACGAATCTGGACGATCGATCGTGGACGAACGCAGCGGCGTTCGACCCAGACCGCTTCCGCGGGGTCGACGATTACGAGACCCTGACGGCGTTCATCCCGCACGGTGGAGGAGACGTGCGCACCGGCCACCGATGCCCCGGTGAAAAGCTCGCGATCGCCGGCCTTGCGACAGCCGTCGCTGCCCTCAGCGATCACCGTCTGTCGATCGAGAACTCAGGGCTCGGCGTGAATCGGCGACGTCTGCCCACGATGCCGCGGTCGGGTGGACGCATCCGCGGCGTCGATTCGCGATCACGCTGTCCCTTCCACTGATGGGCGGACCGGTGAACCCGGACGGGACGGTCGATGTCGACCGGGCATCGACCGTCTCCCGCAGTCAGGGCGCCGGCATCCCACCGATCACGTTCAGCGTCTCGCCGATGACGTAGCTGGACTCGGGAGATGCCAGGAAGACGAATGCGGGAGCGAGTTCGGCGGGCTGACCCATTCGGCCGAGCGGAGTGTTCTCGCCGAAGTGGGCGATTTTGTCCTGCAGCTCGCATCGAGCCCGGGCTCGGGCTGCGCTGCTTGCGGGGTTCGATGTCGGCGTACAGCTGCGCCGGCGGCAGTGTCCGCGCACACGGCCTGGTGTGCGCACGCCGTCGTCGACGAGGGGCCGCGTGGCGAAGGTTGCGCCATGATCGTCGACCTCGACTAGACCGCCTTCGTCATGACGAGAGCGCTGTGATCGCTTCCTTCACGATGTTCGCTGCGTGCTCTGGTGTCGTCGCGATGACGCCCTGATGTGCGAGCGACCCCTCCCAGTCACGCTCGCTCGGCACTTCGGCGAAGGAGATTCTCGACGGAGTCGTGTGTTGGCCGTAGCGGCAATAGAGCGCCGCGGCAGCCTCGTTGATCCAGCCCTTCTCCGCCAGAGCCCATAGGTCGTACAGATCGCGTGGTGCGTGCCGGTCCTCCCAGGCGGTGAGCTTGGACGCGACGAACGCTGGTGGGGTGAGCACGTGGAGCCTCGCGGGTGGGGCGTCGCTGTACCGCTGCTCGAGGTCGACGAGCTGCCGCGGCCACGGTGGGTAACCCTCCGAGTTCATTAACTGCACCTGGATGCGAGTGCCCTTCACATCAAGAATCGATGGCTGCGGGTGCGGCGCTTCACCGAGCGGCGGGGTGAGCGACACGGCGCCCAGGGTGCGCCGGAACCGGCGCTGGACCTCCGCCTGGATCCGCGCGCCAACCTCACGCCGATTGCTGAGTGCGATCAGGTCGATGTCCTCAGACAGCCGCAGCTCCGGCAGCAGCGTTCGAGAGAGCGCCGTTCCGCCGAAGAAGACGACATCGCCCTGCGCGGCCGCCGCGATCGCGGCCAGCCCATGCGAGATGACGTGGTCGCGGACGACCTGTTGGGCGGCGACACCGAACTGCTCCTCGACCACGCGGCGCTCCTGCGGGTCGAGAACGCCGGGGACCGTCCGGTCAGGCAACGAAGAGTCCATTCCTGAGGTCGCGGACCATGTCTCGCACGGCGTCGTTAGCCCGGCCGTGCCACTCGCAGATCTCTGCAAGTTCATCGCCGCTCACCTGCCCCCGGAAATTCCGCGCGGCATCACGAGCCGCATCCGGCAGCTTGCCCTGGTTCGGCCTCATGAGTAGGTCGTACATCGTCTGACGCGGCGTGGTGACCAGGCCCTCGCCGAGCTCGGTGTCCTCGAGCTGCGCCTCCACCCGGTCTAGGTGGCGAGGGATCATGTACACGGTGCCTCCGCCGTCGAGCCTCACCGGCTGTCGGAGTTCGGGCACCGCAACCGTTGTGACCGCGACCGCGCGTGGGATCGCCGTCCAGTGGCGCGCGGCGCCAAGGCCCATGAGGATGGCGTTGCGCTCTCCGAAGCGAGCGGTTGCTACCGCCAGGCCAGCCGCCTCGATCGTCGGCTTCCAGGTGCGACCGTCCTCGCCGGCAGGCGGCACCGTGTACACGCCCTTGGTGATCCGGGCGACCGCCCCCTGCTCGGCGAGCCGGTCGAGGGCGCGCCAGACGTTGCTGCCGAGTTCCTCGAGGTCCGCATAGCGCGCCGTCCGCAGCGGAGCTCGCTCCATTCTGCGGAGCAGTTCGACGTCGGTCAGCATTCCACCACCTACTTTGTTTATCCCAGTATACGCATTCGGTATACCTGGATAAAGTAAGTCACCGAATGAGCAGTGCAGCCTGAAGCGGGGGCCAATCAATGGGCTGTGTTGCTGATAGGCCACGAGTGGGCAACGCGTCGATAAGTGGCCGACCACGGCCGGAGTGCCGGGGATGTCAATGTGGAGCACGCGCAGCGCAGCGAGCATGAACGACATTGATACCTCCAAGCGCAGGCTGAGGATAAGCCGTCGAGGCGATGGCAGACGACGCGCCACCCCGTCGCCGATGGCGGTCCTCGTTGAGACAGTCGACCATGCGCGGCGGCTCTTGGTGGAAATCGCAGCGCGCGTAGGGGATGGGATCGCGGGGATCGAGACTCCTCGGCGGTGCGTCGATAGGGGCGCGTGCGGTACGCCCCTATCGGCGGTTCGTCAATCCCCTCGGTGGTCTGGCCGTCCCGTCTTTACCGTCCCTCCACCGCCCACTTCTCACGGGCGGAGGAGGCGATCATGCGTTCTACACGATGGACGGCCGCCGGAGTCATCGCTCTGCTGGCGGTCGGGACTACGGGTTGCGCCGTCGGAACGGGCGGCGCCGGGGACGACGAGGCGAAGTACGATTCCGGCGCGGAGCTGAGCGGCACGCTGTCGGTCATGGGCTTCTCGGGCGTCGACGAGGTGGCGACGAGCCGCGTCGACTACGCGAAACAGCAGCTGGGCGATGTCGAGGTCAAGCTGGCCGAAGGAGACCTCGATCTGCAGCAGTTCCTCTCCGCGGTCGCGTCCGGCAAACCGCCTGACATCGTCTACGCGAGCCGGGATCAGATCGGTTCGCTTGCGGCGCGCGGCGCGGTCGTTGCGCTCGATCGCTGCATCGACGGCGAGAGCATCCCGACCGACGACTTCGTGAAGTCGGCGCTGGATCAGGTGACCCTCGACGGCACCGTCTACGGCATCCCCGAGTTCAACACCGTCCAGCTCACGATGGCGAATGCCGATCTTCTCTCGGCGGCCGGGCTGACGATCGACGACGTCAACGGCTCGGACTGGGATGCCGTGAGAGCGGCGAACAAGGCCCTCACGGTCAGCGACGGAAGCAACCTCAAAGTCATCGGCTACGACAGCAAGCTTCCCGAGTTCCTGCCGCTGTGGGCGAAGGCCAACGGCGCGGACGTCATCACGGCGGACGGGAAGAAGGCTCAGCTCGACGATCCGCACGTGGTCGAAGCGCTCGAGTGGGCAGCATCCATCTACGAAGATCAAGGCGGGTTCAGCGCGGTCAAGGCGTACCGCGATTCGGCGGACTTCTTCGGTGAGGGCAATCAGTTCGCGACGGGGGTGCTGGGCGCGATGCCGATGGAGCAGTGGTACGTGAACGTGCTCAACGACGTCTCGCCGGACGCGACGATGGCTTTCGACACGGTGCATGATCGCAAGGGCGCCGCGATCGCGTACTCCACCGGCTCGGCGTGGGCGATTCCCAGTGGCAGTGCCAACCCCGAAGCCGCCTGCCGGTTCGCGCGCGCCATGACGTCGGTCGATGCCTGGCAGGCCGCCGCCGAGGCGCGCATCGACGCGCGCAAGGCGGACGGCAAGCCGTTCACGGGCATCCTCACCGCCAACGCGAAGGCCGATCAGATGATCCGCGACATGACGACCTCGGGCGGCGAGCCGTGGGACACGGCCGTGTCGAAGATGTACGAGGCGAATGACAGCACCTTCTCGATGCCGGCGAATCCGGCCGACGCGGAGTTCAAGGCGGCGATGTTCGACGCCGTGAACGCGGTGCTGGACGGCAAGGCGTCCGCCGCCGACGCCCTCGCCCACGCGCAGAAGGAGGCGCAGTCCGCCCTCGACGACGCGTGGTCCAAGCTCGGGAACGGTGACTGATGACCGCGCCGTCCGCGGTGGCCGCCCCGATGGTGCCGCCTGTCGACCGCGAGCGCGGTCGGCGGCGGGCGCGGCGGCGCAATCTGGGCTCCGCTCTGCTGTTCCTCAGCCCCTGGCTGGTGGGGTTCGCCGTGTTCACGGCGTGGCCGCTGATCTACAGCGTGTACCTGTCGCTCACCGACTACGACGTCATCAACGACCCGAATTTCGTCGGTGCCGACAACTACGTCGAACTGTTCAGCGATCCGAAGATCGCGCTGGCGCTCGGCAACACGCTGTTCTTCACGGTCGTGCAGGTGCCGCTGTACGTGCTCGTCTCCCTGATGCTCGCGTTGCTGCTCAACCGCGCCGGACGCAGCGCCGGGTTCTTCCGCACGGTGTTCTTCCTGCCGAAGATGACGCCACCGGTCGCCGTCGGCATCCTGTTCCTGCTGCTCTTCAACGGGCAGAACGGGCTCTTCAACACGGTGCTGGGATGGCTCGGAATCGACGGGCCCTCGTGGACGACGGATGCCGCGTGGGTGAAGCCGGGGCTCATCATCATGAGCCTCTGGACGGTCGGCGCCTCCGTGATCATCTTGCTGGCCGCGCTGCAGGCGGTGCCCGACGAACTCTACGACTCGGCAAAGCTCGACGGCGCGGGGTTCTGGCGCCAGTCGCTCTCCATCACGGTGCCGATGATCAGCCCCGCGCTGTTCTTCATCGTCGTGGTCAACACGATCGCGGCACTTCAGACCTTCGATGAGGCGTACACCGCGTTCTTCGGCGCGGGCAACACCACCTACAGCAACGACGCTGCGCTGTTCTACGTGATCTACCTGTTCCAGCAGGCATTCGAGTTCCTGCACATGGGCTACGCCTCGGCCATGGCCTGGGTGCTGTTCGCGCTCATCATGGCCGTCACCGCCATCCAGATCGTGGTGTCGCGTCGCGTCGTGTACTACGAGGGGGATGATCGGCCATGAGCAGGGTGCTCCCTCCCGGCTTGCCGCACGACGAGGACATCGATGCGCAGCATCCCACCGCTTCTCTCGCGCCGTACCCGCACGCCGAGCAGGATCGCCCGGCCTCTCAGCGGAAGCCGACGCGGACCGAGGCCGCCGGGCGCGCACGTCGGCGACACCTGGTCCGCCGGTCGCTCGTCATCGCGGCGCTGTGCGTGCTCGCGATCGTCTTCGCCTACCCATTCGTGTGGCTCGTCAGCGCGTCGTTCAAGCCCCGCGGGGAGGTGTTCGACAACCGGCTGATCCCGGAGACCTTCACGTGGGACAACTACGTCCAGGTGTGGCAGGCCGCGCCGCTGGCGCTGTGGCTGTGGAACACCCTGCTGGTCACCGTGCTCGCGGCCACCACGGTGACCCTCTCGAGCGCCATGGTCGCGTGGGGGTTCGCGTACTTCCGGTTCCGGGGGAGGGGCGCGCTGTTCGGCGTCGTGCTCGCAAGCATGATGCTGCCCGGCGCGGTCACGATGATCCCGACGTTCCTCATCTGGAACGCCCTCGGGTTCGTCGGCACACTGGTGCCGCTGTGGGCGCAGAACCTCTTCGGCAGCGCGTTCTACGTGTTCCTGCTCCGGCAGTTCATGCTCGGCCTGCCCCGGGACTTCTTCGAGGCCGCCCGCGTCGACGGCGCCTCGAACTGGGATCTGTTCTGGCGGATCGCTCTCCCCCTCAGCAAGCCCGCGCTGGCTGTCACGTTCGTCTTCGAGGTGCAGGCCGTGTGGACCGACCTCATGCGCGCGCTGATCTACTTGCGGGACTCCTCCGACTACACGCTGCCGCGGGGACTGAAGTCCCTCGTCGACGCGTTCGGCTTCGGAGGTGAGTGGCACTGGGAGCTCATCGTGACGGCGAGCGTCATCGCCACAGTGCCGATGATCATCGTGTTCTTCGTTGCCCAGCGGCAGATCATCCACGGCATCAGCGCGGGCGGCGTGAAGGGCTGAGACGCGCTACTCGGATTCCTCGGCGCTGACGTGGTGTGGCATCCCGACCGGTTTGGATTCGCTGGAGCCGCGCTGGCGGAGGTAGATCGCGAAGGCGACCATTGCGCCGACCGCGAGGAACTCGGACTGCCAGTTCTGCAGTGTCCGGTTCCAGAACTCCGGGGAGACGACGTACTCGGCCCACGTGATCGCCGGGAGCCCGTGCTCGGCATTCTCGTCGTTGGCCACAACCACCCCGCCCAGTGACTGGGCGAGCCATGACAGCAAGAAGATCGTCGTCATCACGAGCAGGAGCGAGTTCGAGTAGATCCATCGTCGTGCGCCGCCCACGCGTGCCCAGAGCGGGGAGTCCCGGCGTGCGTGTTCACCGACGTACTGGTCCTCGTCGGTGCCCACGCCCTCGTCGCCGGGGATCTTCGACTCGGGTGATCCGCGCTGGATGAGCCAGATGGTGCCGAAGATGAACAGCGAGAACTGCAAGAACTCGGACTGCCAGTTCTCGGCCACGTCGACGAGGAACGCCGAGGACGACACGAACGCGAGGTAGCCGATCGTCGTCTGCCCGTGCTGCTGCAGCTCTTCGTTGTTGAAGGACCATCCCGCGAGCGACTGGCCCACTAGGGCGAGCACGAAGATCGCGAAGAACGCCAGGCTCAGCCCGTTGTCTCGCAAGGCGCGGCGCATCGGTCACCGTCCCGTCAGCGGAATGACGATCATCACCGTCAGCCCGACCACGATGGTGACCATCCACAGCCAGAAGACCACCCGCATGCCTACGGTCTCGCCGTCGTCTCGTCCCGTCATGCGGTGAAGCCTAGTTACGCGATGCGGACCCTCCGCAAGGCCCTTGTCTGCTCCCGATCGCGCGTGCTGACATCGCTGGAGCTGCCCGCTGCGCGAGACCACGTCGGCAGAACCGGAGTTGCTGGGCCCTGTCGTCGAACGGCGGATCGGGCACTCACATCGAGATGCCCGGACGCTGCGCCTCGGTCCCTGCTCCAAGTTGCGGCAGCGACGCTTGGTGGCGTGCTGCCCGGCGCAGTTCAGCTTCAGCGGCGCGAAGCGACTCGTTGATGGTTACTTCCGTGGTTCCGCGGAGCATGGTGGCCGCCAACCTGTCCCTGGCCGTCTCGTCGGTGCGCCCGATCACGACCGCCTCGTTGTGATGGCGTCCTCGAGTCAACCCGACGTAGAGGCCGGCAGCATCAACGTCCGGACCGACGATGGCCGTGTCGGCGGTCTCGCCCTGGATGCCGTGGACCGTGGACGCATACGCCAGCACGACGTGGTCGAGCGCGTAATCCCGACTGATGCGCCGGCGTTCGCCGGCGTCGGCGGGGGAGACGAGGTCGATCTTGTCTTGGTCGATCCGGCTCACGATCCACTGAGCCCGGTTCTCGACACCCGTCCGGGGATCGTTTCTGCGCGTTTGCACCATGTCGCCGACGAGGAGGCGTTGCTCGTCGCGTCCCCACGCGAGGGTGGTCGGATCGAGTTCGCCGGCCTCGACCCGAATCTGCTGAATGTCGGAGTTGATCGCGTCCGCCTCACTGTTGGAGCCGCACACAAGGGCAACCCGCGATCCGCGGGCAGCGCCATCGAGGTAGCACTCGACCATTGCCGCTCGCGCCAGTTCGATGTTGTCGACTCGTCGAAGGTGGCCTCGCATCGCGAGCTCCTCGGCGATCTGCAGCGCGTCATCTCGATCGCGCGGATGCCGCAGGCGCAGGGTGAGCGCTGCATATTCAGCGTCGCGGAATCGGTGCACCGTGTCCAACTCGACGGACGCCGAGGCGTGGCGGATGGCGGTCTCCATGGCTCCGGTGTGCCCGACCGGGAGCGCCTGATGCGTGTCGCCGACCATGGCGACGCCGGCCCCGGTCTGCAGAGCAAGTTCGGTGAGGGCGTCTGCGGTCTGCAGATCGACCATCCCCGCCTCATCGACCACGATCCGATCTCCTGGGCGAAGCCCGAATCGCTGCGGACCGCCATAGGTCGAACCGCTCATCGGATCGGCGTCGCCGACAGCGAGGCGCTGCCACACCTGGGCGCCGTTCGCGTCCCGGGACCATCGGTACCCGTAGTCATACAGCAAGGCATGCAGGCTGGATGCGTCCGCTCCGGTCTCTCGAGCTGCGACGGACGCCGCCTTGCGGGTGGGTGCGACCACCAGCATCCGTCGTCGTTGCCGATTGAGCCCGGCATAGGCTGCGCGCAGCATCGTGGTCTTACCTGCGCCGGCTGGCCCGGTCACCGCGACGAGCCCATGGGTGCCGGCGATCGCGCACGCGGCTGTCGACTGCGATGCGTCCAGCAGGTCGAGTCCTTCGACGGATGCCGCGACACGGCGTAATTCGTCCGGTAGCAGCGCTCGCCCGCCGATGGCGATGGCGTCGAAGCGACCCGCGATGCGCACCTTGAGTCGCATCGTGTCGGTCGCCATGAGCGCCTTGATGTGGCCCGGAATGTCGGGTTCGGCGATGAGGCGGACGATGTGCCGGCCGGCGCGGCTCACGATGTCCTCGAGCAGGTCGTCGACCGCAGCGCGTTCGGCAACCATCCCCGTGGCTGCCAACGCCCGGAGGGCGCCGGCGCGGAGGTCGAACTGGCTGAAGCGGCCGTTCGAGGCGCGCGAGCGCTCGTCGGCGTCGACCACGGCTGCGCGCGCCACCTGATCGAGATCGACGCTTTCGGGCGGAGTCGGTCGCACCTGGCGCTCCCCGCGTGCATGGGCGAGGAGGGGGTCGATGGCGATGAGTTCATCGCGCACCGCTGCTTCCCACGAGTCTTCGTCGATCAGTGTCGGCTTGTTCGGCCGGGAGATCGCCCACGCTCGCCGATCGATCTGCTGCAGGACTTCGATGCTCGGCTGCAGGCCGCCATGCGCTCGCGTCCACTCCGCGATCAGCCGCGCCCGATTCGCTTCGATCTGGGCGGAGCGACGGGAGAACGGGGCAACCGCGGCGGCGAGTTCGGCGATCTCGCCGTCTTCGCCGATCGTGTACCCATGACGCGCGAGCGCCGTCACCCATCGAGGGTCGGTGCGTGCGGCCAGTTCGCCTTCCGCGTTGACGACGGTGTGGAACTTCATTGCGACGCGCGAGTCGACGTTCGACCACTTGCCGTCCTCGCCGAGCACCTTGATGTTCAGCCAGAGATGCCGGTGGATGTGCGGGTCGAGCGCGCGGGAGCGACGGTGCTGCAACTCGACGACTTCGACGCGGCTGATCGACTCGCGGATGCTGCCGCCGTGCCCGCGACGCGCGTTCAACTCTTTCTGCCACAGGAGGATCACGCGGTCTCGAATGCGGTCCTGCAGTGCCTCGAACTCGGCGGCCAGTTCGGGATGCAGCAGTGCCGCGATGCTGTACGACTTTGGGTGATTCAGTGTCCCGTCGAGGAGAAGGTCAGCCTCCGGACGAAGCAGGGTCTTGCCGCGCTCCTCGCCGCTGACCGGGTCGTGTCCACTCAGCCACACCCTTAAGGCGCTCGCCGACAGCTCGTCCGATCGCAGAGTTCCTGTCTGCACGACGAACCTCGTCACCGACGCGTCGCCGCCGCCGCTGTACGCCTCGAGCGCGGCGACGCCGGGGGAGTGGACCAAGTGCGCGTCGCATACTCCCTCGAGCGCGTAGGCGATCGCGTGGCGAACTCCGCGGGACTCAGCACCCCGTTTCCATCGCTCGAGACCTCCGCGCATGGCGACCACGGTAGCGAGCTTTTTGCATAATCGCTACAGGTTTACACATCTGGTGCCTGCGTGCATTGCGGTCTTCTTCTTCTTCTTCTTCTTCTTCTTCTTCTTCTTGGTCTTGGTCTTGGTCTTGGTCTTGGTCTTGGTCTTGGTCTTGGTCTTGGTCTTGGTCTTGGTCTTGGTCTTGGTACGAGTCTTGGGCCCCTGCTGGTCGCTTGGACCTCGTCCGCGTCTCGGTTGAGTCGATGCGTGCTTCTCTAGGATCGGGAGCGTGCCCGGCCACGGTGCCGCCATCGTGCAAATCATCGGCCTGACTACTCGGACGAGCGGCCACCATGTCACCTCGACAGGCTCGCGCGCCACCTGTGCGACCGCTCAGGGACCGGCTCTCGAGCGTTCAGAACGACGTCGGGCCGCGGCCTCCGCACATTCGGGCCTGGTAGATCAGGACGCACCTCCCACGTTCCATCGCACGAGGTTCATGAGCAGCGCAAGCAGCGTGGTTACCATGGCGAGGGAGAAGAGAACCCAGCGTTCGGCGATGAATCCGAGCACGCAGCACCCGATCGAAGCCACGAGGAGTACCCGCGCCGTCGTCACCCACGTAGCGACTTCGCTCGACTCGAGCCCTCCTCCGAAGGCACCGTGCGCAAGGAATCCGAGAGCGTTCACGACCTGCCACCCGGTTGCCAGCAGCAGTATCACGCATAGGATCCAACCGACCCGCCCGGTGACTATCTGGGCGCGAGAGCGGCGAGGCACTGCGGCACCGTCCCGCGGAGCGCCAGCGTCATCGGTCATTCGGAAATCTCCACGTCGGTGCGGTCTTGAGCAGGCGTCGCAGACGTCAACTCCTTCCGAATCGGACCGATCACTCAACCACAAGTAGCACACGCCATCCTTGCGATCCAGCAATGCGCGACTCCACGCAGGGTGTCGCTCAAGGAGCACAATTCGGTCATGCGCCGGCCGCGCGGCTGATGAGCGTGAGCACGGCGGCCGCGATGATAAGCGCGAGCCCCGAGCACCAGAGGCCAGCGGGCGAAGGCGGGCGTCGCGCCCGACAAGACGATGCTTGCACTTGCGCCAAGGACCATGACGACCAAAGCACGAGCTCGGAAGGGTCGTGGCGCCAGGCGTCTAACGCTGAAGCGGACCTCCGGGTATTCGGAGGGTTCGGAATGTTCTCGATCTCGATTTCTGACGGAAGCACGATTCGGGCCGCGCGATGCCATGATGGCCAAGGGTGCCGTGATCGGGGCTCCAAACGTGACGCTCCAGTCCACTTGGTCGAGTCGTTTGAATCATCCTGGGGAGGGTGGACTATGGCACCTCTGGGTCGTCGAGATGATCGTCAGGAACGGCGCGAGGAACGCCGCGGCGGGGCATCCGACAACGAGGTCTTCCAGATGCGGGAAAAGTTGGTGTCGGTCGGTGACGATTACTGGATCGAAACGATTGGCGGACGACGCGCGTTCAAGGTCGACGGGAAGGTCGCCCGGATTCGCGACACGCTTGTAATCCGTGACGTCGCAGGTAACGAGGTCGCGAAGGTGCAGGAGCGCAAGATCGCGATCCGGGACACCATGGCCATCGAGCGTCCGGGGCGACCCGACGCGACGATCAAGAAGGCGCTCATCAATCCCCTGCGGGATCGATTCACGCTGAGCGCCGACGATGCCGGCGAGATCGATATCCAGGGCAACATCGTCGACCACGAGTATGACTTTGAACGCGACGGCGCGAAGATCGCCGAAGTGTCCAAGCGATGGCTGCGCGTTCGCGATTCCTATGGTGTCGAGATCGTTCCGGGTGAGGACATCGCTTTAATCCTTGCCGCCACGGTGGCTCTCGACCAGTTGTCGCACTGATCGCAGGAATGGCCAGTATGTGAGCGGCCCGGCGGGCGAGCGCCGGGCCTCACCGCCGGGACCTCGCGGGATGACGGCAGTGGCTCTTCAGCCTAGGTCGCCGAGGACCGACGGGGAACACCCGCGCCCACAGGCTAAGTGGTGAAGAAGTTGACCGCCGTCCGAGCCCCGATCTCGCAGGCCGAGTTCGACGCCCTCAGGCCAAGACACTGGCGGCTTTAGCCCAGGCTGTGCGGACAACAGAGAAGGCGGCATCCCTCCACGGGGATGCCGCCTTCATCGGATGTACGGTCCTAGGAGTTGATCCGCTCGATCACGTCGTCCGCCCCAGGCTCGCCGACGCACACGAGGACCGCCAGCGCTCAGATCCCACACGCGGGGACACCGTCCGGGAGCTCGCGCACCGCTGGAGCTTCGCCTCTCCGTCCCGCTTCGCAGCTCTCTACGGCAATGCTTGCGGCGTCAGCCCCAAGTGGGTTCTGGACCGCTTAACCGCGCGGGCGCTTCCCGGCTGGATCGGGTTCATCCCCACCGTCGGACTGAAGGCCACGAACGTATGCGGTCAGCGGCGGAGGGTAGCGGCGGGGTATTCGTCGTAGGCGGCATGGTATTCGGCCGCGAATCGGGAGGGGTGCGCGAAGCCCCATCGTCGCCCGATGACCGCGACGACGCCCGGTTCGGCAGCGGCAAGCAGATCTGCGCGGGCGGCGGCGAGTCGCTGCTGGCGCAGGTATCGGAGGGGGCTCACTCCCAGTTCCCGTTGGAACAACACCTGCAGACCGCGCACCGACATCCGGGCTGCGCCCGCGATCGCCGCGACGCTGACCGGTTGATCCAGGTGCTCGTCGATGTACGCGACCGCTCGCCGCAGTGCGGTCGGTCGTGCGCGATCCGTCGCCTCGCGGACGATGGGGTAGGTCGATGCGATCACGGCGATCAGCGCCTCCACTGCGCTGGCACGGAACAGCGGATCGTCGAGGATCTCGGGCGCTGACAGCATCGTGGCGTTCAGCATCCTTACCAGCGCCTCCACCGCGTGAGTGTCGACGCCGTCGCTGTTCAATGCGGCCATGCTGGGGATCGAACCGCCCGTGTAGGGGGCGAGTCGATCGGAGGGGAACCCGACGTTGAGGGTCCTCGTCGCCGACCAGCGGAGGCGGGTGGCGGTACCGGGGGGGACGATGAAGGGGGCGGTGATCCGCCTGACCGTGTCCTTCTCGTGCCAGCGGATGTCGCCCTCCATCACCGACACCGTGTAATCGGGCAATTCGCCAGAGTCCAGGGCTGCGGCGGTGGGGAATGACATGGTCGCTACCGTCAGGCCGGCGTCCAAGACCACGCCGTCTACCTGGAAGGCGAAGCCACGACCCGGGTCGGACGCGAACCGGATGGCGTTGCCGAACATCTCCTTCACCGTCGCCGCGGAGACGTCCGGATCGCGGGTGCTGACCGTGAAGCGCTGCACGGCGATCACGCTCCGCGGTCACGGGGGCTGAACCGTCTGCGCGCGGTGGCCACAGGCAGGAGGTGCATGTCACACGTCCACCGCACTCGCATTGGTGGTGGAGAGGTCCGCGGAAGGCGGCGACGGTTCCGGAACCACATACAGCCCGCTCGGGGAGTTGGCGGTGTAGGCCAACGCGTCAATCCACGCGGGATTCAGGGAGGGGCGTCGGGAGCCGTAGTACTTGAAGACGAGGGACGAGGCGGCATTGATCCACACCGTGGTGCGGCCATCGCCGATACTGGCATCGTCTTTCCAGCTGAAATGGAACGGCTCGCCCCGGCGCAACTTAGTCGTGATCACCAATTGCAGGTGCGCCAGCAGCCGGTCCTCGAAGTCGACTCTGATACTCGACTCGTAAGTGAGCTTTCCCATCGGGAACCTCGCCTCTGCGGCCTGGTCTGCTCGCACCGCCTTTCGGGCCACGCTACCCCGCCAGCCGGATCGCGCAAGGCCCCACCCGGATTGCGCACTCGGGTCCGCCCGAGCCTGCCACGGGGTTACAGTGACGCCTGAAAGAGACACGACTGGAGGACGGACCGTGGGACCCGTTCAGGTCAGCTACGGCGGCCAGCTGTACACCATCGTCGGACGCGACATCGAGGACGTGGAGAACGAAGTCCTCGGCATCCTCGCCTCCGGCCAGCCGGGATGGCTGGAAGCTGTAGACGGCGATCCCCGCGCGCCCCACCGGCTCCTGATCACCCACGGCGTCCCGCTCACCCTCGCCGCGCTGCCCACGGGGTAGACACGTCGCGAACTCCGCCGTCGTCTCCTTCGCTCAGCGACCGGGACGACCCTAATCTCGTCCTCTGACGTAAGACGTGGCGGTGCGGCTGTCAAGCCCCCCGTGGAATCGGGGAGAGCCGCCTTACGTTCTCATCACCCTCGCAACCCGAAGCGAGGAGACCATGAGCGGACGTTCGACGTGGGCACCGGGCCCCGCTCCAGGCGACCTGTCGGGTCTGCGGATCGGAATGCTGGCTCCCATCGCATGGCGCACGCCCCCGTTGCACTACGGGCCCTGGGAACTGGTCGCGTCGATGCTCACGGAGCGCCTGAGTCACCGAGGCGTCGACGTCACGCTGTTCGCGACGGCGGACTCGATCACGTCGGCGCACCTCGAGGCAGTCGTGCCGCACGGGTACTCCGAGGACCCGTCGATGGATGGCCGGGTGTGGGAAGCGCTGCATGTGGCCCACGCCCTCGCCCGCTCAGCCGATTTCGATGTTGTGCACAACCACCTCGACTGGCTGCCGCTCGCATTCGACGCGCAATGGCGCGCGCCGCTGGTGACGACGGTGCACGGGTTCTCCGGCGCCGGCATCCTCCCGGCGTACAAGCGCTCCCGCTCCGCATTCGTATCGATCTCGGACGCCGACCGTGCGCCCGGCCTGCGCTACGCCGCGACCATCCCGCACGGCATCGACATCGACGCCTTCGCGTTTGGGGCGGGCGGCGAAGACCTCGTCGTCTTCAGCCGCATGCATCGCGACAAGGGCATCGTTGACTCCATCGAGATCGCTGCTCAGGCCAATCGACGGCTCGTCTTGTGTGGCATCGTGCAGGACGAAGATCACTTCCGCGAGCTCGTTCTGCCCCGGATAGACGATGATCGGGTCGTCTACCTGGGCTCGGTGTCGGCGCACGACCGCCCTCGCGTCTTGGGCTCCGCGGCGGCGTTGCTGCACCCGGTCCACTTCGATGAGCCGTTCGGCCTGTCCGTCGTGGAGGCGATGGCCTGCGGGACGCCGGTGGTCGCCTACGCCCGCGGCTCGATGCCGGAGCTCATCGACCCCGGCGTGACCGGGATCCTGGTGGATCCGCATGCCGATGATCGCATCCGCCGAGCGGCGGCCGCGGTCGACCGGGCGGTCGCGCTGGATCGCGGGCGCGTGCGCACGCGGGCCCGAGAACGTTTCGACGCCGACCGGATGGTCGACGCCTATCTCGACGTCTACCGCGACGTGGTCGCGCACCGTGGGAACCCTCGCCACCCGACGCGCGCCCGCGCATGGTGAAGGAGATGAATGCAATGCGATATGGATTCCTGTCGACGTACCCGCCCACGAGATGCGGTCTCGCCACCTTCACACGCTCACTCGCCGTGGCGATGGCGGAGCCGCCGGCTCGGCGATCGGAGGTGGTACGGGTGCTGGACACCGGCGAGGAGCCCGCGGCGCCGAACGAACACGGGGTGCGGGTAACTGGCGTGTTGCGGGCCGCGCATCCGCAACGTCACGCCGATGCGGCCCGGGCGTTGAATCGCTGCGACGCCGTGGTGGTGCAGCACGAGTACGGGATATACGGCGGCAACGACGGCGACCAGGTGCTCGCCGTCCTCGCGTCGCTGCGTGTCCCCGTGATCACGGTGCTGCACACCGTGCTGCAACAACCCAGCCCGGGCCAGCGGCGGGTGCTCGAACGGGTCGTCGGCCTGTCCACGGCCGCGGTCGTCATGACCGAGCGCGCACGCGCGACGCTCCTGTCGCATTTCCGCGTCGAGAGCTCCAAGGTGCACGTCATCCCGCACGGCGCGGCCGTCTTGCCGCGCCACTCCGTCCATCGGCGCGGCGCCACGCCCGCCATCCTGACCTGGGGTCTCATCGCTCCCGGCAAGGGCCTGGAGCGCGGCCTGCGCGCCTTCGCCGGCCTACGCCGGCGCGGTGTCGACGCCACCTACGTCATCGCCGGCCAGACCCACCCCAAGGTGCTCGCGCAGAGCGGCGAGGCGTACCGCGATACGCTTCTCCAGCTTGCGCGAGACCTCGAGGTCGAGACAGCCGTCCGGTTCGTGAACGAATACCTCTCCCCGGAAGATCTCGCGGCGCACCTCGGCGCCGCGGACGCCGTGCTGCTGCCGTACGACTCGAAGGAGCAGGCCACGTCCGGCGTGCTCGCCGAAGCGCTCGCGGCCGGCGTGCCGGTGGTGGCGACCGCCTTCCCTCACGCGGTCGAGGCACTCACCGACTCGGCGGGAGTCGCCGTGCCGCACGACGATCTCGACGCGATGACGGCGGGGCTCGAACGGGTGCTGCAACTCGGCGACGACCGCCTGGCATCACGGCGCGACGGCTCCGGGCCGACCTGGTCCGAGGTCGCCGAACGGTTTCTCGACCTCGCCGAGCGGCTGCGCGCGGAGCGCGCCGCGTGATCCCGGCATCGCTGCCCCTCGCGCACCTGCAGGCCATGACCGACGAGCACGGCCTGTTCGAGCACGCCCGTGGCGATGTGCCGCGGCGGGCGCTGGGCTACTGCACCGACGACGTGGCCCGGGCGCTGGCGGTCACGGCGCGGGAGGACGGACGATCGGATGCCGCCGCCCTGACCGACCGCTATCTGGGTTTCGTCGAGTCGGCTGTCGCTGAAGACGGACGGGTCCACAACCGCATGAGCGAGGACGGCCGATGGACGGACGAGCCTGGCACCGGTGACTGGTGGGGGCGAGCGCTGTGGGGCCTCGGAGTCGCCGCGCGGTGGTCGACCCGCGATCGGGTCCGAGAGCGTGCCCTGACGGCTTTCGTGCGGGCCGCGAGAGTCCGGTCGGCGTGGCTGCGAGCCACGTGCTTCGCCGCCCTCGGCGCCGCCGAAGTGGCAAGCCACACGGGCGCGGACGACGCCGCCCGGTGCTTGCTTCGCGACGCGGCCGCCGCCTTCGGTAGGCACCGCCCGGTATCGGTCGGCTGGTGGTGGGTCGAGCCTCGGTTGCGTTACGCCAACGCCGCGATACCGGCGGCGTTTATCGCCACCGGGTGCGCGCTGGAAGAGGCGCGGCTCGTAGACCAGGGAATGGGGCTGCTCCGGTTCCTCGTGTCGGTGGAGAGCGTTCCAGATGGACACCTGTCGCTGACTCCAGTCGGCGGGCGGGGACCGGGCGACGCACGGCGCGCGTTCGACCAGCAGCCGATCGAAGCGGCAGCCCTCGCGGAAGCGGCCACCAGGGCCTTCGAGGCGACCGGCGACGACCGCTGGCCGATGCTGTTACGGGCGACATGGAATTGGTTCGAGGGCGCGAACGACGTCCGCATTGCTTTGTTCGATCCGAAGACGGGAGCGGGCTACGACGGCCTCACACCGACGGGCCGCAACAACAATCGCGGCGCGGAGTCGACGCTCGCTGCGCTCGCAACCCTGCAATGCCTCCAACGCGTCACCGTTGCTGTCCGCTCCGGCGCCATCGACGGGGATTAGTCATCGCCTCCGGGCAGGTTGGAGGAGCAGGGCAACGTTCGCGCCGGGCCAGATGAAGAGATGCGCGGGTCCGCCGCCATCGATGACGCGCAGCCATCCGCCACCTCCACTCGTCGCCATCTCTACCGCGAGTTTGAGCTCATCTAAGGTCTGACCGTTGGTGTGGTGGGTGTTCCCCCTCGTAATGGAGCAGGATCGCCTGGGACCTGGATCGTCGCCATCGCACATGCCTCCATCGGCACCGAAGACGTTGAGGAGCGCCTCAGCGGTGGAGGGCGGCCGCAGGGACCCGATCACAGATCGGTGCGGAGTTACTGGCCGTGGATGAATTTCTCGGCGTGCTCGACGGCTTTGTGGAACGAGTCGTTGCGTAGGGAGATCGCGGGATCGTCGGTCACGGTCTTGCCGGCGATCTCGGTGTATCCGGTGAGCCCGGGCGGCCGCAGTACCCAGATGCCTCCGTATGGGGGCAGGTAGAACACGGCGAAGGAGCGTTCCGATTGGTCGTCTTCCCAGACCGGGACGACGGCGACGGCGGCGCCTGTGTCGACGTTGATCCATTGGGCCCGGGGTCGGGGTTGGTCGGCGTCGTACACCGCCGGGTCGAGGAATGGGGCGGTGCCTTCCCCGAAGCGCTGTTCGAACCGTTCGTGGAACACGGGGAAGAACGTGTAGTCATAGCGACGCCAGGCACTCGGATTCTCTGCCACTTCGCACCTCTTCCTTGTCGTTTCTGCGCGAGGGCTCAGATGTTGGCCAGGTGCCTGTTGTGGGCCCGGTGTGGAGCGAGGTGGGGGATAGGTACCGGCTTGGTGCGCTGCGGGGTGATGTCGAGGTCTGCGAGTGCGTCGTGCGCGGTTGCGTACCGGGTGGGCCGGGCGAGGTCTCGCATCCAGGCCACTTCGCACTGGCTGGTGTCGACTTCCCAGATCCGGGCCACGGTGCGATCCGCGTGCCGCGGCTGGTACCGGGTGTCGATGATCACCCATTCGCCGGGGGCGACGGTTCGGAGTTCGAATTGGCTGCTGTTGCCGGTCATGATCGTTCGTCCAATGACTTTCGGTGGTGGGGCGGAGCGTCACCGGGTTTCGGTTCCATCGATCACTGTCAGCGTGCCCACCGGTCTCGGAGGAGGGCGGCGGCCCGGCCCACCTGAACACGGGCACCGTCGGGGTGCGGGCGTCGCGCACGAGGCTGCGACGGCTCGACAGGGAACGACGCGGGCGGGGCGCGCCGCCACCTCACGAGATCGGCGTGCTAACGCAAGGCAGTTGGAGAGCGTCGCGACGGCGGGGGAGAGCGTTCCCGGGTCGCCGGTTCCCCAGCCGCGCGGACGATTGCGGGCGAGTGGAGCATGATGACCCCGTGCTGTCAGGCGTTGATGGCCTGCAGGTTCTCGCCGGTGCTGATGGTGATCTTGCGCGGTTTCGCGTGCTCGGCGACCGGGATCTGCAGGGCCAGCACCCCGCCCTCGTATCCGGCGGTGATGTGGTCGGTGTCGAGACTGTCGCCCAGGAACAGCTGCCGGCTGAAGAGGCCACGGGGTCGCTCGGCGGCGATCAGGGCCGCGTCGCTGGCGCGGGGTGGTCGCAATGCCTTGACGGTGACGATGTTGTGTTCGACGTCCAGGTCGATCGAGTCCGGGTCGACGCCGGGGAGGTCGAACTCCACGTGGAAGGTGTCGCCGTCTCGCCAGGCGTCCATCGGCATGACGGATGGGTGGGCGAGGGTGCCGTCGAACATCTGTTGGGTGAGCCGGTCCAGTTCACGGAACGGGTCTGTGCGCATCAGCATCGTGTCCTCCTCTACGTTCTGTTGGATGCTTCGAACCGGCACAGCTCCAGGAGGATCTGTGCCCTGCGCTATAGATTTGTTGTAGCACGCGTGACATGCTGTGGCAAGAGGAGATTCTCGGATATTCGATTCGGTCAGGGGAGTGTGAGGCGATGACGGAGGGCGGCGTGGATCGGGCGCGGGGGGTGTACGGCATTTCCGTCGCCGCCGAGCTCGTGGGCATGGGTGTGCAGAACCTCCGTGCGTATGAGGCGCGTGGCCTGCTCGAACCGGGACGCACAGATGGTGGCACGCGCCGATACAGTGCCAACGACCTGGCCCGACTCCGCCGGATCAGCGAACTGCTCACAGCTGGGCTGAACATCGCCGGAATCGCCATGGTGCTGCACCTGGAAGACGAGAACACCCAACTCCGCGAACGGCACGCCCTGCTCACCGCCGAGCACTCCTGACATCTCGCAGCGGGCGGAGATAGGGGTGGCTGAGACGAGTCGAGCGCGCCTCGCGACACCGCTCCCACCTCACAGCTCCGCTTCGGGTGATCGCGCCACCGTTGCACGCGATCCGCGTGATCAGCCGGATGGGACGGTGCCGTCCCGCGGACGCGTGAACCGGCCGACCACCGAGCGCGCTCAGCACCGGTGGCACCGAGCTGTCAACCCTGTACGTCCCTGTGCGCCTCCGAGTTAGCGTGAGCCAAGTCGAACGCAATGCTGCCGTGGATGCGGCGGGGAGGACATCAGCGTGACGTACCCGATCGAGCAGTCTCCGACCGTTGCCTTGTTGGATTGCCGGTACCAGCTTCACGAGCGGGTCGGTGAAGGCGGCATGTCCACGGTGTACCGGGCCGAGGACACGATCCTCGGTCGCACGGTGGCCGTCAAGCTGCTCAAGGACGGCGCCGAGGTGCTCGCTGCGCCCGTGCGTGCGCATCGAGAGGCAGGGGCGCTGGCCCGACTGAACCATCCTTCCTTGGTGACTCTGCTCGACGCGAAGCTGGCACTGGAGGGTCCCCGCTACCTGGTGATGGAGTACGTCGCTGGCCCCACCCTGTCTCGGCTGCTCCGTGATGGTCCGTTGTCCACGCTTCAGGTGGCGCAGCTCGCTGACGAGCTGGCATCGGGACTGGGCGCCGTCCACGCCGCAGGATTGGTGCACCGTGACGTGAAGCCTTCGAACATCCTCCTCACCCCGTCGCCCGTCGCCGGGCTGGGTTTTCGCGTCAAACTCGCCGACTTCGGCCTCGCGCAGCTGACGGACGCGACCTCGGTCACCACCCCCGGGATGGTGCTGGGCACCGCGGCGTACTTGGCACCCGAGCAGGTCCGCGGCCAGGGCAGCTGTCCGGCGTCCGATATCTACGCCCTCGGGCTCGTGCTCCTGGAAGCCCTCATCGGCAAACGCGCGTTCAGCCACACCTCCGGGATCGGCGAGGTGATGGCCCGCCTCGTTGAATCGCCGGCGATCCCGGAGCTCATCGAACCCCGATGGGCAGACCTGCTCACGCGCATGACTCAGGCTGATCCGGCCGCCCGCCCGAGCGCGCTGGAGGTCGCCGAGATCGCGCGTCAGCTGCCGACCGGTGACGTCCGGCCCGCGAGGACCGCGATGCTGCCGCAACCGACCATTTCGGACACGGCACCTGTACGCATCCGTGCGCGTGCGCCCCATCGCGCCCCGACGGCGCATCGGCGGCGCGCCCGCCGCCCAGGGATACGAGCCTGGGTCGCTGCGGGCGCGGTCGCGTCGGCGATGACCGTCGCCCTCGTGTGCCTTCCCTGGCTGTCCGCCAAAACGGGGCCGGCACCCGTCACCGTCGACCGCGTGTCCGAGCAAGGTGGCGAACAAATGCCGGTCGACATGCCCGCGACCGATGACGCGCCGCCCCAGAACGTGAGCGATGTGGAAGCGCCCGCTCCGGTGAGCGACGTCCAGCCCGCCACCGACGTGACCTCGAAGGCCGACCGAGAAGCACAGAAGCAAGCCCACGCCGAACAGCGCGAGGCCGAGAAGGAGCAGGCTGCCGCGCAACGCGGGACGGAAAAAGCCGCACGCGACCAGGCTCGTCAGGAGAAGAAAGGCAAATAGCCGGCTGAGCGCGCTGGGGCTCGTCGGGGAGCTGCTGATCCAGCTCGTCCCTATCAACTGGGGAGCAACCACTGGTGGTCCCTCCGACGAGCGCGACGGTCGCAGCTGCGCTCCGACAGACGACGTCGTCGAAGCGCGATTACCGGGACGGGCGTCACCTCGATGGAGGCGACGTCGGCTTCCTCGTCCACTGGGCGGCAGCGTCGCACAGGCAACCTCGATCTCCGCAGTGCTGGGCGGGGCTGGGTGCCGATGCGTGCGGTGATCGCCGATTGGCTCGCGCCGGGCGGTAAATCCACGAGTGCTTTCGCTGATCGAATCGCTGCGTGTCAAGGATCAGCACTCGGAACGAGGGACGGTGCTCTCGCCAGACACCCGAGATCCTGGCTGTTGGCGATCGCTATCAATCCGAAGACGGCGCGGGTCTGTCCACGTCGCCGGCCGTGCGGATCTTTCCCAGCAGTCGGGCCAGAGCAGCCAGCTCCGTGTCGTCGAGGGCGGCGAACCACGGGCCGACTCTCGTGACGATTGCGGACTCGTAGACGGCGATCATCTGCTCCGCACCGGGGGCGAGCTCAAGGATGCGGGCGCGGCCGTCGTGCGGAGCGCGGTGGCGGCGCACCATCCCGCTGACCACGAGACCGTCGACCGCCTGGGTGACCGCGCCCGCAGTCAGCTGCAGCGCCTGAGCGGCGGCCGTCACGGTCACGGGCTCGGATGCGTGCGTGATGAGCGAGAGGATCTCCAACTGGGTGCGCGTGAACGAATCGTCCCCCGACAGCTGCAGATCGGTCGGGGGCACCAGGCGGCGGGTCAGGTCGACCAGCACCTGCAGCACTGCCTCGATATCGCGACCTCGCACCTCCACAATGTAACGCGCACCCGCCGCAGGCTCGCCGGAGATATGCTTTAGCTGTTGAAGTAATCAGGGTGCTCGCCCCACCCGCGTCGATTCCGTGCAGTCATGCCTGACGGACATCCTGCACCGTTCGCAAGGCGGCGCCCGGCGAGTGAGGGATTGACATGGGGTCGATCTACTACGGCGATGCGATGGCTCCGATCAACATCGAAGACCGGGCGCTGGCGCACCTGAAGGTCGTGATCGCGACGAGACTGCGGCGTGGCGAGAGTTTCACCGTTTCCTGGCAGCATGCGCAGGGCGAGCTGCCCGGCAGATCCACGATCTGGGTGCACCCTGCCATCCCGCTGCGGTTCGTGTTCGACGACCCTGAGCCCCCCGAGCTCAACCGCAGATGGATCGACGAGCTCGCAACCGCCTCCTACTCGACAGCCGGAATAACCCTCACCGCCGAGTACCTCGAGCCCGACCCTGCCTCCAGCGTCGACCCGCCGTCGGATGTCGAGCTGGGCAACGTCAAGGTCGCCGAGCTCGACGTCGACAAGCTCACCTTGGGTGGGAAGCACGTGACAGCCGCGGATATTCGGCCCGCATCGGAATAAGCCTCCGGTTCAGCCCAGCTGGTCTGGTGTCAAGACGACAGCCCTCCCCGATCCTCACCCTGAAAAGTGTTTGTCCCCCAAACGGGGGACAGCATAAGGTGAGTTCGGGTGTGCGAGGCGCGGGGCGTGGAGATCCGCCCGCCGCCGCCACTCGACTGGGGAATTCTGGGGCCTGGGCTGCCGACTTCCCTCGCGCAACCCCCCCCGTGCGCGAACAGTCGCTCGGACGCCGCAGATAAGGGCTGTGGCGTCCGAGCGACCTGAGCTTCGCCCGGTACGCGCCACGCGCCTGCTGGGGACAGGCTTGGTCTGGGGACACCTTTGTGACACGATTCCCCCCCGGAATCGCAGGCTCCACTCGCACACCACCCTACGGGCGCCACCGCAAACCACCAAAGCATTCGGCATTTGAATCGATCTCACTCCGAGGAAGTTCACTTTCTCAACACTGGCCACAGCAGTAAGTGCCAATCTCCACGTGGCCTAAAGCCCGATGGCCGCGCGTGTCGGCAGTGGTGCATGCCCGAACAGGGAAGCTCAAGCCCTCCATTGCCTTGCCGGCAGTCTCCAGTGCCGATCACTCCCTGGGGATGGGCCGTCGAGGCGTTGGTCTAGTCCGACGCTGCTCCCGCGACCGATGCGGCGATCCACGCCTCCAGGTCGTCGAGCGCGTAGACGACCTTGCGGCCGAGCTTGTAGTACCTCGGACCCTTGTGTTCGTAGCGCCACATCGCGAGCGTGTTCTTGTTCACGCCCGGGAGCAAGTCGGCGACCTGCTCGGGGCTCAAGAACTCGTGGCTGAGCTTGGTGGCGCGGTCGCCGGCATGAGTCGTCATGATTCACCTCGTTTGCGTAATCGCTGACTGAATTGACACAAGTACACGCCTAAGTGATACTCGTCGTCAAGAGGTTCTGTGAATCAGTCGAGCGAACAGGCAAACTAGCGGGGTGACGGTTGACGTGACGACCCTTGAGGGCGACCCGATGACGGTGGCGGCTGCGACCGAGCCGCTCGGCGACAGGCTTCGCATAGCTCCCGCCTTCGTCGCCACCGCGACCAACGACGTCGCAGGCATCGAGACCGGGATCGAGGCACACTACGTGCGGTCGGAGGGACGGTATGTCGTGCGTACGATCGTCAACCGAGCGACCCGCGATGACTTCGACCAGGACGCGCTGCGACGGATCTCGATCGCCCCCATCATGCAAGCGGCGGTCCCGCATTGCATCGCTTTCGAGGCCGTCGACGTGGACCTCTGGACGACCGTCGCTGACACGACGGCGGAGGAGGGGCGGCTGGTGTCGCCGTTCATCGCGGTTGAAGTGGTGAAGCGTGGGATGAAGGAAGAACGGATGGCCGTGGTCTCGCTGATCTACGGTGCGACCGCTCTTGCCGGACTCCCGCCGGTTCAGGCGGTGGCGCGCGAACTCGACGTGCCCCACCGCACCGCGTCGGACTGGATCATGAAGGCGCGCAAGGCCGGCTATCTCGAAGGCATGGCCTACATCGTGGGCCGACAGCCAGAGCGGTAACTGAACCATGGGCAGCGTTGGGACCCACGAAACCCAACCGCCGCCGATGTCGCGGGCGCTCTCGAAAGCCCCATCACACCCCGACCGACAAGGATTGGCTCGCGCGGGTGGTCGGGAGAACGCCAAACCGGTCGTCCTGCCGCGAGCACGACTCGAGGCGGCGGTCGCGTCGTGCGTTCCCACGGCCGACGTCAAGGGAGACGATCTTGAAGCGACGGCCGAAGGACTCCAATGGGTAGCGTTCACCCGTACACGACGGCGGCCGGCGCGAAGCGCTACCGCATCAGCTACCGACGCCCAGACCACAAGCAGACGACAGAGCGCGGCTTCAAGACGAAGCGTGACGCCGAATTGCGGCTGGCAGAGGTCGAGCTTTCCAAGAGCCGCGGCGAGTATGTCGACCCTGCCAGTGCACGCGCGACTGTCGCGGACCTCGGCCGCGAGTGGCTCGCGCACCGTGAAGGCATCCTCAAGCCGTCGTCGTATCGGCCGCTGCAGTCCGCGTGGGGCAAGCACGTCGAGCCGAAATGGGGCAGCCGCTCGGTCGGCAGCATCCGCCATTCCGAGGTGCAGGCTTGGGTATCGGGTATGCAAGGTGGCTCGACGACGGTCCGACGTGCGCACGGGATCTTGGCGGGCATCCTGGACATCGCCGTGAACGATCGCCGGCTTGCGCGCAACGTCGCCCGCAACGTCGACCTGCCGAAGAAGACGAAGAACGCGCCCAGGCACTACCTCACGCACGCGCAGGTGCAGCTCCTCGCCGACCACGCGCGCGAACCCACGCTGGTGCTGTTCCTGGCCTACACCGGCCTTCGGTGGGGCGAAGCGACGGCGCTGCGGGTCCGGCACGTCGACGCGCTCCGACGCCGTGTGAACGTCGAAGAGAACGCCGTGCTCGTGTCGTTCGAAGTCCATGTCGGCACCCCGAAGACCCACCGCACCCGCAGCGTCCCGTACCCGGAGTTCCTCGCCCTGCCGCTCGCGCGGCTCGCCGAGGGGAAGGGCCGCGACGCGCTCCTCTTCGGAGGCGGAACCCAGCACGTTCGGCTGCCAGCGTCGAGGAACGGATGGTTCACCGCGGCCGTTCTCGCCGCGCAGGCGGACGATCCCACCTTCCCGCGGGTCACGCCTCATGATCTGCGCCACACGGCCGCGAGCCTCGCAGTGCAGGCCGGCGCGCACGTGAAGGCCGTGCAGCGGATGCTCGGACACGCGTCGGCTGCGATGACGCTCGACGTCTACGCGGACCTCTTCGACGACGATCTGGACGCCGTTGCGGCCGCTCTCGATCGCGCCAAGCGCGCCACGGATGTTGTCAAAGTGTTGTCACGAGAAAGGGATCGAGAGTCCTGATGACTCTCGATCCCTTGTCCCGACTGTGCCCCCGACAGGAATCGAACCTGCGACCTTTGGTACCGGAAACCAACGCTCTATCCCCTGAGCTACGGAGGCGTGCCGATCGAGACTACCATCCAGTCGCCCGTCGCCCCGCCACGTCAGGGCGCCGGGGGAGGGTCGTCGAGCGGTGCGTCGGCGACGATCGCAGGCTGCTGCTCCATGCGCTCGATGGCCGTCGCGACACGGTCGGCGAGGTAGGCGTGCCCGCCGGTCGAGGGGTGGTCGCGCCCGAGGGGTCCGGTGTCGATGACGTCGAGGTAGTTCGCGTCGGTGATCCAGTCCTCCGTGATGGGGGAGATGTACCACCAGCCGCGTGCGCCCGCGAGCTCGGCCAGGTCGGCGTCGATCTTCCGCGTCGCGTCCTGAACGGGCAGCACCTGCGGCGACGGACCGAGGATCACGATCTCGGCGTCGGGGTAGACGGCCTCGAGGGCGTCCCACGCGGCGGTGACGGCATCCCGGTATCCGGCCGGATAGAGCTTGCGGTCGTTGATCGACCCCTCGACGATGATCACGTCGGGATCGAGCGCCGGATCCAGGGCGGCGATGCGCTCGCCGTAGGCGGGGCCGTCGAGGCCGGGCTTGAGGTAGCCGCTGCCGCGGACGCCGTCCACGACGGTCTCGACGCCGAGCTCGTCGGCGAGGAGGTACGCGAAGCCGAGCGTCGGCACGGTCGCGGCCGAGCCGTAGACCCACGAGTCCCCGAAGACGAGAACACGTGCGTCCTCTTCCAGCACCAGGGGAGCGGGAGGGACGGATGCTGCGACCGCCGGCTCGCCCTCGGCGACTGCCGCCGGTGCCACCGGTTCGGGCGCGCCCCACGGACGCAGAACGGCCACCGCGCACACCGCAGCGACGGCCAGCGTGGCGCCCACCAGGGGCAGCCACAGCTTCCGGGCTCGGGTACCGCCGGGCGCGTGCATAGAGAGAGGGTAAGTCATGCATCGACGGGGTCTTCCCACGGGCCGTGAACTGGGGAAAAGAGGGGCCTGATCCTGAGGGTTGGAACCGCTTCCAGAACACTCGCAGCAAGAGGTTGTCAACCCCGCACGATCAAGCCCTCGCGGCGTGCGAGGATACTTCGGTGCAACGCGTCGTGACCGCTGAGATGGACCTCGAATTGGGGGCATCCGTCGACCTCATCTTCCAGATCGCAGCCGCTCAGGCGGTGCCGATCTCGAGTGAGCATCTGACGTTCACCCAGGGCGATCGCGTGTACACCCCGACCGAGATCGTCGACCAGTCGGGAAGCAGGCTGCACCGCCTCACGGGCGAGCCCGGGCACCTCGAGATCCGCTACGAGGCGACCGTCGACGGCCAGGCCGCGAGCAACCGCACGAGCGATCTCGAAGCCATCACCTACCTGCGCCCGAGCCGGTACGCGCAGTCCGACGAGGTGTTCCAGCAGGCCCGTCGCCAGTTCAAGGGGCTCTCGGGCCACGACCTCATCGCGGCGGTGTCCGAGTTCGTCTCGACGAGCACCACGTACACGCCGGGTCTCAGTCAGGGCACGGACAGCGCGGTCACGACCCTCATGACGGGCCAGGGCGTCTGCCGCGACTACGCGCACGTCGTCATCGCCCTCCTGCGTGCGATGGACATGCCGGCCCGCTATGCCGCGTGCTTCGCGCCGGGGCTTCGCCCGATGGACTTCCACGCCGTGGCCGAGGCCTACCTCGACGGCGCCTGGTACGTCATCGACGCGACGCGCCTCTCGAACCGCAACTCGCTGGTGCGCATCGCGACGGGTCGCGATGCCGCCGACTGCGCGTTCCTCAGCTACCACGGCGGCTACGTCGGTCTGAAGCGCCTGCGCGTCGACGCGTGGGTGGTCCCCGAGGCCGCGACCCTCGACGGACTCGACACCCTGCCCGAAGTGCTGCCCGAGGCATCCGATCCCGCCGCCGACGACTTCGGCGCGCTGGTGCAGATCTCCTGACCCCGCGCAGGGGCGGAGCGGGCCGCGCCCGTAGACTTGACGGGCTATGAATCCCGAAGCCCTCTCCGCCGCCCTGCTCGCCGTCGTCGCCCCGCTCGCGGAGGCGCGACGACCCGGTGCGGCCGAAGGACTCACGGTCGCCGATCTGCCGCTCGAGCGGCCGAAGAACCGCGACCACGGCGACTGGGCCTCGAACGCGGCGCTCAAGCTCGCGAAGGCCGTCGGCGCCAACCCCCGCGAGTTCGCCGCCGACATCGCGGCCGGTCTCGCGCAGGTGGACGGCATCGCGGATGTCGAGATCGCCGGACCCGGCTTCATCAACATCCGATTGGATGCCGCCGCCGCAGGTGCGCTCGCGAAGACCATCGTCGATGCGGGCGCGGCGTTCGGAACGAACGAGTCGCAGCGGGGCAACACGATCAACCTCGAGTTCGTCAGCGCGAACCCGACGGGTCCGATGCACATCGGCCACACCCGCTGGGCCGCGCTCGGCGACTCGATGGCGCGCCTGCTCCTCGCGAGCGGTGCGACGCTCGTCCGCGAGTTCTACGTCAACGACGCCGGCGCGCAGATGGATCGGTTCGGCCGCTCCGTGCTCGCCGCCGCCAAGGGCGAGCCGACCCCCGAGGACGGCTACCCGGGTTCGTACATCGACGACCTGGCGCAGCGGGTGCTCTCGGCGGTGCCCGAGCTGCCGACGCTGCCGGAGGACGAGCAGCTGCGGATCGCGCGCGACCGCGCCTACGAGCTGCAGCTCGGCGACCTGCAGTCGTCGCTCGAGAAGTTCAACGTGCACTTCGACGTCTTCTTCAGCGAGCGCACGCTCCACGGGAAGGGGTCGGACGGCGAGCCGAGCCTCGTGGACGAGGCCGTCGACCGCCTGCGCGAGCAGGGCCACGTGTTCGACGACGAGGGCGCCGTGTGGGTGCGCACCACGGACTTCGGCGACGACAAGGATCGCGTCATCCGTCGCTCGAACGGCGAGTACACCTACTTCGCGGCCGACGCGGCGTACTACCTCAACAAGGGCGACCGCGGCTTCGCGCACAAGATCTACCTGCTCGGCGCCGACCACCACGGCTACGTGCACCGCCTCAAGGCGCTCGCCGGTGCGGCCGGCGACGACCCCGAGAAGGACATCGAGGTGCTCATCGGGCAGCTCGTGTCGGTCAACGGCGCACGGCTCTCGAAGCGCGCGGGCAACATCATCGAGCTCGACGACCTGCGGGACTGGATCGGCACCGACGCCCTGCGCTATTCGCTCGCGCGCTACCCCGCGGACTCGCCGCTGACGCTCGACCCCGAGATCCTGCGCAAGCGCACCAACGACAACCCCGTCTTCTACGTGCAGTACGCCCACGCGCGCACGCACAACGTCGCGCGGAACGCGCACGGCTCGGGCGTCGACCGCTCCGAGTTCGCCCCCGAGCTGCTGACCCACGAGACCGAGTCGGCACTTCTCGGCGCGCTGCAGGAGTTCCCGCGCATCGTCGCGTTCGCCGCCGAGGTGCGCGAGCCGCATCGCGTCGCGCGGTACCTCGAGGAGCTCGCGGGGCTCTACCACCGCTGGTACGACAACTGCCGCGTGATCCCGCTGGGCGACGAGCCCGTCGAGTCGGTGCACCGCACCCGTCTGTGGCTCAACGACGCCACCGGCCAGGTGCTGCGCAACGGGCTCGATCTCCTGGGTGTCACCGCACCGGAACGGATGTAGCAATGGCCAGAGGCGACACGCAGGCGACCGAACCGATCCCCGACGGGACGCTGTCCACGGCTCCGGCGCAGCCGCGTCGCGTCTGGCCGTGGATCGTGGCGTTCGCGATCGTCGCCGTGCTCGCCGTGGCCGCGTGGTTCGCCGCCGAGGCGATCGCCCGGCAGATCGTGACCGGCGTGGTCCGCGACCAGGTGCGCACCCAGCTGTCGCTGCCCGCCGACCACCCGGTCGACGTCGACGTCACCGGCGCCGTCATCCCGCAGCTCATCTCCGGCTCCATCGACGACCTCACGATCGCCTCCGACGATGTCACGCTCGGCGGTGGCACCGGCGATGTGACCGTGACGGCGCACGATGTCGCCGTGCGCGGCACCGGAGAGATGAGCGGCGCCACGGCGACCGTCTCGCTCGACGAGTCGCAGTTGCGCACGCTGCTCGCGACGGTCGAGGGCTTCCCCGCCGACACCGTGGGGCTCGCCGCGCCGAACCTGACGATGTCGATCGACCTGCAGCTGTTCGGTGTGTCCATCCCGGTCGGCGTCGCGCTGGCGCCGGCCGCGGCGGACGGCGCCATCGTCCTGTCGCCCGCGGCGTTCCGCCTCGGCGAGTCGGAGGTGACCGCCGACGCCCTGCGCAGCCAGTTCGGGGGTCTCGCCGACATCGTCCTGCGCGAGTGGAACGTGTGCATCGCGCAGTACCTGCCATCCGGGGTGACCCTCACCTCCGTCGAGGTGACCGGCGACGTGCTCGTCGCCGACTTCGACGTCGACGGGGCCATCGCCACCGATCCGGCGCTGCAGGAGAACGGCACCTGCGCCTGAACCGCCGCAGGGCGTCACACGGCGCGGGGCCCCGGAGCCGTGTGCCCTAGACTGCTACCACCGCCAGGCGCGTGACCCCCTCCGGCCTGGCAGAGCCGCACCCGGACTCCCGGACGGCCAGCGTCGAAGCTCCCACCGATTGGTCCACCGTGTCCGCCGACCCGCACCACCGTTCCGTCGCTCCCGCGTGGCTCGAGCGCCCCGCCGACGCGAACGGGCTCGCCCCGGCCGTCTGGCCGGCGGCCGCGGCGCGTGGTGCCGACGGCGTGCTGGAGCTCGGCGGCATCCCTGCCACCGCCCTGCGTGAGCGGTTCGGCACGCCTCTGTATGTCGTGGACGAGGACGAGGTGCGTGCGACCGCCCGCCGCACGCTCGACGCCTTCCGCGCGGCTGCGGCCCTGCACGGCGTGCAGGCGCGCGTCTACTACGCCGGCAAGGCGTTCCTCAGCACAGAGGTCGTGCGCTGGGTCACCGAAGAGGGGCTCGCGGTCGACGTGTGCAGCGGCGGAGAACTCGCCGTCGCCCTCGCGGCGGGCGCTGATCCCGCGCGACTGGGCTTCCACGGCAACAACAAGTCGGTGGCCGAGCTCGAGCGGGCCGTCGAGGTCGGCATCGGCTCGATCGTCATCGACAGCCTCATCGAGATCGAGCGTCTCGCGGCGATCGTCGAGCGCCGCGGAGCGACGCAGGCGGTGCTGCTGCGGGTCAACAGCGGCGTGCACGCCGAGACGCACGACTTCCTCGCGACGGCTCACGAAGACCAGAAGTTCGGCTTCACGCTGACGGATGCCCCGGCCGCCGTCGCCCGCATCCGCGAGCTCGCCGGGCTCGAGTTCGTGGGCCTGCACTGCCACATCGGCTCGCAGATCTTCGGCACCGCCGGGTTCGAGGAGTCCGCCGCCCGCCTGGTCGAACTGCACGCCGAGCTCCGCGAAGGCGGCGAGCTGCCGGTCCTGAACCTCGGTGGCGGGTTCGGCATCGCCTACACGTCGGTCGACGACCCCACTCCGATCGAGCAGCTCGCGCTGGGCATCGCCGAGTCGGTCGCCCGGCAGTGCGAGGTGCGCGGCATCCCCATGCCGAACCTGGCGTTCGAGCCGGGCCGTGCCATCGTCGGCCGCGCGGGCGTGACCCTGTACGAAGTGGGCACGACCAAGCCCGTCGCGCTCGAGGGCGGCGACACCCGCCTGTACGTGAGCGTCGACGGCGGCATGAGCGACAACGCCCGCCCGGCCCTGTACGGCGCGCAGTTCTCGGCCCGCATCGCGTCGCGCACCAGCGACGCCGAGCCGGCGCTCTCGCGCGTCGTGGGCAAGCACTGCGAGTCGGGCGACATCGTGGTCGACGCGGAGTACCTGCCCGGCGACGTCTCGCCCGGCGACCTGCTCGCCGTGCCGGCGACCGGCGCGTACTGCTTCTCGCTCTCGAGCAACTACAACTACGTCCCCCGCCCGCCCGTCGTGGCGCTGCGCGGGGGAGAGGCCCGCGTCATCGTGCGCGGCGAGACGATCGACGATCTCCTCGCCCGCGACGCCGGCCTCAGCACCGTGCGCGACGGGCGTGAGCTCGCCGGCGCACCGACGGAAGGAAAACAACGCATGCCTGTACTGAGCGAGCGAAGCGAGTCGAAGTGACCGACTACCGCCGACTCCGCGTCGCACTGCTGGGAGCCGGAGCCGTCGGCTCGCAGGTCGCCGCGCTGCTGCGTCAGCACGCCGACGAGCTCGCCGACCGCGCGGGTGCACGACTGGAGCTGGTGGGCATCGCGGTGCGCGACGTCGACGCCAAGCGCGAGACCGACCTGCCGCGCGAGCTCTTCACCACCGACGCGGACTCGCTCATCGTGGGCTCCGACATCGTCATCGAGCTCATGGGCGGCATCGAGCCGGCGCGCGAGTACCTGCTCCACGCGATCAATTCGGGCGCCGACATCGTGACGGCGAACAAGGCGCTCCTCGCGACGCACGGCCCCGAGATCTTCGACGCCGCCGACCAGGTGGGTGCAGAGGTCTACTACGAGGCCGCCGCCGCCGGCGCGATCCCGATCATCCGCCCGCTGCGCGACTCGCTCGCCGGCGACCGCGTCCAGCGCATCATGGGCATCGTCAACGGCACCACGAACTACATCCTCGACCGGATGGACACCGAGGGTGCCGAGTTCGCCGACGTGCTCGCCGACGCGCAGCGCCTCGGCTACGCCGAGGCCGACCCGACGGCCGACGTCGAGGGCTATGACGCCGCGCAGAAGGCCGCGATCCTCGCCAGCCTCGCGTTCCACACCACGGTGCCGCTCGATGCGGTGCACCGCGAGGGCATCACGGCGATCGACAAGTCGATGATGGATGCCGCGCGCCACGCCGGCTACGTCATCAAGCTGCTCGCCGTCTGCGAGCGCCTGACCGAGGCATCCGGTGAATCCATCTCGGTGCGCGTCTACCCGGCGCTCATCGACCGCGCGCACCCGCTCGCGAGCGTGCACGGCGCCAACAACGCGGTGTTCGTGCAGGCCGAGGCCGCCGGAAACCTCATGTTCTACGGTGCGGGCGCCGGTGGCGTGCAGACCGCATCGGCGGTGCTCGGCGACGTCGTGTCGGCGGCACGCCGCCACATCGCCGGTGGCGTCGGCGTCGGCGAGTCGACGCTCGCGAACCTGCCGATCGTCCCCGTCGGACGCGTCACCACGCGCTACCAGATCACGCTCGAGGTCGACGACCAGCCGGGCGTGCTGGCCACGGTCGCGGGCATCCTGAGCGAGGGCCGCGTGTCGATCGCGACCGTCGAGCAGACCGTCGTCGAGTCGGCCGAGGGTGAGAGCGGCGTGGCGCGACTGGTGATCGGCACGCACAAGGCTCTGGAGCAGGACCTGAGCGAGACGGTCGACCGTCTCGCCGCGAGCGGCGTCGTCGAGCGCGTCGTGTCGGTCTTGCGCGTCGAAGGCAATTGAAGACTTTTCTGAAGGAGAACTGACATGGCACACGTTTGGCGCGGAGTCCTCCGCGAGTACGCAGATCGTCTGGGCGTCACGGATGCCTCGACCGTGGTCACCCTCGGTGAGGGCGGCACGCCGCTCCTGCCCGCCCCCGCGCTGTCGCGCCGCACCGGCACCGACGTATGGGTGAAGTTCGAGGGCATGAACCCCACGGGCTCGTTCAAGGACCGCGGCATGACCGTCGCCGTCTCGCGCGCGATCGAGCACGGCGCGAAGGCCGTCATCTGCGCCTCCACCGGCAACACGTCCGCCTCGGCGGCCGCGTACGCCGCCCACGCCGGCATCACCGCCGCGGTGCTCGTGCCCGAGGGCAAGATCGCCATGGGCAAGCTCAGCCAGGCCGTGGCGCACAACGGCCGTCTCATCCAGATCCGCGGCAACTTCGACGACTGCCTCGAGATCGCTCGCGAGCTCGCCGACAATTACCCGGTGCACCTCGTCAACTCGGTCAACCCCGACCGCATCGACGGTCAGAAGACCGCCGCGTACGAGGTCGTCGAGCAGCTGGGCGATGCCCCCGACTTCCACTTCATCCCGGTCGGCAACGCGGGCAACTACACCGCGTACACGCGGGGGTACCGCGAAGAGGCCGAGGCCGGAGTCTCGACCCGCGTGCCTCGCATGTTCGGCTTCCAGGCCGCCGGCTCGGCGCCGCTCGTCACCGGCGAGGTCGTGAAGAACCCGGAGACGGTGGCCAGCGCCATCCGCATCGGCAACCCGGCGTCGTGGGACCTCGCGCTCGAGGCCCGCGCGGCGACCGACGGGTACTTCGGCGCCATCGACGACGACCGCATCCTCGCGGCGCAGAAGCTCCTCGCGGGCGAGGTCGGCATCTTCGTCGAGCCTGCGTCGGCCATCAGCGTCGCCGGTCTCCTCGATCGCGTCGAGGCCGGCATCGTGCCCCAGGGCGCGCGCGTCGTGCTCACGGTCACCGGCCACGGCCTCAAGGACCCGCACTGGGCGCTGCGCAACGCCGACGGCTCGGAGGTCGAGCCCACCGTGGTCGACGCCACGACGTCGGAGGTGGCATCCGTCCTGGAGCTCGCTCCCGCGGCGGCGACCGCGTGAACGCAGCCGTCGCTCCGGCTCCCGGCCGCCGCGTGGTGGTGCGGGTTCCGGCGACGAGCGCCAACCTCGGCCCCGGGTTCGACACGCTCGGCCTCGCGCTGAGCGTGTACGACGAGCTCGACGTCACGGCGCTGCCGGAGGGCGAGCTCGAGATCGAGGTCGAGGGAGCCGGTGCGGACGACGTGCCGCGCGACGCCTCGCACCTCGTGGTGCGGGCGATCGCGTACGCGTACGAATCGGTCGGGCGACGGATGCCGGGACTCCGCCTGGTCGCCAAGAACGTGATCCCGCATGGACGCGGCCTCGGCTCGTCCGGCGCGGCGGTCGTCTCGGGCCTCTTGGCCGCCAAGGGGCTGCTCGAGGGCGACGTCGAGCTCGGACCCGATGCGCTGCTCCGTCTCGCGACCGAGCTCGAGGGCCACCCCGACAACGTCGCGCCGGCGCTGTTCGGCGGCCTCACCATCGCGTGGGTGGACGAGGACGGCCCGCAGCACAAGAAGCTTCTCGTGCACCGCGGCGTATCGCCGCTCGTCTTCGTGCCGACCTTCACGATGTCGACCGAGCTCGCGCGCAGCCTTCAGCCGATGCATGTGCCGCGAGAGGACGCCGTCTTCAACGTCTCGCGCTCCGCGCTCCTGATCGCGGCGCTCACGCAGAGCCCCGAGCTGCTGCAGGCGGCGACGGAGGACAAACTCCACCAGAACTACCGCGCGAGCGCCATGCCCGAGACCGACGGTCTTGTGCGGGCGCTGCGCGCGGCAGGCTTCGCGGCGGTCGTGTCGGGGGCGGGACCGAGCGTGCTCGTGCTCGCCGACGGCCCGGGACGACGCCTCGAGGCGGCGGCGCTCGCAGGCGCCGCGACCGACACCCCGTGGGAGGCGCTCATGCTCGCCGTCGACTTCAAGGGTGGTACAGTGAGGGAGTACGCGGAGGGTTCCACGTAAGACGTGAATCTGGCCTCCGTCGCAAATCTGCGAAACCACCGCACGGCATTCTGACCTGCCGACGTCCGCTGAGCACCCTCGCGGTCCCTCACCCCGTCGGCGGGTGTTTCGACAGGCGTGACAACTGATCGAGACAGGCAGACGCCACCTGGCAGCGCCGTGCGATCGTGCACAATCGTTCCGTTTTTCACAAGGGAGAACTCGTGGAGTCCATCTCCGAGATCCACGCCGACGTTCCGGCCGACGAGCGCGCGGAAGCGCCCGAGGCCCAGGCCGAGGCCGTGGCTGAGGAAGCCGTCATCGAGGCCGTCGCGGCCGAGGTCGTCGCCGAAGAGGCCGTCGAGGTCGCCGAGGCGGCCGACGCCGTCGCCGACGAGGCCGTCGTCGAGGCGCTTGCCGCCGAAGAGGTCGCCGAGGAGGCTGTCGCCGAGGCGATCGTCGCCGAGGAGTCCGGTGACGCCGCCGCCGCTGAGGTCGCTGAGGAAGCGGCCGAGGAGGCCGTCGCCGAGGCGATCATCGCCGACGCCGTCGCCGAAGAGGCCGTCGCCGAGGCCGCTGTCGCGGACGCGGTCGCCGAAGAAGCGGTCGCCGAGGCCGTCGTCGCCGAGGTCGTGGCCGAAGAGGTCGTCGCCGAGGTCGTGGCCGTGGAAGCGGCTGCCGAGGCACCGGCCGAGGCGCCTGCTGCGCCCGCCAAGGCCCCGCGCAAGCGCGCTCCTCGCCGTGCGAAGAGCACTGACGTCGCGCCCGCCGAGCCCGCCGCGGAAGCACCGGCCGAGGCACCCGCCGAGGCCGCACCGGCTGAGGCCGCACCGGCTGAGGCCGCACCGGCTGAGGCCGGCGAGCAGGCCGCGGAGGAGGCACCCGCCCCCGCTGAGGCGCCCGCCGCCGATGCAGACGCGCCCGCCGAGGGTGCCGAGGCGCCCGCCGAGTCCGCCGAGGGTGGCGAGCAGGCCGCTGAGGGCGAGGGCGCCGAGACGCCGTCGCGCAGCCGGAGCCGCAGCCGCAGCCGCAGCCGCAACCGCAACGCGCAGAACCAGAACGCACAGGGCGGCCAGGCCGCACAGGGCCAGAACGCGCAGGGCGGCCAGAACCAGAACGCGCAGCCCGTCGCGGAGCCGGCGAAGGCCGACACGCAGGACGACGACCAGCAGGCCCAGGGCAACGGCCGCGGCCGCCAGCGCAACAAGCGCCGCGGCACGCAGGCCGCCGCGGGCGGCGACGAGTTCGAGACCGAGATCGGCGAGGACGACGTCCTCATCCCGATCGCGGGCATCCTCGACGTGCTCGACAACTACGCGTTCGTCCGCACCTCCGGCTACCTGCCCGGCCCGAGCGACGTCTACGTCTCGCTCGGTCAGGTGAAGAAGTACAACCTGCGCAAGGGCGATGCGGTCGTCGGCTCGATCAAGCAGCCGCGCGAGGGCGAGCAGTCCAGCCGTCAGAAGTACAACGCGCTGGTCAAGGTCGACGCGATCAACGGCCTGTCGGTCGACGACGCCGCCGCCCGTGTCGAGTTCGGCAAGCTGACGCCGCTCTACCCGCAGGAGCGCCTGCGCCTCGAGACCGCGCCCGAGAAGCTGACGCAGCGCATCATCGATCTCGTCGCGCCGATCGGCAAGGGCCAGCGCGGCCTCATCGTCGCGCCCCCGAAGGCGGGCAAGACGATCGTGCTGCAGCAGATCGCCAACGCGATCGCGATCAACAACCCCGAGGTCCACCTCATGGTCGTGCTCGTCGACGAGCGCCCCGAAGAGGTCACCGACATGCAGCGCACGGTGAAGGGCGAGGTCATCGCCTCGACCTTCGACCGCCCCGCCGAGGATCACACCACCGTCGCCGAGCTCGCCATCGAGCGCGCCAAGCGCCTCGTGGAGCTCGGCCGCGACGTCGTCGTGCTGCTCGACTCGATCACGCGCCTCGGCCGCGCCTACAACATCTCGGCGCCGACCTCGGGCCGCGTGCTCACCGGTGGCGTGGACGCGTCGGCGCTGTACCCGCCCAAGCGCTTCTTCGGCGCCGCGCGCAACATCGAGAACGGCGGATCGCTCACGATCCTCGCGACGGCCCTCGTCGAGACCGGCTCCAAGATGGACGACGTGATCTTCGAGGAGTTCAAGGGCACCGGCAACAGCGAGCTGCGCCTGAACCGCCAGCTCGCCGACAAGCGCATCTTCCCGGCCGTCGACGTCAACGCGTCGTCCACGCGCCGCGAAGAGATGCTGCTGTCGCCCGACGAGGTCAAGATCACCTGGAAGCTCCGCCGCGCGCTGGCCGGCCTCGAGCCCCAGCAGGCCCTCGAGGTCGTGCTCGGCAAGCTCAAGGAGACGCAGTCCAACGTCGAGTTCCTGGTGCAGATGCAGAAGTCGATCCCGGCGCCCGCCAACGGGCACGGCGGCGGCCGCAGCCACGATCACGACAACAGCATCCGCTGATCCTCGATGTTCGAGTCCGTCAAGGGACTGATCGACGAGCACCGCGCGGTCCAGGAGGAGCTCTCGGACCCCGCGGTGCACGCCGATGCGGCGCGCGCCAAGCGGGTGAACCGGCGCTACGCCGAGCTGTCGCGCATCGTGAAGGCCCACGAGGACTGGGTGGCGGCATCCGATGATCTGGATGCCGCCCGCGAACTCGCCCGTGAGGACGACGCGTTCGCGGCGGAGGTGCCCGCCCTCGAGGCCGGGCTGGCCGAGGCGCAGGAGCGCCTGCGTCGCCTGCTGATCCCGCGTGACCCCGACGACGCGCGCGACGTGATCATGGAGATCAAGCAGGGCGAGGGCGGCGCCGAGTCGGCGCTGTTCGCGGCCGATCTGCTGCGGATGTACATCCAGTACGCGGCCTCCAAGGGCTGGAAGACCGAGCTCCTCGAGCGCAACGAGTCCGACCTCGGCGGCTACAAGGACGTCCAGGTCGCGATCAAGGGGTCATCGTCCGACCCGGCGCAGGGCGTGTGGGCGCACCTCAAGTACGAGGGCGGCGTGCACCGCGTGCAGCGCGTGCCGGCGACCGAGTCGCAGGGGCGGATCCACACGTCGACCACCGGCGTGCTGGTGTTCCCGGAGGTCGACGAGCCCGAAGAGATGCACATCGACCCGAACGACCTGAAGATCGACGTCTTCCGGTCGTCGGGTCCGGGCGGCCAGTCGGTCAACACGACCGACTCCGCGGTGCGCATCACCCACATGCCCACGGGGATCGTGGTGTCGATGCAGAACGAGAAGTCGCAGCTGCAGAACCGCGAGGCCGGTATGCGCGTGCTGCGGGCACGTCTCCTCGCCAAGCAGCAGGAGGAGCTGGATGCCGCGGCATCCGACGCCCGAAAGTCGCAGATCCGCGGCATGGACCGCTCCGAGCGCATCCGCACGTACAACTTCCCCGAGAACCGCATCGCCGACCACCGCACCGGCTACAAGGCCTACAACCTCGACCAGGTGATGGACGGCGCGCTCGAGCCCCTCATCGAGTCGGCGATCACCGCCGACGAGGAGGCCCGTCTCGCGGCCCTCGGCTCCGACGACTGATCGCCTCGGCTGAGGGCGCGATTCCCCGGTCTCGGCATCCGTGGCGCTCGGCGGACTCCGGATGCTGCGCCGCTAGGCTTCGAGCGTGCTCACGCTGCTCATCCGCGCTCTCATCTTCCTGGTGTCGGCGGCGCTCGGCCTCATCGTGGCCGACCTGATCCTGGACGGGTTCTATCTGCACTGGAACGACTGGTGGGGGATCCTCCTCGCCGTCGTGATCTTCGCCGTGCTGCAGAGCATCCTCGCGCCGTGGCTGCTCAAGATCACGCGGCGGCACGCCAACGCGCTGATCGGGGGCATCGGACTGCTCTCGACGTTCGTGGCGCTGCTCATCGCGGTGCTCATCCCCGCGGCGGGCATCGGCATCGACGGCCCGGTCGCCTGGATCATCGGAACGCTCATCGTGTGGCTCGTGACCGCGCTCGCGACGTGGCTGCTGCCGCCGCTGTTCATCAAGAACAAGGTGCAGGACCGCCGCGGCTGACGCCCCAAGATAGGGATTCCTCCCGATCCGCCGGGCCGCCTCAGCCGCGAGGCTGGTGGGATGATGGGCGGTATGCAGATCGGCCGGGTGCCCCTCGTCGGCCGCCAGGCGGACCTCGACGCGCTGCGCGACGAGGTCGACGCCGTGGGCGCGGAAGGTCGCGCCGTCGTCGTGTCGGGTGACGCGGGGATGGGCAAGACCCGTCTGCTCCGGGATTTCAGTGAGAGCCTCACCGATGTGGTCGTCGTCCGGGGAGCCTCGGTCGACTCGGGTTCGGGCCCGGCACCGCTGACGGCGATCACCGACCTCCTGCGCGACCTCGTCGACGCGCTGGGCGTGGACGCGGTGCGCACGGCAGCCGGTCCCGGCGCGGACGCGCTCGGGGTGCTCGTGCCGGCGCTCGCCGACAGCGCCGGCGACGCCGAGCGGCTCGCCGACGTCGTCGTCGAGCTGTTCTCGCAGCTGGCGCGCACGCACCGGCTGGTCGTCATCATCGAGGACCTCCACTGGGCCGACAGCACGACGTGCGACATCGCGGCGCGGCTGGTCCGCCGCGCGGCCGCGCTGCCGCTGTTCGTGCTGCTGTCGTACCGCACCGACGACGTCGGGCGCGCACATCCGCTGCGCCCGGTGCTCGCCGAGCTCGACCGCGCGCGCCTGCTGACCCACCGGCCCCTCGCTCGCCTCAGCCCCGCCGAAGTCGGCGCGCTCGCCAACGCGGTGCACGGCGACACGCTGGCGGCCGGCGTGCTGAACGACATCGCCGCCCGCAGCGACGGCATCCCGTTCTACGTTGAGGAGCTCGCGAGCTTCTCGGGCACGCGACTGCCGGTCTCACTGCGCGACGTCCTCCTGCTGCGCTACGAGCGATTGGATGCCGAGGCCCGCCGTTTCACGCGCGTGCTGGCGACCGGCGGGGTCGAGGTGGCGCACCCCGTCCTGCGCGACGTGTTCGACGGTGACGAGGCCGCCCTCGAGGACGCCGTGCGCAGCGCCGTCGACGCGCAGGTCGTCGTGATCCGCGACGACGCCTACGCGTTCCGTCACGCGCTCATGCAGGAGGCGGTCTACGCGGAGCTCCTTCCGACCGAGCGGACGCGCCTGCACACCGCCTACGCCGTGGCACTCGAGAACTCGGCGCCCACGGCCCGTGTCCTCGCGGACATCGCCCACCACTGGCGCGCGGCGCGCGTGCCCGACCGCGCGCTGGCCGCCGGAGTGGCGGCGCAGCGCGCCGCGAGCGTCGCGTCGGCGTGGTCGACGGCGGCCGAGGCGGGGGAGCGGGTGCTCGAGCTCTGGGACTCGGTCCCCGACCCCGAGGGGATCTGCGGGATGCCGCGGGCCGAGGTGCTGCGCCGCACCTCCGCCGCCCTCGTGTCGGCGAATCGGAACGATCGCGCCCTCGCGTTCGCGCGCGAGGCGGTGGCTCTCTGGCCCGAGGACGACGTCGTCGGGCGCGCCGCGATGCTCGGCGACCTCGCGACGATCGAGTTCCAGGCCGGGGTGTCGGACGGGGTCGAGAGCATCGAGCAGGCGCTGGCGATCCTGGGCGACGACCCGCGGCACGACGTGCAGCGCGCCGGCCTCCTGCTCAGCTCCGCGCGCGTGCACATGCTCAACGGGCGCCAGGAACTCGGCGCGGAGGTCGCCGCGCAGACACGAGCGACCGCTGAGGCTGCGGCCGCCGCAGGAGACCCCGCCGCGCGCGAGATCCTCGCGCAGGCGCTGCTCATCGCCGCGACGTGTCGCGCCAGCGTCGGCGATCCGGACGGCGTGAGCCTCTTCGAGGAGGCGCGTGCGCACGCGGACGGGTTCGTCCGCGCGATGATGCGGTTCTACATCAACTACTCGAACACCCTCATGCTGATCGGCCGCTACGAGGACGCCGTCGCCCTGGCGCGGGAGGGGCAGGAGTACGGCCGCACCCATGTGGCCGATCTCGGCCCGCTCGTGATGATCGAGGCCAACATGATCGAGGCGCACATCTACGCCGGCCGGCTGCGGGAGGCCGAGGAGCTCGGCGGCCTGCTCCCGATGGTCGAACCGGGCCTCTACTCCGCCTTCCTGCGTGAGCGGCTGGTGTGCCTGGCCATCTGGCGCGGGCGCATCGACGGGGCCGAGGCGGCTCTCGACGCCGCGCGCCTGGAACTCGACATGTTCGGCGCGTACGAGTTCCAGACCCGCTTCGGCATGGCGTACGACCTCGGCGAGCTGGCGCTCGCCCGCGGAGACGCGCACGAGGCGCTCGCGCACGCGCGGCTGGCGTGGGAGACGCCCGCCGGCGGCGTGCTCGCGCTGCCGCTGACCGCGATCGCGGCCAGGGCGGTCGCGATGCTCCGCGAACGCGGCGAGGATGCCGACATCGAGCCCTACCGAGCCGTGCTCGCCGGGTTCGACGTCTGGCCGGTGACCCCGCTGTGGGCGGCCGTCTTCGCCGCCGAGCTCGGCGAAGGACCGTGGACCGCTGCGATCGACGCGATGGGACCCGCGTACATCCGCGCGTACGCGCGCGTCCGGCACGGCGAGGCGCTGCTGGCGGAGGGCGACCGCGCGGGCGCTCGCGAGGCGCTCGCGGCGGCGGTGTCGTACGCCGAGGAACTCGGTGCCGACGGCCTCGCCGCGCGTGCGAGCGCCCTGCTGACGGATGCCGGACTCACGGGCGACGCGTCGCGCTCACTGCTGACCGCCCGCGAGGAGCAGGTGCTCGAGCTGGTCGCCGAGGGGCTCAGCAACGGGCAGATCGCGGAGCGGCTCTACATCAGCGTCAAGACGGTCTCCGTGCACGTATCCGCGATCCTGCGCAAGCTCGAGGCGCCGTCGCGCACCGCCGCGGCCGCGATCTACCGCCGCAGCGCCGCGTAGGCAGGGACGACCCGCGGCGCCGAGCGATGCCGCGGGGCGCAGCATCCGTCATCCGAGCCGCGTCAGATGTAGTACTCGGGCGTCGTCAGCAGGGCGCGGGTGTCGTCGCCGACGCGGCGGGCGCGCGGCTTGGCGGGCACGCCGACCAGCACGCTGTCGGCGGGCGCGTCCTTGGTGACGACCGCGTTCGCACCGATGACGGATCCGGCGCCGATCGTGATCGGGCCGAGGATCTTGGCGCCGGCGCCGACGGCGACGCCGTCCTCGATCGTGGGGTGGCGCTTGCCCCCCTCGCGCTGGCGGCCGCCGAGGGTGACGCCGTGGTAGAGCATGACGTCGTCGCCGACCTCGGCGGTCTCGCCGACCACGACGCCCATGCCGTGGTCGATGAAGAAGCGACGGCCGATCGTGGCACCGGGGTGGATCTCGATGCCGGTGAGCCATCGGGTGATCTGCGACCCGGCGCGCGCGACGAATCGGAAGTCCCGCGTCCACAGGGCGTGCCACACGCGGTGCGCCCAGATCGCGTGCAGTCCCGGGTACAGCACGGCGATCTCGAGGCCGCCGCGCGCCGCGGGGTCGCGCAGCTTCGCCGCGGCGATGTCCTCACGGGCCCGGGCGAAGAATCCGATGCGTTCGTCGGTCATTTGGTCTGGGCCTCCGGCTCGCGCAGGTGCTCGTACAGAGCGGTCGACAGGTAGCGTTCGCCCGAGTCGGGCACGATGACGACGATGCGCTGCCCGGCGGCCTCGGGGCGTGCGGCGATCTGCAGCGCCGCCCACACGGCGGCACCGGCCGACATCCCAGCGAGGATGCCCTCGCGCGTGGCGAGCTCGCGCGCGACGTTGATCGCGTCATCGAACTCGACGTCGAAGATCTCGTCGACGACCGAGCGGTCGAGCACCTCGGGGACGAAGTTCGGTCCGATGCCCTGGATGCGGTGGCCGCCGGCACGGCCCTCCGTCAGGACGGGGGAGTCCTTCGGCTCGACGAGGACGATCTTGACGTCCGGGTTGCGCTGCTTGAGCACCTGACCGACGCCGGTGATCGTGCCGCCCGTGCCCGAACCGGCGACGAACCAATCCACGCGGCCCTCGGTGTCGCGCCAGATCTCCTCGGCGGTGGTCTTGCGGTGGATCGCGGCGTTCGCCTCGTGCTCGAACTGACGAGCGAGGATGGCGCCCGGCGTCTCGGCGACGATGCGCTGGGCCGTCTCGACCGCCTCGGTCATGCCCTTGTAGGGGTCGGTGAGCACGAGTTCGGCGCCGAAGGCCTTCAAGAGGGTGCGGCGCTCCTTCGACATCGAGGCGGGCATCGTCAGGATGACGCGGTACCCGCGCGCGGCGCCGATCAGCGCGAGCGAGATGCCGGTGTTGCCGCTCGTGGACTCGACGATCGTGCCGCCCGGGAGCAGCTCTCCCGCGGCCTCGGCGGCCTCGACGAGCGCGTAGCCCAGGCGGTCCTTGACCGAGGAGCCCGGGTTGTAGAACTCGAGCTTCGCGAGCACCTCCGCGCCGAGGCCCTGGGTGAGCGCGTTGAGCCGCACGAGCGGCGTCTCGCCGAAGGCGGTGGTGATGTCGGAATGGATGCCGGGCACGTGGAACTCCCTCGGATCAGCGGTGCGCGAAGACGGCGACGGCGCGCCGGCGCCCGAACGGGTCGGGGTGCCGGCGCGCCGTCGTGACGACTCAATCTTCGCGCAGATCCTCGAAGAGCGCGGTCGAGAGGTAGCGCTCGCCGGTGTCGGGGGTGATCACGACGATCTTCTTGCCGGCGTTCTCGGGGCGGGCTGCGATCTGCAGGGCGGCCCACACGGCGGCGCCGCTCGAGATGCCGACGAGGATGCCTTCCTGGGCGGCCAGGTCGCGCGAGGTCGAGATGGCGTCCTCGAACTCGACCGTGACGACCTCGTCGAACACGTCCGTGTCGAGGATCGGCGGCACGAAGTTCGGGCCGATGCCCTGGATCTTCGCCGGACCGGGGGTGCCGGTCGACAGCAGGGGCGACGCGGTCGGCTCGACGGCGACGACCTGCACCTCGGGCTTGCGCTCCTTGAGCACCTGGCCGACACCGGTGATGGTGCCGCCCGTGCCGACGCCGGCGACGAAGATGTCGACTTCGCCGTCGGTGTCGCGCCAGATCTCCTCGGCGGTGGTCTTGCGGTGGATCTGGCGGTTCGCCTCGTTCTCGAACTGCTTCGCGAGGACGGCGCCCGGCGTCTCGGCGACGATGCGCTCGGCCTCGGCGACGGCGAGCTTCATGCCGCCCGCGGGGTCGGTGAGCACGAGCTCCGCGCCGAAGCGCTTGAGCAGCTGGCGGCGCTCGACGGACATGGACGAGGGCATGGTCAGGATGACCTTGTAGCCGCGCGCGGCGCCGACCAGGGCGAGCGCGATGCCGGTGTTGCCACTGGTGCCCTCGACGATGGTGCCGCCCGGCTTCAGCGCACCGGCGGCCTCAGCGGCATCGACGATCGCGATGCCCAGACGGTCCTTGACGCTGGAGCCCGGGTTGTAGAACTCGAGCTTGGCGAGCACCTCGGCGCCGGAGCCGTTGGTCACGCGGTTGAGGCGGACCAGCGGGGTGTTGCCGAAAGCAGCGGTGATGTCGGAGTGGATGCCGGGCATGTCGGGCCTTTCACGGGGTTCACGGCGGATCGTGCCCAGCCTAGGGTGACCCTTTCGCTGTGAGTCCTTCTGTGACGAAGGCCTGGCCGCGCCCCGGTACCCTGCCCGCCGCCGTGCCGGGCCTAAAGTGGATGCGGTCATGGCTTCTCCCGACGATTCCCCCCTGCTCTCCGATGCCCTCCGCCGCGCCGCCGCGCGTCTGGCCGAGGTCGGCGTCACCGATCCGTCCGTCGACACCGAGCTGCTCGCCGCCTTCGTGCTCGGCTCCGGGCGCGGGGGAGTGCAGGCGGCGGCGATCCGCGGGGATCGCCTGACCGTCGCCGACGCCTCCCGCCTCGACGAGCTGGTCACCCGCCGCGCCACCCGCGAGCCGCTGCAGCACATCATCGGGACAGCGCCCTTCCGCCACCTGGAGCTGCGGGTCGGCCCCGGCGTGTTCGTGCCGCGACCCGAGACCGAGGTGGTCGCGCAGCTGGCGATCGACGCGCTGCGGGCCGCAGCATCCGCCTCTCCCATCGCGGTGGATCTCGGCACCGGCAGCGGCGCGATCGCCCTCGCCATGGCGACCGAGGTGCCGCACGCGCGCGTCTACGCCGCCGAGAACTCCGTCGACGCCTTCGTGTGGACCAAGGAGAACTTCGCGCACGTCGGCGCCGGCAACGCGACGCTCGCCTTCATCGACCTCGCCCACGCCTTCCCGGAGCTCGACGGCACGGTCTCGGTGGTGGCATCCAATCCTCCGTATGTTCCGGATGCTGCGATCCCGCGCGATCCGGAAGTCCGCTTCTTCGACCCGCCCGCGGCGCTGTACGGGGGAGAGGACGGCCTCGACGTCGTCCGCGTGCTGAGCGGCGTGGGACTGCGCCTCGCGCACCCGGGCGGCCTGATCGTGATCGAGCACGGCGAGTGGCAGGGCGAGGCGATCCGCGGGATCCTCGAGGCCGACGGCTGGCGTGCCGCGGCGACCCACCCCGACCTCACGATGCGCGACCGCGCGACCACCGCGCTGCGCCCCTGAGCGCGCCGCCGGCTCGGAGCGTTCGTCCGGGGCTTCACAACTAGACTGACGGGCGATATGTCCCCCATCTACGACTGCCGTGACGAGGCGCAGCTGCTCACCGGCATGCGCCAGGCGCGCCAGGCCATCGGCCGCGGCGAGCTCGTCGTCATCCCCACCGACACCGTCTACGGCGTCGCCGCCGACGCCTTCGACCACGCCGCCGTCGCGCGCCTGCTCGCGGCCAAGGGGCGCGGACGCCAGTCGCCGCCGCCCGTTCTCGTCGCAGGACTCACGACGCTGCGCGCGCTCGTGGCCGAGGTGCCCGAGCCGGTCGAACGCCTCGTGGAGGCGTACTGGCCGGGTGGCCTCACCATCGTGCTGCCGTCGCAGCCCTCGCTGTCGTGGGACCTCGGCGAGACCCGCGGCACCGTCGCTGTGCGCATGCCGGCGCACCGCATCGCCCTCGAGCTCCTCGAAGAGACCGGTCCGCTGGCGGTCTCGAGCGCCAACCTCACCGGCATGGCGGCGGGCATCAGCGCCGAGGACGCGGAAGGGATGCTGAAGGACAGCGTCGCCGTCTATCTCGGCGACGGGCCGTCCAAGACCGGCATCCCTTCGACGATCATCGACGCGACGAGCCTCGTCGTCGGCGACGAGCCCCTGGTGCGCGTGCTGCGCGAGGGCGCGGTCAGCCGCGAACAGCTGCGCGACGTGCTCGGCGACCTCCTCGAGCCCGACCCGGGCTCCGAGCCCGAAGCCGACGCCCCGGTCACAGATACTCCGGCCGACGCGGCTGCGACGCCCGAGGCGCCGGAACCCGACCGCTCGTGAAGCAGTACGTCTTCACGATCCTCCTCACGGCGGCCGTCACCTTCGTCCTGTCGTGGGCGGTGTGGCGACTCAGCCTCAAGTACAAGCTGTATCCGGGCATCCGCGAACGCGACGTCCACAAGACGCCCACGCCGCGCCTCGGCGGCATCGCCATGTTCATCGGCGTGCTGGCGGCGTTCGCGGTGTCGTCGCAGCATCCGTACTTCTCCATCGTCTGGGCTCAGCCCCAGCAGATGTACGCCCTCCTCGGCGCGACCGCGCTCATCGTCGTCGTCGGCGTGCTCGACGACCTGTGGGATCTCGACTGGATGATCAAGCTGGGCGCGCAGTTCCTCGCGGCCGGCGTGATCGCGTGGTTCGGGCAGCTCCAGATCTACACGCTGCCGCTGGGCGGCATGACGATCTTCTCGAGCTGGGCGAGCTTCACCCTCACCGTCTTCTCGATCGTCGTCGTCATGAACGCGGTGAACTTCATCGACGGGCTCGACGGCCTCGTCGCCGGGGTGTGCCTGATCGCGAACGCGGTCTTCTTCGCGTACTCCTACATGGTGTTCCGCGACATCGGCTCGAGCACCTACTTCACGCTGTCCTCGCTCATCGCCGCCGTGCTCATCGGCGCGTGCATCGGGTTCCTCCCTCTCAACTGGAGCCCCGCGCGCCTGTTCATGGGCGATGCCGGCGCGCTGATGCTCGGCCTCCTGATGGCGTGCTCGGCGATCTCGATCACCGGCAACTTCGACCCCGCGATGATCGCCGACAACGACGCGTTCGGCCGCTCGCAGCTTCTCGGTGCGTTCATCCCGATCCTCCTGCCAGTCGTCGTGGTCCTGCTGCCGCTGCTCGACTTCGGCCTCGCCGTCGTGCGGCGCATGAGCAGGGGCAAGTCGCCGTTCTCGCCCGACCGCAAGCACCTCCACCACCGCATGCTCGACATGGGCCACACGGATCGCGACGCCGTGCTCATCTTCTACGCGTGGACGGCCCTCGTGAGCCTGTCGGTGCTGCTCATGTACATCGGCACGACCCTGCAGTGGCCGGGGGACTACCTCTTCGGCGTCTTCTACGGGATCGTCGGCATCGCCGCATGCCTCGTCGTCACCCTCCTTCCCTCGCGCCGCCGGCCCGTCACCGCGTCGACGGCCCCCTCCGTACCCGAACCCGAACCGCAGCCCGATCCCGCGCCCGCACAGGAGGACGCCCGATGAGCACCAGCCCGAACCCCCGCACCCCGATCTCCAGCACCCCGATCCTGCGCACCGTCCTGGTGTGGTCGGGCTCGGTCACCGCGATCCTCGCCGTCATCGGCGCGATCGTCGGCTTCCTCGTCGCCGGCACCACGGGCCTCTGGAGCGCCCTGGCCGGCGTCCTGGTCGCCGCGGTCTTCCTCGGCATCACCGGGGCGAGCATCCTCATCGCGAACCGCTGGTTCGGCGACCCGCTCTACGTGCCGATCTTCTTCGGCATCGTGATGGGCGGGTGGATCCTCAAGTTCGTCGTGTTCATCGTGATCCTCCTCGTCCTGCGCGGTCAGCCCTGGATCGAGCCCCAGGTGTTCTTCGTCGCGGCGGTCGTGAGCGTGCTCGCCTCGCTGGCGGTCGACGTCGTCGTGATGGTGCGCATGCGGGTGCCGCACGTGAGCGATGTGACGCTTCCGACCGACCCCGACGAGGGAGACAAGCGCGACGGGGAGCCCGGCGCGTCGTGAACCACCCCTGCGCGGATTCAGCGAGCTCACAAGTTTGATAGGCTGAACGAGCGCCCGCCCACTCGCTCAGCGAGTACTTGCGGAGTGACGCTCACCGACCATCGTCGCAACGGTTCTTGACCGGTGCCCCGAAGCTGGAGCCAGCGCTGTCTATTCATGCTGCGACCCTGATCGCCCCCTTTGCCACGGATGAACCGCCCGTCTTCCACGGGCCCTCGATCGATGAGTTCTTCCCCGAGGTTCTCTTCAATCTGGCCGGTGTTCCGATCACCCGGATCCACCTCATCCAGTTCCTCGCCACGATCGCCGTCGTCGTGATCTTCTGGCTCGGCACGCGCCGTATGCGTGTCGTGCCGGGACGCTTCCAGAGCCTCGTCGAGATGGGACTGGACTTCGTCCGCGTCAACATCGGCGAAGACCTGCTCGGCAAGAAGGACGCCCAGCGCTTCCTGCCGATCCTCACGACGCTGTTCTTCATGATCCTGTTCATGAACATCACGGGCATCATCCCGTTCCTGAACATCGCCGGCACGAGCATCATCGCGGTGCCGCTGACGCTCGCCGTCGTGAGCTACGTCACGTTCATCTACGCCGGCATCAAGAAGAGCCCGAAGAACTTCTTCAAGAACTCGCTCTTCCCGTCGGGCGTGCCGTGGCCGATCTACATCATCGTCACGCCGATCGAGCTCATCTCGACGTTCATCATCCGGCCGGTCACGCTGACCCTCCGACTCCTGATGAACATGATGGTCGGCCACCTGCTGCTGGTGCTGTTCTTCGCGGCCACGCAGTTCTTCATCTTCGACATGGGCGGCTGGTGGTCGATCCTCGGCGCCGGCAGCCTCGCGTTCGGCTTCGTCTTCACCCTGTTCGAAATCCTGGTGGCAGTCCTCCAGGCCTACGTCTTCGCCCTTCTCACCGCGGTCTACATCCAGCTCGCGGTCGCCGAAGAGCACTGAAAGCGGGACGGCCCTGCCCTGAAACGACGCAGGGCCGCCCACAACCGAAAGGAAACACCCCCGTGGACGCAACTACGGTTCTCGCAGAGGTCTCCGGCTCCATCGCGACCGTCGGATACGGTCTCGCCGCCATCGGCCCGGCCATCGGCGTGGGCATCGTCGTCGGCAAGACGATCGAGGGCGTCGCCCGTCAGCCCGAGCTGGCCGGCCGCCTGCAGGTCCTCATGTGGATCGGTATCGCCTTCACCGAGGCGCTCGCCTTCATCGGCATCGCGACCGGCTTCATCTTCGGCTTCTGATCGCCCACACCCAGTCGTAAGGAGACAGGATGCTGCACGCTCTTGTCACGTACGCCGCGGAAGAGGGTGCGGAGGCGCACAACCCCCTCCTCCCCGCGTGGTACGACATCATCTGGTCGTCGGTGTGCTTCATCGTCATCCTCATCATCTTCTGGAAGGTCGCCCTTCCGCGGATGAAGAAGCTGCTCGACGAGCGCTCCGCTGCGATCGAAGGCAACATCGCCAAGGCCGACGAGGCCCAGCGCAAGGCCGAGGCCGCCCTCGAGGAGTACACGGCGCAGCTCGCCGATGCTCGCAAGGAGGCCGGTGAGATCCGCGACGCCGCCCGCGAGGACGGCAAGAAGATCGTCGCCGAGGCCAAGGAGACCGCTTCGGCGGAGGCTTCGCGCCTGACCACGACCGCGCACGCCCAGATCGAGGCGGAGCGCCAGACGGCACTCGTGTCGCTGCGCAGCGAGGTGGGCACGCTCGCCCTCGACCTCGCCGGCGGCGTGATCGGTGAGACGCTGTCCGACGACAAGAAGGCTCAGGCCGTCGTCGACCGCTTCCTCGCCGAGCTCGAAGAGTCCGAAGGGGCCAAGGCGTAATGGGCAGCGCGACCACTCAGGCCCTGGCGGCGACGACGGCGGCGCTCCGCGCCGCGTCGGGCGTCGACCTCGACGTGGCCGGCGAACTCTTCGCCGTCGCGCGCGCCGTGGGCGACTCGTCGCAGCTGAGCGGCGCGCTCGCCGACTCCGCCGCGTCGACCGAGGCCCGCCGCAAGGTCGTCGCCGACGTGTTCGGCAAGGCCGTCAAGCCCACGACGGCGTCGCTGCTGACGACCGCCGTCGCCCAGCGGTGGTCCTCGGCCGGCGATCTCATCGACGGCATCGAGGAGCTCGCCGTGCGCGCGGCCGCTGTCGCGGACGCGAAGGCCGACGTCGAAGCCGAGCTGTTCGCGTTCTCGCGGACGGTGGCCGACAACCCCGAGCTCGAGCTCGCGCTGGGAAGCCGCCTGGGCGACTCCGCTGCGAAGGGCGCGCTTGTCGAGAAGCTGCTCGCGGGCCGCGCGAGCGCAGGGGCGACGCTGATCGCGTCCTCCCTCATCCGCCAGCCGCGCGAGCGGCGCGTGCGTCAGCTGCTGTCGCGCGCGACGCGTCTCGTGGCCGACCAGCGCAACCGCGCGGTCGCGACGGTCGTCGCGGCCGCACCGCTCAGCGCAGCGCAGAGCGAGCGCCTCACGGCCGCGCTGACCAAGCGCTACGGCACGCCGGTGTCGCTGAACACCATCGTCGACCCGACCGTCGTCGGCGGCGTGCGCGTGCAGATCGCGGACGACGTGATCGACGCGAGCGTGTCGTCGCGTCTGGCCGACCTCCGTCAGCGGCTCGCCGGCTGACACAGACTTCCCGCGCAAGCGGAGACTTCGGGGCCGCGGCCCCTTGAACGAAGGAAAACAATGGCAGATCTCTCTATCAGCCCTGATGTCATCCGTGACGCGCTGAAGGACTTCGTCGCCGCCTACGAGCCCACCGGGGCTGCGGCCACCGAGGTCGGCACGGTCGTCGACGCCGCTGACGGCATCGCCCACGTCGAGGGCCTTCCCGGTGTCATGGCGAACGAGCTCGTCACGTTCGCGGACGGCACGCAGGGCCTCGCGCTGAACCTGGACGAGCACGAGATCGGTGTGGTCGTCCTCGGCGACTTCGCCGGCATCGAAGCCGGCCAGCAGGTCACCCGCACCGGTGAGGTGCTCTCGGTGCCCGTCGGCGACGGCTACCTCGGCCGCGTGGTCGACCCGCTCGGCAACCCGATCGACGGCCTCGGCGAGATCGCCACCGTCGGCCGTCGTGCCCTCGAGCTGCAGGCGCCGGGCGTCATGCAGCGCAAGTCGGTGCACGAGCCGCTGCAGACCGGCATCAAGGCCATCGACGCGATGATCCCGGTCGGCCGCGGCCAGCGCCAGCTCATCATCGGCGACCGCCAGACCGGCAAGACCGCGATCGCGATCGACACGATCATCAACCAGCGCTCCAACTGGGAGTCGGGCGATGTCAACAAGCAGGTGCGCTGCATCTACGTCGCGATCGGCCAGAAGGGCTCCACGATCGCGGCCGTGAAGGGCGCCCTCGAGGACGCCGGCGCGCTGGAGTACACGACGATCGTCGCGGCTCCCGCCTCCGACCCCGCCGGCTTCAAGTACCTCGCGCCGTACACCGGCTCGGCCATCGGCCAGCACTGGATGTACGAGGGCAAGCACGTCCTGGTCATCTTCGACGACCTGTCGAAGCAGGCCGAGGCCTACCGCGCCGTGTCGCTGCTCCTCCGCCGCCCGCCGGGCCGTGAGGCCTACCCGGGTGACGTCTTCTACCTGCACTCGCGTCTGCTCGAGCGCTGCGCGAAGCTGTCCGACGAGCTCGGCGCCGGCTCGATGACGGGTCTCCCGATCATCGAGACCAAGGCCAACGACGTCTCGGCGTACATCCCGACCAACGTGATCTCGATCACGGACGGCCAGATCTTCCTGCAGTCCGACCTGTTCAACGCCAACCAGCGCCCCGCGGTCGACGTCGGCATCTCGGTCTCGCGAGTCGGCGGTGACGCACAGGTCAAGTCGATCAAGAAGGTCTCGGGCACGCTCAAGCTCGAGCTCGCCCAGTACCGCTCGCTCGAGGCGTTCGCCATGTTCGCCTCGGACCTGGACGCCGCATCGCGTCGCCAGCTCGCCCGTGGCGCCCGTCTGACCGAACTGCTCAAGCAGCCGCAGTACTCGCCGTACCCGGTCGAGGAGCAGGTCGTCTCGGTCTGGGCCGGCACCAACGGCAAGCTCGACACCATCGAGGTCGAGGACGTGCTCTCGTTCGAGCGCGAGCTTCTCGACTACCTGCGTCGCAACACCACGATCCTCGACACGCTGCGCGACACGAACGTCCTCGACGACGACACCGTGGCGGAGCTGACGAAGAAGACCGACGAGTTCATCCTCGAGTTCCAGGCCGGCAAGGGCCAGTCGATCACGAAGCCCGGCCACGAAGAGGTCGCGGCGGCTCAGGCCGACGACGTGAACCAGGAGAAGATCGTCAAGGGCCGCCGCTAAGGCGGGCCTGGGCTAGCAGACATGGGCGCACAACTCCGGGTCTACAAGCAGAAGATCTCTTCTGCTCAGACGACCAAGAAGATCACGAAGGCGATGGAACTCATCGCGGCTTCGCGCATCCAGAAGGCGATGGCGCGTGTGCGCGCGTCGTCGCCCTTCGCGCGGGCCGTCAGCAGTGCCGTCTCCGCCGTGGCGACGCACTCCAACGTCGATCACCCGCTGACCGTCGAACGAGAGACGATCCGCCGCTCCGCGGTCGTGATCTTCTCGTCCGACCGCGGTCTCGCGGGCGCGTTCAACTCGCAGATCCTCCGTGAGGGGCTCGAGCTCGCGCAGCTGCTGCGCGAGGAGGGCCGGGAGCCGGTGTTCTACCTCGTCGGGCGCAAGGCCGTCGGGTACTTCCAGTTCCGTCGCATGGAGGCGGCCGCCGAGTGGACGGGCGACACCGACACGCCGCACTTCACGACCGCCGAGGAGATCGCGGCGACCCTGCTCGACGCGTACGACCGCGGCGGCGAGGAGAACGGCGTCGACGAGATCCACCTCGTCTACAACCGCTTCGTCAGCATGATGACGCAGACGCCCGAGACGGTGCGCCTGCTCCCGCTCGAGGTCGTCGAGGCCGAGGAGTCGTCCTCGGCAGCGGTGTACCCGCTGTACGAGTTCGAGCCGGACGCCGAGACCGTGCTCGACGCGCTTCTGCCGGTGTACATCCAGAGCCGCGTCTTCAACGCCCTCCTGCAGTCGTCGGCCGCGAAGCACGCCGCCACGCAGAAGGCGATGAAGTCCGCCAGCGACAACGCCGACAAGCTCATCACCGACTACACGCGCCTGCGCAACAACGCGCGCCAGGCCGAGATCACGCAGCAGATCGCCGAGATCGTCGGCGGCGCCGACGCTCTGTCCTCGGGCAAGTAACGCTCCTGCGCAGACAGACCACACGAAAGAGAAGAAGCCATGAGCCTCACCGCTGACAAGACCGAGACGGCGGTCGTCGGGCGCGTCGCCCGCGTCACCGGCCCCGTCGTCGACATCGAGTTCCCGCACGACTCGATCCCCGACATCTACAACGCGCTCAAGACGACGATCACCATCGACGGCGAGTCGGCCGAGATCACGCTCGAGGTCGCTCAGCACCTCGGTGACGACCTCGTCCGCGCCATCTCGCTGAAGCCGACCGACGGCATGGTCCGCGGCCAGGAGGTGCGCGACACCGGCGGGCCCATCACGGTCCCCGTCGGCGACGTCACCAAGGGCAAGGTGTTCAACGTCACGGGTGACGTCCTGAACGCCGCTCCGGGCGAGACCGTCGAGGTCACCGAGCGCTGGGGCATCCACCGCCAGGCGCCCTCGTTCGACCAGCTCGAGTCGAAGACCGAGATGTTCGAGACCGGCATCAAGTCGATCGACCTTCTCACCCCGTACGTGCAGGGTGGAAAGATCGGCCTCTTCGGCGGCGCCGGCGTCGGCAAGACGGTCCTCATCCAGGAGATGATCCAGCGCGTCGCGCAGGACCACGGTGGTGTGTCGGTGTTCGCCGGTGTCGGCGAGCGCACCCGTGAGGGTAACGACCTCATCGGCGAGATGGAGGAGGCGGGCGTCTTCGACAAGACCGCCCTCGTCTTCGGCCAGATGGACGAGCCGCCGGGGACGCGTCTGCGCGTGGCCCTCTCGGCCCTCACGATGGCGGAGTACTTCCGCGACGTGCAGAAGCAGGACGTGCTGCTCTTCATCGACAACATCTTCCGCTTCACGCAGGCCGGTTCCGAGGTCTCGACGCTGCTCGGCCGCATGCCCTCCGCGGTGGGCTACCAGCCGAACCTCGCCGACGAGATGGGCATCCTCCAGGAGCGCATCACCTCGACGCGCGGTCACTCGATCACGTCGCTCCAGGCGATCTACGTCCCCGCCGACGACTACACCGACCCGGCTCCGGCGACCACGTTCGCGCACCTCGACGCCACCACCGAGCTCTCGCGTGAGATCGCGTCGAAGGGTCTGTACCCGGCCATCGACCCGCTGACGTCGACGAGCCGCATCCTCGACCCGCGCTACATCGGTGAGGACCACTACCGCGTGGCCACCGCCGTGAAGCAGATCCTGCAGAAGAACAAGGAACTGCAGGAGATCATCGCGATCCTCGGTGTCGACGAGCTCTCGGAAGAGGACAAGATCGTCGTCGCCCGCGCGCGCCGCATCCAGCAGTTCCTCTCGCAGAACACCTACATGGCGAAGAAGTTCACCGGTGTCGAGGGTTCGACGGTCCCGATCAAGGAGACCATCGAGTCGTTCGACGCGATCGTCAAGGGCGAGTTCGACCACGTGGCCGAGCAGGCCTTCTTCAACGTCGGCGGCATCTCCGACGTCGAAGAGCAGTGGGCGCGTATCCAGAAGGAGAACGGCTGATCATGCCGCTCAAAGTGAGCCTCGTCTCCGCGGACGCGGAGGTCTGGTCGGGGGAGGCGTCGCTCGTCGTCGCCAAGACCGTCGAGGGCGAGATCGGCTTCATGACCGGTCACGAGCCGGTGCTCGCGATCCTCGCCGAGGGTCAGGTGCGCATCACCGAGACCTCCGGCACGAAGATCATCGCCAACGCGCAGGACGGGTTCCTGTCGATGGAAGGCGATGACCTCACGATCGTGGCCGGAAACGCCGCACTGATCTCCTGATCACCCATCATTCGCACTCGGCCGGTCCCCTCGGGGATCGGCCGAGTCGTTTCATCCGGCGACGCCGCCCCGAGCCCCGCCACGGAGAGCCATGTTGATCCTGCTGCCCCCGTCCGAGACGAAGCGCACCGGTGGCAAGCGCGCACCTCTGGATGCCGCAGGACTGGCACTGCCGGAGCTGGCACCGCAGCGCGACGCCGTCGTGGCGGCCCTGGTCGCCCTCTCGGCCGATGAGGACCACGCCGCACGCGTCCTCAAGCTCGGCCCCCAGCAGCGCGGCGAGGTCGCGGTCAACGCTGCACTGCGCGAAGCCCCGACCATGGCCGCGATCGATCGCTACACCGGTGTCCTCTTCGACGCGCTGGATGCCGCATCCGTCTCCGCCGCCGGCCGGCGCTGGCTGGGAGCCCATGTCCTCGTGCACTCGGCGCCGTTCGGGCCGGTGGGCGCGCTGGATCCGATCCCGGCGTATCGTCTCGGCGCGGCCACGTCGCTTCCCGGTGTGCCACCGCTGCGGCGCCACTGGGGCGCCGACGTGACCGCCGCCCTCGCTGCCCTCGCCCCGCGGTTCGTGCTCGACCTCCGCTCCGAGGCCTACGTCGGCCTCGGCCCGGTGCCGGCCGGCGTCGCCTCCCGGTACGTGCGCGTCGTGAGCGAGGGGGCCGACGGCGCCGCGCGCGCCCTCAACCACTTCAACAAGCACGCGAAGGGCGCGCTCGTCCGCCGGCTCGCCGAGGACCGCCCGCGAATCGGGTCTGCCGCGGGGTTCCTGACATGGGCGGATGCCGCGGGCCTCCGCGTACGCGAGACCGGAGCCGGCGAACTCGAGCTCTTCGCCTGAGCTGCTACGCGGTCGGCGTGCGCACCGCCGAGAAGCGATTGCGGCGGCGCAGCGCGAAGCCGAGACGCTCGTACGCCGCAATGGCCCCGACGTTCGACGCCGCCGCGTGCAGAAGTGCGCGATCGCCGCGCTCCTGGATGTGGAACGCGACGTCGAGCACGAGGCGCGACGCGAGCCCCTGACGACGGTGGTCGGCGTCGACGGCGACGGCGCTGATCTCGGTCCAGCCCTCGGGGTGCAGGCGCTCGCCCGCCATCGCGACCAGGCGGCCGTCGCGGCGGATGCCGATGTACCGTCCGAGTTCGTAGGTGCGCGGCCGGAACGGACCGGGCTGGTTGCGCTCGACGATCGCGAGCATCTCGGGAACGTCGGCGGCGCCCAGCAGGACCGCTTCGGGGTACGGCTGCGGTCGCAGTGCGTCGGTCTCGACGAGCTGCACCCCCTCGCCCTGGCCGACGAACTCCCAGCCCTCCGGCACGTCCCCCTCGTAGCCCGACAGCCCGATCTCGGCACCGGGGCCGACGAGGTCGACGAGCGCCTCCCACACCTCGGGCTCGTCCCACGACCGCACCGCGACGAACGGCGCGACGTCTTCCGGGTAGCGGCGCACGAGGTCGTCGCCGATCGCGAAGGAGGCGTGCGGACCGGTGAGCGAGTGCCACGGGGCGTTGTCGAGCACAGTGGCGTCGGCGTGCGGGGCATCGAGGAGGGGAGCGAGGGAGGCATCGGGCACCCGCCCACTCTGCGCCTGCGTCCCCGTCGCCGCAAATGCCCGGCGTCACCGCACGCAATACGTGCGAGGACGCCGCCCGGTCAGTGCTTGGTGTGCTCGGCCGTGCGCTCGGTGTTCTCGGCGATCGCGATGAGGGCGACGACCGCCTCGATGATGAACCTGAGCAGGATGATCGCGAGGAACGTCACCACCGGCACCACGATGATGGTCGCGACGAGCCCGGTGATCCCCGCGCCGACGTTCAGCCACATCAGCGAGATCGCGTTCATGATGCCGCCGACGAAGTACACGATGAAGCCGATGGCGATCGCGATCAGGCCGACGAAGTAGAACACGCTCGCCAGTCGCCGCGTGATGAAGGTGCGGAACGACAGGTCGAACAGCGCCGAGAAGAACCCTCGACCGACCTCGTTGACCTCGCCGCGGACCGTCGGGACGCCGGTGTCGTCAGGATCGGCCGCGCGCGCGGCGTCGGCTGCGGACTGCGGGGGAAGCGGCGGGGGAGTCGAAGCGGACGGAGTCTGGTCGGTCATGGCAGCCCTTCGGTCGGGAGTTCTGCTCAGGGTATCCACCGCCGCCTCAGCGGGCCATCCCCTTGATATGGGCCGCCAATGCTGACAGGCAGCTGAGAGCGTCGCTAGCATGTGTCGAGCGGAGCAGGGGCTCCGTGGGCGCGCTGGGACGCGCCCCGAACCGACTCTCTCGGAGGTCGCTCCACATGGATTACAACGACGGCAGCGGGGCCGGGGCGCTCATCGCCTGGCTCGTGCTCGCTCCTTTCTTCTTCCTGCTCGCGATCGCCGGCTACGTCATCGGCTCGTGGTTCCTCATGAAGGTCTTCGACAAGGCCGGCGTGCAGGGCCGTTGGCGTGCGTGGGTGCCGGTCTACAACACCCTGATCTTCGTCAAGCTCGGCGACCTCAACCCGTGGTGGCTGCTGATCCTCTGGGGCGGCACCGCCGTGCTCGGGTGGGTTCCGGTGCTCGGCACCCTCATCGGTCTCGCCACCTTCATCTACACGCTCCTCGCCGCCTGGCGCGTCGGCCTGAAGCTGCAGAAGGAGGCCGTCTGGCTCATCCTCTACTTCTTCCTCGCGATCGTGTGGCTCGGCATCAACGCGTTCGACCGCTCGCGCTGGAACACCGCGATCCCCGCCGCACCGTGGGCGGGCAACTTCCTCGCCGACAACACCGTGTGGTCGGGCATCCCCGCGCAGGCGCCGGCCGGGGGCTACCCCGTCAACCCGGCGACCGCTCCCGGCTACGGCGCCCCCTCGGGCTACCAGCCGCCGGCGGGGTACACCCCGCCGCCCGCGCCTCCCGCCGGCTACACGCCGCCGCCCGCGCCCTCGGCCGCGCCCGCCGCTCCGGTGCCGCCGCCTGCCGCCCAGCCCCCGGCCGCCCAGCCGCCGGTCACGCCGCCTCCCGCGAGCGAGCCTCCGGCAGCGCCTCCGGCCGCGCAGCCTCCGGTGACGCCGCCGCCCGCCGCCGCGCCTCCGGCTGCCGAGCCGCCGGCGACCGAGCCGCCCACCACCGAGCCGCCGGCGCCCGACGCGCCCAGGCCGTAACCGAAACGACAGCCCCTCGCCCGACGGCGAGGGGCTGTCGCGTTGTGCGGGGGCCGAAGCATCCGTCGCCGGAGATAGCGTGGAGGGCATGACCTCGACTGTTCCCCTGCGCCGGGTCGGCGCGTCCGGCCTGCTCGTCTCCGCCGTCGGCCTCGGCTGCAACAACTTCGGTCGCCCCGGCACCCGCACCGAGACGCTCGACGGCACGCGCGAGGTGCTCGACGCCGCGATCGACGCCGGCGTGACGTTCCTCGACACCGCCGACATGTACGGCGGCGATCCGGGGCAGTCAGAGACGCTGATGGGGGAGGCGCTCGAGGGGCGGCGCGACCAGGTCATCCTGGCGACCAAGTTCGGCCATCCCGGTCGCGACATGGGCTACCCGGCCCAGGGTGCGAAGGGCTCGCGGTCGTACATCCGGCGCGCGGTCGAGGCATCCCTCACCCGTCTCAAGACCGACTGGATCGACCTGTACCAGCTGCACGTGCCCGACAACGACACGCCGATGGAGGAGACGCTCGACGCGCTCGGCGACCTCGTCCGCGAAGGCAAGGTGCGCTACATCGGGCACACCAACTTCTCGGGCTGGCAGGTGGCGGAGGGTCATTTCACCGCGCTGATGCGCCACGGCGTGCCCTTCGTGTCGGCGCAGAACGAGTACAGCCTGCTGGCGCGCGGTGCCGAGCGGAACGTGCTGCGGGCCGTCGAGCGCTACGGTCTCGGCTTCTTCCCCTACTTCCCGCTCCACAACGGGCTGCTGACCGGGAAGTTCACGCGGGATGCCGCGCCCGCCGACACGCGCATCATCCGGCAGCGTCGCCACATCTACGACGATGCGCCGTGGGAGGCGCTCGAGGGGTATCAGGCGTTCTGCGACGAGCGGGGCATCACGATGCTCGAGGCGACCTTCGGGTGGCTGCTGTCGCGTCCGGCGCTCTCGAGCGTCATCGCCGGTGCGACCACTCCCGAGCAGGTCCGGGCGAATGCCGCGGCGGCCTCGGCGTGGACTCCGACGGCCGCGGACCTCGCCGCGATCGACGCGCTGTTCCCGCCGCCGGAGGCCGCCGCCTGACGACGCGACGCACCGCGTCGGGTGAGTTCGCCGACGGCGTAGGCGCCGGACTGTCGGCGGCGCGCACGCAGGCGTAGCGTCGCTATCCGTGCGCGGTCCGTGTGAGCGGACGACTCCGCGCGCCGGAAAGGACCGTCGTGCTCGGCAAGCTCCTGGTGCGGTATCTGAGCCCCGCGTGGCCGCTCATCGTGGCGGTGGTCGTCTTCCAGCTGGCGCAGTCGATCGCGTCGCTGTGGCTGCCGACCCTGAACGCCGACATCATCGACAACGGCGTCGTCACCGGCGACATCCCGTACATCTGGTCGACCGGCGGCGTGATGCTGATCGTGAGCCTCGTGCAGGTGGTGTGCGCGATCGTCGCGGTGTACTTCGGGTCGCGCCTCGCGATGGGCATGGGCCGGGACCTCCGTGGCGACCTGTTCCATCGCGTTGTCGCGTTCTCGCAGCGGGAGGTCGGTCAGTTCGGCGCCCCGTCGCTCATCACGCGCAACACCAACGACGTGCAGCAGGTGCAGATGCTGGTGCAGGTGTCGGCGACGCTCATGATCTCGGCGCCGATGCTCGCGATCGGCGGCGTCATCATGGCCATCAGCCAGGACGTCGGCCTGTCGTGGCTGATGGCGGTGGCGATCCCGGTGCTGCTCATCATCGTCGGGCTCATCGTGTGGCGCATGGTGCCGGCGTTCACCCAGATGCAGAAGCGCATCGACCGCGTCAACCAGATCATGCGCGAGCAGCTGAGCGGCATTCGCGTCGTGCGGGCGTTCGTGCGCGAGCGCGAGGAGCGGGCACGCTTCGAGTCGGCGAGCGACGATGTGAAGGCGACCGGCCTGCGCGCCGGCAACCTCATGGCGCTGATGTTCCCCGCGGTGATGCTCGTCATGAACGTCTCGAGCGTCGCGGTCATCTGGTTCGGCGCCTTCCAGGTGCAGAACAGCGGCGTGCAGATCGGCACGCTGTTCGCGTTCCTCACCTACCTCATGCAGATCCTCATGGGCGTCATGATGGCGACCTTCATGTTCGTGATGATCCCGCGCGCCGCGGTGTGCGCGAACCGCATCGGCGAGGTGCTCGAGACCGCACCGTCGGTGTCGGCGCCGGAGGCCGCAGCATCCGCTCCCGCTCCTTACGGCCGGATCGAGTTCGACCATGTCGACTTCGCGTACCCCGGCGCCGAGGAGGCCGTGCTGCACGACGTGACCTTCACGGTCGAGCCCGGCACGACGACGGCGGTCATCGGCTCGACCGGCTCGGGCAAGACGACGCTCGTCAGCCTCGTGCCGCGCCTGTTCGACGTGACCGCGGGCAGCGTCCGCGTCGACGGCGTCGACGTGCGGGACTACGACCCCGATGAGCTCTGGACGCGCGTCGGACTCGTCCCGCAGCGCGCCTTCCTGTTCTCGGGCACGATCGCGTCGAACCTGCGCTACGGCGACCACGACGCGACCGACGAGCAGCTGTGGACCGCGCTCGAGCTCGCGCAGGCGGCCGACTTCGTCCGCGCGCTGCCGGAAGGGCTCGAGGCGCCGATCGCCCAGGGCGGCACGAACGTGTCGGGTGGGCAGCGCCAACGCCTCGCGATCGCGCGGGCGCTCGTGAAACGTCCCGAGTCGTACATCTTCGACGACTCGTTCTCGGCGCTGGATCTGAGGACGGATGCTGCGCTCCGCCGCGCGCTCGACACCCACCTGCCCGACGCGACCCGGCTCGTCGTCGCGCAGCGCGTCTCGACGATCCAGCACGCGGACCAGATCCTCGTGCTCGATCACGGCCGCATCATCGGGATGGGCACGCACGACGACCTCGTCGAGACCAACGAGACGTACCGCGAGATCGTGGAATCCCAGCTCGCGGCGGAGGCGGCGGCATGAGCGGGCCGGGGCGGGCGGCGCCGCAGCGCATGCCGATCGGCCGCGGCCCGATGGGGCAGGCGACGGGTGGCGAGAAGGCGCAGAACTTCGGTCCGAGCGCGAAGCGCCTGCTCGCGACCCTGCGCCCCGACAGGCTGCTGCTGGTCGTGGTGCTCGTGTTCAGCATCCTGTCGGTCACGCTCTCGGTGATCGGCCCGAAGCTGCTCGGCGAGGGCACGAACGTGGTGTTCGCGGGCTTCATCTCGCTGCAGGTGCCGGCGGGCGTGACCAAGCAGCAGGTCGTCGACCAGCTCGTCGCCTCGGGCAACCAGGACCAGGCGAACATGGTCGCCGCGATGGACTTCGTGCCGGGAGCGGGCATCGACTTCGACCAGCTCGCGCGGATCCTGACACTGGTGCTGCTCGTGTACGTGTTCTCGAGCCTCTTCGGCTGGCTGCAGGCGCGCATCCTCAATGGCGTGGTGCAGCGCGCGATGCACCGGCTGCGTCTGCAGGTGGAGGACAAGGTGCACCGCCTGCCGTTGTCGTACTTCGACCGCGTGCAGCGCGGCGAGCTGCTCAGCCGCGTCACGAACGACGTCGACAACATCGGGCAGACGATGCAGCAGACCCTGTCGCAGGTCGTCATCTCGCTGCTCACCGTGATCGGCGTGCTCACGATGATGTTCATCATCTCGCCGCTGCTGGCGGTCATCGCCCTCGTCACCATCCCGCTGACGATCCTCATCACCGTGCTCGTGGCCAAGCGCTCGCAGAAGCTCTTCGTGCAGCAGTGGAAGACGACCGGCGTGCTCAACGCCCGGGTCGAGGAGACGTTCTCCGGCCACTCGGTCGTGAAGGTGTTCGGCCACCAGAAGGAGGTCGAGGCGGACTTCCGCGCCGAGAACGACGAGCTGTACCGGTCGAGCTTCGGGGCGCAGTTCCTCTCGGGCGTGATCATGCCCTCGATGATGTTCATCGGCAACCTCGTGTACGTCGCGATCGCGGTCGTCGGCGGACTCCAGGTCGCCGCGGGGCTCATGTCCATCGGCGACGTGCAGGCGTTCATCCAGTACTCCCGGCAGTTCACCCAGCCGCTCAGCCAGCTCGGGTCGATGGCGAACCTGCTGCAGTCCGGCGTCGCCAGCGCCGAGCGCGTGTTCGAACTGCTCGACGAAGAGGAGCAGACGCCCGACGACGACCCGGCCGAGACGGCGCCGGAGTCGGCGAGCAGGCTGGAGTTCGAGGACGTCGCCTTCCGGTACACGCCGGACAAGCCGCTGATCGACTCGCTGACGCTCGCCGCGCGGCCCGGCAGCACCGTCGCGATCGTCGGCCCCACCGGCGCCGGCAAGACGACGCTCGTGAACCTCATCATGCGCTTCTACGACGTCGACGCGGGCCGCATCGTGCTGGACGGCGTCGACACCCGCCGCATGACGCGCGACGACCTCCGCGCGCGCACCGGGATGGTGCTGCAGGACACCTGGCTGTTCGCGGGCACCATCCGCGAGAACATCGCGTACGGGCGACCGGAGGCGTCCGAGGAGGAGATCGTCGCGGCGGCGACGGCGGCCTACGTCGACCGCTTCGTGCACGCGCTGCCCGACGGCTACGACACGATGCTCGACGACGAGGCCACCAACCTCAGTGTGGGCGAGCGTCAGCTCGTGACGATCGCCCGGGCGTTCCTCGCCGATCCGCGCATCCTCATCCTGGACGAGGCGACGTCGTCGGTGGACACGCGCACCGAGCTTCTCATCCAGCGCGCGATGTCGCGGCTGCGTGAGGACCGGACGGCGTTCGTGATCGCCCACCGGCTGTCGACGATCCGGGACGCCGACCTCATCCTCGTGATGGAGAACGGCGCGATCGTCGAGCAGGGGTCGCACAACGAGCTGCTCGCGCAGAAGGGCGCGTACTGGCGCCTCTACAACGCGCAGTTCGAGGGCGCGGCCGAGGAGGAGGAAGTGGTCGAGGTGCCGACCGTGCCGCTGTCGCCACCGCCCACGACGGCGCAGATCGTCGTCGAAGCGCTCGCCGAGTCCGAAGACGCCGTCGAGTAACCCACTAGTATGTGAGGACGCGGGGGCGAAGGGTTCCGGCGTATTCCGACGGGGAGGACAGGGCGTGCCCGAAGTTTCCACCCAGTCTCTCGCCGTCCCGGTTCCCGGTGGCGTGCTCGAGCTCTCCTGGGCCGCGGTGACCGACACCGGACGCCGCCGCGAGGTGAACCAGGATGCGATGTTCGCGGCGTATCCGCTGTTCGTCGTCGCCGACGGCATGGGTGGGCATGTCGGGGGTGAGATCGCCAGCGCGAGCGCGATCGAGCGACTCCACGCCGTCGCCGAGAGCGGAACGGTGACGCCGAAGACCATCGAGAAGGCGCTCGCGCGCGCCGTCAAGGACATCGCGTCGCACCCGGAGGCCACGGACGACGGCACGGGCACCACGGTGACCGGCGTGTTCCTCGACACCTCGGGGGACGCCGCCCACTGGGTCACGCTGAACATCGGCGACTCACGGGTGTATCTCGTGCGCGATGGCGCGATCGTGCAGATCACCACCGACCACTCGGTCGTGCAGGAACTCGTCGCCGCAGGACGACTGAGTCCGGAAGAGGCCGAGAACCACCCCTACGGCAACGTCATCACCCGCGCGGTCGGGCCGAGCGAGGGCGTCACGCCCGACTACGTGCGGCTGGACGCGCTCGACGGCGACCGCTTCGTCATCTGCTCCGACGGGCTGACGAAGGAGCTCACCGACTACGGGATCCGCCACTTCCTCGAGGAGAACGCCGACGCGGGCGACGCGGCATCCGCCATGCTCGAGGCGGCGCTCGAGAACGGCGGCCGCGACAACATCACCATCATCGTCCTCGATGTGGGTCGCCCGGCCGACGACGACTCCTCCACAGACGAGGACTGACCGCCGCGATCCACAGATCCGGCTCGCCGGGCTCCTGGTCGATCCGGCTCGCGCTGGACTGGGCGCATGCGCTCGACCGTTCCTTCGACCTTCGCGACCGGTGGCGTTCTCGACGATGAGCCGCTCGCCCTCCCCGCGGCGTGGAGCCCTCCGCCGCGCCCCCCGCTGCCCCTCGTGGCCGCGATCGTGCCGGTGGTCGGTGCCGTCGCGCTCTGGCTCGTCACCGGCTCCCTCTTCTCCCTCTGGTTCGCGCTCCTCGGCCCGCTGATCGCGGCGGCGACCATGCTCGACGCACGCCGCGCGGCCCGCCGAGACGGGCGGCGCGCCGCAGCCGACGCGATGCGCGCCCGCGACGAGGCCGCCTCTGTCGTGACGGCGCGCCACGAGAGCGAGCGGGCGCAGCTGTGGGCGCGGCATCCCGATGTCGCGCGCCTCGTCACCCGCGACGGCGAGATCTGGCGCGGCGGCCGCGATGCGTGCCTCGTGGTCGGCGAGGGTGAGCGCGCGAGCGTCGTCCGCGTGACCGGAGGCGACGGAGATCCGGATGCTGCGGAGCTGCGTCGCCGCGCGGCCCGCGTGGCGGGGGCGCCGGTGACGCTCCCTCTCGCCGCCGGCGTGGTGGTGGTGGGCGGTGAGACGCTGGCGGCCGCCGTTCAGCGGGCGCTCGTCCTGCAGGCGTGCCTCGCGTTCGCGCCGGACGAGCTGCATGTCGTCCCGCCGCTGGGGCGCGGTCTCGACTGGATGGAGGCGCTGCCGCACCGCGACGGCCGGGGCGGATCACAGCTGGCGGTCGTCGGCCCCGGTGAACTGGTCCCCGCGGACGCCGACCTCGTCATCGCGCGCGGTCGACCCGGCGAGCCGCTGCCGCCGAGGTGCCAGGCGGTGCTCACGATCTCCTCGCCCGGCGTCGCGCGTCTCGAGCACGCCGGCGAGGTCGTGCCGGTGCGCGTCGAGGCGGTGTCCCGGGGACAGGCGGAGGAGATCGCCGCCGAGCTCGCCACCCGCGCCGCGCACAGCCTGGGACTGCGGCGCGGGGCGCCGGAGCCGATCGCGCTGTCGCCGCTGCTGGCCGCCGTGCCGGCCGTGTCGGGTGGGCTCGCTGCGGTCATCGGGGCGAGTCGCGGCGAGCCGGTGCTCGTCGACCTCGTCGCCGACGGACCTCACGCGGTGGTCGCGGGAGTCACCGGGGCCGGCAAGAGCGAGCTGCTGATCACCTGGATCCTCGCGCTCTGCGCCACCCGCTCTGCAGACGAGGTGACCTTCCTGCTCGCGGACTTCAAGGGCGGCACGGCGTTCGACGGCCTCGCCGGGGTTCCCCATGTCACCGGGGTCATCACCGACCTCGACGGTTCGGGCGCCCGCCGCGCCATCGAGAGCCTGCGGGCCGAGCTTCGCCGGCGCGAAGCTGCGATCGCCGCGGCGGGCGCCCGTGACATCGGCGACCCGCGGGTGCGGCTGCCGCGGCTCGTCGTGGTGGTCGACGAGTTCGCGGCTCTCCTGGGCGACCACCCCGAGCTGCACGGCCTGTTCGCCGATCTCGCGGCGCGCGGCAGGGCCCTCGGGATCCATCTCATCCTCGGCACACAGCGAGCGGCGGGGGTGATCCGCGACAACCTGCTGGCGAACTGCCCGCTGCGGATCAGCCTGCGCGTGACCGACGCGGCGGACAGTCGCGCACTGCTCGGCACGGAGGATGCCGCGCGCCTGCCCGGCGGGGTCTCGGGTCGCGGGACGGCGTTCGTCCGCCGCGCCGGCGATGCGAGCCCGCAGCAGCTGCGCATCGCGTTGTCCGGCCCCGACGACATCGCGGCGGCCGCGCTCAAGATCGGGCACCGTGCGCCCCGTCGGCCATGGCTGCCCGAGTTGCCGGGACTGCTTACCCTCGACGATCTCGTGGATCGCTCGATGGCGGAGCGGGATGCCCCTCCCGCGGGCGCCGTGCTGATCGGTCTGGCCGACGAGCCCGAGCGCCAGCGGCAGCCGGTCGCGTTCCTGGGCCCGTCCGACCGCGGGCTGCTGGTGCTCGGAGGCCCGGCGTCCGGGGTGTCGAATGCGCTCGACCTCGTCGAAGCCCAGCTGCGCGGGGCGGCGGTGCGCCTGCCGGCCCACCCCGAGCGGCTCTGGGATGCCGTCGCCGCGCTGCACGAGGAGCTGCCGCGCCCCGGTTCTGCAGTGCTCGTCGATGATCTCGACGGGGTCGCACTGCGGCTGCCGCCCGAGTACGCGCAGATCGTCACGGAGCGCATCGAAGGGCTCGTGCGCCGGGCCGCCGATGCCGGCGTGCTCATGGTAGTGGGTGCGCACCGGCTGACCGGTCCCATGTCGCGCATCGCCGAGCTCTTTCCGCGTCGGCTCATGCTGCCGTACGCCACGCGCGTCGATCACGCATCGGCCGGCGGCGATCCCTCGACGTTCGATCCGGCCGCGCCTGCCGGGCGGGGGCGACTCGACGGACGCACGCTCCAGCTCGCGATGGCGCTGTCCGCGTCCCGAGAGCCGTTCGAGCCCGACGCTCCGTGGATCCCCTCCGCCGCGCTCACCGGAGTCGTCGCTCGGCGCTCGCCTGCCGGCCGACGCGCTCTCGCCGCCTGGGAGGAACGCGGCGTGCGGGTGCTCGGCGTGGAGGCTTATGTAGCGGAGCCCGGTGCCGCGGCCACGGGACGCGTGGTCGTCGTGGGGGAGCCCGACGACTGGCAGCGGCAGTGGCGCCTCCTCGCCGATGTGCGCGGCGACCACGACCTCGTGATCGACGCGTCGTGCGCGTCCGAGCTCCGCGTCCTCACGGGATTCCGCGGGGCACCGCCGTACTGCGAGCCCGGTTCCGCGCGCGCGTGGCTCACCTCGGCCGGAGCGGATCCCGTGCGCATTGTCCTCCCGTCGTGAGATGTCCGGCCTGACCGTCGGGCAGGTGTCTTGACCCGTGCTTCTCGCACGCCATAGCGTCACCATGTGGCTACATCCCCGATCGATCTGCACCGCCCCGAAGGCAAGGGACTCGCCGCGGGCACGCTGGGCCTGTGGGGTTCCACCGTCATCGGCCTCGCGTCGACCGCGCCCGTCTACTCCCTGGTGGCGACCCTCGGGTTCGTCGTGCTGGCGGTCGGAGCGCAGGCGCCCATCGCGTTCGTCATCGCGTTCATCCCGATGCTCTTCATCGCCTTCGCCTATCGCGAGCTCAACAACGACGTCCCCGACTGCGGCACCACCTTCACGTGGGGCACCAAGGCCTTCGGGCCCTGGGTCGGCTGGATGGGCGGATGGGGCGTCGCCGTCGCCGGCATGGTCGTGCTGGCGAACCTCGCGCAGATCGCCGGCATCTACTTCTGGGCGCTCGTGGACGGCATCGTGGGCAATCCCGAGGATGCACTCCTCGCCGACAACGTCCCGCTCGTCACGGCGACCGGGGTGGTGTTCATCGCCGCGATGACGTGGGTGAGCTGGCGGGGCGTCGAGATCGGCGAGCGCATCCAGAACGTGCTGCTGGCGATCCAGTACCTCGCCCTCGCGATCTTCGTGGTGGCCGCCCTCTGGCAGTTCTTCGCCGGCACGGCGCCGGACCCGACGCCGTTCGACTGGTCGTGGTTCAACCCGTTCGCGTTCACCGAGTGGAGCGGATTCGTCGAGGCGGTGCTGCTCGCGCTCTTCATCTACTGGGGCTGGGACACGTGCCTCGCCCTCAACGAGGAGACCAAGGACCCCAAGCGCATCCCCGGTCGTGCGGCTCTGCTGACGACGGTCATCCTGCTCTTCACCTACGTCGGCGTGACGGTGGCCGCGATGATGTACGCCGGTCTCGGCGAGACGGGGACGGGCCTCGGCAACGAGGCGAACGCCGACGACTTCTTCCTCGCGATCAAGGACGGCCTGCTCGGGCCGCTGGGCTGGGTGCTGGTCGTCGCGGTGATGATCTCGGCGATCTCCTCGACACAGACCACGATCCTGCCGACGGCCCGCGGCACGCTCTCGATGGCCGCCTACAAGGCGCTGCCCCGCCGGTTCGCCACGGTGCACCCGCGGTACAAGACGCCGTCGTTCTCGACGCTCGTCATGGGCGTCGTCGCGATCGTCTACTACGTCGGCATGACCTTGATCAGCGACAACATCCTGCAGGACTCCATCCTGTCCCTCGGGCTCGCGATCGCCTTCTACTACGCCATCACCGGCTACGCCTGCGTGTGGTACTTCCGGCGGGAGCTGTTCAACAGCGCGAGGAACTTCTTCTACCGGTTCCTCTTCCCGCTGCTGGGGTCGCTGATGCTGACGTACGCGTTCGTGCAGTCGGCCATCGACATGTACGACGTGGACTACGGCTACACCGTCCTGCTGGGCATCGGCGGGACGTTCGTCCTGGGCATCGGCTCGCTCGCGTTCGGCGTGCTGCTCATGGTCCTGTGGTTCCTGTTCCCCCGGGCGAAGGCGTTCTTCCGGGGCGAGAGCCTCAACCGCGACACGCCGGTGCTCGTCCCCGAGGACCCGGCAGACTTCGCCCGGTCGATCGACGGCGGGCTCGTCTGAGCCCGAGCGCCGCCGTTCGGCGCCCCCGCCGTCACGGACCGAGGTGCGCTCCGCACCCGACGTCGTACGCCTCGCGCAGCCAGGCCGCGACGTCCTCGTCGAAGTCGCCCTCGTCGGCGAGGCGGAACTGGTGCACGAAGAGACGTCGTCCGTACGGCGACGCGCTGAGGATGCGGGGGTCGGGCGGCAGCTCGCGCATGATGTCGAAGTAGCCGCGCACCCCCGCGCGCCACGGCCTGACGCCCGCGAAGCCGCGGCGCGGTCCCTTGAACGTGATCGTCGTCTTCGCGACCGAGTGCGTCACCGGGCCGAACGACCGGATCACCTCGTCGATGCGGTGCCACAGCTTCACCGCGGCGGGGTCCGCATCCTTCAGGTGATCCTCCACCGTCCACACGTGCGCGTCCGTCATCCCCCCAGTCTCGGCCAGGGCGCCGACACGCGCACCCCTGCAGGCAGGCACAAGCCCCGGACCCCCGAAGGAGTCCGGGGCTTCTGAAGCCGGGACCGCGTCAGACCAGGGCGGCGTCCAGCGGGGCGAGCTCGAGTTCGTGAGCCGTCGCCACGCCCGCGTTGACCACGCGACCGCCGACGGTGTTGAGACCGCCCGCGAGCGCAGCATCCGCTCGAAGTGCTTCCTTCCACCCGCGCCGCGCGATCTGGCGGATGTAGGGGAGGGTGGCGTTGGTCAGCGCCGAAGTGGAGGTGTTCGGCACCGCGCCCGGCATGTTCGCGACGCAGTAGAAGATGCTGCCGTGCACCGGGAAGGTCGGATCGGCGTGCGTGGTCGGGTGCGTGTCCTCGAAGCAGCCGCCCTGGTCGACGGCGATGTCGACGAGCACGGAGCCCGGCCGCATGCGCGAGACCATGTCGTTGGTCACGAGCTTCGGCGCCTTCGCGCCCGGGATCAGCACCGAGCCGATCACGAGATCCGAGGCGGTGACCGCCCGATCGAGATCGAGCGGGTTCGACGCCGCCGTCTTGACCCGGCCCTGGAAATGGTCGTCGAGGTAGCGCAGACGCTGAACATTGGTGTCGAACACCGTGACATCGGCTCCCATGCCCACCGCGATCACGGCGGCGTTGGCGCCGGCGACACCGCCGCCGATGACGGTGACCGTGGCCGGGCGCGTGCCCGGCACCCCGGACATGAGCAGGCCGAGGCCTCCGGCCGAGCGCATCAGCGTCGCGGCGCCGACCGTCGGGGCGAGACGCCCGGCGACCTCGCTCATGGGCGCGAGCAGCGGGAGCCCGCCGCCGGCCAGCTGGACGGTCTCGTAGGCGATCGCGGTCACGCCGTCGGCGACGAGGCGCTCGGTGAGCGGACGGTCTGCCGCGAGGTGGAGGTAGGTGAACAGCACGAGGTCGTCGCGGAAGTAGCCGTACTCGCTCGCGATCGGCTCCTTGACCTTGAGGAGCAGCTCGGCGCGCGCCCACACCTCGGCGGCGTCGTCGAGGAGCACCGCCCCCGCGTCCGCGTACTCGGCATCCGGCATCGACGAGCCCTCGCCCGCGCCGCGCTGCACGAACACTTCATGGCCGGAGGCGACCAGGTCGTGCACGCCCGCAGGTGTGAGGGCAACCCGATACTCGTTGTTCTTCACCTCGGTGGGGACGCTGATCCGCATCGTGTGATCCTTTCCGCTCCGCCGTTGGAGCGCTCGGGCTCCTCGTGGGAGCGCCTCTAGAAAGCGGGGCGGATGGCCCCGACATCCTGTCCGCCGCCGGTGACGGCCAGCGGAAGCCTCGACATCGTGTCGGCGACATCCGCCGACGCCAGCGCGCCGTGCCGCTCGAGCAGGCGCAGAGCGACGGCGGTCGCCGCGCGGCCGCTGCCGTCGAGCATCTTGAGCGCCACCGTCGTGCCGTTCGGGGCGACCATCACCATGACGCCCTCGGCGCCGCCCTTGGCGAAGACGCCGAGCCGTTCGATGACCACCGTGTCGGCGCGGCCGGGGCCGTCGATCGTCCACGGGTCGGCGCGCACCGCCTCGACGAGTGCTCCGGCGCTGCGGTGCAGCGCGAAGGGGGACGTCGTCGACGAGTTGCCGATCCGGTGGATCGCGCGCGCGAGACCGAACACCGTCATCGCGTAGACGGGAGCGCCGCAGCCGTCGACGGCGGTCGCGGCGACCTTCTCGCCGATGAGGCGTTCGACGGTCTCGCGGACGAGGATCTGCACCGGATGATCCGGCGCGAGGTAGCTCTCGGGATCCCACCCGTTCAGGACGCTGGTGAGGAGCATCGTGGCGTGCTTGCCGGAGCAGTTCATCCGGATGCGCGACGGCTGTCCGAGTTCGCGCACCAGCTCGTCGCGCGTCGCCGTGTCGCCGGGCCAGGCGGCGGGGCATCCCAGTGCGTCCTCGCCGAGTTCGGCGAGCGACAGGATGTCGCGGACCACCGCGACGTGACGGTCGGTGCCGGAATGGCTCGCGGTGGCGAGGCCCAATCGCTCGCCCTCGAGGGGCGCGCCGGCCGAGAGGCACGCGAGCGCCTGCAGCGGCTTGAGGCTGGAGCGGGGGAGGATCAGCGCCGAAGGATCGCCGAGCTTCTCGGCGATGGTGCCGTCGGCGGCGAGCACGATGGCGATGCCGGCGTGGCGCGACTCGACGAAACCGCTGCGTTCGACGACGGCGAGCTCGACGGCGTCGGTCGCGGCGAAGGTCTGCGGCACCCCGACAGCCTACCGCCGGAGGGGCCCTCCGCCCGCATGACAGACTGTGCTCATGTGGGGCGAGCATCGATACTCCGTCCGGACGACGTGGACCGGTGACCGCGGCACCGGCACGTCGGGCTACCGGGACTACGACCGGGCGACGACCATCGAGATCGACGGCAAGCCGGCGCTGCTCGCCTCCTCCGACAAGCCGTTCCGCGGCGACCCGTCGCGGTGGAACCCCGAGGACATGCTGCTGGCGTCGCTCAGCGAGTGCCACCTGCTGTCGTACCTCCACGCGTGCGTGCAGGCAGGAGTGGTGGTCGTGGGATACGAGGACGAGGCATCCGGTCTCATGGTCGAGGACGGCCGGGGCGGAGGCGCCTTCCGCGAGGTCGTGCTGCGGCCGCGCGTGACCGTCGCGGACGCGTCGATGACGGATGCCGCGGCCGCCGCGCATGCGCAGGCGAACGAGTGGTGCTTCATCGCGAACTCGGTGAACTTCCCGGTGCGCCACGAGCCCACGATCCTGGTCGCTGCCGCCGGTCGTTGAGCAAACTCAGCGAGCCCGGACGGCGTCAGCGGCGCTCGTGGGGGAGGACCTGCTTGATGCGGTCGATCGTGTTGTGCGCGGGGACCTCGTTGTAGGCGTTCGCGAGCTCTTGGCCCGACAGCGCGTGGATCGCGGCCATGATCTCGTCCGTCGCGAGACGGCGTGCCTTGCCTGAGGACGCGGGGCCGTGGTGGGCGAGGTCGAGCGGCTCGCCGAACCTGACCGTGATGCGGTGCCGGAACGACGGCTTCTTCGCCCCCACCGGCATGACCTTGTCGGTGCCGATGAGGCCTACCGGCACCACGCGGGCGCTCGACTGCAGCGCCAGGAACGCGACGCCGGTGCGGCCCTTGTAGAGGCGGCCGTCGAGCGAGCGGGTGCCCTCCGGGTAGAGCGCGACGGCCTTGCCGTCATCGAGCAGGGCGCGCTGCTGGTCGAGCGCGTCGAGCGCGGCCTGCCCGGCACCGCGCTGCACCGGGATCGCGCCGATCGACGTGAAGAACCACCGCGAGGCCGGCTTGTCGAAGTAGCTCGACTTCGCCAGGAAGTGCACGGGGCGGGGTGCCGCGACCGGGATGGCGATCGAGTCGATGAACGACAGGTGGTTGCTCGCGAAGATTACCGGGCCGGACTTGGGGACGTTGGCCTTGCCCTCGATCCGAGGGCGGTACACGATTCTGGCCAGCGGAGTCAGGATGCTGCGCCCCAGCGCGTACGTGAAGCCCATGCGGCGCGCCGGAACGGCGGAGGATTCGGGTTCTTCCGCCGTCTCGTCGGCGGTGTCTTCGGCGCCGGGCACGAGGTCGGAAGTCACCCGTAGAGGGTACTCCCGATTGCATTCCGGTATCGGCATGCCGTTTCCCAGCGCGAACAGAGGAAAGATGCGAAAGGATGGAGGCTTCCCTTCCCCTGACTCGAGGTTGTTCCGTGCGCATTCGCCCGTTCGCCGCCCTGTCCGTCGTCGCCGTGTCGACTCTGCTGCTCGCCGGGTGCACCGGGTCGGCCGATCCGAACGCCACTCCGACGCCGACGTCGACCGCTTCCTCCGAGTGCGGCCTCGACCCCAAGCCGGGTGACGATTCGAATGCCGTGACGGTGTCGGGTGCGGCCCCGGAGCTCACCGCCGAGGTGCCCGCTGATCTGGCGTTCGCCGACCTGCAGCGCACGATCGCGTCGGAGGGCGACGGTGATGACCTCGCCATCGGGCAGCTGGTCTCGGGGCAGTATCAGATCATCGATCCGTCCACCGGCGAGGTCCAGCTCGACTCCACCGACACCTCCCCCGACGACACCGGACTGGTGCCACTGATCGTCAACGACAGCAGCATCATCGGCAGCGCAGTCCTGTGCACCCCGCTCGGATCCGCCGCCGCGTTGACCATCCCCGGCTCGATGCTCGGAGACGGCGCCTCGAACGTCGTGGTGGTCGCTCAGTCCGTCGAGGAGCTCCCGACCGCCGCGACCGGCGATGACCAGGAACCCGTCGCGGGCATGCCGACCGTCGAACTCGCTGACGACGGAGAGCCGACGATCACGGTTGCAGACGATTTCCAGGCACCCGAAACCACCGAGGTCGCGACGCTCAAGAAGGGCGATGGTGCGACCGTGGAATCGGGTGACACCGTGTTCGTCCAGTACACCGGCGTTCTCCCCGATGGGACCGTCTTCGACTCCAGCTGGCAGCGCGGTGCGCCTACGCAGTTCCAGACCACCGGCGTGGTACAGGGCTTCCAGAAGGCGCTGGAGGGCCAGACCGTCGGCTCGCAGGTCATCGCCGTCATTCCCGCAGCTGAAGGCTACGGCGAAGCCGGCCAGGGCTCGATCCCGGCGAACTCGCCCCTCATCTTCGTCGTCGACATCCTCGGCGTGCAGCGCGCCGCCGCCCAGCAGTAACCCGAGGCGGCCGCATCCGGCCCGGCGATAGGCTGGCCGGATGCGGCGCGTCCTCATCCTCGGCTCGACCGGTTCCATCGGCACGCAGGCGCTCGACGTCGTGCGGGCCAACCCCCGGCGGTTCGAGGTGGTGGGTCTCGCTGCGGGATCCGACCGCGAGACGCTCGAGGCGCAGGCGACCGAGTTCGGCGTCGAGAGCACTGCACTCGGGGCTGTCGAGGCCGAGCAGCTCGTGCGTGATGTCGACGCCGACGTCGTGCTCAACGGCATCACCGGTTCCGTCGGCCTCGGTCCGACCCTCGCCGCACTCGAGACAGGTCGCACGCTCGCCCTCGCGAACAAGGAATCCCTCATCGTGGGCGGCGACCTCGTCACGGCGGTCGCGCGCCCCGGGCAGATCGTCCCGGTCGACTCCGAGCACTCCGCCATCGCACAGGCGCTGCGGTCGGGGGAGCGCAGCGAAGTGCGCCGGCTTGTGCTGACGGCATCGGGGGGTCCCTTCCGGGGCCGCACCCGCGCCTCGCTCGAGGGCGTGACCCCGGCCGAGGCCCTCGCGCACCCGACATGGGACATGGGCCGCGTCGTCACGACCAACTCGGCCACCCTCGTCAACAAGGGCCTCGAGGTCATCGAAGCCCACCTGCTCTTCTCCGTGCCCTACTCCGAGATCGATGTCGTCGTGCATCCGCAGTCGATCGTGCACTCGATGGTCGAGTTCGTCGACGGCTCGACGATCGCGCAGGCCTCGCCTCCCGACATGCGCCTGCCGATCTCGCTCGGGCTCGACTGGCCCAACCGCGTCGCCGGCGTCGGCCGGCCGCTCGACTGGACCACCGCGACCTCGTGGACCTTCGAGCCGCTCGACGACGCCGCCTTCCCGGCCGTGCGCCTGGCGAAGCAGGTCGGGCGCGCCGGCGGCACGTACCCTGCCGTGTTCAACGCCGCCAACGAACAGGCGGTCGACGCGTTCCACGAAGGCCGCCTGAGCTTCCTCGGCATCATCGATGTGATCGAGCGCGTGGTCGACAAGCACGACGCCCCTGACGCCCTCACCCGGGACGCTCTCGCCGACGCCGAGGGCTGGGCACGCCGCAAAGCCGACGAGGTCATCGCCGCAGCATCCTGATCCGCCCGGCGTCTCCTTCGTCCCGGGTCGATGCTCGTCCTCAATTGAGGAGCGTTGCCGGAATGCTGACCGCGATCGGCGACCGTCTCCGCATCTCGGCAACCGCCCTCAGTTGAGGAGCGGGGGAGTCAGCGCGGCGCAGGACGTGATGAGCGGCGACCGTCCTCAATCGACGAGCGGGGGAGTCAGCGCGGCGCAGGACGTGAAGCGCCGGGCCCACCGGCGCGCCGCGGGCTCAGGCCTCCGGGTAGACCGGACGCAGGGGGTCGGATGCCGGGGTCTCGTGCTCCGGGTACGGCACCGGCCAGTGCGGCTCGGGCACGGGCCAGCCGGCCCCGCGCAGCGCGCGCCGGGCGAGCTCGCGCGCCGAGTAGGGCGTGCGCACGCCGCGGATGTCACGGTAATCCTGGTGACCGGGGCCGGCCCACAGGATCGCGTCGCCGTCGCCGACGAGCGCGACGGCCTCGATGATCGCGCGCTCGGGCGGCGAGAACTCGTGGATCTCGGCATCCGGCTGCGCGCGACGCGCACCTTCGACCAGGGTCGCGCGGATCGAGTCCGGGTCCTCGTGGCGAGGGTGGTGGTCGGTGATCACGAGGATGTCGCTGCCCTCGACGCCGGTGCGGCCCATGTCGTGGCGCTTCGTGGCGTCGCGGTCGCCGTCGGCGCCGAACAGCATGACGACCTTGCCCGGGGTCACGCGGCGCACCGCCGAGAGCGTCTTCTCGAAGGCGTCGGGGGAGTGGCCGAAGTCGACGTACACCGCGGGGCCGGTCTCGCCCGAGACGAGCTCGGTGCGACCGGGCAGGTAGGCCTCGATCCGGCCGCCGTCGAGAGCCTCCACCAGGCGCTCCCAGGTGTAGCCGCCCTCGTGGATCATCACGATCGCAAGCCCGGCGTTGGCCGCCATGTGCCGGCCGATCACGGGGACGAGCGTGGTCAGCGTGCGCCCGTCGCGGGCCGTGAGGCGGAACTCGGTGCCGACCTGGCGCTCGTCGAGGATCTCGACCACCCAGTCGGCGGCGGCTGCGGCATCCGGATCCGACGCGAGGGCAGGCGTGCCGACGGTGACCGTCGGCACCTCGCTGCGCGCGACGACCTCGGCCCCGGGCTCGGAGTCGACGCAGACGACGGCACGACGCGCGCGGTCGGTCCGGAACAGCGGGAGCTTCGCCTCGAAGTACTCGCGCATGTCGGCGTAGTCGTCGAGGTGGTCGTGGGTGAGGTTCGTGAAGCCGGCGACGTCGAACACGATGCCGTCGACACGGCGGCGGCTGAGCGCCTGCGCGCTCACCTCGACGGCGACCGCTTCCACGCCGCGCTCGCGCATGAGCGCGAGGAGCGCGTGCATCTCGTACGCCTCGGGGGTCGTGAGGCGCGACACGACGACCTGCCCGGCGATGTGGCGCTCGGCGGTCGACGACAGTCCGGTCGTCACGCCGAGCTGCCCGAGGATGCCCTCGAGCAGGTGCGAGACGCTCGTCTTGCCGTTGGTGCCGGTCGTGCCGAACAGTGTGGGGAGGTCGTCGTCGCGTCCCGTGCTGTACACCCAGGCCGACAGCTCGCCCAGGACCGCGCGAGGGTTGTCGACGAGCACCACGGGCAGCCCGCTCGCGGCCGCGGCGTCGGCTCCGGCGGCATCCGTCACCACCGCGACGGCACCCTTCTCGGCGGCCGTGGCGGAGAACTCGGCGCCGTGGCGGTTGACGCCCTGCACCGCGACGAACACGTCGCCGGGGCGGAGATCGGCGGTTGCGAGGGTGAGGCCCGTCAGCGTGGCGTCGGCGACGTCACCGCGGACGTCGACGGCGAAGCGTGCCGCGAGGTCTGCGAGCGAGTGTGTCGGCGGCGCGTCGGGACGGAGTACCGGGGGCAGGTTCGAAGGCGCGTCGGTCGGCATGGCGCATCCATCTTCGCATGGGGGCCGGTCATCGAGCGGCGGGGTGCGCTCGCCCGATGACCGGCGTGGCCTCGTGTCAGGCCTTGCGGCGTCCGCGCACGAGTACGACCACGAGCGCCGCGATCCCGGCGGCGAGTCCGCCGGCCGCCAGCCAGCGCGCGACCGGGTCGGCGGAGGGGACGGATGCCGCGTCTTCGGCATCTGCGGCGGCCGTGACCGCGTCGTCCGATGCGTGGCCGGAGCCGTCGGCGTCACCGTGTCCGGCGTCCGCATCCGCCACGTCGCCCACCGCGACCAGTGGCGCGGGGGCGTCGAGGTCGTGGGGGTCCTCGCCGTCCTCGGCGATCTGGGTCCAGGCGGTCTCGCCCTCCGCACACGTCTGCGTCACAGGGAACGCGAGGGTCGTGTCGGCCGTGCCCTCGGTGAAGAGTACGTCCATCGAGACGGCTGCTTTGAACCCATCCTCGACCGGGGTGTCGGCGGTGTACACGACACGGGTCGGCACGCCGTCGGTGCCGAGTTCGCGCGTGATGGTCCAGCCGCCCTGCACGACCGGCGTCGCGTTGCCGACGCCTTCGGGGATGTCGACGGCGACGGCTGTCGTCGGCGAGCCGTCGCAGCCGTGCGAGAACGAGAAGGTGAGCGTTTCGGTGCCGCCCGCCGACGCCGTCTCGGGGGTGACGTGGACGTGGGCGGATGCGGCGAGCGGCGCGCCGATCGCGAGTGCGAGGCCGGCGGTGACGCCGATCACGACGCGGCGGGTGCGGGCGGAACGGGAGGTGGAATCGGTCATGGCTGTGCTGTCGTCTTTCGTCTGAGTCGTCGGCGGGATCGCCGATCGGGGCGCACCGGCGGGAGCCGGAGGCGCGAGAGGTTCCGGCGCGCGCATCGGGCGCGGGCCGGCGACGGTGCGGCGCGCGGCGCCGCTCAGACGAGTGCGGGAGGACCGCGCCGCGAGACGTCGGACAGGACGACGCGCGCCGCGACGAGCGCAGTGCCGGCAGGTGCCTGCACGAACCGCGGCATCGTCGGCCGCGGCGCGATCGCGCGGGCGCGCGAGAACAGCGAACGGATGCCGCGGCCCAGGGCGCGCAGCATCCGCTCCCCGCCGTACAGCGCGGCGATGGTCGCGATCGCCGCGAGCACGTGCGCGGCGAGCATGGGGGCATCGGGGAGGACGACGGCGCTGAGGTCGCCGCCGAGGTGCGTCACGTGGTGGCCGTGGAGCGCCGCGGGATCGGCGTCGGCGGTCACGGCGAACGCGACGTGGAACAGGCCCTGGCTCGCGAGAACGGTGGCGCCGACGCGCCACGCGGTGAGCCGCCGGCCGATGAGGGCGACCGCGACAGGAGCGGCGAGGATGCCGACCGCCGCGACGAATGCGGGTGACGGTGCGCCGCCCCCGCCGAGGGTGTGCGCCGTGGCGGCGACGACGGTCGCGACCCACGCGGCAGCGGTGCCGCGCAGCGCGCGCACGTGGCGTGGGGTCACGGCTCCTCCTCGCGTCGAGCCTACGGGAGGAGCGAGGCGCCGCCGGCGCGCCCACGGTGGTCCGTCGTCACACCCAACTCAAAGGCTGGCGCGGGTACCGTGAGCGTGTGGAGATCCTCGCGTTCGTCATCGGTGTCGCCCTCATGGTCGTGGGCCTCGCGGTGTCGATCGCGCTGCACGAGCTCGGCCACCTGTGGCCGGCCAAGAAGTTCGGCGTGCGCGTCGGCCAGTACATGATCGGGTTCGGCCCGACGCTGTGGTCGAAGCGGTGGCGCGGCACCGAGTACGGATTCAAGGCGATCCCGCTCGGCGGCTACATCTCGATGGCCGGAATGTACCCGCCGTCGCCGCAGGCGGCGAGACGCGACGGGCGGGCCGCCGGGGGCTTCTTCGCGACCATGGTCCAGGACGCCCGGGACGCGAACGACGAGACGCTGCAGGGCGATGACGACACGCACGTCTTCTACCGCCTCCCGATCTGGAAGCGCATCGTCGTGATGCTCGGCGGTCCGCTGATGAACTTCTTCTTCGCGATCGTGCTGTTCTCGATCCTGCTCACCGGCATCGGCGTGCAGACCGCGACGACCGAGGTCGCGCGGCTGTCGGAGTGCGTCCCGACGACGAGCTCGACCGAGTGCACCGATGCGTCTGCCCCTGCTCCGGCCGAGGCCGCCGGCATCCAGCCCGGCGACGTCATCGTCTCGATCGACGGGGAGCCGGTCGCGGACTTCGCCGAGGCATCCGCCATCATCCGCTCGTCGCCCGGCGAGCAGCTGACCTTCGTCGTCGAACGCGACGGCAGCGAGCAGACCCTGCAGATCACCCCGGCCACGATCCAGACCGAGGTGACGGCCGCCGACGGCACGACCGCCACCCAGGAGGTCGGCTTCGTGGGCATCGGCCCCACCGTCGAATACGTGCAGCAGCCGATCTGGGCAGGACCGCAGATGGCCGTCCAGAACGTCGGCGCGGTCGCGGGCATCATCTGGCAGCTGCCGGCGAAGGTGTGGCAGACCGGCGTCGACCTCGTCACGGGGCAGCCGCGCGATCCGAACGGGCCGCTGAGCATCGTCGGCGCTGGCCGGCTCTCCGGTGAGGTCGCCGCGGCGGACTCTCCCGTGCTCAACCGCGTCGCGGGGTTCCTGTCACTGCTCGCGTCGCTGAACATCGCCCTGTTCGTGTTCAACCTCATCCCGCTGCTGCCGCTGGACGGCGGCCACATCGCGGTGGCCCTCTGGGAGGGCATCAAGCGGGTGTGGGCGAAGCTGTTCCGGCGCCCGCCGCCGAAGCCGGTGGATGCGACCAAGCTCGTGCCGCTCACGTTCGCCGTCTTCGTCGCGCTGCTCGTGATGGGCGGGATCCTCATCCTCGCCGACCTCTTCAACCCCGTCACGCTCTTCTGACGCCCCGCGCACCGGCCGCGGACGATCTTGGTCGGTCGTGTCGAAATCGGTCTTGTCCGTTCGCTGTAGGGATGCAACGGTTCCACTGACGAAAGGACACGACCGTGAAGTACGTGATCATGTTCACCTCGACCCCCGAGCTCGACGCCGCCGTCCCGGATGAGCGCCGCCAGGAGGTCTACGGGCGGATCTACGAGTGGTTCCAGACCAACTCGGAGCAGATCTCCGATGGGGGCGCCGAGCTGATGCCCCTCTCCACCGCGACCACGGTGAAGTACGGACCCGACGGCCCCGTCGTGGTCGACGGGCCGTTCTCCGAGGCCAAGGAGGTCGTCGGCGGGTTCAGCGTGCTCGACGTCCCCGACCTCGACGCCGCGATCGGTCTCGTCAAGACGTGGCCGTCGATGGAGTTCCCCGGCATCGCCATCGAGATCCGCCCGATGGTGACGGACTACAGCCAGTTCGAGTGATGTCCGGAACGGATGCCGCGACCCCGCGCGACCCGGAACACCCGGGCGACGCCGGGGCCGCGGCATCCGATCGGCTCCTCGCTGGAGTGGTGCGCGAGGAGTCCGCGCGCATCACGGCGGCGCTGACCGTCTCGTTCGGAAGCTTCGACGTGGCCGAGGAGGCGGTCGCCGAAGCGGTGGAGGAGGCTCTGCGCGAGTGGCGCGGCCGGGGGATCCCGCCGAAGCCCGGCGCCTGGCTCATGCAGGCCGCGCGGCACAACGCCCTCGACCGGGTGCGGCGCGAGCGCGTGCTCCGCGACAAGGTCGCGCTGCTCCAGCCGGAGCCGTCGGCCGACGGCGCGCCGGCGGACGAGCGGCTCCCGCTCCTCTTCGGATGCTGCCACCCCGCGCTCGCGCCCGACGCCCAGCTCGCCCTCACGCTGCGGGCGGTGTGCGGCCTCACGACCGCGCAGATCGCCCGGGCCACGTTCTCGACCGAGTCCACCACCGGACAGCGGATCTCGCGGGCCAAACGCAAGATCGCCGACAGCGGCATTCCCCTGCGCGTTCCCGAGGGCGCGGACGCCGCCGCGCGCCTCGACCTGGTGCTCACGATCGTGTCGGTGATGTACAGCGAGGCCCACTTCGTGGCGGGGGCGGATGCCGCGGCAGACCGCGACCTCGCCGACGATGCGCTGTGGCTCGCCCGCGTGGTCGCCGAGGCGCTTCCTCGCGCCGCGGAGGCGTGGGGACTGCTGTCGCTGCTGCGGTTCCACCGGGCCCGCGAGTCGGCACGGTCCGTCGACGGCGAGCTCGTGCTGCTCGCGGAACAGGACCGCACACGGTGGGACGCGACGCTGCTCGCCGGCGCGCGCGACGCTCTCGGGCGTGCGGCGCGCCTGCGGCGGCCCGGACGCTGGCAGCTGCACGCGGCGATCGCGGCATGCCACGCGGATGCCGCCGATGCGGCGTCTACCGACTGGCTGCAGGTGCTGACGCTCTACGACATGCTGCTCGGGTACGACCGGTCGCCGGTGGTGCGACTGAACCGCGCGGTGGCGCTCGCGAGGGTCGACGGCGCCGCGGCCGCGCTCGCCGAGGTGGACGCGCTCGAAGATCCGCTCGCACGATCGCATCTGTGGCACGCCGTGCGGGCGTCGCTGCTGCGGGACCTCGGACGCGACGACGAGGCGCTCGCCGCAGACCTCCGCGCGCTCGAGCTCACGGCCAACGAGGCCGAGCGTCGCCTGCTCGCCGCCCGCGCGGCCTCGGCCCCCGGTCGTTGAGCGAGCGTGCGAGTCGAAACGCGCTGAACCCGGCGCAGACCGGATTCCCGAGGCGTCTCGTCTTCGCGCGTCAGAGCGCGCCCCGCTCAACGAACGATCGGTGTCAGGCGGGGACGGGCGCCAGAGCCTGTTCGACCAGGCGCTGGAGCGTCGTCATGCCGTCGCGCGACAGGATCGACTCGAGGTGACCCTGCACGGACGCGAATCCGGGGCCACGCAGCGCGTACACGTCGCCCGAGGCATCGGCTGCGACCTCCGCTTCGCCCACGCGCGTCGTTCCGGCGGGGACGCGTGCGGTGAAGGTGTTGTAGAAGCCGATCGATGCCGGCACGCCGAACACGTCGACCGACTTCTGCAGTCCCTGGTGCGGCGCGTCGAGCGGAGCGAGGTCGATGCCGAACGTGTCGGCGAGGATCTGGTGGCTCAGACACACCGCGAGGAGCGGCCGGCCGGCGGCGCGGCGACGTGCGACGACCTCGCGCATGCGACGGATGCGCGGGCTCGACGCGTCGCGGGGGTCACCCGGCCCCGGGCCGGTCACGAGGAGCTCCGCCGCATCGATCTGCGCGTCGGTGACCTCGCTCCACGGCGAGATCTCGACCTCGAGCCCGAGGTGGCGCAGCTGGTGGGCGAGCATCGTCGTGAAGCGGTCCTCGGCGTCGACGACGAGCGCCGACCGCCCCTCGAAGGATCCGGGTTCGCCCGAGCCCTGCGGGTTCAGCCAGAACTCGGCGAGGCGACCGTTGCGCGACGCCAGCAGCTCGGCGATCGCGGGGTCGTCGGCGAGGCGTCGGGGGGCCGCCGCGGGGGCGTCCTCGTCGATGACCTCGCTGCGCGCGGCCGCGGACTCGGCCGCGGTGTCGCGGGGAACGGCGCCGATCGCGCCGAGCACGCCGGCGGCCTTGCCGTGGGTCTCGCCGACCTCGCCGTACGGGTCGGAGTGGCGCACGAGCGTCGCACCGACCGGCACGCGCAGCCGACCGTCCTGCAGGTAGGCGGTGCGGATGAGGATCGGCGCGTCGAGGTCGTGCGTCGCCTCGCCCGCCGCGAGCGTCTCACGGGGAGTGAAGAGCGCCGCGACGCCCGAGTAGTAGCCGCGGGGAGTCGTCTCGTGACGGGTGATGACCGTGCACGCGTTCTGCATGGGCGAGCCGGTCACCGTGGGCGCGAACATCGTCTCGCGCAGGATGTCGCGCGGGTCGAGCTTGCTGCGGCCCCGCAGCACGTACTCGGTGTGGGTGAGCCGCGACATCTCCTTGAGGTGGGGCCCCGTGATGCGGCCGCCGTCCGAGCAGACGGCGCTCATCATCTTGAGCTCCTCGTCGACGACCATGAAGAGCTCCTCGGTCTCCTTCGTCGAGCGGAGGAACTCGCTGAGCGTCTCGGGGGTCGCCCCTCCCGCCGGGTGGCGGAACGTGCCGGAGATCGGGTTCATCGTCACGACGCCGTCGCGTGCGCTCACGTGCGCCTCGGGGCTTGCGCCCACCGCGACATGGCCGGGGGTGACGACCGCGAAGGTCCAGTACGCGCCCCGCTCGTGCTCGAGGAGGGCCCGGAACCACGTCAGGGCGGCGGTGGCGGCATCCGTCGACACTCCCGCGGTGAAATCGCGACGGATGACGAAGTTGGCGCCCTCGCCGCGACCGATCTCGTCGGCGATCACGCGCCGCACGATGTCGGCATACTCCTCGTCGGCGATGTCGAAGCCGGGGCCGTCGAGGGGGACAGCGGAGGCCGGCAGCTGCGAGAGGGCCTCGTCGCGGGGGAGCGACGCGCGATTCTCGACGATGAGGCACCGCAGCGGCGCACCGTCGTCGTGACACTCGAAGCCGCGCTCGCGCACCTGTCGGAACGGGACCAGGGCGAGCACCTCGTTCGGCGCCCCGGACGCTCCCGTCAGCGGGATGTCGGCGAGGAGGTCGACGTCGACGACGTCGCCGGTCAGCACCTCGACGGTGCGGTCGTCACGCGCGATGAGCGCGAACGGGAGACCGCTCGCAGCGAGGTCGGGAAGGGACGGGGAAGCGGGCCCGGACATGTGCGTCGTCTTTCGTCGTGGGGCGGAGTCCCGTACGAAAAAGAAGACCGCCCCGTGGGCGGTCTGTGGTCACGCGAAACCCACCGCCTATGCGGTGAGCCACCAGGAGAGGTGCGCGGACATGCGCCGAACCTACCACACGCCCGATCCGGCCATCGGCCCACCGGCCCCGCGTTACGCACCATACTGAGGCGAGCCCCGTCTCCTCCCATCCCCGCGCCGCGGAGGTACGCCATGACCCAGCTGACCATCACCGAGCGCTCGCCCGAACCCGAGCGGCCGGCGCGTCCGCGCCGCCGCGGTCCGTCGATCGCCGACCGCATCCGCAACATGGGGGAGCAGCGCACCGGCGCGCTGCTGCTGGTGCTCGCGACACTCGTCGCGATCGTGTGGGCGAACATCTCCGCGACGTCCTACCACGACTTCTGGGAGACGGAGCTGACCGTCGGGTTCGGCGACATCCACCTCGAGTTCACGCTGCATGCGCTCGTCAACGACGCGCTCATGGCGATCTTCTTCTTCACCGTCGGGCTCGAGGTGCGCCGGGAGTTCGCGATCGGCGAGCTCACGAGCTGGTCGCGCGCGATGATCCCCGTCATGGCCGCCATCGCGGGGCTGCTCGTGCCGGCCGGGCTCTTCCTCGCGATCGCCGCCGGATCCGGCAGCGAGCACGCGTGGGGCGTCGTGATCTCGACCGACACCGCGTTCCTCGTCGGCGCGCTCGCCCTCATCGGGCCTCGCGCCTCCGGCCGATTGCGCGTCTTCCTGCTCGCGCTCGCGGTCGTGGACGACATCGGGGCGCTGAGCATCATCGCGCTCTTCTACACCGAGAACTTCACGCCGTTGCCGCTCGTCGTCGCCGCGGTCGGGCTCGCGGGCATCTACTTCACCCGCTACGTGCGCCGCGGCCGCGGCCCCATCTACGCGACCCTGTCGATCATCGTGTGGCTGGCGTTCCTCGCGTCCGGCGTGCACCCGACGCTGGCCGGTGTCGCCATCGCGCTGCTGATCCCGGTCTACCGGCCGAATCGCCGCGACGTGGAGCAGGCGCTCGAGCTCGCCCGGGTGTTCCGCCAGTCGCCCAACACCGAGTACGCCCGGCAGGCGGCGAACAGCCTGCGCGAATCGATCTCCATCAACGAGCGGCTGCAGTCGGCGTACTCCCCGTACGTGGCCTACGTCATCCTCCCGCTGTTCGCGCTCGCCAACGCGGGCGTCGAGATCTCGGGGCCGATCCTCGCGGCGGCCGTGCAGTCGCCGGTCACGTGGGCCATCATCGTCGGGCTCGTGGTCGGCAAGTTCGTCGGTGTCTTCGGCGCGGCCGCGATCATGAAGGTGTTCAAGCTCGGCGAGTTCGGACTCGGGCTCACCCTCGACCGCATCGCCGGCGGCGCGATGCTGTGCGGCATCGGGTTCACGATCTCGCTCTTCATCATCGATCTCGCGATCGACGACCCCGGCGTGCAGAACGAGGCGCGCGTCGGCGTGCTCGCAGCATCCGTCCTCGCGTTCATCCTCGCGGCGATCATGTTCCGCATCTCGGATGCGCGACGGCCCGACGACGACGGCGGACGCACCCTGGTGCGTGCGGTCGACCCCAAGCGCGACCACATCTACGGCGACGTGAACGCCCCGCTCACGATCGTCGAGTACGGCGACTTCCAGTGCCCGTTCTGCCTCAAGGCGTCCGGATCGATCGAGGAGGTGCGCCGCGAGCTCGGCGACCGGCTGCGCTACGTCTGGCGGCACGCCCCGCTCGAGCGGCAGCATCCCAACGCGCTCGCCGCGGCGGAGGCCGCCGAAGCGGCGAACCTGCAGGGCAGGCTGCCGGAGTTCTCACGCAGCCTGTTCGCCGATCAGGACCACCAGCTGCCGTCCGACATCATCCGGCGCGCCCGCGAGCTCGGTCTCGACGTCGAGCGCTTCGAGGAGGATCTCAGCTCGCCCAAGGTGACCGAGCGGGTGCGGGACGACATGTTGGATGCCGAGGCGATGGACATCACGTCGGTGCCGACGTTCTTCATCAATGGCGTGCGGCACGTGGGGCCGTACGACGCGCGCACGCTCGTGCGCGCCCTCACGGGCTCGGAGGCGGAAGGGACCGGCAGCCCGCCCGCGCCCCGCGCCGACGCGTAGGCTGTCAGACGTGCCAGCCGTCAACATCGGGATGCCCAAGGTCCCCGAAACGCTCGCCCCCCGTCGCAAGACCCGCCAGATCAAGGTGGGAAAAGTGCTGGTCGGCGGTGATGCCCCCGTGAGCGTCCAGTCGATGACGACGACTCCGACGACCAACATCAACGCCACCCTCCAGCAGATCGCCGAGCTCACCGCCTCGGGCTGCGAGATCGTCCGGGTCGCCGTCCCCTCGCAGGACGACGCCGACGTGCTGCACATCATCGCGGCGAAGAGCCAGATCCCGGTGATCGCCGACATCCACTTCCAGCCGAAGTACGTCTTCCAGGCGATCGACGCCGGGTGCGGCGCGGTGCGCGTGAACCCCGGCAACATCCGCAAGTTCGACGACCAGGTGGGCGCGATCGCCGCCGCCGCGAAGGCCGCGGGCGTGTCCCTGCGCATCGGCGTGAACGCCGGCTCGCTCGACAAGCGTCTGCTCGAGAAGTACGGCAAGGCGACGCCCGAAGCGCTCGTCGAGAGCGCCGTGTGGGAGGCATCCCTCTTCGAGGAGCACGACTTCCACGACTTCAAGATCTCGGTCAAGCACAACGACCCGATCGTCATGGTGAAGGCGTACCGGCTCCTCTCCGAGCGGGGCGACTGGCCCCTCCACCTCGGCGTGACCGAGGCGGGCCCGGCGTTCCAGGGGACGATCAAGAGCGCCACGGCGTTCGGCATCCTCCTCGCCGAGGGCATCGGCGACACGATCCGCGTGTCGCTGTCGGCTCCGCCGGCCGAAGAGGTCAAGGTCGGCCACCAGATCCTGCAGTCGCTCAACCTGCGCGAGCGCAAGCTCGAGATCGTCTCGTGCCCGTCGTGCGGCCGCGCCCAGGTCGACGTCTACACGCTGGCCGACAACGTGACCGAGGGCCTCAAGGACATGACCGTCCCGCTGCGCGTCGCGGTCATGGGCTGCGTCGTGAACGGCCCGGGCGAGGCCCGCGAGGCCGACCTCGGCGTCGCGTCGGGCAACGGCAAGGGGCAGATCTTCGTGAAGGGCCAGGTCATCAAGACGGTGCCCGAGGCCGACATCGTCGCGACCCTCATCGAAGAGGCGAACCGCATCGCCGATGAGATGGGCCCCGACGCGCCGATCGGCACCGCGCAGGTCGTCACGTCCTAGCGCGCGCGCCCGTCATCGCGGTTCGGCCCGCCGTCGCGCGTGGTACCGGCCTGCGATGACCGCCGCCGCGACCTTGAGCAGCGGCGCCTCGCCGAACCGGTAGTCGGCGCCGCGCGCGAGACGGTCGGCGAGGTCGGGCCTCAGGCTGCGGAGGTGCTCACGTCCGACCGCGGCGTGGGGCGAGTTCGACACGACCTTGATGGCATCCGCGTCCTCGACGAGCGCGATCGCGTTCTCGATGTTCTCCTGCGTGGTCGTGCTCGTCGAGTCGAGCACGATCCGCCCGGCGTACCCGCGACTCCGGGCGTAGCGCGCCATCAGCTCGGCTTCAGGGATGTCGCCGCCGACGCTGCCGCCGCACAGCACCAGCACGCTCTCGCGTGCCCGAGGACTCTGCGAACGCAGCCCGACGCGAACGCGGTACCGGTTGACGAAGTTCGCCTTCGGCCCTCGATCGCGGTACCCGAGGACCACCACCGCCTCGATGCCGTCCGCGGCGGCGCTGACGCCGAGCGCGCGGTGCGAGGCGCGCCAGTTCACGTACTCCGCCCACGCGAGCAGGCTCAGGCCCGCTGCGGTCGCGGCGACCGCGAGCCGGGGGATGAGTCGACGCACACCCCGACCCTACGGGCACGGTCACGGCGTGCATGGCAGGATCCGAGGGTGCACCACGCCTCGACGCCGCCTGACGACGCCGGCCTCGGACGTCTGTCGTCGCGGCAGCGGGCCCTGATCGCCGCGTGGCTCCCCGGCGTCGAGGTCATCGCCGACCTCAGCTGGAACCAGGTCGAGACCGTCGTGCTGCAGGTGCGCCACGGTGATCGCACGCTGATCGTCAAGGCGGGAGGCGACACCGACCACCACCTCGGCCGCGAGCTCGACGCGCACGAGGGCGGTTACGTCTCTCCGTGGGCGGAGCGCGGTCACGCGGCGAGGCTGCGATGGGCCGATCGTGAGGCCCGAATCCTGGTGCTCGACTGGCTTCCCGGCGAGCTGGCATACCGCACGGCCGCGGGCGTCGACCCCGAGGTCCATCGCCGCGCGGGCACGCTGCTGCGGCGGTTCCACGCGCAGGCGACGCGGCCGTCGGAGGGGATGGATGCTGCCGCCACCCGCCGCGCGATCGCCTGGCTGGACGCGTCCCACGCGATCGCGCCGGACGTGGAGCGCCGCCTGCGAGCCATGCTCGCCGCGCTGCCCCCGATCGAGGACGACCTCGTTCCGACCCACGGAGACTGGCAGCCGCGCAACTGGCTGGTCGACGGCGACGAGGTACGCGTCATCGACTTCGGGCGGTTCGCATTCCGCCCTGCCGCCACGGACTTCGTGCGCCTCGCCGCGCAGGAGTGGCGTGAGAACCCCGCGTGCGAGGCGGCGTTCCTCGATGGCTACGGCCGGGACCCCCGGCTGGGCCCACGCGCCCGAGGCTCCGCGCAGCGCGAAGCGATGCGCGGAGAGGCGTGGGGACCGTCCCACTGGATCCTCATGCGAGCGCGCGAGGCCATCGGAACGGCCTGCTGGGCGCATCAGGTCGGCGACGCCGAGTTCGAGGCGCAGGGGCATCGCATGGTCTCCGATGTGCTCGCGGAGTACGAGACGCGCTGAGGCCCGGCCGCGCGGAGCCGCGCGAGGGCTCCGTTACTGTGAGCGCATGGTGCACTTGCGCAGGGTCGGCGATGTCGAGGTGTACGAGCGCCTGCGTTTCGTGCCGTTCACCGTCGGGGCGGTGGTCGCGGGCGTCGTCCTCGCGCTGCTGCCGGTGTTCGACCCGCGTTACCTCGCGTTCTCGGCCGGGCTGGGGCTCGTGCTGTGGCTGCTCTGGGCGTTCGCGGTGTGGCCTCGCGTGACCGTCGAGACCGACGCCGTGCTCGTGCGGAACACGTTCACGACCACGCGGTTCGCGTTCTCCGCGCTCGACGGCGTGGCATCGGGCTTCACGCTCGACTTCCTCCTGCGCGGGGGGCGGCGCGTGCGCGCATGGGCGGTGCCCGGCCAGCAGAACCTCGCCATGGAGGCGATGCGTTCCGCGGACGCGCATGCGAGCGGGTTCCAGCCCGTCAGGCGGGTCTCAGAGCTGACGGTCGGCACGGCGACCACCCCCGCGGGCCAGGTCGCGGCGTCGATCGCGCGCAGACTGGCTGCGGCCGGTGCGGGGCAGGTCGGCGTCGCCGATCCTCCGTCCGATGCCGTTCGTCGCGTCAACGTGGTCATGATCGCGGTGACCTGCCTGGTCGTGCTCCTCGCGGTCGTAGGCATCGCGGGAGGCGCTTCATGAGCCCTTCTGGCCGATCGCGACGGCACGAGGGATGACCGAGGACTCCTCGACCGGCGCCACGGCGCCGGATCCTTCGCCCGCCCAGCCCGAGACCGCACCGCTGTCGCGGCCGATCGTCGCGGGCATCGTGACCTCGCTCGTCGGCGTCACGAGCTCTTTCGCCGTGGTGCTCACGGGCCTCGACGCCGTCGGGGCATCACGCGCGCAGGCGGCGAGCGGCCTCCTCGTGCTCTGCCTCACGATGGGGGCGTCGGCGATCCTGCTGGCATGGCGCTACCGCACGCCGATCACCGTCGCGTGGTCCACGCCCGGCGCCGCGGTGCTCGCCGCCACCGGAGCCGTCGAGGGCGGTTGGCCCGCGGCGGTCGGCGCGTTCCTCGTGACCGCCGGCCTCATCCTGCTGACGGCGCTCTGGCCGCAGCTCGGCCGGCTCATCGCTCGGATCCCGCCGTCGATCGCGCAGGCGATGCTCGCCGGAGTGCTGCTCCCGCTGTGTCTCGCCCCGATCTCCGGGCTGGTGCTGAACCCGTGGGGGGTCGTGCCGGTCCTCGTCACGTGGCTCGTGTTCGTGCGGTTCGCGCCGCGGTGGGCGGTGCCGCTCGCGTTCGTCGCGGCATCCGTCGTCGTGGCGGTGGATGTCGCGGTCACGGGCGCGACGATCGACCCCGCGCTGCTGGTTCCCCGACTGGAGTTCACCGCGCCGACGCTCACCTTCGGCGCCGTCGTCGGACTCGCGCTGCCGCTGTTCCTGGTGACGATGGCGTCGCAGAACGTGCCCGGCATCGCGATCATGCGCAGCTTCGGCTACCAGGTGCCGTGGCGGCCGGCGATGCTCGTGACCGGCGTCGGCACCGCCCTCGGCGCGACGGCCGGCGGACACGCGATCAACCTCGCCGCGATCAGCGCGGCGCTCGCCGCTGCACCTGACGCCGATCCCGACCCGAAGCGGCGCTGGGTCGCGGGTGTGTCGACGGGCGCGAGCGGCATCGTGCTCGGCGGGCTGTCGGCGGCGCTCGTCGCACTGGTCGTGGTGGCGCCGGAGGCTGTCATTCCGGCGGTCGCCGGCATCGCGCTGTTCGGCGCCTTCGGCTCCGCCGTGCAGCAGGCGATCGACGACCCGGGCGAGCGGTTGCCGGCGGTGGTGACGTTCCTGGTGGCCGCGTCGGGTGTGGCGATCGCGGGCGTGAGCGCCGCGTTCTGGGCGCTGGTCGCAGGTCTCGTCGTGCGTGAGGTGCTCCACTTCGGCCGCCGCTCGCGCTGACCCCTCCGCTCAGGACGGCGCGACGTCAGTCCTCGCGGGGCGCGCGGCGCCGGCGAAGCGACGTGTAGGCGCCGAGGAGGCGCGGCACGACGACGTAGACCGCGAGCGGCACGACGACGGCGGTGAGCACCAGCGCGCGGAGGATGGGATGCCACGACTCGGACACGGGGCCGAGCAGCAACATCCCCACCGACACGAGAGGGAAGATCGCCAGCCACGTGATCGCGGCGCGGACATGGACGGACGGCGCGGGAGCGGGGGCGGCCACGCGAACGGGCTCGGTGCTCGAAGAAACGGACATGTGCGGCATCCTTCCGAAAAGCCAACTGAATGGTTGCAACTGGCTGGTTGTAAGTGAACCACCGCGCCGAGTATTCCGCAACCACTTAGTTGGAGTTGTTCGTTACCATGGGCGCATGGCGTGGGATACCGAGCGCACGAGGCGGCTGCTGCTCGAAGCGGCGACGGTGGAGTTCAGCGAGCACGGGCTCGCCGGAGCACGCGTGGACCGCATCGCCGCCGCCGCCGGCGTGAACAAAGAGCGCATCTACCAGTACTTCGGCAAGAAGGACGAGTTCTTCGCCACCGTGCTCGCCGAAGCGCTCCAGGTCGCGTTGCAGGCGGTGCAGGTCGAGGGCACCGGGCCTCAGGCGGTGGGCGACTACGCCGCGCGGCTGTTCGATCACCACATGGCGAACGGCCACATCCCGCGCCTCGTCTACTGGGAAGGACTCGAACGCGGCATCGCGGCGGCCGACAGTCCGGTGCGCGCCGAGTTCCACGCCGAGAAGGTCACGCGCATCCAGCGCATGCTGCCGGGTGTCGGCCGTGTCGAGGCGGGGGAGCTGCTGCTCACCCTCGTGAGCCTCGTCAACGCCTGGCCGGTGCTGCCGCAGCTCGACGCGCTCATCGTGCCCGACGCCGGCGACGGCGCCGCGCGCATGGCGGCACGACGCGCCGCGATCGTCGCCACGGTGACGGCTGCCGCGACGGCGGTGGCGGCGTCCGCCTCGGCCGAGCCCGCCGCGCGCTGACCCCCGAGCCCGATCAGTGCAGCGTCCCGCCGGGCACGGCGGTGTCCGCGGTCACCTCAAGGCTCGTCCGGACTGCGATCTCGAGCGCGCGAGCGATGTCCGAGAGCGGCAGGGCGGCAGACTCCGTCGTCGGCGCGTGCTCGGCAGGCCAGGGCACGTGCACGAATCCGGCACGGGTTCCGGATGCCGCCGCCTCGAGCGCCGTGAAGAACACGTGGTTGCACACGAACGTGCCGGCCGAGTACGACACCTGGGCGGGGATCCCGGCGCCGGCGATGCGCCGTGCGATCTCCTTCACGGGGAGCGTCGCGAAGTGGGCGGTCGCGGCACCGGGAACGCTCGGCACGTCGACGGGCTGGTCGCCGTCGTTGTCGGGGATGCGCGCATCGACGAGGTTCACGGCCACGCGCTCGACGCCGATCGCGGCACGACCGCCCGCGAGCCCGGCGGCGATCACGATGTCGGGCCGGTGCTCTGCCAGCAGTGCACGCATCCGCTCCGCTGCGCCCGCGAACGTCACCGGCAGCACAGCCGTGACGAGTGCTTCCGGCCCTTCCCAACGTGAGGCCACGAGATTCACGGCGGCTCCCGACGGGTTGGAGGAGTCGCCGCCGAACGGCTCGAACCCGGTGAGCAGCAATGTCGTCATGCGACCACGCTATTCGCTGTGCTCGAGCACGACGGTGCCCGAGTCGATGTCGACGGACTCGAGGCGCAGTCGCACGGTCGCCCCCGCCGCCGCGTCGAGCCCCGCGACCTTCGCCGTGACCGGCGGATCCGTGAGCTGCACGCGGGCGCCGTCACCGCGCAGGCCCAGCACCACGGCTTCGAAGACCTGGCCCTCGTGGCCGGACAGGAGCGCCGCCTCGACCCGATCGACGGTCGCCGCCCCGAGACGATTCGCCACGCCGTCGCTGCGCGCCATGATCTTCGGCAGCGACGCAAGGCTCTCCCGCGCCCACGCGGGCACCTCCCGCCCGTTCGCGAGCGCCTCGCAGATAACGAGCGACCAGCGATCGACGAGCCGCCGCAGCGGCGCCGTGGTGTGAGCATAAGGCGCGCCGATCGCCGCCTGCAGCGGGTCGGCGGGCGGTGCGCCGTCGAACGCCGCGTACCCCGCACCGCGGAAGAGACCCGCGGCGGCATCGAGGATCGCGAGCGCGGCGGGCGAATCGCGCGCGAGACCGCGCAGGTAGTCGCCGTACGAGACGTCGGTCAGCCACGGGATGCCGAGCGCCACCGTCTGCGCTCGGAACGCGGCGACGTCGTCCGCCTCGGCAGCGGGCATCGTCCGCAGGATGCCCACGCGGCCCTTCAGCATGATGTCGGCGGCGGCCATTCCGGTGAGGAGCGAGACCTGGGCGTTCCAGTCCTCGAGGACGAGCGGAGCGTCGCGTTCGAGGCGGTAGCCGCCGTCCTCGGCGACGATGCGGGTCTCGGGCACGTTCAGGCTCGCACCGCCGCGCTCGGCCTCGCGAGCGAGCCGCTCCTGGCCGAACCAGGGGAGCGCCGCGAGGCTCGGCGGAGCGCTGCCCGCGTCGATCGCGGCTTGGGCGTCGACGTAGGTCCACTGCGCCCGCGACCGGATCACGGCGCGTCGCAGGGTCGTCTCGACGGGGCGAGCCCCGTCGTCGAGGACGAACCTCCAGACGAACGCCCGACGGTCCTGATCCGGCAGCAGTGACGCCGCGCCCTCGCTGATGACGACGGGATGCAGCGGGATCCGACCATCCGCCGCGTACAGCGTCTGCCCGCGCAGCCGCGCCTCCGCGTCCATCGCACCGCCTGGGGCCACGAAGGCGGGGAGGTCGGCGATCGCATAGTGCAGCACCGCCCCCGTCGCCGTGCGCTCGAGGTGGAGGGCCTGGTCGAGGTCGGTGGAGCCCGCGGGATCGATCGTCAGGAACTCGATGTCGCGCAGGTCATCGAGCTCCGCCGTCGCCGGATCGACAGAGACCGCGCCTGCGGCGCGCTGCGCCTCGGCCTCCACGTCGGCGGGGAAGCCCGCCGGAAGCTCGAGCTCCTCGCGCAGGTGCGCGAGCGACTCGACGAGCTCGTCGTGGGCCTGTGCGGGAGCGAGTCGAGGTCGGCGTGCGGGCACCCGATCAGTGTAGGCACCGGGGCGCGTGCGACGCCCAGGATTGACATCGGCGCGGGGGCGCAGCATCCATTCGCCCTAAACTTGACCCTCGTGGTCACCCGTCTGTCGCACTTCTTCCTCCGCACGCTCCGTGAAGACCCCGCTGACGCCGAGGTCACGAGCCACAAGCTGCTCGTGCGCGCCGGCTACATCCGGCGCCAGGCGCCAGGCATCTTCGCGTGGCTCCCGCTGGGTCTGCGCGTGAAGGCGAAGGTCGAGCAGGTCGTCCGCGAGGAGATGACGAACGCGGGAGCGTACGAGGTGCACTTCCCGGCGCTGCTTCCCCGCGAGCCCTACGAGATCACCAATCGGTGGGAGGAGTACGGCGACGGCATCTTCCGCCTCAAGGACCGCAAGGACGCCGACTATCTGCTGGCCCCCACGCACGAGGAGGTCTTCACGCTCCTCGTGAAGGACCTGTACTCGTCGTACAAGGACCTGCCGCTCACGATCTACCAGATCCAGGACAAGTACCGCGATGAGGCGCGCCCCCGCGCAGGCCTCCTGCGCGGCCGCGAGTTCACCATGAAGGACGCGTACTCGTTCGACTCGTCGGACGCCGGCCTCGACGCGAGCTACATGCTGCAGCGCGACGCATACGAGCGCATCTTCCAGCGCCTCGGTCTCGAATACGTCATCGTGCAGGCGGATGCGGGAGCGATGGGCGGTTCGCGCTCCGAAGAGTTCCTGCACCCGACCGCCGTCGGCGAAGACACGTTCGTGCGCTCGGCCGGCGGGTACGCGGCCAACGTCGAGGCGTTCACGACCGTCGCGCCGGAGCCGATCGCCCTCGACGGGCTCGGTGGTCCGGTGATCTTCGACTCGCCGAACACGCCGACCATCCAGACGCTCGTCGACCACTCGAACGCGCATCTGGACGCACCCGCTTCAGGGATCGCCGGCCCCGCCACCGACGGCGTCACCGAGTGGACCGCCGCGCACACCCTCAAGAACGTCGTCCTGGCGCTTACCCACCTCGACGGCACGCGCGAGCTCGTGATCGTCGGCGTGCCCGGCGACCGCGACGTCGACGACAAGCGCGTCGAGGTCGCGTTCGCGCCGGCCGAGGTCGAGCCCGCGACGCCCGAGGACTTCGAGAAGCACCCGCTCCTCGTGAAGGGCTACATCGGCCCCTGGTCGGAGACCGGCGCCGTGCTCGGCGAGGAGTCCGCGACCGGCATCCGGTTCCTCCTCGACCCCCGCGTCGTCGACGGCACCGCGTGGGTCACCGGCGCCAACATCGACCAGAAGCACGTGCACACCCTGGTCGCGGGCCGCGACTTCACCGGCGACGGATTCGTCGAGGTCGCCAGCGTCCGTGCGGGCGACCCCGCGCCCGACGGCTCGGGTCCGGTCGAGCTCGCCCGTGGCATGGAGATCGGCCACGTCTTCCAGCTCGGCCGCAAGTACGCCGACGCGCTGGGCCTCAAGGTCCTCGACGAGAACGGCAAGCTCGTCACCGTCACGATGGGCTCGTACGGCATCGGCGTGACCCGCATCCTCGCGATCATCGCCGAGCTCAACAACGACGACAAGGGTCTCATCTGGCCCGCCTCGGTCGCGCCGTTCGATGTCCACGTCGTCGCGGCCGGCCGCGAGCCGGTGATGTTCGATGTGGCCGCGCAGCTGTCGGCCGACCTCGAGGCCGCGGGCCTCGACGTGCTCTACGACGACCGGCCCAAGGTCTCGCCCGGCGTGAAGTTCGGCGACGCCGAGCTCGTCGGCGTGCCGAAGATCGTCATCGTGGGCCGTGGCGCCGCCGAGGGCCAGGTCGAGCTCTGGGACCGTCGCACCGGCGACCGCGAGGTCGTCTCGGTCGCCGACGCCGTCGCCCGCCTCAGCGCTCGCTGAAGGGCGGCGGGTCCTCCGCCGGGAGAGGGTCGAGCTCGGGCACGGTCCAGGGTGCGGCCGGAGCGGCGCCGAACTCGGGCACCGCGGGCGGTGGATCCGTGCCGGGCGTCTTCCGAAAGTACCGGCCGACCGGCGGCAGGAAGGGCAGGATCGCGGCGGCGATCGCCGCGACGATCAAGATGCCGATGGCCACCCAGAACATCACGTCGCCCGCAACGTTCGGGCCGACGAACGAGACCGAGGATGCGGCGGCCTGAGCCGCCCACCACGTCTCCGAAACGATGTTGAGCGCCGTCAGCGCCGCGGGGAGCGCGAGAATCGCCAGCACCACCCGCGCGACCCGGCCTGCGCGCCGGAGCCGCAGCACCAGGATCACCTCGATGACCACGAGCGCGAGGGTCGGCAGGCCGATCGGCACGTACACGAAGAGGATGTCCCAGGCAGGACCGCCGACCTCGGCGGCCTGACCGAAGACGAGCCCCATCCACGCAAGTCCGACGGACTGCACGAAGATCAGCACCCACCAGAGGTAGAACGCCGCGACCACCGGCCACGGCGCGCGTGGCCGCGGAAGCTCGGCTCCGGCAGACGGTTTCAGGGTGATCGGTGTGCTCATCACGGTGTCTCCGCCCAGAAGACCGGCTTGACCGTCCCGTCGGGCTCGAGCAGATCGAACTCGTAGCCGCCGTTCGACACGTCCTCTTGCGAGACGTCGAAGATGTCGTAGTACGTGAGGGTGCCGTCGCCGTTGTCGCGCCCGCCGTCCTCGATGGTCGGATACCCGGGGATCGACACCGTCGTGTAGTCCGTGTAGTCGCCGTCGTAGACGAACCAGTAGCTCGGAGGCGCCGTCCACGAGAAGCAGTCCAGCCCGCCGTCGGGCGTCGCCTCGATCGTGACGGGCACGGCGACATACACCCCGTTCTGCGGAGGCGCCGCGGCCTTGTCGGTGACGTCCACCGGGGCGTCCACCGTGAAGGTCGCGATGTCGCGCGGTTCGGCCGCTGCGGTCGGCGCGACCGTGATCGTCCTGCCGTACGGGAACGAGGGCTCGGAGATGGTGTCGACCCCCACCAGATCCGGTGCGAAGACGGCTGAGGAGTAGGCGTCGGCGTCGACGTCGTCCGGCGGGGTTCCCGAAAGCAGCTGGCAGTCCGCGTAGCCGTACACGTGGACGCCGAGATCGGGTTGCGGGATGGCGCTCGCGGTGCCGAACACTCCTGCGACCAGTGCCATCACCACCCCCGCGACCGCGGCCGCGGAGCGACGCGCGCGGCCTTCCAGCGCGACGATGCCGGCCGCGATCGCGGCGACGGCGAGAGCGACGGTGACCGACGGCCCTGCGGTCCGGCCCCACCCTGCGAAGAGCAGGAGCAGGCACGAGACCAACGCCGCGGCGCCGAGCGCGAGCGCGAGGACGGCGGGCAGCCGCGATCGAGCGGGCGCCGCCGACCCTCTGTCGAGGGCCGGCGGCGGACCGACCGGGGGGATGACGTATGCAGTCGGGGCAGCTTCCTGCTGCACCACCACCCCCTCGGCGGCCGCTCGTGGTGCGGGGCTGTAGCCGACGTCGCCGCCACCGGCGTCTCTGCCTTGGCTCCACGGCTCATCAGCGCTCATGTCGCACCCCCCAGTGGCATCCGCTCCCTCGCGCATGCCATGTGTCCCCACGCAGAATGATGCACCCGACAAGCGTTTTGATACAACGGTGTATCCGAATCGATCGGTCGCACCCCACGCCGCGTGCCGAGAACGTTCACGCGTCGTCCACCGAACGGCGGCTCCGCGTGGCACGCTGGGCGTCATGGGCCCCAGCGACACCGGAACCATCCCGCACCCCGTGACCGAGGAGCTGCGCGCGACCATCGCCGCAGCGGGCATCACCGAGAGCACCGACCTGGTGGCACGCATCCTCGCGACGGGCATCGGGATGGGGATCGACGACACCGACCGCCTCGACCTCAAGATCACCTCGGCTGCGCTCAGCGAGATGCGGGCCGCATTCCGGCTGTTCGCGCCGTACCGGGGGGTCCCGAAGGTCACGATCTTCGGCTCGGCGCGCACGCTGCCCGAGGACGCCCACTACGGTCAGGCGTCGGACGTGGCCACGGCGCTCGCCGATCACGGCTGGCTGGTGGTGACCGGTGCGGGGCCGGGCATCATGCAGGCCGCCGCCGAGGGTGCCGGGCCTCACAACTCGCTCGGCGTGTCGATCCGCCTCCCCTTCGAGGAGAAGCCGAACGCGATCGTGGGCGCGAACGCGCGCAATGTGGCGATGAAGTACTTCTTCACGCGCAAGCTCATGCTCGTGAAGGAGTCGAGCGGCTTCGTCTGCGTTCCCGGCGGGTTCGGAACGCTGGACGAGATGTTCGAGCTGCTGACGCTGCAGCAGACCGGCAAGGCCGATCCGACGCCGATCGTCCTGCTCGACGCGCCCGGCGGAACGTTCTGGACGGGGCTGCGCCGATTCGTCGACGATCACCTGATTCCGTCGGGCGTGATCTCGAAGGGCGACTTCGATCGGGTGCTCATCACCGACTCGGTGCCGGCCGCGGTCGACGAGCTGACCGGGTTCTACCGCAACTACGACTCGCTGCGCTGGGTCGGCAAGCGGCTCGTGCTGCGCGTGAAGGCGGAGCCGACGGATGCTGAGGTCGAGGCGCTCAACGCCCAGTTCGGCGACCTCGTCACCGAGGGCGGCATCGAACTGCGCGGACCGCTCACCGTCGAGATCGAGGACGACGACGAGCTGCAGTGGCCGCGGCTGGTCCTGCGGCTGAACCAATTCCGCGTGGGCGAGCTGTACCGCCTCATCCGGGCGATCAACTCGCTCGAATCCGCACCGGCCGGCTGACGCCTCGAGGTCGCCGCGCACCCGGGGGACGCGGCATCCGTCTCGATGAAGCCGTTCTCATGTCCTCGTCGCCGGGCGTTCACCTCCGGTTCCGGCGAGCTTCGCCGCACGCGGCGAGGCTGGCGCCACCCCACGCCAGCCCGTTGCCATGCATGCCGAGAGGACGCTCGTGAGCATCATCGAAGGATTCCGCCGTTCCCTGCCCATGGCAGACCACGCACGAGGCAAGCGCCTCGCCGTGACCTGCCAGTACAAGTGCGCCAACGCGTGCCTGGGCCCCGAGTGCAACTCGTCGCACAACGAGACCTTCCAGGAGGTCGCCGCAGCCGCGCTGTCGCGTCGCGCGCTGCTCGGCCTCGGTGCCGCGGGTGCCGTCGCCGTCGCCGTCGGCGGCCTCCGCGGGCAGACGCCGCTGTCGGGCCCGGGCTCGTCGGGTGTCGGGGGAGCGGGCGCCGCATTCGCGCGACCCGCGGGCGGCAGCCTCCCGTTCGACCCGATCGCGCCGGTGAACCGTCTGGTCGACGAGTTCACCGTGCCGGCCGGGTACACCTGGCGTCCGATCATCCGATGGGGCGACCCGCTCTTCTCGAACGCCCCGGTCTTCGACATCATCGCGCAGACGCCCTCCGCGCAGGCCGTGCAGTTCGGCTACAACAGCGACTATCTCGACATCGTCGCCGACCCGAGCGGCAAGACCGGTGTGCTGGTGAACAACCACGAGTATGTCAATCCCGAGATCATGTTCCCGCCGACCGCCGACGCCGCCGAACTGCAGCGTCGAGGCGACATCTACAAGGCCGCGCAGGGCATGTCGGTCGTCGAGATCACCCGCAAGCGCACCGGCGAGCCGTGGTCGTACGTCGTCGACGGCAAGCGCAACCGCCGCATCACGGTCGAGACGGTGTTCGAGCTGACCGGACCCGCCGCGGGCAGCGACCTCGTGAAGACGGCCGCCGACCCCGAGGGCCGCTGGGTGCACGGCACCCTCGGCAACTGTGCCGGGGGCACCACGCCGTGGGGCACGATCCTGTCGGGCGAGGAGAACTTCAACGGCTACTTCGCGTGGGCCGCCGACACCGCCGCGCAGAAGCGCTACCAGTCCTCGTCGTCGACCTCGACGTCGACCGGCTGGGACAAGTACGACCCCCGCTTCGACGCGCACAACGCCGACTATGTCAACGAGCCCAACCGCTTCGGCTACATCGTCGAGATCGACCCGCAGGACCCCACCTCGACCCCGCGCAAGCACACCGCGATGGGCCGCTTCAAGCACGAGGGCGCCAACGTCATCGTCGCGGAGGACGGCCGCGTGGTCGCGTACATGGGCGACGACGAGCGCAACGACTACCTCTACAAGTTCGTCTCGAAGAACAAGATCTCGGGATCGCGCAAGAAGAACCTCCAGCTGCTGAGCGAGGGCGACCTGTACGTCGCCAAGTTCTCGGGCAACTCGCCGGCGAACCAGATCACCGGCACCGGCGCCTTGCCCGCCGACGGCAAGTTCGACGGCTCGGGCACCTGGATCCCGCTCACGCAGAACGGCGAGAGCGTCGTCCCGGGATTCACGACGGAGCAGGTGCTCGTCTACACGCGTCTGGCGGCCGATGCCGTGGGCGCGACCAAGATGGACCGTCCGGAGGACGTCGAGCCCAGCCCCAAGACCGGCAAGGTGTACCTGGCGCTCACGAACAACTCGGCGCGATCGGTGGCGACGCTCGATGAGGCGAACCCCGTCACCGGGAACCGCTACGGTCACGTGGTGGAGCTGACCGAGACGGCCGGGCAGTCGGGAACCTCGTTCGGCTGGAGCATCCTGCTCCTCTGCGGCGACCCCGCCGTCTTCGGCAACTCCTACTTCGCCGGCTTCCCCAAGGAGCTCGTGTCGCCGATCTCGTGCCCCGACAACGTCGCCTTCGACTCGGCCGGCAACCTCTGGATCTCGACCGACGGCGCGCCGAGCACGATCGGCTACAACGACGGCCTGTTCCTCGTGCCGCTCGAGGGCGCCGAGCGGGGCCACGTTCAGCAGTTCCTGTCGGTGCCGCGCGAGGCCGAGACCTGCGGTCCCGTCATCCACGACAAGGACGGCCTCGTATTCGTCGCCGTGCAGCACCCGGGTGAGGGCGGTACGTTCGCCGCGCCGACGTCGCTCTTCCCGGACTACGGCTCGTCGGCGTCGGGCGCCGTCGCCACCGCGCCTCGCCCGTCGGTGGTGCAGGTCTACCGCGCCTGAGCTCGGACGCCGGATCGAGACGCCGCCCCGCCTTCGTCAGGCGGGGCGGCGTCCTCGTCGTGGCGTCACGACTCCGGGTTGGGATCGCCCAGGATCCAAGGCGGTCCCAGCGGGACGACGCGGCGCCCCATGGTCCGCCAGGAGAACTTCTCGACGAGCATGTAGGCCGCGAGCGCAGAGGCCACCATCAGCAGGATCGAGCCGGTGATCGCGAGACCCTCCGTCGCGGTGAACGCCGCGACCGACTGGAGTCCCAGCCCGAGCGAGACGCTCAGCAGCGTGATCGGCAGCACGGAGTTGTGCACCGCGCCCGCGGGCGTGAAGAGCAGCGCCAGGATCGCGAACACGAGCGAGAAGAGCCCACGCGCCTGGGCGGTCACCTCGAAGAAGCCGAGCTCCTCACCGAGGAGGAATCCCGGGACCACGATCCAGTACCAGCCGAAGGCGTTGTACACGATGAAGTGGAAGTTGTCGCCCGCGAAGTACGACAGCATGCCCGCTGTCACCTGCACGACGCCGCCGAACACGGCGCCCACCCAGAACACGGGCGCGTCGTCCTGAAGGCCGAGATGCGCGAGCTGCGCCGTGACGGTGGCGATCACGAAGCCCAGCAGACCGATGAGCCCGGGGTCTGCGACGCGCAGACCGCCGCCGCGAGGAACGCGGATGGCGTCGGTGATCGCGATGTTCGTCGTGCCGTCGGTCATGCCCGTGCCCCCTGTGGATCGCCACTGCCGCCTGAGTCGTGCACGGCCAGTATGGCGGAGCGGAGGTGACGGGGAGAGCGTCCGCGCCGGTCAGCGGCGTGACGGCCGACGCCTGGCGGGCGTCAGCAGCTGACCCTGCCGTGCGACATCGTGTCGTCGGGCGTGTCCCGCGTCACGAGCGCCTTCAGCATGCCTGCCGCGGTGACGAGCTTGCCGTGCCGGGGCTCCCAGAACTCGCACTCGACGGGTGTCACGCGCAGCAGCACGATGCCGGGCGTCTCGAGTCCGTTCTCGAACCAGATGTCGAGGCTGGGGGAGTACAGCTCCTTCATCTTCGCCGCATCGCGAACGACCTGGGCCCGGCCGGCGACGGAGACGTAGCGGTGTCCTTTGGAATCGAGGTACGACAGGCCCACGTCATGCTGCGGATCCGCCTGGCTCTCCGACACCTTCGCCGTGTCGGCGAGCGTGAAGAACCAGATGTCGCCCTTGCCATCCATCTGGCGTGTGCTCATCGGCCGGCTGACGAGGTTCCCCGCGGAGTCGCGAGTGGTCAGCATGGTGAAGTCGATGTCCTCGACGAGTTCCTTGACCCGCGCGATCGCTTCGGGGCCGGTGACGAGATCTTCCTCTGTGTGCGTCATGGGCTCAGACTCCGCCGCGTCGCGGTGCTCTGCCAGACCATTGACAGAACGGATGCTGCGGCTACCCTCGTGCGCCGGCCCCTGTCACATCCACGCGAAGCGGGCGCGGGCGATCGTGAAGATGCCGTAGGCGAGGAATCCCAGGCCCACCACCCACGCGAGCGCGGGACCGAGCGGCAGCTCGAGCAGCGCGTCGACGGCGCCGTCGAGCCCGCCTGCGGTCTTCGCATCGGCGCGTACGGCCGCCACGACGAGGAGCACCCCCACGATCAGGAGCGCGACGCCCTTCGCGATGAAGCCGACGACGCCCAGCGTCGTGAAGCCCCAGCCGAGTCCACCGTCCGGGATGCGCATCCGGTTGCGGAAGCTTCTCCGGACGCCCATGACGACGAACGCCACGCCGCCGATGCCGATCCCCGCGCCCACGAGGCCGAGCACGATGGGTCCACCCGGGATCTGCAGGAGACTCCGGCTGGCTCCCTCGGCTGTCTTCTCGGCGTCGGGGCGCGCCCCCATCGCCACCGCGACGGAGATCGCGCCGAGAGCGGCGAACACGGCCGCCTGACCGAACTCCGCCAGCCGCCGGCTCCACTTGCGGGCCGCGCCTTCGACGTCGCCCGACAGGTCATGGGCGAGGATGCCCTCGCTCACATGCCACAGCGCGAGAGCCCACAGGACGATCCCGATGAGCCACAGCACCAGGAACCCGACCGGCGCCCCGGCGACAGCCTTCATGGCGCCCGCCTGATCGCCCTCGCCGCGTCCGCCGGAGGCGATCACGATGACGATGACGCCGATGAGTGCGTGGATGAGGCCGTTCGCCACATACCCGGCGCGTGCGAGCGTCTCGAAGACGGAGCTCGACTCCGCCTCGCGGGCGAGGTGCTTCGCGTTCGCCCTCACGCCGCCGCGGGTCTCCACATCCTCACGCTAGCCCCCGCCTTGCGGGCGGCCGGGGGGTTGACTCGGCCCCACCGCGGTGACATCCACCCGCGGGCAGCAGGTGGCTCATATGCAGCCGATCTATCATGGGGCGGATGATCCGCGAGGGCCGTCGACCGCCGGCGACCGGCTGGAGCGTCGTACCTCGCCTGGTGCGTGGAGCTCCTCCCGTCGTGCTCGTCGTCGTGGGCGCGCTCTCGCTCCTGGTCGGGCTGCTCATCGTGACGCGACCGCTCACGTCCCTCGTGCTGCTGACCGTGTATGTAGGCCTCAGCGCCGTCTTCTCCGGGCTTGCGCGCATCTTCGCCGCGCCCGAGACGCCGCTCTGGTCCCGACTGGTGTTCGGCGGCCTGTGGATCGCGCTCGGCCTGGCGGTGCTCTTCGGTCTCGGCCGCACGCTCGAGCTGCTGCCCGAGATCATCGCGGTGCTCCTCGTGCTGGGTGGCCTCGCGTCCCTCTACGACGCGGTGTCCCGCGGCAGCGTGAGCCAGCGCGTGCTCGCCGGGGTGTGGGGCGGTACCCAGATCGCATTCGGCGTGCTGTCGTACGCATGGCCCGACGTAACGGTCCTCCTCGTCGCGGTGATCTTCGGTGTCCGCACGATCGTGTTCGGCGCCACCCTCCTGGTGCGCGCGGTGCGCGCCTTCGTGGAGGGACGCCGTTCCGTTCCGGCGACAGGGCTGCCCGCAGCATCCGTTCCGGAATCCACGACGCGTCGCCGCCGTGCCCGCGCGGCGTGGCTGGCCGTGGGGCGCTACGCGCTCTCGGCGCTGCTGGTGGTGCTCGCGGTCGGCGGGTGGTGGGCGAACTCGTGGTTCGAGGACGGCGCCCAGGTGGTCGACGCGTTCTACGACCCGCCCGTCATCGTGCCGTACGACCACGGGCGCCTGATCCGCAGCGACGACTTCTCGGGGCAGAAGCCCGCCGGCGCCGACGTCCGCCGCGTCCTCTACACGACCCGCGACGCCAACGGCCAGCCGGCGGTGGCCAGCGCACTGGTCATCGTGCCGCAGGACCCGCCTCCCGGCCCACGACCGGTCGTCGTGTGGAACCACGGCACCACCGGCGTCGCCCGCGGGTGCGCGCCGAGCCTGCGCGATGCGTCGGCGACGAAGTGGGCGATCCCCGGACTGGACCAGGCGATCGCGAACGGCTGGGTTGTCGTGGCGTCCGACTACTCGGGACAGGGAGCGCCCGGCGTGTTCCCGTACCTCATCGGCCGCGGCGAGGCGCGTTCGTCGCTCGACGCCGTCATCGCCGCGCGCGAGCTCGACGGTGTCACGCTGTCGAGCCGCACCGTGGTCTGGGGGCACTCCCAAGGCGGACACGCCGCCCTCTGGACCTCGCAGATCGCCGACGACTACGCGCCCGATCTGGATGTGCGGGGCACAGCCCTGCTCGCACCGGCCGCAGAGCCGGTCGCGCTCGCCGAGGAACTCACCAGCGGCGACGCGAACGCCCTGCTGTCGATCCTCATCTCGTGGGTGCTCGTGCCCTACGCCGACACCTATGACGACGTCGACCTCACCCACTACATCGCACCGGGCTCTGAGGCGATCGTCCGCGAGATGACGCAGCGGTGCCCGTCCGAGCCCGGCGTGATCGTGTCCGTCGCGACAGCGCTCGGCGTCTCGGAGGACCGCCCACTCTACGTCGGCGACCTCACCGCGGGCGCGCTCGGCCGCCGCCTCGAGGACAACACGCCGACAGGTCCCTGGACGCAGCCGATCCTCGTCGCGTGGGGGGACCAGGACGAGGTCATCCCGCCCCACCTGCAGCGCGAGTTCGTCGACCGGCTGTGTGCGGACGGGAACCAGGTGCGCAGCCTCGAGTACCGCGGCTACGACCATCTGCGCACGCTGCTGCCCGGATCGCACTTCGTGCCCGTGCTCATCGAGTGGACGGACGCGCGGTTCCGCCACTCCGGCACCCACGTCGACGACTGCGCCAGGTGAGGCGACGAGGGTGCCGGCAGCTGCGCAGGGCGTGGAGCCGACTCGCAGAACCGTGGGACGCGGCATCCGGTAATGTTGGAGGGTTCCGGCGCGCGTCGACGTGCTGGTGAGAGCTGAATACGGAGGCCACTGTGGACATCGATCTCGGACTGCTGCGGACTGTCGAGCGCGAGAAGGAGATCCCCTTCGACGAGCTCGTGCGCATCATCGAACAGGCGATCCTGACCGCGTACGCGAAGCACACCTCGCCCACGGGCGAGCTGCCGGAGGGCGCGCGCGCAGAACTCGACCGCAAGACCGGTCACGTGGCCGTGTTCATCCCGCTGCTCGACGAGGAGGGCGCGGTCGTCGGCGAGGAGGAGTCGACTCCCGAGGACTTCGGCCGCATCGCCGCGTTCGCCGCGAAGCAGGTCATCAGCCAGCGTCTCCGCGACATCGCCGACGACGCCGTGCTGGGTGAGTTCCGCGGCAAGGAGGGCGACATCGTCGCCGGCATCGTGCAGCAGGGCCCGAACCCGCGCATGGTGCACGTCGACCTCGGCACCGTCGAGGCGATCCTGCCTCCCGAAGAGCAGGTGCCCGGCGAGGACTACGCGCACGGCGCGCGTCTGCGCGTGTACGTGACGTCGGTCGCCAAGGGCACGAAGGGCCCGCAGATCACCGTCTCGCGCACGCACCCGGGCCTCGTCCGCAAGCTGTTCGCGCTCGAGGTTCCCGAGATCCCCGCGGGGCTCGTCGAGATCGTCTCACTCGCGCGCGAGGCCGGCCACCGCACCAAGATCGCGGTCAAGGCGAACGACCCGTCGATCAACGCCAAGGGCGCCTGCATCGGCGAGCTCGGCCGCCGCGTGCGCGCCGTCACCGAGGAGCTCGGCGGCGAGAAGATCGACATCGTCGACTACGACCCCGAACTCGCGAAGTTCGTCGCGAACGCGCTGTCGCCCGCGAAGGTGACCTCGAGCTTCATCCTGGATGCCTCGAACAAGGCGGTGCGCGCGCTCGTGCCCGACTACCAGCTGTCGCTCGCGATCGGCAAGGAGGGCCAGAACGCCCGTCTGGCCGCGAAGCTCACCGGCGCGAAGATCGACATCCAGCCGGACTCGATCCTCGAGGAAGGCTGACCCGCGGCGCTGGCTCCCAGCCCCGGGGTGTACCATGGATCCTGTACGAACGTGCGTCGGATGCCGCACGCGTGCTCTCCGGACCACCCTCCTCAGGGTGGTCTCCATCGAATCCCACCTCGTCGTCGACGAGCGTGCTTCGATGCCCGGAAGAGGCGCGTGGGTGCACGAGACGCCGGAGTGCGTGGATGCCGCCATTCGGCGCCGCGCCTTCGTGCGGGCATTGCGTGTGTCAGGCCCGCTTGACACGCAGACCATCGAAGAGCACATCCAGCGAAAAGGCTGAACGGCTATGGAAACAAAGTGAACGGCTCGAAATGAGACCCGTCCGCCAATAACGGTCTGCCCTGTCTGGGTAGGCCCTAGACAGGAGAATTGTGGCTGGCAAACCACGCGTGCACGAGATCGCTTCCGAGCTCGGCGTCGACAGCAAGGTCGCCCTCGAGAAGCTGAAGGCGCTCGGCGAATACGTCAAGAGCCCCTCGTCCACCATCGAACCCCCCGTCGCGCGCAAGCTGCGCGCGGCACTCGAAGCCGACGGCGCGGCCAAGTCCGCTGACGCGGCGCCCGCTGCGGCGAAGCCCGCGGCTGCGGCTCCCGGCGCGCCGGCGGCGAAGCCCGGCGCACCCGCCGGTCGTCCCGGCCCGGCTGCGAAGCCCGGTCCGGCGCGCCCGGCCGCTCCGGCTGCCCCCGCGGCTCCGGCCGCGAAGGCCGCTCCGGCGGAGACCGCCCCGGCGGCCCCCGCTGCGAAGGCCCCCGCGGCACCGGCTCCCGCCGCGCCGGCCGCCAAGGCTGCTCCCGCCGCCAAGGCGCCTGAGGCCCCGGCCGCGCCCGGTGCGCCCAAGCCCGGCCCCGCCGCCGCGACCCCGCAGCCGCCGCGTCCGGGTGGCACCCCGCGTCCCGGCAACAACCCCTTCGCGTCCTCGCAGGGCATGGGCCAGCGTCCCGCCGGCCCGCGTCCGGGCAACAACCCCTTCGCGTCGGCGCAGGGCATGGGCCAGCGCCCGAGCCCCGGCAACATCCCGCGTCCCCAGGCTCCGCGCCCGGGTGCTCCCCGTCCCGGCGCTCCGCGTCCGGGTGGTGCGGGTCGCCCCGGTGGCGGCGGTCGTCCCGGCGCTCCGTTCCAGCAGCGTCCCGGCGGTCCCGGTCGTCCCGGCGGTGCCGGCGGCGGCTTCCAGCGTCCCGGCGGCGCGCCCGGTGCGGGAGCACCCGGCGGCTTCGCCGGTCGTCCCGGCGGCGGCGGCGGTCGTGGCCGTGGTCCCGGCGGTGGTACCGCAGGTGCCTTCGGCAAGGGCGGCGGCAAGTCGAAGCAGCGCAAGTCGCGTCGGGCGAAGCGTCAAGAGTTCGAGATGCGGTCGGCGCCGATCGTCGGCGGCGTCAACGTCTCCAAGGGCAACGGCGAGATCATCCGCCTGCGCCGCGGCGCATCGATCGCCGACTTCGCCGACAAGCTCGAGGCCCTGCGCGGCTACACCGTGCAGCCCGGCACGCTCGTGACGATCCTCTTCAACCTCGGCGAGATGGCCACGGCCACCGAGTCGCTGGACGAGGCGACGTTCGAGGTGCTCGGCGCCGAGCTCGGCTACAAGATCCAGATGGTCTCGCCCGAGGACGAGGACAAGGAGCTCCTCGAGGGCTTCGGTCTCGACCTCGAGGCCGAGCTGGAGGCGGAGAACGAGGAAGACCTCGAGATCCGGCCTCCGGTCGTGACCGTCATGGGTCACGTCGACCACGGTAAGACGCGACTGCTCGACGCCATCCGCCAGACCAACGTGGTCGCGGGCGAGGCCGGCGGCATCACGCAGCACATCGGTGCGTACCAGGTCTGGACCGAGCACGAGGGCATCGAGCGCGCGATCACCTTCATCGACACCCCGGGTCACGAGGCGTTCACCGCCATGCGTGCCCGTGGTGCGCAGGTGACCGACCTCGCGATCCTCGTGGTCGCGGCCGACGACGGCATCATGCCGCAGACGGTCGAGGCCCTGAACCACGCGCAGGCGGCGAACGTCCCGATCGTGGTCGCGGTGAACAAGGTCGACAAGCCCGACGCCAACCCGGCCAAGGTGCGTCAGCAGCTCACCGAGTACGGCCTGGTCGCAGAGGAGTACGGCGGCGACGTCATGTTCGTGGATGTGTCGGCTCGTCAGGGCACGGGCATCCAGGAGCTCCTCGACGCGGTGCTGCTCACGGCTGACGCGGGCCTGGACCTCACGGCCAACCCGAACAAGGACGCGCGCGGTGTCGCCATCGAGGCGAAGCTCGACAAGGGCCGCGGCTCGGTCGCCACGGTGCTGATCCAGTCCGGAACGCTCCGCGTCGGCGACGCGATCGTCGCGGGCACGGCTTACGGCCGCGTCCGTGCCATGGCGGACGAGAACGGCGACCCGGTCCTCGAGGCCTACCCGTCGCGTCCGGTGCAGGTGCAGGGTCTGAACTCGGTGCCGCGAGCCGGCGACACGTTCATCGTGACCGAGGAGGACCGCACGGCCCGCCAGATCGCCGAGAAGCGTGAAGCGGCCGAGCGCAACGCCCAGCTGGCCAAGGCCCGCAAGCGCATCTCGCTCGAGGACTTCACCCGCGCTCTCGAAGAGGGCAAGGTCGAGTCGCTCAACCTCATCATCAAGGGTGACGTGTCGGGTGCCGTCGAGGCGCTCGAGGAGTCGCTGCTCAAGATCGAGGTCGACGACTCCGTCCAGCTGCGGATCATCCACCGCGGTGTCGGTGCGATCACCGAGTCCGACATCAACCTCGCGACGATCGACAACGCGATCGTCATCGGCTTCAACGTCCGTCCCGACACGAAGGCGCGCGAGCGCGCCGCCCGTGAGGGTGTGGATGTCCGGTTCTACTCGGTCATCTACAACGCGATCGACGACGTCGAGCAGTCGCTCAAGGGCCTGCTCAAGCCGGAGTACGAAGAGGTCCAGTCGGGTGTCGCCGAGATCCGCGAGGTGTTCCGCTCCTCGAAGTTCGGCAACATCGCCGGTGTCATCGTCCGCTCGGGCACGATCACGCGCAACGCCAAGGCGCGCGTCATCCGCGACGGCGTGGTCCTCGCCGATGGCCTGGCCATCGAGTCGCTGCGTCGCTTCAAGGACGACGTCACCGAGGTCCGCACGGACTTCGAGTGCGGTATCGGCCTCGGCAAGTACAACGACATCCAGGTGGGCGACGAGATCGAGACCACCGAGATGGTCGAGAAGCCCCGCGCGTAAGTCGCGCAACGTGAGGGGCGTCCTGATCCGTCAGGGCGTCCCTCACGCTTCGGAAGGAGCATCATCATGTCTTCGGAACGTCAGGCCCGTCTGGGCGACCGCATCCGCGTGATCCTGGCCGAGAGGCTCGAGAAGGGTCTGCGCGACCCGCGCCTGGGCTTCGTCACCATCACCGACGTGCGCGTCACGGGCGACCTGCAGCACGCGTCGGTGTTCTACACCGTGCTCGGCTCCGCCGAGGAGCGCGAGGATTCCGCCAAGGCCCTCAAGGCGGCGACCGGGATGCTGCGCTCCGAGGTGGGCAAGCACCTCAATGTGCGCCTCACCCCGTCGCTCGAGTTCATCCCCGACGCGATCCCCGAGAACGCCGGCCACATCGCCGACCTCCTCCGTGAGGCGCAGGAGCGGGATGCCGCGGTCGCGGGTCTCGCGGCCTCGGCCACGTACGCCGGCGACGCCGACCCGTACCTCAAGCCGCGCGAACTCGACGACGACGAGTAAGCGCACCACACCGCACGCGGAACGCCGCGACCGACTTCCTCGGTCACGGCGTTCCGCGTACCCGGGCAGGTTCGGTCAGCGGGGGAGGCGCAGCATCCCGTCGGATGCCTCGGCGAGCCCGTCCCCGATGAGCGAGTCGATGGCGCGGTCGCGCTGCAGCGCGTCAGGCCAGTCCGGCACGACGTCGGCGAGCGGCACCGCGTGGGTCGCAGCATCCCTCAGCGTCTTCAGCACCGCGCCCCGCGCCTGCCGGTCGCTGCCCTCGTACCGCGCCTGCTTGCGTCGCTCGTCGCCCGTGTCGGGCCGGCCGGCGGCGAGCCAGGCGCAGCGGTCGCTGAGGGGACACGCCTCGCAGCGCGGGATGCGCGCGGTGCAGACCGTCGCGCCGAGCTCCATCGCCGCCGCGTTCACGACGGCCGCCGTCGTGCGGTCCGCGGGCAGGATCGCCTCCATCGCCGCGAGGTCGCGGCGCGACGGCGGCCCGGGCTGCGACCTGCCGTCGATGGCACGCGCGAGCACCCTTCGCGTGTTCGTGTCCACGACGGGATGCCGGTCGCCGTACGCGAAGACCGCCACGGCCCGAGCGGTGTAGTCGCCGATGCCGGTCAGCGCGAGCAGCGCGTCCACGTCGCGCGGGACGACGCCGTCGTGCCGGTCGCGGATCTCGACCGCCGCCCGGTGCAGCCACAGCGCCCGCCGCGGGTACCCCAGGTTCGCCCACTGTCGCACCGCGTCGGCGGGGGCGGCCGCCGCGAGGTCGCTCGGCGTCGGCCATCGCGTGAGCCACGCCTCGAGATGCGGGATGACGCGGTTCACGGGTGTCTGCTGCAGCATGAACTCGCTCACCAGCACGCCCCACGCCACGAATCCGGGCCGCCGCCACGGCAGGTCGCGCGCGTTCTGGCGGTACCACTCGACCAGGGGAGCAGCGAGGTCGGGCATGCCTTCCAGCGTAGGCGTCCGGGCGAGGCACGCTGCCCGCGCGCCGTAGGCTGGAAGCATGCGCCTGCCCGTCACTCCGACAACGACGCTGTGGCGCGACCTGCGCGACCGTGTGCGTCGGCGGTACCCCGCCGGCCGCGTGATCGTGGCGATCGACGGGCTCGACGGTGCGGGCAAGACGGTGTTCGCCGACGGTCTCGCCGAGGTGTTCGCCGAGACCGGCGACGCCGTGTTCCGCGCGGGGATCGACGGCTTCCACCGCCCTCGCACCGAGCGGTATCTGCGCGGGCGGCGCAGTCCGGAGGGCTTCTACCGGGACTCGTACGACTACGCCACGTTCCGCCGCGTGCTCATCGACCCGTTCCGCGACGGCGCGCAGACCGCAGGCACGACCGGCTTCCAGCTCACCGCGTTCGACGTCGCACGCGACGCTCCTGTCGAGTCGCAATGGGTCACCGCCCCGCTCGACGCGGTGCTCGTGGTCGACGGCATCTTCCTCAACCGTCCCGAACTGCAGGACCTGTGGGATTGGTCGCTGTGGCTCGATGTCCCCGTCGACGTCGCCTACGCCCGGATGGCGCTGCGTGACGACTCCGATCCCGACCCCGATGCCCCCTCGAACGCGCGCTACCGACAGGGACAGGAGATCTACCTGAACGAGGCGCACCCGCGGGACGCAGCATCCGTCATCGTCGACAACGCCGACCTCGCACACCCCCGGATCGTCGGGCGCAGCTGATGGCGGCACCCGGAATCCTGCTGGTCGACAAGCCCGGCGGCATCACCTCGCACGACGTCGTCGCTCGCGCGCGACGCGCACTCGGCACCCGCAAGATCGGCCATGCCGGCACGCTCGACCCCATGGCGACGGGCCTGCTCGTCCTCGGTGTCGAGGGCGCGACGAGGCTGCTGACCTTCGTGGTCGGGCTCGACAAGACGTACGAAGCGACCATCCGGCTCGGTGTCGCGACCGACACCGACGACGCCGAAGGCCAGACGGTGTCGACGACGGATGCCTCGTCCCTCGACTCCGCCGAGATCGCCGCCGGCATCGCCGCACTGACCGGGCGCATCTCGCAGGTGCCCAGCACCTACTCGGCCATCAAGGTCGACGGGCGCCGCGCCTACGACCTCGCCCGCGCGGGGGAGGAGGTGCAGCTCAAGGCCCGCGAGGTGACGGTGTCGCGCTTCGACGTCCTCGCCGAGCGCCGGTCGGGCGGCACCGTCGACCTCGACGTGGTCGTCGACTGCTCGAGCGGCACGTACATCCGCTCGCTCGCGCGCGACCTCGGCGCCGCACTCGGCGTCGGCGGTCACCTCACTGCGCTGCGGCGCACGCGGATCGGCCCGTTCGAGGTCCCGGAGGCTGCCGCCGTCGACGCGTTGGCCGACGCGCCGCTGCTCGGCCCCGCGGCCGCGGCGACCGCCGTTCTCGGCAGGTTCGACGTCACCGCGGATGAGGCGCGCGACCTCCGCCACGGCAAGCGACTGCTGGGCGCCGCAGAGCGCCTACCCGCCGATCCGACCGCCGCGATCGATCCGGACGGCGTGCTGGTCGGCATCGTCGAGCGCCGCGGCGCCGACGTGAAGAGTGCGATGAACATGCCCGAGGAGGCCGCCCGATGATCCTGTGGTTCACGATCGCGCAGGTCGCCGTCGCCGTCGCGGCCGGGCTGTTCTGCGTGATTGCCGGCCTCGCGGGTCGTCGCCCGAGCGACTGGACGGTCGGCTCGCTGGCGCTCGTCGAACTGCTGCTTCTGGTGCAGGTCGTGATCGCGATCGTCGCGCCGCTCACAGGCAACCCGCCGTCGGGGAGCCTGCTCGAGTTCTGGGTCTACCTCGTGTCGGCGGTGCTGCTGCCGTTCGCCGCGGTCGCGTGGGCGCTCCTCGAACGCAGCCGCTGGAGCACGGTGATCATGGGCATCGCGGCCTTGTCCATCGCGGTCATGGTGTGGCGCATGTACGTCATCTGGACCGTCCAGGTGGCCTGAGAAGCCGCGGCCTCGGCGACAAGAACTAAACTCGTCTGGTTATGTCGACCACTCCCGCTCGCCCCCGCATGACCGGCATCGGCCGCGTGCTCGTGATCCTCTACGCGATCATGGCCCTCGGCGCTACCGGTCGGTCCTTCGTGCAGATCGTCGAGCGCTTCGACGAGGCACCGGTCGCCTACACGCTGTCGGCGCTCTCCGCCGTCGTCTACATCGTCGCGACGCTCGCGCTCATCTTCGCCGGCCGTCGCGGCTGGTACGTCGTGGCGTGGGTGGCGATCGTGTTCGAGCTCGTCGGAGTGCTGGTCATCGGAACGCTGAGCCTCGTCATGCCGGAGCTCTTCGCCCACCCGACGGTGTGGTCGTGGTTCGGCATGGGCTACCTGTTCGTCCCGCTCGTGCTGCCGTTCCTCGGCATCTGGTGGCTCGCGACGCACCACCCCGCGGCCGAGGCGAAGACCCCCGCACCTGCGGCGGTCGCATCGTGATCGTCTTCCGCGATCCGAGCGAGGTGCCCGCGGGCTTCGGCCCCTCCGTCGTCGCGATCGGCAAGTTCGACGGCGTGCACTCGGGGCATCGCGCCGTTATCGACCGGGCGCGGGTGGATGCTGCGGCCTCCGGTGCGCGCGTCGTCGCGGTGACGTTCGACCGCAACCCGCTGGCGCTCCTGCGCCCCGAGATCTGCCCCGACAGTCTGGTGGGTGTGGAGCAGAAGCTCCGTCTGCTGGCAGACGCGGGCGTCGACGCGACGCTCATGCTCACGTTCGATCGGGCACTCGCCGACCTCGGCGCGCGGGAGTTCGTCGAGCACGTGCTCGTCGGCGCGCTCGGCGTGCGGATCGTGATGGTCGGCGCGGACTTCCGATTCGGCCGCGGCGGCGCCGGAAACCCCGAGCTGCTGCGCGAACTCGGCCCTGAGTTCGGCTTCGAGGTGGACGTCGTCGACGACGTGCGCGCCATCGACGCCGGCCGCCGCGTCTCGTCGACGTGGGTGCGGGAGCTGCTCGACGCCGGCGACGTCGGCGGCGCGACGCGTCTGCTCGGCCGCCCTCACTCCGTGCGCGGCGAAGTCGTCCACGGACTCAAACGCGGACGTGAGCTGGGCTTCCCGACCGCGAACCTCTCGGCCGACCTGGAGGGCTTCGTGCCCGCCGAGGGCGTCTACGCCGGATGGCTGGTGGACGAGGGGATGCCTCGGGACGGAGCATCCGAACCGCGCAGCAGCGTGCGATACCCCGCGGCGATCAGCATCGGAACGAACCCCACCTTCGACGATGTGACGGTCCGCCAGGTCGAGGCGTACGTGCTCGACGAGACCGACCTCGACCTCTACGGACACGTCGTCGAGATCGAGTTCGTGTCGCGGATCCGCGGTATGGTCGCGTTCGAGGGGATCGAGCCGCTCATCGCGCAGATGAGCGACGACATCGTGCGCGTGCGGCGCCAACTGACCTGACGCACCGGGCCGCGGCATCCGTCTGTTCGTCGGCACCATCCTCGACCCGTAGACCGGCGCACCCGCTCGCCCCTACGATCGAGGCGTGCACGCGCTGGACCTGCTGGCGGCCGCCGATGCCGCCGATTCCGTCAACCTGTGGGGTGCGCTGGGGTGCGCGGTCGCGTACTCCGCCTCGCTGCTCGCGACCCTCGACGCGTTCGCGGATCTCATCCTCGCGCGCGGCGACTCGCCGGCAGGGCGGCTGACACCGGGCATCGGCATGAAGTTCGCGTCGAAGCTCATCGCGGCCGCGATCGCGGTCGTGTCGGCGGCCATCGTGCTGGCGCTCGATGACAACTGGTTCGCGTTCACGACGCTGTCGATCGCGTTCATCGTGGTCGTGGGCATCGGCGTCTTCGTGCTGCTGCGGCACGCGAAGGTCACCGCATCGCCGCCGGCGGCGACGGGCGGTGGAGGCATCCGTCCAGCCTCCTGAGCCTGAACGCGATGCTCATGTGAGCAAAGTCTGTTCAGATGTTGGCGCCCGTCCGCGGTCTGTGTCAGCCTGGAGGAGACGACGGAAGGAGGATCGTGGACGCCGTCGACGAACTTCTCTCGATCCGCGCTGCCGAGCTCTACTACGAGGAGAACCTCACGCAGGAGGAGATCGGCCGCAATCTCCAGATCACGCGCTGGAAGGTCGGGCGCCTTCTCACCCAGGCGAAGGAAGAGGGTTTCGTCCGTATCGAGATCCTCCACTCCCGCGCGCGCCGGCCACAGCTGGAGCGACGCCTGCGCGACGAGCGCGGCCTGGCCGATGCCGTCGTGGTCTCGCGCGCGGGCGTCCGCAGCGAGGATGAGCTCCAGCAGCGTGTCGCGCAGGCGGCCGCCGACCACCTCGCAGGTCTCCGCCCGAGCCCGCGCGTGCTCGGTGTCAGCTGGGGGCGCACCCTCTCCGACATCGCACACCACCTGCGCGACGGCTGGTCGCGGGCCACCGACGTCGTGCAGATCAACGGCGGCGTCAGCATGAGTCAGCGTCCCGGCACCGCGGCGGCCACCGCGGTCAGCATCGCTCAGAAGGGCGGGGGCACGGCAGCGCTGCTGCCGAGTCCTGCGATCCTCGAGCAGCGCGCGACGAAGGAGGCCATCGAGGCCGACCGCGTCGTCGCCAGAGTGCTCGACGCCGCGGGCTCGGCGAACGCGTACCTGTTCAGCGCGGGCGCCGCCGACCACAGCTCCGTCCACGTCGACAGCGGCTACCTCACGACGGGCGACATCGATCGACTCGTCGCGGCGGGTGCCGTCGGCGACGTCGTCGGGCGGTACATCGACGCCGACGGACGCATCGTCGACGCCGATCTCGATGCCCGCACGGTCGGCCTGTCCCTCGATGATCTGCGGCGTGCCGACATCGCGATCGCCGCGATCGCCGGAACGCCCAAACGCGCGATCGCGGCCGCTGTCGTCGCCTCGCGCCTGTGCACCGTGCTCGTCACCGACGAATCGACCGCGCAGCACCTGCTCGACGGGTGACTCGCGGCGTCAGCATCCGATTTCTCGAACCCCAACGAAAGCCAGGTCAGGACATGTCAGGCACCTCCATCGTGACGCTGCCCGAGCGGGCCGTCGAGCTGCTCGGCGGGCAGCCCGACGACACGACGCTGCGCCGCTACCTCCACGGGCTCCCCGGGGTCGACGCGGTCGGCCTCGAGCAGCGCGCCGCCGCGCTCGGCACCCGCTCCATCAAGACGACGTCGAAGGCGTGGGCGCTCGACAAGATCATCGAGCTCATCGACCTCACCACCCTCGAAGGCGCCGACACCCCGGGCAAGGTGCGGTCGCTCGTCGCGAAGGCGCTCAACCCCGACGCCTCCGACCCCACGACCCCGCGCGTGGCCGCCGTCTGCGTCTACGGCGACATGGTGCCGTACGCCGTCGAGGCGCTGGGCGCCGCGCACGGCGACCCCGATGACGGGGGAGTGAGCGTCGCCGCCGTCGCCACCGCGTTCCCGAGCGGCCGTGCGTCGCTCGACATCAAGCTCGCCGACACCGCTGAGGCGGTCGCCCACGGCGCGGACGAGATCGACATGGTCATCGACCGTGGGGCTTTCCTCGCCGGGCGCTACGGGCTCGTCTTCGACCAGATCGCCCGAGTGAAGCAGGCCTGCCGTCGCGAGGACGGCTCGTACGCGTCGCTGAAGGTCATCCTCGAGACCGGCGAGCTCAACACCTACGACAACATCAAGCGCGCGTCGTGGCTCGCGATCCTGGCGGGCGGCGACTTCATCAAGACCTCGACCGGCAAGGTGCAGCCGGCGGCGACGCTGCCGGTCACGCTCCTCATGCTCGAGGTCGTGCGCGACTGGCACCGTGCGACCGGCGAGAAGGTCGGCGTGAAGCCGGCCGGCGGCATCCGCACGTCGAAGGACGCCATCAAGTACCTCGTGACCGTCGCCGAGACCGTGGGCGAAGAGTGGCTGCAGCCGCACCTGTTCCGCTACGGCGCATCCAGCCTCCTCAACGACGTGCTCCTGCAGCGTCAGAAGCTGAAGACCGGCCACTACTCCGGCGCCGACTACGTGACCATCGACTGAGCTTCGACGAGCACAGCTACCGAAGGACTGACATGAGTTTCCTCGAATACGCACCCGCCCCCGAATCCCGCGCCATCCTCAACCTGCGCGACGAGTACGGGCTGTTCATCGACGGCGAGTTCCGCCCCGGATCGGGCGAGTCGTTCGCCACGATCTCGCCGGCCGACGAGAAGCACATCGCGGCCATCGCCTCGGCGAGCGAGGCGGATGTCGACGCCGCCGTCGCCGCCGCGCGCCGCGCCTACGACAAGACGTGGTCGAAGATGAGCGGCCGCGACCGCGGGAAGTATCTCTTCCGCATCGCGCGTCTCGTCCAGGAGCGCGCCCGCGAGCTCGCCGTGGCGGAGAGCCTCGACAACGGCAAGCCCATCAAGGAGAGCCGCGACGTCGATGTTCCGCTGGTCGCCGCATGGTTCTTCTACTACGCCGGCTGGGCCGACAAGCTCGATTACGCCGGCCTCGGTGCCGACCCGCGCTCGTTGGGCGTCGCGGGGCAGGTGATCCCGTGGAACTTCCCGCTGCTCATGCTCGCGTGGAAGATCGCCCCGGCGCTCGCGGCGGGCAACACCGTCGTGCTGAAGCCAGCCGAGACCACGCCGCTGTCGGCGCTCATCTTCGCCGAGATCCTGCAGCAGGCCGATCTGCCCCCGGGCGTCGTCAACATCGTGACCGGCGCCGGCGCCACCGGCGCGGCCCTCGTGCGGCATCCCGATGTGAACAAGGTCGCCTTCACCGGCTCCACCGCCGTCGGGCGTGAGATCGCGAAAGCCGTCGCCGGCACCGACAAGAAGCTCACGCTCGAGCTCGGCGGCAAGGCCGCGAACATCGTGTTCGAGGACGCTCCCATCGATCAGGCGATCGAGGGCATCGTCAACGGCATCTTCTTCAACCAGGGGCACGTCTGCTGCGCCGGCAGCCGCCTGCTCGTGCAGGAGTCGATCCACGACGAGGTCGTCGACCGGCTGAAGGACCGCCTGTCCACGCTGCGCCTCGGCGACCCGCTCGACAAGAACACCGACATCGGAGCCATCAACTCGCGCGAGCAGCTCGACCGCATCAAGGAGCTGAGCAAGGTCGGCGAGGAAGAAGGCGCCGAGCGCTGGAGCGCGCCGTGCGTCATCCCCGACAACGGCTTCTGGTTCGCGCCGACGATCTTCACGAACGTGCAGGCGTCGCACCGCATCGCGCGCGACGAGATCTTCGGTCCGGTGCTCTCCGTGCTGACGTTCCGCACGCCCGCCGAGGCGATCGAGAAGGCCAACAACACGCCCTACGGCCTGTCGGCCGGCATCTGGACCGACAAGGGCTCGCGCATCCTGGCCGTCGCCGACCGCCTTCGCGCGGGCGTGGTGTGGGCGAACACGTTCAACCGGTTCGACCCGTCGTCGCCGTTCGGCGGCTACAAGGAGTCCGGCTACGGCCGCGAGGGCGGCCGCCACGGACTCGCCGCTTACCTCAAGGGCGCGCCCGCCGTCGGAACCGGCGCCGCCCGCGTCGAAGCGGGCCGTTCGAAGAAGGAGGTCTCGGCATGAGCAAGCGACTGACCGTTCCCAAGACGTACAAGCTCTACATCGGCGGCGCCTTCCCGCGCAGCGAGTCGGGTCGCACCTACGAGGTGGCGACGCCGAAGGGCGACTTCCTCGCGAACGCCGCGCTCGCCTCCCGCAAGGACGCCCGCGATGCCGTCGTGTCAGCCCGCGGCGCCGTCAAGGGCTGGTCGGGTGCCACCGCGTACAACCGCGGTCAGGTGCTCTACCGCGTCGCCGAGATCCTCGAGGGTCGTCGGGCGCAGTTCGTGGACGAGATCGTGCAGCAGACGGGCGTCTCCGCCGCGGTCGCCGGCGCCGAGGTCGACGAGTCGATCGACCGCTGGGTCTGGTACGCCGGCTGGTGCGACAAGTTCGGGCAGGTCGCCGGTAACGGCAACCCCGTCGCCGGTCCGTACTTCAACATCTCGGTGCCCGAGCCGACCGGGGTCGTGGGCGTCATCGCCCCGCAGGACACCGCGCTCGTCGGCCTGGTCTCGGCCATCGCGCCTGCGCTCGTCACCGGCAACTCGGTCGTCGTCGTCGCGTCGCAGCGGTACCCCCTCTCGGCCATCTCGCTCGCCGAGGTGCTCGCGACCAGCGACGTGCCCGGCGGAGTCGTCAATGTGCTCACCGGGTCGCCGGCCGAGATCGCCCCGTGGCTCGCGTCGCACCCCGACGTGCACGCGCTCGACCTCGTCGGCGCCGGCGAGCTCGACTGGATCGACCTCCAGATCGCCGCGGCCGAGACGCTGACGCGCGTGCTTCCTCCCGAGAACGGAACGGATGCTGCGGCCCCGAGCCTCGCTCGCATCAGCGCGTTCACCGAGACCAAGACCGTCTGGCACCCGAAGAGCCTCGTCTGACGATCAGGCGACGCCTGCGAAAGGCCCCGCTTCCCTCCCCGGCGGAGGGGGCGGGGCCTCGGCGTTTCGTGGGCTACGCGAACATCTGGCGCAGCACCTCGATGTCGCCGACGTCGAGCGCCTGCTTGATGAGGTCGGCGTGGGCGGGATTGGGGAACAGGCCGGACAGGCGGTCCGTGAAGATCGCGCGCATGGCCTGGAGGTCGCCCGCCTGGGCCGCACTGCTCATCGCTTCGATCGCGAGCTGGTACGGGATCTGCTGGTAGCCGGCAGGGGCCCCGGCGGGGTTGAAGTACGGAATCCACGGGATGGAGCCGTCCGGGTGGAGCAGCAGCATCTCGCCGGGCTGGATGGTGCGGGTGTGGTTGAGGGTCGCGATGGTGAGCGCGTTCGCGATGCAGAATCGATCGCCGATCGCGTACAGCGCGTCACCGGGCTCGACGGTGTAGGTCACCACCCGGCCGTCGTCGTCCAGGCCGGCGGTGCCTGCGGCGAGGTCGCGTGCGCCCCGGTCCACCAGGTCTCCGCTCAGGCTGGCGCTCATTCCGCCGAGGTGGATCCACGCCGGGTTCTCGCACCCGGCAGGACTGTCCTTGGGGATCGCGGTGCCGTTGCCGACGTACACGTAGCCGTCGCCCAGCTCCTCGATCATCTTCTGGCCGATCGGGTCGTCCTCGTCCGACGGAGGCTCGACGCTCGGCTCCTCGGTCGGCTGGAAGATCGCCCAGGATGACACCTCTGCGTACGCGGCCGAGACGGTCGGGACGGCGAGGGCGACGAGGCCGCCGACGGCGAGCACGGCGACGCCCGTGGTGATCTTGGCGGCGAGGTTCATGTGAACCCCAACGTACTGGGACTGGGTGTCCCAAAGCCAGGGTTCGGGCTTCAGCGCAGCTCGAGGCCGCCCCACTGGCCGGGCTCGCGGAGTTCGCCGTAGTGCACGTCGACGTCGTCCGTCGACACCGAGGCGACGCACGCCAGAAGTGACAGGGTCGGGTAGCCGAGCGGGCGGTTGTCGCGGATGATCGCACCGTCGTCCGTGGGTGCGAGCTCGGCCGAGCGCTCAAGCACTTCGACCCACGGCATCCACCATCGTCCGTCCACGGCAGGCGCCGTCGACTGGAACTCGCCCAGCCACCGGGCGATCCGGGGTGTGCCGCTGTCGTCGACGTCGTCGTGCGCGATCATGTGCGTGCCGGGTTCCAGCTCCGTCGTGCGGAGGGCGACGCCGTCCCACGTGAGCACACGCGCGTGCGCGCCGTCGACCTCGACGAGATTGAAACCGTGCGTCGCGGGCTCGCCGGCGGGGGAGCGGCCCGCGACCGCGTCGAGCACGATGCCGCCGCGCGACACGAGCTCGGATTCGGGGCGCGTCGACTCGTCTGCGCGGTTGAGGAGCACCGCGAGGCGGCCGGCCGCCGGATCGGCCGCGAGCCAGGCGCCGCCCGCGCGCACATCGCGCACGCCGACGACGCCGTCGTGCGCCTCGGGCCACCAGCGGCCGAGCGGGTTCCACGGCCGTTCGGGATCCTCGTCGCGGATCGCGAGCACGCGCGTGGGCTCTTCCGGCGACTCGGGGACGCGGATCACGACGGTGCACATTGCGGCGCTCCTCGGGTGGGTCGTACGGCGCGTGGGCCGGGTGTTCGGGCAGTCGTGCCAAGATCGGAGGGTGTTCGTCGTGGTCGGGGTCACCGGTGGCATCGCCGCCTACAAGACGGTTCAGCTCGTGCGCCTGCTCGTCAAGGACGGGCACGAGGTCCACGTCGTCCCCACGGAGGACGCGCTGCGCTTCGTGGGGATGCCGACCTGGGAGGCGATCAGCCGTCACCCCGTGACGACCTCCGTCCACGACGACGTCGCACGGGTTCGTCACGTCGCGCTCGGCCAGGCGGCCGACCTCGTGATCGTGGCGCCCGCGACGGCGAACACCTTGGCGAAGATGACCGCGGGGCTCGCGGACGACCTCCTCGGAACGACCCTACTCGCCACCACGGCACCGGTCGTCGTGGCGCCCGCGATGCACACCGAGATGTGGCGACACCCCTCGACGGTCCACAACATGGCGGTCCTGCGCGAGCGCGGCGTCATCGTGGTCGGCCCGGCGGACGGCGAGCTCACCGGCGGCGACAGCGGACCGGGACGGATGTCGGAGCCCGAGGTCATCGTCGAAGCCGCGCTCGCCGCGGCTGAAGGCGGCGCCGGCGACCTGCGCGGACTGCGCGTCGTCGTGAGCGCCGGCGGCACCCGCGAACCGATCGATCCCGTCCGCTACATCGGCAACCGCTCCAGCGGACGGCAGGGCGTCGCCGTCGCCCTCTCCGCCGCGGAGCGCGGAGCCGACGTCGTGCTCGTCGCCGCCCACGTGGACGACGGCGTGCTGGCCGCGGCATCCGCTCGTCCCGGTCTGCGGGTCGTGCGCGCGGGCACCGCGGCGGAGCTCGGCGAGGCCGTCGCGGCGGAAGCGGGAGCGGCCGATGTCATCGTGATGGCGGCCGCCGTCGCCGACTACCGCGTGGCCGAGGTGTCGCCGCTCAAGCGCTCCAAGGAGTCGGCTCCGGTCGGCGGCATCACGCTCGACCTGATCGAGAACGACGACATCCTCGCGGGACTCGTCCGGCGTCGGCACGAGGGGCAGACGATCGTCGGATTCGCGGCCGAGACGCCCGGTGACGGCGAGACCCTCCTCGACCGAGGGCGCCGCAAGGCAGCGCGCAAGAGGGCCGATCTGCTCGCGGTGAACGAGGTGGGCTGGTCGAAGGGATTCGAGGCCGCCGACAACGCCGTCACGATCATCGGCGCCGACGGCGAGGTCATCGGTGCCCGGCGAGGGAGCAAGGAAGACGTCGCCGAAGCCCTCTGGGACGCGGTCCGCATGGTGCGCGAAAGCCAAGCCAAAACAAAGTAACGAATAAGTAACGGCGCATGTAGAGTGGTCCGCACCACGTCGACGATGACGTGGGTACGACCCCCGGAGGACATGCCCGATGCCCTACTCCGCGGCATCCGATCGCGCCCGCGACCGGATCCACGCCCTGTCCGTCATGTGCGTCCTCGCGATCGCGAGCCTGGTGATCGCCTTCCTCGGCGCCACTCCTGCGCGCGTGAGTTCGCGCGAGCTGATGGGGGACGAGCGGACGCCGGGAGAAGCCGCGTTCATCGCCAGCCATCGCGGGGGAGCGGCGACCGCGCCCGAGAACACGCTGCCCGCCATCACCGCCGCGCTCGCGGCCGGGTTCGACTACGTCGAAGTCGACGTCGCGCTCACCGCCGACCGGCAGCCCGTGCTCATGCACGACAAGACGGTCGATCGCACCACCGACGGTCACGGGCGGCTCGCCTCCCTCAGCCTGGCCGAGGTGAAGGCCCTCGACGCCGGCGCCTGGTTCGACCGCGGCTTCGCCGGCACTCCGGTCCCCACCTTCGTGGAGTTCCTCGACGCGCTCGTCGCCGCCGACGGGCGCGCGATCGTGGAGCTGAAGGGCGAATGGGATGCCGTGGCCGTCGACGCGGCGGTCGCCGAGGTCGTCGCGCGCGGCCTCGAGCGCCGCATCGTCTTCGCGAGCTTCGATGCGCGGACGCTCGCGCTCGCCGCGGCCGGATCGGACGTGCTGTCGCGGCTGCTCATCCTGAAGCAGCTCCCGTCGGACGTCGTGAGCGCGGTCGCCGAGGCCGGAGCGCGCGGTGTCGTCGTGAACCGCAAGGCGGTGCTCGCGCGGCCGGGCATCGTCGATGAGCTCCACGCCGCAGGTGCACGCGTGGTCGTCTACACGCTCAACGACGACTCCCAGTGGGACGAGGTCACCGCGCTCGGCGTCGACGGCATCGTCACCGACGACCCGCACACGCTGTCCGAGTGGCAGAGCGCCTACGCCGGCCCGTGACGCCTGTGCTCGTGCGCGCGGCGTGGCCCCCGGCATCCGTCCGCCCGTCTCGTTAGGGTCGAAGGCGCGTCGCCCCTCAGTCTTCCGCGGCGCGCGAGAGGTGGCGTGGGAATGGTCGTGCAGAGCCGGTTGACGCGGATCGTGATCGGGTGCGTCGCGCTCACGGCCCTGGCGGCTGTCGTCACCGGATGCCGGCCCGAGTCCGAGGCGACGCCCTCGAGCAGTCCCTCGATCACGATGAAGGACCAGACGCCGGATCCGTCTCCGACCCCGGTCGAGACCGAGAAGCCCCAGGCCGATTTCGAGGTGCCCGGCGCGTGCGAGGAGATCTACTCCGCTGCGATGCTCGCGCAGCTGCAGTCGGCGAACCCGCCCCTCAACGACCCGGGCGTGACGATGCTCTCGACGGAGAACGCCGACCTGCTCGAGATCATCCACGGCGGTGCGCCGACGCTGCGCTGCTCGTGGGGGCAGCCGAGTGAGTTCGGGCTCGCGACCAACGTGACCGCGGTCGACGCCGATCAGGAGAAGGCCGTGCTCGCGGCGCTGCCTGTGGCGGGCTTCGGCTGCGAAGCGCTCGGCGACGGCACCGTGTGCCGCATCGAGCAGAAGGGCGTGACGCTCGACGACAAGGAGTACACCCGCGGCGAGACCCACTACGTCGGCGGCGGCGGACTCGTGACGACGGCGTGGATCAACTTCGCCCCCGAGGGGTACACCGAAGACATCGTGGCGACGGTCTGGGGCTGAGTCCCGCGTTTTCCCGCGCGGGTTTGCCCCGTTCCGGGGTCCGTTCCCCTAGAATGGTGCGCGGGGAACCGCTGACGATGTCGCAGCTCGCAGAAGCGAGTGCCCGCGACCGCCGGTGGCCAATCCCTGATCCCGCGTTCGCGACGGCGTTCGCGCCGCCCGCGGGAGCACGCAGAACCATCGGTGTCATCCGATTCCCGCCGGACCCCCTATCCGGCATTCACGCTCAGGAGGAGCATGCCGACCACGGCACCCGCCCAGACGGCGCAGCGTCGCCGCAAGTCCTCGTCCGCGCGCCGCGACGACGAGGCCCCCATCATCCCGATCCTCGCCCGCAAGGTGCGCGAGGTCGAGGCGAAGGCCCAGCGCGGCAAGCTGGGGCCGACGAACCGCGTCAAGTTCCAGGTCATCGCCTTCCTCGTCCGCGAGGAGCGGGCGCGTGTGAAGGGCGACACGGAGCTGACGGATGCTGCGCGCGCCGAGTTGCTGAAGCGGCTCGACGGCGTCGCCACCATCCTCGCGAAGACCGCTGCGCGCGACACCTCGCTCATCCAGCTGCTCGAGGTCGACCAGGCCACCTCTCCTGTCGCCCGGCGCATGCGCCGTGACTGGCTGCTGGAGTCGGGTGCCGAGCTGGCGCCGGACGAGCTCATCATCACCGACGTCGCCCCGGTCGTCGCGACCGTCGTGCCGGCCGCGCTCGCGGAGCGTCAGGTCGTGCCGCAGCAGGTCGAGGCGCGACGCGAGTCCAACCCGTTCCTCGCGCCCGACCTCACGGCCCGCGCTCCGAAGCAGACGCCGCGCCGGCGCCTGGACAGCTGGGAGCTCATGGGCCCGTTGTACAAGGCGTTCGAGACGGGTGCCGGCGGCGCCGCCGCCTCGATGGACCTCCCGCCGGTCCCCGAGTTCGACCGCCTGTCGCCGAAGGGCCTCGAGGTCATGCCGCACCAGTCGCGGTTCCTCGAGTCGGTGCGCGCCGGCCACCGGACGTTCCTCCTCGCGGACGAGCCGGGCCTCGGCAAGACGGCGGAGTCGGTGCTCGCAGCATCCGTCGCGGGTGCGTATCCGCTCCTCGCGGTCGTCCCGAATGTCGTGAAGATGAACTGGGCGCGCGAGGTGGAGCGCTGGACGCCCCACCGCCGTGCCACGGTGATCCACGGCGACGGTGAGGGCATCGACGCGTTCGCCGACGTGTTCATCGTCAACTACGAGATCCTCGACCGCCACCTGTCGTGGCTCAGCTCGATCGGGCTGAAGGGCATGGTCGTCGACGAGGCGCACTTCATCAAGAACCTCACCTCGCAGCGCTCGCAGAACGTGCTGGCGCTCGCGACGCGCATCCGCGAGCAGACGCCCAACCCGCTGCTGCTCGCCCTCACCGGTACGCCGCTGATCAACGACGTCGAGGACTTCGACGCGATCTGGCGCTTCCTCGGCTGGACCACCGGCGAGAAGCCCGGCCCGGTGCTGATGGAGAAGCTCGACGAGACCGGGCTCACGCCAGCCGACAAGGCGTTCTATCCCGAGGCGCGCGACGCGGTCATCTCGATGGGCATCGTGCGGCGCAAGAAGAAAGATGTCGCGGCCGACCTGCCCGACAAGCTCATCGCCGACCTCCCCGTGGAGCTCGACGACGAGTTCGGTCGCTCGATCCGCCAGGCCGAGCGCGAGCTCGGTGAGCGTCTCGCCGCGAAGTACCGTCGCATCATCGAAGCGCGCGGCGACCGTGGCCACGGCCCCGGCCACATCGACGAGGACATCGTCCGCTTGGTGGCGCACAACGAGCTCGAAGAGTCGAAGGCCGCCGGCACCGGCTCGGAGAACGTCTTCACCATGGTGCGCAAGATCGGCCAGGCCAAGGCTCAGCTCGCCGCCGATTACGCCGTGCAGCTGCAGCGTTCGGTCGGCAAGGTCGTGTTCTTCGCCAAGCACATCGACGTCATGGACACCGCCGAGGCGCACTTCGCGGCCGCCGGACTCAAGACGGTGTCGCTGCGCGGCGACCAGGCCACCACGGCCCGCCAGCAGGCGATCGACGCGTTCAACAACGATCCCGACGTGGGCATCGCGGTCTGCTCGCTCACCGCGGCGGGCGTCGGCGTGAACATGCAGGCGTCGTCGAACGTCGTGCTGGCGGAGCTGTCGTGGACGGCTGCCGAGCAGACGCAGGCGATCGACCGCGTGCACCGCATCGGCCAGGACGAGCCCGTGACCGCGTGGCGCATCATCGCCGCCCACACGATCGACACCAAGATCGCCGAGCTCATCGACTCGAAGCAGGGACTCGCGGCCCGCGCGCTCGACGGCGAGGCCGTCGACCCGCAGTCGAGCGACTCGGTGCAGCTGTCGGCGCTCATGCACCTGCTGCGTCAGGCGCTCGGCGCCGCGTAACACGCGATTCGACAGGGGCGGTGCGATTTCGCACCGCCCCTTCGTCGTCTGCAGGAGCGTGATCCCGGCCCGCTAGGGTGGCGGGATGTCTGTCGACGCCGACGTCCTGCTGGCGGGCCCGCGCGGCCGTCGCCTGTGCCTGGAGTATGCGCTGGCGTGCGCGTCCCGGGCCGAGACGACCGAGAGCCGTGCGGCTGCGAACACGATCTGGTGGGCGGCCGGCGCCTTCGAGACGAACGGCACCACGATCGTGCTCCGCTCCCGCGGCGACAGGACCCGGTACGACCCGCCGACGGCATCACCCGCGGACGCGGCCGCGGCGCTCGACGTGATCGAGCTCGACGCCCCGACTCCCGCGACGCTGCGCGATGCGCTCGCGGCATCGGTGCAGGCGGCGATGTACTGGCAGGAGCCGGACGGGCGTGATCTGCTGTGTGCGACCGACGACGTTCGTGCGGCCCTTCGCCGCGTCGCGGCGTTCCTCTCCGGCTCGCCCCTCGCCGGGTGGTGGAGTGACGGTGTCGCGGAGGGCGACCAGTGGGCCGTGCCGTGGGACGGTGCCGGTCGGGCCTCCCCGGATGTCGCGATGGACCTGCGCGGGTGGCACGAGCGGACGCTCGCCGACAACGCCCTCGCCGTTCGCGAGCGCCCCGACGATCCTGCCGCGCCGTGGAGTGGTCCGTGGTGGTCGATCCCGCCGACCTCTCTCGTGCGGACGACCCGAGGGCTCGCCGGCGACGGGCCGGCGGGACTCTGGTTCGTCGAGGACTCCTTCGGCGAGGACGCCGCCTCGGCGACGCCCGTCGACGTGTACCCGGCGCGCGTGGTCGAGATCGACGGTCCGGAGGACTGGGCGCGGCTGTGCGCGCAGCATCCACTCGATGTCACCGCCTCGCGACGGCAGGACTGGTACCGCGTCACCGGGCTAGACCGCCGGTGGATCATCCCCGACTGGGTCGCCGTCGCCGCTGAGGCGGACGCCGTCCATCTCAGCGTCGCGGGATACCTGTCGACCGCCACACGGCTCGTCGAGGTCGACGGGGGAGGGGCGTCGGTGCTCGCCGGATGGAACCCCGACGAGACGTTCTGGTTCCGCGGGACCTCGGCACGCCCGGCGGGCGCGCAGCGCTGGCGGCGCGAAAACGATGTCTGGGAACGCGTCGCGGACTGACCCCGCCTGGACCCGCGGGCCCCGTGTGGCAGGCCAGGCCATCCGGCACTAGTGTCAGGGGAGGCAGCGACGCCGACCCTCTTCACCGACCCGACAGCGAGGAACACAGCAATGAAGATCGGCATCCTGACGAGCGGCGGCGACTGCCCCGGGCTCAACGCAGTGATCCGTGGCGTGGTGCTCAAGGGCACGACGAACTACGACCTCGAGTTCGTCGGCATCCGCGACGGCTGGCGCGGTGTGGTCGACGGCGACTTCTTCCCGCTGACCCGGCACGAGGTGAAGGGCCTGTCGAAGGTCGGCGGCACGATCCTCGGCACTTCGCGCACGAATCCGTACGAAGGACCGCGCGGCGGCGCCGAGAACATCGCCAAGACGATGTACGGCCACCGCCTCGACGGCATCATCGCGATCGGCGGCGAGGGAACCCTCGCGGCCGCGAACCGCCTCTCGAACGACGGCATCAACGTGCTCGGCGTCCCGAAGACGATCGACAACGACCTGCGCGCCACCGACTACTCGTTCGGCTTCGACACCGCCGTCAACATCGCGACGGACGCGATGGATCGCCTCCGCACCACCGGCGACTCGCACCAGCGGTGCATGGTCGCCGAGGTGATGGGCCGCCACGTGGGCTGGATCGCCCTGCACGCCGGCATGGCCGCGGGCGCCCACGCCATCTGCATCCCCGAGGTGCCGATGTCGATCGATGAGATCACCGCGCTCGTCTCGAAGGCGCACGATCGCGGCCGCGCTCCGCTCGTGGTCGTGTCGGAGGGCTTCACCCTGACCGGTATGGACGAGGCTTACAGCGACAAGGGGCTCGACGCGTTCAACCGCCCGCGCCTCGGCGGCATCAGCGAGATCCTCGCGCCCGAGATCGAGCGCATCACGGGCATCGAGACCCGCGCGACGGTGCTCGGCCACATCCAGCGCGGCGGCTCGCCGTCGGGCTTCGACCGCGTGCTCGCGACACGCCTGGGCCTCCACGCCGCCGACGCGGTCGTCGACGGCGCGTGGGGTCAGATGGTCGCGATGCGCGGCACCGACATCGTGCGCGTCCCGTTCGCCGACGCGCTCGGCGAGCTCAACACCGTTCCGCTCTACCGCTACGAAGAGGCCGCCGCGCTCTTCGGCTGACACTGCGCGAGGGGATGACGGATGCCTCGGCCCGAGGCATCCGTCCGCACCCCTGACGTGACGCTCGCACGCGTGCCACGATGGCGTCGTGGCTGGGGTGGCCGTGAGTCCCGTGCTGATCGGACGCCAGGGGGAGTTCGAGGCGCTCCGCCGCGCGCTCGCGGACGGCCGAGCCGGACTTCCCCGCGCGATCGTGATCCGCGGCGAGGCGGGGATCGGCAAGACCCGGCTCGTCCAGGAGGCGATCCTGTCGTTGCGGGCCGACGCAGCGGCAGACGATCCGCCGGTGGTGGTGGCGACGGCTCAGTGCGTCGACGGTGGTGACGGTGCTCCGCCGTTCCACGCGCTGCGGGGACTGGTCCGTGATCTGCGGGCAGGTGTGGGCGACGTGCTGCTCGACAGCGCGGCGGCATCGCCGGGTGTGCGGCGCACTCTGGGCGTGCTGGTCCCGGAACTCGCGGAATCCGCGGCGACGGTCGCGCCCGAATCGATCGAACCTTCCTCCGACCTCGTCTCGGACACGATCGAGACCGTCGTGGAGCGCCTCAGCGAGCGGTTCCACGTCGTGGTCGTCGTCGAGGACCTGCACTGGGCGGACGCCCTCACGGCATCCTTCGCCTCGCTGCTCGCGATCACCCTCCGTGGTCGGCACCTCAGCGTCGTCCTGACCTATCGGTCCGACGAGATCGCGGGCCGGCCCGCGCTGTCGGGCGTCGTGGCGCTCGAGGCCCGGCGGGACATCGAGCACGTGGAGCTCGCGCGGCTCTCCGGCGCGGAGGTCGGCAGCCAGGTCGAGGCGATCGCGCCAGGCCGGTTCTCCGGTGCGGACGCCGACGCGATCGCCGCACGCAGCGGCGGGGTGCCGTTCTTCGTCGAGGAGCTCGTCTCGCTCGAGGGGGAGGAGCTGCCCGGGGCGCTTCGCGACCTGCTGCTTCTCCGATACCGCAGCGCATCGCCGGGGGCACGGCAGATCGTCGCGCTGCTCTCCGTCGGCGGCGACGACGTCGACCACGACATCCTCCTGCGGGTGTCGGGAAGAGATCGTGCGGTCCTCGACGACGGTGTCCGGGAGGCGCTCGAGCGAGGGCTCATCGCGGTGACGGCGACCGGCTACGGGTTCCGCCACGCCCTGCTGCGGGAGGCCGTTTACGGTGACGTTCTGCCCGGCGAGCGTCGCGATGCCCACCGCGTCTACGCCGACGCGCTCGAGGGCGCCGGCGCATCGTTCTCGACGCTGGCCGCGGTCGCCGAGCATCGGGCGAGGGCCGGAGACGTTCCGGCTGCGTTCGACGCCACGGTGCGGTGTCTCGCTCAACCCGGTTCCGAACTCGCGCCGTCTACGACAGCGGCGCTCTGGCGCCGCCTCGCCGACTGGTGGGACGTCGTCCCCGATGCGCAAGACCGGGTCGGCGGTGCATCCCGGATGGAGATGCTGCGACGGGCCGCGGAATACCTCTGGCACGCCGGCGACTACCTCGAGGCGCGTGCGCTCGTGACGACCGCGCTCGCGCTTCCGGGCCCGAGCGATCCGGTCGAACGTGCCGCCGCGCTGTGGTGGCTCGTGATGTGCGAAGGATGGATCACGAACCGGGCCGACGAAGTGGCACTCGTGGAGGCCGAAGGGCTCCTCACCGGGCGCGAGGAGCCCGCCGCCCGGGCGCTGCTCGCGCTCGTCAGAAGCCTGCTCGGCCGCCACGACATCGACGCTCTGCAGTCGGCGGTCGTGATCGCTCGTGACGCGGGGGATCCCGCGACGCTCGCGATATGCCTGACGAACCTGGCCGGGAGGTTCGCGTTCGAGGGCAAACTGGATCTCGCCGCCGCCGCGGGGCGCGAGGCATTCGCGGTGGCGAATGGTGCGGCGGAACGCCACCGCGCTCGGATGGTGCTCGCCGATGTCGCGTTCTTCGAAGGGCGTTATGAGGAGGCGCTCCAGCTCTACGCCGTGATGCTCCGCGAGGCGCTCGACGCCGGACGCGAGCGCGGCCACGGCGCCGTCGCGATGCTTCTGATGGGCCAGGTGCTCCTTCCGCTCGGCCGCGTCGACGAGAGCGCGGCGCAGGCGCGCCGTGCCCTGCAGCTCGTCGTGGTGCCACTCGACCGATCAGCAGCGCTGCGCATCCTCGCGGAGGTCGACCTGTGGGCCGACCGGCCGGATGCCTACGCCGAGAAGCGTCGCCTGACCCGCGACGAGATGCCCGAGGTGTTCGACGTGCCCGACGAGGACGCCGGATGGCGCCGGCTGGACCTGCTCGAGCGGCTCGTCCGGATCTCGGACGAGCACGACGGGCGCCGCAAGCTCGATCTGCTCCCGGGTGCCCTCGAGCTCGAGACGGTCCTGCGCACCTCCGAGACGCAGTCGTGGGTGCGCCCGTGGGGACTTCCGCTGCGGGCCTGGCTGGTCGCGGAGGCCGACAGCGTGCAGGGCATGGACGCCTCCATCGACCGCGGCGTCGACGGCGTACGTGAAGAGGCCGAGGCGGTCGCCTCCGAGCTCGAGGATGGTGGCGCGCTCACTCCGCTCGTCGCCTGTGCCGCTGCCGAGCTTGCGACGGATGCCACGCCCCCGGCCCGCGTGACCGCGTGGCGGGCAGCGCTCGCCGCGGCGCGCGACGGCCACGGCCTCCCCATCCAGTTCGCGCATCGCGCCAGGCTGCGACTCGCCGAAGCGCTGGTCGCGTCCGGTGACCGAGCGGGCGCGGATGCGGCGCTCGCGGAGCTCCGGGATCAGATTCCGGCGACGGGTGACACGCTGTTCGCCCGATGGGCCGACGAACTCTCGGCCCGTGCCGGTCTGGGCGGCGACCCGGGCACGAGGATCGCCTCGCTCACCGAACGCGAGTCACAGGTTCTCGAGCTCGTCGCGCGCGGCATGACCAATCCGCAGATCGGCCGCGAGCTCTTCATCAGCCCGAAGACGGCGTCGATCCACGTGTCGTCGATCCTCACGAAGCTCGGCGTGGCCAACCGCACGGAGGCCGCCGCGTTCGCCCGCGAGGCTCGCCCCTGACGGGAGCCGGCCCGCCGCTGTCGTCGAACCCGAGGGATCCTGCCGAGACCGAGGACGTCGCCCCCGGTCTCGGCCGAGATCCCCGGTCTCGAGATCGTCGCGCCGGATCAGGCGTCGGCGACGCCGAGCACGTCCAGCAGCCACGCCAGCTCGAACGCGCGCTCGCGCCACGCGTTGTAGCGGCCCGAGACGCCGCCGTGACCGGCGACCATCTCGCACTTGAGCAGGGCGTCGGCGCCGACCTCGCGCAGGCGTGCGACCCACTTCGCCGGCTCGACGTACAGGACCCGGGTGTCGTTGAGCGACGTGACGGCGAGGATGCGCGGGTAGGCAGCATCCGTCCGCACGTTCTCGTACGGCGAGTACGACTTCATGTAGGCGTAGACGTCGGCGTTGTGCAGCGGGTCGCCCCACTCGTCCCACTCGATCACCGTCAGCGGCAGTGACGGATCGAGGATCGTGGTCAGCGCGTCGACGAACGGCACGTCGGCGAGCACACCCGCGAAGAGCTCGGGCGCGATGTTCGCGACCGCGCCCATCAGCAGGCCACCGGCCGAGCCGCCCTCGGCGACGAGCTGCGAGGCCGTCGTGTACCCGTTGTCGATGAGGTGCAGCGCGCTGTCGACGAAGTCCGTGAACGTGTTGCGCTTGTTGAGGAGCTTGCCGTCCTCGTACCACTGGCGGCCCATCTCGCCGCCGCCGCGCACGTGGGCGACGGCGAAGACGACGCCTCGGTCGAGCTCCGACAGGCGCGGCACCGAGAAGCCGGGCTCGATCGAGTGCTCGTACGAGCCGTAGCCGTAGAGGTGGACGGGGCGCGGTGCCACGCCGGCGTCGCCGAACGAGCGCTTGTAGACGAGCGAGATCGGGATCTGCGTGCCGTCCTGGGCGGTCGCCCACACGCGGGCCTGCGCGTAGTCGTCGGGCTCGTAGCCGCCGAGCACCGGCTGGCGCTTGCGCAGGTACAGCTCGCGCGTGGCGACGTCGAGGTCGTACACGGTGCCGGGGGTGACGAACGAGCCGTAGCCGAGGCGCAGCAGGGGAGGAGCCCACTCGGGGTTGCCCCCGGTGCCCACCGAGTACAGCGGCTCGTCGAAGGTGATCTCGTCGACGCCGCCCGTCGCGTAGTCGAGCATGCCGAGACGCGCGAGCCCGCCGCGGCGGTAGCCCACGACGCCCCAGTCGCGGAACGTCGACACGCCCAGCAGGCGCTCGCCGGGACGGTGAGGGATGACGACGGAGCGGTCGCCGGACGGATCGGATGCTGCCACCCGCACGAGCTCGAAGTCCAGGGCTCCGTCGTTGTGGAGGATGAACAGCACGTCCTCGCCGTCGACGACCGCGTGCTCGGAGTCGTATTCGACGCCCTCGGTCCGCGGCCACACCACGCGCGGCTCGCCACGGAGGTCGTCGGCATCCAGCAGCCATTCCTCGCTCGTGATCGAAGAGCCGAGGCCGATCACGAGGAAGCGGTCGCTGCGCGTGAACCCGGCGCCCACCCAGTACTTCTCGTCGGGCTCGTGGAAGAGCTTCGCGTCGTCGGCGACGGCCGTGCCGAGCTCGTGCAGCCAGACGGTGTCGGGGCGCCACGCGTCGTCGACGGTCGTGTAGACGATGAAGCGGCCGTCGGGGGAGAAGGTCGCGCCCGCGAAGGTGTCGGGGATCTCGTCGGGGAGCTGCTCGCCCGTCACGAGGTTGCGCACGCGCACCGTGTAGCGCTCGTCGCCCGCGACGTCGACGCCGTAGAGCATGAGCGTGCCGTCGTTGGAGACCTCGAAGCTTCCGAGCGAGAAGAACTCGTGGCCCTCGGCCTCGACGTTGCCGTCGAGGAGGATCTGCTCGCCCGCGACCTCGACGTCGGGGGAGAGCTCAGGGGGCGTCCAGTCGTCGGCGGATGCGAGCGGGGCGCGGCACTGGATGCCGTACTGCTTGCCTTCGAGCGTGCGGCCGTAGTACCACCACTCGCCGCGGCGGGTCGGCACCGACAGGTCGGTCTCGAGCGTGCGGCCCTTGATCTCTCCGAAGATGCGCTCGCGCAGGCCCTCGAGGTGCGCCGTGCGCTGCTGCGTGTACGCGTTCTCGGCCTCGAGGTGCGCGATGACGGCCGAATCCTCCTTCTCGCGGAACCACTCGTACCGGTCTTCGACGTCGTCGCCGTGATGGGATCGGACGATCGGACGGATGCCGGCGACAGGGGCGGACGGGGCGGGTGCGGAGTCGCTGAGAGTCACCGTTCCACGCTAGTCGTCTCCGAGTTGACCGTCAGGGTCGCCGATGTAGGATTCTTCCTGGCCGGTTGCCGGTTCCTGAACTCTTGGTGAACTGTTCGTTCGTCGCGCCGATCTCGTCGGCACACTTCTCTCCACTCCTCCTCCCCGAAAGCGAACGGTGGAAACCGCAACCCTCATCATCGTTCTGGTGATCGCGCTGGCGCTGTTCTTCGACTTCACGAACGGCTTCCACGACACTGCGAATGCGATGGCGACGCCCATCGCCACCGGCGCCCTCAAGCCCAAGACCGCCGTCCTGCTCGCCGCCCTCCTCAACCTGGTCGGCGCGTTCCTGTCGACGGAAGTCGCGCAGACGATCTCGGGCGGCATCATCAACGAGGATCAGATCTCGCACGACATCTTCCCCGAGATCATCCTCGCCGGCCTCATCGGCGCCATCACGTGGAACATGCTGACCTGGCTCCTCGGGCTTCCCTCGTCGTCGTCCCATGCCCTGTTCGGCGGGCTCATCGGCGCCACGATCGTGGGCGTCGGTGTCTCGGCGGTCAACTTCGGCGTGGTCATGTCGAAGGTGATCCTGCCGGCGTTCATCGCGCCGGTCACGGCAGGCGTGATCGCGTTCACCGCGACGAAGCTCGCATACGCGCTCACGCGGCGCTACGACAGCAAACCCGACGGGCGGGACGGCTTCCGCGTCGGTCAGATCTTCACGTCGTCACTGGTGGCGCTCGCCCACGGCACGAACGACGCGCAGAAGACCATGGGCATCATCACGCTCCTGCTCATCACGTCCGGCCTGCAGTCCGCGTCGAACCCCGAGCCCCAGACCTGGGTGATCTTCGCGTGCGCGATCACGATCGCCCTCGGCACGTACATGGGCGGCTGGCGCATCATCCGCACGCTCGGCAAGGGCCTCACCGAGGTCAAGCCGGCGCAGGGCTTCTCAGCCGAGGCGTCGACGGCGTCCACGATCCTCGCCTCGAGCGCCCTCGGCTTCGCGCTGTCGACCACGCAGGTCGCGTCGGGATCGGTCATCGGCTCGGGCCTGGGCCGTCGCGGCTCGCAGGTGCGGTGGCGCACCGCGGGCCGGATCATGGTCGGCTGGATCCTCACGCTTCCCGCGGCCGGTGCGGTCGGCGCGGTGGCGGCGCTCATCGTCGTTTGGCTGCCCGTGTGGGGCGTCATCATCGACGCGGTCCTGGCCGTCATCATCATCCTGGCGCTCTTCATGCGTTCGCGCCGCGACGAGGTCACCGCGGCGAACGCGATGAGCGAGGTCGCAGACTCCGGCCGCGCCGTCAAGGTCAAGCGCAACCCGCCGCCCACGCGCCGTCAGCGCGCGATCGCGCGCGACGAGGCGCGACGCGTGGCCGCGGCGGAAGCGGCAGCGAAGAAGGCCGCCAAGGCCGCCGGGCGATCTGAGAACCGGCCCAAGGACGGAGGCCCGCGATGATCATCAACTGGCTCGCCTTCGTACAGGTGTTCGTCGCGGCGTTCATCTCGGCCGTCGTGGTCGTCTCGTTCTACGCGCTCGGCCTGCGACTGCTCGTCCGCGCCGGCCGCGCTCCCGTGGTGGCCCCCGCGGAGTTCACCGACGCCATCACCGTCATCTCCGAGAAGGAGGCGCGGCGTGCCGAGAAGGCCGCAGCCAAGGCCGCCAAGCGCAGCCCGCTGACCGACGGCCAGAAGCGGTTCGCCCTCGTGGGCGCCTACGCGTGCTTCGCGGTCTGCGCCGCGGCCGTGCTCGGCGGACTGCTGCTCATCGTCTTCAACCACTGAGCGACGAGACCGCGCCGGGACCTGATGCTGTCGGCACGACGGCCTAGGCTGAGGCCCATGGCCACCGCCGCACCCGTCCAGTTCGGTCAGTACCCGCCTGCGCGGCGCACGCTGCTGCACGTGAGCGACACGCACCTGCTCGCGGGCAACGCGCCGCTGGGCGGCCGTTTCGACACCGCGGCGAACCTCGCCCGGACGCTCGAGGCGGCCGAGGCCACCGGCATCCGTCCCGACGCGATCGTGTTCACGGGCGACCTCACGGATCTCGGCGAGCCCGAGGCGTACACCGCGCTGCGCGCCGCAGTGGAGCCGGTGGCGGAGCGACTCGGTGCGCCCGTGGTGTGGGTCGCCGGAAACCACGACGAGCGCCCGGCGCTGCGACGTGACCTGCTCGGGCTGGAGCCGACGGAAGAGCCCGTGACCGGCGTATGGGATCTCGGCGGGCTGCGGCTCATCGGTCTCGACTCGACGGTGCCCGGCTGGCATCACGGCGATCTCGACCACGGGCAGCTCGAGTGGCTGCGCCACGAGCTCGCGACGCCCGCGCCGCTCGGCACGATCCTCGCGCTCCACCACCCGCCGCTGCCGTCGCACGTGCCGCTGTTCGACATCCTCGAGCTCCGGGAGCAGGGGCGGCTCGCCGACGTGATCGCCGGCACCGATGTGCGCGCGATCCTCGCGGGCCACCTGCATTACTCGACGAGCGGCACGTTCGCAGGCGTCCCGGTGAGCGTCGCCGCAGCCACCTGCTACACCATGAACCTCGCGCGCCCGGCGGCGGACGTCAACGGCATGGACGCCGGCCAGTCGTTCCACCTCGTGCACGTGTACGACGACACGATCACCCACGCCGTCGTGCCCGTCGTCGACGCGCCGACCGGCGATGTCTTCTCCGCCGAATGGGTCGAGCGGATGTCGCGACTCACGCCCGAGGAGCGACTCGAGGCGTTCTCACGCAAGCGTCGCTGACGCCGTTCTCCTCACCGCGTGCTGACCGCCGTCATGTACGTGGAGGCGTAGCCGGGTGTACGCCGTGTACAGCCCGGTGGGCAGGCCCCGCGGGTAGGCTCGAAGCATCCCGCACACCGCTGTGAACGACCCACGAGGACTGCAACACATGGCTCTGGACGCAATGACGCGAACCCGCATCGAGACCGACTCCCTGGGATCCCTGGAGATCCCCGCCGACGCGTATTGGGGCATCCACACCGCCCGCGCGCTCGAGAACTTCCCGATCTCGAAGAGGCCGATCTCGGTCTACCCCGACCTGGTGCGGGCGCTCGCGATGGTGAAGCAGGCTTCGGCCCGCGCGAACCGCGAGATCGGGGTGCTCGACCCCGCCAAGGCGGATCTCATCGACCGTGCCGCGCAGCTCGTCATCGACGGCGACTACCACGACCAGTTCGTCGTGGGCGTCATCCAGGGCGGCGCCGGCACGTCGACCAACATGAACGCGAACGAGGTCATCACCAACATCGCGCTCGAGCTCGCCGGACGCGAGAAGGGCGACTACGCGTTCCTGTCGCCGATCGATGACACGAACCGCAGCCAGTCGACCAACGACGTCTACCCGACCGCCATCAAGGTCGGCCTCGGTCTCGACCTGAAGACGCTGCTCGAGGAGCTCGACCTGCTGCGCCGCGCGTTCCTCGCGAAGGCCGTCGAGTTCCACGACGTGCTGAAGGTCGGCCGTACCCAGCTGCAGGACGCCGTGCCGATGACGCTCGGGCAGGAGTTCCACGGGTTCGCGACGACCCTCGGCTACGACCACCAGCGCCTCACCGAGAACGCCTACCTCCTGTACGAGGTCAACATGGGCGCGACCGCGATCGGCACCGGCATCACGACCCACCCGGCGTACGCGCCCGCCGTGCTCCGTCACCTGCGCGAGATCTCGGGCCTCGACCTCGACACCGCCTCCGACCTCGTCGAGGCGACCAGCGACACCGGCTCCTTCATGTCGTTCTCGGCCTCGCTCAAGCGCAACGCGATCAAGCTGTCGAAGATCTGCAACGACCTGCGTCTGCTGTCGTCCGGCCCGCAGGCCGGGTTCGGCGAGATCAACCTGCCCGCACGGCAGGCGGGGTCCAGCATCATGCCCGGCAAGGTGAACCCGGTCATCCCCGAGGTCGTCAACCAGGTCGCGTTCTCGGTCGCGGGCGCCGACCTCACCGTCACGATGGCGGTCGAGGGCGGGCAGCTGCAGCTCAACGCGTTCGAGCCCGTCATCGCGCACTCGATCTTCCAGTCGATCACCTGGCTGCGTCAGGCGATGTTCACGCTGCGCGTCAACTGCGTCGACGGCATCACTGCGAACCGCGAGCGGCTCGGCGCCATGGTGGGATCGTCGGTCGGCGTCATCACGGCGCTCACGCCGTTCATCGGCTACGCGGCCGCCGCGGCGCTGGCGAAGACGGCTCTGCTCACGGGCCGCGGCGTCGCCGACCTCGTGGTGGAGGCCGGCCTCATGTCGCGAGACGAGGTCGCCAAGCAGCTCTCGCCCGCCCGCCTGTCGGGACTCGAGACCATCACCGCAGCGATCCCGATCGTGGCGGTTCCCGAGGACGCCGTCGAGGAGGCGGCGGCAGACACGCGCTGAGCCGGTTGCCGCGGGCGGCTCCCGATCGATAACGTCAGGGAGACTCGAACGAAAGGCGAGAAATGACCGATCCGCAGAACCCGGCCGCACCCGAGCCGCCGCAGCAGCCCGCGTCGCAGCCCACTGCGCCTCAGCCGCCCGCCGACGCGCCGGTTCCGCCCGCGGCGGAGCCCACCGCTCCCGCGCCCGACTACGCTGCGCCGTCGGCGCCCGCCGCTCCGGCGCCGGACTACTCCGCTCCGTCGGCGCCCGCCGCCCAGCCCGAGTACGCGGCGGCTCCGCCGGCGTACCCCGCGGGCGCGCCCGCCTACAACGCCGCGCCGCCGGCGTACAGCGCGGCGCCACCCGCCGCGTACGGCGCACCGGTCGACGCGCCCGTCCCGGGCAAGACGCTCGGCATCGTCGCGTTCATCCTGTCGTTCTTCGTCCAGCTGGTCGCGCTGATCCTCGGCATCGTCGCGCTCGTGCAGAGCCGCAAGGCCGGGGTCAAGAACGGCTTCGCCCTCGCCGCGATCATCATCTCGGCAGTGCTGATCGTCGTCGGCATCATCGTGACGATCATCATCCTGACCGTGGTGTTCGGTGGTCTCGCCGCCGCCTGCGCCGAACTCGGCCCGGGTGTGTGGGAACTCCAGGGTGGCGGCACCATCACCTGCAACTGACGCAGGCATCGACATCGGAAGGCGGGTCCGCGACGCGGGCCCGCCTTCCGCGTCGTGAGGCGCGGCCTCAGCCGAGGATGCGGCAGTGCGTCGTGAGCGCGCCGATGCCGTCGATGCCGACGGTGACCGTCGAGCGGTCGCGCAGGAACACCTGCGGGTCCCGCGAGTACCCGGCGCCGCCCGGGCTGCCCGTCGAGATGAGCGTCCCGGGCAGCAGCGTCGCCGACTTCGACAGGTGCGAGATGAGCGTGGCCACCGGGCGCACCATCTGGCCCGTGGTCGCATCCTGCAGCGTGGTGCCGTCGAGGACGGTCCAGATGTGGAGGTCCTGCGGATCGGGCACCTCGTCGACGGTGACCACGAACGGACCCGTCGGCGTGAAGCCGTCGAACGACTTGCACCGCGACCACTGCGCCTCGGAGTACTGGATGTCGCGCGCGGTGATGTCGTTGACCACCGTGTAGCCCCAGACATGGTCGAGCGCGTCCTCGGGGGAGACGTCCTTCGCGGGCGTGCCGATGATGACGCCCAGCTCGGCCTCGTAGTCGACGGACTCGCTGAGCGACCGCGGCCAGATCGTGGTGTGGTCGTGCCCGGCGAGCGAGTTCGGCCAGAGCACGAACACCGTCGGCGTCGAGTCGGTCTTCAGCCCGAGCTCGCTGGAGTGCGCGGCGTAGTTGAGGCCGATCGCGAGGATCACCGGGGGCGCGAGGACCGCGGACGCGAAGCCCATTCCCTCGATCGGATGCCGCGTGCCACGGTCCGCGGCATCCCGCACGCGTGCGAGCAGCTCGTCGCCACCGGCGATGAGCTCTTCGAGCACGCGGGGCGCTCCGTCGAACAGCTCCTCGACGATCGCCACCTCGTCGCCATCGACGAGTGCGAGCCTCGGCTCGCCCGACTCCGGTGGCACGACATGGGCGAAGCGCATGCCCCCAACCTAGCCGCCGGGGTGCGCGCGCGGGCGGTCCACACCCCGTATGACGGGTGAGCGTTCTGCACCCATAGGCTGTGCGCATGACGCTCGACCCCGGTGCCTCCCGCCCCCGGCCCTCGCTCACGCCGCCGGAGTTCGCCTCTGCGCTCGCGCAGCCCCGCGTCGCGGCCCCCGCGGCGATCACGCCCCCGTCGTCCTCGCCCGCACCCGTGCAGATCCCGACCGCGGCCGCGTCGCGGCGCGGACGGAGCGCCTCGGTCTGGATCATCGGCATCCTCGTGCTCGTGCTGATCGTGCTGGTGGCGTACTTCCTCACCGCGCTCGGCCCGGCGGCGTCGCTCATCGGGATGGTGCTGGCTGTGGTGCCGCTCGTCGGTGTTCTCTTCGCGGTGCGCATCGTCGACCGCTGGGAACCCGAGCCCCGCGGACTGCTCATCCTCGCGATCGCGTGGGGTGCGATCGCCGCCGTCGGCATCGCGCTCGGCGTCGACCTGCTGCTGTCGATGGTGTTCGGCCCGGCAACGGGCGCGCGCGAGGTGTTGCAGACCGTCGTCCAGGCACCGGTCGTCGAGGAGTTCGCGAAGGGGCTCGGCGTCTTCCTCATCTTCGCGACCGCCCGGCGCGCGTTCGACGGCCCGATCGACGGCATCGTCTACGGCGCGCTGGTCGGTGCGGGCTTCGCGTTCACCGAGAACATCCAGTACTTCGCGGTGAGCTTCATCGAGGGCGGCGCGACCGAGACCACCACGACGTTCTTCCTGCGCGGCATCCTGTCGCCGTTCGCGCACGTCATGTTCACCAGCGTCACGGGCTTCGCGCTCGGCCTCGCCGCGCGCCGCGGGCTGTCGGCCGGCCAGGCGATCGGCCCCGGCTTGCTGGGGCTCGCGGGCGCGATCGCGCTGCACGCGTTCTGGAACGGGTCCGCCATGTTCGGGGACTTCTTCTTCCTCTACCTGACGCTGCAGGTGCCGCTCTTCATCGGGTTCATCCTCGGTGTCGTCGCGCTGAGGCGAGAGGAGTCGCGGCTCACGCGACGCCGGCTCGGCGAGTACGCGTCCGCCGGCTGGTTCACTCCGCAGGAGGTCGACATGCTCGCGACGTCAGCGGGGCGCAAGGCAGCCCTCGCGTGGGCGCGGACGCTGCGAGGAGACCGCACCGCGCTCATGAAGACGTTCATCATGGACGCCACGGCGCTCGCCGCGACGCGCCAGCGGGCGATCACCGGGCGCGATCCGCAGGCCTCGGCTGAGGAACGCGATCTGCTCGCGAAGACCGCGGCGACCCGCGCCGCGATGTTCGCGCCGTAACCCCGCGAAGCGCCGGGGGAACCCCGGGAGCAAAGACTCAGCGCTCGGTGCCGCGGCGATGCCTGCGTGTCAACCGAGCGCTGAGTTGGTCTGCCCCCAGCATGCCGGGAGGCCTGCGCGGGTGTCAAGAGAACCCCGGCGGTTCCCCTGACGGCGAACTCGCTCGGCGCCGGCGGGCTTCCAATGGTTGGATGGACGCATGACTGACGACCGCACCAAGCCCGAGATCGACGCACCCGCCGGCCCGGCGCCGGCCGACCTCGTCGTCCGCGACATCGTTGTGGGCGAGGGCGCCGAGGCGAAGCCCGGCGACACCGTGACCGTCCACTACGTGGGCGTCGAGTACGAGACCGGCGAAGAGTTCGACTCGTCGTGGAACCGCGGCGAGAGCATCCAGTTCCCGCTCCGGGGCCTCATCCAGGGCTGGCAGGACGGCATCCCGGGCATGAAGGAGGGCGGCCGCCGCGAGCTCGTCATCCCGCCGCACCTCGCTTACGGTCCGGCCGGCGGCCACTTCCTCGGCGGCAAGACGCTCATCTTCGTCATCGACCTCATCAAGGTCGGCTGAGCCCGACATCGATCGTCCGGAGGGACGGATGCCGCGGCATCCGTCCCTTCATCGTCCCCAGGAGTTCTCACGTAATTTGCATTCACGGGAATAGAACTTCTGCAAGGCTGTGTTGGACCCCGTATGCCCGTCCCCTCGGGCGCCCCACACGGACCTGAACACGAAGGACGACCATGACCGACTCCACCACGATCGACGTTCCCGGCTACAAGGCGGGCACCTGGGTGCTCGACCCCGCGCACAGCGAGGTCACCTTCAGCGTGCGCCACATGATGATCTCGAAGGTGCGCGGCACGTTCGGCATGAAGAGCGCGACCCTCGTCGCCCCCGAGAACCCGCTCGACGCCAAGGTGGAGGCATCCGTCGACGTCACCTCCGTCGACACCAAGGACGAGGGCCGCGACAACCACCTGCGCTCCGCCGACTTCTTCGACGTCGAGAACCACCCCACGATGGAGTTCGTCTCGACCGGCGCCCACGTGAAGGACGGCGAGTTCTTCGTGGACGGCGACCTCACCATCCGCGGCATCACCAAGCCCGTGTCGTTCGAGTTCGAGTTCGGCGGCTTCGGCACCGACCCGTGGGGCAACTACAAGGCGGGCGCGACGGCCAAGACGGTCGTGAACCGCGAGGACTTCGGCCTGACCTGGAACGCCGCCCTCGAGACCGGCGGCGTGCTGGTCGGCAAGGACGTCACCATCACGCTCGACCTGCAGGGCGCGCTCCAGCAGGACTGAACCGCGATACCGCGACGAAGAGCGGATGCCTCGACCCCGAGGCATCCGCTCTTCTCGTCCGCAGACGGGGCTCAGCCCGACACCGACACCGTCTCGCGGACGCTGCCGGCGCCCTCGACGAGGTCGGCGTGGACGCGGGCCACACCGCGGCGGGCGACTTTGTTCCGCCGGATCGTGCCGTCGATCGACGTGAAGTGCTCGGTCGAGTCGTCGTCGGTGAGATAGACGGGCTGCACGATGGTCCAGTCGAGCTCGGAGCCGCGCAGGACGCCCTCCTGGATCTCGGAGTCGATGATCTGCGGGCGGATGAGCAGCGCGAAGAGGATGCGGTCTGTCGGGCGCAGGAGCGCCCGCGTGTCGCCGACCCCGTAGGACGACTGCACCACGAGCCGGTGCACGCCGGCGCGTCGCGCCGCCGCCACGATCTCGACCGTGCCCTTCGAGCGCACGTCGTCGCGCGTGCCCTGAGCACCCCGGAGCCGGACGCGCAGCGTCGGCTCCGAGATGCCGAGCGTGACGACGATCGCGTCGTGGCCGGGGATCACGGCATCGAGGACGGATGCCCGGGTGGCGTCGCCGTCGACGCGCTCCAGTCCCGCTCGGGCGGGGAGCGCGGAGGCGTGGCGGGCGAGGGCGGTCACCCGGTGGCCGCGCTCGAGGAGGGCGTCGCAGACGGCGCGGCCGGAGCCGCCGGTGGCGCCGATGACGAGGATGTTCATGAGGGTCTCCCTTCGGTGGTGTTCCCACTCTCGCCGTCGGCGCTCGGATGATCTATCGTCAGCAGTACGCATTTCTTGATCGATCGTCCGGAGGCGAGATGAGCGTCGCGATGCCGTGGGACAGCGAGGACGCCCTGACGGCGGCCCTCTATCGGGTGCGCATGCGCGGGGCGTTCTATTCGTGGACCGAGGCGTCGACGGAGTGCGCCGTCGAGATGCCGCAGTTCCCCGGCACCCTCAGCTTCCACATCGTCGCGCACGGCACGGCGTACCTCGAGGTCGATGGTGCCGACCCGGTGCGGCTGGAGGCCGGCGAGCTCGCCCTCGTGCCGCGGGGGATCGGGCACCGCGTCGCGACGTCTCCCGGGGCGGAGGTCGTCGGCCGCGCCGACCTGCTGCCCCAGGCGATGCTCGGCGACGCGTTCTCGGTGCTGCGCATCGGACCGGAGGTCGCGGAGCCGCCGCTCGCGCTCCTGTGCGGCGTCGTCGCGTTCGACTCGCCCGCCGTCGACGACATGCTCGCCGTGCTCCCGCCGATCGTCACCGTCGACTCCGCCCGTCATCCCGTGATGGCGGCGCTGCTGCCGCTGCTCGCACGGGAGCTGCGAGAACCGAAGCCGGGCGGGGATGCCGTGGCAACGCGTCTGGCCGACGTCCTCGTCGTCGAGACCGTCCGCGCCTGGCTGGCCGATGAGCGCGCGGACTCGAACGGGTGGCTCGCGGCCCTGCGCGATCCGCAGCTGGGTGCGGTTCTCGCCGCGGTGCACCGCGATCCGGGGCACCCGTGGACCCTCGAGGTGCTCGCCCGCCGCGCGACGATGTCGCGGTCGGTGTTCGCGGCGCGGTTCGCGTCGGTCGTGGGGATGCCGCCCATGGCCTATGTGTCGGCGGCGCGGATGCGCGGTGCGCGCGCGATGCTCGCCGAAGGCAGCAGTGTCGCCGCGGTGGCCGCCGCGAATGGTTACGGCTCGGAGGCGGCCTTCAGCCGTGCGTTCGCACGCGTGACGGGGGAGACGCCCGGGAAGGTGCGCCGCAGCGCGGCCTGATGCCCGCGGTGCGGCGCAGGGTCAGGCGCGTGGGCGGCGACGCAGCCGATCCTGCGCGAGCAGGATGCCGAGGAACACGACGAGCGCGCCGATCGGCTCGTTCCACGTGATCGTCTCGCCGAGGATCAGGATGCCGAGGATCACACCGACGACCGGGGTGATGTAGGTCACGGTCGAGGCGCGCGTGGGTCCCCAGGCGCGCACGGTGTTCTGGTTCCACACGTACGCGATGCCGGTGCCGAGGCACCCGAGCAGCAGCAGGCTCACCACGATCGGGAGGTCCAGGCGCACGGGCGTCAGCACGAGGAACGGCGTCAGCAGCGCCATGACGACGCCGGCCATCGCGATGTACCCGAACGTGAACGCGAGCGCCGACATCCCGGTGTTCGAGACGAAGCGCCGCATGTAGGCGAAGCTGAAGCCGTAGCTCGCGGTCGCACCGAGGATGGCGAGCTCGGCGACGAGGCTTCCGTCCAGGGCGATGCCCTGCCACGGGGCGATGATCACAACGACCCCGAGGATGCCGACGCCGATCCCGAGGACCTGCAGGGCCTTGAGCCGCTCGACGCGGAAGACCAGCCACGCCATGATCGCGGTCATGATCGGCGTGGTCGCGTTGAAGATGCTGGCGACGCCTGAGCTGACGTGCTGCTGCGCCCACGAGAACAGCAGGAACGGGATGACGCAGAACGTGAGCCCGAGCACGGTCAGGTGCGCCCACACCTTGAGGCTGCGGGTCAGGTGCTCGCGCCGCAGGAGGACGAGTGCGCCGAGGGTCAGCGCGCCGAGGAGGATGCGGGTCCACGCGACCTGCGCGGGGGAGATGCCGGTGAGCGACACCTTCATGAAGAGGAAGCTCGCGCCCCACACGATCCCGGCGAGCACGAACTGCACCGTGATCCAGCGCGGGGAGGGCAGTCGCTCCGCACGCAGCGCCGGCGGAGCCGTTCTTGTCGAGGTCACGGTGGCCACCGTACGCCCGCCCGCCGACGCCCGGGCCCGGGAGAGGATGCGACGTCCGAAATCCGCCGGTGTGCGGCGGTCAGGCTACGGCGCACCTCAGGGAACGGGATTCTCGGCATCGTACGCGCGGAAGCGCGGTGCGAGCCGCACCAGCGTCGCGACCAAGCCGATGATGATGAAGCCGCCCAGCAGCGGCGGGAACCACAGCGCGGTGAGCGTCGCCAGCGTGCCCGCGTACAGGGCGCCGAGGCGCGGGCCGCCCGTCACCACGACGATGAAGATCCCCTGCAGGCGGCCGCGGATCGCGTCGGGCACAGCCGACTGCACCATCGTGTTGCGGAAGATCGAGCTGATGTTGTCGGCGGCTCCCGAGACCGCGAGCACGAGGCACGCGAGTGCGATGAGCACCAGGTTCGGGGTGTCGGCGTCGACGCCGTCCGGCGCGAACCACCCGAGCGCCGCGGCGCCCAGGACGAGCCCCAGCGCGGCGATCGAGCCGCCGTACGCGAGGATCGCGCGCTCGATCCCGACGCCCTGACGCCGGATCGCGCCGACGCGGCCCGAGAACAGGCTGGAGGCGAAGGCTCCTGCCGCCACCGAGGCGGTCAGCACGCCCGTCGTGATCGGGCCGCCGCCGAGCAGCACCGCGCCGATCGCGGGGAAGAGCGAGAGCGGCTGGCCGAAGGTCATCGCGATGATGTCGAGGATGAACTGCAGCCGGATGTTCGACGCGCGCTTCAGGAACCGCCAGCCGTCGCGGAGCGACTCGAGTCCCGGCCGCACGATCTCGCCCTCGGGGCGGAGATTCGGGAGAGTCCACAGGCCGAGGAAGAGCGAGGTCATCAGCACGACGTCGAGCGTGTAGGTCCACGCGTAGCCGGTCAGCGCCACCAGCACGCCCGCGAGGGCGGGCCCCGCCATCACCATGATCCCGACCGTGATGCCGCCCAGCGCCGACGCCGCCGGCAGCAGCTCGCGAGGAAGCAGGCGCGGAACGATCGCCTGGCGGGAGGCGAACACGATCGAGTTCGCCGACGAGTTGACGATGCTGAGCGCGTAGAGCCACCACACGGTCTCGAGTTGCGCCCAGGTCAGCACGGCGAGCAGCGCGGTCGAGGCGAATGTGACGGTCGCGGCGATCAGGGCAACCGCCCGGCGATCGAAGGCGTCGGCGAGCATGCCGCCGTAGATGCCCGCGAAGATCATCGGCACGAGGCCGGCGACCGCGATCATCGACACCGCGAAGGTGGACCCGGTGAGGTCGTACATCTGCAGCATGATCGCGACGATCGTCAGCTGGCCGCCGAGTCCGGCGAGCGTCGAGCCGATCCACATGCGCGCGAACGGGGGACTGGCGCGGAAGGGCCGCAGGTCGATGAAGTGGCTGCGATGCTCCCCGGCGCTCACTCGCCGGCCTCGGTGTCCTGCACGGATTCGAGCGTACCCGGGCTCATGCGCGGCCGGTTCGCCGAGGCATCCGCGGTCCCGGAGCCTGTCGAAGGGCTGGTAGACTCTTCAGGTTGCCGTTGGATCGGCCGCGGAGAAAGAGAGCTCGCACATCGGGTGACGAGCACCGCGCAACAAGCAGAGAGGGGATCACCTATGGCACTGGAAGCAGACGTCAAGAAGGCGATCATCGAAGAGTACGCGACGCACCCCGGTGACACCGGATCCCCCGAGGTGCAGGTCGCGATGCTGACGCAGCGCATCAAGGACCTCACCGAGCACCTCAAGGAGCACAAGCACGACCACCACTCGCGTCGTGGGCTGTTCCTGCTCGTCGGTCAGCGCCGCCGTCTCCTGGGCTACCTCCAGGACATCGACATCAACCGTTACCGCTCGCTCATCGAGCGCCTCGGTCTCCGTCGATAAGGCATCGACCAGCGTTCAATCGCGCAAAACATTCTTGGAAGGCCTCCCCACGGTGTGGGGAGGCCTTCATCGTTCCCGGGCGTCTCAGCGAGACGGGCGAGCGGATGCCTCGACCCGGGCGAAGCCGAGTGGCACATGCGAGACCGGGTCGAGGCCGGTGAGGGTGACCCACCCGTCGGCGAGGTAGGCGGCATCGCTGCCCGGCTCCGGCGTGTTCGGCAGGTCCTCGACGGCGAGCCGGATGTGGCCCGCATCGCGCTCGGTCAGCGTCGTCTGCACGATGCCGAACGGTGCGAGCGAGGCCTCGACGACGCCGCGGTTGGCGGGAGTGTTCGGCGCATTGAGGTTCACCACCGTGCCTCGCGGGCGCTCGAGCAGGAAGGGCAGGATGTCGAGCGCGGCGGCGGCCGCAGCATCCCAGTGGAACTCGGTCGGATTCATGCCGACGTCGAGGGAGATCGCGACGCCCCACGCGCCGTTCAAGCCGCCGGTGAGTGCGGCGCCCACCGTGCCGGAGTGGAGGATGGCACGGCCGACGTTCGCGCCGTGATTCACCCCCGAGAGCACGAGCTCGGCGGGATCGCCGAACGCGCCGTGCGCGGCGATGAGGGCGACGAGACCGGGGCCGCCGCGCACGGCGAACGCCGGCACGCCGTCGAGTCCCAGGAGTTTGCGCTGCTCGATCGCGATGCGGCCGTCCTCTTCCGCGGCGACGATCGAGGCGCTCGTTCCGCTCGACTGCCGCATCGGCGCGGCGACCGTCACGTCGAGTCCGGCATCCCGCGCGGCCTTCGCGAGGGCGTGGAGCCCGGGGGCGTCGATGCCGTCGTCGTTGGTGATGAGGGTGCGGGTCATCGCGGCACCTCCGCGTCGGGGCGCTCCGGATCAGCCAGCGCGGCGAGTCCGTCGGGGCTGACATGGCCGGTGACGGGCTGGGTGACCCCGGCTGCCGAGTCATCGACGAGCTCGCGGACGGTCACCGACTCGCGCAGCTGGGCGATCGTCTCGGGATCGCCGGTGCCGAGGCCGTGCCGCGTGACGTTGAGGGCGCCTGCGGCGGCGCCGGTGACGACCGCCTCGCGTGCCGACTCACCCCGCGCGATGCCCGCCGCGACGCCCGCCGTCAGCGAGTCGCCCGCACCGCGGGTGTCGGCGACCTCCATCCGCGGGGATTCGACCTCGATGAAGCCGTCGGAGTCGAGCAGCAGGAGCGGCTCGCTCGCGCGCGACACGATGACGGCGGCCGCGCCACGGCGGTGCAGGTCCCTCATGGTCGCGAGCAGCGCCGCGGGGGAGTCGTCGGTGAGGAGCCCATCGGCGACGAGCTCCTCGTCGCTCACCTTGAGGACGTCGACGCCGCCCTCGAGTGCCGCGACCAGCCGCTTGCCGGCGAGGTCGACGACGACCTTGGCTCCGCCCTCCCTGAGGTCCGCGGCCAGGCGGCGATACGTGTCGGCGGGAAGCGTCTCGTCGCCGGCCGGCCCGCTGAGGATCACGAGCCCCGACTCCAGTCCGTCCCGCAGGGCGACCCCGTAGAGCTCGTCGAGATCGTGGCGCGCGAGCGGTTCGCCGGCGGCCTCGGCGATGATGCGGCGCTCGCCGCCCCGGCGGTCGTGCACGTACGCCGAGCCGGTGCCGTCGCGCTCGACCCCCACGACGGTCAGACCCTCGTCTTCGAGCAGGTGGCGCAGCATCCGTCCGATCTCGCCGGTGAGGGCGCAGCACATCGTGACCGATGCGCCCAGACGCCCCAGCATGCGGGCCTGCCACACGCCCTGCCCGCCGGCGTGCAGGTGGATGTCGGGCTCGCCGTCGTGCTCCTCGACGGTGACGGTGAGCGTCGGGGACGGTGCGAAGATCGTGACGTCGCTCATGCTTCGACGCTACGAAGGCGCCGGTCGGACGGCGACCCCCTTGCGTGCGCTGCGGGGGTCGTGCAAGAGGATCAGGCGGATGCCTCGGCCCGGGCCGCGACCAGATCCGCGTGGTGGATCTCGGCGACGTCGGGGTGCGCGCGCAGGCGCGACTTCAGCGCGTTCTCGCCGTAGAGCGCGTGGATCGGATTCGACGGATCCTGCGTGACGCCGCGCGCCTGCGTCGCGAGTTCGGCCGGAAGCTCGATGAGCGGGAGGCGCTTGTCGAGGGCCGGGTTGAAGAAGAACGGCACCGAGATGCGATCGTCGGGGTAGCGGGGAGAGATCACGCGGTGCTTCGTCGCGATGAGGTAGCCCTGTGTCGCGTACTCGAGGAGTTCGCCGATGTTGACGACGAACGCGCCGGGCACCGGGGGAGCGTCGACCCACTCGCCGTCGCGCTCGACCTGGAGGCCGCCCTTGCCCGGTTCGACCCACAGAAGAGTCAGCACGCCGGAATCCTTGTGGGCGCCCACGCCCTGCTGCGGCGTCGGGTCCTCCTTGCCGGGGTACCGCACGATCTTGATGAGCGTCGAGGGTTCGCCGAAGTGCTCGTCGAAGTAGTTCTCCGCGGCGCCGAGTGACAGCGCCCACGCGCGCAGCAGCTTGCGTGCGACGCCCGACAGGTGGTCGTGCCACTCCGAGACGACCTCGCGCAGCTCCGGCTGGGCAGCGGGCCAGAGGTTGGGGCCGATGAGGCGCGCGAAGTCGGGCGCCTCCGGGTCGGCGATCGCCTCGCGCTCGGGTCCGATGTCGATCTGCTCGCGCCAGTCGACCTTGCCTTGCGTCCGCTCGCCGCCGACGCGGGTGTAGCCGCGGAAGTGCGGGCTGTTGACATTCTCGATGGCGAGCTTGTCGGCCTCCGGGAGGGCGAAGAAGTCGCGCGCGGCCCGGTGCAGGCGCGCCTCCAGCTCGGGAGAGACCCCCGTGCCCGTCAGGTAGAAGAAGCCGACGTCGTGGGTCGCGGCGCGCAGGTCGTCGCGGAACCGCGCGGCCGCCTCCGGGCCCGCGTCGAGCCGGGCGAGGTCGAGGATCGGCAGGTTGAGGTCGGTCATGGTGCGAGAGTAGGCGGCTGCGCAGCATCCGTCCCGTTTGTTGCCTTCGGTTTCGGGCGGGCGTGACCGTCACCGAGATGGACAACCTGCCGCGGGGTCGGGTAGTTTCGTAGGTAAGCCTCACCTATCTCGAACCCCGCTCGCGGGGTCGCAGGTGTGCGCCGCGGTGCAACGGAGCGCCGAGTCATCCGCATCACCTTTGGGAACCCCGTTGCTCGCCACTTTCCTCATCGGCCTGCGTGAAGGCCTCGAAGCCGCCCTCGTCGTCGGCATCCTCGTCGCCTACCTCACGAAGCTCGGCCGCCGCGATGTGCTGCCTCGTCTGTGGGTGGGCGTCGGCCTCGCCATCGGGCTCGCGGTCGCCATCGGGGCGATCCTCACGTTCGGGGCGTACACGCTGACGTTCGAGGCGCAGGAGCTCCTCGGCGGCCTGCTGTCGCTCCTCGCGGTCGCGATGGTCACCTGGATGATCTTCTGGATGCAGAAGACCGCCCGCACCCTCAAGCGGACGCTGGAAGGCGACCTCGACCGCGCACTCGCGACGGGGAGCCTGTGGGCTCTGGTCGCGATCGGCTTCGTCTCGGTCGCGCGCGAAGGCGTCGAGACCACCCTGCTGCTGTGGTCGATGGTGCAGTCGTTCGGCGAGGTACCCGCCGCGCTGGCCGGGGCCCTGCTGGGCCTTCTGGCCGCCGTCCTCCTCGGCTGGGCGCTGGCGCGTGGGATGCTGCGCCTCGACCTCCGCATCTTCTTCGGGTGGACCGGTGCCTTCCTCGTCATCGTCGCCGCCGGCGTGCTGGCTTACGCCATCCACGACTTGCAGGAGGCCGGGGTGCTTCCCGGTCCGTTCACCGCGGCCGCCCCGATCGACCCTGTCACCGGCGAGGTCGCGGTCGGCTGGGCGGCGTTCCCGTTCGGCTGGGCCTTCGACGTGACCGCGTCGATCCCTCCGGGGAGCGCGCTCGCGGCCGTCCTGCAGGCGACCGTCGGCTTCATGCCGCGCATGTCGTGGCTGCAGGTCGTCGCGTGGGTGCTCTACGTGGGCATCGTCGGCGGCATCTGGCTGCGCGGCCAGCTGCGCTCCCGTCCGGCCGCGCGCCCGGCTCAGACCGAGGCCGCAGCATCCGTCGCCCCCGCATCCGAATCTTCAGAACCGTCTCCCGTTCCGTCCTCGCAAGGAGAAGCATGACCCCTCGTCGTCTCATTCCGGCCCTCGCCGTCGCCGGCGTCGGAGCCCTCGTCCTGTCCGGCTGCGTCGCGAAGGCCGACCTCGCCGCGTCCGACGCGCTGTCGGTGTCGTCGACGGCTGCCGGGTGCGATGTGTCCGGCTCCTCCGCCACCAGCGGCACGCTCACGTTCGACGTGAGCAACGACGGCGACGAGGTCACCGAGTTCTACCTGCTGGCCGAGGACGGCCTGCGCATCGTCGGCGAGGTCGAGAACATCGCCCCCGGCGCCTCGCGCACCCTCACCGTCGTCGCCCAGCCCGGCGACTACTACACGCTCTGCAAGCCCGGCATGATCGGCGAGGGCATCGGCAAGGCCGCGTTCGCGGTCTCGGGCGACGCGGTCGAGCTGTCGGGTGAGGATGCCGAGCAGAAGCAGCAGGCCGTCGACCTGTACGCCGCGTTCGTCAAGGACCAGGTCGGGCAGCTCGCCCCGGCCGTGTCGGAGTTCGTCGCCGCATACGAGTCGGGCGACGACGAGACGGCGCGCACGCAGTTCCCCGCCGTGCGCGCGTACTACGAGCGCATCGAGCCGGTGGCAGAGGCGCTGGGCGACCTCGACCCGCGCATCGACTACCGCGAGGTCGACGCGGTCGCCGAGGGTCTCGATTGGACCGGCTTCCACCGCATCGAGAAGGACCTGTGGGTGCCTGCCGCGGACGCGCTGAACGCCGACCTCGAGACTCCGGCGTGGCAGGACTGGGCGCCGTCGACGACCGAGGAGCGCGCCGCGTTCGGCGACCAGCTCATCGCCGATGTGCAGGAGTTGTACGACTACGTGCACTCCGACGAGTTCCAGGAATCGCTCGACGCGCAGGGTATCGCCGGCATCTCGAACGGTGCGATCGCGCTCCTCGACGAGGTCGCGACCGGCAAGATCCAGGGCGAGGAGGACTGGTGGTCGGGCACCGACCTGTCGGACTTCGCGGCGAACGTCGAGGGCTCGAAGATGGCGTTCTCGCTGGTGCGCGACTTCGCCGTGGCGCAGGGCGACGACGGCACGGCGCTCGCCGACGAGATCGACGCCGGGTACGCCGATCTCGAGGCCGCGCTGGCGGAGTACGGCTCGCTCGACGACGGCTTCGTCGTGTACACCGAGCTCACCGACGACGACAAGCGCGGGCTCACCGACCTCATCAACGCCCTCGCCGAGCCGCTCGCGCAGCTCACGAACACGGTGCTCGCCTGAGGTGACCGCGTCCTCGACCGGCCCGAAGGCCGCTGACGGCACCGTCTCCACCACGGAGGCGGTGCCGCCGGCGCCCGCGGGGCTGTCGCGCCGCGGCGTCCTCGGTCTCGCGCTCGGTGCCGGTGCGGCAGGCCTCGCGCTGGGTGCCGGCGCGGGTGCGACGGCGGGGGTCGCCGTCGGGCGGGCGCGCGAACAGGATGCCGCGGCATCCGTCTACGACTTCTTCGGCGCCCATCAGGCCGGCGTCACCACCCCGGTGCAGGACCACCTGCACTTCGCGTCGTTCGACATGATGGCGCGCACCGATCGAGACGACCTCGTCACACTGCTGCAGGACTGGTCGTACGCCGCGGCGCGCATGACGCAGGGACTCGACGTAAGCGCGACGGGCGCCGTCGGCGGGTCTCCCGAGGCGCCGCCGGACGACACCGGCGAGGCGCTGGGGCTGGCGGCGAGCGGCCTCACGATCACCTTCGGCTTCGGTCCCACCCTCTTCGAGAACGACGGCGAGGACCGTTACGGCCTCGCCGCCCAGCGGCCGGCGCAGCTCGAGAAGCTCCCCGCGTTCCTCGGCGACGACCTCGACCCGGCCCACTCCGGCGGCGACCTGTGCATCCAGGCATGCGCCGACGATCCGCAGGTCGCCGTGCACGCGATCCGCAACCTCAGCCGCATCGCCTTCGGGCGGGCGCGCCTGCGGTGGTCGCAGCTCGGATTCGGGCGCACGTCGCGCACGACCGCCGCGCAGTCGACGCCCCGCAACCTGTTCGGCTTCAAGGACGGCACCGCGAACATCCTCGCGACCGACCAGGCCGCCCTCGACGACCACGTGTGGGTCGCGGCATCCGATGAGCCGGCATGGATGGCCGGCGGCTCGTACCTGGTGGCGCGCAAGATCGCGATGCTCATCGAGACGTGGGACCGTGTGCGCCTCTCCGAGCAGGAGTCGATCATCGGCCGCACCAAGGGCGCCGGCGCCCCGCTCTCGGGCGGCGAGGAGTTCACCGAGCCCGACTTCCACGCGATCGGGGCCGACGGCGAGCCGGCGATCCCGGTGACGAGCCACGTGCGTCTCGCGCACCCCGAGCTCAACGACGGCAACCGGATCCTCCGCCGCGGCTACAACTTCGTCGACGGCAACAACGAACTCGGTCCCCTCGACGCGGGCCTCTTCTTCCTGTCCTATCAGCGCTCGCCCGGGCAGTTCGTGACGCTGCAGCGCGCGCTGTCGACCGACACGATGAACGAGTACATCCGTCACGTGGGCTCGGGGCTGTGGGCGATCCCGGCCGGCGCCACGCCGGGCTCGTACGTCGGGGCGGCGCTCTTCGCCTGAACCCGTCGCGCACCCGTTGCGCCCGCGACCGTCGTCCGGTGTGCTGGACGCATGACGCGTCCCCCACGCAACGTGCTCGTGACCGGCTGTTCCACGGGCATCGGCCGCCATGCGGCATCCGCCCTCGCCCTGCGCGGCTGGCGCGTCTACGCGACGGCTCGTCGTCTCGACGCCATCGCGGATCTCGAGAGGCATGGATGCCGCCTCCTCGAGCTCGACGTGACCGATGAGGCTTCGCGGGCCGCCGCCGTCGATGCGGTCATGGCGGCTGAGGGCGCGGTCGGCGTGCTGGTGAACAACGCCGGCATCAGCGAGCTCGGTGCGACGGCGGCCATGCCGGTGGCGCGCGTGGAGCGGATGTTCGCGACCAACGTCTTCGGCATGCTGAGCCTCACGCAGCTCGTGGTCCCGGGCATGCGCACCCGCGGCGCCGGGCGCATCGTGAACATCGGCTCGATGAACGGCCGCTGGACGATGCCGGGCATGGGCTCGTACGCCGCCACCAAGCACGCGCTCGAGGCGTTCAGCGACGCCCTGCGCTACGAGCTCCGGCCCTTCGGCATCGAGGTCTCGCTCATCGCGCCCGGCATGGTGACGACCAGGTTCGGGCACTCGGCGGCGCAGCGCAGCGACGCCGCCGCAGATGACGCGCAGTGGGCGGACTTCACGGCCCGCGCGTCGGAGCTGACGCTCACGTGGGACGCGGGGCCGCGCGCCCGGCTCGCCTGCTCGCCGCGCGACGTCGCCGAGCGCGTGGTGCGCGCAGCCGAGTCTCCGCGGCCGCGGGCCCGCTACCGGGTCGCGCCGTCGGCGACGATGATGCTGTCGCTGCGCCGGGTGCTTCCGGAGCGGGCGTTCGAGCGCGTGCTGCGCACGCAGTTCCCGTCCCCGCGGCCCTGACGCCGGCCGATGGCCGGGCCGGCGAGCGACCCGGCCATCGGCGATCGTCAGGAAGTGGGGCGGTTCATGTCGGGGATGGTGATCGGAGTGGTGGTCCCCGATGCGCCGCGATTCAGGAAGGCCATCGCGATCCCGCGGAGCAGCTGGTCGAACAGGTAGAAGTTCGCCGGCATGATCGGGAGGAGTCCCTCTCGGAACGCGATATAGCTCGGCCAGCCGACCCGGATGGTGGCGGCCGACACGTAGTCGCGCGGCAGGCCCAGCCAGTCGCCGATCTCGTTGCCGAGCTGGTACCGGACGAACTCGTTGAGGAAGCCGCGCGTCACGCCGAGGTCGACCTGTGCGGTGAGCCCGAGAAGCGTCTCGGCGAGCTCCTGGCCCTCGGGCGTCCACGCGAGCTTGGGCGTCAGGATCTGCGCAGCCTGGGCGTGTGCGGCATCCCAGGTCGCGGGGATGTACTCGTCCCGAACGCCGAGGAAGTGCAGCGCCACCTGCCACGAGTGCAGGAAGGCGTCCTGGTCGGCCGTCGACATCGGCACCCGCCACTCCTTGAGCTTCTTGTGGGCGAAGGTGCCGGTGCTGTGGAAGGTGACGAGGATGTCGTGGTTGCTGATCGGGATCTGCTCGTCGTGCCCGCTCTGCTGCCAGTGCGGCGACTGCGGCAGGAGGTGGCGGACGGCGGAGTGCACCATGCGCGTCTTGTTCGACGTCACCATGAACTCGCCCGTCCTCTCGAACGCGTTGATGTCGCTCAGGTCGTAGCCGAAGCTGAACGTCTTCGCCGCGCGGTCCTGCATGTCGGCGCCGCCCTTCGAGTGGTACACCGACCGCGCCTCGCGCGGGATGACGGTGCTCATGATGCCGCCGCCGATCCCGTAGATCATGAAGAGGTAGGTGTCCTTGCGGCGGTTGAAGTCCGCCGCGCGGCGCAGCTTGGTCCGGTCGGCCCAGGACGGCAGCTGGGTCGAGCCCTGCAGGAAGCCCGCCAGCTCCGGCGGGAGGCCGGTGGGCACCGGCTGCCAGTTGTTGACCCACGGCAGGATCGCGTCGTTGACCGCGGCCGTCTGACCGCTGGAGATGACGGAGGCCATGATGCGGTCGAGGTCGTCGTCCCACACCCACTGCGGATCGACGCCGGAGCCGGTGCCGAGCACCGACCCGGCGGGCGACCACGACCAGGCCGCTTTGGGGATGGCGACGCCGGCGAGACCGAGCGCGGCCCCCAGCGTCAGGACGGAACGTCTGGTCATTTCGGGCATGGGGGTACCTGCTTCCCGACGGGGGACGGATCACGCCCGGCGACATCCTCGACGCCGGTTCCCGCGTGTCGATCCATCCAGGACGAATGTGATTCGCCGTTAACATATGTGGTGCGGGCGCGCCGCACAACCCCCTGATGTCCAGGGGTTTCGGAACGGGGTCAGCCGTTCTGGCGCGGATCGGGTCGGGGCGCCCGCGGTTCCTCCCGCGGCCGGCGCGATCCGGTGGGATCGTTGCGCCGTCCCTCGCGGCGGGCGAGGGTGGGATCGGCGAACAGCCAGGTCGGACGCGGCTCGACCAGCGGGCGGAAGATGCGCCGCACGGGTTTCGTCGCAAGCCCGAGGGCGATCAGCACGGATCCGACGATCACGAGCGGCAGCCACAGCCACGTCGGCTCGGCGTTGCGCAGTAGGCCGTTCTCGCGGAACGGGTAGAGCACGAACGAGTGCAGCAGGTAGACGTACATCGTGTACTGGCCGAAGTGCGTCCACCAGTGCGTGTCCCGCGGCACGAGCGCGAAGAACGCGGTCGACAGCACCACCGCGACGAGCATCAGCGCGAGGCGGACGCCGCCCGCCCACCATTGCGTGCCGCCGATCGAGGCGTAGTTCTCGTCGTAGAACAGCCACTCGCGCAGGTTCATGGCGCGCCAGTCGTCGACGAAGAACCACGCCGCCCATCCGGCGACGGCGAAGAGTCCGAGCCCGCCCGCGAGCACCCACCACGGCCGGCGGTCGAGGAGCCGAAGCCGTGCGACGACGTCGTGCTCGCGCAGCCACCAGCCGAGCGTGAAGAACGGCAGCAGGCCGAGCGTGCGCGACAGCGAGAACGTCGAGCCGATGTTCGGCAGGTAGCCGGCGCCGATCGAGATCACGATGGTCCACAGCAGCGGCCAGCGCAGCAGCGCCAGATACGGCAGCACGAGTCGGAAGATGCCGAGCGCCAGCAAGAACCACAGCGTCCAGGAGGGCTGGGTGATGTTGGGGTTCGCCTGACCCTCGACGATCCACTTGGTGAGGGTCCACAGCCCTTCGAACACGATGTACGGCACCAGGATGTCGGTGATCACGCGTGCCATCTGCGTCTTGGTCGGGGCATCCGACTTCGAGAAGTAGCCCGAGATGATCGCGAACGCCGGCATGTGGAACGCGTAGATCACGAGGTACAGGCCCAGCGCGATGTCGGAGTCGTACGTCAGCCGCTGCACGGCGTGGCCGAGCACCACGAACACGATGCACGCGAAGCGCGCGTTGTCCCAGAACGGCGTGCGCCGCCGCGGACGGGCGATGGATCCCGTCGGGGTGGGGGTCGTCGCCGTGGGCGGAACGCTGCTGCCGTTCATCGTCACCTCTCGCCGGGGCGCAGACCAGACTAGCCGCGTGCGCCGCGCGGCGCTCTCGCTTGACACCGAGTCCCACGCTGGCTGAATCTGAGTACGAGCGTGCCGACGGCGGTCGCCGGGAGGGATTCACCGATGACGGATGCTGCGACCCAGGCCGGTGCGACAGGCTCGGTGGGCGCCCGCCCGGTGGTGACCGTGAGCACCGGCGCGCTCCGGGGCACCCGGGAGGGCGCGCTCGACCGCTTCCTCGGCATCCCGTACGCCGCCCCGCCGGTGGGTGAGCGCCGCTTCCGGGCTCCCGAGCCCGCCGCGGCGTGGGTGGGGGAGCGGGATGCCTCGGCCTTCGGTCCGACCGCGCCCCAGCGGCCGTACAGCCCGGCGATCGCGAAGTACCTCGCCTCCGTCGAGATCCCCGGCGACGACATCCTCACCGTAAACGTGTGGACGCCTGCGGACCGCACCCCGGACGCCGCTCTGCCCGTGCTGGTGTTCGTGCACGGCGGCGCGCTCACGCGGGGCGCGACGGCGCTGCCCACCTACGACGGCGAGCGATTCGCGCGGCACGGCATCGTGTACGTGTCGATCCAGTACCGGCTCGGCCAGGAGGGCTTCGCGGTGCTCGACGATGTGCCGCAGAACCTCGGCGTGCTCGACCAGGAGCTCGCCCTGCGCTGGGTGCGCCGCGAGATCGCCGCTTTCGGCGGAGACGCCGCCCGCGTCACGGTCATGGGGCATTCGGCCGGCGCCAACACGCTGACGGCTCTGCTCGCCCTGCCGCACGCGAAGGAGCTGTTCGACCGGGCGATCCTGCAGTCAGGCCCGCTCGAGGCGCGGCCGCCCAAGAAGGCGGGCCGCATGACCCGCGAGATCGCCCGGCGCCTCAAGGTCGCCACCACCCGTGCGGGGTTCTCCGGCGTCCCCGCGGACGAGCTCGTCTCGCAGCAGACCGCGCTCGCCGTCGGCGGTTCTCCGCTCGGCGGCGGGCCGACGGTAGCGCTGGTGATCGGGGGCGAGGCCGTGCCGCGCAGCCCGCTCGATGCGCTGCTCGCGGGAGCGGGTCGAGGCATCCCGGTGCTGATCGGCTCCACCAGCGAGGAGTATCGGCTCTGGCTCGTCCCATCCGGGGCGGTCGACAAGGCGAGCTGGCTCACGGTGACCGTCGCGCGGCTGGCCGCGCGCGTGCCGGCGCGGATCGTGCGGGCTCACCGCGCGCGCCGCCCCGGCGCGAAGCCCGGAGAGGTGCTGGGCGAGGTGATCGGCGACATGCTGCTGCGCGGACCCATCACGCGGTTCGCCGACAGTCGCGTCGGCGCGCCGGAGTCGCCGACGTGGGTGTACGAGTTCCGCTGGCGCAGCCCCGTCGACGGACTCGGCGCCGCACATGTCATGGAGCTCGGGTACGTGTTCGACAGGCTCGCCGAGCCCGACGCGGTCGGCATCGGCGGCCCCGACGGACCGCAGGCGCTGGCCGACGCGATGCACCGGGCGTGGGTGTCGTTCGTGGTCGACGGCGACCCGGGCTGGGAGGCATGGTCGGCGCGGCGGCCGGTGCAGGCGTTCGATGCCGACGGCGGGCACATCGACTACGCGCCGCGTCAGAACGAGCTCGACGGTCTTCCCGAGGGGTAGTCTCGCAGGCGCGATGACGACGATCGACGACGCGCTGCAGCGCGACCAGGCCATTCCCGACCTCGATTGGCATGTGTTCCCGAGTGGCACCGAGCGCGACGTGTTCCGCGCCCCGAGCGGCGGCCTCGCACGGGTGCGCCTGGGCGACCGCGATGCGCCGAGGGTCGTGCTCGTCCCCGGCGTGGCGGGATCGAAGGAGGACTTCGTCCTGCTGTTCCCGCTGCTCGCCGCCGCCGGGTACCGCGTCGAGTCGTACGACATCGCCGGCCACTACGAGTCGGCGGGGGCCGGCCCGCAGCACCTCCACCCGCCGCGCGACCAGTACGACTATGCCCTCTTCGTCGACGATCTCATCGCGGTCCTCGAGGACGGCGGCCCCGCCCACGTGCTCGGCTACAGCTTCGCGGGGCTGGTCACCGAGCTCGCGCTCGTCGAGCGGCCCGATCTGTTCCGCAGCCTCACGCTCATGGCTGCGCCGCCCGCGACCGGCCAGGTCTTCCGTGGTGTGAAGCACATCGGGCCGATCTCCGACATGTCGCCGCACCGCGCCGCGGGGCTCATCCTGTGGGGTATCCGGTACAACCTCAACCGCACGCCGCCCGGCCGCATCGCCTTCGTGCGCGAGCGGCTCGGCGTCACGGGCCGCGCCTGCATCGACGACGTCGTCGGACTCATGATGTCGACGCCCGACTTCGCCGACGCCGTCGCGGCCACGGGCATCCCGAAGCTCATCGCCGTCGGCGATCAGGACCTCTGGCCCCAGGCGCAGCACGATGCCTACGCCGCGCGCATCGGCGCCCGCGTCGCGACGTACCCCACGGGGCACGCGCCGTGCGAGACCGCCCCGCACCAGCTCGCGCGCGACATGCTGCAGCTCTTCGCCGACGCGCAATGAGGGGAGTGGATGCCGCGGGCCGCGGCATCCACCCCTCGTCTCACTTGATCGAGCCCCGCGTGACGCCCGAGATCACCCAGCGCTGGCTGAAGATGTAGACGATGAGCAGCGGCGCCATCGCCATCAGGTAGGACGCGAACGCCACCGTGTAGTCGGTGTTGAACTGCCCCTGGAAGACGTACTGTGCGAGCGACAGCGTCCGCGCCGCGGGCTCGGTGAGCACGACGAGCGGCATGATGAAGTCGTTCCACGCCCACACGCACGTGAGGATGCCGACCGTCGCGTTCATCGGCATGAGCAGCGGGAAGATCACCTGCCAGAACACCCTCCACGTCGATGCGCCGTCGACGCGCGCGGCCTCTTCGAGCTCGATCGGAATCGAGCGGATGTAAGCCGTGTAGATGAAGATGTTCAGCGACAGCCCGTAGATCGTGTACAGGATGATCATGCCGGCCTGGTTGTCGAGTCCCAGGATGGACGTCTGCTTGACGAGCGGCAGCATGATGATCGGGAACGGGATGAACAGCGCCGCCAGCAGGTAGAAGAACACACCCTTGAAGAACGGGCGGTGGATGTTGCGTGCCAGCGCGTACGCCACGATCGAGCTCGTCAGCAGTGTGAACGCCACCGAGCCGACCGTGATGATCGCCGTGTTCAGCAGCGCCTGCGGGAAGCTCGTCCGCACCCAAGCGTCGGCGAAGTTCTCCCAGCGGATCGGGTTCGGCAGTTCGAACCCGGTGCCCTCGGTCAGCTGAGCCGGCGTCTTGAGGGCGACGACGACCGCGAGGTACAGCGGGATCAGCACGGTGAGCGAGCACACCGCGATGAGCGCCGTCGCCCACCAGTTGGTCTTGCGCGTGTCGTCGTCAGGCTCCCTGCGACGCTTGCGGCGATCGTTCGCCGTGACGGCGTCGACCTCCTGCTCGAGCTGGGACGCGGTGTTGGTCATGGTGGTCATCAGAAATCGGCCTCTCTGCGCTGAAGGACCCGGAACTGCAAGAGCGAGACGACGGTGATCACGATGAAGAAGATCACCGCGTTGGCCGTCTGGTAGGCGAACTCGCCGCCCGAGAAGCCGCCCCGGAAGATGAGCAGCGTCACCGATTCGGTCGACGTGCCCGGTCCGCCGTTGGTGAGGGCGACGATCGGGTCGAAGACCTGGAGGAACCCCTTGAGGCTCAGCACCACGTTGATGGTGAAGAAGGCGCCGATGAGGGGGAAGGTGATCGACCGGAACTGCCGCCACGGGCTGGCGCCGTCGAGGGACGACGCCTCGTAGAGCTCCGACGGGATCGTCTGCAGCCCCGACAGGTAGATGATGATCGCGAAGGCGCACGCCTGCCAGACGGCGAGCGCGACGATCGCGGTCCACGCCCACGTCTCGTTGGTGAGGATGTTGTCGCGGAACAGCGGGATGCCCGAGAGGATCTTCGGCAGCGAGTTCGAGAAGAAGAACTGGAACACGTAGCCGATCACGAGGATCGCGAGGATGTAGGGCACGAAGTACACGCCGCGCCAGAAGTTTCGCGCCTTGATCTTCGCGTTCAGTCCGAGGGCGATCGCCAGCGAGAACACGTTCGTCAGGATCGTGGCGACGATGGCGAACAGGAACGAGAAGCCGTAGGCCTGCAGGACGCGGTCGTCTTTGAACAGGTTGAGGTAGTTCGACAGACCCACGAAGTTCCAGGCGCCGTAGCCGGCGTAGTTCGTGAAGCTGAAGAAGATGCCCACCACGACCGGCAGGGTGTGGAACGCGGCGAACGCGATGACCGCGGGCCACACCATCCAGTAGTAGGCGGGGAGGGCACGCGAGGAGTCGCTGCGCGTGCGGGACGCACGCTTGCGCGCGGTGCCGACCGGAGTGGACCGAACGGCTTGGGTCAGGGTGGTGGCCATGTCATTCTCCCGTCACGGGGATCGTGCGGGCGGCCACTTTGGCCCACTCGCTGTCGAGGGTCTGGAGCGCCTTCTGGGCGTCCCCGTCGAACAGGAACTGCTGGTCGGTGGGGATGAGGGGAAGGGCCGGCGGGATCTGGTGGTCGATGAAGCCGGTGATCCGCTGATCCTCGAAGTACGGCCGCACCGACTGCAGCGCGGGATCGTCGCTGAGCTCGGCGCCCTCGACCGAGGGCACCATGTTCTGCGAGGCGGCGAACTTCTCGATCACCTCCGGCTGGAACACGTAGTCGATGAAGCGCATCGCCGCGTCGTGCTTGGGGCTGTCCTTTCCGAGCGTGAAGACGACGTCGACGCCCGAGACGAGGAGGCTCTCACCCGGCTCGTCGGTGGGGTAGGGGAAGATCCCCATCCGGATGTCGGGGTTCACCTGCTTGATCGGGTTGGTGGCCCATATGCCTTGCAGCAGCATCGCCGATTCGCCGCGTGCGAACGCCGCGTTGCCGTCGTCGTAGGTCTTGCCGCGGTAGCCGTCCTGCATGTACGAGTACAGCTGGTACTGGCGATCCATCGCCTCGGCGAAGTCCTTCTCGAACGACACCTCGGAGTCGGGGCCGACGTTCTCGCCCTCTTCGCGCATCTTGTCGAAGAAGCCGTCCTGCGCCGGGTAGGCTCCCAGCGCGTTCCACGAGGGAATGCCCGTCCACGAGTCGGCGAGCGTGCCGTAGAAGGGCTGGATGCCGGCATCCTGCAGTGTGTCGCACACGGCGATGAACTCGTCCCAGGTCTGCGGGACCTCCAGCCCCTGCTCCTCGAAGATGTCCTGGTTGTAGATCACACCGTTGGCGTTGTTGACGTAGCCGAGCCCGTTCACCTCGTCGCCGTAGGTGCCGAGGTCGGCGAGGATGTCCTGCACGGCGGGGCTGATCGTGTCGAGCACCGGCTCGTTCGAGAAGTCGTAGAACACGCCGGCCTGGGCGAGCCGGCCGAAGTTGCCGTTCGCGTTGAGGGTGATGACATCGGGGATGCGATCCTTCACCAGCAACGTGCGGATCGCGGTGTCGGCGTCTGCGACCTGGTTCTGCACCACCTTGATGTCGGGGTTCTCGGCCTCGAAGCCCGCGATGATCTCGTTGAAGTCCTCGAGCGCCTCGCCCTTGAACTGGAAGAAGTTCAAGGTCGTCACGCCGTCGGCGGGGTTCTGGGCGCAGCCGCCGACGGCAACGGCGGTTGCGGCGACGACCGCGACCGCGAGCGGCCGGATCCATCGTCGGTGAATGGTTCTCATCGTGCGCCTCCTTGCGCGTGGGGTGGGGAGTGTTCAGTTCTCGGCGATGAGTTCGACGACCATCGCCTGTTGCGGGCGCTGCACGGGTGGGCGCACGCCCACTTCTGCGAGCTGCAGCCCGGTGAGCACGGTCGTGGTCTCGGCCCATTCGAGGGAGGACTGCCCGGCCTCTTCGCGATCGCGCGTCAGGACGCGAAGCCGGTAGGTCCGTGCCGGCTCGAGTCCCGGCATCCGGATGCGTCCGGGCGGGTAGGCGGCGCTCGTCGCGGTCTGGACGATGGTGAACACGCCGGATGACGCATCCGCCGCGACCACACCGCGCACGTCGATCCCCGGCTCGACGCCGTCGACATGAACCACACGGCCCGACGCGATGAGCGGGCGCAGGCGCTTCGCCAGCGCGACCCACTCCGCCACCTCGGCACGACCGGCGTCGTCGAGGGTCGTCAGATCCCACTCGATGCCGAAGTGGCCGAGCAGGGCGACAGCGCCGCTGAGGCCGACGGAGACCGTGCGACCGGAGGAGTGGACGACGGGGGTCGTCAGGTGCATGCCGAGCATCTCGGGCGGCACCACGATGCCGGTGTGCTTCTGGTTGTCGAGCCGCTCGAGCGGATCGAGGCTGTCGCTGGTCCAGACGCGGTCGGTGCGGTCCAGGATCCCGAGGTCGACGCGCGCGCCACCGGAGGCGCAGCTCTCGATCTCGAGTCCGGGGTGCGCCGCCTTGAGCTCGTCGAGCAGGCGGTAGACCGCGAGGGTGTGCTCGTGGACCCGGGCGGAGCCGGCGGGCCCGCTCGCCGCGTCGACGAGGTCGCGATTGTGGTCCCACTTCAGATACGCGATGGGGTACTCGTCGAGGAGCGCATGCAGGTGCTCGGCGATGTGGGCGTACGCCTCCGGGTGTGCGAGGTCGAGGACCTGCTGTTGGCGTGCCGACGGCGGCAGCGACATCCGTCCCCGCAGGATCCAGTCCGGATGCCGGCGCGCGAGGTCGCTGTCGGGGTTGACCATCTCGGGCTCGACCCAGATGCCGAACTCCATGCCGAGCGCGCGCACGTGGTCGACCAGCGGATGCAGGCCGTCCGGCCACACGTCGGTGTCGACCGTCCAGTCGCCGAGTCCGGCGGTGTCGTCGCGACGGCCCTCGAACCAGCCGTCGTCGAGGACGAAACGCTCGATGCCGACGGATGCCGCGGCATCGGCGAGTGCGGTGAGACGCTCGAGGGAGTGGTCGAAGTACACCGCCTCCCAGGTGTTGAGCGTGACAGGGCGAGCTCGCCGCGGATGCTGCGGGCGCGCGCGCCACTCGGCATGGAAGCGCGCCGAGAGCTCGGTCAGGCCGTCGCCCCACGAGCCGATCACCCAGGGGGAGCTGTAGGCGGCGCCGGCGGCCAGCACTACCTCGCCGGGCAGCAGCAGCTCGCCGCCCGAGAGGAACGCGTCGCCCGTGGTCGTCCGCTCGGCGATGACCCGGTGATTGCCGCTCCACGCCACGTGGATGCCGTGCACACGCCCCCGCTCGAAGCCGAAGCCCGGCCGGCCGGCCGCGAGCAGGATCGCGGAGTCGGCGCCGGTGCGGCCGCGACGGCTCTCGCGGACGTGGGAGCCGATGCCCAGGGTGCGCCGCTGCGGTGAGCGTTCGCGGAGGTGGTGGCCTGTCGTGTCGAAGACCTCGGTGGCGTCCCAGGGGAGAGGGAAGGTGGGATGGGCCGACTGCAGGGTGTAGGGCGTGCCACCGGTGTTGCGCACGGTGACGCGCTGGTGGAACAGGCCGCTCATGCCGATCCTCACCTCCACGCGCACCGCGAGGCCCGCCTCGGCGTCGGCGAGAGCGATGCTCGCGCGGTGGTCGCCGGCCTGGACATCGGCCAGCGCGAGCCGGGTGCTCAGCCCCGAGCCCTCGCGGTGTCCCTCGAGACCGGGGGTTCCGAACCAGCCCTCGGCGCCGGTGGGGAGCAGTGTCAGTGCGGGCGTCGCGTCGAGACCTCCCGACACGCGCTGTGCTCGGGCGGCGATGGCGAGCGAGCGGAGCGTCTCCGGCGTCGAATCCGCGAGAGCAGCGCCCCAATGGACGATGGCCGGCGCCGGGGCGGCATCGAGATCGATGACGACACTCGTTCCTCCCCGGCCGAGGTGGAGAACGCGAGGATCCGGGGCAGAGACGGTGTGCTCGGCGGCGAGCTGCCTGTCGGTGCTGTGCATGGAGTTAGTTCTACCATGGAAGTAATAATGGGAGCAAGGGGGTGATTGTGCACGGGTATCCCGCTTCAGTAGTGCGATTCGTGCCAGAATGAAAGCATTTCGGCCCGGATGGGAGATCAACGAGGATGCTGACCGACAGCGAGCGCGCACTCGCCCGAGCCGTGCTCATCCATGGCCCGATCGCTCGCAGTGCACTGACGACCCGCCTGGGGCTCTCGCCGGCGAGCCTCACCCGACTCGCGAAGCCCTTCCTCGATCGCGGGTACCTCGTCGAACTCGACGACCTCGCCGACGGGTCGGTCGGGCGGCCGGTGCGCCCGCTCGACGTCGCGCCGGGCCTCGGGAGCTTCGCCGGAGTGAAGATCACCGGCGACGCGATCGAAGTGGTCGTCACCGACGTTCGTGCGGGGCTCCTCGCCCAGCGCACGCTGCCGCTCGACACGCACGAACCCGCGATGGTCGCTGTACGTATCGCCGAGGCGATTCGCGCGCTCGACATCGACTCGCTCGTCGGAGTCGGCGTCGCGCTCGGCGGAGCCGTCGACGCGGGCGTCGTGCGATACGCCCCGTTCCTGGAGTGGGAGGATGTCGCGTTCGCGTCGCTGCTCGAGCAGCATCTCGGTGTTCCGGTCGCGCTCGAGAACGACCTCGTCGCGCTCGCCGAGGCGGAGCGCTGGTTCGGACTCGGTCGGGGCATCTCCGGCTTCGTCGTGCTGACGATCGGCGCGGGCGTCGGCTACGGCCTCGTCGTGGGCGGCGAGGTGGTGCGCACGGCGGAGGCAGGGCTCGGCCTGGGCGGCCACATCCCCCTGAGCGACAACGGTCCGCTCTGCCAGGCCGGCCATCGTGGCTGCTCGCAGGCCATGCTCACGTCGGGGTCGATCGCCGCGCAGGTGTCGGCGGCACTGCAGCGCCCCGTGAGCTACGACGAGGTGCTGGCGCTCGCCGCCGGAGGTGAGCCTGCCGCCGTGACGGTGGTCGACGCCGCGGCCGACGCGCTCGGCCGGTTCATCGCGCTCGCGGCCAATCTCACCTTCCAGACTGCGGCGGTGCTGGCCGGCGAGGGCATCGGGCTCTACGCGATCGGCGAGGAACGCGTGCGCGCGGCGATCTCCGCGGGGCGGGATCCGCGGGCGGAGCCCGTTCGGCTCTTCGTCGATGACTCGGCCTTCACCGCGTGGGCGCGCGGCGCGGCCGCCGTCGCGATCCAGGCGGCCGTCGACCGGCTGCGCCTCGACTGAACACCGGCGCGCGCGGACGGCGCGAGGTCGCGGCATCCGTTTCGGAATAATCTTGGTGCGCACACGTTGCACGAGATACATTCATTTGCATGAATTCGCACGACGGAGAACCCGCACGGCGAAAGAGCGGAGAAGCGATCGTGAGCGAGAGCACCACGTGGTCGGGTATGCAGTTCGGCATCTTCACGGTGTCCGACATCACCCAGGACCCGACCGACGGCACCACGCCCAGTGAGGCGGAGCGGATCAAGGCGACCCTGAAGATCGCCAAGCACGCCGAGGAGGTGGGCCTCGACGTCTTCGCGCTCGGCGAGCACCACAACCCGCCGTTCTGGTCGTCGTCGCCGACCACGACGCTCGCGTACATCGCGGCGCAGACCGAGCGCCTCATCCTCTCGACCGCCACGACGCTCATCACCACGAACGACCCGGTGAAGATCGCCGAGGACTACGCGATGCTGCAGCACGTGTCGAACGGCCGCGCCGATCTCATGATCGGACGCGGCAACACCGGCCCGGTGTACCCGTGGTTCGGCAAGGACATCCGCCAGGGCCTGCCCCTCGCGATCGAGAACTACAACCTGCTGCACCGCCTCTGGCGTGAGGACGTCGTGGACTGGGAGGGCCAGTTCCGCACGCCGCTGCAGGGATTCACTTCGACCCCGCGCCCGCTCGACGGCGTGGCGCCCTTCGTGTGGCACGGCTCGATCCGCACGCCCGAGATCGCGGAGCAGGCCGCGTACTACGGTGACGGCTTCTTCGCGAACAACATCTTCTGGCCCAAGGAGCACTACCAGCGCCTGATCCAGCTCTACCGCCAGCGCTACGCGCACTACGGTCACGGCACGCCCGAGCAGGCGATCGTCGGCCTCGGCGGACAGGTCTTCATGGCTGCGAACTCGCAGGACGCGGTGAAGCAGTTCCGCCCGTACTTCGACAACGCGCCGGTCTACGGCCACGGCCCGTCGCTCGAGGACTTCAGCGAGATGACGCCGCTCACGGTGGGATCGCCCCAGCAGGTGATCGACCGTTACGCCGCGATGCGTGAGACCTACGGCGACTACCAGCGCCAGCTGTTCCTCATGGACCACGCCGGGCTGCCCCTCAAGACCGTGCTCGAGCAGCTCGACATCCTGGGCGGCGAGGTGGTTCCGGTGCTGCGCAAGGAGCTGCAGAAGAACCGTCCGGCGGACGTTCCGGATGCCCCGACCCACGCGAACCTCGTGACCGCGAAGTACGGCGACGAGGCGCCGCGCCAGGCCGTTCCCGGCGCGAACCGCGGCGACAACCTCGTGGGCTCGAGCCCCTACGCCGACACCCCCGCCCCTGCGGGCGCGGCGTTCGGTCTCGGCCGGAAGGAGGCATGACATGACCAGCTCCGCACGCCGCATCGCGGTGATCTCGGCCGGACTGTCGAACCCGTCGTCGACCCGCATGCTCGCCGACCGGCTCGCCGCAGCGACCGCGAAGCAGCTCTCCGAGCGCGGCATCGAGGTCGAGGTCGACGTGTTCGAGCTGCGCGACTACGCGCACGACATCACGAACAACCTCCTCACGGGGTTCGCGCCGCCGGCGCTCGAGTCGGTGATCAACGCGGTCGTGTCGGCCGACGCGGTCATCGCAGTGACGCCGATCTTCTCGACCAGCTACTCGGGACTCTTCAAGTCGTTCATCGACGTGCTCGACCCCGACGCGCTCACCGGCAAGCCCGTGCTGATCGGCGCGAACGCGGGCACCGCCCGCCACTCGCTCGCGATCGACTACGCGATCCGGCCGCTGTTCACGTACCTGCACGCCGAGCCCGTCTCGACCGGAGTGTTCGCCGCGTCCAGCGACTGGGGTGCCTCGGCCGACAACATCGCCCCGCTGGGCGAGCGCGTCGACCGCGGCGCCCGGGAGCTCGCCGACGCCATGGCGCGCCGCGAGCCGGCCTCCGACGCCGACCCGTTCGACCCCGCCAACTACCTCGGCGAGGGACGCTCGTTCGGCCACCTGCTCGGCGGTCTCGCGGGGGAGTAGCCCTCAGCCGAGAACGACATCCTCCGGTTCGCGGAGGGGGCGCCACGCGCTCTCTCCGCGGACCGTCGTCGTTGCGAGCACATCGGCATCGACGAGCGCGCCGAGGTCGATGCCCGACAGCTCCTCGATGTCGGCGATCCGCACCTGGAAGGTGCGGAAGGCGCCGAGCGTCGGCACGTCGAGCACCCCCTCGCGCAGGTCGATCAGCTCCGACTGATCCAGCACGAACCCGGCCGCGGCGAGGCGCGGCGCCCCGTCCTCCCGCGTCGTCCACGCGGCGACCTTGAAGAATCGGCGCGGGACGTGGATGCCGCGGTACGGCGGATCGTCTTCGGCCAGCACCGGTGCGGTGAAGACGCTGATCCGCTCGTCGGTGGTCTCGGCGAATTCGAGCACGTGGTCCTCGAGTCCGAGCCACAGCTCCTTCGACTGGTTGAACCCGCTCGCCTGCGGTGCGGCGTTCGGGTAGGTGAACGTCGCCTCCGTCGCCCGCCGGGCCTCTTCGGCCGACCCCCAGCCGGGGTCGCGGCGCCGCACGAGGTGGCCGCGGTCCAGGTCGTTCGAGGCGTAGACGGCCGGACCCGCCTGCTCCGCCGCGGGGATCCGCGGATCGAGATCCCAGCTGCCCGTCCGTGGCGGGTCCTGCAGCGCGGCGCCGTCGATGTTCACTCCGGTCACCGCCGCGAGCCGGCGCTCCGGATCGAGCAGCACGGTGAACCGCGGGTAGGTCAGCTCGCGCACGTCGCGTCCGTCGCCGGGACGGGGGAGCGGGAGCGGGATGCCGAGGAAGGCGTCGTCGTATGCGTCCGAGGTCACGTCTGCCACGCGCCCATCATGGCCCCGGCGGGCGACATCGCGCGACGCCGCGGCTCACTCACCGTCGGCCGCCCTTCTCGCGCCGAGCCGACGGGCGAGGACCGCGTCGATGGCGAGCCCGAGTCCGACCGCGAACGCGACCGAGACGACCACGGCCACGACCGGCCCGCCGGGCACCAGCGTCGCCACCACCGCCCCCACGAGGGCCTGGTAGATCGCCCAGGCGAGGGCGGCGAGGCCCGCGACCGCGAGGTAGCGCGGCGCGGGCAGGCGCGTCGCACCCGCCGTCAGGTTGACCGCGAGTCGTGCGAACGGGATGAACCGGGCGGTGAACAGCACCAGGGCCGCGCGGCGCTCCAGGCGCAGCCGCGCCCAGGCGAAGGCGGCCTGCGCGCGCGACGTGCGCATCCAGCGCCACCGCTGGAGGCCGATCGTGCGCCCCACGAGGTAGCACGCCGCGTCGCCGGTGAGAGCGGCCGCCGCGGCCACGAGCACGATCGCCACGAGGGCGGGCTCGCCCTGCGACACCGCCAGCGCCCCCAGCGCGGTGACGGCGGCCTCGCCCGGTATCACCACCAGGAACGCGTCGCCCAGCACGAGCACGAACAGCAGCGGCAGCGCCCATGCGCTCGACGCCACCGTGGTGAGCAGGTCCTCGACCATGTCTTCTTGGTAGCCGCCCGCGGTGAACGGCGACGGAACGGGGCACGTCCGGTGACCCGCCGCGGTGCATCCGGTGAACTCTTGCGCACGGACGCCGGTTCGCGGCATCCGTCCTCGTTCGTCCCGTCACCCTGGAGGCGTGAGAGTCGCACTGCTCGCCGAATCGTTCCTGCCCCACATGAACGGGGTGACGGGGTCGGTGCTCCACGTCCTGCGGCATCTGGCCGCCGAAGGACACGAGACGCTCGTCATCGCACCGCGCGCCGGGGAGATCACCACCGATCTCCACGGCGCCCGCACCGAGCTGCTGCGCTCGGCGCCCCTGCCGTCGTATCCCGAGGTGCGCGTGGTGTTCGCGCGCGCCGCCCGGCTGACGGCGATCCTCCGCGAATTCCGGCCGGACGTCGTGCATCTGGCGTCGCCGTTCGTACTCGGCTGGCAGGGTCTCGCGGCCGCCGACGCGCTGCGCGTGCCCTCCGTCGCCGTCTACCAGACCGACGTGGTCGCGTACGCGGAGAAGTACGGGATGCCGCAGGCCGCCGCGCTCGTCGGACGCCACATCGGGCGGCTGCACCGACGCGCGACGCTCACCCTGGCGCCGTCGACGGCGTCGCTGCTGCAGCTCGAGCGCCTCGGCGTCGACCGCCTCCGCCGCTGGGGGCGCGGGGTCGACGTCGAGCGCTTCGGCCCGGAGCGGCGCAGCGACGGCTGGCGTGCGGAGGTCGCGCGGGGAGAGACGATCGTCGGCTACGTCGGCCGCCTCGCCCCCGAGAAGCAGGTCGAGGATCTCGCGGCGCTCGCCGGGCTCCCGGGGACGCGCCTGGTGATCGTCGGCGACGGACCGTCACGACCCGCACTCGAGCGCGCGCTGCCCGACGCAGTCTTCACCGGGCACCTCACCGGAGCCGCGCTCGCCGAGGCGCTCGCGAGCTTCGACGTGTTCGTGCACCCCGGCGAGAGCGAGACGTTCGGGCAGACGATCCAGGAGGCGCTCGCCAGCGGCGTGCCGGTCGTCGCGACCGGCGTCGGCGGACCCGTCGATCTGGTGCGATCGTCGGTCGACGGCTGGCTTTACCGGCCCGGCGACCTGGTCGACCTGCGCGCGCGGGTCGCCGATCTCGTCGGCGACGACGGCAAACGCCGGGCGTTCGCTGCGGCGGCGCGCGAGTCGGTGCGCGAGCGCACGTGGCACGCCGTCTGCAGCCGCCTGGTCGAGCATTACGACGAGGCACGGATGCTGCGCCCCATCGACGACGCGCAACCCCAGCGTGCGGCGACCCGGCCGGCGGTCCCCACGCCCGCTCCGCGGCGCTCGTGGTCGCGGTTCGTCGCGCTGGGCGACTCCATCACCGAGGGACTGTGCGACGCCTCGCGCATGCCGGCGGGCCAGTACCGCGGGTGGGCGGACCGGCTCGCACAGCTGCTCGCGCACGCGGGCGGCTCCGGGGAACCGTTCCGCTACGCCAATCTCGCGGTGCGCAGCCGCCGGGTGCGCCACCTGGTCGAGGAGCAGGTGCCGCAGGCGCTCGCCCTGCGGCCCGAGCTGGTGTCGATCCTCATCGGCGCGAACGACCTCGTCGCACGCCGAGTCGATCCGGTCGCCGTCGCCGGCGAGCTGGAGCAGGCGGTGCGCGCGCTGCGCGGCGCCGGGGTGGACGTCCTGCTCGCGACGCCGTTCCTTCCGCGCCGCCGTGCCGCCCGGCTTTTCGCCCGCCGGTTCGCGGTGTTCGCGTCGGAGCTGCGGCGCATCGCGGCGGCGACGGGCGCCGTGCTGCTCGACACGGACGCGTTCCTCGACGGGCAGGGCCTGCCTGCGATCGGCGACCTGGACCTGTGGGCCGACGACAAGGTGCACCTGCGCCCTCGCGGGCACCGCTACCTCGCGTACCGCGCGGCCGAGGCGCTCGGGGTTCCCGACGCCGAGGCGCTCGGCGAGCTCGATGCCAGCCTCCACGCTGACGACGACCCGGTGCTGCCGGGCACGTGGCTGCGGCGGGATGCCCTGCCGTGGGTCTGGCGGCGCCTCCACGGGCGCACGGCCGGCGACGGGCTCGTCGCCAAGCACACGGACTACGTGCTCATCGGCCCCGGTGATGTGCCGGCCCGCGTGCACGCAGGCTGAGGCATCCACGCGCCTCCGCCCGCGCCGCGCGATCCGCCACAACTCCTCAGATCCGAACGAACAGCGCGCCCTCGGACGCTCGGTCCGAGGAACTCCGCCGCATCTGAGGAGTTGTGACAACGATCGACCCGGTCAATCCGCCTGTCCGATCGTGCGCCGGGCCAGCAGCGCGGCCGCGAAGAAGCAGAGCGCGCCGACGCCCGTGCCGAGGTTCGCCCACAGCGGGCTCACGAGCTCACCGGTCGACGGCACCACGAACGCTGCGACCGCCGACACCCCGAAGGCGATTGACCCCAGCAGGTTGAGGCCGGTGCCGTGCCACGTGCGCGCGTCGCGATCCCACAGCGTCCCCCGGTCCTTCGTCGCCACGACCGCCAGCACGCTGGAGACGAGGAAGGCCGCGGAGCCCCACGCGTCAGGCCGCCATCCGGCCCCGACGTAGTCCGGATCCGTGACCGCGGCGATGAGGGCGGCGGCGGTCGACACGTTGAACAGGAGCGTGCCGGCGAACTGGATGGCCGCGGCCCACCAGTCGAAGCGGTCCGCCCGGTTCATGCGCGCGTCCGGTGTGCGGCGCCCGCTCAGCAGGAGCTGGATGAGACCCGCCGTGGTGAAGAAGATCGATCCGGCGAAGAACGTGACGTTCGCGCCGACAGGACCCGCCCACGCGGCGTAGGCCGGGACGACGCCGATGAAGAACAGCGCCGACCCGACCGCGAATCCCCAGGACTCCCGCCGGAGTCGCCGGATCCGCCGCGCGGTCGGGTCCAGCGGTCGTCGCGCGCTCAATGGTGGAAGCTGGGGCCGATGCCGGGGTGGGGCATGGGGCTGTCGAGCGAGTCGAGGAACTCGGTCTCGCTCTTGATGTCCTTCAGCAGGTCCTCGGCGAGGTCGCGGCTGAGCCCGTTCCGGCACACGATGCGCATGACGGTCTGCTCCGACAGCTCTCCCGAGAGCGGATACGCGGGGACGAGCCATCCCTTGATCCGCAGTCGTTCGGACAGGTGGTACAGCGTCCACTTGTCGGTGTGGCCCTCCGTGAGCCGCCAGGCGAACACCGGGATGTCGGTGCCGTCGCTGAGCAGCTCGAACGCGTCGAGCTCGCCGATCGCCGACGAGAGGAACACGGCGACGTCCTGCGAGGCCTGCTGGATCGCGGTGTAGCCGGCGCGACCGAGGCGTAGGAACCGGAAGTACTGCAACAGCACCTGCGTGCCGGGGCGCGAGAAGTTGAGCGCGAAGGTCGGCATCGAGCCGCCCAGGTAGCTCACCTTGAAGACGAGGTCGTCGGGCAGCGCTGCGGCGTTGCGCCAGACGACCCAGCCGACGCCCGGGTACACGAGCCCGTACTTGTGACCCGACGTGTTGATGGACTGCACGCGCTCCACCCGGAAGTCCCACTCGAGGTCGGGCTGCAGGAACGGCGCGATCATGGCTCCCGACGCGCCGTCGACGTGCATCGGGATGTCGAGCCCGGTCTTCGCCTGGATCTCGTCGAGCTTCGCGGCGATGGCCTTCACCGGCTCGTAGGCGCCGGTGTAGGTGACGCCCACGATCGCGACGACGCCGATCGTGTTCTCGTCGACGTAGTCCTCGAGCCCCGTGCCGTCCATCAGCGGATGCTCCTCGGTGACGGGGACCAGCCGCATCTCGACGTCGAAGTAGTTGCAGAACTTCTCCCAGCACACCTGGACGGCCGAGCTCATGATGAGGTTCGGCTTCTCGGTGGACTTGCCGGCGGCGCGTCGCGCGTGCTGCCAGCGGCGCTTGAGCGCGAGACCGCCGAGCATGCACGCCTCGGACGAGCCGATGGTCGACGTGCCGATCACGTCGTCGTTGTCGGGGACGTTCCACAGGTCGCCGAGGATGCGCCAGCAGCACTCCTCGATGGCGGCCGTGGCCGGGTACTCGTCCTTGTCGATCATGTTCTTGTCGGCGGAGTCGACGGCGAGCTTGTTGGCGTAGTCGTCCATCCAGGTGCCGACGAAGGTGGCGAGGTTCAGCCGCGCGTTGCCGTCCAGCATCGTCTGGTCGCGGATCACCCGGTACGCCGTCTCGGGCAGCATCTCGCCCTCGGGGATGACGTTGTACCTCGCGGTCGTCGCCTCGCCGGCGCGGGTGAAGGTGGGCTGGAGCGCTTCGTCCTGGTACATGCATCCTCCGTCGCTTGCGGACCTGTCGCGCGGGCGCGCGCCACGGCGCATGCGATGCCCAGTCCACCGCACCCCCGGATCGGTCCCTTCCGTGCCGAAGCTATACCGCTGAGGTCGTGCCGTCATCCCCTAGATCGCGTGAGAGGGCGATGTCCCGTCGCTGCTCGCCTACGTGCGGGATGGATGCTGCGCCCACGCGTACTCGGACTCCGGCCGGCCGCGCGTGCCGTAGCGCGCCGCGCGCTCTGCGCGACCCTCGGCCACGAGATGCTCGAGGTAGCGACGGGCGGCGACGCGCGACATCCCCAGCCGCTCCGCGGCCTCCGCGGCCGAGACAGGTCCGCGCTCGCGCACCTCGTCGCTGATGCGGGCGAGCGTATCGGCGGAGAGGCCCTTCGGCAGCGCGACCGGCGTCGCGGGTCGCAGCGCCCCGAGGAGCGCGTCGATCTCGGCCTGCGTCGGCGCGCCCGCGGCTTCGGCCGCGCGCCGCCGGAACTCGCGGTATTGCTCCAGGCGCTCGCGGAAGACCGCGAAGGTGAACGGCTTGACGAGGTACTGCGCGACGCCGAGCGACACCATCTGCCGCACGACGTCGGCGTCGCGGACTCCCGTGATCGCGATGACATCGACGGCGGCGCCGCGGGCGCGCACGTGCCGCAGCACGTCCAGCCCCGTGCCGTCCGGCATCGTGACGTCCAACAGCACGAGGTCGATCTCGTCCCCGCGCTCCAGCACGGCGTCGATCGCGGCCCGAGCGCCCGTGCACTCGGCGACGGCCTCGAAGTCGTCCAGGCGCGCAAGGTAGTCCCGGTGCAGCTCGAGCGTGAGTGCATCGTCGTCGACGAGGAGGACGCGGATCATGTCGCCCTCGCCGGAAGGATGACCACGAAGACCGTCGGGTCGTCGCGCAGCTCGACGTGGCCGCCGGCGCTCGCCACGATCGAGCGCACGAGCGCGAGGCCCACACCGCGTCCCTCGGCTCCGCCGGGCTTGGTGCTGAAGCCGTGCTCGTAGATGCGCTCGCGCAGCGCCTCGGGCACGCCGGTGCCGCTGTCCGACACCTCCATCCGCAGGGCCGCGGGGGAGGAGGTCGTCCTCCCGAACACGACGCGCACCCAGCGCGGCGCATCGGCGGCGGCCGCAGCATCCATCGCGTTGTCGATCAGGTTGCCCACGACCGACACCGCGTCGACAGGCGACAGCACGCTGCGCGGCGCGTCCGGGTCGATCTCGGCCGACCACTCGATGCCGCGCTCACGTGCCTGGGCCGCCTTGCCGAGCAGCAGCGCCCCCACGGTGGGGTCGCCGCCGCGCCGGGCGGCCACCTGGTCGACGAGCTCCTGGCTCTGCCGTGACGTCTCGGTGAGGATCTCGATCGCCTCGCCGGTGCGGCCGAGCTCGAGCAGCGACACGGCGGTGTGCATGCGGTTGCCGTGCTCGTGGGTCTGCGCGCGCAGCGCCTCGCCGAGCGTCCGCACGGACTCGTACGACGCGACGGCGTCGCGGATCGTCCCGGCGGGCAGGTCGCCCGCGACGCGCCGTGTCGTGCGACGGGCGAGCCACGCGCCCACGAGGCCCGCCGCGAGGAGAGCGAGGGCGATCGACACGACGAACGGCAGCCGCGGCAGGATCTTCGACCAGATGCTGCCGATCGTGACGCCGACCGAGACCCAGCCGACGAGTTCGCCCTCGGCCGTCACCGGCACGATCGTCCGCACCGACGGGCCCAGCGTGCCCGTGAACTCCTCGGTGAAGACGCTCGGCGTGCTCGGGATCGTGCCGAGATAGTGCCGGCCGATCTCGGCGGGGTCGCGGTGGCTGACGCGGATGCCGTCCGGGGTCATGATCGTGACGAAGTCGAGGCCCGTCTGCGCCATCACGTCAGCCGCGAGCGGCTGCAGCGCCTCCGAAGGGTCGGGTGCGCTCAGGGACTCGGCCACCTCGGGCAGTGACGCGAGGGACGACGCGACGGCTCGCGTCACCTCCTCCGCCTCGTTCCGTTCGGAGCGCTCCGCGTCGAGCACGAGCACGGCGGCGAGGGCGGCGACGATCACGGCCGCCGAGACGGCGACGACGACGAACACGCGCGATGCCGCGCTGCCCTGCTGCGTCTTCGCTGACATGGCCCTCCTCGTCGATGCCGCCGCATCCATCCTCGCCCGTCGAGGGCGGCTGAAGGGAGTCCGCGGGTGCGACCAATACGACCGTAAATCGCCGGCCGCCGCCGCGGCGCGCACGCTGTCTCACACGCCGCACCATCGAGCGGCACCGCGGAAACACCGCCGTTTCATCCCGCAGGAGGCAATGATGGCTCTCTCGACCCGCACCACGTCCTTCACGCTCCCCGGCTTCAACTGGAGGCGTGGCAAGCAGGCGTGGGACAAGCACACCTGGCTCTACCTCTCGGTCATCGCCGCCGTCGTCCTCGGCGCGATCGTCGGGCTGGTCTGGCCCGACGTCGGCGTCGCGCTCAAGCCGCTCGGCGAGGGCTTCGTCGCCCTCATCAAGATGATGATCGCGCCTATCATCTTCTGCACGATCGTCGTGGGCGTCGGGTCCATCGCGAAAGCGGCCACCGTCGGCAAGATCGGCGGTCTCGCGCTGCTGTACTTCATGGTGATGTCGACGTTCGCGCTCGCCATCGGCCTCGTCGTCGGCAACCTGCTGCACCCGGGCGAGGGCCTGAACATGGCGAACGCCACCTACGAGGCGACCGCCGAGGCGAAGACGACGCAGGAGTTCATCCTCGGCATCATCCCGACGACGTTCTTCTCGGCCTTCACCGGTGAGAGCGTGCTGCAGGTCCTGTTCATCGCGCTGCTCGTCGGCTTCGCGCTGCAGCAGATGGGCGACAAGGGCACGCCGATCATGAACGCGGTGAAGCACCTGCAGGCGCTGGTCTTCCGCATCCTCGGCATGATCCTGTGGCTCGCGCCGATCGGAGCCTTCGGCGCGATCGCCGCCGTGGTCGGCACCACCGGCGTCGCCGCGATCTGGGCGCTCGGCACCCTGATGGTCGCGTTCTACATCACGTGCGTGATCTTCATCGTGGGCGTCCTCGGCACGCTGCTGTACGCCGTCACCCGCGTGAACATCTTCAGCCTCATCAAGTACCTGGCGCGCGAGTACCTGCTGATCGTGGGGACGTCCTCGTCCGAGTCGGCTCTGCCCCGCCTCATCGCGAAGATGGAGCACCTCGGCGTCTCGAAGCCGGTGGTGGGCATCACCGTGCCGACCGGATACTCCTTCAACCTCGACGGCACCGCGATCTACCTGACGATGGCATCGCTGTTCATCGCGAGCGGCATGGGGGCCCCGATGTCGATCGGCCAGCAGATCGGCCTTCTCGTCTTCATGATCATCGCCTCGAAGGGCGCGGCCGGCGTCACCGGTGCGGGCCTGGCGACTCTCGCCGGCGGTCTGCAGGCGTACCGGCCCGACCTGGTGAACGGCGTCGGCGTCATCGTCGGCATCGACCGGTTCATGTCGGAGGGCCGTGCCCTCACGAACTTCACCGGCAACGCCGTCGCGACGGTGCTGATCGGCACGTGGACGAAGGAGTTCGACGCCTCCCGCGCGCGCCGCGTGCTCGCCGGGGAGCTGCCGTTCGACGAGACGACCTTGTCGGGCGACGGCCACGACGGGATGTCGCCCGCCACGGACGCGGTCGGGGTGCAGGGCCTCGAGGAGGCTGCGATCAGCGAGGCGGAGGCCAAGGAGCGCCGCGCCCGGGAACGCGAGCAGCTGCTGTCGCGCTGAGCGGACGGCACGGGCGGGCGCGGGTCGGACCCGCGCCCGCCCGTTCAGTCGTCCGGGGCGATCTCGCCGGCCTCGATCGCCGACTCGCGCTCCTCGAGCTCGAGCTCGTCGACATCCTCTTCGACCGCCTCGAGCGGGTCGATGGTCGGCGGCGGGAGCTCGAACTCCACACTGTCGTCGACGGGCACGTCGCGCTCGTCGTCGGGGATGCGCTCTCGGAAGTCGCTCATGGCCTGCTCGCGATCATTCCTCGCCGTACGGCGGCAGCTCGTCTTCCTCGATCTCGCCCTCGAGGGGAGGGGCGTCGTCCTGACCGTCCAGGTCGGGCAGCTCGTCGGCCTCGTTCGAGATCTCGTGGAACGTCGGGTCGAAGACCATGGCCTGCTCCTATCCGCTCTTGCGACGGAACTCGCGCTTCGTGACCGCGCCGTGCGTGCCGTGGATCGCCGAGTCGCCATCCATGTGGGACTCGCCCTCGCGGTGATTCGCGTTCTTCTTGTCGAGTGCTTCCTTGAACTTGCGCTTCATCTCATCGGATGCCGCAGACGCCGGCTTCTCGTCGGTGCTCATGCCCCCACCCTAGGCGCGGCATCCGACGCTCGCCAGGGTGGGGGTCATCCGGGGTGCTGCTGATAGGCTTGGGCGGGTTGCCCTGGGGCAACCGCTCAATTCCACATGTGAGCTACACGGAGCAGGCCGGCAGGAAGCTGGTCCCCTGTGGTGGATTCCCCGCCGGACGACGTCGGGTGATCTTCTACTGGTGACCAGCGCTGGCGAACCCCGCGGCACTCCCGCGCGCCGAGATCTGCCTGTTCCTGCTCCTTCGCACAAGCTCGTGCGCGAAACGCGCGTGCGAGCCTAAACAAAGAAGGAGAGACCTCTTGGAAGGTCCTGAAATCACCGCCGCTGAAGCCGTTCTCGACAACGGCCGCTTCGGCACCCGTACCGTCCGGTTCGAGACCGGGCGACTCGCGCAGCAGGCACAGGGTGCCGTCGCCGCGTACCTCGACGAGGAGACGATGCTCCTGTCGGCGACCAGCGCCGGCAAGTCGCCTCGTGAGGGCTTCGACTTCTTCCCGCTGACCGTCGACGTCGAAGAGCGCTCGTACGCCGCGGGCAAGATCCCCGGATCGTTCTTCCGTCGCGAGGGCCGCCCCTCGACCGAGGCGATCCTCGTCTGCCGTCTCATCGACCGCCCGCTGCGCCCGTCCTTCGTCGACGGTCTCCGCAACGAGGTGCAGATCGTCGTCACGGTGCTCTCGATCGCGCCGGGCGAGTTCTACGACGCGCTCGCGATCAACGCGGCCTCGCTGTCGACCCAGATCTCGGGTCTGCCGTTCTCGGGCCCGATCGCCGGTGTGCGCCTCGCGCTCATCCCGGGTCACGGCGAGCACGCCGACCAGTGGATCGCGTTCCCGACGGTCACCCAGCTCGAGGAGGCCGTGTTCGACCTCATCGTCGCCGGTCGCGTCCTGCCCGACGGCGACGTCGCGATCATGATGGTCGAGGCCGAGGCCACCGAGCACAGCTGGAACCTCATCAAGGCCGGTGCCACCAAGCCGAACGAGGAGATCGTCGCGCAGGGCCTCGAGGCCTCGAAGCCCTTCATCAAGGAGCTCGTCGCGGCGCAGAACGTCGTCGCCAACACCGCGGCGAAGGAGATCAAGGAGTTCCCCGTCTTCCTGCCGTACAGCCAGGAGACGTACGACTTCGTCGCGCACCGCGCGTACGACAAGCTCGTCCCGATCTACCAGATCGCCGACAAGCAGGACCGCCAGAACGCCGACGACGAGCTGAAGGACGCCGTCAAGGCGGAGCTGCTCGCCGCCGTCGAGGCGGGCGAGCTCCCGGCCGTCGCGACGACCGAGTTCTCCGCCGCCTACAAGTCGGTCACCAAGAAGATCGTCCGCGGTCGCATCCTCGCCGAGGGCGTCCGCATGGACGGCCGTGGCTTGGCCGACATCCGTCCGCTCGACGCCGAGGTGCAGGTCATCCCGCGCGTCCACGGCTCGGCGATCTTCCAGCGCGGCGAGACCCAGATCCTGGGCGTCACCACGCTGAACATGCTCAAGATGGAGCAGCAGATCGACTCGCTGTCGCCGGTGACGAGCAAGCGCTACATGCACCACTACAACTTCCCGCCCTACTCGACCGGTGAGACCGGCCGTGTCGGCAGCCCGAAGCGTCGCGAGATCGGGCACGGCTTCCTGGCCGAGCGCGCGCTCGTGCCGGTGCTGCCCAGCCGCGAGGAGTTCCCGTACGCGATCCGCCAGGTGTCCGAGGCTCTCGGCTCCAACGGCTCGACGTCCATGGGATCGGTGTGCGCCTCGACCCTGTCGCTGCTGAACGCGGGTGTGCCGCTGCGCGCCCCCGTCGCCGGCATCGCGATGGGTCTCGTGTCGGACGAGGTCGACGGCCAGACGCGCTACGCCGCGCTGACCGACATCCTCGGCGCCGAGGACGCCCTCGGTGACATGGACTTCAAGGTGGCCGGCACGAGCGAGTTCGTCACCGCGATCCAGCTCGACACGAAGCTCGACGGCATCCCGTCGTCGGTGCTCGCCGCCGCGCTCACGCAGGCCAAGGACGCGCGCCTCACGATCCTGGGCGTGCTCAACGCCGCGATCGACGGCCCGGACGAGATGGCTCCGACCGCCCCGCGCGTCATCAGCGTGCAGATCCCGGTCGACAAGATCGGCGAGCTGATCGGCCCGAAGGGCAAGACGATCAACGCGATCCAGGACGAGACCGGCGCGCAGATCTCCATCGAGGAGGACGGCACCGTCTACATCGGCGCGACCGACGGCCCCTCGGCCGAGGCCGCCCGTGCCCAGGTCAACGCGATCGCCAACCCCACCAACCCGGAGGTCGGCGAGCAGTTCCTCGGAACCGTCGTCAAGATCGCGACGTTCGGCGCGTTCATCTCGCTCCTGCCCGGCAAGGACGGCCTGCTGCACGTCAGCGAGGTCCGCAAGCTCGCCGGCGGCAAGCGCGTGGAGAACGTCGAGGACGTGCTCTCGGTCGGTCAGAAGCTGCTCGTCAAGATCACCAAGATCGACGACCGCGGCAAGCTCTCGCTCGAGCCGGTGCTCGAGGAGCCTGCTGACCAGGAGGGTCGCGCCGCGGCCAGCGAGGGCCCGGAGGCTCCCGCCGAAGGTTGACACACCTCGCCGTCCGGTGGAACCGGTCGATGAACGACGGATGCCCGTCCCCGAGGGGGCGGGCATCCGTCGTAGGTCGTCCGGTAGGTGCTTCACGCACCCTGTCCACCGAACAGGGGACGTATCCCCTAGGGATCAGCGCTTCGTGACCAAAGCGTTATGTAATGTTTATCCATAGTTCGCCTCAGTGAACGGCTCCCTGTCCGGACTGGCCTACCCTGTGTGTAAGCGCCGGGGGGCGCGCATAGTGATCACGACTCCCGTAGGGGATCTCGTGAGGGGGTGGCACATGGCTTACTTCGGCGTTGACTCGACGCTCCCGTCGTCGAGTCCGGATGTCGCGTCCGCGCAGCCGGGCGCCGTCGTGCGCGGCCCGCATCCCTCGGCTCCGATCCCCGTGCAGGGCCCTTCGATCGGCAGCAACGTGCGCGTCGCGCTCGGCGAGAGCGGCTCGCACATCTTCCCGCTGATCCTCGGCGCCGCCGAGTTCGGGTGGAACGTCGATCTCGAGTCGAGCCACGCGATCCTCGACACGTACGCCGAACTGGGCGGCAATGCCGTGCACACCGCCGACAGCTACTCGAGCGGGCGCAGCGAGCACATCATCGGTCAGTGGCTGCAGTCCCGCGGTCTCCGCGATGACATCGTCCTGGCCGTCCGCGTGGGCGGCCACGCCGACAACCCCGGTCTCGGCCCGGTCAACCTCGTGCGCGCCGTCGAGGCTTCACTGACCCGCCTGCGCACCGACCGCATCGACGTCCTCTACCTCGACGCGACCACCGATCGTGCGTCGTCGCTCGAAGACACGCTCGCCACGGCGGAGTGGCTCGTCGAGACCGGCAAGGTGCGGGCGCTGGGCGCGATCGGCTACAGCGCCGCGCAGCTCGTCGAGGCGCGCATCTTCGCGTCGGCGGGCTACCCCCGCATCACGGTGCTCGACGTCCCCTTCAACGTGCTGCGCCGCCACGAGTTCGACGCCGATCTGCGTCTCGTCGCCGGGGCGCAGGGCATGGCGGTGACGCCGTCGCACGCGCTCGAGCACGGGTTCCTCGCGGGCCGGCAGCGCTCGAAGATCCGCGGCGCCCTCTCGGTGCGCGGCGCGCAGCTCGCGGCCAACCTCAACCGCCGGGGGAGTCGTACGCTGCGCGCGCTCGACGCCGTCGGCGCCGAGCTGGGCGTCCCCGATGCGGCCGTGGCCGTCGCGTGGCTGCTCTCGCAGAAGCTCGTCACCGCGCCCATCGTGAACGCGTACGCGCCGCAGCATGTCGAGGAGCTCGTGCAGGGCGTCGGCGTCCGCCTCAGCCGCGGCCAGCTGTCCGACATCGGCCGCGCCTCGGAGTAGCCTCCACGCGGGTCCGGAGCCTCGGCGACGCGCCCGTTCACAGGCTCGCGGGCCGCATCCCCGGGTTGTCGTAGGGTGGAGGAAGTGCCTTTCCCCCAGGCACGCGATCCCCGACGGAGTGAGCTGCGTGACGCACTACATCTACCTCGTGCGGCACGGCGAGCATCAGGACGCCGAGCACGGACTCGTCGACGGACCGCTGTCGCCTCGCGGTCGCCGGCAGGCCGCGCTGCTGGCCGACCGGCTCTCCGGGGTTCCGTTCGACGCGCTCTGGCACTCGCCGCTCGAACGCGCCAGCCAGACCGCTCGCGCGGTCACCGAACGGATGCCGTCGCTCACGCCTGAACCGTCCGCGCTGCTGTTCGACTGCGTGCCGACGGGCATGACCGACGAGACCCCCGCCGCCTTCGAGCCGTTCTTCGGATCGATCACCGAGGCCGAGATCGAGGCGGGTCGCGCCCAGATGTCGGACGCGACGAGCGAGTTCCTGGCGCGCAAGCGCGGCGAGGTGCACGAACTCCTGATCACCCACAACTTCGTGATCGCGTGGTTCGTCCGCGAGGTGCTGCAGGCGCCCGACTGGCGCTGGATGACGCTCAACCAGGCGCACTGCGGGCTGACGGTGATCGCGCAGAAGCAGGGGCGCCCGTGGACGCTCCTGTCGCACAACGACCTCGCGCACCTTCCGGTCGAGCTGCGGACCGGCCTGCCCGAGGTCTACCCCGTCTGACCCGTCTCCGCGCTCAGAGCACCTTGCCGTACCAGCGGGACGCGTTCGGGTTGTCGTTGTAGGGCTCGATCGCGACGAATCCGGTGCGCGCGTAGAGCGCTCCGGCGGCCTCGAGCGAGTGGTGCGTGTCGAGCACGAGCTCGGCGGCGCCGAATCCGCGGGCGCGCTCGACGAGGTCCTCGACGAGCAGGCGCCCCCATCCGCGCCCGCGGGTGACCGGCCGCAGGTACAGGTGCTTCAGCTCGTATCGCGGGCCGAGCGGCCCGTCGGGGATGAGGCGGATGCCTCCGCAGCCCTGTGCGGCGCCCTCGTCGTCGTCGAGCACGACGAAGACGCCGGCGGGCGGCACGAAGGCCGCCGGATCGGGGAAGGTCGTCCGATACGCGACGCCCTGGTCGGCGAATCCCTCGGTGCGGATCCGGAAGTACTCGGCGAGGAGGTCGTGGGCGTCGGGCGCGTCGACGGGGGAGGGGCGTAGAGTCACCACACCTCCAGCGTAGGCGTCTGCCGCGGTTGGAAGGCCCGGCTGCTCGCCGGCCCCCCGCCTAGGATGGAGGCATGACGACACGCGTGGCCATCGTCGGCGGCACCGGAAAGCTCGGAGCGATCATCCGCGACGTGGTCGACGCCGAACCCGGATTCGAGGTCGCCGGGGTGCTGTCGTCCCGGTCGGAGCTGTCGGAGCTCGACGGCGCCGACCTGGTGGTCGACGCGTCGACGCCCGCCGTGTCGATCGACGTCGTCCGCGCCGCGATCGAGCGCGGCATCAACGTGCTCATCGGCACCTCCGGATGGTCGGCGGAGCGCATCGCGCTGGTCCGTCCCCTCGTCGAAGCCGCCGGCACCGGCGCCGTCTTCATCCCCAACTTCTCCCTCGGCTCGGTGCTGGGCTCGGCGCTCGCGGCCGCCGCGGCGCCGTTCTTCCCGTCGATCGAGATCGTCGAGGCGCACCGTGAGACCAAGATCGACTCGCCCAGCGGCACCGCCGTGCGCACTGCGGAGCTCATCGCCGCCGCGCGCGACGGCGTCGGCCCGGTCGAGTCGCCGCACGTCGACCAGCGCGCCCGCGGCCAGCAGGTCGCGAGCGTGCCGATCCACTCGCTGCGCCGTCCGGGCGTCGTCGCCCGCCAGGAGACGATCCTCTCGGGCGCGGGGGAGTCGCTCACCATCGTGCACGACACCGTGGAGCCGGCACAGGCGTACGGTCCGGGCATCCGTCTGGCCCTCGCGGCCGCACGCGATGCCTCGGGCGTCACCGTCGGCCTCGACAGCCTCATCGACATCGGCATCGGCCGCCGCACGGCGCAGCCCGACGGTCGCCCCGTCGACGAGGGCGGTGTGCCCGGCCAGGTCGCCCGCACCACCGGGGCATGAGCGCGCGCATCGGCGTCGCCGTCATGGCGGCGCTGCTCGCGCTGTACATCGTGCTCGTCGGGCAGCGCGCGTGGCTGCTGCTCGTGAGCGGCGACCCGGTCGGCATCGCGATGGGCGCGGCGCTCGTCGTGCTGCCGCTCATCGCCGCGTGGGCGCTCGGGCGGGAGCTGTGGTTCGGCGTGCGCGCGCAGCAGCTGGGCAAGCGGCTCGAGGCCGAGGACGCCCTGCCGCAGGAGGAGGTCGCCGTGCGCCCGAGCGGCCGCGTGATGCGCGAGGACGGAGACGCCGTCTTCCCCGCGTATCGCGCCGACGTCGAGGCCCACCCCGACGACTGGCGGGCGTGGTACCGGCTCGGACTCGCCTACGACGCCGCCGGCGACCGCCGCCGCGCGCGCGAGGCGGTGCGGGCCGCCATCCGGCTCGAGAAGGCGGACCGCCCCGGCTGAACCCGTCGCGGGATCAGGATGCCGCGGGCACGGCCGCCGCGACCGCGTCTTCCACCGTCGGGTGCGAGAACACGAACCCCGACTCCTCGAGCGCCTGCGGCACGACATGCGCATCCGCGGTGAGGATCGCCTCGGTGGCGTCCGCGCCGAGCGCGAGCTTCATGCCCCACACCGGCGCGCGCAGCAGGAACGGGCGATTCATCCGCACCGCGAGTGCGAACCCGAGATCGTTCGCCGTGGCGCGCGTGGGTCCGGACAGGTTCACCGGACCGGTCAGGCGGGCGTCGATCACATGCCGGATCGCGCGCACTTCGTCCTCGAGCGAGATCCACGGCCACGCCTGCGTCCCACGGCCGATCGGGCCGGAGAGACCGAGCTTCGTCAGGAGCATCAGCGGCTTCAGCACGCCGTCGGCGTGCACGACCGGCGCCGTGCGCAGCACCGACACCGCAGCATCCGTCCCCGCGCCGTACGCCGCGGCCTCCCACTCGCCGCAGAGATCCGCGAGGAACGACTCCCCGCGCGGTGCGTCCTCCGCGAGGCGCGCGCCCGGCACCGAGCCGTAGTAGCCCACGGCCGAGGCCGACACGAGATGCGGGGCCCCCGCACCGAGCTCGCGCACCGCGCGAGCGAGCGCGCGGGTGGGCGCGATGCGCGACCAGAGCAGGGTGCTCTTGTACGACGGCGTCCAGGGGAATCGCCCGATGCTCGCGCCGTTGAGCCCGACGACGGCGTCCGCACCCTCGAGCACGGCAGGATCCAGCGGCTCGGCGGTCGTGAGCCACTCGACCTCGTGCGCGGCCTCGGCGGGCCGGCGCACGAGGGTCGTCACCTCGGCGCCGTCGGCGCGGAGGCTCTCGACGAGCGCCCGGCCGATGAGGCCGGACGCCCCGGCGACGACGATGCGCCGACCGTCGTCACCGCCCGGAGGGCCTTCAGGCAAGCGTGGCCTCGATGGTGATCTCGATGCCCGCCAGGGCCTGCGAGACGGGGCAGCCGGCCTTCGCGCTCTGGGCGAGCCGCTCGAAGTCCTCGGGCTCGAGTCCCGGGACGACGGCATTGACGTTCAGGTGGCTGCCGGTGATGCCCGTGCCCGGCTTGAACGTGACCGAGGCGGTCGTGTCGATCGACTCCGGGGGAGTGCCGTTCTCCGCCAGGGCGAGCGAGAACGCCATGCTGAAGCACGACGCGTGCGCGGCCGCGATGAGCTCTTCCGGCGTCGTGACGGACGTCGAGCCTTCGCTGCGCGCCTTCCAGTTGACGGGGAAGGTCCCGAGGCCGGACGACACGAACGTGGTCTCGCCGGAGCCGTCGAACAGCCCGCCCTTCCATACCGTGGTTGCTTCGCTCGTGACGGTCATGTGGGCCTCCTCGCTGGCGGGGCGCCCGCGTGCCGGGCGTCTCGCGTCAGCCTATGGCGTCGGGCTGCCGCACCGCGATGGGTTGACAGCGGATGCTGCGCCCTCGGCCTGCGGACGGCCGACGCGGCGTCAGGCAGAGGCCGGGCGGGTGCGGCCGACGATGCCGGCGCGCTGCAGCAGGAGGTACAGCTGGCAGCCGAGGCAGAGGCCGAACACGGCGTTGAGGAACGCGGCGATGAAGGCGGCCGCCGCGGCGATCGTCAATGCCCACGGCACGCCGAACAGCTGCAGCACGAGACCGAGAGCCGACACGAAGAGGCCGACGCCCTGCGCGAAGCGCGGCGGGCGCGGGTCCTCGAGCTCGGTCGGAGCCGACAGGCGCGGCGCCACGACCGCGCGGTAGAGCGCACCCCACGGCGCGGTGCGCGGCGAGACCACGCCCCACAGGAAGAGGAGGGTCGTGACGAGCAGCAGGAGGAAGGCCGGGTCGAGGATCCGCTCGGCGACGCTCGCCGCGGAGATCGCCCATCCCTCGGACGTCTGCGCCGTCGACAGGCCGGTGAGCCCGAGGAACACGACGATCAGCAGGAGCACGGCGGTGATGCCGGCCGCGAAGCGCGGACCGCGGGGGTCGATGCCTCGTGGGGTCGCAGCATCCCGTCGCTCAGACATTCGCGTCCTCCGCGATCAGGCGGTTGAGCTCGAGCTCGAGCACATCACGACCCGGGGCGCCGCCGAAGCGGGTCTGCACGACGCCGTTGCGGTCGAGCACGAGCGTGGTCGGCGTCTGCAGCACGTGGAAGTGCTTCGCGATGTCAGGGCGGTAGGTGAGGTCGACGTCGAGGTGGCGGACGCCCTCGTGGTCGTCCGCAATCGCCGCCAGCGTGCGGTGCACACCGGGACAGCGGGCGCAGAGCTCGGTGCTGAACTGCAGGAGGGTGGCGACTTCGCCCAGTCCATCGGCGCCGAGGCGGTGAGGTTCGATGACCTCGTGCTCGACGTTGCGGCGGGCGTGGGACTGTCGCCAGTTGAGGAAGACACCGAGTGCCACCGTCGCCGCGAGGAGCGCGGCGAGGGCGATGAGGGCGCCGACGAGGTTCACAGCAGATCAGGCTAACCCCTTTCACCTGAATGGAGGCCGAATCGGCGAATATGACGCGATCGATGTCACAGAAGGCGGGTCGGCGCTGTGAGGGGAGCACACGGTGCGGGCACGGCCGGGATGCCCTGGGCGCGGGTATCGTGGCAGCCGTGACGACGCCGATCCCGACCCCGTACGAAGACCTTCTGCGAGACGTGCTCGAGCACGGCACCCACAAGGACGACCGCACCGGCACCGGCACGACCAGTGCGTTCGGCCGGCAGATCCGGTTCGACCTCGCACAGGGCTTCCCGCTCATCACCACGAAGCGTGTGCACTTCAAGTCGATCGCATACGAGCTGCTGTGGTTCCTCCGCGGCGAGTCGAATGTGGCATGGCTGCAGGAGAACGGCGTCACCATCTGGGACGAATGGGCGGATGCCTCCGGCGAGCTGGGCCCGGTCTACGGAGTGCAGTGGCGGTCGTGGCCGACGCCGTCGGGCGACCACATCGACCAGATCGCGCTCGTGCTCGACCAGATCCGCGCGAATCCGGATTCGCGGCGGCTGATCGTGTCGGCGTGGAACCCCGCCGACATCCCCGACATGGCGCTCGCGCCGTGCCATGCGATGTTCCAGTTCTACGTGGCCGACGGCAAGCTGTCGTGCCAGCTGTACCAGCGCAGTGCCGACCTCTTCCTCGGCGTCCCCTTCAACATCGCGTCCTACGCGCTGCTGACCCTCATGGTGGCGCAGCAGGCGGGGCTCGAGCCGGGCGACTTCGTGTGGACCGGCGGCGACTGCCACATCTACGACAACCACGTCGAGCAGGTGCGCGAGCAGCTCACCCGCGAGCCGTACCCGTATCCGACGCTGCGCATCGCGCGCACGCCCGAGTCGATCTTCGACTACCGCTACGACGACTTCGTGCTCGAGGACTACCAGCACCACCCCGCGATCCGCGGGGCGGTCGCGGTATGACGGCCCCGATCGGCCTCATCTGGGCGGAGGCGCATGACGGCGTGATCGGCGCCGACGGCGGCATGCCGTGGCACGTGCCCGAAGACCTCGCGCACTTCAAGGCCCTGACGCTCGGCGCACCGGTCGTCATGGGCCGCCGCACGTGGGAGTCCTTCCCGGCGCGCTTCCGCCCGCTGCCGGGGCGGCGCAACATCGTCATCACCCGGCAGGACGAGTGGATGGATGCCGGCGCCGAGCGCACCGCATCGCTCGGGGCCGCGCTGGACCTGGCCGGCGAAGGCGCGCCCGAGCGCATCTGGGTGATCGGCGGCGGGCAGATCTTCCAGGAGGCCATGGCGCTCGCCGACCTCCTCGAGGTCACCGAGCTCGACGTCGCGGTCGAGGGCGACACCCTGGCGCCCGACCGCGCCGGCTGGATCACGGCCGCGACGGACCCGGTCGACGGCTGGCATACCTCGGGTTCCGGCATCCGCTACCGCTTCCTGCGGCTGGTGCGACCTGCGGAGCACGGCCCTCGCTGACAACCGCAATAGGCTGGCGCGCATGGCGAAGACGGCGCTCATCACCGGTGCGAGTTCGGGACTCGGTGCGGAGTACGCGCGCCAGCTGGCGGCGAAGGGCGCGCACCTCGTGCTCGTCGCACGCGACCGGCAGGCGCTCGAGCAGCTCGCCGTCCGGCTGCGGTCGACGTACGGGGTCGAGGTCGAAGTCCTCGCGGCCGACCTGCTGAAGCGCCGCCAGCGCGATCGGGTCGCGGCGCGCGTCGCCGACGAGGCCCGGCCGATCGAGATCCTGGTGAACAACGCGGGCTTCGGGCTGCCCCTGGCGTTCGAGCGCAACGACATCGAGGACGAGGTCCGCCACCTGGAGCTGCACGTCGAGGTGCCCATGCGCCTCACCCACGCGGCCCTGGGGGCGATGCTCGCGCGCGGGCACGGCCGCATCATCAACGTCGCATCGGTGGCCGCCTTCATCCCGCGCTCGACGTACGGCGCCTGCAAGGGGTGGCTCGTGAGCTTCAGCCGCTGGGCGAACGGCCGCTACGGTCCGCGCGGTGTCACGGTGACCGCGGTCTGCCCCGGGTACACCCACACGAACTTCCACGAGCGCCTCGGGCTGCCGCCGGGCCAGGAGGGCGTACCCGACGGGATGTGGCTCGACGCGCGCGACGTCGTGGCCGAGTCGCTGCGTGATGCGGCACGCGGTGCGGCCGTGTCGATCCCGTCGCTGCGGTACAAGGCGCTCGTGACCCTGGCCCGCTTCGCCCCGCCGTCGGTCGCCGCGCGCATCGGAGAGCGCGGCCGCTGAGCCGGGCCCGGCGTCACCGGGCGCGCCGGGGCGCGGCATCCCGATAACCTGAGTGCATGACGCATACGGGCAATCCCTTCGGACAGGTGCTCGTCGCGCTCGTCACCCCCATGACGGCCGACGGCGAGGTCGACTGGCCCGCTGTCGAGAAGCACATCGACGACGTCATCACCGCGGGGGCCGACGGCATCGTCGTGACCGGCACCACGGGTGAGACGTCGACCCTCACCGACGCGGAGAAGATCCGCCTCGTCGAGGTCGGAAAGGATGTCGCCGCCGGCCGCGCCAAGATCATCACGGGCGGCGGGTCGAACGAGACCGCGCACGCGATCGAGCTCTACAAGGCCAGCGAGAAGGTCGGCGCCGACGGCATCATGATCGTCACGCCGTACTACAACAAGCCCACGCAGGCGGGCATCCTCACGCACTTCCGCCTGGTCGCGGACGCCACCGACCTGCCGGTGATCCTGTACGACATCCCGGGCCGCACCGGCGTGCCGATCCGGTACGAGACGATCCTGCGCCTCGCCAAGCACCCGAACATCCTCGCCATCAAGGACGCCAAGGGCGACTTCAGCGAGGTGAGCCGCGTGCTCAACCAGACCGACCTGATGTACTTCTCGGGCGATGACGCCAACGTGCTGCCGCACCTCGCGATCGGCGCCACGGGGCTCATCGGCGTCACCGCGAACATCGCGGCGCAGCCCTACCGTGCGATCGTCGACGCCGTGAACGCCGGGGACCTCAAGACGGCCACCGCGGCGCACCAGCAGCTCGAGCCGCTCGTGCGCGCCGTGATGACCCACGTGCCCGGGACGGTGTCGGCGAAGTACATCCTCCACGGCCTCGGCCGCATCGGCAGCCCGCGTGTGCGGCTGCCGCTGGTCGGACCGGAGGAGTGGGAGGCCGCCAAGATCGAGGACGAGCTCGCGCTCGTGAACGATGTGCCCGGCGCCGACTTCTCGAACTTCCGCCCCGACCGCAACGCCGCCGCCGGCGGCGCGCTGCCGAAGGTCTCAGGCACCACGAGATGACGAATAGCGCCGTCGAACGGTCGACGGCGCGCAGATGACGGGCGTCCCAGCGCCCGGAGGAGGCTTCGCAATGCCCACCACCCCGTACGACCCGCCGGAGCTCGCAGCAGGAACCCTACGGATCGTCCCGCTCGGCGGCCTCGGCGAGGTTGGGCGCAACATGACGGTGTTCGAGTACGGCGGGAAGCTCCTCGTCGTCGACTGCGGCGTGCTGTTCCCCGAGGAGCACCAGCCCGGCGTCGACCTGATCCTCCCCGACTTCGAGCCGCTCAAGAAGCGGCTCGACGACATCGTCGGCGTCGTGCTCACGCACGGCCACGAGGACCACATCGGGGCGGTGCCGTACCTGCTCAAGCTCAAGAGCGACATCCCGATCATCGGATCGGGGCTGACCCTCGCGCTCACCGAGGCGAAGCTCAAGGAACACCGGATCAAGCCGTACAGCCTCACGGTGGCGGAGGGGCAGAGCGAGAACCTCGGGCCGTTCGAGCTCGAGTTCGTCGCGGTGAACCACTCGATCCCCGACGCGCTCGCCGTCGCGATCCGCACGCCCGCGGGTCTCGTGCTCGCGACCGGCGACTTCAAGATGGACCAGCTGCCGCTCGACGGCCGGCTGACCGACCTCCGCGCGTTCTCGCGGCTGGGGGAGGAGGGCGTCGACCTCTTCCTCGTCGACTCGACCAACGCCGATGTGCCCGGCTTCACGCCCCTCGAGCGGTCGATCGGCCCGGTGCTCGACCAGGTGATCGGAAAGGCGCCCCGGCGTGTGATCGTGGCGAGCTTCTCGAGCCACGTCCACCGCGTGCAGCAGGTGCTCGATGCGGCCGCCGCCCACGGCCGTCGCGTGGCGCTCCTCGGCCGCAGCATGCTGCGCAACATGACGATCGCCGAAGACCTCGGGTATCTGCACGTGCCGGAAGGCGTGCTCATCGACTACAAGAAGGCGCGCGACCTGCCCGACGACAAGATCGTCTACATGTCGACCGGATCGCAGGGCGAGCCGATGGCCGTGCTCAGTCGCATGGCGAACCTCGACCACGCGATCGAGCCCGGTCCCGGCGACACCGTGATCCTGGCGTCGAGCCTCATCCCCGGCAACGAGAACGCGGTGTACCGCGTGATCGACGGGCTCACCAAGCTCGGTGCGAACGTCGTGCACAAGGGCAACGCGAAGGTGCACGTGTCGGGGCACGCCGCGGCCGGCGAGCTGCTCTACTGCTACAACATCCTGAAGCCGAAGAATGTGCTGCCGGTGCACGGCGAGTACCGCCACCTGATGGCGAACGCGCGTCTCGCGCAGGACACGGGCATCGAGCCCGAGCGCACGATCCTCGCCGAGAACGGCACCGTGATCGATCTCAAGGACGGCGACGCGCACGTCGTCGGCCAGCTCGACCTCGGCTTCGTCTACGTCGACGGGTCGACCGTCGGGGAGATCACGGACGCCGACCTCAAGGACCGCCGGATCCTCGGCGAAGAGGGCTTCATCTCAGTGATCGTCGTCGTCGACGCCTCGACGGGCAAGGTGATCTCCGGCCCCGAGGTCCACGCGCGCGGCTTCGCCGAGGACGACGCCGTGTTCGAGGACGTCAAGCCGAAGATCGCTGCAGCGCTCGCCGAGGCCGCCAAGTCCGGCGTCCGCGACCCGCACGCGCTGTCGCAGATCGTGCGCCGCACGATCGGCCGCTGGGTCAACCAGTCGCTGCGCCGCCGGCCGATGATCGTGCCGCTGGTGATCGAAGCGTAGCGAGATCGCCATCACGCGGAGTATCGAGTCGTAACACGCGGCCCGTACGATCGGCGTCGTGGCCTCCTCGTTCCGCACCCGCCCCGCCGTGTCGGCAGACGGCGCCTTCCTCGGCGACATGGTCGTCGAAGCGGCGAACTGGCGCCAGGGCGGCGCGCGGCCCCGCCACGAGGTGATCGGCGGCGCCGAGCACCGGCGTTACGTGGCGGGCTGGATGCGGCCGGGCGATGCGGGTTTCGTGGCCGAGGACGCCAACGGCGAGCCGGTGGGCGCCGCCTGGTACCGCATGCTCCCTCGTGACGACCCGGGCTTCGGGTATGTCGGCACGGGGGTGCCCGAGCTCATCATCGGCGTGCGCCCGATCTGGCGTGCCCACGGGGTGGGGCGCGCACTCCTGCAGAGACTGTGCGAGCATGCGGCAGCGCAGGGGTTCGCGCGGATCAGCCTGAGTGTCGAGCGGGGCAACTTCGCCTCGACGCTGTACCGCAGCGAGGGCTTCGCCGTCACGCAGAGCGGATCGGGCCGCGACACGATGGTCAAGCGCCTGCGCTGAGGGATCCGGCGACGCGGGCCTTCGCGACGCGCCGGGCCTGCGGCCGCTCGGCGGCGTGGTTGCGGGCAAATGTCGGGGTGTCGGCCTACCGTGGGGGGATGGCCAGGAGCTCAAGCCCGACCAGCCGGTCGCGCGCGTCTTCGAGCGCGTCGACGAACGCGCGCTCGAGCGCGTCCTCGTCGGCGCGCAAGCCCGCGGCCGCCAAGCCGGCACCCGCACCCAAGCGCTACGTGAACGAACCCGACCGGCCGCCGGTCATCGCGCGGGCGTGGATGGGTCTCGCGCACGCCACCGGCAGTCTGTTCCGCGCCTTCGGTCCCGAGGCGCTCGAGAAGGACCAGCGCCGCGACGGCTTCCCGTTCCTGCTCGTGCTGCTGGCGATCGCCGGCGCCGTGAACGAGTGGTTCTTCATCGGCAACGAGGTCGCGAAGACGATCAGCGCGTACACCGTCGGAATGCTGATCGGCCGCGAGGCCTTCGTCATGCCGGTGCTCCTGCTGCTGCTCGCGGGCTGGATGTTCCGGCATCCGTCGTCCGTGCACGACAACGGCCGCGTGGGCATCGGCTTCGGCCTGCTCGTCCTCACGATCGCGGGCTTCTGCCACGTCGCAGGCGGCCGCCCCCAGCCGAACCAGGGGCTTCCCGCGCTGAGCGAGGCGGGCGGCCTCTTCGGCTGGATGCTCGGCGAGCCGCTCGCCATGGTCCTCACCGACGTCGGCGCGTACATCGTGCTGTCGCTGCTGGCGGTGCTCAGCATCCTGATCATCACGAAGACGCCCCCGAACCGCATCGGGCGCCGCCTGGGCGAGCTGTACGCCTGGATGTTCGGCGCCGAGCCGCGGGAAGAGAAGGCGACGGCGGATGCTGCGGCCCCGGCCGCCGCGGACGACGACGGCGACTCCTCCCTGCCGTTCTGGCGCCGCAACAAGACCGGTCGCGAGAAGGACCCCGAGGGCGGGCTCGGCTCGCAGGACCTCACCGAGCTGCTGACGCCCGGCACGTCGCAGGGCGGGTTCGAGCAGGCGATGGCCACGCCCGTGACCCCTCCGCCGGCACCCGCGACCGACGCGCTCACCGAGGTCATCGACCCCGCCGTGCTGTCGGCGGCGAAGGCAGCGACCTCGTCGCGCACGTCGCTGCGCGACGACGCCGAGGTCATCGAGGACGACGGCACGCTTCCCGGCCTCGACGGCATCGGCTCGGCCACCGCCGTCGACTCGCCGTCCGCGCCGTACCGGCTGCCGTCCGTCAACTCTCTGGCCGCAGGATCGCCCCACGTGGCGCGCTCCCAGGCCAACGACGACACGGTGCGCGCGATCACGAGCGTGCTCGAGCAGTTCAATGTGGATGCACGCGTCACCGGCTTCTCGCGCGGTCCGACCGTGACGCAGTACGAGATCGAGGTCGGTCACGGCGTGAAGGTGGAGCGCATCACCGCGCTCACGAACAACTTCGCGTACGCCGTCGCCTCCAACGAGGTGCGCATCCTCGCGCCGATCCCGGGCAAGAGCGCCATCGGCGTCGAGATCCCCAACACCGACCGCGAGATCGTGACGCTCGGCGACGTGCTGCGCTCGCAGACCGCGACGAGCCAGACGCACCCCATGACGATCGGCGTCGGCAAGGACGTCGGCGGCGGCTACGTCATCGCGAACCTCGCAAAGATGCCTCACCTGCTGGTGGCAGGCTCCACCGGCTCGGGCAAGTCGAGCTTCGTGAACTCGATGATCACGAGCCTGCTGATGCGGGCGAAGCCCGCCGACGTGCGCATGGTGCTCATCGATCCCAAGCGCGTCGAGCTGACGTCATACGCGGGCGTGCCGCACCTGATCACACCCATCATCACGAACCCCAAGAAGGCCGCCGAGGCGCTGCAGTGGGTCGTGAAGGAGATGGACATGCGGTACGACGACCTCGCGTCGTTCGGCTTCCGTCACATCGACGACTTCAACAAGGCGGTCGTGGCCGGTGAGATCACGCTGCCGCCGGGCAGCGAGCGCGTGCTCAAGCCGTACCCTTACCTGCTCGTGGTCGTCGACGAGCTCGCCGACCTCATGATGGTCGCGCCTCGTGACGTCGAGGACTCGATCGTCCGCATCACACAGCTCGCGCGCGCCTCGGGCATCCACCTCGTGCTCGCGACGCAGCGGCCCTCGGTCGACGTCGTCACGGGCCTCATCAAGGCCAACGTGCCGTCGCGCCTCGCGTTCGCCGTGACGAGCGTCACGGACTCCCGCGTCATCCTCGACCAGCCCGGCGCCGACCGCCTCATCGGCCAGGGCGACGGCCTGTTCCTGCCGATGGGCGCCTCGAAGGCGCTCCGCGTTCAGGGCGCCTGGGTGAGCGAGAAGGAGATCGAAGAGGTCGTCAAGCACGTCACGCACCAGGCGCGGCCGGAGTATCGCGCCGACGTCGCGGCGGTGGCCGAGAAGAAGGAGATCGACGCCGACATCGGGGACGACCTCGAGCTGCTGCTGGCGGCGGCCGAGCTCGTCGTATCGAGCCAGTTCGGCTCGACGTCGATGCTCCAGCGCAAGCTCCGCGTCGGTTTCGCGAAGGCCGGCCGTCTGATGGATCTCCTGGAGTCCCGCGAGATCGTCGGCCCGTCCGAGGGCTCCAAGGCCCGCGATGTGCTGGTGACGGTGGAGCAGCTGCCCTCGGTGCTCGCGCGCCTGCGCGGCGAGGACGTGCCTGTCGCGGCGCCCGCACCTGCAGCGCCGGCCGCGGAGGCGGAGGCGGACGACCGCTACGGAACGGATGCCGTGGCCTCGCAGTACGACGGCTACCCCGTGGTCGAGAGCGACGACGACGGCTCCGAAGACGCGTGGGGTCTCACCGGTCGCGACTGACCGCCGTGCAGCGCCGCCGCGGCCGCATCGCGACCGCGCCCGCCGATAGGCTCGGGCCATGGCGATCCCCCGGCAGCTGCCCAACGCGATCACGATCGTGCGCATCCTGTGCGCGCCGGTCTTCCTGTGGATGCTCCTGGCCGACGGGGGAGCGGACGGCGCGCTGCGGTGGTGGGCGGCCGCGCTGTTCATCGTGGCGATCGCAACCGATGGGATCGACGGCTACCTCGCGCGGAAGTACGAGATCGTCACCGACCTCGGCAAGCTCCTCGACCCCATCGCCGACAAGGTGCTCACCGGCTTCGCCTTCATCGGCCTGTCCATCCTCGGCGAGCTGCCGTGGTGGATCACGATCATCGTGCTCGTCCGCGAGATCGGGATCACGGTGTACCGGTTCATGGTCGTGAGCGATCACGTGCTGGCCGCCGCCTGGATGGGCAAGCTCAAGACCCTCGCGCAGGGGCTGGCCCTCTCGTTCGCTCTGCTGCCGCTGTGGACCCTCGTGGGCGACTGGATCTTCTGGGTCAACGGGGTGCTCATGACGATCGCGGTGATCCTCACGATCGCGAGCGGCATCGACTACATCGTGACCGAGATGCGTGCCGCGCGCGCGAAGCGGAGAGACGCGTGACGGATGCCGCAGCCGCGGTGCTTCGCGCCCTCGACGGCCGCGGCTGGTCGATCGCGGCAGCCGAGTCGCTGACCGGAGGGCGCGTGACCGCGACGCTCGTCGACGTGCCGGGGGCGTCCGCGCACGTGCGAGGCGGGATCGTCGCGTACGCCACCGACATCAAGGCGACCCAGCTGGGCGTGGATCCCGATCTCCTGGCGGAGCGCGGACCGGTCGACGCGGACGTCGCGGTGCAGATGGCGAAGGGCGTGCGTCGCGCGCTGCAGGCGGACGTGGGCGTCGCGACGACCGGAGTCGCCGGCCCGGATCCGCAGGACGGCAAGCCCGTCGGCACCGTCCACATCGCTGTCGTGACACCCGACGAGGTCGTGTCGTCGTCGCTCGAACTGTCGGGAACGCGCGATGAGATCCGCACCCGGACGGTGCAGAGCGTGCTGGAGCTCGCTCTCACCGTGGTGGGAGGCATCCGTCATCCGTGAGACCGGGTCCGGGAACAGACGGTGTTTCGTCTCGGTTACATTCGGTGATTCCCACCCATTGCCCAGTTCACGGGATTAGATTGACATCATCCGGTGCTGTACTGTTGGCCACCCGGACGACGGTGGAATCAGAAGTGAGGAGGGGCCCTGATGATCCTGGTACGTCAAGAGATCGGCGAAGTGCTTCGTGATTTCCGCCAGCAGAAGGGGCGGACCCTCCGCCAGGTGGCCAGCCGAGCGAGTGTCGCGCTGGGCTATCTGAGCGAGGTGGAGCGCGGCCAGAAGGAGGCCTCGAGCGAGATCCTCGCGTCGGTGGCCGAGGCGCTCGATGTTCCCATCTCGATCATCATGCGCGAGGTGGGCGACCGCATCTCGGTCCTCGAGGGCCTGCAGACCTTCCCCGACGTCGTCCCCGACGACCTCGTGGCCTCGGTCGACGCCGAGCTGTCGCTGCGCTGACCCCGCCGCTTTCTCATATGCGTCGCAGTGAGTTCCAACGTGCCGTGAGCGACGAGTTCGGCGCGCGCGCGAACGCCGTCGTGACGGATCTGTATCTGTCGAAGGTGGGCGGTCGCACGGCCGCCGACGCGATCGATGCCGGGGTCGACCCGCGCGAGGTGTGGCTCGCCCTGTGCGAGGAGCTCGACGTTCCCGCCGAGCGCCGGTACGGCGTCGGGCGACTCGAGCCGCGCCGCCGCTGACCTGCACGGCGGTACGCGTTTCCGCTGCCGCGACGCGGCGTGTCATCGAAGAAGTGTTCGAGATCCGCGTAGGCTCCTGCACAGCAGGTGTCGAGAGCGTGTTTTCCACGCAGCGGGAAGGAGCGAAGACGGATGTCGGAGCCCCTCCCTAACGTGAACAGCGTCGAACGACACCTCACGCCTTGTCGCAGCATCCGTCCCACCGGGGTGGAGCGCGACAGCCTACAGGCGACGGAACGCGAGCACTGAGGAGCACGTCATGCCATCACCCGTTGACCGCGAGAAGGCCCTGGAATCGGCCCTCGCCCAGATCGACCGGCAGTTCGGGAAGGGCTCGGTGATGCGCCTCGGCAGCGACGAGCGTGCTCCCGTCGAGGTCGTGCCCACCGGCTCGATCGCCCTCGATGTCGCGCTCGGCATCGGCGGTCTCCCGCGCGGCCGCATCATCGAGATCTACGGACCGGAGTCGTCGGGTAAGACGACGCTGACCCTGCACGCGATCGCCAACGCGCAGCGCGCCGGCGGCATCGCGGCGTTCATCGACGCGGAGCACGCGCTCGACCCCGACTACGCGCAGAAGCTCGGCGTCGACATCGACGCGCTTCTCGTCTCGCAGCCCGACACGGGTGAGCAGGCGCTCGAGATCGCCGACATGCTCGTGCGCTCCGGTGCGATCGACCTCATCGTGATCGACTCCGTCGCCGCCCTCGTGCCCAAGGCCGAGATCGAAGGCGAGATGGGCGACTCCCACGTGGGTCTGCAGGCGCGCCTCATGTCGCAGGCGCTGCGCAAGCTCACCGGTGGTCTCAACCAGACCAACACCACGATGATCTTCATCAACCAGCTGCGCGAGAAGATCGGCGTGTTCTTCGGCTCGCCCGAGACCACCGCCGGTGGTAAGGCGCTCAAGTTCTACGCGTCGGTCCGTCTCGACATCCGTCGCATCGAGACGCTGAAGGACGGCGCTGAGGCTGTCGGCAACCGCACCCGCGTCAAGGTCGTCAAGAACAAGATGGCGCCGCCGTTCAAGCAGGCGGAGTTCGACATCCTCTACGGCGTGGGCATCTCGCGCGAGGGCAGCCTCATCGACTTCGGCGTGGAGCACGCCATCGTCAAGAAGTCCGGTGCCTGGTACACCTACGAGGGCGAGCAGCTCGGGCAGGGCAAGGAGAACGCCCGCAACTTCCTCCTGAAGACCCCGGATGTCGCGGCCGAGATCGAGACGAAGATCAAGACGAAGCTCGGCATCGGCGTGCCCAAGGCCACGGGCGAGGTCGCGGACGAGCTGGCGGCGCGCCGCCCGGCCTGATGGTCCGTTTCGTCGACAGCGGTGGCGAGTCCGACGCGGAGAACAGCGACGGACTCGCCCCCGTGACATCGCTCTTCGGCGACCGCAGCGCAAAGGCCTACCCGAAGACCGCGGCGGACGTCCGGCAGGAGCTCGAGGACCGCATCCCCGCCGGCCGAGCAAACCAGGACTCGTGGGTGGAGCACGGCCCCGCATCGTCGGCACCGGCTGCGGCCGAGTGGCGGACCGAGTGGAACGACGGCCCCGGCGCGAGCACGACCGCACACCACGCACCCGAGCGCGATGAGCGTGATGAGCGCCCCATCGACCTCGACGCCGAGCGCGCCGGTCGGGCTCGTTCCGGGGCGAGTCGGCGAGGTGGGGCGGAGGCCGCCGATCCCGCCGATGCGGCCGAGCTCGGCCTGCTGAAGAAGCTGCGTGCCCGGCAGGTGTCCGTGTCGGAGGCGAAGACGTACCTCGGCCAGTACGAGCTCGGCCGCGAAGGCGTCGAGGCGATCCTCGACTCCTTCCTCGAACGCGGCTACCTCGACGACGCCCGGCTCGCGGAGCAGGTGGTGCACGCCGGCGTCGATCGCAAGGGACAAGGACGCCAGGCGCTCTCGCAGAGCCTCGCGAAGCGGGGTATCCCGCGCGACATCGCCGATGCTGCGCTGGCGGAGCTGCCCGACGACGACGCAGAACGGGCGCTCGAGTTCGCGCGATCCAAGGCGGGCTCCATGCGCGGGCTCGAGCGCGACGTCGCGCTTCGTCGCCTCGCCGGCCAGCTGGCGCGCCGCGGCTACGGAGGCTCGGCGGCGCTCAACGCCGCCCGGCAGGCGCTGGACGAGTCGATGCGTCCCACCGGGCGCGTGCGATTCGACTGACGCCCACCGCTCGAGCCCGCCCGTTTCGTGCACGAAGCAGGCCAGCACGCGCCGCTAGGGTGAGCGGATGCTCACGAAGTTCCTCGTCGATGAGGCGCAGCTGACCGACCTCGTCGCGCCCGTGGGGCGTCTGTCGTCGGCGGAACCGCTGTCGGGCGGGATGTTCGCGACGGCGTTCCGCCTCCACTTCGACGACGGCCGCCGTGCGGTCGCGAAGATCGTCGGTGCCGACACATCCCGGTTCCTGACCTACGAGCTCGGGCTGCTCGGCACGGAAGCCCTCACATACCGCATGCTCGAGGGCAGCGGAGTGCCCGTGCCGCGTGTGCTCCACACCGATTTCACGCGCGAGCTGCTGGACGCCGATCTGGTCGTCGCCGAGCACCTTCCCGGCGTGCCGTGGCTCGGGCGCGAGCTCGACGAGGCGCAGACCGCGGTCGTGCGTCGCAACCTCGGCGCGGTCATGGCGGGCCTGCATCGGGTGGATGCGCCGTCGTTCGGCTACCCGGCAGCGGATGCCGGGCTCAGCGCCGCCACCTGGCGTGAGGCCTTCGTCCTGATGATCGAGGCCGTGCTCGCCGACGCGGAGCGGTGGCAGGTCGTGCTTCCGGCGGAGCGCGTGCGCGCGGCGGTCGCCGCCCACGCCGACGCCCTCGACACCGTCAGTCGCGCCGCGGTGGTCCACACCGATCTGTGGGAGGGCAACGTCTTCATCGATCCCGACAGCCTCGACGTCGTCGGGATCATCGACACCGAGCGGACGCTCTGGGGCGACCCGCTGCACGAGCTCGTCGGCGCCGATCAGTTCGGCACCGGGGAGCCGAACGCCGACCTGCTCGCGGGCGACGCGGCAGCCGGCGGCGTCCTCGCCCGTGAGCTCGCCACGCCGACCGGCCCGACGCGCCTCCAGCTGTCGCGGCTTTACTTCTCGCTCGTGCTCGCGGTCGAGCCCACGATGCGCGGCTACGAGGGGGAGTGGGCCGCCGGATACGAGCATGGAGCACGCGCCAACCTCGACCTCGCGCTGGATCGACTCGAGTCGACCTCGGCCGCTTCCTGACCGGCCGGGGACGCAGCATCCACTACCAGCCTCCGTGCATGCGGACGGCTCGTAGAATGGCGGGATCATGTCTTCCCCTTCCGCCACCCCGACTCTCATCGCGCCCTCCGAGGCCGCGCACGATGTCGACGGGCGTGCGCGCACCTACGAGGTGCGCACGTTCGGCTGCCAGATGAACGTGCACGACTCCGAGCGCCTCTCCGGTTCGCTCGAGAGCGCCGGCTACGTCCGTGCCGAGGCGGGTCAAGAGGCCGACGTCGTCGTCATCAACACGTGTGCCGTGCGCGACAACGCTGCCGGCAAGCTGTACGGCACGCTCGGTCACCTCAAGTCCCGCAAGGACAAGCACGAGGGCATGCAGATCGCCGTCGGCGGCTGCCTCGCGCAGATGGACAAGGACGTCGTCCAGCAGAAGGCGCCCTGGGTCGACGTCGTCTTCGGCACCCACAACATGGGATCGCTGCCGAGCCTGCTCGAGCGGGCACGCCACAACGGCGAGGCCGAGCTCGAGATCCTCGAGTCGCTCGAGATCTTCCCGTCTACGCTCCCCACCAAGCGCGACAGCGTCTACAGCGGCTGGGTGTCGATCTCGGTCGGCTGCAACAACACGTGCACGTTCTGCATCGTGCCGAGCCTGCGCGGCAAGGAGAAGGACCGCCGCCCCGGCGACATCCTGAACGAGATCCGCCTCCTCGTCGACGACGGAGCGATGGAGGTCACCCTCCTCGGCCAGAACGTCAACTCGTACGGCGTCGAGTTCGGTGACCGCCAGGCGTTCGGCAAGCTGCTGCGCGCCGCCGGCGAGATCGAGGGCCTCGAGCGCATCCGCTTCACGAGCCCGCACCCCGCCGCGTTCACGGACGACGTCATCGACGCCATGGCCGAGACTCCGGCCGTCATGCCGCAGCTCCACATGCCGCTGCAGTCGGGCAGCGACCGCATCCTCAAGGCGATGCGCCGGTCGTACCGCAGCGAGAAGTTCCTGGGCATCCTCGATCGTGTGCGGGCCCAGATGCCCGACGCCGCCATCACCACCGACATCATCGTGGGCTTCCCGGGCGAGACCGACGAGGACTTCGAGGACACGATGCGCGTCGTCGAGCAGGCCCGGTTCGCCAGCGCCTTCACGTTCCAGTACTCGATCCGCGAGGGCACCCCGGCGGCCACCATGCCCGACCAGGTGCCGAAGGAGATCGTGCAGGAGCGCTACGAGCGCCTCGCCGCCCTGCAAGAGCGCATCTCGCGCGAAGAGAACGAGAAGCAGCTCGGCCGCGAGCTGCAGGTGCTCGTCTCGACCGGCGAAGGCAAGAAGGACGCCGAGACCCACCGCCTGACGGGCCGCGCCGAAGACAACCGGCTCGTGCACTTCGAGGTGCCCGAGGGCTCCGGGATCCCGCGCCCCGGCGACGTCGTCTCGGTCGTGGTGACGCACGCCGCTCCGTTCCACCTGCTCGCCGACTCGACCGACGGCGCGCCGCTGCGCATCCGCCGGACGCGCTCGGGCGACGCGTGGGATCGCTCGCAGGCCGAGTCGTGCGGCATCCCGGCGCCCGCGGGCGAGTCCGCTGGGCCGCGCTCGGTCTCGCTCGGGCTGCCGACCCTGCGCATCGGCGTCTGACGCGCTCAGTGAACACCACGGCCGACGACGTCCCGCCGCCGCGCCTGTGGGCCGTCGTCGGTGCGACGGGGACGGGCAAGACCGCGCTGTCGCTCGAGCTGGCCGAAGCGCTCGCGGCCGGCGGCCGCCCGGCCGAGATCGTGAACGCCGACGCGATGCAGTTCTATCGCGGCATGGATATCGGCACCGCGAAGCTTCCCGAGGCCGAGCGGCGAGGCATCCGTCATCACCTCTTCGACGAACTGGACGTCACCGAGGACGCCGCAGTCGCCTGGTATCAGGATGCTGCGCGCACGGCGATCCGCGAGATCCACGGGCGCGGCGCCGACGCCGTGCTGGTCGGCGGTTCCGGGCTGTACGTGTCGAGCGTGCTGTTCGACTTCCGCTTCCCGCCGCGCGATGAGGAGCTCCGCGCCCGGCTCGAGGTGGAGCTCGACGAGCACGGCCCCGGCGCCCTCTACGCCCGCCTCCGCGAGCTGGATCCCGCGACCGCGGCCAAGGTCGACCCGCGCAACGGCCGCCGCATCGTGCGCGCCCTCGAGGTGCTCGAGCTCGGTGAGCGCACCCATGGCGCGATGCTGCCCGACGCGCCCGTCCTCTGGTACCCCGACACTCGCATCGTCGGCGTCGCCGTGCCCCGCGACGAGCTCGTGCTCCGCCTCGATGCACGCGTTGAGGGGATGTGGCGGGACGGCCTCCTCGATGAGGTGAGGGCGCTGCGTGCGCAGGGCCTCGAGCGCGGTGTGACGGCGCGACGAGCCATCGGCTACGCGCAGGCGCTCGCGCAGCTGACGGGCGAGATGACGGAGGCCGAGGCGATCGCCGAGACCCAAACGCTGACGCGCCGCTACGCCCGCCGCCAGGTGTCGTGGTTCAAGCGCTACGAGGATCTCCGGTGGGTGGATCCGGAGACGGACGCCGCCGCCCTGGCAGACTCGTGGTCATGAGCATCGCGATCCGGGCCTTCGATCTCCCCGACACCGAGGCGGTCGTCTCGCTGTGGCAGCAGACGGGGCTCACGCGGCCGTGGAACAACCCGTACCAGGACATCCGCCGCAAGCTCTCCGTCCAGCCGGAGCTGTTCCTCGTCGCCGTCGACGACCGGACGATCGTCGGCACGGTCATGGCCGGCTACGACGGCCACCGCGGCTGGCTCTACTACCTCGCGAGCGCGCCGGACCGGCGCGGCGAGGGGATCGCACGCAAGCTGGTCGCCGAAGCCGAGGAGCTGCTGACCGAGATGGGCTGCCCGAAGGTGCAGCTCATGGTGCGGCCCGAGAACGGCATCGCACAAGGTTTCTACGACTCGCTCGGCTACGAGCCGTTCGAGACGTGGAACACCGGCAAGCGCCTCATCGCCGACTGAGCCCGGCCGGGACCGGAGCCTCGGATCCCGCCCGTAGACTGGTGCGATGCCGCAGACGATCGCGTTCACCAAGGGCCACGGCACCGGCAACGACTTCGTGATCGTCCCCGACCCCGACGGTGCGCTCGACCTCAGCGACGACCAGGTCGCGGTGCTGTGCGACCGGCGCTTCGGGATCGGCGGCGACGGCATCCTGCGCGTGGTGCGTGCGAGCGCCATCGACGAGGGCGCCGAGGCGGCAGCATCCGGAGCTGAATGGTTCATGGACTACCGCAACGCCGATGGTTCGAAGGCGGAGATGTGCGGCAACGGCGTGCGGGTCTTCGTGCGCTACCTCGCCGACGTCGGCTGGGCCGATGTCGACGGCGAGCCGCTCAAGGTCGGCACCCGCGCGGGTATCAAGACCGTCACGCGCAGCGACCGCGGGTACGAGGTAGACCTCGGCCCATTCGTCGTCGACGACTCCGGGGTGCTCGTGCGCACGCGCGGCGGGGGTGCTCCTCGTCCGGGTGTCGGGATCGATGTCGGCAACCCCCACGTCGTCGTGGCGCTGCCCGACGACGCGGAGCTCGAGGGACTCGACCTCGCCGCGCAGCCGCTGCTGCAGCCTGAGCCTCCGCATGGTGCGAACGTCGAGTTCGTCGTCCCGAGCGACCCGCTCGTGCACGAGGGCGTCGGCTCGATCCGCATGCGCGTGTTCGAGCGCGGGGTGGGCGAGACGCTGAGCTGCGGCACCGGTGTCGCCGCCGCGGCGCTGGCGGTGCGGCACTGGGCCGGTCCCGCGGCACCCGACCACTGGGTCGTCGAGGTCCCCGGCGGCACGCTGGGCGTACGGATGCCGGAGGTCGACGGCGAGCGGCACGTGCTCCTGTCAGGACCCGCGACGCTCGTCTACACCGGCGAGGTCACGCTCGCGTAGCGGACCTCAGACCTCGGGCAGCTCGGGCAGGTCGATCGGCTCGCTCGGCGGTGAGCCGTGGCGGCGCACCTTGAGCACGCGGAAGCCGCGGGCCGTCGCCGCACGGTGGACGGTGAAGCGCCGGTCGAGCGTGGCGGCGAGCCAGCGCTGCAGCGAATCCGAGCCGAGGTTGCGCTGCACAACGAGCCACGCGTCCGCGCGTTCGTCGAGCCGGGGGAGCCAGCGTTCGAGCAGGCCGTGCAGTTCGTTCTTGCCCACGCGGATGGGCGGATTCGACCGGATCGTGCGGAACAGGATGTCGTCGGGAACATCATCGGGCAGCGACGCGTTGACGTTGTCGAGCCCGAGTGCCGCCGCGTTGCGGCGCACCAGGTCGAGCGCACGCTCGTTCACGTCGACGGCCCACACCGTCGCGTGCGGCGCGTCGAGCGCGAGGCTGAGTGCGATCGGTCCCCACCCGCACCCGAGGTCGAGGAAGTTCCCGCTCGCCGGAGGCGGGGGAGTGTTCGACAGCAGCACCGCGGTTCCCGAGTCCACGTGATCGGGGCTGAAGACGCCCCCGGCAGTCGTGACCTCGAGATCGCGACCGGACAGTGTGACCCGGATGCGGCGCAGATTCTCGGGGCTGGCGGGTGTCGCACTGAAATAGTGGTCACTCCCCATGGCTGACGAGCCTAGCGGAGGTGCTCCGCACAACGGGAAGCTAGAATTCACGGATGCCGCGAACCGGCCGATGAGCGGCGGAAAACGGCATCCACCGCAACAAGCGAAGGAACACATGACGGATACCACGACACCCCAGAGCACCGACGAGACGCCGGTGGACCCGGTGGATCGCGTGCTGGCGCGCGCCGAAGCGCGCTCGGGGGTGCACGTCTTCGGAGCCGCTCAGGCGCTCCAGGACGAGGCAACGATCGGGCGCACCGACACCGACGGCGAGCAGTGGGATCGCGAGGAGCGCGCCGCGCTCCGGCGCGTCCCCGGGCTCTCCACGGAGCTCGAAGACGTCACCGAGGTCGAGTACCGGCAGCTGCGACTCGAGAACGTCGTGCTGGTCGGCGTGCACGCGCAGGGCGAGACGGAGGATGCCGAGAACTCGCTGCGTGAGCTCTCGGCGCTGGCCGAGACCGCCGGCGCCGTCGTGCTCGACGGGGTGCTGCAGCGGCGTCCCCACCCGGACCCCGCGACCTACGTGGGTCGCGGCAAGGCGGAGGAGCTGCGCGACATCGTCGCCTCGGTCGGCGCCGACACCGTGATCGCCGACACCGAGCTCGCGCCCAGCCAGCGGCGCGCCCTCGAGGACGTCGTCAAGGTCAAGGTGATCGACCGTACGACGGTGATCCTCGACATCTTCAGCCAGCACGCGAAGAGCCGCGAGGGCAAGGCCCAGGTCGAGCTGGCGCAGCTCGAGTACCTCCTCCCGCGCCTTCGCGGCTGGGGTGACTCGATGAGCCGCCAGGCCGGTGGACAGGTGGGCGCGGGCGGTGCGGGCATGGGCTCGCGCGGCCCCGGTGAGACGAAGATCGAGCTCGATCGTCGCCGCATCCGCACGCGCATGGCGCAGCTGCGCAAGCAGATCCGCGACTTCGCCCCGGCGCGCGACGCCAAGCGGGCCGAGCGCAAGCGCAACACGATCCCGTCGGTCGCGATCGCCGGGTACACCAACGCCGGCAAGTCGTCGCTGCTGAACCGCCTCACGAGCGCGGGCGTGCTCGTCGAGAACGCCCTGTTCGCGACGCTGGACGCCACGGTGCGGCGCACGGAGACGAACGACGGCCGGATCTACACGCTGACCGACACCGTCGGTTTCGTGCGCAACCTGCCCCACCAGCTGGTGGAGGCGTTCCGGTCGACGCTCGAGGAGGTCGGCGACGCCGACGTCATCGTGCACGTCGTCGACGGCTCGCACCCCGACCCGGCCGCCCAGCTGGCGACGGTGCGCGATGTGATCGGCGACGTCGGCGCCCGCGACATCCCCGAGATCATCGTCTTCAACAAGGCCGATCTGATCGACGACGACGCGCGCCTGCTGCTGCGCGGACTCGAGCCCAAGGCGGTGTTCGCATCCTCCCGCACCGGCGAGGGGATCGACGAGCTGCGGGCCATCATCGAGGACACGCTGCCGCTGCCGGCCGTCGAGGTGCGGGCGCTCGTGCCCTACGACCGCGGCGACCTCGTCTCGGCGATCCACGAGCAGGGGATGATCCTCGCGCAGGAGCACGAGGAGGGCGGCACCGCCGTGCACGCCCGCGTGGGCGAGCACCTCGCCGCACGCCTCGCCCCCTTCGCGGTCTGAGGACGCGAGCCGCCGCTCGAGCCGCTAGTCGAGCTCGAGCGGCGGCACTCCCGGCGTCTCGAAGCCGAACACCTGGCCGAGGAACGCGAGCTCGGCCTCCATGGTCCGAACGAGCGTCGTCGCGCTGCGGAAGCCGTGCCCTTCCCCCTCGAACGCGAGGTAGGCGTGGGCGACGCCGTTCGCCGCGAGGGCGTCGCGCACAGCCTCGGACTGCGACGGCGGCACGACGCGATCGTCGAGGCCCTGCTCGATCAGCAGCGGTGTGCTCAGTCGATCGAGGTGCGACAGCGGCGACCGCTGGACATACAGCTCCTCGGCCTCGGGCAGCGGCCCGACCATGCCGTCGAGATAGCGGGCTTCGAAGTCGTGCGTGTCCTCGGCGAGCGTGCGCAGGTCGGCCACGCCGTACCGGCTGATGCCCGCGCCGAACGCGTCGGAGTTCGTCAGTGCGCACAGCACCGTCCAGCCGCCCGCCGAGCCGCCCGCGATCGCGAGCCTGGCCCCATCGGCGGTGCCCGCCTCCGCGAGCCCGCGGGCCGCGGCCACGACATCGTCGACGTCCACGACGCCCCACTGCCCGAGCAGGCGCTCGCGGTAGGCGCGGCCGTAGCCGCTGGAGCCGCCGTAGTTGACGTCCAGCACGCCGATTCCGCGGCTGGTCAGGTAAGCGATCTTCCCGGATGCTGCGCCGCCCACGTGATCGGTCGGACCGCCGTGCACGAACACCACGTACGGGGGCCGCTCGCCGTCGGGTCCGACGAATCCCGGGTTCGCCGGCGGATAGTCGAATGCGTGGACGGGACCATGCGGCCCCGGCACGGTGATCGGGCGGGAGCGCGGCATCCACTCGGCTCCCCACGGCGACGTGCCGCCGACGATGAGCCGCGTCGCCGCGGGATCGTCGACGTCGACCTCCCAGAGCCCTGCGCCGCCGGAGCCGGCGCCCGAGAGGAGCAGACGGGTGCCGCGGGCGTCCTCGATCGACAGGCGCGTCACCGCGTCGACGGGCACCGCGCGGCGCCCACCGGCGGTGTCGAGCACCACGAGCTCCTCCGCGCCGTTCGCCTCGACCGCGGCGATGCGCCCGTCGGCGAGCAGCGTGAACCACCGCGTGCCGAGCACCCACAGCGGCCCGCCGGTGTCGGCATCGACGGCAGCGATCGGCTCGTGGGGGAGGTCGGCCGTCAGCCGCAGCCGCCACAGGTTCCAGCGGCCCGTCGGGTCATCGGCGTAGACGAGATCGTCGTCGTCGACCCACACGGGCTGCAGCGGCGAGGAGCCGCCGCCCGCGACCGTGGTCCACTCCGGGCCGTCGCCGCCCTGGAGGCGGCCGATACGCAGCTCCGCGCGATCCCAGGCCATGTGGGGGTGATTCCACGCGATCCAGGCGAGGCGCGAGCCGTCGGGCGACAGCGCGGGGTGGGCGACGAAGTCGCTGCCGCTCGCGAGCGAGCTCAGGCGCGCAGCATCCGCTCCACCGTCCCGGGGGATGTCCACGATGTCGCGAGCCGGAACCGCGGTGCCGCGGGTGTGGTCCTCGCGCACGGCGAGCAGGCGGCCGTGCTGCAGCGTCAGGCCGCCGAAGCGGACGTCGCCGGCCTCGGGCGTGAGCGGGCGCGGCTCACCGCCCGGTTCGAGCCGCCAGACGCGCTGGTCGGTCTTCTCGACGAAGTACAGCACGCCGTCGTCGTCGGCCGTCCACGAGCCGCCGCCGTACTCGTGCACGCGCGACCTGGCGCTCCACGGCGCGGGGAGCACATCGACGACGGCTCCGGATGCCGCCCTCCGGCGCACGGCGGAGCGGCCGCCCTCTTCGGGCACGGACTCGCCCCACCACACCTCCGGCTCGTCGGCGCCGACGAAGCGCGCACCCTCCAGACGTGGTGAGGCCGCGGAGACCTCCGCGGCCGAGATGGGGGAGGGCCAGCTGCCGTAGGGGCGCACGTCCGGTGTCGTCACGCACCCCACGCTACGACGAAGCACACGGAAGCCGCGATCGAAACAGAACGTCACAGGCGACACCGCGGCGGCGCGCTCCGCTACCGTGGACGAATCGTCGCCCGGTCGTCCTCACGGACGCCCCGAACCTCGGGGCCCGGGCAGGAGCGACAGCCGAGCCCGGCACCCGCCCGCGAATGACACCCCTTCCGCCGTCCGGCGGGTGGAGGTGCCGCGGCCGATCGGGCCTTCCCGTACGGCTCAGCCCTGTCCGCCGATCCCTGAGAAGCAGGCCATGTCGATCGACCTGAGCACTCCTCCCGTGCCGATCTCCTTCGAGGTGTACCCGCCGCGCTCCGACGCGGGCGTCGCCGCCCTTCACGAGACGATCCGCCACCTGGCGTCGGTCGACCCGCGGTTCATCTCGGTGACCTACGGAGCGGGCGGCTCCACCGGCGGTCGCTCCCTCGAGCTGCTGACCCACATCCTGCGCGAGACCCACGTCGAGCCCCTCGCCCACCTCACGTGCGTCGGGAACACCTACGCCGGCGCGAACGCGCTGATCCGCGAATTCCTGGATGCCGGGATCACGAGCTTCCTCGCACTCCGAGGCGATCCTCCGGCGGGCGTGTCAGAAGATGACGTCTTCCTCGGCGACCTCGACAGCGCGGCGCAGCTCGTGCAGCTCATCGACTGCGTGCAGGCGGAGCGTGAGCCCTACAGCGAAGCGCCCATCCCCGGCGTGCCGGGTGCCGTGCGGCTCGCGGAGCGCCCCCGCGTCGACATCGCCGTGGCGGCGTTCCCGAACGGTCACCCTCGGTCGAGGCATCCGTTCGAAGACATCGACGCGCTGCTCGCGAAGCAGGCGGCCGGTGCGACGCTCGCGATCACGCAGCTGTTCTTCCACGCCGACGACTACCTGGCGTTCGTGCAGCGATCGCGCGAGGCCGGTGTCACGATCCCGATCCTCCCCGGCATCATGCCGATCACCTCGCCCACTCGGCTGCGCCGCGTGCTGGAGCTGACGGGGGAGCAGCGGCCGGCGGACCTCGCCGTCGCGCTCGACCTCGAGCCGACCGTCGACGGACAGCGCGAGGTGGGCGTCGCGCACGCCGCGCGCCTGGCCCGCGAGGTCGTGGAGGGGGGCGCCCCCGGCGTCCACCTGTACGCGTTCAACAACCACGAGACGGTGCTCAACGTGCTGAGCGAAGCCGGCGTGCTCGCCTCCGCCGCGCGAATGCCCGACGCCGTCCGCTGACCCGGACGCCGCGATCCGTCGGATGACCGACGGGTCTCTTCGGCGACCCCGAAACCCCCCCACTCCGAGATGAACGAAGCGAAAGAGAGAGCACGATGACCGAACCTCGCAGCACCTTCCCCCACGGCACGATCCTGGGCTATCCCCGGATCGGGCGTCGCCGCGAACTCAAGCGCGCGGTCGAGGCGTACTGGGCCGGCGCCACCGACGCACCGACCCTGGAGCAGACGGCGGCCGGCCTGCGCCGCGCGACGCGCGAACGGCTCGCCGCGCTCGGCCTCGGCCGCGACGACTCGTCGATCCCCGAGTCGTTCTCGTTCTACGACCAGGTGCACGACGCGGCCGTGACCGTCGGGGCGCTGCCCGAGCGGTTCGCCGCGCTGCGCGACGCCGACGGTGCGATCGGGATCGACGCGTACTTCACCGCCGCACGCGGGGCGGGCGACGATGCTCCCCTCGAGATGACCAAGTGGTTCGACACGAACTACCACTTCCTCGTGCCCGAGATCGGCCCCGAGACGGTCTTCTCCCTGTCGAGCGACCGGTTCGCGCGCCAGGTGGCCGAGGCGAAGGCCGACGGCTTCACGGTGCGTCCGGTCGTGGTCGGCCCGGTGACGCTCCTCGCTCTGGCGAAGGCGGCGGTCCCCACGCCCACTCCACGCGCCGCTGGCGCGTCGCGCGGAGCCTCCGGGCGCGTGGGCCCAGCCGCGCCCCAGGGCTTCGATCCGCTCAGCCGCCTCGACGACCTGCTGCCGGTGTACGCCGAGCTGCTGTCCGCCCTTCGCGCCGCAGGCGCCGAGTGGGTGCAGCTGGACGAGCCCGCCCTGGTGAGCGAGAGCCTGCCCGCGGACGCTGCCGTGCTGGCGGATGCCGCGGCTCGCGCGTATGCCGCGCTGGGCGTCCGCGGCGACCGCCCGGCGATCCTCGTCGCGGCGGGGTACGCGCAGCTGTCGCCCCAGGCGTGGACGGCGCTGGCGGCGGCCCCGATCGAGGCCATCGCCATCGATCTCACCCGGGGCGCCGTGCCCGACGCGGTTCCGGGCCTCGACCGCAAGACCCTGGTGGGCGGCGTCGTCGACGGACGGAACGTCTGGCGCGGTGACCTCGACGCCGCGTGGGAGCGCCTGCAGGCGCTGAGCGCCGTGGGCGCGTCGGAGATCAGCGCGGGCACCTCGACCTCGCTCCAGCACGTGCCCCACGACGTCGCCGACGAGTCCGCGCTCGACCCGCGGCTGGCGTCGTGGCTCGCGTTCGCCGACCAGAAGGTCGCGCAGGTGGTGACGCTCGCCACCGGCCTGGTCGAGGGTCGCGAGGCCATCGCCGAGCCGCTGGCCGAGGCATCCGCCGCCCTCGCGGACCGTCGCAGCGCGCCCGGGGTGCGCGACGGCGCCGTGCGCGAGCGGGCCGCGGTGCTGGACGCCGGTGACTTCGAGCGCGGCGACTACGACGCCCGCGTCGCGGCGCAGGATGCAGAGCTCGCGCTGCCCGTGCTGCCCACCACCACGATCGGGTCGTTCCCGCAGACCGGCGACATCCGCCGGGCGCGGGCTCGTCACGGTCGCGGGGAGCTCGGTGCCGACGAGTACCAGCGGTTCCTGCGCGACGAGATCGCGCGCGTCGTGACGCTCCAGGAGGACATCGGCCTCGACGTCCTCGTGCACGGCGAGGCCGAGCGCAACGACATGGTGCAGTACTTCGCCGAGAACCTCGACGGCTTCGCGGTGACCGAGAACGGCTGGGTGCAGTCGTACGGCTCGCGTGCGACGCGGCCGTCGATCCTGTGGGGCGACGTGTCACGGCCGACGGCGATCACGGTCGCGTGGTCGACGTTCGCGCAGTCGCTCACCGACAAGCCCATGAAGGGCATGCTGACCGGGCCGGTGACGATCCTGGCGTGGTCGTTCGTCCGCGACGACCAGCCGCTCGGCGAGACGGCGAACCAGGTGGCGCTGGCGCTGCGCGATGAGATCGCCGACCTCGAGGGCGCGGGCATCCGCGTCATCCAGGTCGACGAGCCGGCGCTGCGGGAGCTCCTTCCCCTCAAGGCGGCGGACCAGCCCGCCTACCTCGAGTGGTCGGTCGGCTCGTTCCGCCTCGCGACCGCGGGGGCCGCGCCGGCGACGCAGGTGCACACCCACCTCTGCTACTCGGAGTTCGACGTGGTCATCGACGCGATCGCGGCCCTCGACGCCGACGTGACCTCGATCGAGGCCGCCCGCAGCCGCGGTGAAGTGATCGGCGACATCCGGGCGTCGGGCTTCGCGGCCGGGATCGGCCCTGGCGTCTACGACATCCACTCGCCGCGCGTGCCCTCGGTCGACGAGATCACCGACCTCCTGGACCGCACGGTCGGCGAGCTCTCCCTGCGGCGCGTCTGGGTCAACCCCGACTGCGGGCTCAAGACGCGGGGGTACGACGAGACGGTCGCCTCGCTTCGGAATCTCGTCGAGGCGACCGGACTCGTGCGGGAGCGTGTCGGCGTCAGCCTCTAGGCGCGCGGCTTCTTCCCGGATGCCTCGGCCGGCGCGGATGCGTCGGTCGAGGCATCCCCGGCGTCGGGGATGACCTCGGTGTCGTTCTCGTCTTCGATGACCACCGTGTCGGCGTCGATGACGAGGGTGTCGGCGGTGCCGTCGGCGTCGTCGTCCTCGGCATCGACGGACTCCGCGACCGCCACCGCCTCGTCGGGGCGGACCTGCAGCAGCTCGAGGATCCAGGTCACGACGAGCGCGACGATGAGCACGAGGAAGATGTCGCCGGCCGACAGCGGTCGCAGTGCGAACAGCCAGATGACCGCGAGGACGATGATGAGCGTGCGCACCAGGGTGCGGTAGCGGTAGAGCCAGGCGCCGAAGCGTCCCGTGCCGAACCCGTGACTCGCCAGCTGCCGTCGTGCCGACGCGTTGAGGCTCGCAACGGCCTGGCGTGAGCGCACGGCCGGCGTCCAACGGCCGGCGAACCAGCCCAGGATCGCGATGACGACGCCGAGCAGCACGGCGATGGACGCGGTCTGCTGCATCGCGCCGACGAGGCTCTGGTAGACGACGTCGAGCGCTGTGACCGAGAGACCGAGCTGTGCCGCCGTCTGTCCGATGACCGGGTAGCCGACGGCGAACGCGATCGCCAGGGCACCGCCGCCGAGCGCGAATCCGATGCCCGAGCCGAGCACCGCCGTGCTCCGGCGGCGCGCGATGAGGATGCCGAGCACGAAGAGCCCGATCGTGATGATCGGCAGCCACCAGCCCAGCGCCGTGGCGAGGGCGTACGTGGTGCGGATCGTCACGAGCGTGTCGCCGGTGCCGATGATGATGACCTTGTCGACGGCAGGGATCAGCTGCGCGATGCCGACGCCGCGATCGATGAGGTTCTGCTTGACGCGCTCGACGATCGCGCCGAGCTGGATGCCGAGGCCCTGGTCGTTCATCACCACGATGCCGCCGCCGTCGGACGTCGCCGCGGCGGTCAGGGCGCGGTGGGCGGCGCGGGTGGTCGCCGTCCATGTATCGGCGAAGGCGTCCGATTCGACGACGCGGGTGACGGTCTGCGTGAGGAGGTTCTGGAGTCCCTCCGCGGCCGGTGCCTGCAGCAGCTTGAGGGCCTGTGATGCGCGGGGCGGCAGCCCGAGCTGATCGATGCCGTCGAAGACGTTGGCCGTCAGCTCCTCGAAATCGACCTGGGCTTGCACGGCCTCGACGGTCTCGTCGATGATCATCTGCTGCACGGCGGGGTCGTCGGCGAGCGGAGCCAGCGTCTGCACGAACGCGGCCTCGTCGACGAGCTCCAGCCGCGCCCACGCGGTGACGATCGAGATCGGGACGAGGATCGACGCGATCACGATGCACAGCGCGGAGAAGAACGCGCGCCAGCCGCTGCCTGCCGGGCGATTCGCCGCCCTGCCGGTGGCCGGCGCGGGCGCGGCGCCCGCTCTGAGGAGGGCGTTCTCGGCCTCGAGCGCGTCCAGGCGGGCCTGGAGGTCGGGAACGTCTGGCGAGGGCGTGACGGCGGTCATTCCACCCTTATAGCGCGTCGCGCGTACTGCCCACCACCTCTGGCGTCGCGCGATTCGTGCGAAATGGCGTCAGACCGCGCGCAGCACCGCGACGACCTTGCCGAGCACGCTGGCGTCGTCGCCCAGGATCGGCTCGAACGCCGAGTTGCGGGGGAGGAGCCAGGTGTGGCCGTCGCGCTGGCGGAACGTCTTCACGGTCGCCTCGCCGTCGAGCATCGCGGCGACGATGTCGCCGTTGTCGGCGGTGGCCTGCGATCGCACCACGACCCAGTCGCCGTCGCAGATCGCGGCGTCGATCATCGACTCCCCGGAGACCTTGAGCATGAACAGGTCGCCCTTGCCGACGAGCTGGCGCGGGAGGGGGAAGATCTCCTCCACCTGCTGCTCGGCCGTGATGGGGACGCCCGCGGCGATGCGGCCGACCAGCGGCACGAGCGCGGCGTCGCCGACCGACGGAGCGGCGTCGGCGGGGCTCTCGGTGGCGGTCCCGGGCAGGTCGATGAGGACCTCCATGGCGCGGGTCTTGCCCGCGTCGCGCCGCAGGTAACCGCTCAGCTCGAGCTGGTTGAGCTGGTGCGTGACGCTCGACAGCGACTTGAGGCCGACCGCATCGCCGATCTCGCGCATGCTGGGCGGGTAGCCGTGGCGGGCGATCGAGCGCTGGATCACCTCGAGGATCGCGAGCTGCTTCTCGCTCAGGCTCTTGCGCCGGCGGGTCTGGGGCTTCTCTCGCCCGGCCGCGTCGCTCATCTTCCGGCTCCGTCCTGCGCTCGGCCGCCGAGCGCTGTTTCTTCGAATGTCGGAGGCCCGTGGTGGGGTTCTCGTATCGAAACCGTATCCGGATCCCAGGCGATGAGGTGGCAACCTCGCCGCGTGTCGCGTTCGAGAGATCGACGTCGGAATCCGGTATTGACATCGTACAGACTCGAAGATAGCTTCGGAAGAGAGGTTCGCATTCTTCACTCCCGGCCGAGTGGAGAATGCGAATCTCTCCCCATCAGGAGGAGACGAGCATGACCGCGATCGACTTCACGACGTCCATTCCGTCGCCGGCCCGCGCCGCCGGTGCCGCAGCCCAGCGCGCCACGCGTGCCGTGGCCGGGCGATCAACGCGTCTGCGGTTGACGGTGCGCGGTCGTCGTGTGCTCGCCGTGCTGGCCGCGCTTCCGGCCGTGATCGCCCTGAGCGTCGCGGTGCTCGGCGGCGGCGCGGCGCTCGCCTCGCGCGACTCGGGCGCTCCCGCCGGCTCGTTCACGACCGTCACCGTCGCGCCCGGCGAATCGCTGTGGACGATCGCCGAAGAGGTCGCCCCCGACCGCGACCCGCGCGACGTGGTCGACGAGCTCGTGCGGCTGAACGCCCTCGACACCGTCCTCGTCCAGGCGGGCCAGCGCCTCGCGATCCCCGCGGCGTACGACCACTGATCGCGCGGCGCGTCGCGCGACGTCACGCGGCGAGAGGGGCCCGATGGGCGGGCCTACCATGGGATGGGTGAGTGCACGTCTCGAAGATCTCCCCTTACGCGCCGACCTCCGGGGGCAGAAGCCCTACGGCGCCCCGCAGGCACCGCTTCCGGTCGCCCTGAACGTCAACGAGAACACGCATCCGGTTCCGGCCGAGGTCGCAGACGACATCCTCGACTCGATCGCACTCGCTCTGCGCGACGTCAACCGCTACCCCGACCGCGAGTTCACCGCCCTGCGCGAGGGCTTCGCCGACTATCTCGGTCACGGCCTCACCCGCGACCAGATCTGGGCCGCGAACGGCTCGAACGAGGTGCTGCAGCACATCCTGCAGGCCTTCGCGGGGCCGGGTCGCACCGCCTTCGGCTTCACTCCGACGTACTCGATGTACCCGCTGCTCACGCGCGGCACCGGCGCCGAATGGATCTCGGGCACCCGATCGGCCGACTTCACGATCGACGCCGAAGACGCGGCATCCCAGATCGCCGACGCCTCGCCCGACGTGGTCTTCCTCTGCTCGCCGAACAACCCGACCGGCACGCCCCTCGGTCTCGACGTCGTGGAGGCCGTGTACGAGGCCGCCGACGGGATCGTCATCGTCGACGAGGCGTACTTCGAGTTCGCCCCGCACGATGAGCGCTCCGCGCTGACGCTGCTGCCCGGGCGCGAACGACTCGTCGTCTCGCGCACCATGAGCAAGGCGTTCGCGTTCGCCGGTGCGCGCGTCGGCTACCTGGCCGCCGATCCCGCCCTCATCGACGCACTGCGGCTCGTGCGTCTGCCCTACCACCTCAGTGCGCTGACTCAGGCGGCGGCTTCCGCAGCGCTGCGTCATGCTCCGGTCATGCTGGGCATGGTCGACGAGATCGTCGCCCAGCGCGACCGCATCTCGGCCACGGTCGAGGCGCTCGGCTACACGCCCCACGAGTCCTGGACGAACTTCGTGCTGTTCGGCGGCGTGGCCGATCCGGCGGCCACCTGGCAGGCCCTGTACGACGAGGGCGTGCTCATCCGCGACGTCGGCATCCCGTCGCACCTGCGGGTCACCGCGGGCACCGCGGACGAGACCACCGCATTCCTCGACGCCCTCGCCTCGGTAGGATCGGCGGCATGAGCGCCGCACCACGTACCGCCTCGCTGCGCCGGGCGACGAGTGAGTCGACGGTCGAGCTGGAGCTCGATCTCGACGGCACCGGCCGCAGCCGCATCGACACCACGGTGCCGTTCTTCGACCACCTCCTGACCGCGTTCGCGAAGCACTCGCTCACCGACCTGACGGTGCGGGCGTCGGGTGACACCGACATCGACGCCCACCACACCGTCGAAGACATCTCGATCGTGCTCGGCCAGGCGATCCGCGAGGCCCTCGGCGACAAGTCGGGCATCTCGCGCTACGGCGACGCTCTGGTGCCGCTCGACGAGGCGCTCGCGCAGGCCGTGGTCGACATCAGCGGCCGCCCCTACCTGGTGCACACCGGCGAGCCGGCCGGCTTCGAGCACCACCTCATCGGCGGCCACTTCACCGGTTCGCTCGTGCGACACACCTTCGAGGCCGTCTCTTTCAACGCGGCACTGACCGTGCACGTCCGCGTGCTGTCGGGGCGCGACCCGCACCACATCGCCGAGGCGGAGTACAAGGCGTTCGCCCGCGCGTTCCGCCAGGCGAAGGCGCTGGACCCGCTCGTCGAGGGCATCCCGAGCACGAAGGGCGCCCTGTGACCGAAAGCGCTCCCGCCGAGCGGGAGAAGCCGCTCGTCGCCGTCCTCGACTACGGTTCGGGCAATGTCCACTCCGCGGTCAAGGCCTTGATCGCGGCGGGTGCCGACGCGCGGCTGACCTCCGATCGCGGTCTGATCATGGACGCCGACGGGCTCTTCGTGCCCGGTGTCGGCGCGTTCCGCGCGGTGGCCGAGGCGCTGCGCGCGAGCCGCGGCGACGAGCTCATCGAACGCCGGCTCGCCGGCGGCCGCCCGGTGCTCGGCGTGTGCGTCGGCATGCAGATCTTCTTCGAGCGCGGCGTGGAGCGCGGTGTCGACACCGAGGGCATGGGGGAGTGGCCGGGCGTCGTGACCGAGCTCGACGCCCCCGTGCTGCCCCACATGGGCTGGAACACCGTCGAGCCGGGCGAGGGCTCGCGCCTCTTCCGGGGCATCGAGCACGAGCGGTTCTACTTCGTCCACTCGTTCGGTGCGCAGAAGTGGCTGCTCGACGTCCAGCCGCCGTTCCCCGAGCCCGTCCTGACGTGGTGCGAGTACGGCACGCCGTTCCTCGCCGCGGTCGAGAACGGGCCGCTGTCGGCCACGCAGTTCCACCCGGAGAAGTCCGGGGATGCCGGCATCCGTCTTCTCACGAATTGGATCGACGGCCTCGGCGGGGCTACCCTCTGAGACCGTGCCGTCTGCGGGAGCGCGTGCTTCCGTGATCCGCCCCACAGCTTCCCCACGTCTGAGTCAGGATCCATGAACGATTTCGCGTCCACACCCAAGCTCGTCCTCCTGCCCGCCGTCGATGTCGCCGACGGCAAGGCCGTCCGCCTGACGCAGGGCGAGGCCGGCACCGAGACCAGCTACGGCGACCCCGTCGACGCAGCCCTCGACTTCGCGCGGCAGGGTGCCGAGTGGATCCACCTCGTCGACCTCGACGCCGCGTTCGGTCGTGGCAGCAACGCCGGCGTGCTCCGCAAGGTCATCAAGCAGGTCCGCGGCGTGCAGGTCGAGCTCTCGGGCGGCATCCGCGATGACCGCACGCTCGAGGCGGCACTCGAGAGCGGCGCGTCGCGCATCAACCTCGGCACCGCGGCGCTCGAGAACCCCGAGTGGGCCGCTGATGTCATCGGCCGCTACGGCGACGCGATCGCCGTGGGCCTGGACGTGCGCGGCACGACGCTCGCCGCGCGCGGCTGGACGCGCGAGGGCGGCGACCTGTGGACGGTGCTCGACCGCCTCGAAGCGGCCGGCTGCAGCCGCTACGTCGTCACCGACGTCACGAAGGACGGCACCCTCAAGGGCCCGAACCTCGATCTCCTGCGCGAGCTGACCACGCGCACCCCGAAGCCGATCGTCGCCTCGGGCGGCGTGTCGAGCCTCGACGACATCGCGGCACTGCGCGACCTCGTCCCGCTCGGCGTCGAGGGCGCGATCGTGGGCAAGGCGCTGTATGCCGGAGCCTTCACGCTCGCCGAGGCGCTGGATGTCGCCGGACACTGACCCCCACGGCCACCACGGCCACGCGCACGGCGGCGACTCCGCCGGCGTGCCGTGGGAGGGTCGCAGCTTCCAGGCGAACCCGCACTCCTCCGACGACGGCTCGGCCGATCCGGCGCTGCTCGCCGCGCTCACCGCGTTCCGCGCGGGAACGGGCGGTGAGCGTGAGGTCGTCGACGCCTACCGGGCGGCGCGCCTGCTGATCCCGCTCGTCGCCGAGAAGGGCGACCACGGCATCGGGGCGCACGGCCTCGAGGTCGACAAGACGCAGGAGCTCTCCATCGTCACGGTGGCCGCTCCCGACGGCCGTCGCGTGCTGCCCGTGTTCACGTCGGTCGATGCCATGAGGCGATGGGATGCCGCGGCCCGGCCGGTTCCGGCCGACGGCGTCCGCACCGCCCTGTCTGCTGCGGCCGACGACACCGACCTCATCGTGGTCGACCCGGCGTCCGAGACCGAGTTCGTCATCCGGCGTCCCGCCGTGTGGGCGATCGGCCAGGGGATCCCGTGGGAGCCGAGCTTCCTGTCGCCCGAAGTCGTGGCGGGGCTCCACGAGAGCATCGGCGGTGAGCTGTCCGTCATCGACCTCGCCGTCGAGCCCGGCGACCCCGATGCGCGACTGCGCGGCCCCGAGCTGGTGGTCCGCCTGCACCTGATGGACGGGCTCGAGAAGGCCGAGCTCGACGCGGTGCTCGCACGCCTCGCCAAGCGGTGGGCGGCCGACGACCGCATCGCCGTCCTGGTCGACTCCCTGACGGTCAAGCTCGTCCGCGCCTGACGGACGAGCCCTTGCGGCCCCCGGCCGGCCAGTGGATGATCGGCTCCGCGGAGGTGGCGGATGGAGCACGGGGCGAGCAGTGACTACGGGCGGGCGCTGCACACGGCGCACCGCCACGCGATGGCGTGGCTCGATTCGCTCGACGAGCGCCCGATCCGCCCTGAGCTCGATGCCGATGCGGTCCGCGATCGCTTCGCAGCCGAATTGCCCGATGAGCCCAGCGACGCGACCTCCGTCGTGGCGGAGCTCGTGGCTGCCGCGGAACCGGGTCTCATGGCGATGGGCTCTTCACGCTTCTACGGCCTTGTGACCGGTGGCACCTATCCGGCGGCACTCGCGGCGGACTGGCTCGTGTCGGCCTGGGACCAGAACACGGGGCCACGTCAGGTCGCCGGGGCGACGGCTGCCGTGGAGGAGACCGCCGGACGATGGCTCCTCGACGTCCTCGGGCTGCCGCCCGACAGCGGAGTCGGCTCCTCGACCGGCGCCACGGGCGCGAACCTGGCCTGTCTGATCGCCGCCCGCGACGCCCTCGTCCGCGAACGTGGGGGCGACCCCTCCGCCGGACTGCATGATCTGCCGCCCGTCCGCTTCTTCGCGGGCGACGCCGTACACACCTCGGTCGTCCTGGCGGGACGCATGTCGGGCCTCGGTGCTCCCCGAACAGTGGGCGCGGACGCGCAGGGCCGGATCGACGTCGACGGACTGGCGCGGGCGCTGCACGAGCACGGCGACGACCCCGCGATCGTCGCCCTGCAGGCGGGCGACGTGCACTCCGGCGCCTTCGACGACTTCGTCGCGGCCGTGGAAGTGGCGCATCTGGCGGGCGCGTGGGTGCACGTCGACGGTGCATTCGGACTATGGGCCGCCGCGAGCCCGCGATCGCGGCACCTGGTCGAGGGTGTCGCGCACGCGGATTCGTGGGCGACGGACGCCCACAAGACGCTCAACGTCCCCTACGACTGCGGGGTCGCGATCGTCCGCGACGAGGCGGCGATGACCGCGGCCCTCGGCGCGCACGCGGCCTATCTCCCCGAGACGGCCGGCGTCGCCGACCCCTACGACCACGTCACCGAGATGTCGCGCCGGGCGCGCGGGGTTCCGGTCTGGGCCGCGCTGCGGTCGCTCGGCCGTCAGGGAGTCGCCCAGCTGGTGGACGGGCTGACGGATGCTGCAACCGCCCTCGCGGCCGGATTCCGGGCGATTCCCGGGCTCGAGGTGCTCAACGACGTCGTGTTCACGCAGGTGTGCCTCGCCGCGAGGGATGATGCGTCGACCGCGGCGCTGGGGGAGTGGCTGCGCGCCGAGGGGACGGTGTGGGCCTCATCCTCGACCTGGCACGGACGCGCGGTGGTGCGGTTCTCGGTGAGCAACCACGGCACCGATGCGGAGGCGGTCCGCCGCACCGTCGACGCGGTCGCGCGCGGCGCGGCGGCTCTGGGGCTCGAGGACTGAGCCCCAGGAGCCGGGGAGTGTCACCGGGTCAGGTGACCGGGCCGGTCCACTTCTCGCCGGGGCCCCTGCCGATCGGGTCGGGGATGACCGAGGCCTCGCGGAAGGCGAGCTGCACCGAGCGCAGGCCGTCGCGGAGCGAGCGGGCGTGCATGTCGCTGATCTCGGGCGCGCCGGCGGTGATGAGCCCTGCGAGGGCGTTGATGAGCTTGCGGGCCTCGTCGAGGTCGGTCTGCGTCTCGGGGTCGTCGGCCAGCCCCACCTTGACGGCGGCGGCGCTCATCAGGTGAACCGCGGCTGTCGTGATGACCTCGACGGCCGACACATCGGCGATGTCGCGCGAGGCCGAGGCGGCCGCCCGCTCCTGCTCCTCCCAGCGCGCCTGGCGCTCAGCATCCACTGCCGTCGCGCTCGTCTGATCGCCGTCCTGGTCTCGAATCGTGTCCACGCCGTTCTCTCTGATAGACTGCTGCGGTCTCCGGTGCGTTCTGTACCGGATCGGAAAGTGGATCACATCCCACCCGCGCTTGCCGTTCCAGGCTACCGGGTCATGCACTCCGCCCCGACCGTTCTGCGGCCGGGGTAGCCGTCGGGGCGACCGGACGGGAACTCCATCACCGGAGAGGGTGCAGGAAGTCGGCGCTCGAAGCGTCTGACGGGTGGAGTGGATCTTCCTCCGCCCGCGATACGACTGCGTGTCGCGGTGGTCCAGCCCATATACCCAAGGAGTTCCGCATCAGCGATCCCCGCACCAACGACCGCATCCGGGTCCCCGAGGTCCGCCTCGTCGGTCCGAACGGAGAGCAGGTCGGCGTCGTCCGCATCGAGGTGGCGCTGCGCCTGGCCCAGGAGGCCGACCTCGATCTCGTCGAGGTGGCCCCCAACTCGAAGCCGCCCGTGGTCAAGATCATGGACTACGGCAAGTTCAAGTACGAGGCTGCGCAGAAGGCCAAGGAAGCGCGTCGCAATCAGGCGAACACCGTCCTCAAGGAGGTCCGGTTCCGTCTGAAGATCGAGGCCCACGACTACATCACCAAGCTCAAGCGCGCCGAGGGCTTCCTCCAGTCCGGCGACAAGGTCAAGGCGATGATCCTGTTCCGCGGTCGCGAGCAGTCGCGTCCCGAGCAGGGCGTGCGCCTGCTCCGCAAGTTCGCGGAGGACGTCGCCGAGTTCGGCACGGTCGAATCGAACCCCACGATCGACGGCCGCAACATGGTGATGGTGGTCGCACCGCACAAGAACAAGTCCGAGGTGAAGACCGAGCAGAACGCTCAGCGCGCCGCGAACAAGGAAGCTGCCCGCTCCGCCCGGAGCGGCGGCGCGACGACGGCCGACGCCGCCGAGGCGACCGAGGCCCCTGCGGCCGACGCGCCGGCCGCAGCCCCCGAGGCAGCGACGGCCGAGTAAGGCCCCACAGACTCCCGCACCGCGGGATACCGACTCCCGCCTGGGCGGGAAGTGAAACGAAGGAAGAAGAGATGCCGAAGCAGAAGACCCACTCGGGCGCCAAGAAGCGCTTCAAGGTCACCGGCAGCGGGAAGCTCATGAAGCAGCAGGCGAACCTTCGCCACAACTTCGAGGGCAAGCCCAGCCGCCGTACCCGCCGCCTGTCGCAGGAGCAGGTCCTCGCCCCGGGCGACGCCAAGGTCGCGAAGAAGCTCCTCGGCCGCTGACGCGCGCCGACGCAAGTTAGGAACATCAAGAAATGGCTAGAGTCAAGCGGGCCGTCAACGCCCACAAGAAGCGTCGCGTCATCCTCGAGCGTGCCTCGGGTTACCGTGGCCAGCGTTCGCGCCTGTACCGCAAGGCGAAGGAGCAGGTCACCCACTCGCTCGTCTACGCGTACCGCGACCGTCGCAAGCGCAAGGGCGACTTCCGCCGCCTGTGGATCCAGCGCATCAACGCCGCTGCCCGTCAGAACGGCATCACGTACAACCGCTTCATCCAGGGCCTCGGCCTCGCGGGTGTGCAGGTCGACCGTCGCATGCTCGCCGAGCTCGCGGTGAACGAGCCCAAGACGTTCGCGTCGCTCGTCCAGACCGCCAAGAAGGCGCTGCCCGAGAACGTCAACGCTCCCAAGAGCGCCTGAATCGGCATCCGTTGTCTCGAAAGGGGCGTCCTCCTCACGGAGGGCGCCCTTTTCGCATGTGCGGACGGCGGCAGACGGTGAGAAACGCATTCCGGGATGGGGATGCCGCGACTCTAGACTGAGAGCCGTGCTCGAGAACCCTCGCTCTCCGCGTGTCCGCGCCGTCGCGAAGCTGACGAAGCGCAGCGCCCGCCAGGAGACCGGCCTGTTCCTGCTGGAGGGTCCGCAGGCCGCCCGCGAGGCGCTGGCGTACCGGCCCGACACGCTCGTCGAGATCTTCGCCACGCCCACCGCGCTCGAGAAGCACACCGACGTGCGCGACGCCGCGAAGGACGCCGGACTCGAGGTCGTCTACACGACCGAGGCGGTGCTCGACGCGATGGCCGACACCGTGACCCCGCAGGGCATCGTCGCGGTCGCCCGTCAGTCGCCGACGTCCCTGCGCGACGTCTTCGCCGCCTCGCCGCGTCTCGTCGCGATCTGCGAGGAGGTGCGCGACCCCGGCAACCTCGGCACGATCATCCGCGCGGCCGACGCCGCCGGCGCGGACGCCGTCGTGCTCACCGGACGCACCGTCGATCCGTACAACCCCAAGGTCGTGCGCGCGACGACCGGGTCCCTGTTCCACGTGCCGGTCGCGGTCGGAGTCGATCTCGCGACGGCCGTGGCGAAGGCGCACGAGGCGGGCGTCCGCGTGATCGCCGCCGATGTCGGGGGAGGGGACTTCCTCGGGTCGCGCGACGTGCTCGCGGAGCCGACGGCGTGGCTCTTCGGCAACGAGGCCCGCGGCCTCGAGGAGGACGCGCTGGCGCTGGCAGACCTCTCGCTGCGGCTGCCGATCTACGGCGCGGCCGAATCGCTGAACCTGGCCACCGCGGCCAGCGTCTGCCTGTACGAGACCGCCTTCGCGCAGCGCGCGGCGCGCTGAGGGGCCCTGTTACAACACGGTTAAGACGCGGGCGAGCCTCTGGCATCGTGTCGGAGCGCGGTTCTAGGGTGTGGCTATGACGCCCGATGACAGTGCGCAGGCGCAACAGCCGGCCGCGCAGGCGAATCCGACGAGCAACATCTCGGTCCGCCGCGGTGATCCCCTCGTCCAGATCTCGAACGTTCAGAAGCACTACGGCGACTTCCAGGCGCTGAAAGACATCGACCTCACCGTCAGCCGCGGTGAGGTCGTCGTCGTGATCGGTCCCTCCGGCTCTGGCAAGTCGACCCTGTGCCGCACGATCAACCGCCTCGAGACGATCACGAGCGGCACGATCACGATCGACGGCAAGGAGCTCCCGAAGGAGGGCAAGGCCCTCGCAGGGCTGCGTGCCGACGTCGGCATGGTGTTCCAGTCGTTCAACCTGTTCTCGCATCTGACGATCCTCGAGAACGTCACCCTCGGGCCGATCAAGGTCAAGAAGATGAAGAAGGCGGACGCCGAGGCCGTCGCCAAGCAGCTGCTCGACCGCGTCGGGGTCGGGCACCAGGCGTCCAAGCTCCCGGCCCAGCTGTCGGGCGGTCAGCAGCAGCGCGTCGCCATCGCACGCGCCCTGGCGATGCAGCCCAAGGTGATGCTGTTCGACGAGCCCACCAGCGCGCTCGACCCGGAGATGATCAACGAGGTGCTCGACGTCATGGTCGGCCTCGCCCAGGACGGCATGACGATGATCGTCGTCACGCACGAGATGGGCTTCGCCCGCAAGGCGGCCGACCGCGTCGTCTTCATGGCCGACGGGCAGATCGTCGAGGAATCGACCCCCGAGCAGTTCTTCACGAACCCGCAGAGCTCGCGCGCGAAGGACTTCCTCTCGAAGCTGCTCACGCACTGAACCCCTCGCCGCAGCCGTCGGAAGGACGACACGAGCACACATCTCAGACTTCGAACCGCACGAACCCGACGTCGGAACATACGGAACCCGTGGAAACACATGCAACAGGAGGAACACATGCGCAAGACGAAGTTGATCGCGGGCGTCGGCCTGGCAGCCGCCGCCCTTCTCGCCCTCACCGCGTGCAACAGCGGCACGCCGGGGGCGGCCCCGTCGGAGTCGGCGGCGGGTGGTGACGAGGAGACCTCGTCGACGCCCTGGACCGTCGCCACCGACGTCACGATCGAGGGCAGCCCGACCTTCGACGCCATGACCGAGCGCGGGAGCGTCAAGGTCGGCGTCAAGGAGGACCAGCCCGGTCTCGGCTACCTCGACCCCACCACCGGTGAGCGGACCGGCTTCGACATCGACATCGCACGCTGGATCGCCGCCTCGCTCGGCTTCGACGAGGACCAGATCGAGTTCCAGGCGATCCCGTCGGCGAACCGCGAGCAGGCGATCGTGAACGGCGACATCGACTACTACGTCGGCACGTACTCGATCACCGACAAGCGCAAGGAGCAGATCTCCTTCGCCGGTCCGTACTTCGTGACCGGCCAGGGCCTGCTGGTCGCCGCCGACAACGACACCATCGACGGGCCTGAATCGCTCACGTCCGACATGGTGGTCTGCTCGGCGACGGGTTCCACCTCGATCCAGCGGATCAAGGACATGGGCACGGCGCAGACGAAGGAGTACGACACCTACTCCGCCTGTGTCGAAGACCTGAAGAACGGCCAGGTCGACGCGGTGACCACCGACGAGGCGATCCTCATCGGCTACGCCGCGCAGGACCCTGACAACCTCAAGGTCGTCGGCGACGTCTTCAGCGAGGAGCGCTACGGCGTGGGTCTCGCCAAGGGCGACACGGCGCTGCAGGAGTACATCAACACGATGTTCACCGACGGCGGCGACATCTGGCAGCAGATCTTCGACAACAACCTCGGCGCTTCGGGCGTCAAGGGCGAGCAGCCGGAGGTCGACCCGGTCAGCTGACCCGATCCGTGGCGGCGCCCTCGCGGCGCCGCCACGGCGGGTCGGTTGCCGCGGCGATGAACGAGGAAAGGCGGTGCGATGGGAGTCATCACAGACAACGGCGACCTGTGGAGCGAGGCGATCGTCGGCACACTGGTGCTGTTCTTCGGCGGCGGGTTGATCGCGCTCGTGCTCGGGTTCATCGTGGGCGCCATGCGCGTCTCGCCGGTGCCGATCGCGCGCGCCGTCGGCGGGGTGTACGTCAACTGGATCCGCAACACCCCGCTCACCCTCGTGATGTTCTTCTTCGCGTTCTGCCTGCCGATCATGCTGCAGCAGCGCGTGTCGCCGATCGTGCTGGCGACCGCCGCACTCGGCATCTACACGGCGACGTACGTCGCCGAGACGATCCGCTCGGGCGTGAACACCGTTCCGGTCGGGCAGGCCGAGGCGGCCCGTGCGCTCGGCCTCACGTTCGGCCAGGTGATGTCGCTGGTCGTGCTCCCGCAGGCGACCCGATCGGTGATCCCGCCGATGATGAGCGTGTTCATCGCCCTGCTCAAGAACACGACGGTCGCCGCCGGCTTCTCCGTCGTGAATCTCGGAACGGTGCGCTCGAACCTCAGCGAGCGCGGTGAGAACCAGCTGGTCGTGCTGCTGTGGGTGATGGTGATCTTCGTCGTGCTGGTGCTCCTGCTCGCCTGGCTCCAACGCATCCTCGAGCGCAAGTGGAGGATCGCACGATGAGCAGTTCCGTCCTCTACGACGTCCCCGGTCCCCGCGCGGTCGTCCGCAACCGCATCATCGGCGCGGTGACGATCCTCGTCGTGCTCGGCTTCATCGGCTGGGTGCTCTGGCGCTTCTACGAGACCGGCCAGTTCAGCCCCGAGAAGTGGGAGCTCTTCACCTACTCCTCGATCTGGATGCTGTTCCTCGAGGCGACGTGGAACACGCTGTCGGCGTTCGCCGTCGCCGCCGTCGGCGCCATCGCGCTCGGCTTCGTCCTGGCGCTCGGACGCATGTCCGACCACGCGTGGCTGAGGATCCCCGTGGGCTGGATCGTCGAGATCCTCCGGGCCATCCCCGTCCTGATCTTCATGATGCTGCTGTACTACGGCCTGCCCGTGGTCGGCATCAAGATGTCGCCGTACTGGGCCGTCGTCATCGCCCTGATCGCCTACAACGGCTCGGTGCTCGCCGAGGTGATCCGCGCCGGCGTCGAGTCGCTGCCCCGCGGGCAGAGCGAGGCCGGGTACGCGATCGGGCTGCGCAAGTCGGGAGTCATGCGGCTCGTGCTGCTCCCGCAGGCGGTCCGAGCGATGCTCCCGGTCATCATCTCGCAGCTCGTCGTCACCCTGAAGGACACCGCGCTCGGCTTCATCATCACCTTCCACGAGCTGCTGTACCTCGTGAAGCTGCTGGGCTCGCAGGCGCTGTACAACTCGCCGCTCATCCCGTCCGCCATCATCGGCGGGTCGATCTACGTGGCGCTGTGTCTGGCGCTCTCGTATGTGGCGTACCTCGTCGAGAAGCGCACGCGGCGCTCGCCGCGGGTGCCGCAGGTCGCTGCCGCCAACGCGCCGGCGGGCACCGACACCGAGCTCATCGTCGCGCAGCGCGTCAACGACGGATCCGACTACCGCACGGGCGGAGGCGCCTGAACCCGGACCGGTCCTGCCCCGAGCCGTCGGTAGACTCGTCTCTCGTGTCCGACGCTCCCGAAACCACCGAGATCTCGCCTGAGGCGGTGAACGCCGCCGTCGACGCCGCCCTCGAGGCCATCGCGGCCGCGGGCGACACCGCAGCGCTGAAGGCCGCGCGCTCCGCGCACTCCGCGGAGGGCTCGCCGCTGGCGAAGCTCAATGCGCGGCTGCGCGACGTGCCGAACGACAAGAAGGCCGAGTTCGGCAAGCTGGTCGGTCAGGCCCGCGGCCGCGTGAACCAGGCGTTCGCCGCCCGCGAGGAGGAGCTCGCCGCGGCCGAGACCGCCGCGAAGCTCGAGGCGGAGCGCGTCGACATCACCGCGCTCGCGGCTCGCGCGCGCGTGGGGGCGCGGCATCCGATCTCTCTCCTGCAGGAGCAGATCGCCGACATCTTCGTCGGCATGGGATGGGAGATCGCCGAGGGGCCCGAGCTCGAGCACGAGTGGTTCAACTTCGACGCGCTGAACTTCGACGTCGACCACCCCGCCCGCCAGATGCAGGACACGTTCTTCGTCGACCCGGTGGAGCGTCACCTCGTCATGCGCACGCACACGAGCCCGGTCCAGGTGCGCTCGATGCTCGAGCGCGACCTGCCGCTGTACGTCCTGTGCCCCGGGCGCGTGTACCGCACCGACGAGTTCGACGCGACGCACCTGCCCGTCTTCACCCAGTTCGAGGGCATCGTCGTCGACAAGGGCATCACGATGGCGCACCTCAAGGGCACGCTCGACCACGCCGCCAAGGTGCTGTTCGGCGCCGAGGCGAAGACGCGCTTCCGCGCGAACTTCTTCCCCTTCACCGAGCCGTCGGCCGAGCTCGACCTGTGGCACCCCACCTTCAAGGGCGGCGCCCGATGGATCGAGTGGGGCGGCTGCGGCATGATCAACCCGAACGTGCTGCGCGCGGCGGGGATCGACCCGGAGGAGTACTCGGGCTTCGCATTCGGCATGGGCATCGAGCGGACGCTGATGTTCCGCAGCGACGTCCAGGACATGCGCGACATGGCCGAGGGCGATGTCCGCTTCAGCGAGCAGTTCGGAATGGTGGTCTGATGCGCGTCCCGCTCTCATGGCTTCGTGAGTACGTCGACGTCCCCGCGGATGCCGCGCCCGAGGACGTCCTCGCGGCGCTCGTGCGCGTCGGGTTCGAAGAGGAGGACGTCCACCGCTTCGAGCTGCAGGGTCCGATCGTCGTGGGCGAGGTCCTCGAGTTCGTCGAGGAGCCGCAGTCCAACGGCAAGACGATCCGCTGGTGCCAGGTGCGCGTCGCGCCCGACGGCGAGACCGCGGCGGACGGCGGCGACGCGGTGCACGGCATCGTGTGCGGCGCCCGCAACTTCTTCGTCGGCGACAAGGTCGTGGTGACGCTTCCCGGCGCGGTGCTCCCCGGCCCGTTCCCGATCGCCGCGCGCAAGACCTACGGCCATGTGTCGGACGGCATGATCGCCTCGGCCCGTGAACTGGGGCTCGGCGACGAGCACAACGGCATCCTCCGGCTCGTCGAACTCGGCATCGACGCGCCTGTCGGCACCGACGCGATCTCGCTGCTCGGCCTCGACGACGTCGCCGTCGAGATCAACGTGACGCCCGACCGCGGCTATGCGCTGTCGATCCGCGGTGTCGCGCGCGAGTACTCGCACTCGACCGGCGCCGCGTTCCGCGACCCGGCTGAGCGCACGTGGGAAGACATCGCGCCGGGCGCGGGCTTCCCCGTGAGCGCCGACGACCTCGCCCCCATCCGCGGCCGCGCGGGCGTGACAGAGTTCGTGGCCCGTGTCGTGCGCGACGTCGATCCCACGAAGCCGACCCCCGCGTGGATGATCTCGCGCCTGTCGCTCGCGGGCATCCGCTCGCTCGGCATCCTGATCGACATCACCAACTACGTGATGCTCGAGCTCGGCCAGCCGATCCACGGCTACGACCTCGACAAGCTGCAGGGCGGCATCACCGTGCGGCGGGCAACTCCGGGCGAGAAGCTCGAGACGCTCGACGGCAAGGTCCGCACGCTCGATGTCGAAGACCTCCTCATCACCGACGACTCTGGCCCGATCGGCCTGGCCGGCGTCATGGGCGGCGGCACGACCGAGATGGGCGACGCGACGCGCAACGTGCTCATCGAGGCCGCGACGTTCGACACCGTGTCGATCGCGCGCACGGCCCGTCGGCACAAGCTGCCGAGCGAGGCATCCCGCCGCTTTGAGCGCGGCGTCGACCCGCTCGTGCCCTTCGTCGCCGCACGTCGCGTGGCCGACCTCATGGTCGAGTACGCCGGCGGCACCAGCGACGACGCGTACGGCGCCGCCCTCTTCGCCGAGGTGTTCATCCCCGGCATCGAGCTGCCGCCGACGTTCGTGCAGCGCCTCATCGGCGTCGACTACACGCCGGGCCAGATCGAGGCCGCACTGCGGCTCATCGGCTGCGAGGTCGTCGGCGCCGAGGGCAGCGAAGGATGGCAGGTCATCCCGCCATCGTGGCGCCCCGACCTCACCGACAAGTGGACGCTCGCCGAGGAGGTCGCCCGCATCGAGGGCTATGACCGCATCCCGTCGGTGCTGCCGCTGCCGCCGTCGGGCCGCGGTCTCACCGCCGCGCAGCAGGGCCGCCGTCGCGTGGCGAACGCGCTCGCCGCTGCGGGCTTCGTCGAGACGCCGTCGTTCGGGTTCACCACCGAGGACCAGAACGACCTCCACGGCTCCGCCTCGGGGCAGCACCTCCCGAGCGTGAAGCTCGCGAACCCGCTCGACGGGCAGGCCCCGTTCCTGCGCCGCTCGCTCGTGCCCGGCCTCCTGCAGGTCGCGCACCGCAACGTGTCGCGCGGCTTCACCGACCTGTCGCTCTTCGAGACCGGCGTCGTCTTCCTCCCGAAGGCCGGCGTGCCATATGGAACGACGTTCGTGCCGCCGCTGGCAGTGCGACCGGATGCCGCGACCCTTGCCGAGCTCGACGCCTCGATCCCGCCGCAGCACCGGCACGTCGCCGTGCTGCTCACGGGCAGCCTCGTCGCGAAGCAGCCCGGCATCGCGCCGGTGACCGCGGACCTCGCCGACGCGCTCGATGCCGTCCGCACGATCGCGGCCGCCGCGGGCGTCACGATCGATGTCGCTCAGGGGCAGCGCGCCGCGCTGCACCCGGGCCGCACCGGTGTGCTCTCCGTCGACGGCACCGAGGTCGGCTACGTCGGCGAGCTGCTGCCGGCCGTGGCCGAGGCATCCGATCTTCCGGGTCGCGTCATCGTCGCGGAGCTCGATCTCGACCTGGTTCTCTCGCTCGCGGGGGACAAGGTCGTCGCGGCCTCGCTGTCGGGCTTCCCGGCCGCGACGCAGGACGTGTCGCTGGTGCTCGGGGCCGACGTGCCGGCCGCAGAGGTGCGCGGAGCGCTCGTCTCGGGCGCCGGCGATCTTCTCGAGTCGGTGCGCCTGGTCGACGACTATCGCGGGCAGGGCGTGCCCGAGGGCGAGAAGAGCCTCACCTTCGCGCTCCGATTCCGCGCCCCCGACCGCACGCTCACGGCCGCCGAGGCGACCGAGGCCAAGCTCGCGGGGGTGGCCGTCGCGACCGAGCGGTTCGGGGCGACGCTGCGCGAGTAGCATCCGTATCGGAGGTGCCCAGATGCCCGAGATGATCACGGTGCCGCTCGCCGACGGCGAGGTCATCGACGTCTACGTCGCCCGCCCCGCGGGCGACCCGATCGGCGGGCTCGTGCTCATCCACGAGATCTGGGGCCTGGTCGGCCACATCACCGACGTGGCCGACCGGTTCGCCGCCGAAGGGTGGCTGGTCGCCGCGCCGGACATCCTGACCCATGGCGGCGTGGCCCCCGCGCTCGGCGAGGAGCTCTTCGCGCTGGTGAACAGCGACGACGAGGAGGCGCGCACCGCGGCGCAGCCGCGGATGCGCGAGGCGTTGTCGGGCATGCGCGCGCCCGAGTACGCAGCCTGGGCGGTCGCCGCGCTCCGCGCCGTGGTCGACTGGCTCGCCGAGCAGCCCGGGGTCGACGATCGGATCGCCGCGACCGGCTTCTGCTTCGGCGGGACGTACGCGTTCCTGCTCGCCGCGCACGACGACCGCGTGCGCGCCGTCGCGCCGTTCTACGGCACGGCGCCGTCGGCCGACCGCATCGCCGGCATCTCCGCACCGGTGCTGGCGATCTACGGGCAGCACGACCCCGCGCTCATCGACGCGCTTCCTGCCGTGACCGAGTCGATGGCGGAGGCCGGTGTCGAGTTCGCCGCAGTCGTGTACCCCGACTCGGCGCACGCGTTCTTCAACGACACCGGCCGCCGGTACAACCCGGCCGACGCGGCCGACGCCTGGGAGCGTGTGACGGCCTTCCTCCGCAACCGCGTCTGACGCTCCGTCGGGGGCCGGACCCGCGCCCCGGTGCGCCCGGCAGCCGAACCTAGCGCCGTCCCATCGCCTGGTCGATGGCGTCGCGAAGCCGGGGGAGCGCGTCGCGCACGCCCTCGCCGTCGATGTCGCCGAAGCCGATCACGAGCGACGGCGGCAGATCACCGCGGTTGCGCGCGAACGATCCGAGTCCCACCACGCGCACCCCGCGCGCCGCGGCCGCTGCCACCACCGCAGACTCGTCCGCACCGACCGGCAGTTCGAGCACGCCGTGGAATCCGGCGGACACCCCGGTGAGCACGAGGTCCCGGCCCAGGCGGGCGAGCGCGTCGAGGACGGTCTCGCGCCGGGCCGCGTACACGGCGCGCATCGCCCTCACGTGCTTGTCGTGGCGTCCTGAGTCGAGCAGGGCTGCGAACGCGAGCTCGCCGAGCACCGGACCGCCCCGATCCGCGACGCGTCGGCGTGCGGCGAGAACGTCGATCAGCGCGCTCGGCGCGGCGATCCAGGCCGTGCGCACCGCGGGGGCGTGGCTCTTGCTGGCCGATCCGACGAGGACGACCCGCGCGGGGGCGAGACCCTGCAGCGCGCCGATCGGCTGCCGGTCGTACCGGAACTCCGAGTCGTAGTCGTCCTCGATGATCCATCCGCCGGTCCGCGCCGCCCACGCGATGAGCTCCCGGCGGCGCGACGCCGACAGCACGACGCCCGTCGGCGACTGGTGCGCGGGCGTGACGAGCACGGCCTGGGCCTGCGCCTGGTCGAGGAGCTCGACCCGGAGGCCGTCGGCATCGACGGGGATGGGCGCCAGGGCGACCCCCGCCGCCTGCGCCACGACGTCGATCGCACGGTCGCCGGGGTCTTCCACCGCGAGGACGCGGACCCCGCGCTCGGCGAGTGCCGGCAGGAGCAGGGTGAGCGCCTGAGCGAAGCCCAGGCAGAGCACGACGCGGTCGGGATCGGTGTCGGCCGCGCGCACCCTGCGCAGGTGATCCGCCACGGCCGCGCGTGCCCGGGGGCGACCCCGCCCGTCGCCGTAGTCGACGTCCGCGGCCCCGATGCTCCGCGTCGCCTCGGCGTACGCCCACGCCCAGTCGCCGGCGGGGAAGCGACGCAGGTCGGGGACTCCCGGCCGAAGATCCAGACGCGGGGACGCGGCGGCGCGGGCCGGCTTGGCCGAGCCGGCGGACGGCGTCGCTCCGGAGGCGACGCGGGTGCGGCCGCCCGGCTGCGCGACGAGGTATCCCTCGGCGGCGAGCTGCTCGTAGACGTGGACCACGGTTCCCCGGGCGACGCCCAGCTCGACCGCCAGCTCGCGCGTCGGCGGGAGGATGTCGCCGGGCCGGAGCACGCCACCGCGGACCGCGTCGCGCAGCGCGGCCTGCATCCGCACCCCGAGACGCGCGCCGGGCCGGATGGCGAGGGCGAGCACCAGATCCGAAGTGGTCCATTTCTGTGCCACGAAATCGGACCATATCACTGGTCCGCTGCCGCCGTACGCTCCTCGTGTCGGAGCTTCCGATCGCGAAAGGAGCCGCTGATGGGTTCGACGGTGCTGTACGTCACGGTCTCGGTCGACGGATTCGCAACGGGGCCGGGCGACGATCTGTCCCGGCTGCACCGCTGGCTGGACGACGCGGACGGCGCCGACGCCGATCCGTCGGCCGTCGAGCTGATCGACCGCTTCCGGCGAGCGGGCGCGATCATCTTCGGGCGGCGCACCTGGAACGCCGGCCAGGAGCCGTGGGGCGACGACGACGTGTTCTCGAGTCCGGTCTTCGTGCTCACCCATGAGCGGCGGTCGCCGGAGGCGAAGAACGGCACGATCTTCACCTTCGTCTCGGAGGGCCCGGCCACGGCCCTCGCCCAGGCGCGGCGCGCCGCCGGCGACCGCGACGTGGTGATCATGGGCAGCCCCGACGTCGCGCAGCAGTTCCTCCGCGACGGCCTCGTCGATGAGATCCTGCTGCATGTCGTGCCGGTCCTGCTGGGAGGCGGCATCCGGCTGTTCGCCGAGCTCGAGGCGCCGCAGGAGCTGGCGCTCCGATCATGGCGGCGTGGGCGCGACGTCACAGGCGTCGCGTTCGCGGTGCTCGCCGACGCTTCAGGCTGAACCGCTCTGCCGTCGGCGGAGAGGGGATGCCTCGACCCGGGGCGTCTGGTTGGGTGGAGGCATGACCGACGTACTGGTGCTGGGCGGGACGGGCTGGCTGAGCGGGCGCATCGCCGAGCGGTGGGCAGATGCCGGAGCCGCCGTGACGTGCCTCGCCCGAGGCGGACGCGACGCGCCGTACGGGACGACGCTCGTCGTCGCCGACCGCAACGACCCGGACGCGTATGACGAGGTCGCCCGGCGCGAGTGGGACGAGGTCGTCGACGTGTCGTCGAACCCGGTGCACGTCGCCGCCGCCGTCGCGGCGCTGGGGGAGCGCACGCGGCACTGGACCTACATCTCGACCGTGTCCGTGTACGCCGCCGACGACGTGCCGGGCGCGGACGAGACAGCCGAGCTGCTGACGCCTGCCGGCCCCGACGAGGACGAGGACTACGGTCGCGCGAAGGTGCGGGCCGAGGCATCCGTCCGCTCCGTCCTCGGATTCCGCGCGGCGATCGTGCGTCCGGGGCTCATCGTGGGACCCGGTGACCCGACCGACCGGTTCGGATACTGGGTCAGCCGCTTCGCCCTCGCCGGACCGGACGACGTGCTGGGGCCCGACACCGCCGATCGGGGCGCCCAGGTGATCGACGTCGACGACCTCGCGGAGTTCGTGCAGGCGGTCGGCCGCGAGCGATGGACGGGCGTCGTCAACGCCGTCGGCGATCCGGTGGCACTCGACCGGCTCTTCGCGGACGCGCGTGACGTCGCCGGGCACACCGGCGCGCTCGCCGCGGCCGACGACGAGTGGCTCGCGGCGCACGACGTCGCGTACTGGATGGGGGCGCGTTCGCTGCCGCTCTGGCTGCCGGCCGACATGCCGGGGTTCTGGACCCGTTCGAACGCCGCCTACCGCCTGCTCGGTGGCCGCCTCCGTCCCGTGAGCGAGACGCTGGACCGCACCCTCGCCGACGAGCGCGCCCGCGGCCTCGACCGCGATCGCCGGGCCGGGCTGACCCGGCCCGACGAAGTGGCGCTGCTCGGCGAGCTTCAGCGGTAGCGGCGCCCCTCGTCGCGGCGGTACAGCCACACCGCCAAGGCGCCCAGCACCAGCGTCCACGCGAGGATCCCGACCACCGCCCACAGCGGAGCCCCCGTGCCCAGCGCCGTGCCGACGACGATCTCGCGCGCCTGCCGCACCGGCAGGGTCATCGAGACGACGTTCAGCCACTCGGGGAACATCACCGGCGGAAGGAACAGGCCGCCGCCGAACGCCAGCAGGAACATCGCCACCTGCGTGACGGCGATCGCGGCCTTCGGCCCGCACGTCGTGCCGATGATGACGCCGATGAGCGCCGAGGGCACCGCGGTGACGATGACGAGGCCGATCGCCGCGAGCAGATCGAGCGGCTCCGGGCTCGCAGCCGTGAACACCCCGCCGATCACGAGCAGCGGGATCATCGCCACCGCCGCGACGATGAGCGTCGCGGTCATCAGCCCGATGATGCGCGCAGCCGGCGCGCCCGGAAGCGTGCGCAGGTACGGCGCCCACGGCTTGGCGCGCTGTTCAGCGAGATCGATCCCTATCGAGAACAGCCCAGCCGACATGAACGCGAAAACGATCATCGACGCGACGGCGGCTGTCGCGAACTCGGGGTTGTCGACGACCATGCGCTGCGGCAGGACGAACAGGCAGAACGCGAGCGTCGGGAACGCGAGAGAGCCGATCACCGCGATGGGGATGCGGACGGTCTCCAGCAGATTGAACTTGGTGTGGACGGCGGCGAGGCTCAGCGTGGACATCACGCGGCTCCCTTCGTGATCGAGAGGAAGGCCTCCTCGAGGGTCGCACCGCGCACGGTGAGCCTCGAGAAGGGGAGATCGGATGCTGCGAGCCGGCGTACGAACGCATCGGAGTCGGCGAGGACGGCGGTCACGGTGGCGGCATCGGCGTCGTGGGTCACGACCGCTTCGGGGGCGAGCGCCTGGACCTCGGCGGCGTCGAGTCCCGCGAGGGTCACGCGCTGGCGGGCCACACCCGACACGATGGCGGCAAGCGAGTCGTCTGCGCGGACCACGCCCTCGTCGATCACGACCACGCGCTGGGCGAGCTGCTCGATCTCTTCGAGGTGGTGGCTGGTGACGACGACCGCGCAGCCGGCGGCGTGGCGCGAGCGCACCGCGTTCCAGAGGCTCCGGCGGGCGTCGACGTCGAGGCCGGTGGTCGGCTCGTCCAGGAGCACGAGGTCGGGATCGCCGACGAACGCGAGGGCGACGGCCACGCGCCGTTGCTGGCCACCCGAGAGCGCGCCGCACTGCTTGTGCAGCAGGTCACCCAGCCCGAACTCCTCGACGATGCCGGCGCGGCCGGCGGGCGACGGATAGTGCGCCGCGACGAACTCGAGCACCTCGCGCACCTTCAATGCCTCGGGAAGCGCGGTCGCCTGCGGCGTCGTGCCCAGCCGAACCCGCGATGCGGCGTCGCGGGGATCGCCGCCGAACAGCGTCACGGAGCCGGAGGTCGGCACGCGGAGCCCCTCGATGAGGGTCAGCAGGGTCGTCTTGCCGGCGCCGTTCGGTCCGAGCAGGCCCACGCACTCTCCGGCGCGGATGTCGAGCGAGATCCCGGCCAGGGCCGTGACGTCGCCGAAGCGCTTGACGACGGCGTCGGCGCGCACGAGGGCATCACCGGCGTTGGGGTCGCCCGTGCGGGCGAGGGGCTGAGTGCTGACGACGGTGTTCATCGTGATCCTCCGAGGAGTTCGAGCAGCTGGGTGCGGTACGCGCGAAAGGCGGCGCGCCCGCTCGGGGTGATGGCCACGAGGGTCACGGGCTTGCGGCCGGAGAACGTCTTGGTGCTCTCGACGTAGCCCGCGGCCTCGAGCTTCGCGAGGTGCGTGGTGAGGTTGCCCGGTGTCATGTCGAGGAGCTTCTGGAGCAGGGGGAAGGTCATCTCATCCCCCTCCTCGAGCGCCTCGGCGAGCGTGGTCATGATGCGCAGGCGAGCGGGGGCGTGGATGACGGGGTCGAGCTCATTCATGGGCCGTCTCCCGCCGGGGCTCGAGCGGAAGGACCCCGCGCGCCATGAGCACGGCGACGACGATCATCGCGAGGGGGCCGGCGATGGCGTAGACGAGGTAGTGGTAGGGCGCTCCGACGAACGTCGCGATCGCGACGACGACGATCATGACGATGCCGAGCACGTACTGCACGGGGGATCGCCAGAGCGCGCCGCCCGCCAGGTAGAGAACGCCCACCATCAGGACGAACGCGCCGGGATACAGCAGCGAGGACGCCTCGGGAGACAGTCCCGCGCGCTGAACGCCCATGAGCAGCAGCCATGTGCCCACCATCGAGATCGTCCACGACCAGCCGTAGAGCATGCCCTGCAGCTGCGATCGGCCACGGATGCCCGATGACCCGCTCCGGATACCCGTCACGATCGACCACACGACGGCGCCCAGGATGCACACGCCGAACACCGTCCAGGCGACGGGTGCAGGCAGCACGTCGGCGCCGCCGACGCCGTCGCCGAACCACAGTGCGGTGAAGCCGATCGCCCACGCCGCCGCCCACACGATCAGCAGCACCGTGTATCCGCGCAGCAGCCGACGGTGGGTGGCGCGGCGCTGGGACTCCATGAGATCGAACATGTGCGCCGCGTCGGCGCGGGCATCCGTGTCGTCTGTGCTCATGCAAAGTACTTTGCAGCACAAAGTACTTTGCGTCAAGAGGTGACGGACCTGATTTGCGGATGCTGCGACCCGGCGGCTATCGTCGGCGCATGCCTTCGGCGACCCAGGGACTCTCGACGCTCGTTCCGAGCGCCGCTCCCGCGCGCCGACGCCGTCTGGGCGAGCGCCGACTCTAGGCGACCCCGCACGCCGTCCTGTCATGGACCGTCGCGAGTGGGCGTCGCCGTCTCCGGCCCTCTGCTGAGCTTCGTCGAAGCGCCCAGACTCTAAGGTGGAATCCATGACATATTCGGTCGCCGTCTCCGGCGCATCCGGCTATGCGGGCGGCGAGATCCTGCGGATCCTCGCCGCGCATCCCGACGTCGAGATCCGCACCGTGACCGCGCACTCCAACGCGGGACAGCCGCTCATCCAGCACCAGCCCCACCTGCGCTCCCTCGCGCATCTGACCCTCGCCGAGACCTCGCCCGAGGTGCTCGCCGGTCACGACATCGTCTTCCTGGCGCTCCCGCACGGCCAGTCCGGGCAGTACACCGACGCCCTCGGCGACACGCCGCTGGTCATCGACGCGGGCGCCGATCACCGGCTCGAGTCGGTCGCCGACTGGGATCGCTTCTACGGCGGCGACTTCCACGACCCCTGGGTCTACGGCGTCCCCGAGCTTCCGGTGGCGGGTTCGAAGCAGCGCGAGCGGCTGGTCGGAGCGTCCCGTATCGCGGCACCGGGCTGCAACGCCTCCACCGTGAGCCTGAGCCTCGCGCCCGGCGTGGCAGCGGGTGTCATCGATCCGTCCGACATCGTGACGGTGCTCGCCGTCGGTCCTTCGGGTGCCGGGAAGAGCCTCAAGACGAACCTGCTCGCCGCCGAGATCCTGGGGTCCGCGAACCCCTACGCGGTAGGCGGATCGCACCGGCACATCCCCGAGATCCGCCAGGCGCTCGCCGCGGCACGCGCTTCGACGGCCTCAGCGACCGAAGCCGCCGCCCCCGGCACCACCGCCGACGAAGGCATCCGCATCTCGTTCACCCCCGTCCTGGTGCCGATGTCGCGGGGGATCCTCGCGACCTCGACGGCGCCGATCGCGCCGGGCGCGACGGACGACGAGATCCGCGCCGCGTGGGAGTCCGCATACGGCGACGAGACGTTCGTGCAGCTGCTGCCGGCGGGCCACTTCCCCCGCACGGCCGACGTCCTGGGTGCCAACACCGCGCTGATGGGCCTCGCCATCGACCGTGCTGCGAACCGCGTGACGGTCGTCACGGCGGTCGACAACCTCGTCAAGGGCACGGCCGGAGCCGCCGTGCAGTCCATGAACATCGCGCTGGGGCTCGCCGAGGGCACCGCGCTCACCGTGAACGGAGTCGCGCCGTGAGCGTCACCGCGCCCCAGGGATTCGAAGCGGCAGGCGTCGCCGTCGGCCTCAAGTCGACAGGCAAGCCCGACGTGGCGGTCGTCGTCAACCGAGGCCCGCTGAAGGTCGGCGCCGCGGTGTTCACGAGCAACCGGGCGAAGGCGAACCCGATCATGTGGTCGCAGGAGGTCATCCGCGACGGCGTGGTCGAGGCGATCGTCCTCAACTCCGGCGGGGCGAACTGCTTCACGGGGTCCTTCGGCTTCCAGACGACGCACCAGACGGCCGAGAAGGCCGCCGAGCTGCTCGATGTGAGTGCCGGCGACATCCTCGTGTGCTCCACGGGGCTCATCGGCACCGGCGACGAGGTGTTCCGCGCGAAGGTGCTCGCCGGCACCGAGCAGGGCATCGCCGAGCTCTCCGCCGACGGCGGGGAGGCAGCATCCCTCGCCATCATGACGACGGATTCGAAGCCGAAGCGTGCGGTCGCGGCCGGCGACGGCTGGGCGATCGGCGGCATGGCGAAGGGCGCCGGGATGCTGGCACCCGGCCTCGCCACGATGCTCGTGGTGATCACGACCGACGCCGTGCTGGACTCGGCAGAGGCCGACGCGGCGCTGCGTGCCGCCACCGGCCGCACGTTCGACCGGCTCGACTCGGACGGCTGCATGTCGACGAACGACCAGGTCACCCTGATGGTCAGCGGCGCCTCCGGCGTCACCCCCGACCCCGACGCGTTCGCCGCGGCGCTCGCCGATGTCTGCCAGGACCTCGCACAGCAGCTGCAGGGCGACGCCGAGGGCGCGAGCCACGACATCACGATCGAGGTCATCAACGCCGCGTCCGAGGAGGACGCGGTCGAGGTCGGCCGGTCGGTCGCGCGCAACAACCTGTTCAAGGCGGCGATCTTCGGCAACGACCCGAACTGGGGTCGTGTGCTCGCCGCGATCGGTACGACCGCGGCCGCGTTCGACCCGTACGACGTCGACGTGTGGATGAACGGCGTGCGCGTCTGCAGCGCCGGCGGTCCTGACGCGCCGCGCGAGGCGGTCGACCTGACGCCGCGCGCGACGCACCTCGTGATCGACCTGAAGGTCGGCGCGGCGACGGCGACGATCCTCACGAACGACCTCACCCACGACTACGTCCACGAGAACAGCGCGTATTCCTCATGACCGACCTGCAAGAGACCGATCCCGGCGAAGCCAGCGCCCGGGCGGTGACCCTCATCGAGTCGCTGCCGTGGCTCAAGCGCTTCCGCGACCAGATCGTCGTCGTGAAGTACGGCGGCAACGCGATGGTGAGCGAGGAGCTGCAGGACGCCTTCGCCGCCGACATCGCCTACCTCCGCTACGTCGGGGTCAAGCCCGTCGTGGTGCATGGCGGCGGCCCGCAGATCTCGTCGATGCTCGACCGCCTCGCGATCCCGAGCGAGTTCAAGGGCGGCTACCGCGTCACCTCGACCGAGGCGATCTCGGTCGTGCGCATGGTGCTCACCGGTCAGATCAACCCGCAGCTCGTGTCGAAGATCAACGCGCACGGCCCGGTCGCGACCGGCCTCAGCGGCGAGGACGCGGGCCTCTTCGGCGGCCGTCGCCGCGGCGTCGTCATCGAGGGCGTCGAGCACGACCTGGGTCGCGTCGGCGACGTCGTCGAGGTCGATCCGCAGCCGGTGCTCGATCAGATCGAGGCAGGGCGCATCCCCGTCGTCTCGAGCATCGCCCCCGACCTCGACCACCCGGGACACTCGCTGAACGTGAACGCGGATGCTGCGGCATCCGCTCTCGCCGTCGCACTCGGTGCGGCGAAGCTCGTGGTGCTCACTGACGTCGCGGGGCTCTATGCCGACTGGCCCAACCGCGACTCGCTCGTGTCGCACCTGACCTCGACGGAGCTGAAGGCGATGCTGCCGACGCTCGAGTCGGGCATGATCCCGAAGATGGCGGCGTGCCTGGAGGCCGTCGAGGGCGGCGTCGAGACCGCGGCCATCATCGACGGGCGGGTGCCGCACTCGGTACTCGTGGAGATCTTCACCAGCAAGGGAATCGGAACAGAGGTGGTGCTCGGATGACGTGGCAGGACGATGCGGGGCGCGACCTCGTGAAGAGCTTCGGTGCTCGCATGCAGATGTTCGTGCGGGGCGAGGGCTCGTACTTGTGGGACGCCGACGGCAAGCGCTACCTCGACTTCCTCGCGGGGATCGCGGTCGACTCGCTCGGCCACGCCCACCCGGTGTTCGTCGACGCGATCGCCACGCAGGCCGCGACGCTGGCGCACGTCTCGAACTACTTCGCGACCCCGCCCCAGCTCGAGCTCGCGGCCACGCTGAAGCGTCTCGCCGGCACCGGCGACGAGGGCCGCGTGTACTTCGGCAACTCCGGCGCCGAGGCGAACGAGGCGGCGTTCAAGCTCGCCCGCCTCCACGGCGGCACCGAGCGCCCGCGCATCCTCGCGCTCACGGACGCGTTCCACGGCCGCACGATGGGCACGCTCGCCCTCACCGGCAAGCCGTACATGCAGGAGCCCTTCCTGCCGATGACGCCGGGCGTCGAGTTCATCGACTCGACGGTCGAGGCGCTCGAGGCGGCGATCGACGACCGCGTGGCCGCCCTGTTCGTCGAGCCCGTCAAGGGCGAGGCCGGCGTGATCCCGCTGCCCGAGGGCTACCTCGCCGCCGCGCGCGAGATCACCGAGCGCCACGGGGCGCTCCTCATCATCGATGAGATCCAGACCGGCGCCGGTCGCACGGGGGAGTGGTTCGCCTTCCAGCACGAGGGCATCACGCCCGACGCGATCACCGTCGCCAAGGGCATCGGCGGCGGCTTCCCGATCGGCGCGCTCATCACCTTCGGTGCTGCGAGCGAGCTGTTCTACCCGGGCACGCACGGCTCGACGTTCGGCGGCAACGCGCTCGGCACCGCCGTCGCGGGGGCCGTGCTCGGCGAGATCGAGCGGGCGGAGCTCGTCCGCAACGCCGCCGAGCGCGGTGCACAGCTGCGCGCGGCGATCGAGGGCATCGACTCGGATCTGATCGACGGATGCCGCGGCTCGGGGCTTCTCATCGGCATCGGGCTGGTTCATCCTGTCTCGAAGGCGCTCGTCGCCGCGGCACAGGAGCACGGCCTGGTGATCAACGCCCCGAACGACGAGACCATCCGCCTCGTCCCCGCCCTCACGATCGGCGACGTCGAGATCGACGAGTTCGTCGAGCTCTTCACCGCGACGCTCCGTACCGTCGAGGATGCGCTCGTGCTCGACACCCCCACGGAGGTTCCCGCATGACCCGCCACCTGCTGCGCGACGACGATCTGACGCAGGCCGAGCAGGACGAGATCCTCGACCTCGCGGTCTCGCTCAAGAAGGACCGCTGGAAGCTCAAGCCCCTCGAGGGTCCGCAGACCGTCGCGGTCATCTTCGACAAGTCGTCGACCCGCACGCGCGTCTCGTTCGCGGTCGGCATCGCCGACCTCGGCGGCTCGCCGCTCATCATCTCGACCGCGAACAGCCAGCTCGGCGGCAAGGAGACCCCGGCCGACACGGCCCGCGTGCTCGAACGCCAGGTGGCGGCCATCGTGTGGCGCACGTACGCGCAGGCCGGCCTCGAGCAGATGGCCGAGGGCACCCGTGTGCCCGTCGTCAACGCGCTGAGCGACGACTTCCACCCGTGCCAGCTGCTCGCCGACCTGCTCACCATCAAGGAGCACAAGGGCGACCTGGCCGGGCTCACCCTCTCGTTCTTCGGCGACGGCAAGTCGAACATGGCCCACTCTTACGTGCTCGCCGGCGTGACCGCCGGCATGCATGTGCGCGTCGCGTCACCCGAGGCGTACGCCCCGCGCGACGACGTGATCGCCGACGCCGACCGCCGCGCGGCCGAGACCGGCGGCTCGGTCACCCTCTACACCGACGCCAACGAGGCGGCGGCCGGTGCCGACGTCATCGTCACCGACACGTGGGTGTCGATGGGCAAGGAGGAGGAGAAGCTCGAGCGCCTCCGCGACCTCGGCGGGTACAAGGTGACCCAGGAGCTCATGGGGCTCGCGAAGGACGACGCGATCTTCATCCACTGCCTGCCTGCCGACCGCGGCTACGAGGTCGACGCCGAGGTGATCGACGGTCCGCAGAGCGTCGTGTGGGACGAGGCCGAGAACCGGCTCCACGCACAGAAGGCACTGCTCGTCTGGCTCCTCCGCCAGGACTGAGAGCGCCCGGTCGGTGAGCGGGCGGGAGCTGAGTGACACCGAGCGCTCCGCGCCGCGCGCCGACGGCTGGCTCGCCACGCGCTGGGAGCGCCTGAACGGTCCCGCGCGCATCGGCGGGGTCGATCTCGCGCGCGGTCTCGCGGTGCTCGGCATGTTCGCCGCGCACCTGCTCTGGATCACCGAGCCGTTCGACGTGCTCGAGCCCGATACCTGGGTCGCCGTCGTCTCGGGCCGGTCGTCGATCCTGTTCGCGACGCTCGCCGGGGTGTCGATCGGCCTGGTCACCGGAGCGCGGGCGCCGCTCACGGGCGATGCGATGACCACGGCGCGCGGGCGGCTGGCCGTGCGGGCGGGACTGCTCTGGGTGCTCGGCATCCTGCTCATCGCCACCGGCGTGCCCGTGTTCGTGATTCTTCCGGCCTATGCGCTGATGTTCCTGCTGGCGCTGCCGCTGACGTCCCTGCCGGCGCGAGTGCTCCTGCCGCTCGCCGCGGGGCTGGCGCTGGTCATGCCGTTCGTCCAGATCGTCCTCGACGCGCTCCCGTTCTGGAGCACCGCGATCGGCGGCCCCGTGTCGCTCGGACTCGGGTGGCACTACCCGTTCACGACCTGGATCGTGTTCGTCGTGGCCGGCCTCGGCGTCGCGCGCGCCGGCGTGACCCGGCTGCGGGTGCAGGTGCGGCTCGTCGTCGCCGGAACGCTGCTCGCCGCGCTCGGCTATGGGCTCGGTGCCGCGACCGGCGCAGACCCCGAGGCCGAAGCGGCGACGTATCTCGGAGCGCTCTGGACCGTCCGCCCGCACTCCACCGGTCTGCTCGAGGTGATCGGCTCCGGCGGCTTCGCGCTCGCCGTCCTCGGGGTGTGCCTGCTCGCGTGCCGCACGTTCCTGGTGTGGGTGGTGCTGCCGCTGCGGGCCGTAGGGGCGATGCCGCTGACCGCGTACGCGCTGCAGCTCCTGGTGTGGGCCGCCGTCGCCGCCGCGGTGCTCGACCGGGTCGGCGACCTCATCGGCTTCCGCGCGCTCCTGCCCTTCTGGCCGCTCACCATCGGCACCGTCGTCCTGTGCACCGCATGGGCGCTCCTCGTCGGCCGCGGCCCGCTCGAGACGCTGCTCGATTCGGCCGCGCGCTTCGCCGTTCCCGCCGATCGGCGACGATGACATCGCGGCGGTCGGGCGGGCGGCGCGTCGGTAGGCTGGTCGGGTGAGTGAATCGAAGGGCGACGGCGGGACCAACGAAGGCGCACTGTGGGGGGCCCGCTTCGCGTCGGGGCCGTCCCCGGCGCTCGCCGAGCTGAGCCGATCGACCCACTTCGACTGGGATCTCGCGCTGTACGACATCGCCGGCTCCCACGCCCACGCGAAGGCCCTCGCCGCGGCCGGGTATCTCACGGCCGACGAAGAGCAGTCCATGCACGAGGGCCTCGATGAGCTCGCCCGAGGCGTGACCGCCGGGACGCTTCGGCCCGGGGCATCCGATGAAGACGTCCACGGCGCTCTCGAGCAGGCGCTGATCGGCGTCGTCGGCGCCGAGCTCGGCGGCAAGCTGCGCGCCGGTCGCAGCCGCAACGACCAGATCGCGACGCTCGTGCGCATGTACCTGCTCGACCACTCGCGCACGATCGCGCGCGAGATCCTCCGCCTCGTCGACGGGCTCGTGGCGCAGGCCGACGCCCACCCCGACGCGATCACGCCGGGGCGCACGCATCTTCAGCACGCGCAGCCCGTGCTCCTCGCGCACCACCTGCAGGCCCACGCGTGGCCGCTGGTGCGCGACCTGGAGCGCCTGCGCGACTGGTCGGCCCGCGCGGCGGTGTCGCCGTACGGCGGCGGAGCGCTCGCCGGCTCGACGCTCGGCCTCGACCCGCAGCTCGTCGCGCGCGAGCTCGGGCTCGACCGTCCGGCGGAGAACTCGCTCGACGGCACGTCCTCGCGCGACGTGGTCGCCGAGTTCGCGTTCATCACGGCCATGATCGGGATCGACGTCTCGCGCTTCGCCGAGGAGATCATCCTCTGGAACACGCGCGAGTTCGGCTTCGTGACCCTCGACGACGGCTACTCGACCGGCTCGAGCATCATGCCGCAGAAGAAGAACCCCGACATCGCCGAGCTCGCGCGCGGCAAGGCGGGCCGCCTCATCGGCAACCTCAGCGGACTGCTCGCGACGCTCAAGGCCCTCCCGCTCGCGTACAACCGCGACTTGCAGGAGGACAAGGAGCCGGTGTTCGACTCCGTCCGCACCCTCGAGACGGTGCTGCCCGCATTCGCCGGCATGGTCGCGACCATGCGCTTCCACACCGACCGCATGGCGGCGCTCGCTCCGCAGGGGTTCTCGCTCGCGACCGACGTCGCCGAGTGGCTCGTGAAGCGGGGCGTCCCGTTCCGCGACGCCCACGAGATCTCGGGGCACCTGGTCCGCGTGTGCGAGGAGAACGGCCTGGAGCTGCATGAGGTCTCCGACGCGCAGCTCGCCGGCGTCTCCGAGCACCTCACGCCCGAGGTCCGCGAGGTGCTGAGCGTGGAGGGCTCGGTCGCGAGCCGCACCGGCGTCGGCGGCACGGCGCCCGTCCGGGTCGCCGAGCAGCGGGCCGAGCTGGTCCAGCGCGTCCAGGACGCGGCGCACGCCCTCGGGCTCTGAGCCTCAGCGGCGCGAGCCCATCGTGATCACCAGATCGCGAGGCGCACCAAGGCCGCGACGACGCACGCCCACACCAGGCTCGAGAGCGTGCCGATGATGAAGCGCTCGCGCGCCTCGGCGGTCGCGAGCTCCGAGAACCGGCCGATGCCCTTGAGCGCCACGACCACGGCGATCGCCTCGGGGAATCCGGCGATGATCCCGAGCGTCACCGCGAGGCGCTCGAGATAGCCGATCGTCGTGCCGCCGCGCATCACCTCGCGGACGGCGCCCTCGCCGGCGACGGCTCCCGGCAGCGACGGCGCGCGCAGGAGGATGCCGCCGTTGTCGCCCTCCTCGACGCGCCCGTGGCTCGCGATCTCGAGGATGCGCCGCGTGATCGGGTTGCCGCCCAGTACTCCGAGGGCGGTGCCGAGCATGGCGATGCCCAGCCCGAGGAGGAGCGGCACGTTGACGGGGGACACCGTCACCGCGAGCAGGCACAGGACGACGAGCACGCCCGCGACCACCAGCGGGATGGTCGAGGGCTTGCGGAGGCTGATCACCACCAGCACGAGTGCGCCGCAGAGCGCGAGGAACAGGAAGATCGTGAGCGCGGCGACGAGGATCACGTCCGGGGAGACCATGGCGTCAGTCTGGCACGGGCCCCGGACTCAGCCGCGCGAGCACGCGGACGAGCGCGGGCACCGCTGCCTCCTCCGTCCGAAGCCCCGCCGACTTCACGCGCAGGCTGACCGCGCCCTCCGAGATGCCGAGGCGCGCGGCGGCTTCGCGCTGCGTGATCCCCTCGGCGAGCAGGTCGTAGATCTCCCACCCCTCGGCGGTGCGTCGATCGCGCAGCTCGACCAGCAGCCGCACGAGCGCCTCGGCGTCGGCCCCGCCCTCCGGTGCGGTGATCGCGACGCGGGTGGCGGCCTTCTTCGCGCGATCGACCGCATCGCGCGCGTTCACGAAGGCCTCGCCGCGTGCGGCCCGTACGCTGTCGGGTAACGGCGATTCGACCTCGCCGGCGCCGACCCCGACGCTCCATGTACCTGAGCGCGTCAGGTCGAGCACGATCTCGAGCAGCGCTGCGGGGTCGGCCACCGCGACCTGGACCTCGTCGCCCGCGGTGCGCTCCGGAGCCAGCGCGAGGCCCTGGTGCCCCTTCGCGTGGACGGATGCCAGAGCCGCAGGTACGAGGTCTGCGCTGCTCCGGCTGTCGCGCTGGTCGCTGGTGATCACGAACATGGCATTCCTTATGCGTGAGAGCTTAAGTGCGGCCAAGTTTAGGTTGAGGGCTTCAGCCACACAAGCCTGTGGGCTAAATATGTTCGATATTTAGCCCAGAGGCTTGAACGCCCGCAGTCCGCCTTCCGTCAGGCGGGCGCACCGCCGAGCCGACCGTGCGCGGGCAGGGCGAGGCATCCGTCGCTGATAGCCTGGCGGGCGTGTCTGAAACCGTCGTGAGCGCGACTGCGCCCGCGATCGACCCGACGTTCGAGAACGTGTGGGATGAGATCGTGTGGCGTGGGCTCGTGCATGTGTCCACCGATCAGGAGGCGCTGCGCGCCCTTCTCGCCGGGGACCCGATCACGTATTACTGCGGCTTCGACCCGACTGCGCCGAGTCTGCACCTTGGAAACCTCGTGCAGCTTCTGACGATGCGCCGCCTGCAGCTCGCGGGCCACAAGCCGCTCGGACTCGTCGGCGGCTCGACCGGACTCGTGGGCGATCCGCGTCCCTCCGCCGAGCGCACGCTCAACACGCGCGAGACGGTGGCCGAATGGGTCGGCTACCTGCGCTCGCAAGTGGAGCGGTTCCTGAGCTTCGAGGGCGACAACGCCGCACGCATCGTCAACAACCTGGACTGGACCGCGCCGATGAGCGCGATCGACTTCCTGCGCGAGATCGGCAAGCACTACCGCGTCGGCACGATGCTCAAGAAGGACGCCGTCGCGGCGCGCCTGAACTCCGAGGCCGGCATCAGCTACACCGAGTTCAGCTACCAGATCCTGCAGGGGATGGACTTCCTCGAGCTCTACCGCCAATACGGCTGCGTGCTGCAGACGGGCGGCAGCGACCAGTGGGGCAATCTCACCAGCGGCACGGACCTCATCCACCGCGTCGAGGGCGTGTCGGTGCACGCGATCGGCACTCCGCTGATCACCAACAGCGACGGAACCAAGTTCGGCAAGAGCGAGGGCAACGCGATCTGGCTCGACGCCGCGATGTGCAGCCCGTACCGCATGTACCAGTTCTGGCTGAACACCGACGACGCCGATGTGATCCAGCGGCTCAAGATCTTCACGTTCCTGACGCGCGCCGAGATCGAGGACTACGAGCGCCTGGTCGCCGACGAGCCGTTCCGCCGCGCCGCGCAGAAGCGCCTGGCTCTCGAGGTCACGGCTTTCGTGCACGGGACGGATGCCGCGGCCGCCGTCATCGCCGCCTCCGAGGCCTTGTTCGGCCAGGGTGACCTCGCCTCGCTCGACGCGATCACTCTGCGTCACGCGCTGGAAGAACTGCCCAACGCCACCGTCGCCTCGGGGACGAACGTGGTGCAGGCGCTGGTCGACACCGGCCTCGTCTCGAGCCTGTCGGAGGGCCGGCGGGCGATCGCCCAGGGCGGTGTCTCGCTCGATGGCTCCAAGGTCGAGGACGAGTCGGCGACCGTGTCCGGCGCTCTTCCCGGCGGAGTCTCGGTGCTGCGGCGCGGCAAGAAGACGCTCGCGGGCGTGTTCGTCGGCTGACGCTCGGTGACGAGCGGCGTGGCTCTGCGGATGGACGGCTGACGGATGCCGTTCACCCCCAGCCACGCCGTCGTCGCGCTGCCGTTCGTGCGCACCCCGCTCGTGCCGGCGGCGATCGCGATCGGCGCGATGGCGCCGGACCTGCCGCTGTTCGTCCGCGGACTGCCGCTGCACTACGGCGTCACGCATGCGTTCGGGTGGGTGCCGGCGACCATGTTGCTGGCATTCGGGCTGCTCCTGGTCTGGCGTGTGCTGCTGCGGCCGGCAGTTCGCGAGCTCTCGCCGCGATGGCTGGCGGCGCGGCTGCCGGGGGAGTGGGATGCCGGCGCCGGCCCAGCCCTCCGCGAGACGCTCGCGATCTCGGGATCACCCGCGCGGGTGTCGTGGAGCGGGATGCTGCTGCTCGTCCTCTCGCTCACGATCGGCGTCGTGAGCCACATCGTGTGGGATCTGTTCACCCACGAGGGTCGGTGGGGGACGACGGTGATCCCGGCCCTGGAGTCCGAGTGGGGACCGCTTCCGGGATTCAAATGGCTGCAGCACGGCTCGAGCGCGATCGGACTCGCGATCCTCGGGATCTGGATGCTGATGTGGCTGGTGCGCCGTCACCCCGAGGCACCCGCTGCGTGTGTGATCCCCTCGTGGGTCCGCGGGGTGTGGTGGGTGTCGCTGCCGGTGACGCTGCTGGCGACGTGGGTGTGGGGACTCGCCGTCTTCGGCCCGCTCGACGCGGAGTTCACCGTCGCCCACCTGGGCTATCGCGTGCTTCCGCCGGCATGCGCGGTGTGGGGCGCGATCACCATCGCGCTGTGCGTGGTGGTGCAGGTACTCCGCCGCCGCACCGCGGGAGTGACGATTCCCGCGTGATTCCGCGGGTGCGGGCGTGCGACACGCCCGGGGCGCGACGCCGATTCGACGAGACACCGGGACGCACGTAAAGTATTACTTGTTCGCCCCACAGGGAAGCGGAGAGGCCGAGAGCCTTACCCCCCTCAAGTGGAGAACCAACCCTCTTCCTTCCACGCTCGTTCGAGCGTCCCGCATGCGGGTCGAGGATGGGGTTCCTGCCTCGGAGACCGCGGTCGCCGACGAGCCAGATGATCTTAAGATCACGGCGTGTCGGTTTGACAGACGGGTCGGGCGGGATAGACTAGTGAAGTTGCCCAGCCGGGGTAGCGGGTCGTGAGATTCGTTGCGGGTTGGTGCGTCCGATCTTTGAGAACTCAACAGCGTGCACTTGTCAAATGCCA
>NZ_JBHVSC010000007.1:0-154787 GCF_042885375.1 Microbacterium sp. NPDC058062
CTCTCGAAGAAAGAGATCATCCGCTGCCTCAAACGGCTCGTCGCACGCGAGATCTACACCGCCCTCACCACTTGACATCCATAGGAGCATCCTGTCGGAGTGGGGGCGGATGCTGTCACACGACCTCCCTGCAGAGCCTCAGGAAGCCCGGTGCAGGCCCTGCGCCACCGCGCGCATGATCAGGTCCTGCACGTCGGGCCAGCGCTCGATCACCTGCACGTAGGTCACCCGGATGACGTGGTGACCGAGCAGCATGAGCGCCGCGTCGTGGGCGACGTCCTCGGCGCGCTGCAAGCCGACGTGATGCCCACCGTCGATCTGCACGACCAGCCGGTCGCCGATGAGGAAATCCGCCCGATGCCCGTGAATCCAGATCTGCGATCGGATGGGAAGCCGGAGCCAACGCAGCCGCGTGCGGAAGATCGTCTCCAGCCCCGAATCTGCGAAGGGGGTCGCCTCCTCGAGGAGTCCTCGAACGGATCCCGCCAACGGCAGGCGGGCGAGTTCGGCCTTGTCGACGAGTTGGAGGTTGAGCGCGGACTCCCACACGGCGAGCGCGCTCTCATGCGGCTGACACCGCGCGACGATGAGCAGCGTGTTCAGGATGCTGTCCTCCAGCGTTCCCGGTGCGCGCGGCTCGACCGGCCGAGCCCAGTGCACGGTCGCCTTCTGGTTCTGCAGCTTCAGCCTCGACGCGCTCGGTGGCGCACCGACGTGCGGGCCGTCCTCGGCGAGGACCCACAGCCCTAAACGCTTCGCCCGCGTGATGCACGTGAGCACCACGCCCGCCCGCGCCGCCGCCATGAGGTGGGGATCAGCGTCCGGAACTGCGACCCATCCCCGCCGCGGCCTGGTGACGAGGCCCGCGGCCATCGCGCACTCGATCGTGTAGCCGCTGACCCCTGCCTTCATGAGCGCCGCCCTGAGCGCGACGCCGCCACGTACCTGCAGCTCCACCATGAGATCCGCCATCCCTGCATGCTCACGGCTCCGCCACGCCCCACACCGCCGTACTGAGTGCGATCAGAACAACTCGCGTGCGCAGCATCCGTCCCCTCCCCTGGGGAGGAGCCTCGACAGGTCAACCGGGGTTCTGCATGAGCCGATCCCCGGATCGCATCCTGCGCAAGACCGGTTGACCTGTCGAAGAGGACGGATGCTGCGCACCAGCGCCCCCGCAGCAGGGTTGTCAGCAGCCGTATCTGCACGCCCCAGCTGGTCTCGCCGTGGTCAGCACCCGGCTCGACAGGTCAACCGGGGTTCTGCAGGAGCCGATCCTCGGATCGCATCCTGCGCAAGCCCGGTTGACCTGTCGAAGAGGAGGACGGATGCTGCGACGTGAGCAATCCGGGGCGTCACGAGGTGTCACGCGGGCGGGGCGGCGGTGCGGGCCTCTCTAGAATCGACGCATGGCACACGTCCTCCTGCCCCGTGAGATCCTGCCCACCGACGGACGCTTCGGCTGCGGCCCGTCGAAGATCGCGCCCGCGCACATCGAAGCGCTCGCGGGCCCCGGGTCGGCGCTTCTGGGCACCTCGCACCGCCAGGCCCCGGTCAAGGACCTCGTCGGCCAGGTGCGTGCCGAGCTGAGCCAGCTGTTCCGCCTGCCGCAGGGGTATGAGGTCATCCTGGGCAACGGAGGGTCGACGGCGTTCTGGGATGCCGCAGCCTTCGGCCTCATCGAGCAGCGCAGCCAGAACCTCGTGTTCGGCGAGTTCGGCGGCAAGTTCGCCGCCGCGGCGAAGACCCCGTGGCTCGAGGCTCCCGACGTCCGCACGGTCGACGCGGGCACGAGCACCGTCGCCGAGGCCGTCGACGGTGTCGACGTGTACGCGTGGCCGCACAACGAGACCTCGACCGGCGTCGCCACGCAGATCCGTCGCGTTCATGGCGATGTGGGCGCGCTGACCGTCATCGACGCGACCAGTGCCGCGGGCGGGATCGACTTCTCGGTGCACGAGGCCGACGTCTACTACTTCGCGCCGCAGAAGAACCTCGGCTCGGACGGCGGACTGTGGTTCGCGCTCGTGTCGCCGGCCGCCATCGAGCGCATCGAGCGCATCGCGGCGTCAGGCCGCTACATCCCCGAGTTCCTGAGCCTCAAGAACGCGCTCGACAACTCGCGTCTCAACCAGACCCTGAACACCCCGGCGCTGTCGACGCTGTTCCTCCTCGACAAGCAGCTCGACTGGATCCTCTCCTCGGGCGGCCTGCAGTGGGCCGACTCCCGCACGCGCGAGTCGTCGCAGGCGCTCTACGACTGGGCCGAGGCATCCGAGTTCGCGACGCCCTTCGTCGCCGACGCGGCCGACCGCTCCCCCGTGGTCGTCACGATCGACTTCAACGAGTCGGTGGATGCTGCGGCCGTGGCGAAGAGCCTCCGCGCCAACGGCATCGTCGACACCGAGCCGTATCGCAAGCTCGGACGCAACCAGCTGCGTATCGCGACGTTCGTGTCGATCGACCCGGACGACGTGCGTCAGCTCATCCGCTGCATCGACTACACGGTCGAGCGGCTGGGCTGAGCCTGTTCGTCGGCCCCGTCCACCAGCGGTGACGGGGTCGGCGACAGCACGGCCGACACGATCGCCTCGATGGCGAACTCCGACGCGCGCGCGAGCTCCACGGCGGTCGGGTCGAGCAGCCACTGCACCTGCAGGCCGTCCATGACGGCGAGGATGCTCGTCGACGCGTCGGCGATGGTGTCGGGGGCAGTGATACCTCGTTCGGCGCACACGACCTCGAACGCGTGGGCGACCTCCGACCGCAGCGTCCGGTAGCGCTTCTCGAAGAAGGCGCGGCCCGGGTGGTCGTCGGTCACGGACTCCGCTGAGAGCACCGCGTACGCCTGGACGATCCCCGCACGGTGCTCGTTGACGAACGCCGTGCGAACGAGGTGACGGAACAGCGGCATCCCGTCGGGGATGTGCTGTTCCTCCAAATCGGCCACGTCGGTCTCGTCGCGGTGCTGGAGGACTTCGATGAGGAGCTGGTCCTTCGACCCGAAGTGATGCAGGATCCCCGCGTGGGTCATGCCGACCTGGTCGGCGATCTCCTGCAGCGTGCCCCCCGCGAACCCCTTGCTGCCGAAGATCTCGACCGCGGCGTCGAGGATGTCGCGCCTGCGGGCGAGTGTCTCTGGCCGCGAACGCGGCTGCCGACGCTGTGCCGTCATCGGTCGACGCCCCCTTCTTCGTCGGCGGATCGGATGGGTCTTCGCCGGCGCCTGTGAGTCTACGCACGACCTGCCCGCACGCACCGGAACACCTTACTTGCAAAGTTACTTACTTGATTGTAAGTTGATCCGGCAATCACCCTGACGCCGTCGTCATTCCCCCGGGATACACGATGTCGTGCACATATCTAGGAGAAGCAATGAGGCTCAGAACATCCCTCGCCGCCATCGGTGTCGCCGCGGCGCTGGTGCTCACCGGCTGCGCGGGCGGCGGCGGCAACGACGCCGACTCCGCCGGAGCGGCGCTCACCATCGCGAAGCCCGACGGCGCCATCACCACGGAGTCGAACAACCCCTACCTCGGCGACTCGTCGGCCTCGAAGTACGGCTACGGCAAGGTCATCTTCGAGTCGCTCGCCCTCGTGAACCCGACCGGCGACCTGGGAACCACCCCCTGGCTCGCGGAGTCCGTGGAGTGGAACGACGACTACACGCAGCTCACCGCCGTCGCGCGCGGCGGTGTGAAGTGGAGCGACGGCGAGGACTTCACGGCGGACGACATCGCCTTCTCGTACAACCAGGTGCTCGACGGCAAGCTCAACGACACCAACGCGCTCGACCTGAAGAGCGTCGCCGTCGACGGCGACACCGTCACCATCGACTTCAACAGCTCGAAGTACACGCAGCAGGCGCGCGTGCTCCACTTCCAGATCGTGCCCGAGCACATCTGGAAGGACATCAAGGATCCGAACACCGACCCCGTCACCGGTGAGGGCCAGGCTGTCGGCACCGGCCCGTACGTGCTCGACTCGTGGACGACCGAGTCGGTCACCCTCGCCGCGAACCCCGAGTACTGGGGCGGCGAGCTGTCCGTGCCCGAGCTGCACTACGTCTCGTACGGCGACAACGCGGCCCTCACGACCGCCCTCGCCACGGGCGAGGCCGACTGGGCACAGGCGTTCATCCCGCAGATCGAGGACAGCTACCTGTCGGCCGATCCCGACAACAAGTTCCTCGCGTCGCCCACGGCGGGCGCGGGCACGCTGTTCATGAACCTGCAGACCAAGCCGTTCAACGACCCGGCCCTCCGCCAGGCGCTGGCGTGGACGATCGACCGCCAGGCCTACGTCGACATCGCACGCGAGGGCGCGAGCGAGGCGATCTGGAGCGTGACCGGTCTCGGCAGCCTGCTCGAGGACGAGATCATCCCCGAGTACGCCGGCCAGAACTACGAGGTCGACATCGACAAGGCTCGCCAGATCCTGACCGACGCCGGCTACACGTGGGACGGCGAGACCCTCGTCGACCCCGACGGCGAGGACGTCACGTTCTCGATCTCGGTCCCCGCGGGCTGGAGCGACTGGAACACCGAGCAGGCGCTCCTCGCCGAGGAGCTCAAGGAAGGCCTCGGCATCGAGGTCAAGGTCGACCAGCCGGACTGGGGCGGCTGGGATGCCGCACGCCAGGAGGGCACCTTCCAGGCGATCATCCACTGGCTCGAAGACACCGGCAACGCGTACGGCCTGTACACGTCGGCGATGGACCCGAAGTGGATCGTCGACGGCAAGGCGGCCTTCAACTTCGGACGCTTCGACGACCCCGAGGTCACCGCGGCGCTGAACACCTACGCGAACGCGTCGTCCGACGCCGACCGTGAGGCCGCCATCGCGGTGATCGAGAAGGCGTTCGTCGAGAACGTGCCCGTCATCCCGCTGGGTGCGCACCCGCTCCTGGGCGAGTTCAACACCCGCAACTACGTCGGATGGCCGTCTGCGGACGACCAGTACGCCTCGGCGGACCCGACGCAGCCGGCGATCGTGCAGATCCTGACCAAGCTGCAGCCCGCCGAATGACGCACCGCGGCGGGGCGGATGCGCACGCATCCGCCCCGCCGCCACGTCGCCCTCACGAAAGCGAACCAGCACCGATGAGCGATCCGCTGCTCTCCGTCCACGACTTCTCGATCGTCTACGACGTCGATCCCCCCGTGCGGGCGGTCAAGAACGTCACCCTCGAACTCCAGCGCGGTGAGATCCTCGGACTCGCCGGCGAGAGCGGGTGCGGCAAGACCACCCTCGCCTACGGCGTCCAGCGCCTTCTCAAGCCCCCGGCCGTGATCACGAGCGGATCCGTCGTGTTCCACGACGCGAGCGGCGAGGACGTCGACATCAACGGCCTCGAGGCCGAGGAGATGCGCCGCTTCCGCTGGGACAAGATCTCGATGGTCTTCCAGGGCGCGATGAACTCGCTGAACCCGGTCGCCACCATCGGGTCCCAGCTCGAGGACGTCTTCGAGGTGCACCGCCCGGACCTCACGCGCTCGCAGCGGCGCGCCGAGGTCGTCGAGCTCCTCGAGATCGTCAAGGTCGGCGCGCAGCGCTACCGCTCGTACCCGCACGAGCTGTCGGGCGGCATGCGCCAGCGCGTCATGATCGCCATGGCTCTCGCGCTCCGCCCGCAGCTGATGGTGATGGACGAGCCCACGACCGCACTCGACGTGCTCGTGCAGCGCGAGATCCTGCGGCAGATCTCCCACCTGCGCCACGAGTTCGGCTTCTCGGTCATCTTCATCACCCATGACCTGCCGCTACTGCTCGAGATCAGCGACCGCATCGCGATCATGCGCGAAGGGGAGATCGTCGAGCTCGACACCGCCGAGCGGGTCTGGACCGATCCGAAGGACGAGTACACCCGGACGCTCCTGGCCTCGTTCCCCAGACTCACCGGAGAGAGAGGGGTGGTCCACCGATGACCGTCCTCGAATTCGACGCCGTCACCAAGGTGTACTCGGTGCGCGGTGCCGGCCAGATGAAGGCCCTCGACGACGTGAGCTTCACGCTCCGCTCAGGCCAGACCATCGGCCTGGTCGGCCAGTCCGGCAGCGGCAAGTCGACCATCGCCAAGATCCTCACCCAGCTCGAGACGCCGACCAGCGGCGAGGTGCGCCTCGACGGCCAGCCGATCCCCCGCCGCGGCAAGGACCTGCGCGCCTATCGCCAGCAGCTGCGCATGGTCTTCCAGGATCCGTTCGCGTCGCTCAACCCGTACCACACCATCCGGTACGCCATCCAGCGGCCGCTCGAGCTCGACAAGGTCGTGCCGAAGGATCAGCTCGACGACGAGGTGCGCCGTCTCCTCGGCCGGGTCCGCCTCGATGCCGACGCCGTCATCGACCGCCGGCCGCACGAGCTGTCCGGCGGGCAGCGTCAGCGCGTCGCGATCGCCCGCGCGCTGGCGTCCCGCCCGCAGCTGCTCGTAGCCGACGAGCCGGTCTCGATGCTCGACGTGTCGATCCGCCTCGGCGTGCTCAACCTGCTCGCCGACCTGCAGCGCGAACACGGTCTGGGCGTGCTCTACATCACGCACGACCTCGCCACCGCACGCCACTTCAGCGACGAGATCCTCGTGCTCAACCAGGGGCGCGTCGTCGAGCGGGGTCCCGCCGACGACGTGATCCTCAACCCCCAGAACCCCTACACCCAAGAGCTGCGCGCGGCGTCCCCCGATCCCGACACCTACTTCGCGCACGCAGCCGGCATCCTCGGAGGTGAGAAGTGAGCGCCGTCGCCCCCCAGCTCCCGGCCCCGGACTTCGACGCGATCGAGGCGGGCACGAGCGCGACCGGCGCGGTCAAGGGCCGCGCGCGCATCCCCTGGCGGTTCCTCGGCAATCGCGCCCTGTTCTACCTGTTCACGCTGTGGGCGGCCATCACGATCAACTTCTTCCTGCCGCGCCTGATGAAGGGCGACGCGGTGACCGCGTACCTCGCCCGCAACCGCAACGTGACGCCTGAGGCGGCCGACGCGCTGCGCGCTCTGCTCGGGCTCGACACCGACGCCTCCCTGTGGCAGCAGTACGTCGACTACTGGGCGCACCTCCTGCGCGGCGACCTCGGCATCTCGCTGCTGCACGGCATGCGGCCGGTGACCGAGGTGGTCGGCCAGTCCCTGATCTGGACCGTCGCCCTTGTCGGCTTCGCGACGCTCATCGCGTTCGCGGTCGGCACCATCGGCGGCGCGATCGTCGGCTGGCGCCGCGGCAGCCGGCTCGACGTCCTGATCCCGATCACCACCTTCTTCAGCACCATCCCCTACTTCTGGCTGGGCCTGCTGGCGATCTCGATCTTCTCGGTCGCGCTCGGGTGGTTCCCGATCGGCAAGGCCTACGGCGTCGGCGTGGCGCCGGAGTGGTCGTGGGAGTTCATCGGCGACGTGATCCACCACGGCTTCCTCCCCGCGGCGACGATCGTCATCGCCTCGCTCGGCGGCTGGATGCTGGGCATGCGCAACATGATGCTCACCGTGCTCGACGAGGACTACGTCACCGTCGCGCAGGCCAAGGGCATGCCGAACGACCGGGTGCTCTGGCGCTACGCGGCGCGCAACGCCGTGCTCCCCCAGATCCAGAGCTTCGCGCTGGCCCTCGGCTTCATCGTCGGCGGCACGATCGTGATGGAGGTGGTGTTCAGCTACCCCGGCGTCGGCAAGCTCCTGCTCGACGCCACCAACGCCAAGGACTACGCCCTCATGCAGGGGGTGTTCCTCGTGATCACGATCTCCGTGCTCCTGGCGAACCTCCTCGCGGACGTCGCCTACGCGTTCCTCGACCCGCGCACGCGCCAGACGGAGGCCTGAGCATGAACACGATCGTCAACGACACGACGGCGCAGCGCCCGGCGAACACGCCCGCGACGGCCACCGTGCGCAGCGCAGCCCACGCAGGCAAGGCGCCCAAGAAGCCCGGCTTCTGGTCGAAGCTGGGCGCCGCGTTCGCGATGTTCCGCAACAAGAAGTCCATCACGGGACTGTCGATCCTCGGCTTCTTCGTGCTCGTCGCGATCTTCGCCGACGTGCTGGCCCCCTACTCCCCCACGAAGGTCGACAACACGGCACGCTTCCAGCCGCCGTCGGCGGAGCACTGGCTGGGCACCACGCACATCGGCGAGGACGTGCTGAGCCAGGTGATCCACGGCACGCGGGGCGTCATCGTCGTGGGGTTCCTCGCGGCGATCATCGCCACGGTGATCGCGATCATCGTCGGCGTCCTGTCGGGCTATCTCCGCGGATGGCGCAGCGAGGGTCTGTCGGCTCTCACGAACGTCTTCCTCGTGATCCCCGGCATCCCGCTGATCATCATCGTGGCGTCGATGTTCGAGGATCCGCCCCTCATCCTCATCGCCGCAGTGCTGGGGCTCATCGGGTGGGCGTGGGGTGCGCGCGTGCTGCGCGCCCAGACGATGTCGCTGCGCAGCCGCGACTTCGTGCAGGCCGCCCGGGCCAACGGCGAACCGCTGCGGCGGATCATCACGGTCGAGATGCTCCCGAACCTGATGGCGCTCATCGCCGCGAGCTTCGTGGGCACCGTGACCGCGGCCATCATCGGCCTCACGACGCTGTCGTACATCGGCATCATCCCGGTGACGACCTACAACTGGGGCACGATCCTCAACTGGGCGAGCGCGCAGGGCGCGTTCCGCCAGGGACAGTGGTGGTGGTTCCTGCCCCCGGGCCTGTGCATCGCCGCGATCGGCGTGGCGCTCTCGCTGATCAACTTCGGCATCGACGAGTACGTCAACCCGCGCCTGCGGTCCGCCGGCGAGCGCGCCCGCGCCATGAAGAAGAAGGGCATGAACGTGAACGACACCGTCACCGCCGTGCGCACCGACCTGAAGACGCAGGAGAACGCGTGACCACCGCGACCATTCCGGACTACCTCGACCCCTCACTCCCGGTCGCCGACCGCATCGCGGATCTCCTCGGCCGCATGACGGTCGAGGAGAAGATCGGCCAGATGCTGCAGCTCGATGCGCGCGACGACCTCGAGGACCAGGTCGTGCGCATGCACGCGGGCTCGATCCTGCACGCATCGCCCGAGAAGGTGCTCCGCGCCCGCGAGCTGACCCTGCAGACCCGCCTCCAGATCCCGCTGCTCGTCGGCGAGGACTGCATCCACGGCCACTCCTTCTGGGAGGGCGCCACGATCTACCCGACCCAGCTGGGCATGGCCGCGACGTGGGATGCCGATCTCGCCGAGCGCGTCGCGCGTGCGACCGCCGTCGAGGTCTCGGCCACCGGCATCCACTGGACGTTCTCGCCGGTGCTGTGCATCACGCGCGACCTCCGCTGGGGCCGCGTCGACGAGACCTTCGGCGAGGACCCGTTCCTCATCGGCGAGCTCGCCTCGGCGATGGTGCGCGGCTACCAGGGCGGCGGCCTCGACGACCCCACGGCGATCCTCGCGACGGCGAAGCACTTCGCCGGGTACTCCGAGACGCAGGGCGGCCGCGACGCGAGCGAGGCCGACATCTCGCGCCGCAAGCTCCGTTCGTGGTTCCTGCCCCCGTTCGAGCGGGTGGCGAAGGAGGGATGCCGCACCTTCATGCTCGGCTATCAGACCACCGACGGCGTGCCGATCACGGTCAACGACTGGCTGCTGAACGACGTGCTGCGCGGCGAGTGGGGCTACACCGGCACCCTCATCACCGACTGGGACAACGTCGGGCGCATGGTGTGGGAGCAGAAAGTGCAGCCCGACTACGCCCACGCCGCCGCGGCGGCCGTGCTGGCGGGCAACGACATGATCATGACGACGCCCGGCTTCTTCCAGGGCGCCCAGGACGCGCTCGCGCAGGGACTCATGACCGAGGAGGCGCTCGACCGCGCCGTCGCGCGCATCCTGCTGCTGAAGTTCGAGTTCGGCCTCTTCGAAGACCCGCGCCTGCCCGACCGCGAGCGCATCGCCACCGCGGTCGGCTCCGCCGACCACACGGCGCTCAACCTCGAGGTCGCGCGGCGCTCACTGGTGCTGCTCGCCAACGACGGCACGCTCCCGCTCGCCGGCGGGCTCGGCGCCGACGACTCCGGGCGGGCGATCCCCGCAGCATCCGGGTCCCGTCGTGTCGCCGTGGTCGGCCCGCTCGCCGACGACGCGCAGACGCAGCTGGGCGACTGGGCCGGCTCGTCGGGGCAGGTCGACTGGATCCCCGACGGCCACCCGCGCGAGATGATCTCGACGGTGCTCGATGGGCTGCGCGCACACGCCCCTGCGGACTGGGAGATCACGCACGCCCGCGGCGCCGACATCCTCACGCTCGAGGAGGACCCCGAGGGCGCGTTCTTCCCCGACGGCCAGCCCCGGCCCCAGGTGGTCGTGCCGAGCGCACCCGACGCGGACCTCATCGCCGAAGCGGTGGCAGCCGCCGAGCGCGCGGACTACGTCGTCGCCGTCGTCGGCGACCGCATCGAGCTGGTGGGCGAGGGCCGCTCGACGGCGACGCTCGAGCTCGTCGGCGGGCAGCTCGCGCTGCTCGAGGCGCTGGCGGCGACCGGCACCCCGCTGGTGGTCGTGCTGCTGGCTTCGAAGCCGCACGTGCTCCCGAAGACGGTGATGGATGCTGCCGCGCTGGTGTGGGCGGCCAACCCCGGCATGCGCGGGGGCCAGGCCGTGGCCGAGCTGCTGCTCGGACTGATCGAACCGAGCGGACGTCTGCCGCTGTCGTTCGCGCGCCACGCGGGCCAGCTGCCGATCTACTACAACCAGATCCGCGGCCAGCACGGCGACCGCTACGCCGACCTCACGCAGAGTCCCGCCTTCGCGTTCGGCGAGGGCCTGTCGTACACGACGGTCGAGTACTCGGGGCTGCGCGTCGTCGAGACCGCTCTGGGCAGCGACGACACGGTGCGCGCCCTGGTCGAACTGCACAACACCGGCGACCGGCCCGCGCACGAGATCGTGCAGGTGTACGTGCGCGACAGCGTGACCTCGGTCAGCTGGGCCGACAAGGAGCTCAAGGCCTACCGCCACGTCGACCTGCAGCCGGGCGAGACGGCGACGGTCGAGCTGTCGCTCCCCGTCGCGGAGTGCACGATCGTGGATGCTGCGGGCCGCCGCCTCGTAGAAGCCGGCGAGTTCGAGCTGCTCGTGGGGCCCTCGTCCCGCGACGATGTGCTTCTCAGTGCCCGCTTCCACGTCGCCGACGCGTCAGCGCCGTCGGCGGCCGCCCCCGCGAACGTGGTCGAGCGGCGCTGAGGGAAACGCGAAAGGGTGGAGCCCCCCGCGCTGCGGGCGGCGGGAATCCACCCTTTCGTCGTGTCCGGACGAGGTCAGGCGCCTTCGGGGTCGAAGTCCTCGTCGTCGGAGTCGTCGTCCTCGTCGGAGTCGTCGTCCTCGTCGGAGTCGTCGTCCTCGTCGGAGTCGTCGTCCTCGTCGGAATCGTCCTCGTCGTCGTCGAAGCCGTCTTCGTCGAAGTCGTCCTCGTCGTCCGACTCGTCGTCGTCGAAGTCGTCATCGCCCGAGCCGTCGTCGTCCGCGTCATCGTCGTCGAAGTCGTCGTCCGACTCGTCGTCGTCATCCGACTCGTCGTGCTCGTCCTCGGCCGAGGCATCGGCGAGCTCGTCGATGTCGACACCGTCGACGTCGCCGGCGTGGAGGATGGGCGAGCCGTCCTCGTCGAAGTCGGACGCGTCGAGGTCGTCGACGTCTTCGAGCTCCTCGTGGTCGTCATCCTCGTGGTCGTCGTCCTCGTCGTCGTCCGCGTGAGCGGCCTCCGCGAGCGCGGCCTGGGCGGCGTGGTAGTCGGCGAGGCGCACGGCCCACGGCACCCAGTCCGGAGCGAGCAGCGCGCCGTCACCGGGGAGCAGCTCGACCTCGAGCACGGTGGGATCGGCGTCGTCCACGCGCGCGAGGCTGACGGTCCAGAACCAGCCGGGGTAGCCCGCGAGGCGATTCGCGAAGCGCAGCGAGACGACGCCGTCGGCTTCGACGCGGTAGCCCGCGGGGTCGCCGATCGTGGCCTCGGGCGTGATCTCGCGGAGTGCTGCGAGCGCCAGGTCGTGCGCGGCCAGCAGCTGCGGGTCGGGGTCGACGGGCACGACGACCTCGACAACCTCGACGACCTCAGCGGTCTCCGAAGCGTCGTCGGCGCCGTCGGCCGGCGCACCGCCGATGGCCTCCGCCTCGACCTCGACCACTGCGACCTCGACCACTTCGACGACGTCGACGACCTCAGCCGTCTCCGCACCGTCGTCGGCGCCGTCCACCGCCGCTTCGACCTCGGTCGCCTCGAGCTCGACGGACGGTGCTTCTTCCGCCACGGCGGGGGCAGCATCCGTCACCGCTTCGTCCGAAGCCGGGTCGGCGTCGATGACGACGTCGACGACGGGGTCGGTCTGGTCAGGCGTCGAGTTCATCGGCGACCTTGCGCAGGACCGCGGCGACCTTCTTGGCGTGCGCGCCGCTGGGGTAGCGGCCGTGGCGGAGGTCTCCGCCGATGCCGTCCAGGAGCTTCACGAGGTCCTCGATGATGATCGCCATGTCGTCGGCGGGCTTGCGGGAGCGCTTGGCGAGGCTCACCGGAGCCTCGAGGACGCGCACGGACAGGGCCTGCGGACCGCGCTTGCCGTCGGCGATGCCGTACTCGAGGCGGGTCCCCGCCTTGGGCGCGGGCGTGCCGGGCGGAAGGGCAGTGGCGTGCAGGAAGACGTCCTGACCGTCTTCGGAGGAGATGAAGCCGAACCCCTTCTCCTCGTCGTAGAACCTGACCTTGCCGGTGGGCATCGAAACCTCGCTGGATCGGCGCCCGCGACGCGTCGCGGGCGATAAAGAGCATGACGAAAGCGGGGTCGTACAACCCCGCCTCCCAGCCTAACGGCATGGCGTCCGCCGAGACCCCACGGTGAAGCATCCATCCGGCCCGATCTCAGGGGCGTCCCTTCGCACCGCGGCGGTGACGTCAGCGAGTAGGCTGGTGCGGATGAGCACGAACCCCTCCGGCGACGTCCCCGTCCGCCGCATCGACCGCGTCCTGGCCTTCATGTCGCTGGGCCTGCTCGTGCTCTCGATCGTGAGCTTCTTCGCGATCATGATCGCATCGGCCTCCGGGGCCGACATGAGCACAGGCATCTGGCCGATCGTCGGCGTGCTGGTGTACATCGCCCCCATCGTCGCGTTCGCGCTGCTGCTCGCAGTCCTCATCATGAGCTTCGTGCGGAGGGCCCGGGCGAACCGAGGGGGCTGACCCGGTTGGCCTCCGACGCGCGCGCCCTTGCGACGCGGCTCGCCGAGCTCGGTGACGCCGCGCTCGCCACGACGCTCGCTGCGCGCGGGGTCTCGCCACAGGCGGCCTGGCACGACTTCTTCGACGCCGCCGAGGGCCTCCTCGACCCCGCGTCCGTCGACCGGGCACTGACCCGCCTCGACCGCCACGACCTTCTCGCCCTCGACCTCAGCGAAGCCGGCGTCGACGGCGAACCCGCGCGGCTCGCCCTCACCGATGCCGACGGCTCGCCGTACACGGCCGTCTCGGAACGTGTGGCGGCGGCGGCCGCCGCCGCGCCGCACGCCTTCACCGCGGCACCGGAGCCGGTCGCGCCGGTCGCCGCCGACGCGCGCGTCGCCGCGGCCGCCGCGGAGCGCGCGTTCACCACCGCGGGCTCGCTCGCCGACGTCCTCCTCCTGTGCTCGCACACGCCGCTCGCGCGCACCGGCGCGGGACCGGTGAGCGCCGTGGACCGGCGCCGGCTGCTGGATGCCGGCGCCCTCGAGTTCGCGGACGACCTCGAAGATCTGCTCGCCTCGGCGGCAGGTGCGGGCCTTGCGACGGCGTTTGAACGCGAGTGGACCGTCACCGACGCCGGCGAGCGCTGGCTGAAGGCGCCGACCGCGGATCGCTGGGAGGCGATCGCCGAGGGCTTCCGCACGAGCCTTCCTCGGGGGCTGCGCACGTCATCGCACGGCTTCCTGACACCGGACGCATGGCCCGGCATGTACCCGCTCGACCCCGAGTGGCCCGCCCGGGCTGAGCGGCTGCACCGCATCGGCGTGCGCTGGGGGCTGTTCAGCTCGGACCGCTCCCCTGCCGAGTTCCCCTGGACGGCTGCCCTTCGGGCGGGAGAGCGAGCGGATGCCGCCACAATGGCGCCGTACCTTCCCACCGAGATCGACCGGGTCTACCTGCAGGCCGACCTGACCGCGATCGCGCCGGGTCCCCTCGCGCCCGCCCTCGATCTGCGCCTGCGGTCGATCGCGCTGCGGGAGTCGCGTGCGCAGGCGTCGACGTACCGCTTCACCGCGGACTCGATCGGCGCGGGCATGACCGAGGGCGAGACAGCCGAGTCGATGCGCGACTTCCTCGCGGGCCTGTCGCTCACCGGCATCCCGCAGCCGCTGGCCTACCTCATCGAGAGCACGGCGAGCCGGCACGGCCTGGTGCGCGTGCGCGCCGACGGCGCCACCGGGCGCACCCGCGTCGAGAGCTCCGACGCGGGCCTGCTCGACGCGATCACGGTCGACCAGGCGCTGCGGCCCCTGGGTCTGCTCGTGCTCGAGGGCGACGACGCGCTCTCGTCCCGCGTGGCGCGCGACGCGGTGTACTGGACCCTCGCCGATGCCCGCTACCCCGTCGTCGCGCTCGACGCCCGCGGGGTTCCCGAGTCGATCCACCGGCGCACCACCGCGACCGCATCCAAGCCGGCCGGGACTGCGCAGGAGACGTACGCGCGCCTCATCGCCACCCTCCGCGGCGGGCACGGCACGCAGGGCGAGTCCGGCTGGCTCGAACGCGAGCTGGAGCAGGCGGTGCGCGCCCGCGCCGAGATCGTCGTGGTCGTGCGCATGCCCGACGGCTCCGAGCGCTCCTTCACCCTCGAGGCGGCCGGCCTCGGCGGCGGGCGCCTCCGCGGCCGCGACCGCGCCGCCGACATCGAACGGACGCTCCCCGTGTCGAGCATCGTGAGCGTCCACGCGGCCTGAGCCCGCAGCATCCACCCGCCGTCCGCGACGGTAGACTGGTACGTTATGGCTGACGGCCCCCTCATCGTCCAGAGCGACCGCACCGTGCTCCTCGAGGTCGCGCACCCCGATGCCGAGAGCGCGCGGCACGAACTCGCGATCTTCGCCGAGCTCGAGCGCGCCCCCGAGCACATCCACACGTACCGCATCACGCGGCTCGGGCTGTGGAACGCACGCGCCGCCGGCCACGACGCCGAAGACATGCTGGCGACCCTCGACCGCTGGTCGCGCTTCCCCGTGCCCCCGTCGGTGTCGATCGACATCGCCGAGACCGTGGGCCGGTACGGCCGTCTCGTCATCGAGCGCAACGAGGACGGCGAGCTGATCCTCAGGTCCACGGATGCCGCGGTCCTCGCCGAGGTGTCGAAGAACAAGCGCATCCAGCCGCTGCTGCTCGGGCACCCCTCCCCCGACTCGTACGTCATCGACGCGTGGGCGCGCGGCCAGATCAAGCAGGAGCTGCTGAAGATCGGCTGGCCCGCCGAGGACCTCGCCGGCTACACGCCGGGGACGCCGCACCCGATCGACCTCGCGGAGGACGGCTGGCACCTGCGGCCGTACCAGCGACAGGCCGTCGACATCTTCACGCAGGGCGGATCCGGCGTCGTCGTGCTCCCCTGTGGCGCAGGAAAGACACTCGTCGGCGCTGCCGCGATGGCCGACACCAAGACCACGACGCTCATCCTCGTGACCAACACCGTCAGCGCCCGTCAGTGGCGCGACGAGCTCCTCAAGCGCACGTCGCTCACGCCCGAGGAGATCGGCGAGTACTCCGGCCAGACCAAGGAGATCAAGCCGGTCACGATCGCGACGTACCAGATCCTCACCGCGAAGCGGAAGGGACAGTACGCCCACCTCGCCCTGCTCGACGCCCTCGACTGGGGCCTCATCGTGTACGACGAGGTCCACCTCCTCCCCGCGCCCGTCTTCAAGCTGACGGCCGACCTGCAGGCGCGGCGCCGCCTCGGCCTCACCGCCACCCTCGTGCGCGAAGACGGCCGCGAGGGCGACGTGTTCAGCCTCATCGGCCCCAAGCGGTTCGACGCTCCGTGGAAGGAGATCGAGGCGCAGGGCTTCATCTCGCCCGCCGTCTGCTACGAGGTGCGCGTCGACCTGCCCGCCGGCGACCGCCTCGAGTACGCGGCGGCAGCCGACGACGAGCGCTACCGCCTGGCCGCAACCGCACCCGCGAAGATCGGGGTCGTCCGCGACCTCGTCGCGCGCCACGAGGGCGAGCGCATCCTGATCATCGGCCAGTACCTCGACCAGATCGACGTCCTCGCCGAAGCGCTCAACGCTCCGAAGATCACCGGCCAGACCCCGATCGACGAACGAGAAGAGCTGTACCAGGCGTTCCGCGTCGGCGAGATCTCCGTGCTCGTGGTGTCGAAGGTCGCGAACTTCTCGATCGATCTGCCCGAGGCATCCGTCGCCATCCAGGTGTCGGGCTCGTTCGGCTCGCGCCAGGAGGAGGCCCAGCGCCTCGGGCGCCTGCTGCGGCCGAAGCAGTCGAACCACACCGCGAGCTTCTACACGCTCATCGCGCGCGACACCGTCGACCAGGACTTCGCGCAGAACCGCCAGCGCTTCCTCGCCGAGCAGGGCTACGCGTACACGATCCTGGACGCGCACTCGCTCGCGGCCTGAGCCGCACAAGAGGAGAGCCCGGCGCTGAGTCAGCGCCGGGCTCTCCTGTGGTCGGGTTACGGAGCCCCGTTGATGCGGGTCAGCGCCGCCGGCGTGTACGGGCTGTGCGCCGTCAGGTACGCGGAGAACGCGTCGATGTCCAGCCCGCCGTAGTACACGTTCTGCGCCTGCAGGAACGTCGGGAAGCCGTCCCCGCCACCGGCGAGGAAGTTGTTCGTCACGACGCGGTAGGTCGTCGTGTCGACGAGCGGCTGCCCGTTGAGCGTGACGGCCCCGAGCGTGGTGCCCGAGTAGGTGTACGAGAAGCCGTCACTGACCTGGAGGATCTTTCTGTTGGAGCCCGTGTTCGGGGCGGTCCACTGCTCATTCAGGATCTGCTTGATCTGCGCGCCGGTGAGGTCGAGCGAGACCAGGTAGTTGTTGAACGGCTGGACCGTGAACGCCTCGGCGAAGGTGATCGAGCCATCCGGCTCACCGTAGGGCGAGCTCGGAGACGCGAACGGCAGATCCGCGCGGATCCCGCCCGGGTTCATCAGTGCGATGACAGGGGCGGAGTACGGTCCGACGACACTCGGATCGGCCAGCTGCGCGTCGGCGATCAGATCACCCAGCGGGGACTCGCCGGCCGCATTCGCCGTCCTCGTCACGGTCGTCGAGATCTGACCGACCACCTTGCTCGCGATGGGTGCCACGAGCTCCTGGTACTTCGTGATCAGCGCCGTCTCGGTCGGATCCTTGGGCACGTTGCGGGTGACCAGCATGTTCGCGCTCGTGATCGAGGTGCGCACGATGTCCTGGGTCCGCTTGTCGTACGTCAGGTTCGTCTCGGTGTACAGGCGGCCGAACGACGAGGCCGACGTGACCAGACGATCGTTGCCCGCGGGGTCCTTGATGTTGCACACGTACGGCTGGTGCGTGTGTCCCGAGACGATCAGGTCGATCGCGGGGTCGAGGTTCTGCGCGATCGGGATGATCGGGCTGTCGGCCGCGATCTCGGCGCCGTTGCCGCACGCCGCGTTGTATGCGGCGCTCGACGGCGGCGTCCCGCCCTGGTGGATGAGCACCACGATCGCGTTCACGCCCTTCGCCTTGAGCACGGGGACGAGCGCGTTCGCCGTCTCGACCTCGTCCTTGAAGTCGAGGCCCGCGATGCCGGAGGCGGTCACGATGTCGGGGGTGTCCTCGAGCGTCATGCCGATGAAGCCGATCTTGGCGCCCTTGATGTTCTTGATCGCGTAGGCGGGGAGGATCGTGTTGTTCGTGCCTTCGTACACGACGTTCGCGGCGAGGTAGTCGAAGTCCGCACCGGCGAAGCTGCCCGTCGGGCACGAGTTCTGGTTGTTCTCGCCGTCGCCGTCATCGAGGCATCCGCCGTTCGCCATGCGCTGCAGCTCGACGTAGCCCTCGTCGAACTCGTGGTTGCCGACGGCCGAGACGTCGAGGTGGAGCGCATTGAGCGCCTCGATCGACGGCTCGTCGTGGAAGGCACCGGACAGCAGCGGAGATGCGCCGATCAGGTCGCCCGCAGCGACGGTGAGCGAGTACCGGTGACCCTCGCGCGCCTGCGCGAGGTGCGTCGCCAGGTACTCGACACCGCCGACCCCGGGAGGAGTGAGGCTGTCCGTCGTGCCACCTCCCGGAAGGTTGAGCCGGCCACTCGACCCTGCGGGGGCCTCGAGGTTGCCGTGGAAGTCGTTGAACGACAGCAGCTGGATGTCCAGCGTCGGACCGTTCGGCGTGTTGCCGCCGTTGTTGGGCCCCTTGGGCGGGGCCGCCGACGCGGTTCCCGATCCGACCAGGGCGAGCGCGACCGCGGTGGCGGCGATGACCGCGCCTCCCGCGAGCCGGGCCGTCGATGTCTTGCGCATGTGCACAGAACCCTCCCGTTTTCTGGCGGGCGGCTCTGCCCACCGAGATGCACGCGTCCTCGTGGGCGCGATCACGAGAAACCTAATACAGCCCCTGCGGATGCGACAGGGGCGATCGGCGAACTTCATGAAACCGGAACGATGAGGCGAAGACGAGGGCTACTACTTCTGCAGTAGGAGATGTTGCGCCTAGGGTCGTGGACATGGCATCCACCCGCGATCGCGCGCTCGACGCGGCGCTCGAGCTCGTGGGCGAGCAGGGCATCCGGGCGCTGACCCACGCCAGGGTCGACGAGCGCGCCGGCCTGCCGAAGGGGTCGACCTCGAACTGGTTCCGCACCCGTGACGCGCTCGTCGCCGGCGTCGTGGCCTGGCTCGCCGAAACCGAGCGAGCCGAGTTCGCGGCGACCGAAGCGCCTCCGGTCGAGACGCCCGAGCAGCTCGTCGAGGCGCTCAGCAGCATGATCGCATTTCAGACCGGGCCACGTGCTTCGCGCACGAGAGCCCGCTACGCGCTCTTCCTCGAGGGTGCGGGCGACCCCGACCTGCTGGAACCGCTTCTCACTCAGCGCCGGATCTTCGTCGAGTGGACGACCGCACTTCTGGCGCGCATCGGGGCTCGTTCGCCCGATGAAGCGGTCCGCGCGCTCATGGCCGCCGGCGATGGGCTGGTGCTCCATCGTGTGACCGTGGACCCGGCCGCCGAGATCCGGCCTGTCATCGAACGCGCGGTCCGCACGGCAATGGACTGATCGCGGGTACCGGCGTTCAGCGCCCGGCGAGGAACGACTCGATGCGGTCGAACCCGCCCGGCCACACGACGGCTTCGAAGAAGTCGCGTACGTCGACGCTCGGGAAGCCGGTCTGCTCGACTGTCATCAGCGTGCCCCACACCGTCGGCTCGAGCGTGATGTCGACCCGCGAGTGCAGTGTCGGCATCGGCTGTCCGCCTCTCGCTGACGCGGAGACCAGGTCGGTGACGAGGCGATGCGGACGATCGATCACGAGGTACGTCTGCACGTCGTGAACCTCGGTCAGGTGATCCGGATGGAAGCGGGACTCCCAGGCGCCCCCGACGCGCAGGTCGACGGTCGTCTCGACGGCGCCGGCACCCGGCGGCGAGAGCCAGACCTTCTGCTTCTCGGGATTCACGAGCGCGTCGAAGACGGCCTCTTCGGTGGCGTGCAGTTCACGTCGCAGCTGAAAACGCAGCTCTTCGCGCGATTCGGTGAGGCTCATGATGACTCTCCTCTCCTCTTGAGTGAGCGTCATACTACGCTTATAGTATCCCGGGCACTAGGTATGTAGTAAAGCGGGGACTCACTCGTGCGAGTACCGCAGGAAGACGAAACCCTCGTCGTCGGTCACGACACCCTCGAGGGCGAACCGCCGGTCCGCCTCGGCGGCGGCCTGCACGATGCGCCCGGCCTGCCCGCCGACGAACCGCGGCGCGAGCGTGACGCACACCTCATCGACGAGGTCGGCCTCCAGCAATGCTCCGAAGAGGTGCGGGCCGCCCTCGCAGAGCACCTGCGTCCACCCGCGCCGCGCGAACGCGTCGAGCATCGCGACGAGATCGACGTCGGCCTTCCCGCACGCCATCACCGATGCCACCGACTCGAAGCGCCCGCCGTCTGCGGCGGCCGCGGCATCCGTCGTCACGATCACCGGGCGCCGCACCGCCTCGGCGAAGACCGTGTCGGCCGGATCGAGATGCAGGCCGCCGCTCACCACGGCGAGCGCGGGCTGGTCGTCGAGCCCGCGGGCGCGGCGCCACTCGACGTCCTCCTGATCGACCTTCAGCCCGCCGTAGCCTTCGGCACGCACGGTGCCGGCACCGACCAGCACGACGTCGGCCATCGCGCGCAGCACCTGCATGAGCTCGCGGTCGGTGTCGCCGCCGAGCGCGCCGCTGCGTCCATCGAGGGTGACGGCTCCGTCGGCACTCGAGACGAAGTTCATGCGCACACGCGTGCCGTCGCGGCCGCGGAGCGCGTAGGCGTCGAAGAGCTCGGAGCGCGTGGGCATCAGTCGTTCCCCTCGGGTCGGGTGTTGTGCAGCTCGTAGGCGGGCCGCCGCCAGCCGAGGATCGCCTCCACCATGCGCATTGCATCGACGGTCTCGCGCACGTTGTGGGCACGCACGATGCGCGCGCCGTTCAGCGCGCAGAACACGGCAGCGGCCAGGGACCCGGGAAGGCGGTCCCCCTTCTCGCGGTCGAGCGCTTCGCCGACGAAGTCCTTGTTCGAGAGCGCCACCAGGAGCGGCGCGCCGAGCCCGGCGAGCTCGCCCAGTCGCCGCGTGAGCTCCAGGGTCTGCCGCGTGTTCTTGTTGAGGTCATGGCCGGGGTCGAGCACGATGCGCGAGTCGGGAACGCCGTGCTCCCGCGCCAGCCCGCGGCGCGCGACGAGGAACTCGGCGATGTCGCCGATCACGTCGTCGTAGTGCGGGAGCGGATGCTGCGTGCGCGGCGCCGCGAGACTGTGGGCGATCACCACCCCGGCGCCGCCTCGTGCGACCACCTCGGCCATCGCCGGATCATGCAGGCCGGTCGTGTCGTTGATGATCGCGGCGCCCGCCTCGATCGCCGCCCGCGCGACCTCGGGGTGGAACGTGTCGACGCTGACGCGCGCGACCGGCGCCAGCTCGCGCACGACGGGCACGACGCGCGCGATCTCCTCGTCGACCGGGACCGGCGGACCGGGCGCGAACTTCACCCCTCCCACGTCCACGATCTCGGCGCCGGCCTCCACGGCGGCGAAGCCCGCCGACACCGCGGCGTCGAGTGCGAACGTCGCCCCGCGGTCGTAGAAGGAGTCCGGCGTGCGGTTCACGATCGCCATCACCGCGATGTGTCGCGACAGGTCGAGCGCACCGCCCGGCAGGTCGAGCACCGGAGCGAGCAGGGCCGAGGCGGTGTCGGGGGCGAGCGTCACGGGATCAGGTCCTCCAGCGGCACATCGGGGTCACGAAGACGGTCGGGGTCGATCCGCGCACCGGAGCGGATGAGGTCCTGCACCTTGTCGTTCACGTCCCACACGTTGACGTTCATGCCCGCGACGATACGGCCGTCATCCGTCCAGAAGGCGATGAACTCGCGCGCGCCGAGATCGCCGCGCACCACGACCTCGGCATCCGCCATCAGGGGCGCGTACCCCGACAGCTCCATGCCGAGGTCGTACTGGTCGGTGTAGAAGTACGGGATGTCGTCGAAGGATGCCGGCCGCCCGAGCATCGACCGCGCCACGACCTTGCCGGCGTTCAGCGCATTCGCCCAGTGCTCGCTGCGCAGATGCCGCTGCAGCACCGGGTGGAAGGCGTTGGCGATGTCCCCTGCGGCGTACACGTCGGCCGCGCTCGTGCGCAGCGCCTCGTCGGTCAGGACCCCGTTCAGGATGTCGAGCCCCGCCTCCTCGGCGAGCGCCGTGTTCGGGGACGCCCCGACGCCGACGAGCACGAGGTCTGCGGGAAGGGTCTCGCCGTCGACGACGACACCCTCCGCGCGCCCGTCGCCGACGATGCGATCCACGCCGACCGACGTGCGCAGGTCGACACCGTGCTCGAGATGGAGCGCGCGGAAGACCTCCCCCATCTCGGCGCCGAGGGCCATCGCGAGCGGCACCGCGTCGCGCTCGAGGATCGCGACCTCGTTGCCGAAGCCGCGGGCCGTCGCGGCGACCTCCATGCCGATCCAGCCCGCGCCGATCACCACGAGCCGTTTGCCGCCTTCGCGGAGCTGCGCCCTGAGCTCGTCGGAATCGTCCAGGCGCCGCAGCGTCGTGACTCCGGGCAGATCGTGTCCTGGCAGCGGGATCATCCGCGGTGTCGCGCCCGTCGCGAGCAGCACCGCGTCGTACGTCAGCCTCTCGCCGTCCTCGAGCTCGACCGCGTGCGCGGCGGGCTCGAGCGAGGTGACGGCGACACCGGTGATCAGGCGGATCCCGCGCTCCTCGTACCACTCGGCGGGATGCAGGATGACGGCATCCAGTCCTTCGCCGCCCGCGAGATACCCCTTCGAGAGCGGGGGTCGCTGGTACGGCGGATGCGCCTCGGCGGCGACGACGGTGATGTCGCCGTCGAACCCCTCGTCCCGCAGTGCCTCGGCGGCCGTTCCGCCGGCGAGACCTCCCCCGATGATCAGCATGTGGCTCATGACGACTCCTCTCGCCCGTGTCGGCGCGTCAGACGGGGCGCGCTCCGATGAATCGCGTCTGCAGCGCCAGGTCGGTGGCGAGCGCGCCGCGGAAAGCCGTGGTCGTGGTGAGGGCGGTCTCGGTGCGGACCCCTCGCGTCGACATGCACAGATGCTCCGCCTCGACGACGACGCCGACCCCGCGGGGCTCCAGCGCGGTCTCGAGCGTGCGCGCGATCTGCACAGTCAGCGCTTCCTGCACCTGCAGCCCGCGTGCGTGGTGAGCGACGACGCGCGCGAGCTTCGAGAGCCCCACCAGGCGATCGCCGGGCACATAGCCCACGGTGGCGGTGCCGCGGAACGGCAGCAGATGATGCCGGCAGAGCGACACGAACGGGATGCCGCGCACGACGACCGGCTCGTCGTACGCGTCGTCGTTCGGGAAAGTGGTCATCTCGAACGGCTCGGGCGTGATCATCTCGATGAACGCGTCGGCGACGCGCCGGGGGGTCTCGACGAGGTCACCCTCGTCCGGATCGAAGCCGAGTGCCGCCAGCAGATCGCCGACGGCGACCATCGCCGCGTCACGATCGATCGGAGCCTCGTCGGGCAGGGCGTGCAGCGCCGTCGCGTGCGCCGGGGTCGACATCATCCCCACTCCTTCGTGTTGAGCACGATCGGCTCGTCTGACCCCGACGCTAGAACTCTCGGATTCTTTTGTCAAGATTCCTGGTTTTAGAGGTAGACTCACGCCGTGAGCATCCTCACCCCCAATCGCGCCGAGGCGGTCGCGGCACTCGCCGACCCGCAGCGCCGCGAGCTGTACCGCCTCGCGACCGAGCGTCCGATCGGCCGCGACGAGGCTGCGGCCGCGCTCGGGATGCCGCGGAGCACGGCGGCGGTGAACCTCGATCGGCTGGCGGAGGCCGGCCTCCTCACGGTCTCGTACGAGAGGCGGTCAGGTCGCACGGGCCCGGGCGCGGGGCGCCCGGCGAAGCTCTACCGTGCCGCCGACGCCGAGCTCGCCGCCACCATCCCGGAACGGCACTACGAGCTCGCCGGGGAGCTGCTCGCCGCCGCGGCGGCGGAGGCCGACGAGCGTGGGGTGCCGGTGCGCGATGCGCTCGACGCCGGGGCATTCGCCGCGGGCGCTGCGATCGGCGCCGGGTGCGCCGACCTCGAGGCGGCGCTGACCCTGTGCGGTTACGCGCCGCGCGCGAAGGACGCGCTCCCCGCCGACGGCGCGGAGGACGCGGCATCCACCGATCTGGTGCTCGAGAACTGCCCCTTCCACGCCCTCGCGACCCGGCACACCGCACTCATCTGCGGGGCGAACCTCGAGCTGGTGCGGGGCCTCACGACCGCCACCGGCGACGAACGGACGCCCGTCCTCGCGCCCACGGCGGGGCGTTGCTGCGTCGAGATCCGGGACAGCGCCCGCTGACGGATTCTCGGCCGCGTCGCCGGATATCCAGACGCCGCATCGGTTCCGCCGACATAATGAGGGCATGACCGCACCGCGCATCCTCGTCGTGGACGACGAACCGAACATCCGCGACCTGCTGATCACGAGCCTGCGATTCGCCGGATTCCAGGTACGGGCCGTCTCGAACGGCGCCCAGACGATCTCGGCGGTGCTCGAGGAGGAGCCGGATCTCATCATCCTCGACGTGATGCTGCCCGACATGAACGGGTTCAGCGTCACCAAGCGCCTCCGCGGTGCCGGCTACACCGCGCCGATCCTCTTCCTCACCGCCAAGGACGAGACCGAAGACAAGATCACCGGCCTCAACGCCGGCGGCGACGACTACGTCACCAAGCCCTTCAGCCTCGACGAGATCGTCGCCCGCATCCAGGCGATCCTGCGCCGCACGATGCAGGCCGACGAGGAGTCCGTGATCCGTGCCGGCGAGATCACGATGGACCAGGACACCCACGACGTGCAGGTGGGCGACGCCTCGATCGACCTCAGCCCCACCGAGTTCAAGCTCCTGCGCTACCTCATGCTCAACCCCAACCGCGTGCTGTCGAAGGCCCAGATCCTCGACCACGTCTGGGAGTACGACTTCAACGGCGACGCCGGCATCGTCGAGAGCTACATCTCGTACCTGCGCCGCAAGATCGACCCGCACTCGTCCGAGCCGCTCATCCAGACCAAGCGCGGCTTCGGCTACATGCTGAAGGCCGGCAAGACCGCTTAGCCTGGAAGCGCCGCCCGGCGCGGCAGCAAGCGAGGGGGACGATCTGGCGCACAAGCCCGACGCGATCACCCGGTGGTGGCGCGGCACGAGTCTGCGCGCGAAGGTCACCGGGGTAACCGTCGCGCTCCTCGGGATCGGACTCATCGCCGCCGGCGTCGGCACCGCGCTCTTCCTGCGCAACTCGCTGATCGACGGCGTCGAGACCCAGCTCGTCGCCCTCGCCCGCACCGAAGCGGGGGCTCCGCTGCTCGAGTTCTCCTCCGTCGATGGGCGCCTCGACGTGGAGAAGAAGGAGGGCACCGCCGACGTCGACTACTTCGTCGCCGTCTACGAGCCGACGACACCGCAGGACAACCTCCTCGCGCTGGTCGGCGGACGCGGCGGCCCATCGCCCGATGTGCCCCTCACGCTGACACCGGAGCAGGCGGTCACCAAGGAGCTGCAGATCACCCAGCTCATGTCGAAAGACGGCGAAGCGGAGTTCCTCGCCACCGTCTCGACCCAGCCGTCCGAGGACACCGGCATCCTCTACCCCCAACTCGTCGCCCTTCCCCTGGCGAGCGTCAACCGGACGATCGCGCAGTACATCGGCATCTACTCGATCCTCGCGCTCGTGGTCCTCATCGCCGGCGCCGTGGCGACGCGCTTCCTCGTCACCCTCACCTTCCGCAGCCTCGGCCAGGTCGAGTCGACCGCCGACGCCATCGCGGGCGGCGACTTCAGCCTGCGCATGACCGACATCGAGCCGACGACGACCGAGGTCGGCCGCCTCAAGACCGCGATCAACGCGATGCTCGACCGCGTCGACGCGGCGCTCTCGCAGCGCGACTCGACGGTGCGCCAGATGCGGCGGTTCGTCGGCGACGCGAGCCACGAGCTGCGCACCCCGCTGGTCACGGTGCGGGGCTACGCCGAGCTGTACCGCATGGGGGCCATCCGCGGCGACGAAGACATCGCCCAGTCGATGGAGCGCATCGAGAAGGAGGCGATCCGCATGGGCGTCCTCGTCGAGGACCTGCTCGCGCTCGCCCGGCTCGACGAGCGCCGCGACGTCGTGATCGGCCCCGTCGACCTGCGCCCCATCGCCAGGGACGCCGCCCTCGACGTGCGCGCGGCCTCGCCGATGCGCCCGGTCACCGTCATCGACACCACGATCGGCGAGCCCGCGCTGCCGGCCGAGGACGAGGCATCCGTCCCGCCCGAGACGAAGCGCCGCGCCGGCGGGCCCTCCGCCATTTCGCGTGCAGGTGCGACGCTGTCGCTGCTGCGCCGCCGCCCGAAGCCGGTGCCCGCGGCGGGCGCCGCGGCGAGTGCGGCGCTGCCGACGATCCTTCCCGACGCCGAGCCGGAGCCGACAGCCGACGGACTCCTGCCCGTGGTGCTCGGCGACGAGAATCGCATCCGTCAGGTCGTGACGAACCTGCTGGGGAACGCGCGGCGGTACTCTTCGGACGAGTCCCCCGTCGAGCTGCGCATCGGCGTCGACGTGCGCGACCGCATGGGATGGATCGAGGTGATCGACCACGGCGAGGGCGTGCCCGACCAGATCAAGGACAAGATCTTCCAGCGCTTCTGGCGCGCCGACACGTCGCGCACACGTGAGACGGGCGGGTCAGGCCTGGGCCTGTCGATCGTCGCGTCGATCGTCGAGGCGCTGCACGGTTCGGTCGGTGTCGTCGACACGCCGGGCGGCGGTGCGACGTTCCGCGTGGCGTTCCCGCTCGCCGACGCGCGCGACGCGGCCGAGCACGTCGATCTCGCGACCCAGCCGATGGCGAGGCTCACCGACGCTTCCGAGTGAGCGTCTCCTCCCCAGCCGCCGGCCGCGACGCATCGTGCACAGTTGACGACGGATGCCTCGGCCCCGCCTCGTCGGACGCCTAGCGTGGCCTCACCGCGGTTCGGCATCCGGCCGCCGCACGTTGATCAGGAGCCCCGAATGGCCGTCTTCACCGTCGACAGCGACAGCATCCTCACCTCGACCGCCACGGTGCGCGGCACGATCGACCGGCTGCAGGCGGAGTCGAACGCGATGCTCGCGCAGCTCACGCAGCTGCAGTCCTCGTGGACCGGGTCGGCCGCGGCCGCCTTCGCCGGAGTGGTCGAGCAGTGGCGCGCGACGCAGCGTCAGGTCGAGGAGTCGCTGACCAGCATCAACGCCGCGCTCGCGGCGGCCGGCCGCCAGTACGCCGACACGGAGCTCGCCACCACGAGCCTGTTCCGCTGACCCCCACCGGAACCCAGAACGGCCCCTCCGCGAGGAGGGGCCGTTCTGTGAACGCGTTACGCGGTCGTGGAGTTCTGGATCAGAAGTCCATGCCACCGGTCGGGTCGCCGACGGGAGCGGCGGCCTTCTCGGGCTTGTCGGCGACGACGGCCTCGGTCGTGAGGAACAGACCGGCGATCGACGCGGCGTTCTGCAGCGCCGAACGGGTCACCTTGGCGGGGTCGATGATGCCCTGCTGGAACAGGTCACCGTACTCGCCCGTGGCGGCGTTGAGGCCGTGGCCCAGCGGGAGCTCCGAGACCTTGTTGGCCACGACGCCCGGCTCGAGACCGGCGTTGAGGGCGATCTGCTTCAGCGGAGCCTCGATCGCGACGCGCACGATGTTGGCACCGGTCGCCTCGTCACCCGAGAGCTCGAGCGAGTCGAGAGCCTTGCGGCCCGACTGGATGAGCGCGACGCCACCACCGGCGACGATGCCCTCCTCGACGGCAGCCTTCGCGTTGCGGACGGCGTCCTCGATGCGGTGCTTGCGCTCCTTGAGTTCGACCTCGGTGGCCGCGCCCGCCTTGATGACGGCGACGCCGCCGGCGAGCTTGGCGAGGCGCTCCTGGAGCTTCTCGCGGTCGTAGTCGCTGTCGGTGTTGTCGATCTCGCGGCGGATCTGGGTCACGCGACCCTCGATCTGGCCCGCCTCGCCAGCACCCTCGACGATCGTGGTCTCATCCTTGGTGACGATGACCTTGCGCGCACGGCCGAGCAGGTCGAGGGTGGCGTTCTCGAGCTTGAGACCGACCTCCTCGGTGATGACCTGGCCGCCGGTGAGGATCGCGATGTCCTGCAGCTGCGCCTTGCGACGGTCGCCGAAGCCGGGAGCCTTGACGGCGACCGACTTGAAGATGCCGCGGATCTTGTTGAGCACGAGGGTCGCGAGAGCCTCACCCTCGACGTCCTCGGCGATGATGACGAGCTCCTTGCCGTCCTGGATCACCTTGTCGACGACGGGCAGAAGGTCCTTGATGTTCGAGATCTTCTGGTTCGCGATGAGGATGTACGGGTCCTCGAAGACCGCCTCCTGGCGCTCCGGGTCCGTCACGAAGTAGGGGTTGATGTAACCCTTGTCGAAGCGCATGCCCTCGGTGAGCTCGAGCTCGGTGCCGAAGGTCTGCGACTCCTCGACGGTGACGACGCCTTCCTTGCCGACCTTGTCGATCGCCTCGGCGATGAGCTGGCCGATCTCCGGGTCAGCGGCCGAGATGGACGCGGTCGCGGCGATCTGGTCCTTGGACTCGACCTCCTTGGCCGACTCGAGCAGCTCAGCGGTGATGGCCGCGACAGCCTTCTCGATGCCCTTCTTGAGCGAGATGGGGTCGGCGCCGGCCGCGACGTTGCGCAGGCCCTCGCGCACGAGCGCCTGGGCGAGAACCGTGGCGGTGGTGGTGCCGTCACCGGCGACGTCGTCGGTCTTCTTGGCGACCTCCTTGACGAGCTCCGCGCCGATCTTCTCGTACGGGTCGTCCAGCTCGATCTCCTTGGCGATCGAGACACCGTCGTTCGTGATCGTGGGGGCGCCCCACTTCTTCTCGAGCACGACGTTGCGACCGCGCGGGCCGAGCGTCACCTTGACGGCGTCGGCCAGGGTGTTCAGGCCACGCTCGAGGCCGCGACGGGCCTCCTCGTCGAAAGCGATGATCTTTGCCATGTGTGTGTCGTCCCTCCGGAACGTTGGCTGGGGTATTAGCACTCAACAAACGCGAGTGCTAAATCATTCTGGCACTCGACCCTATCGAGTGCAAGCCGCGATGACGGATGCCGAAACGCAAGGAGACGGGACGCCTTTCGGCATCCCGTCTCCGGTGTCGGTTCAGCGTCGGGCGCTGAGCCGGGCGCTCAGACGACGCGCACGGACTCGGCCTGCGGCCCCTTCTGGCCGGAGCCGACCGTGAATTCCACGGTCTGCCCTTCCTCCAGCACGCGGAATCCCGACATGTCGATGTTCGAGTAGTGGACGAAGACGTCCTGGCCGTCGGCGACGGTGATGAAGCCGAATCCCTTCTCGGCGTTGAACCATTTGACGGTGCCCTGGGTCATGCGTATCTCCTGTTGCCGGCGGTGCAGGGCTTCATCGTATGCAGGCGAAATCGCGGCATCCGCGCGTTTCGTCACTTGTTGACATGCAGGCACACAAGTGTTTACCCGCGCGAAACACGCGCTCGGCGGGTCAGGGCGTAGGGGCCGGCGTCTGCCCCGCGGCGGTGCGGTCCAGACCGATCACGACCGTGAGCTGCGGCACGCCCTCCGTGGTCGCGGGGTACGCCTCGCTCTGCTCGATCTCGGCGCCTCCGATGACGCCGGCGAGGCCCGCGGCCGCGGCTTCGTCAGCCGGGTCGACGTAGAAGACGGTGGTCGTCGGGAAGTCCTGCGAGCCGGCCTCGCCCGCGGTCACCTTGTCGTCCGTCCAGCCCGCACCCACGACGACGTCCTTCATCTGCGTCGCGAGGCCCTGCTCGGGGGTCGCGTTGAGGATCATGACGTCGTAGTTCACGTCCACGACGGGCGTGACCTCGGGGACCGGCTCGACGGTCGGGGTGGGCGTCGGGACCAGCTCGATGCGCCCGGACGCCAGCAGCGTGCCGAAGATGCCCACGACGATGAGCACGACGGTGGCCAGTGCGGCCCACAGCAGGACGACCCATCCGCGCATGCGCGGGTTCTCGGCCCGGTGGGCGCCGACGCGATCCGTCTCCGGCACATCGTCGAAACGATCCCGGGGGTAGTTGGTGGTCGGCACCCGTCGATGCTACCTGCCGAACCCTGGGCGTCCTGCGCGGGCCCGCCCGCGTGGCGCGGAGCGGCGGCTCAGCGGGCGTCGGCGGCGCGGCCGGCGCGCTCGTGCAGACGGGCCTCTTGCAGCCGGCGGAGCCGCTTCACGAGCATCGGGTCGTGCTCCTGCGCGTCGGTCGTGTCGATGAGGCGGCCGAGCAGCTGGTAGTACCGCGCCGGCGACAGGCCGAGGTCGGAGCGGATCGCCTCCTCCTTGGCACCCGCGTGCCGGCGCCACTCGGCCTCGAAGTCGAGGATGGCGCGGTCGCGGTCGGTCAAAGGCACGCGTCCACGCTAGCCCGCGGCATCCGTTCCTCCCGTGCGCCACGCGCGCCAGTGCACGAACGAGCCGAGCGGGTCGACCGCGGCGAGCGCTTCGCCGTCCCGGCCGAGCACGAAGCCGCCCCACGACGCGGCGTCGACGGGAGGCCGCCACCGGTCGTGCAGCGCGGGAGGGTCGATCGTGATCCAGACCGCGTCGAGGGCGCGCACGGCGTCGAGGAGGCGTTCGCGTCCGGCACGCGGGATGTGCGGCAGGACCCCGGGCGTCGTGACGACGAGCGTGGCACCGGCGGGTGCGAGCGCGCCGGCCGCGCGCAGCACCTCCGGGTCGGAGGCGTCGCCGGCCATCAGGTGCGGCGGGTCCGCGGCGGCGATGTCGAGGGCGGCGGCGATCCGCTCCGTCCTTCCGCTCTCCCCCGGCCACACGAGGCTCGTGAGGAACCGCCGGTCGCCCTCGTCACCGGCGTCGAGCGGCTCGAGGTCGATCCCGGCGCGCCATACGACCTCCGGCAGCCGCAGCGGCAGTGCGCCGGTGATGTCGCACTCCAGCACCACCGCCGAGGTGCCGGCATCGGGATCGAGCGCGAGGACGCCGTCGCTCCCCCGGTAGCGATACGAGTAGCGGTCGGGGTACAGGCACAGCCCCGCGCTCGCGCCGACTTCGAGCAGCGCGATCGGCCCGTCGATCGTCGCGAGGGCCGGGAGGAGGGCCGCGCACCGCTGCGGCTCGTTGGTCTGCAGACGGCGGACGGATGCCTCGGCCACGACCTCCTCGCCGTGCTCGACGAGCCACGCGGCCCACGCCGGGAACGCGCTCTCGGGCGCGCCGAGCATGCGGGTCACCGCGAACACGAGCGGCGGCTGCCGCCGCGTGGCGGGGATGCGCGCGAGGAGGGCCGCGAGGGCCGGATCGGAGGCGACGCCGTCCGCCCACTCGGCGTACAGCGCCGACCGGCCGGGCGCCTCGTCGCGCGCGAAGCGGCCGTATCGCTCGATGACGGCGTCGACGTCTTCGCCCCTGGTCTCGTCCACGCCCCACATCCTCCCCCACCCCGGGCGGCCCCACCGGACCGGCCGCTGGGGTTGAATGGAGGGTGGCCGTCGTGCGCGGCAGAGGAGGAACCATGACCTACGCCGTCGACAAGAGCGATGCCCAGTGGCGCGAAGACCTGTCCGCCGATCAGTACGCCGTGCTGCGCCAGGCGGGGACCGAGCGGCCCTGGACCGGTGAGCTGCTCGACGAGAGCCGTGCCGGCCTCTACACGTGCGCGGCCTGCGGGGCTGAGCTGTTCCAGAGCGGCACGAAGTTCGACTCGCACTGCGGCTGGCCGAGCTTCTACGAGTCGATCCGCCCGGAGGCGGTCGAGCTCATCGAGGACAACAGCCACGGCATGGTGCGCACCGAGGTGCGCTGCGCGAACTGCGGCTCGCACCTGGGCCATGTGTTCCCCGACGGCTTCGGCACTCCGACCGGCGACCGCTACTGCATGAACTCGATCTCGCTGCAGTTCACGCCCGGCGAGGGCGCGGCGTGATGTCCGGCGCGCTCGACGCCGCGCTCGCACGGCGGTCGTGGTCGAAGGTGACGGACGAGGCGCCCTCGCACGAGGAGCTCCTCGACTTCGTCGCCGCCGCCGGGCGCGTCGCCGACCACAAGTCGCTGCACCCGTGGCGGCTCATCGAGCTGCGCGGCGCCGATCGACAGCGTCTGGGCAAGGCGCTCAACAAGGCCGAGGGCCACAAGGGCTCGTCGTCGAAGCCGATGCGCGCGCCGCTGATCCTCGCGGTGGTGGCGAGCTACAGCAAGACGCACAAGGTGCCGCGGTGGGAGCAGGAGGCCGTCGCCTCCGGCGTCGCGCACGTCTTGAGCCTGGTGCTCGACGAGGCCGGCTGGGGCGTCTTCTGGCGGACCGCGGGCGACCAGACCCGGTCGAAGGTCGTCGCGAAGGCCCACGGTCTCAAGAAGAACGAGGAGCTCCTGGGCTGGCTGTACGTCGGCGGCAAGCCGAAGCGCTCGCGTCCGACTCGCCGCAAGGGCGTCGACGCCACCCGCTTCGTGAGCCGCATGCCGAAGGGCTGACACGGCGCCGCGGACCGACGCACGCGTGGGTCCGCGGTCAGCAGAAGCCGGCGATCCCGTGCCATGCGGGGTGGTTCCCCGGCACGCCGTCGCGGAGCACCGCCGCCTCGATCAGCCCGTACGGGCGGTCGGCGGCATAGAAGACCTCGTTGGGGTTGTCGAGCCCGAACGGCGTCAGGTCCACCGCGAAGTGGTGCAAGTTCGGCATCGAGAAGCGGATCTCGTCGATCTCGGCGCGGGCCTCGAGCACCCGCCGGCCCATCTCGTACAGGGTCTGCTGGAGCGCGAGCGAGTGCGTCTCGGCGAACGCCTCGAGCAGCAGCCGCCGCACCTCGGCGAACGACTCGTCGAACCCGACGTCGAGGCGGTTGTAGCGCCACCTCGCGGTGACGGACGTCGCGAGGATGCGGTCGTCGGTCTCGGCGAGCGTCGTGTACCGGTCGCGCACGAAACCGTGGAACTCCGACCCGGCGGACTTCAGCACCGCGAGGTCGCGCAGCCCCGAGATGACGGTCGCCTCGGGTCCGACGAACGTGACCACGGCCGTGCGGACCTCGGTGCCGCCTCGCACGAACGAGTGGTCGTGTCCCTCGCCGTCGACGGGGATGCGGTTCCAGGTGTAGTGCTCGGCCTCCCAGCGTCCGCCGGTGACCCATTCGAACTCCCGGGTGAAGTGGCGTCCGAGCCGCAGCAGGAACTCCTCGGGCGTGCCGACGCCGTCGCGGGCGAAGGCGAACACCGTGTTCTTCTGCGTGTCGGTGGCGACGATCCGCGCGTTGTCCCCCTCGATGTGGGCGGCGGTGAAGTCGCCACGCAGCTGCGACGTCACGTCGAGGTCGGTGATCGTGTGCCGCTGACCGTCCCGGTCGACCCGCACGAGCCGCACCTCGGCCTTGCCGTACTGGTTCGCGCCGAGGACGATCGCGGGCTCGGACATGTCAGTTCCCCCGATAGGTCGAGTACGCGAACGGGCTGAGCAGGAGGGGCACGTGGTAGTGCTGCGCGGAGTCGGCGACCGCGAAGTCGATCGACACGACCGGGTAGAACGTCGCGCGCCCCGTCGCGGCGAAGAAGTCGCCGGTCGCGAACGTGAGCCGGTACGTGCCGGCGTCCAGGCGCTCGGGTCCGAGATCCGGGATCCGGCCGTTCTCGTCTGTCACCCCGGACGCGATCTCGGCCCCGTCGGCCGTGGTCAGCACGACGCCGACGCCGCGCGCAGGGCCTCCGACCGCAGCATCCAGCACGTGCGTCGTGATCTGGCTCATGAACCGATGATCCCTTCGAGTCGGAGGACGGCGATCTGCCGCAGCTGCTCCGCCACGACCGGGATCTCCTCCTCCTCAGTGTGGGCCAGCCGCTGGCTCAGCGCACCGAGGATCTCGTCGGCGCTGCGCCCGGCCGCCCGGATGAGGAAGACCCGCGAGAACTTCTCCTCGTAGGCGCGGTTGCCGGCGGCGAGCGCCGCGGCGACGTCGGCGGACGGCATCCCGATCCCCGCCTGCTCGGATCGCGAGAGGGATGCCTCGGCCCCGCCTCCGCTCGCGCGCTCGCCGATGCGGGGGTGGTGGGCGAGGGCGCCGTCGATCTCGGCGACCGTCCACGGTGCGGCGCTCGTGCGTGCCGCCGCGAGAAGCTCCGCCGTCGACGTATAGGGGCGCCCTGCGACGACGGCATCGACCCACCGGTCGAGGTCGACGCACGGGCGCACCACGGCTCGCGCGGCTTCGGCGTCGAGGCGGTTGAACGCGTCCAGCTCCATCGCTGCAGCGTGCCTGGTGGGGGTGGGCTCAGGCGGCGAGCTGGGCGCGGAGGCGGTCCACGTGGCCGTTGGGATCGACCCGGTACTCGGCGGACTGCACCGTGCCCTCGGCATCCAGCACGAAGGTCGAGCGGATGAGGCCCACGCGCTCCTCACCGTTCACCACCTTGGTGCCCCACGCGCCCCACGCCTCGGCGACGGCGTGGTCCTCGTCGGAGAGGAGCGGGAACTGCAGCTGCTCGGCCTCGGCCCACTCCGCGAGCCGCTCGACCGGGTCGGGCGAGACCCCGACGACGGCGACGCCCGCCGCTTGCAGCGACGCGAGGTTGTCGCGGAAGTCGCACGCCTCGGTCGTGCAGCCGGGCGTGAACGCGGCCGGGTAGAAGTAGACGACGACGCGGCGGCCGGCGAAGTCCTCCGGTCGCACCACCGTGCCGGTCGAGTCGGGCAGCGCGAACCCGGGGTTCGCGTCGCCCTCGTTCAGGCGGATGTCGGCCATGTCGTCGGTCCCTTCGATGGTTCGTCGCTCGGCGTCGCCGGTCACGAGGTCGGGTGCACCCCGAACGCGAGAGCCAGCTTCTCGATCTTCTGCGCCCGGCCGAGCCGGGGCAAGTCGCTGCCGTCGCGGATCACGCGGCCGCGGCCCTCGAAGTCGGCGAGGAAGTCCAGTGCCCACAGCACCTCGCTCGGCGTGGGGCAGATGACCTCGTTGATGACGGGAGCCTGCTCGGCGGCGAGGCAGAGCTTGCCGGTCATGCCCATCGACACCGTGATCGCGGAGTGCTCGCGCAGCGTCGGCATGCTGTTGCCCACGGTCGGGCCGTCAATGGGCCCCGGCAGGTTGCCCACACGGCTGGCGACGACCAGCCGTGCACGCGGGTAGGCCATCGCCTCGGCATCCGCGCTCATGCCGGTGTCGCGGCGGAAGTCGCCGCTGCCGAACGCGAGGCGGAAGGCACCACGGGCGCGCGCGATGTGCGCGGCGTCCTCCATGCCGAGCGCCGACTCGACGAGCGCCACGACAGGCACCGTGCCGCCGAGGCGGTCGAACGAGCTCGTCACCTGGTCGGCAGACTCTGTCTTGGCGAGCATGATGCCCAGGAGGCCGGGGAGGCCCGCAAGGGTCGCGAGGTCGTCTGCCCAGAACGGGCTCAGCGCGTCGTTGACGCGCACCCAGGCGCGACCGCCGCCGCGCAGCCAGTCGGCGACGTCCTGCCGGGCCTGCGGCTTGTTGCTCGGGTCGACGGCGTCCTCGATGTCGAGCACGACCGCGTCGGCGCGCGACGCCGCCATGTCGTCGAACGACTCGGGGCGGGTCCCCGGCACGAGCAGCCACGACCGCGCGATCGCCGGGTCCACGGCGCGGTGCCGCGCCGGACGCGTGGTGATCAGCGACCGCAGGTCGTCCTCCGCCTCGAGGACTTCTGCACCGCTGCCGTAGGGATCTGCCGACATCTCACTCTTCTTCCGTATCGTCACGTCTCACCCGGCCGGAGGGGCCGGTGTCGGCGCTCAGGCCGCGTCGCGACGCAGCAGGCGACCGCGGGGCTCGGCGAAGTCCACCCGCTCGCCCCGCAGGAAGGTCTCGCGCACGACGCCCGACAGGGCGCGGCCGTCGTACGGCGAGACGGGGTTCTTGTGGTGCAGACGGGCGACGTCGACGACGAACCCGTCGTCGGGTGCGAACACCGACAGGTCGGCGTCGAAGCCGAGCGCGATCCTGCCCTTTCGGGCGAGGCCCGCCAGGGCCGCCGGACGCGCCGACATCCATTCCACCACCTTCTCCAGGGAGATGCCTCTTCGTCGCGCCTCGGACCACACCACCGGCAGCCCCAGCTGCAGCGACGCGACGCCGCCCCACGCGACGGCGAAGTCGCCCCCGGCGGGATCCTTGAGGTCGAGGGTGGCGGGCGAATGGTCGCTCACGATGCTGTCGATCGTGCCGTCGACCAGTCCCTCCCAGAGCCGGTCGCGGTTGGCCGCCTCGCGGATCGGCGGGCAGCACTTGTAGGCGGTCGCCCCGTCCATCACGTCCTCCGCGGTCAACGTCAGATAGTGCGGGCAGGTCTCGACGCTGAGGTGCACGCCCTCCCGCTTGGCGGCCGCGATGAGCGGGAGCGCGTCGGACGAAGACAGGTGCAGGATATGCGCGCGGGCTCCGGTGCGGCGGGCGCGGTCGATGACCTCGGCGATCGCGACGTCCTCGGCGGAGTGCGGGCGCGACGCGAGGAATCGGTCGTAACGGACCCCGTTCGCGTGCGGGGCGTGCTCGATCGTCGCCGCATCCTCCGCGTGCACGATGAGCAGCCCGCCGAACCCGGCGAGTTCGGCCATGTCGCGCTCCATCTCCACGGCATCGAGCGGAGGGAACTCGTCCACGCCCGAGGGCAGCAGGAAGCACTTGAACCCGAACACCCCGGCCTCATGCAACGGGCGCAGCTCCCGCGTGTTGCCGGGGATCGCGCCACCCCAGAAGCCGACGTCCACGAACACCTGGTCGCGCGCGGTGAGGCGCTTGACCTCCAGGGCCTCCACCGAGACGGTGGGCGGAATGCTGTTGAGGGGCATGTCAACGATCGTGGTGACGCCGCCGGCCGCCGCGGCCTTCGTGGCCGAAGCGAATCCCTCCCACTCGGTGCGCCCCGGCTCGTCGACGTGCACGTGCGTGTCGACGAGGCCCGGCAGCAGCGCCTCGTCGTCCTGCAGCTCGACCTCGTCGTGTCCGCGCATTCCCGTGCCAAGGGGCTCGATCGCGACGATGACGCCGTCCGCGACCGCGACCTCGCACGACTCGAATCCGCCGTCGGTGAGCACGCGCCGGCCGCGCACGACCAGGTCGTGCCGCAGCATCCGTTCGCTCATGAATGGCCCGCTGTCAGGTGAGCCGGATCTGACGGTTGACGTCCTTGTACAGCAGGTACCGGAAGGGCTCGGGGCCGCCCGCGTAACAGGCCTGGGGGCAGAAGGCCCGGAGCAGCATGTAATCGCCGGCCTCGCACTCGACCCAGTCGTCGTTGAGCCGGTACACCGCCTTGCCCTGCAGGACGTAGAGGCCGTGCTCCATGACGTGGGTCTCGGCGAACGGGATCGTCCCGCCGGGCTGGAAGGTGACGATGTTGACGTGCATGTCGTGCGAGAGGTCGTCGGGGTCGACGAAGCGGGTCGTCGCCCATGCGCCGTCGGTGTCGGGCATCGCGCGCGGCTCGACGTCCTGGTCGCGCGTCACGAACGACGCCGGCACCGGCACGTCATCGACCGGCTCGTAGGCCTTGCGGATCCAGTGGAAGGTCGCAGGCGCCTCGCCCTCGTTGGCCAGTGACCACGCCGCACCCGGCGCGACGAAGGCGTAGCCGCCCGGGTCGAGCAGGTGCCGCTCCCCCTCGAGGGTGAGCGTGAGCGCACCTGCGGTGACGAACACGACGCCCTCGACACCCCTCTCGGGCTCGGGGCGCCCGGCTCCCCCTCCGGGTGCGATCTCGACGATCAGCTGCGCGAACGTCGTCGCCGAACCCGCGACAGGCCGTGCCAGGATCCACGACCGCGTGTCCGTGAACCCCGGAAGGTTGCTCGTGACGATGTCGCGCAGCACGCCCTTCGGGATGAACGTGTACGCGGGCTTCACCACGGCGCGATCGGTGAGGAGCGCGGTCTGCGGCGGCAGGCCGCCCTGCGGCGTGTAGTAGCTCATGCGTGCCCCTCGGTCGTGGTGTGCAGCGGACGCGCGAGCGAACCGAGTGCGGCGAGATCGAGGCCCGCGGCATCCGTCAGCTCGTCCTCGGTGACGGCCCCGCAGGCGACGCCGCGCGACACGAACGCCGCGAGCGCGCGGGCGGTCGCGGGTTCGTCGAGGATCCCGCCCTCGACCCGGTCGACGTAGGCGCGCAGGCGTGCGACTGCCGGCGCGAAGCCCTCCCGGTAGAAGAGGACGTTGGCGACGAACCGCGGCACCAGCTGCGCGGGGTGCAGGTCCCAGCCCTGGAAGAAGCCCCGCTCCAGCGAACGGCGGGTGAGGCGTGCGCTCAGACGCCAGGCCGCGCGCACCGCGTCCGCGTCGCCCACCGGGAGGATGTTCGTCGAACCGTCCGACAGCCGCACCCCGGTCTGCGCCGCGGCGACCTGCATCACGTTCTTGGCATGGTCGGCCGCCGGGTGATCCATCGCCTGGTACGCCGGGGCGATGCCCAGGGCGGCGCTGTAGTCGTACGTGCCGTAGTGCAGCCCGCTCACCCGGCCTTCCGCCGCGTGGATGGCCGCGGCCAGCGACGAGGTCCCGTCCGCGGCGAGCACGATCTGCGGCGTCTCGACCTGCATCTCGAACCGCAGGCGTCCGGCTGCGAGCCCGTGGTGCCGCTCGAGGCGGTCGCAGATCCGCGACATCGCCTCGACCTGCGCGACGGTCGTCACCTTCGGCAGGGTCATCCGGAGGCCCTCCGGCAGATCGCCGGCTGCGAGCAGCGTCGCCAGGAACAGATCGAGAGAACGGATGCCGCGTTCCCGCGTCGCCCGCTCGAGGCTCTTGATGCGGATCCCGAAGAAGGGCGGCGCCTCGCCGCCGGCGACCGCCTCGAGCAGCAGCTCTGCGGCGCGTCGGACGTCGGCGTCCTCGGTCTCGTCGCCCCGGTCGCCGTACCCGTCCTCGAGGTCGAGGCGCAGGTCCTCGATGGGCTCGGACGCGAGCTTCGCCGTGACGAGCGCCGAGACCTCGGCACAGAACGCCTCCGGCACTCCCAGGTCGAGCGCCACGGCCTCCATGCCGCCGTGGGCCTCGCCGGCATCCCGTGCCGCCGCGCCCCACTCCCGAGGGAGCCCGGGCGCGTATCGGTCGGCCGCGACATAGACGGTGTGCACGGGCTGGCGCGTGTCGTCGTCGCCGGGGTAGCCGTCCGCGAGGAGCCGGTCGGTGGGCGCGAGGAGGCGATCGATGCCGAGGAGGTCCTCGGGCGTCAGCGCGGGCGCCGCACGATCGGGCGGTCGTGCGCCGTCGTCGGCGCGCGACGGGAGGGTGCGGTGCGGCTGCGACCCCTTCGGCACGGTCTCAGCATGCCACCCCGCGGTGCGGCGCGGGGTGAGGCGACGATGTGCGCGGCGTCAGTGGCCGCGGCGCGGCATCCGTCTCCACGGCACAGCGGCCACGACCACCGACAGGATCGCCAGCGTCGACATGAGGAGCGAGGCGCCGACCGTCGGTGCGGCCTCCGTCGGCCAGAGGGCGTCGATGAGGACCGAGGTGACGACCTGCCCGACGACGGTGCCGAGGCCGAGCAGCAGGACGCCGGTGTAGGGCACGAGGGCCGCCGCGAGGAAGATGTAGGTCACACCGATGACCCCGCCGATGTACAGCCACGGATCCGACGGGAACGAGGTCGGCGGTCCCGCGATCGCGGTGTGGACGAGCTCGGCCACGCCGAGCACCGCCGTGCCGCCGATGAAGTTCACGAGGGTCGCCGTCAGCGGCGTGCCGACGCGCTGACGCAGCCGGCCGTTGACCGCCGACTGCCACGCGATGCCCGCGCCGACGAGGAACGGCAGCACCAGGAGCACCAAGGGCGCGTGCACTCCTCCGGCGAGCGACACCGCCGCGGCGAGCACCGCGAGCGCGCCGCCGACGAGGCGCGCCGGCGTCACCGCGACGACACCGGCCGGCCCGACGCCGGCGCGGTCCAGCAGCAGCCCGCTCACCGTCTGCCCGGCGACGACCCCCACCGTGAACAGGGCCACACCGATGATGCCGACCGCGAGCGACTGCGTGGCGACCGAGAGCGCGCCGGCGACGCCGCCGCACAGCATCCAGATCGGGATCCTCCGCTCGCGCAGCCCCGTCGCCAACGCGCCGAATCCGCGGCGTCCCTGCGGCAGTGCGGCCGACAGCACCACGAGGACGAGCAGTCCCGAGCCGAACGAGATCACGGCAGCGGCGAACCCGTCGCCGATGCGGATGCCGAGCTGGCCGTTGATGCGCGCCTGCACGGCGGTGAGGATGCCGATGAGTGCGGCGCCGCCCAGGCCGATCCATGCGGGCAGGCGGCGTGCGGTCACCCGATCCATCCTCTCCTGCCCGCGCGACGGGAGCCTGCCACGGGGCGCTGACCCGCGGCGACGAGTCGCCGGAAACTGGAGCCGACTACGGGACTTGAACCCGTAACCCCCGTATTACAAGTACGGTGCGCTACCAATTGCGCCAAGTCGGCAGAGCGCCCAGTCTAGCGGCGCCCGCGCGAGGACCCGATCAGGGAGCGGTCGGCGTCGGGGTCGGGGTCGGCGTCGCCTTGTAGTACGCGTCGCTCGCGATCGTCAGCACGAACTGCGCGAACTCCTTGGGGTCGTCGAGCTTGCCCACGTACTGCGTGCCGTTGACCAGCACCATCGGGGTGCCGGTGAGGGCCACACCGTCCGTGCCGGGGAGCTCCTTCAGCGCCTGTTCGGTGGCCGCCTTCGCCCACGACGCGTAGGACTGGTCCTCGATGCATGCACGGACGACCTTGCCGCCGTCGAGCCCCGTCGCCTGCGCGAGCGTCGCGAGCTCGTCGTCGCTGAGGCCGTCGGAGTCGACCTCCGGCTGCTGGCGCAGCAGGGCGTCGTTGAACGCGAAGAAGTAGTCGGGCGAGTGCTGGGCGACGCAGGCCGCGGCGCCGGCGGCGCGCAGCGAGTACTTCGTGCCGTTCGACTTCGCGGTGAGCATGGCCACCGGATAGTACGTCAGAGTGGCGGCGCCGTCATCGATCCACTGCGAGAGCTGCTTCATGTTCGCGAGCTGGAACTCTCGCGAACCCGTCGAGAGGTAGTCGACGTAGACGCGGATATCGACCGCGGGCGCATCCGTAGGCGTGGAGGTGGGAGTCGGCTCGGTCTCGGGAGTCGTGCTCGCCTCGCCCTCGACGAGGCCGCCCGCGCTGGAGTCGCCGGCGACGCCCGCTCCGGTGACGTCGGTGACGACGAATCCGCCGTCGACGCCACTGGCCGGGCTCATGGTCGGCTTCGATGCGCTCGACGAGACGGTCCACGTCACCACGACGGCGATGACGGCCACGAACGCGAGGGCGACGGCGACGAGGGACGTCCGTCGGATCAGACGCGCTCGCGACTGGCGCGCCTTCACCTGCTGCGCCTTCTCGCGCACGGCGTCGCGGCGCTCGCTGGGCGCGGCGTTCTGTGACTCGTCGCTCGACATGGAACCTCTCGGGGCGGAAGGGGGGCGGCGAACCGGCTAGACCATGGATTCGCACTGGCCAGGCGGGAAAGCGGCCGTCCACGATGCTAGTCAGCCACCCTGGGAAATGCCCAGACGCAAGCTCCGCGCGCGCCGTGTCATACTATTCCTTGCGCCCGATGGCGGGCGTGCGGGTAAGCCCCCGCTCATTCCTCACTACGGATCGTCCGGCACGTACCTGCCGGTGAAGGAGAAGAGAACATGGCGTCCGTCACGTTTGACAACGCAACTCGTCTGTACCCCGGGGGCACTCGCCCCGCTGTGGACAAGCTCAACCTCGAGGTCGCCGATGGCGAGTTCCTGGTTCTCGTCGGCCCGTCGGGCTGCGGCAAGTCCACGTCGCTGCGCATGCTGGCCGGCCTCGAAGAGGTCAACTCGGGCCGCATCCTGATCGGCGACCGTGACGTCACCGACGTCCCCCCGAAGGACCGCGACATCGCGATGGTCTTCCAGAACTACGCGCTGTACCCGCACATGACGGTCGCCGAGAACATGGGCTTCGCGCTCAAGATCGCCGGCGTCGGCAAGGAGGAGCGCGCCGCTCGCGTTCTCGAGGCTGCGAAGCTCCTCGACCTCGAGGAGTACCTGACCCGCAAGCCGAAGGCCCTCTCGGGTGGTCAGCGTCAGCGCGTCGCCATGGGCCGCGCGATCGTCCGCCAGCCGCAGGTGTTCCTCATGGACGAGCCGCTGTCGAACCTCGACGCCAAGCTCCGTGTCCAGACCCGTACGCAGATCGCGTCGCTGCAGCGCCGCCTCGGCGTCACCACGGTCTACGTGACGCACGACCAGACCGAGGCGCTCACCATGGGTGACCGCATCGCGGTCCTCAAGGACGGCCTCCTCCAGCAGGTCGGCTCGCCGCGCGACCTGTACGAGAAGCCGAACAACGTGTTCGTCGCCGGCTTCATCGGCTCGCCCGCCATGAACCTGTTCCCGGCGCACATCGCCGAGGGCGGCGTGCAGTTCGGCGACAGCGTCGTGGGCGTCGAGGCCGACACGCTCGGCAAGGCGCACGGCACCGAGGTCACCATCGGTGTGCGTCCCGAGGACATCCAGGTCTCCCCCGCGGACGGCAAGGGCCTCACGGTCACGGTCGACCTCGTCGAGGAGCTCGGCGCCGACGGCTACCTCTACGGTCACGCCGACGTCGCCGGCAAGCGCACCGACATCGTCGCGCGCGTCGACGGCCGCCGTCACCCGATCGCGGGCGACAAGGTCACGCTGGCTCCGGTCCCCGGACACGTCCACGTGTTCGACATCGAGTCGGGCGAGCGCCTCACCGACAAGGCGATCGCCGCGGCGTAACCGCTGATTCGTTCGCGACGGCGCGGGTGGGAGCTTCTTCCCCCCGCGCCGTCGCACTTTTCCAGGAGGGTATGTGCCTGACGCCCTGAGCATCACCGCCTCGAGCGTCGATCCGGGGCTGCTGACGCTGCCGTGGTCGACCCCGCTCGGAGAGTGGCCGTCGAGCCACATCGTGTTCCTGCCCAAGGGCATCTCGCGCCACCTGGTGCGGTTCGCCAACCTCTCGGGCCGGGTGGTCGCCATCAAGGAGACGACCCAGGCCATGGCGCAGCGCGAGTACGACATGCTCGGCAACCTCGCCCGCCTGGACGTGCCGTGCGTCGAGCGCGTCGCCGTGATCGCCGGGAGGACCGATGCCGCGGGCGAGCCGCTCCCCGCGGCTCTGGTGACCGCGCACCTCAAGTTCTCGCTCCCCTACCGCGCCCTGTTCACGCAGGTGCTGCGCCCGGACACCGCGACGCGCCTCGTCGATGCGCTCGCGCTGCTGCTGGTCCGCCTGCACAACGTCGGCTTCTTCTGGGGCGACGTGTCGCTGTCGAACACGCTGTTCCGCCGCGACGCGGGCGCGTTCGCCGCCTACCTCGTCGATGCCGAGACCGGCGAGCTGCACGAGAGCGGCCTGACCCCGGGCCAGCGCGCACACGACCTCGACGTCGCCCGCACGAACATCGCCGGCGAGATCATGGATCTCGAGGCCGGGGGGCGTCTCGAGGGCGGCGTCGACGCCATCGCGATCGCCGACGGCATCGTGTCGGCCTACCACGCCCTGTGGGCCGCGCTCACGGACGAGGAGACGTTCCGCGCCGACGAGGCGTACCGTCTCACGGAGCGCGTCCAGCGGCTCAACGACCTCGGGTTCGACATCGGCGAGATGTCGATCCAGACGACCGCCGACGGCACCCGCGTGTCGATCCAGCCCAAGGTCGTCGACTCCGGCCACCACCAGCGGCGTCTGCTGCGCCTGACCGGCCTCGACGTCGAGGAGAACCAGGCCCGGCGCCTGCTCAACGACCTCGACGAGTTCCGCGTGCGCATCTCACGCCTCGGCGACGACGAGGAGATGGTCGCCCACGAGTGGCTCACCCGGGTGTTCGAGCCGGTCGTCAAGGCGATCCCCTGGGACCTGCGCTCGAAGCTCGAGCCCGCCGAGGTGTTCCACCAACTGCTCGAGCACCGCTGGTACCTGTCGCAGGCCAAGGGGAAGTCGGTGCCTCTCGCCGAGGCTCTGACGAGCTACATCGACAACGTGCTGCGCCACCGCCGCGACGAGGCGACCCTCATGGGCCCGCCCACCGAGACCGTGTCGCTGTCCATCATCACGTCATCCAACCCCGTGATCGACGACGACGAGGACGACATCGACTGGCGCGACCTGGTCTGAGCCCGTCTCGCGTCACCCGGATGGCGAAAGGGTGCATCTCCGCCGGCGGAGATGCACCCTTTCGCGATTCCAGCTGTCAGTACCCGACGGTGAACCGCTTGCGGGGGTGCTGCGGGTGCTCGATCTCGTCAACGATCGCGACGGCGAGATCCTCGCCCGAGATGTACGACTCGCCCTCCGCGTCGGTGACGATGACGTCGCCGCCGGTGCGGTACTCGCCGGTCCGCTCCCCCGGGTTGTACGCGCCGAAGCCGCCCGCCGGGTGGATGTAGAACCAGTCCAGCGACTCGGGCCCCTCCTTGAGGTCGTCGAGGATGCCGATCGCCTCGAGCGCCTCGGCCTTGTAGTCCTCGGAGAAAGAGGGAAGGTCGACGACCCGCTCGCCGCCCTCGGTGACGAGGCTGCCGCCGGCGCCGCCGATGACGCCGAGGCGGACGCCCTCGGGAAGGAGCGAGGCGAGCGCCGCGATGTTCGGACGCACCAGGCCCTCCATCTCGCCGCGCGGCGCGACCGCGGACACGACCACGTCCACGCCTTCCATCTGGGCGAGGAGATCGGGGACGTCGGTCAACGACCCCTCGACGTAGATCGCGCCGGCGTGGCGCTCCGCGGGGATGCGGCGCGCGATCGAGAGGACGCTGTGGCCCCGGCTCACCGCCTCGGCCACGATGTGACGGCCGGCGTATCCCGAGCCTCCGATGACGGCGATGCGTGCCATGTGCTGCCTTTCGACGAGTGGTGCGCCGGCCTTCGCCGGCTCTGCAGAGGGAAACGTGCGCCGCGCGGGGTTCTTCCCGCGCGCGTCACACGCGGACTCAGGCGGGAGTGGAGCCCCGGAGCGTCGAGACCTGGTACAGCGCGACGGATGCCGCGATCCCGGCGTTGAGCGACTCGGTGGCCGACGAGATCGGGATCGACACGATCTGGTCGCACGTCTCGGTCACCAGGCGCGAGAGACCCTTGCCCTCGGAGCCGACGACGATCACGACGGGACGGTCCGCGAGCTCGAGCGCCGGGAGCGAGACGTCGCCGCCGCCATCGAGGCCGAGCACGAACACGCCCTGCTTCTTGAAGTCCTTGAGCATCGCCGTGAGGTTCGAGGCGAGGGCGACCGGCACGCGAGCCGCGGCGCCGGCGCTCGTCTTCCACGCGGCCGAATTCACGCTCGCCGAGCGGCGCTGCGGAACGATGACCGCCTGCCCGCCGAAGGCCGCGGTCGAGCGGAGGATCGCGCCGAGGTTGCGCGGGTCGGTGATGCCGTCGAGCGCGACGAACAGCGGCGTCTTGCCCTCGTCGATCACCTTCTCGAGAAGATCCTGCGGGTGGGCGTACTCGTACGGCGGCACCTTGAGCGCGACGCCCTGGTGCACGCCGTCGAAGCCCGCCATGCGGTCGAGCTCGGGACGCGTGACCTCGAGCACCGGGATGTCGCGGTGCGTGGCGATCGCGAGCATCTCCTTGACGCGGTCGTCCATCTCGACGCGCTGCGCGATGTAGAACGCGGTGGCGGGGATCTTCGCGCGCAGCGCCTCGAGCACCGAGTTGCGGCCGGTCACCGTCTCGGTGTCATCGTCCTTCTTGGCGGGACGCGACGACCGGGGCGCCGGCTGTCCTGGCTTGCCCTTGCCGCCTGCCGCCGCGTACCGGTCAGCAGCCGCCTTGCGCTTGCCGGCCGGGTGCCATGCGCGATCCTCGGCCTTGGGGGTCGGCCCGCGGCCCTCGAGGGACCGCTTGTTCTTGCCGCCCGACCCCTTGGTGGGACCCTTGCCGCCCTTGCTTGCGCCGGGGCGCCCTGGCTTTGCCATCAGTTCTCCTTCGTGCGGGCCGCGGCCCGTCAGTTGCTCTCCGCCGGGCGAGGAGCGTCGGCGACACTCCAGTGCGTCCCGTCGGGACCGTCTTCGAGGGCGATGCCGGCCGCCGCGATCGCGTCGCGGATGCGGTCGGCCGCCGCCCAGTCCTTCTCAGCGCGCGCGGCGGCGCGCTGCGTGATCATCGTCTGCACCAGCGCGTCGAGAGCGGATGCCTCGGCCGAGGCATCCGTCGACCGCCACTGCGGGTCGAGGGGGTCGATGCCGAGCACGCCCGCCATCACGGCGACGTCGGCGAACGCGCGGAGCGCCGCGTCACGGTCACCCGCATCGAGCGCGGTGTTGCCGTCGCGCACGGTCTCGTGAAGCACGGCAAGCGCCTGGGGCACCCCGAGGTCGTCATCGAGGGCCGTCGCGAACGCGGCGGGGACAGCAGCATCCACCCGCACGTCCTCCGTCCCCCGCAGTGTGCGCAGCGCGCGCTCGAGGAAGGTGCGGATGCGCTCGAGCGCCGCCTCGGCCTCGTCGAACGTCGAGGTCGTGATGTCCAGGCTCGACCGGTAATGCGCCGCCGCGAGCGCGTAGCGCACCACGAGCGGGTCGCGCTCGCGCAGCAGGTCCTCGGCGAGGACGAAGTTGAACAGCGACTTCGACATCTTCTGCGCGCCGACCGTCACGAGGCCGTTGTGCACCCAGTACCGCGCGAAGCCGTCGCCGGCCGCCGTGGACTGCGCGAGCTCGTTCTCGTGGTGGGGGAAGCGCAGGTCGAGCCCGCCGCCGTGGATGTCGAACTCGCCGCCGAGGTAGCGGCGCGCCATCGCGGAGCACTCGATGTGCCAGCCGGGGCGCCCGGATCCCCAGGGCGAGGCCCAGGTCGCCGATGCCGGCTCGTCGGCCTTGGCGCCCTTCCAGAGGGCGAAGTCGCGGGGGTCGCGCTTCCCGCGCGGATCGGCGTCGGCCGCCGGCTCCATCGCGTCGAGCGACTGGTTCGTGAGCGACCCGTAGTCCGTCCACGACCGGACGTCGAAGTAGACGTCGCCCGCGGCATCCGTGTCCGCCGCCGCGGCGTAGGCGTGACCCGCCTCGATGAGGCGCTGGATGAGCTCCTGCATCTGCGGGATCGATGCCGTCGCGCGGGGCTCGTAGGTCGGCGGGAGGATGCCGATCGCGGTGTACGCGCGCGTGAACTCGAGCTCCATGCGGTACGCGAGCGCCCACCACGGCTCACCGTCCGACGCGTTCGCGAGCACCTTGTCATCGATGTCGGTGACGTTGCGGACGAAGGTGACACGGCCATACCGGTGGGTGAGCCAGCGCCGCAGGATGTCGAAGCTCAGGGCGCCGCGGAGATGACCGATGTGAGGCCCGGACTGCACCGTCGGACCGCAGACGTAGATCGTGACGTTTCCGGGTTCGAGGGGCACGAAATCGCGCAGGGTCTGCGCCTTGGTGTCGTACAACTGAACCGTCACCGCACCAGCCTACCGGCGGGTACCGCGCCGACCCTGAGTGAGCCTGTAGAACTAAATGGTGCATGTGCTCGCCGTCCTCGCCGCCGCGCTCCTGTTCGGCACGACGGGCACGTCGCAGGCGCTCGGCCCCGCCGGCACCACCCCCCTGTCGATCGGCGTCATGCGCATGGTGATCGGCGGCACGGGCCTCGCGATCATCGCGTTCTCGCTCGCCGCACGGCACGCCCGACGCCTGCCGGCGGGTGCGGTGCGTCCGCGGTGGGGCGCCCGGCCGGTTCTGCTCATGGTGCTGACGGGCGCGTGCCTCGCGCTGTACCAGCCGCTGTTCTTCCTCGGCACGGCGCGCAACGGCGTCGCCGTAGGCACGGTCGTCGCCCTCGGCTCGGCCCCGATCCTCGCCGGCCTCCTGGAATGGGCGCTGACGCGACGGATGCCGACACCCACGTGGATGGGCGCGACCGCGCTCGCGACGATCGGCGTCGTGCTGCTGGGCTTCGGCGGCGAGGCGGGAGCGGCCGGCGGCACGGATCCCCTGGGACTGATCGGCTCCATCGGCGCGGGCGCCTCGTTCGCGGTCATCGCCAACGCGCAGCGGCGGCTGCTCGACGACGGCTGGGACCCCTTCACGGTCGTCGGAGCCATGGGCGCCAGCTCGGCCATCATCTGCGCCTTCGCGCTCCCCTTCGTGGACCTCTCGTGGCTCGGCATGACGTCGGGTGTGGTGATGGCCCTCTGGCTGGGCCTCGCGACCATCTCCATCGCGTACGTGCTGTTCACGTGGGGCCTGAGCGGCCTCACCGCGGCGACCGCCGCGACGCTCACGCTGGGCGAGCCTCTGACCGCGAGCGTGCTCGGCATCGTCGTGCTGGGCGAGCGGCTGTCGGCCCTCGCGATCGTCGGGCTCGTGGTGCTGGCTGCCGGACTCGCCCTCCTCGCGTGGGGATCCCGGTCGCCACGCGACCCCGCGCCGTACGCCGTCGAGGCGTGAGGCCCAGCCGGACGGGAAACACGGCCGAAACCGGGGCGTGGCACACTGGGCGCGACATGCAGCGCACCATCGAGATCCGCACCGACGACCTGAACGGCGAAGCCACCCGGCGCCTCATCGCCCTGCACCTGGCGGGAATGCACGACACGTCTCCCGCCGAGAGCGTGCACGCACTCGACATCGACGCGCTGCGGCATCCGTCCCTCTCGGTCTGGACGGCGTGGGTCGACGGCGAGCTCGCGGGAGTCGGGGCGCTCAAGGCGCTCGATGCCGATCGCGGCGAGATCAAATCGATGCGTGCGGACGACCGATTCCGCGGCACCGGCGTCGGCCGCGCGCTGCTGCGTCACATCGTCGAGGACGCCCGGCGGCGCGGCATGTCGAGCCTGTGGCTCGAGACGGGGACCACCGAGGACTTCGTGCCCGCGCAGCGCCTCTACGAGAGCGAGGGCTTCGTCGTCTGCGGTCCCTTCGAGGACTACGCGCTCGACCCGTTCTCGGTGTTCATGACGCGCACGCTCTGACGCCCCGACGGGCGCGGGGCGGTCAGGCCGGGACGACGAGGGCGACGGCGAACGCGGAGACACCCTCGCCCTGCCCGGTGAACCCGAGGCCGTCGGTCGTCGTCGCAGAGACCGACACCTGCGCGCCGCCGAGTGCGGCCGACAGGACCCGCTCGGCCTCGGCGCGGCGTGCGGAGAACCGCGGGCGGTTCGCCTGCACCTGCACGGAGACGTTGCCGACGCGCCAGCCCGCTTCCCCGAGCAGCGCGACGGTGCGGGTCAGGAACGCGCCCGCGTGCGCGCCGGCGTACTCGGGATGATCGGTGCCGAAGTGCGTACCGATGTCGCCGAGGCCCGCGGCCGCCAGCAGGGCGTCGACGATCGCGTGCGCGACGGCGTCGCCGTCCGAGTGCCCTGACAGCGGCGCCTCACCCGGCCACTCGAGCCCCGCGAGCCACAGCGTCCCCTCGCCGCCGAACGCGTGCACATCCGTGCCGACGCCGACGCGCGGAAGCACCGGAACCCCGCCGAGGTGTGCCGGGGCGTGCGGTGCGGGCTCGGCGATCAGGTGGCGTGCGCGATCGAGGTCCGCCGCGGTGGTGATCTTGAAGGCGAGTGGATGCCCCGGCACGGCCGCGACGGCATGCCCGGCCTCGGCGACCAGGGCGGCGTCGTCGGTGAAGTCCGTCGTGGCGGCGTCATATGCCGCGTCGAGCACGTCTCGCCGGAAGCCCTGCGGCGTCTGCGCCGCGGCGAGATCGGCGCGGTCGACAGCGGCGACGATCTCGTCACCGGCGACGCGCTTGATCGTGTCGATGACCGGGAGCACGGGGATCGCGCCGACCGCGCCGCCGTCGATCGCCGCGATGACGCGCTCGAAGACCTCGGCCGGGGTGAGGGCGCGTGCCGCATCGTGGACCAGCACGACCTCGACGTCGGCCCAGAGGGCCGCGAGACCGGCGGCCACGGAGGCCTGGCGGGTGTCGCCGCCCGCGACGACGGACATCAGCTCGCGACGGTCCCCCGCGGTGGCCAGCGCCTCGCTCAGCGCGTCGCCCTCGCGCCCGGCCGGGGCGACGATCACGACCTGCGCGAGCGGGGCGGCGAACACGCCCTCGAGGGCGTGGCGCAGGATGCTGCTCCCGTCGATGCCGACGAACGCTTTCGGCGCTCCGGCGCCCAGTCGGGTGCCGGACCCGGCGGCCACCACGATGACGCCGACGCGGGGCACGGGAGTGATGCTCACCCGTTCACGCTATCGCGATCGACGGGCGGCGCTGTGCGCGTCCTGCCCCGCCGGGACCGGGTGCGCACAGCAGAACGGCGCCCCATCGGGGCGCCGTTCCAGGAGTCTCAGCTCGCGAGGACCTCGTCGAGAAGAACGCTCGCCTTCTCTTCGTCGGTCTTCTCCGCCAGGGCCAGCTCGGAGATCAGAATCTGCTTCGCCTTGGCGAGCATGCGCTTCTCTCCGGCCGACAGGCCGCGGTCCTGATCGCGGCGCCACAGGTCGCGCACGACCTCGCTGACCTTGATGACGTCACCGGAGGCGAGCTTCTCGAGGTTCGCCTTGTAGCGGCGCGACCAGTTGGTCGGCTCCTCCGTGAAGGGAGCGCGCAGCACCTCGAAGACCTTGTCGAGGCCCTCCTTGCCGATGACGTCTCGGACGCCGACCAGGTCGACGTTCTCTGCGGGGACTTCGATGATGAGATCACCCTGCGTGACGTTGAGCTTCAGGTACTTCTTCGTCTCGCCCTTGATGATCCGGTCTTTGACCTCGATGATCGTAGCCGCCCCGTGGTGGGGGTAGACGACCGTCTCGCCAACCTCAAAAAGCATGGAGTTATGTCCTTTCGGCAACCTCCAGGATACCACAGGCGAAATACGCTAAGGTTCTCCGCCCTCCGGCCGGGGCGGTGCTCCGCGCGGTACATCGCGAGCCCCTAGAATGCTGGAGAACCGTCATCCGTCTTATGGAGGATCCGTGAACCGCCGCCTCATCGCGTCGCTGGCCATCGGGGGCGCACTCGTCCTCACGACGACCGGCTGCAGCATGATCTCGCCGCAGGCGACCACGCTCCCGTATTCCGCGGCGGAGGGGACGAACGTGCACGAGGCCGGCCCCGTCGAGGTGCGCAACGCCCAGATCGTCGCCAACGAGGACGGGTCCGAGGGCAACTTCGTCGCCGCGCTGATCAACCAGACCGAGGACTCGCACACCCTCAACATCGAGTTCGGCGAGGGCGGTCCGACGCTCACCGTGAGGGTGCCCGCGAACACGACCGTGAGCCTCGGCTCCGACGAGGACGAGCCGCTCCTCGTCGAGGACCTCGACGCCCTCCCCGGCACCGACATCACCACGTTCTTCCAGTCCGGCGACTCGGAGGGCGCGCTCGTCTCGGTGCCCGTGCTGGACGGCTCTCTCAGCTACCTCGCGCCCCTCGCTCCCTGAGCGACGCTCGCGCAGACACGAGAAGAGGGCGCCCCACGAGGGGCGCCCTCTTCTCGTCTGCGGTGGCTCAGCCCTCGAAGCGGTAGCCGAGGCCGCGCACGGTCACCAGCATCTCCGGCGAGCCCGGGTTCTTCTCGATGCGGGAGCGGATCCGCTTGATGTGCACGTCGAGGGTCTTCGTGTCGCCGAAGTAGTCGCTCCCCCACACGCGATCGATGAGCTGACCGCGCGTGAGCACGCGACCCGCGTTACGCATGAGCACCTCGAGCAGCTCGAATTCCTTGAGCGGCATGTTGATCTCGCCGCCCTCGACGGCGACGGTGTGACGGTCGATGTCGAGCACGACGCGACCGCCTTCCAGCACGCGGTCCTCGAGGTCGGCGTCGATCTGCGAGAACCGTCGCAGCACGGCGCGCATACGGGCGAGCAGCTCGCGGGCGGAGTACGGCTTCGTGACGTAGTCGTCCGCGCCGAGCTCGAGGCCCACCACGATGTCGACCTCGGAGTCCTTGGCGGTCAGCATGATGATCGGCGCGGCCGAATTGACGCGGATCTGGCGGCACACCTCGGTGCCCGGCATTCCGGGCAGCATGAGGTCGAGCAGCACGATGTCGGCGCCGCGTTCGCGGAACGCGGTCAGCGCGGTCGGGCCGTCTTCGGCGATCTCGACCTCGTAGCCCTCGCGGCGAAGGAGGTAGGCGAGCGGGTCGGCGAGGTCTGGCTCGTCCTCGACGATCAGGACGCGGGTCATGCGGGGTCTCCATTCGCGACGGATGCAGGGTTCTGTCCGCCGGCAGGACCGACGGGAGTCTTGGGCGCAGCGGCCTTGGCGGCGCGGGCGGGTGCCGCAGGCTTGGCCGCGCGGGCGGAAGCGGCGGGCTTCGCCGCGGGTGCGGCCGGAGCGTTCTTCGCGACCGGCGCGCTCTTCGCGGCCGGAGCGGCGGCAGGCGCAGACGGTGCAGGGACGGCCGCGGGCGCAGCCCCCGCGGCGAGCCCGGCCTCGACGGCAGTCACGTCAGCGACGGGCCGCTTCTTCTTGCGCCCGCGCTTGGGCGCCGGTTCGAGGTCGGGCGCGTCGATCTGGGGCAGTCGGATCGTGAACGTGGACCCGCGGCCGGGGCGCGACCACAGGCGCACCTCACCGCCGTGGCGCTGCACCGCGTGCTTGACGATGGAGAGGCCGAGCCCGCTGCCGCCGGTGCGGCGGGCGCGCGCGGGGTCGGACCGATAGAAGCGCTCGAAGACGCGGTCCTGCTCGCCCTCGGCGATGCCGATGCCGCGGTCCGTCACGGCGATCTCGACGACGCGGTCGACGGCCTTGATCCCGACGCCGACGCTCGAGCCGCGCGGAGAGTACGCGATGGCGTTCGCGATCAGATTGCCGACGGCTTCGCTCAGCACCTGCGCGTCGCCGTGCACATACAGGCCTCGCGCACCGCCGCGCATCACCTCTACGCCGGCGGAGTCCGCCTGGATCGCGTGCGCGTCCAGAGCCGACGCCACGACCTCGTCGATCGAGACGTCCTGCTGCGGGAGCTCGTCCGCAGCCTGCAGCCGGGACAGGTTCATGATGCGCGAGGTCAGCAGCGCGAGCCGGTTGGCCTCCGCCTGCAGCCGCGTCGCGAAGATCCGCACCTGCGGCGGATCGTCGGCGGCCGACTCGATCGCCTCGGCGAGCAGGCTCACCGCGCCGACGGGCGTCTTGAGCTCGTGGCTCGTGTTCGCCACGAAGTCGCGCCGCATCTCCTCGACGCGTTCGCGCTCCGAGATGTCGCGCAGCACGAGGAGGGTGAGCCGGGGCGAGATGCGCGACGCGCGCACGGCCACGAGGCGGGGCTCGGCCGGCGGGGCGCCACGGCGCAGCCGCATCGTCTCCGTCGCACTCGCCTCGGTGACCTCGGCGTCGGTGGTCCGCACGCGGCGCGCAAGGGTCCGCAGCTCGTCGGTCGGCAGCGTGCCGCCTTCGAGCAGCTCGAACGCCGCGGCAGCGGACGAAGCCGCCAGCACCGTGAACGACGCGTCCACCACCACGGCGGCGTCGTCCATGCCGTGAAGGACACCGCGCACGCCGTCGGGGATCTCGATCGACCCTTCGGCATGCGCGCGGTCACGCGCCCGCATCGACGCGACGACGACGGCGGAGATCGAACCGCCGATGATGATCCCCGCGAGGAGGGCGAGCAGCGCGAGCTGCGTCGTATCCATGCCTCAAGCGTAGGGGCACGTCGCGCGGGACAATGGACCGTGACGGGGACCCGGGCACCCGCGCCGGGTACTGTTCACCACGGGAGCACCATCCGTTAACCTTCGCTGACGACAATCGGCCGGGCGCGGGCGAAAGCTCCCCCATCCATGAAAGGTGCGTCGGAATGCGCGAAGTCTTCCACCAGTCCCTCGAGGACGTGCAGGGCCGTCTCGTCGAGATCGCCGAGCTCGTCACGATCGCCATCGACAAGGCGACGCGGGCGTTCGGAACGAGCGACGTCGCGCTCGCGGAGGAGGTCATCGAGGCCGACGCGGTCATCGACGAGAAGGCCGTCGAGCTCGACGAACTCGCCATCGAGATCCTGGCCCGCCAGCAGCCGGTCGCCCGCGACCTGCGCATCGTCGTCAGCGCGCTGCGCATGAGCGCGTCGCTCGAGCGCATGGGCGACATCGCCGAGCACATCGCCCAGCTCACCCGCATGCGGTTCCCCGAGCGGGCCATCCCCAAGGGCCTCAAGTCCACGTTCCTCAAGATGGGCGAACTCGACGTCGAGGCGGCACGCCAGCTCACCGAGCTGCTGCGCACGCAAGACGGCGACCTCATCGACGAGATCCGCAACGCCGACGACAAGCTCGACGAGCTGCACGTCTCGGTGTTCGAGAAGGTGCTCAGCGACAGCTGGCAGGGCGATCCGTCCGCCACCGTCGACGCCACGCTCGCCAGCCGCTACCACGAGCGCTTCGGCGACCACGCGGTCTCGGTCGCGAAGAAGGTCGCGTACCTGTCGACCGGGGACTGGACGTCGAGCACCGACACGATCGACGTCGTCGCCCCGGCTCTGTAAAGCCCGTCACGCGGCCTGCAGCTGGGGAGCTGCCGCTGCGAAGGCGAAGAAAAGGAAGAGCGGATGCCTCGTGGGGAGGCATCCGCTCTTCCGTCGCTTCTGAGATCAGGCCTTGCCCTGGTTCGCGACCGCGGCAGCGCCGGCGGCGGCGGCCTCGGGGTCGAGGTACTCGCCGGGTCCGAGGGGCTCGAGGTTCTCGTCGAGGCGGTACACCAGCGGGATGCCCGTGGGGATGTTGAGCTCGGCGATGTCGGCGTCGCTGATGCCGTCGAGGTGCTTCACGAGTCCGCGCAGGGAGTTGCCGTGCGCCGTCACGAGCACCGTCTTGCCGGCCTTGAGGTCGGGAACGATGTCGCTGTGCCAATAGGGCAGCATGCGGTCGATGACGATCTTGAGCGACTCGGTGTCGGGCACCTCGCCGTCGATGCCGACGTAGCGGGGGTCGCCGACCTGGCTGTACTGGTCGTCGGCGGGAAGCGGCGGCGGCGGCACGTCGAACGAGCGGCGCCACAGCATGAACTGGTCGTTGCCGAACTCCTCGAGGGTCTGCGCCTTGTCCTTGCCCTGCAGAGCGCCATAGTGGCGCTCGTTGAGGCGCCACGAGCGCTTGACGGGGATCCAGAGGCGGTCGGCCGCGTCGAGGGCGATGTCGGCGGTCTGGATGGCGCGGCTGAGCACGGAGGTGTGCAGCACGTCGGGAAGGATGCCGGACTCGGCGAGGAGCTCGCCGCCGCGCTGGGCTTCGGCCTTGCCCTGGTCGGTGAGGCGGACGTCGACCCAGCCCGTGAACTGGTTGGTCTTGTTCCACTCGCTCTGGCCGTGTCGGAGGAGGATCAGCGTGTAGGGCGCGGTCATGCGCCCCATGATATCGGCGCCGGGTGCCGCCCCCGGATGCTGTGACGGGCGGGGCTGGCATCATGGAGGCATGGCGCGGGGACCGGTCGGGCAGATCACGCGCGGCACCACCGGCACCAACCGGCTGCGACGCGTGGACCGCTGGATCGCGCGGCATCCCGCGCTGCGCCGCGCCGCCGATCCGCTCGTCGTGGACCTGGGCTACGGCGCGAGCGGCGTGACGGCGCTCGAGCTGTACGCGCGCCTGGTCCGCGCACGGCCGGACGTCGAGGTGCTCGGCCTCGAGATCGATCCCGCGCGCGTCGCGCGGGCGCGGGCCCAACTGGAGCAGGTGCGCGCGGGCGGCACGTCGTTCGCCCCCGACGCACACGTGTCCTTCGCGCGCGGCGGGTTCGAGGTGCCCGTCCCCGGCGGGCGCCGCCCGGCGGTGGTGCGGGCGTTCAACGTGCTGCGGCAGTACGACGAGTCGGAGGTCGCGGCCGCGTGGGCGACGATGTGCGCGCGCCTCGCACCGGACGGACTCCTCGTCGAGGGCACGTGCGACGAGATCGGCCGCATCGCGACCTGGGTCGCGCTCGGCCCCGACGCCGTGCCGCGCACGCTCACGGTGTCGCTGCGGCTGGCCGGGCTGCAGCATCCGTCCATCGCCGCGGAGCGGCTCCCGAAGGCCCTCATCCACCGCAACGTCCCCGGCGAGCCCGTGCACGCGTTCCTCACGGCCCTCGATGCGGAGTGGGAGCGCGCGGCCAGCGTGTCGCCCTTCGGCCCGGTGCATCGCTGGCGCGTGGCCCTGTCGGCGCTGGCCGACGCCGGTTGGCCGATCCTCGAGCGGTCGCGGTGGCGCCTCGGCGAGGTCACCGTGCCGTGGGATGCCGTGGCCCCGCGCTGAGCCGCGGCGCGCGGTCCATCACACCCGGGGCAGCACCGCCCGCGCCTCGGCGGAGGGCATGCCGGTCGCGGTGAGGAGGTCGACCGCGAACGGCCGCATGGCGGTGATGAGGTTCTGCTCGCCCTGCGAACCGTCGGGGAGGATCTGCGCCGGGTCGAGGCGCACGGCGACCGCTCGCACCGCCTCGCGTGCTGCCGGCTGCAGCGAGATGTCGTCGAGGCTCTCCCCCACCAGCTCCGCGGCGCGCATGAGCTCGGCGAGCACCTCGGCGGGCACCGGACGTCGCTGGCCGTCATCGCAGAGGTACACCGCGCGCCGGGCGACGACCCGGAGGTTGCGGGTGGCGAAGTCCATCGCCTGCAGCACGGCGTGGTGCCGGCGCAGCTCGGCCCGCTGCGGGCGCAGCCATGGCGAGAACCCGGCGACGGCGAGGCCGGAATCCAGCGAGGCGCGCCACTCGTCGATGCGCGGGGCGATCGCCCGCGCCTTCTCGAGGCCGCGGGCGGCCCGGAGCGCATCGCCCCGACGCAGCGCCTGCACGATGGTGCGCGCCGCGGCGTCCGCGGCCGCGAAGACCGCGTGCCCGTCGCGCGCCTCCTCCCTGCGAGGATTGCGCGGGATGAGCGCGGTCACGGCCAGGGCGGCGACGCCGCCCACCGCGCCGTCGATGAGCCGCGAGAACGGCTCCGTCGCCGGCAGGGACATGACGATGCACGCCTGGACGCCCGCCATGATGGCGAACGGCGGATAGGGCGAGAGGAACCGCGCGACCAGCAGCGTCACCCCGAGAGCGAGCGCGAGCTGCCACCAGCCGGGTCCGACGACCACGACGAAGCCCTCGGCGACGAGGATGCCGACGAGCATCCCGACCACCGTCTCGAGCACGCGCCGGGGGCGGGCGTCGCGCACGAGACCCAGACTGGTGATGGTGACCGTCGCGGCGAGCAGCGGCGCCGGATGCCCGACGACGTAGTGCGCGAAGGCCCACGCCGCGGTCGCGGCGACCGTGATCTGCACGATGGCGAGCGCGGAGCCGCGCACGCGCGACAGCTGCGGGCGCAGGTCGAGCCGGGCGCGCCAGCCCGTGGGGACGACCTGGGTGATCGCGGCGGTCTCGCCGTCGCCGCTCACCGCCGGGTCCCCTACTGGGCCGCCGCGCGGCGCGACAGCCGCGTGATCCGAGGCACGTTCGCCGTGGCGCCGGCGTCCGGCGGAACGACGACCTCCTGCGCCGCGGCGACCGGGCCGTCGGCGGTGTCCACCGTCAGCGGGGCGTCGACGGGCGTCGTGCGGCGCACGATGGCGAGCGCGATCGGACCCTCTTCGTAGTGCAGCGCCGCCGACGTCACGATGCCGACCTCGGCGTCGCCGAGGCGCACCGGCGCACCGTGCTCGGGCAGCACGCTGCCCGAGCCGTCCAGCTGAAGAGCAACGAGGCGCCGCGGCGGGTGCCCGAGGTTGTGCACCTTGGCGATGGTCTCCTGCCCGCGATAGCAGCCCTTGTCGAGGTGCACGGCGGTGCGCAGCCAGTCGAGCTCGTGGGGCAGCGCGCGCTCGTCGACGTCCGTCGTCCAGCGCGGGCGCCAGGCGGCGACGCGCAGCGCATCGACCGCGGTCAGGCCTGCGAGCTCCAGCTCGCCGCGGGCCGCGGCATCCGCGATCCTCTGCTCCTCGTCGCGTGTCACGATCGCCTCGGCCCAATCGCGATCGGCGCCGGGGTGCGGCTCGACCGGCGCGTAGGCGTGACCGCCGGGCGTGACCGACGGCCACGGGTCGCGCCACACGAGCGACACTCCGGCGGGGACCGCCGGCGAGATGCGGTCGAGGGCGGCGGTCGTGCCGCCGATCACGGCGTACTCGTCGTCGGCGACGCGCGGGTCGACGCGCAGACGGAATCGCATCTTGCGGAGCCAGTCGTACAGCCCCTCGACGTCGGCGCGATCGGCGATGAGCCAGGTGGTCTCTCCGTCATCGACGACGGATGCCGCGTGCTCGACGTGTCCTTGCGGGTCGAGGATCAGGAACTCGGTGCCGACGCCGGGGGCAAGACGGGTCAGCGCCTGCGACGAGAGCGAGTCGAGCCAGGTCAGGCGGTCCTCACCGGGGACGGCGATGACGGCGCGGTCTGCGCGGGGCGCGAGCGCGGCTCCGGCGGCGAGCCGGCGCTGCTCGAGGAGCGGGTTGCCGACGTGCTGCAGCCCGGTGTCGTCGACGACGGCGCCGGGAACAGCGGCGAACGAGGCGCCCATCACTCGGCCCGCGCGAGTCGTGCCGACGCGTGAGCGCCGAGCTCGAAGCCGAGGGCCGCGATGTCCCACGCCCACAGCAGGTGGCCGTCGACGAGCCCGTACATCCGGGTCGCGGCCGCATACGACTTCGCGCCGGCGGGTCGCACGACGGCGTCGGTCGCGATGTCGATGCGAGGACCCTTGATCTGGCCGAGGTAGAGCTCGCTCACGCCGTCGGCGTGCACGAGCGCGGCCTCGAGGTCGAAGCCTCCGTCGGCGTTGCGCAGCTGCTCGATGTCGTCGGCGGTGCGGACAACCGGTGCGGCGAGCGCGGGAAGCAGCCCGGGTCCGGCGTCGGCGTCGGTCGCGGTGAGTGCGAGGCGCCAGTAGCCGAGCTCGGCCACGAGACGCGTGCGCTTCTCGGGGTCCTCCGCGTCATGCAGCCACGCGTCGGCCGAGTAGTTCAGGTAGTCGCCGCCGTCATGGCTGAAGCTCACGCGGTGGGTGAACTCGCCGGCGTAGGCGTGGTCCCCGTAGTCGATGACGCCGGTGCCCTCCCACACTCCGATGAGCCACGACAGCGGGACGAGCTCCGCCGGAAGGTCGGTCGGGATGTCGAGCACGACCGGACCCGTCAGCGCTGGCCGCGGTAGAGGTTCTTGACGACGACGGCGGAGACGAAGACGATCGCCAGAGACGCCAGACCGAGCAGGCCCACGAAGAACAGTTCGAGCGCGACGGTATCCATACGAGGGAGTCTAGCCGGGAACGAGAGCGGCAAGTCCGAACCCCAGGCTGATGACGCCCATCACGAGGGCGGCGCCGAGGACGCTCGCCGCGACGCGCTCGGTGAACCCCTGGGACCGGCCCGACCAGAGCTGGATCGCGAACCCCGCGATGAGGCATCCGCCCAATCCGACGCCCAGCCACGCCGCACGCCAGTCCGGCGTCGCGAAGATGCCGACGACGATCGCGATCACGGCCGCGAGCACCCACACGGCGACGATGCCGCCGAATGTGCGGCGGGGGGCGAGTTCAGGCACGGCCACGCGTCCCATCATCGCGCAACAACCCGCGCGGCGCACGCGCTGCCGCGCGGGTGGTGTGCGTGTCGACGGAGGACATGCGGGCCGAGCGGCTCTCCCCCACGCCCTACACTGGGGTTCGCGGCGCACCCCCCTGCGCCGGGAAGGCGATCCATTGGCACAGCTCCTGGTTCTCAGTTCCACACACGGAGGCGGCCCCGTCCTGCCCTCGCTCGAACTGCTGAGCCACCGCGTGCGCCTGATCCCCGCTGAGCCCGCCCAGCTCGTGAACGCGCCGAGCGCCGACATCATCTTCGTCGACGCGCGCGTCGACCTCGTCGGCGCCAAGTCGCTGTGCAAGATCCTCAACACGACGGGCCGGGACGCCCCGCTCCTGCTGATCGTGACCGAAGGCGGCCTGACCGCCGTCTCTCCCGACTGGGGCGTCGACGACGTCATCCTCTTCACCGCCGGCCCCGCCGAAGTCGACGCCCGCATCCGCCTCGCCGTCGGCCGGCAGTCGGCAGAGCAGGTCTCGACGCGCATCCAGACCTCGGGGATCACGATCGACGAGTCCTCGTACTCGGCCAAGGTGCACGGTCGTCCGCTCGACCTCACGTACAAGGAGTTCCAGCTCCTCCACTTCTTCGCGACGCACCCCTCGCGCGTCTTCACCCGCGAGCAGCTGCTGAGCGAGGTGTGGGGCTACGACTACTTCGGCGGCACCCGCACGGTCGACGTGCACGTGCGGCGCCTGCGCGCCAAGCTCGGCGACATGGAGCAGCTGATCGGCACCGTGCGCAACGTGGGCTACCGGTTCAACGTCTACGAGGACGAGCCCGAACCCGCGCCACGCGAGCGCACCGACGCCTGATCGGGGCGGCGCCTCGCCGTCCACGGGCCCGGGACTTCGTTCACACTCTCGTCACGTCACCCTGCAATGATGAAGGGATGATCGAACCCGAGGTGCTCGACGCCGGCCTGGGCGATGCGGACGACGACGACTTCGACCTTTCCGAGGTCTTCGACTCGCAGCTTCCCGACCACCGCTACCTGGATCGCGAGCTGAGCTGGCTCGCGTTCAACCAGCGCGTGCTGGAGCTTGCCGAGGATCCCCATCTGCCGACGCTGGAACGGGCGAACTTCCTGGCGATCTTCGCCAGCAACCTCGACGAGTTCTTCATGGTGCGCGTGGCCGGCCTCAAGCGCCGCATCGTCACGGGCCTCGCCCTCCCGACGAACGTCGGGCGCTCCCCTGCAGACGTGCTCGCCGACATCTCGGCCGAGGCGCACAAGCTGCAGCTGCGGCACGCCGAGGCGTGGACCGCCCTCGTGAAGCCCGCCATGGCGGAGGCCGGGATCGAGGTCGTCTCCTACGAGTCGCTCGACCCCTCCGAGCGCGAGGCGCTGTACGACTACTTCCAGGCGCAGGTGTTCCCGGTCCTCATGCCGCTCGCGGTCGACCCGGCCCACCCGTTCCCGTACATCTCGGGCCTCTCGCTCAACCTCGCGATCCGCATCCGCAGCGCCCGCACCGGGCGTCAGGAGTTCGCTCGCCTCAAGGTGCCGCCGATGCTCCCGCGCTTCGTCGAGCTGCCGCCCGTCGAAGGCGCTGTGCGCTACCTGCCTCTCGAGGACCTCATCTCGAACCACCTCGACGATCTCTTCCCGGGGATGGAGGTGCTCGACCACCATGCCTTCCGCCTCACGCGCAACGAGGACGTCGTGATCGAGGAGGACGAGACCGAGAACCTCATCCAGGCGCTCGAGGCCGAGCTGCTGCGGCGGCGCTTCGGCCCGCCGATCCGTCTCGAGATCACCGACGACATGGACGACGTGACCCTCGACCTCCTCCTCAGGGAGCTCGACATCACGCAGCAGGAGGTCTACCGCCTCCCCGGCCCGCTCGACCTGCGCGGTCTCTTCGACCTCGCGCGCATCGACCGGCCCGACCTGCACTACAAGCCGCACCTGCCGACCACCGCGCTGGCCTTCCAGCCCGGCGACAACAACGAGCGCCCCGACATCTTCGCGTCGATCCGCAAGGGCGACGTGCTCGTGCACCATCCGTACGAGTCGTTCGCGACGAGCGTGCAGGCCTTCCTCGAGCAGGCAGCCAAGGATCCGCACGTCCTCGCCATCAAGCAGACGCTGTACCGCACGTCGGGCGACAGCCCCATCGTCGAGGCGCTGATCGACGCCGCTGAGGCGGGCAAGCAGGTGCTCGCGCTCGTCGAGATCAAGGCCCGCTTCGACGAGGCGAACAACATCGTGTGGGCGCGCAAGCTCGAGAAGGCCGGCGTGCACGTCGTGTACGGCCTGGTGGGCCTCAAGACCCACTGCAAACTCGCCCTCGTCATCCGCGAAGAGGGCGGTGTGCTGCGCAGCTACAGCCACATCGGCACGGGCAACTACAACCCCAAGACGAGCCGCATCTACGAGGACTTCGGCCTCTTCACCGCCGACGACCAGGTCGGTCGCGACCTCACCCGCCTGTTCAACGAGCTGAGCGGCTACGCGATCGAGAAGAAGTTCAAGCGCCTGCTCGTCGCGCCGCTGCACCTGCGCAAGGGCCTCCTCCGCCTCATCGACAAGGAGCGGCGCAACGCGCTGGCCGGCAAGCCCGCCAGCATCCGCATCAAGGTCAACTCGATGGTCGACGAGCAGATCATCGACTCCCTCTACCGGGCCAGCCAGGCCGGCGTGAAGGTGGAGGTCTGCGTCCGCGGCATCTGCTCGCTGAAGCCGGGCGTCGAGGGGATGAGCGAGAACATCACGGTGCGCTCGATCCTCGGCCGCTACCTGGAGCACTCGCGGATCTTCGTCTTCCACAACGACGGCGACCCCATCGTGTACATCGGCAGCGCCGACATGATGCACCGCAACCTCGACCGCCGCGTCGAGGCGCTGGTCCGCGTGTCGACGCCGGCGCACGTCAAGGAGATCAACGACCTCTTCACCCTGTCGATGAGCGACTCGACGAGCTCGTGGCACCTCGGTCCGGACGGCGAATGGGTGCGGCACAACGCGGACGAGGAGGGCAAGCCGCTCCTCGACCTCCAGGACCGCTCGATGGTCAATGTGCAGCGCCGCCGGCGGGCGCGGGCGGTGCGATGACCGAGACGGCCGTCTACGCGGCCGGGGGCGTCGTCTGGCGTGTCGTCGACGGCAAGCTGCGCGTGCTCCTGATCCACCGCACGAAGTACCGCGACCTCACCCTCCCCAAGGGCAAGGTCGACCCCGGCGAGATGCTCGCCGAGACCGCGGTGCGCGAGATCCACGAAGAGACCGGCATCCGGGTCGCCCTCGGCGTGCCGGTCGGGGTGTCGCGCTACCGGCTGCCCAGCAAGCGCACCAAGATCGTCCATTACTGGGCGGCTGAGGCGACGGATGCCGCGATCCGCGGTTCTGCGTTCGTGCCGAACAAGGAGATCGCCGCGATCGAATGGGTCTCGCCGAAGAAGGCACTCAAGCGGCTCAGCTACCCCGTCGACACCGAGATCATGGAGAACTTCCTGCGCCTGGTCGACGAGGGCGTGCTGCGCACGTTCCCGATCGTCGCCCTGCGGCACGCCAAGGCCGTCACCCGCGAGGAGTGGGAGGGGAAGGATGCCGCGCGGCCCCTGGCCGCGCGCGGGCGCCGGCAGGCGGCATCCATCGTCGGCCCCCTTCTCGCGTTCGGCGTCCGGCGGATCGTGTCGAGCCCGGCCGCCCGCTGCGTCAAGACCGTCGCACCGCTGTCGGCGGCCATCGGCCGCGAGATCGACACGACCAAGCTCATCAGCCAGGACGCGTGGGAGGACGGCAAGTCCGATGCCCGCACGGTGATCGGCGAACGGGTGCGCTCGCGCAAGCCGGCGGTGCTGTGCAGCCACGGGCCGGTCCTGCCCGACATCCTGAGCGAACTCGCCCTGGCGACGGGCACACTGCGCGGCTCGTACCTCGGCAGCGCGTCGGCACTCGAGCCGGCGGCGTTCTCGGTGGTGCACCTCTCGGTCGAGAACCCGGGCTCGGGCATCGTCACGATCGAGACGCACGAGCCGAAGGTGTGATGGCCCCCGCGCGGTCGATCGTCGACATCGCGTGGGTCGAGGTGCCACCCGGTGAGCCGCGGCGCGCGCACGCGTGGCGACTGGTGCGGACGATGCTGCCCGCCGACGCCGCACTGAGCAACCCGTGCCCGCGTTGCGGCGGACCGCACGGCGCGGTCGTGGTCGCGCACGTGCCGTTCCTCGCCGGTGTCACGTACGCGGGCGGGTATGCGATCGCGGCCGTGGCGGCGACGCAGGATGCTGCGGCCCTCGGCGTCGACGCCGAGCCCGAGCACGACGCGCGCCGCGACGCGGCCGGCATGTCCGGCGTGCTCGGCGACGACGAGGCGAGCGTCCGGGAGTGGATCCGCGTCGAGGCCGCGCTGAAGGCCGACGGCCGGGGACTGCGCGTGGAGCCCTCGACGGTGGTCGTCGCCCCGACCGCGGATGGCTGGACGGCGACCGTCCCCGACGGGGAGGTCTACGCAGGATGGGATGCGGCCGGGCCGCCGGGCATCCTCGTGAGCGTCGCGGTCCTCAGTCCCGGGAGCCAGGGAGTCTGAGCCACCGTCGCACCGCAGGTGCCGGCGGGCGGGGCGGCAGCGGCGGGAGCGGCGCGGCGTCGAGCCACGTCGCGAGGAGCTCGACCGCCGCCGGGCCGGCGACACGGGCGACGCAGTCGCGGAACGCCTCGGTGGTGGCGAGCGCGTGCCGGTGCTCGCGCACCCACGTGCGAAGGAGGTCGGCGAACACCTCCGCCCCGACCGCGCGGCGCAGCGCCTCCAGCGTGAGCGCGCCGCGCTTGTACACGCGGTCGTCGAACATGAGCACGGGGCCCGGGTCCGAGATGACGAGGTCCTGCGGCAGTGCCCGCAGACGCGCATGGTGCTGGTCGGCGAGCGTCGCGATGTCGTCGCCGCCGGAGGCCTCCGACCACAGCCACTCGGCGTAGCACGCGAATCCCTCGTTGAGCCAGATGTCTCGCCACCGCTCGACGCCCACGCTGTTGCCGAACCACTGGTGAGCGATCTCGTGCGGCACCAGGCGCGCGGCCTCCGGCTCGAAGTGGTTCGCGCCGAACACGACGAGTCCCTGCGCCTCGAGGGGGATCTCGAGGGGATCCGCGGTGACGACGACCGTGCAGTCCTCCTGCGGGTACGGCCCGAACGCCTCCTCGAAGCAGTCGAGGATGCGCGGCACGTCGGAGAACCACCGCCGGGCGGTGGTGACGAGCGGGGCCGGGGCCATCAGCCGCACGGGTCCGATCGCGCTCTCGCGGTAGGGGCCGATGTGGACGGCGGCGAGGTAGGTCGCCGTCGGCACCTCCGACACGAACTCCCAGCGGGTGAGCCCGCCGATGCGGACCGGCGGCCGCGGGACCCCGGTCGCCGCGACCGTGTACTCCGGATCGGTCGTGATCGCGATGCGGAACTTCGCCCGGTCGTCGGGGCGGTCGTTGCAGGGGAACCAGGTCGGCGCGCCGACCGGCTGCGACGCGACGAGCACGCCGTCCTCCAGCTCCTCCCACCCGATCGTGCCCCACCGCGAGCGCCGAGGCCGCGGTGCACCCGCGTAGCGCACTTCGATGGAGAACTCCTCGCCCACCTCCAGCGCTTGGGGCGGCGTGATGCGCAGGGCCGAGGCATCCTGTGCGAACTTCGTGCGCGCGTCGCCGTCCACCCGCACCCGCGACGCGCGCAGGCCGATCAGGTCGAGCCGCACCGAGCGCGTCCGCTGGGTCGCGACCGCGTTGACGAGCGCGGTGCCCTCGAGCCGGTTCGTGTGCACGCGGTAGCGCAGGTCGAGGTCGTACGAGACGACGTCGAACGAGGCGTCGCCGCTGCGCGGCGTGTACGGATCGGGGCCGATCACGACGTCGACTGGTACGCGCGCACCTTCACCGCACGCCACGGTCCGATCGGATTGCCGCTCCAGCGGGAGCCGACGGGCACGCTCTCGCCGCGCATCACGAGCGAGGCGGGGCCGACGGTCGCGTGGGCCCCGATCGAGGCGGCCGGAAGGATCACGCTGTGCGGTCCGAGCGTCGCACCGGGTTCGAGTTCGACGGTGTCCATGCTCATGATTCGATCATGGAACAGGTGCGTCTGCACGACGCATCCGCGGTTGACCGTGGATGCCTCACCCAGCGTCACGAGGTCGGGTTCGGGCAGCCAGTAGCTCTCGCACCACACGCCGCGCCCGATGCGGGCGCCGAGGCTGCGCAGCCACACGGCGAGCGCGGGCGTGCCGGCGGCGGCGCGCGCGAACCACGGGGCCGCGAGCATCTCGGTGAAGGTGTCCGACACCTCGGTGCGCCACACGAAGCTCGACCACAGCGGCTGCTCCCCCGCGCGGATCGGGCCGACGAACAGCCACTTGGCGGCGGTGGAGATGCCCGCCGCGACCGCGCCCGCGGCGAGGAGCACGAACCCCGACAGCAGGAAGGTGATCCACGGGCCGACGGTGTCGACGAGGGCGGCGAGGGCGAACAGCACGAGCAGGCCCAGGCCGCACGTGACGACGACGGGGATGAAGCGGCAGAGCTCCCACAGCGACCGCGCGACCCGCAGCGAAGTCGGCGGGTTGTACGTACGGCTCGCATCGCTCTCGTTCGGCTGCCGGCGCAGACGTGTGGCCGGCGAGCCGAGCCACGACGACCCGGCCTTCGCCTTCACCGGTGCGGCGGACAGCACGGCGACGAGGCCGTCCTTCGGCACCGTGTGACCGGGCGAGGCCATGCCGGAGTTGCCGAGGAACGCGCGCTTGCCGATGCGCACCTCGCCGAGGCGCAGCCATCCGCCGCGCATCTCGTACGAGGCGACCATCGTGTCGTCGGCGAGGAACGCGCCGTCCTCGATGCGGGTCATCGCCGGGATGAGGAGGACGGTGGATGCCTCGACGTCGTGTCCGACCCGCGCCCCGAGCAGGCGCAGCCACACCGGGGTGAACAGGCTCGAGTAGAGCGGGAAGAGGATCGTCCGCGCGGAGTCGAGGAGGCGTTCGGTGGTCCAGGCCTGCCACCCGATGCGGCTGCGCACGGCGTGCGTGCCCTCGTGGAGCCCGATCGCGGCGAGGCGGACGCCGAGCAGGACGGCGCCGGCATAGACGATCCCGGTCACGAGCACCGCGGGCACGAGCCACAGGAGCGCCGCGCCGAGGGCGCTGCCGAGGTCGGGAGCGCCGCGCATGCCGATCGCGAGGACCACGGCCCCGACGGCGAAACTCACGATGGGGAGGAGGCCCAGGGCCACGGCCGAGGCCGCGTACGCCCACAGCCACCGGCGCGCGGCTCGCGGGCGCTCGGTGGGCCACCCCTCGGACGTGCCGCCGACGCGCACGGCCGGCGAGCCGGCCCAGGACTGGTTCGCGCGCACGCGGCCGAAGACGGCGGAGCCCGGCGCGATCTCGGCGCGCTGGCCGATCCGCGTGCCGGGAGCGAGCGTGCTGCGCGTGCCGACGGTGGCGTCGGCGCCGATGCGCACCTCGCCGATGCGCACGAGATCGCCGTCGATCCAGTAGCCGCTGAGGTCGACCTCCGGCTCGATCGAGGCGCGATCCCCGATCTTCAGCATCCCCGTGATCGGCGGCAGCGTGTGCATGTCGACGTCCGCGCCGATGCGGGCGCCGAGCGCGCGCGCGTAGTACGAGACCCACGGCGCGCCGGCCAGCCCCACGGCGTCGACCTGATCCGAGATCTGCTCGGCGAGCCAGAGCCTCAGGTGCACCGAGCCGCCGCGCGGATAGTCCCCGGGACGCAGTCCCGCGAGGAGAAGGCGAGCGGATGCTGCGGCGATCGCCATGCGGCCGAACGGCGTGGCGAAGAGCACGAGGCCGATGATGAGCACCCACCACGGCGCCGAGGGCAGGGCCTCGAATCCGGGGAACAGCTGGAGGATGGCCCCGGCCGTCAGCAGATACAGGAGCCAGCGGACGCCCGAGAGGATGAACAGCGGGGCGCCGAGGAGCGACTGCACCCATTGCGTGGCACGGGGCGTGGGCTCCGGCATCCGGAATTCCCCTGCCTCCTCTCGCGAGAGGAACGGCTGCAGCGCCTTGGCCATCGCCCCGAGGCGGGGCACGTCGTAGATGTCGGCGACCGAGAAGTCGGGGACGCGCGCACGGATCCGCGAGACCAGCTGCGCCGCCGCGAGCGAGCCGCCGCCGAGGTCGAAGAAGTCGGCCTTGCGATCCGGGACCGGAAGGCCGAGGACCGCCTGCCACTGGTCGGCGAGCCATGCCTCGTCGGGGCTCAGGTCCGCGCGGGGGATGTCGAGGTCGGGCAGCGGCCACGGCAGGGCGGCGCGGTCGACCTTGCCGGAGGTGCGCACCGGCAGGTCGGGCACGACGGCGAGCAGCGGCATGACGCCCGCGGCCAGGCGTTCGGCGAGGTGGCCGCGGGCGGCGGCGCGGTCGAGCTCGCCGTCGACGACGAGGTAGCCCACGAGGACGGGGACGCCCGCGTCGCTCGTGCGCACGGCGGCGCTCGCGGCCGTCACCCCGGGAAGCTCCTGGAGCGCGTTCTCGACCTCGCCGAGCTCGATGCGCCGGCCGCCGACCTTGACCTGGTCGTCGGCACGGCCCTGGAAGAGGAGGCCTTCCGGCTCGTAGCGCACCAGGTCGCCCGAACGGTACGCCCGATCCCACCCCAGCGTCGGCATGGGCGCGTACTTCTCGAGGTCTTTGACCGGGTCGAGGTAGCGGGCGAGCCCGACGCCGCCGATGATCAGCTCGCCGAGTCCGCCGGGCTCGACCTGCCGATCGTCACCGTCCACGACGGCCAGCGCCCAGCCGTCGAGCGGGAGGCCGATGCGCACCGGACCTTCGCCGTCAAGGAGCGCCGCGCACGCGACCACGGTCGCCTCGGTCGGGCCGTACGTGTTCCAGACTTCCCGGCCGTCGGCGACGAGCCGCGCGACGAGCTCGGGCGGGCAGGCCTCGCCGCCGAAGATGAGGAGCCGCACGTTCTCGATCGCGTCTGCGGGCCACAGCGCTGCAAGCGTCGGCACGGTCGAGACCACCGAGATCGCCTGCCGGATGAGCCAGGGCGCCAGGTCCTCGCCCGAGCGCACCAGCGAGCGCGGCGCGGGCACGAGGCACGCGCCGTGGCGCCACGCGAGCCACATCTCCTCGCACGAGGCGTCGAAGGCGACGGACAGACCCGCCAGGACGCGGTCGCCCGGGCCGAGCGGTGCGCCCTGCAGGAAGAGTCGCGCTTCGGCGTCGACGAACGCGGCGGCGGAGCGATGCGAGACCGCCACTCCCTTGGGCACGCCCGTCGACCCCGAGGTGAAGATGATCCAGGCGTCGTCATCGATCGTCGGCGGCGGGACGGTGACGATCGCGTGCGTGCTCGGATGCGGCGCCGCCCCGCCGAACAGGGCGGCGGGCTCCTCGCCGGCCGCGCCGGCGGGCACGTAGGCGCCGCCCTCGCCGATCACGCCGTGGACGTGCGCCTCCCCGAACACGAGCCGTGCCCGCTCGTCGGAGTCGTCGGCATCAACCGGGACGTACGCCGCGCCGGCGGCGATGACGCCGAGGATCGAGATGTACAGCTCCTTCGAGCCGGAGGGCATCCGCACTCCGACCCGGTCGCCGCGTCGGACGCCCGCCTCGTGCAGGAGCGCGGCGGTGCGACCCACCCGCGCCATGAGCTCGCGATAGCTGAGTGCGCCCGAGCCGTCGTCGAGTGCGGAGGCCTCCGGCGTGCGCTGCACGGTGGCGCGGAGGATGTCGAGCAGCGTGCGCGGCTCCGGTGCCGCGTCGATGCGATCCAGCGGTGCCGGCACGGCCGGGGGCGAATCGATCGAGCTCACGTCAGGACAGCAGGGTGATCAGTTCGGCCTTGGTGAGCCGCGAGTAGCCGGTCCGGCCCGCGGCACGGGCGCGCTCGCGCAGCTGCGCGACGGTGAGCGTGGCGAGATCAGACGAGGTGGATGCTGCGGCAGCAGCGGTCGGCTTGACCGCGGGCTTCGGCGCACGCGGGGCGCGGGTGCGGGTCGTGGCGGGCTTCGCGGGTGCCTTCGGCGCGGCAGCGGGCGCCTTCGGAGCGGCAGCGGGTGCCTTCGGGGCAGCAGCGGGCGCATCTTCTGCCGCCGTCGACTCCGCTACGGCGGGGGCTTCCGCGACGACGGCTGCTGCGGCCGTGGGCTCGGGCGCCACGGTGGCGGCAGCATCCGTGTCCGCCTCACCGGTGGTGAGCTCCGCCTCGAGGACGCGGTCGGCCTCGAGCGCCTCCTGCTCGGCCTTGGCGGCGGCGCGCTCGGCCTTCGCGGCGGCCTTCTTCAGCGCCTTCGCCTCGGCGGCACGCGACTTCGCCTCTTCGGCCGCCTTCGCCGCCTCGGCGGCAGCGCGCTCGGCCTCCGCGCGCAGGCGCGCCTTCTTCTCGGCTTTCACGACCGCGGCACGGGTGGCCTTGCGGACGCGATCCTCGGCGCGGTGCGCCTTCTTCGCCACCTTGCGCGGGTTCTTGCGGATCGCCTTCTTCGACACGTCGACGTCGTCGACGGTCTCGGCCGCGACCTCACGCAGCTTCTTCGCACTCTTCGCAGGGAGGGTCTTGGCGACCCGGCGGGCCTTCTTCGCGGCGGACTCCGCGTCGTCGATCGCGTCGAGGGCCTTGCGCTGTGCTTTGGTGGTCTTGCTCATGCGAGGAACCTTAGCGGGCGCCGGTGAACGGCCGGGGCTTCGTGTCGCGGAATTCCGCGGGAACGCGCCGCCGCGTGTCAATGCCGATGCATGGATGTCGGCATCCCGTTCACCTTCCGTTCACCCGCACAGCGCAGTCTCTTAAGAGTCCGAGCCTACGTTTCAGAGCGAACCCCGCACCGGGTTCGACCCGAAGGCCGTTTCGGCCTGTTTCCCTGACACGTGAAGGATTCACACAGTGAAGATCTCTCGCATCGCCCAGGTGGGCGCTGTCGCCGCAGTCGCGGCTCTCGCTCTCGCCGGCTGCGCCTCGAACGAGACCCCCGGCGGCACCGCCGACGAGACCACGGCCGCGTCGGACCTCTCTGGCGAGATCTCGGGCGGCGGCGCGTCGTCGCAGGAGGTCGCGGTCCAGGCCTGGACCGCCGGCTTCCAGACGGCGAACCCCGACGTCACCATCAACTACGACCCGGCCGGCTCCGGCGCGGGCCGCGAGTCGTTCCAGGCGGGCGCCTTCCCGTTCGCGGGTTCGGACCGCGCGTTCAAGGTCGAGGAGATCGAGGCCGGCCCGTTCGACTCGTGCGTCGACGGCTCGGGCATCATCGAGCTGCCGACCTACATCTCGCCGATCGCGATCATCTTCAACGTCGAGGGCGTGGACTCGCTCAACCTCGATGCCGCGACCGCCGCGGGCCTGTTCGCGGGCACGATCACCAACTGGAACGACCCGGCGATCGCCGCGCTCAACCCCGACGCGACGCTTCCCGACCTGGCCGTGACGCCGGTGCACCGCGCCGACGACTCGGGCACCACCGAGAACTTCACCGACTACCTCTTCCAGACCGCCGGTGACGTGTGGACCTACGAGCCCGACGGCGTGTGGCCGTCGACGCCGGTCGCCGGTGAGGCCGCGCAGGGCACCTCGGGTGTCGTCTCGGCCGTCGCGGGCGGCAACGGCACCATCGGCTACGCCGACGCGTCGCGCGCTGCCGAAGAGGGCCTCTCGACCGCCGCCATCCAGGTCGGCGACGAATTCGTCGAGTACTCGCCCGAGGCCGCTGCCGCGATCGTCGACGAGTCGCCGTTCGAAGAAGGCCGTGGCGAGGGCGACCTCGCGATCGCCCTGGAGCGCACCTCGGACGCCGCCGGCGTGTACCCGATCGTCCTCGTCAGCTACATGATCGCGTGCCAGGAGTACGCGGACGCCGCCGTCGCGCCGATCGTCAAGGGCTACCTCCAGTACGTCGCCAGCGCCGAGGGCCAGGACGCGGCTGCCGCCGCCGCCGGCAACGCGCCGATCTCCGACACGCTGCGCGAGCAGGTCAACGCCGCGATCGACCTGATCGTCGTCGAGTAAGACCCCGATACCCGGCCCGGTCGCACGACGACCGGGCCGGGTATCACCCTGAGACCCGAATCCAGAAGGACACCATGACCACGACGACCGCCCCCGCGACGGGCAAGGTCAAGCAGCGGCCAGGCGACCGCTGGTTCTCGGGAACCGCGCTCGGCGCCGGTGTGATGATCCTCGTCACGCTCGCCGCCGTCGCGATCTTCCTCATCATCCAGTCGATCCCGGGCCTCACCGCCACGAGCGAGACCGCCAGCATCCTCACCGGGAACTTCTGGGAGTACGTCTGGCCGCTCGCGTTCGGCACCGTGTGGGCGTCGTTCCTGGCGCTCCTGATGGCCGTCCCCCTCGCGGTGGCGGTCGCCCTCTTCATCTCGCACTACGCACCGCGCCGCCTCGCGCAGGGTCTCGGCTACATCGTCGACCTGCTCGCGGCGGTGCCCTCCGTCGTCTTCGGCCTCTGGGGCATCCTCGTGCTCGCCCCCGCCGTGCAGCCGGTCTACGCCTGGCTCAACGCCAACATGGGGTGGTTCCCGCTCTTCAGCGGCACCGTCTCGAGCACGGGACGCACGATCTTCACCGCCGCGATCGTCCTCGCGGTCATGGTGGTGCCGATCATCACGGCCATCTGCCGCGAGATCTTCCTCCAGACCCCGGTCCTCCACGAGGAGGCCGCCCTCGCCCTCGGTGCGACGCGCTGGGAGATGGTCCGCATGGCCGTGTTCCCCTTCGGCCGCAGCGGCATCGTGTCGGCCTCCATGCTCGGCCTCGGACGCGCGCTCGGAGAGACGATGGCGGTCGCCATGGTGCTCTCGGTGGCCAACGTCGTCACCTTCCAGCTCTTCACCTCGGAGAACCCTGGCACGATCCCCGCGAACATCGCGCTGACGTTCCCCGAGGCCTACGGCCTCAACATCAACGTCCTCATCGCGACGGGCCTCATCCTCTTCATCGTCACCTTCGCCGTCAACGCCATCGCCCGATGGATCGTCAGCCGGCGCAAGGAATTCTCGGGAGCGAACTGACATGACCGTGACGACCGCTCCTCCTCAGCCTCCTCAGGCGACCGCGCCGGTGCGCGAGACGCCCCGCCTGACCAGCGGCCACCTGCCCGTCTGGGCGCCGTGGGCCATCCTCATCGGCAGCCTCGTGGCCAGCGGCATGCTGTTCGCGATCGTCGCGATGGGATCCGGCGAGGGCTTCAACCTGGCCGGCTGGGCCGTCGTGGCCGGCCTGCTGTACCTGGTGCTCATCACGGTGATCTCGTCGCTCGTCGAGGGTCGCCGCAAGGGCGTCGACCGCCTCGTGACCGGTGTGGTGGCGATCGCGTTCCTCATCGCGATGGTCCCCCTCGTGTCGGTGGCCATCACCGTCGTCGTCAACGGCGTCGCGGGCCTGTCGGCCGAGTTCTTCACGTCGTCCATGCGCAACGTGGTCGGCGAAGGTGGCGGTGCGCTGCACGCGATCGTCGGCACCGTGCTCATCACGCTCGCGGCCGCCGTCATCTCGATCCCGATCGGCATCTTCACCGCCATCTACCTCGTCGAGTACGGGCGTGGCGGGCGTCTGAGCCGCGGCATCACCTTCCTCGTCGACGTCATGACGGGCATCCCGTCGATCGTCGCCGGTCTGTTCGCCTACGCGGTCTTCGCCCTGATCTTCGGTCCCGGCATCCGTATGGGCATCATGGGCTCCATCGCCCTCTCGGTGCTGATGATCCCGGTCGTCGTCCGCTCCACCGAGGAGATGCTGCGACTGGTGCCGAACGAGCTGCGCGAGGCGTCCTACGCGCTCGGCGTGCCGAAGTGGCGCACGATCTCGAAGGTCGTGCTGCCCACCTCGATCGCCGGCATCACGACGGGCGTCATGCTCTCGATCTCCCGCGTCATCGGCGAGACCGCGCCGCTGCTGCTGACGGCGGGCGTCGCGACCTCGATGAACTACAACCTGTTCGAGGGCCGCATGATGACGCTCCCGGTGTTCGCGTACTCGCAGTACATGAACCAGGGCATCCCGGCGCAGGCCTACATCGACCGCGCCTGGGCCGCCGCGTTCATCCTCATCATCCTTGTGATGCTCCTCAACCTCATCGCGCGCATCGTCGCGAAGGTCTTCTCGCCGAAGCTCGGCCGCTGAGCGTCCTCACCCGAAAGAATCGACAGGAACCATGTCCAAGAGCATCGAAGTCAACGACCTCAACGTCTACTACAGCGACTTCCTGGCCGTCGAGGGAGTCTCGCTCGACATCGAGCCGCGCAGCGTCACCGCCTTCATCGGCCCCTCGGGCTGTGGCAAGTCGACGTTCCTGCGCACCTTGAACCGCATGCACGAAGTGATCCCCGGCGCCCGCGTCGAGGGTGAGGTGCTGCTCGACGGCGACAACCTCTACGGCGCCAACGTCGACCCGGTGCTCGTGCGCCGTCAGGTCGGCATGGTGTTCCAGCGCCCCAACCCGTTCCCCACGATGTCCATCAAGGAGAACGTGCTCGCGGGCGTGAAGCTCAACAACAAGAAGATGTCGAAGTCCGACTCCGAGGCGCTCGTCGAGAAGTCGCTGAAGGGCGCCAACCTCTGGAACGAGGTCAAGGACCGTCTCGACAAGCCGGGTTCGGGCCTGTCGGGCGGCCAGCAGCAGCGTCTGTGCATCGCGCGCGCGATCGCCGTCTCGCCGGAGGTCATCCTCATGGACGAGCCGTGCTCGGCGCTCGACCCGATCTCGACGTACGCCATCGAGGAGCTGATCGGCGAGCTGAAGAACGACTATACGGTCGTCATCGTCACGCACAACATGCAGCAGGCCTCGCGCGTGAGCGATAAGACGGCCTTCTTCAACATCGCGGGCACCGGCAAGCCGGGCAAGCTCATCGAGTACGACGAGACCAAGACGATCTTCACGACGCCCTCGGTCCAGGCCACCGAGGACTACGTCTCGGGCCGCTTCGGATAAGCCCGTCCGACTCCACGAAGCCCCTCGCCGCATGGCGGGGGGCTTCGTCGTCATACGGGGGCGGTCGCCAGGGCGAAGAGCGTCTCGACCAGCGGGCGCGGGTCTGCCGCGGCATCCCACCCGCTCGACACGAGCTGCTGGTAGCCGATGACCGCCGAGACGACGATGACCGCGCGCCGCCGGGCTTCGCGACCAGGAACGCCGGATGCCTCGAGCAGGCCGGTCAGGTACGACACGCGCCGCTCGGTGACGGCCTCGACGATGTCGCGCACATCCGCCGCGGCCGCGTCGGCGTAGAGCGTCCGCTCGCCCGAACGCTCCCCCGTACGGTGCGCGATGATCTCGAGCAGCGCGGAGAGGCGGGACTGCGGATCGGAGATCGTCTCGACCTCGGCGATCAGCGCCTCGGTCTCGCGGTCGCGCCACGTCTCGAGCACCGCATCGACGAGCGCCTGCCGGTCGGCGAAGTGCCAGTAGAACGACCCCTTCGTCGTGCCGAGCTCCCGCGCCGTCGGCTCGACGGCGACCGCGCGGATCCCGTCGTCGCTGAATCGCCGGTACGCCGCGTCGACCCAGTCCGCTCGGGTGAACCTTGCCATGTCCGTACGGTACCGTATAGTTTTCTCCACAGGACCATACGTCGGCGTATGGTCGCGAGGAGCTTCGTATGAGAGAACCCGCCTTCTGGTCGCTCGCCCTGGTCGACATCGCGGATCCCGACTACACCCAGGTGTGGGTCGACGTGCTGCCGGCGCACGCCTCGGCCGATCCGTCGGCGTGGGCGCGCAACCTGCTGTCGACGTCGGCCCTCCCCCGCTGGATCGCGCTCGCGCTGGCCGGGCTCGCTGCCCTGCGTCGCCGCCCCGCGCGCTGCGACCGCCTGCATGTGAGCCGTGTCGAGGGCGACGAAGCGCTCGTCGCCGTGAACGCGCGCCGCCTCGACGTGCGCGTCGGGGTGGGCGTCGACGAGCAGAGTTCACTCGTGCGCGTGGTCGCCGCGATGCGCTTCAAGGGCGCCGGAGGACGCCTCGCGTCGCTGCCCGTGCGCGCCGGTCTCGCACTGCTCGCGCGCGGCATGATCGCCCGCGCGCGCCGCGACATGTCGGGCGTGACGAGGTGAGCGCAGGGCTCAGTCGCGTGGGCTCAGCAGATAGCGGTTGAAGGATGCCGTGAGCTCCGCGTCCAGCGGGACCTCGACGCCGTCGATCGCCGTGATCGGAGCGGCGAGCCGCACGCTGGACACCAGCCACGCAGCATCCGCTTCACTGAGCGCGCTCGTCGGAAGCACCTCGTAGCCGGTCTCGTGCCCCTGTGCTTCGAGGTGCGCGAACAGGCTCAGCTGCGTCGTGCCGTGGAGGATGCCGCCGTTGGGCGCCGGGGTGACGAAGCGCCCGTCGAGGCGGAGGATGAGCGACGCCGTGGGCGCCTCGAGCACGAAGCCGTCGGACGTGACGAACACGGCATCGTCGGCGCCGCGCCGCTTCGCCTCGCGGATCGCGGCCATGTTGACGGCGTACGACAGGGTCTTGGCACCTAGGAGCAGCCACGGCGCACGCGCGGGGGTGTCGATGCCGTAGCCGCGGTCCATCGTGACGACCCGGATGCCCTTCTCGCGGGCGGTCGAGTTGTCTGCGGCGGCCGTCGCGGTCACCCACGCGGTGGGCGCGGGGCCGTGCTCCACGCCGCGGCTCAGGATGAGCTTGATGACGCCCTCCCCCTCGCTCGGCGAGTGCTGGGCGGCGACGGCGACGGCCTGACGCCACTGCTCGAGGTTCGGGGCGGGGAGGTCGCAGATCTGCGCGGAGTGCGCGAGTCGTTCGAGGTGCGCCTCGGTCTCCTGCGCGTGCCCGTCGACGACCCCGATCGACTCGAAGATGCCGTCGCCGCGCTGCGTGCTCAGCTCGCCGACGCTGAGCGCCGGGGCGGACGGGTCGATCACGCGGAACGAATCGGCGAAATCGGGACGAGGATCATCGGATGCCGCGGGCTCGATCACGAGCGCGAAACGCAGGGCCATGCCCCCGAGCTTAGGCGTTCGGGAATGCCACACCCTCGGACTCGGTTACACTGGATCGGCCGGGCCGCAGTAACCCCGGGCTCCAAAATTTGCCGCTTCGAGCGGCACCGCGCCGAGAGGCGTTCTGCGGCCCGGCACTTTCATGCCCGGATGGATTTCGGCGACTCGCCAAAGAACTGAGCAATCGCCGCGCATTCTGGCGAGTCGCCGCAAACTGCGCGCATCGCCGCGAAACCGAATTTTGGCGACTCGCCAGAAAACCGAGCGATCGCCGCGCATTCTGGCGAGTCGCCGAATTCGGCGCGGGGGTCGGCGGACTCGGGCAGCGAGGTGTGTCAGCTCAGGGCGTCGCGGCGCCAGAGAGCCGCGCAGGCCGTGAGGTCGGCGGCGTAGTCCGAGAGCCGCAGGGCGCGGGTGGTGAAGGTCGACGCACGCTCGGGCTCGGTCGTCTCGTAGTCGTCGGCGACGTGCGTGGCGCCGGACGCCTGCACGCGGCAGAACGCGGCAGCGCGGTCGAGCGCGACGGCGAAATCGCCCTCGAAGAGCCCGCGCAGGATGGTGTCGACCAGCGCGACGAGCTCCTCCGGCCCCGCGGGTGACGGAGCGCCCGCCACCACGTCGTCGGCGGAGCGGAGCTCGGCACGGCCGCGCTCGTAGAGGAGCGCGGCCGTGCGCGGGTCGTCGTGGATCATGAGCTGCACGAGGTACAGCCGCCACAGGGCGCCCGGAAGCGTCTTCGCAGGCGATCGCGACCACAGCTCGGCGAGGTCGTCGATGCCGTGCTCGTCGGTGAAGGCGACGAGCCGGTCGACGACCGTGCCGTCGGGGTCGGCCCGCACGCGGGCGAGCAGGGCATGCGCGGTCGTGTGCGCGACGCGGGAGACCTCGGCCGGGTCCTCGGCGGGGAACAGCCGGTCGAAGAGTTCGGCCGGTCGGCGGACGGGCTTGTGGAACTCCCTGGACGAGTCGCTCATTCCGTCCAGGCTACTCGCCGCCACGAGCACGGGCTCGCGCTGCATGGCGGCGACCCACGGCAGGCACACGTCGCGCGCCCGTCTCAGACCTGGTTGAGGCGGATGTGGTTGCCCGCCGGGTCGCGGAAGGCGGCGTCGCGCGGACCCCAGCCCTGCTCCTTGGGCTCCTGCAGTACCTCGGCGCCGAAGGCGCGCAGCTTCTCGAAGGTGGCGTCGAGGTCGGACGTGGTGAACACGTAGGGTCCGGGGCCCGAGCCCTTCACGACGAGGCGCTGCAGCGCGTCGCCGTCCTCGGGCGAGCGGCCCGCGGTCGGGTCCGAGACCACGAGCGAGAGGCCGGGCTGACCGGGGAACCCGAAGCTCACCCAGCGGTGGCCGTCGTAGGCGACGTCGTTCACGACCTCGAGGCCGAGTCCGTCGCGGTAGAAGGGGATGGCGGCGTCGACGTCGTCGACGGTGATGGGGCTGTACGCCAGGGCGATGTTCGTCATGGCTGCCACGCTACGGCGACGCCGCCCCGTGCGCTTCTCCGATCCTGCTCGGTTCCGATTCAGGCGTAGCGGGTCGGGCGTGTGAGGATCTTCGCGACGCAGAGCGGCATCGCCTCGGCGGCGTCATGCGGGCGGGACCGGTACGAGCTCGGCGTCTCGCCCACGATCTCGGTGAACGTCGAACTGAATGAGCCCAGGGACGTCGCGCCGACGGCGGTGCAGGCATCCGTCACCGACATGCCTTCGCGCAAGAGCGCCATGGCGCGCTCGATGCGCCGGGTCATCAGGTACGCATAGGGCGTCTCACCGTACGCGGCCTTGAACTCGCGCGAGAAGTGCGCGGGCGACATGAGCGCCTTCGTCGCCATCGTCGGCACGTCCAGCGGCTGCGCGTAGTCGCGATCCATGAGGTCGCGCGCGCGGCGCAGGTGCGCGAGCGTCTGGGTCGTCTGGGGGACGGATGCCACGGCCTCACGCTACCCGGATCGGAGGCGTCTCGCCGCGCTTCGACGAGCTCCCGCGAACGGGCGCACGTCGCCGGCGTCAGGCCGTGGGGATCGTCACGATCGGGTCGGACGACGGCTCCCCCGTCGGCGAACCGCCCTGGGGTTCGATCGTCACCGCGATCACGTCGCCGGGTTCCATCGCGCCCTCGAGCAGTGCGGTCGTCGTCCCGTCCGTCGGCTCGAAGACCCCTGCGGGGACCGCGGCGCCGTCGCGGACGAACCAGAGCTCGAAGCTCTCGTCGTCGGCGATCTGCGGCAGTCCCTGCGACACCACGACGACTTTGCCCACGGACTCCGACCAGTGCGCCGTCGAGGTGCCGCCGTCCGCGACCTCGACCGTCGCCGACCGGGCGTCGGGGGCGTCTTCGATCTGCTGCAGCGCCACGACCTCCGGCGGCCGGTTCATGTACTCGTTGATCTGCACGGCCCCGAGTCCGAGCGCGACGAGCAGCACCAGGGAGGCGGCGAGCGTCAGGATTCCCCGGGTCCAGCGACGGCGCGACACCGCCTGGATCACCGCCGTAGGCGGGGGCGGCTCGACCGGCGGCTCATCGCCGCGCCGATCCGGGTCGGGCGGCGGGGCCGGCGCCCAGCGGTCGACAGGGTCGGCCGTCGCGGCCACCGCCGCATCCATGGCCGGCAGCTGCGGAGTCGTCGCGATCCGCGAGAGCAGCGTGGAGCGCAGCGTCAGCGGAGGCACGGCGTCGGAGACGGTGTCGGCGAGCGCCGCGGCGGTGGCGGCATCCGTCTCGATCCAGTGGTCCCATTCGGGGTGCTCGCGGCGCGCCGCCTCGAAGGCCGCGCGGTCGGCGGGCGACAGCGCGTTCAGCGCAGCGCCTGCGGCGAGCTCGGCGAACTCCTGCTCATCCATCACGTGGTCACCCCCATCTCGGCCCTCAGGCGGGACAGGCCGTCCCGCATCCTCGTCTTGATCGTCCCCAGCGGCGCCCCCACCAGGGCCGCGATCTCGCTCTGACTGTAACCCCCGTAGTACGCGAGGGTGAGCGCCTCCCGCTGGGCGTCGGGAAGCCCCGACAGCGCCGCCGCCACCTTCTCCCCCTCGATGCGGAGCTCGACCTGCTCCGCGACCCCGTCGTGGGCGACGTCGAGGTCTCGGAACCCCGCGCGCACGTCGCGATCGGTGCTCGCCTGCGACGACCTCACGCGGTCGACGGCTCGGCGGTGCGCGATCGTCAGCACCCATGATCTTCCCTGACCTCTGTTCGGAGCGAACCGCGCAGCGGATTGCCACACCTCGAGGAAGACCTCCTGCAGCACCTCCTCGCTCTGCGCACGGTCGACGAGCACACGGAGGATCAGGCCGAAGACGCGGGGCGAGAGCATGTCGTAGACGCGGGCGAATGCCGCCTGGTCGCCACCGGCGGCACGCTGCAGCAGCTCCCCGATGTGGTCGACGGGTTCGGTGCCGTCTTCGGGCACGTCGATTCCATCGATCACCATGTCCACCAGCATGCCTTACGCACCTCCCTCCGACCCGGCGTGGCCTCACCCGAAGATGAACGAGTACACTTCCACCCCCGGCGACACCTCGGGCGTCTCGCGGTCCCCACGCGCCGACTGCGCACCGCCGGCCCGCTGACCGATGACGATGAGCTCCATGCGTCCCCCTCGTGCGTCCCAGGTTGTTCGCACCTGCCTCGCGTTCGGATTGCCGCGACCGGAGACGGATGCTGCGACCCAGGGCCGCAGCATCCGTTTCATCCGATCTGCAATCCGATGCGGCGACCCCTCCGAACAGTCCGTGTAGCCGCCTCCGCGGCACGCTCCCCGCACCGGGGACACGCAGAACGCGGTCCGAGGACCGCATAGAGGAGGAAGACATGTCTCGCATCACCGGGAAGCGCGTTTCGGCAGGGCTGATGCTCGCCGTCGCCGCGACGTTCGCGCTGTCCGCCTGTTCGATGGGCGGATCGACAGCAGAGCCGACGACCGAACCTTCGACGTCGACGCCCTCGATGGAGGCGAGCGAGGAGCCGATGACGACCGATCCCGCCGCCGACCTGGTCGGCCCCGGCTGCGCGGCGTACGCCGAAGCCGTGCCGGACGGCGACGGCTCGATCGAAGGCATGTCGGCCGATCCGGTCGCGATCGCGGCATCCAACAATCCGATGCTGACGACGCTGACGGCCGCCGTGAGCGGACAGCTCAATCCCGACGTGAACCTCGTCGACACGCTGAACGGCGACGAGTTCACCGTGTTCGCGCCGGTGGACGACGCGTTCGCGATGATCGACCCCGCCACCATCGAGTCACTGAAGACCGACAGCGCGACGCTGACGTCGATCCTCACCTACCACGTGGTGCCGGGCCGGATCGAGCCGGCCGACATCGCGGGCACCCACACCACGGTGCAGGGTTCCGACCTCGAGGTCACGGGCGAGGGAGACATGTGGAAGGTCAATGACGCCAACGTGATCTGCGGCGGCGTGCAGACCGCCAACGCCACCGTGTACCTCATCGACGCGGTCCTGATGCCTCCGGCTCAGTGACCGGTGCCGGCCTCGGCCGGCCATGCGGGGGCGGCGCGGCCGCCGGCGCCTGCGAGGTGCGCCGGCGGCCGCGCTGCACGCGTTTGCACGTCGGGCAAGGCTCGTCAACCCCTCCACCCGCGGGAAGGGCAGTCCGTACCGTGGAATCAGGCCCGATGCGGTGCCGGAGGGGTGCGCGCATCGGGTGGGAGGACATGTGACTGACCTGCTCGCGTCCGGAGAACTCGCCACGGGCGAGCTCTTGGACGGGCGCTACCTGCTGCGGGAACGCATCGGAGAGGGCGGCATGGCGAGGGTGTATCGCGCCGACGACACCCATCTCCAGCGTCCGGTCGCCGTGAAGGTGTTCCGTGAGCCGACCGACGCGATCGGCTCCGTCGAGCGCGCACTGTCGGAGACGACGCTCCTCGCCTCCCTCAGCCACCATTCGCTCGTCACCGTGTTCGATGCCCGTGTCGGCACGGATGAGACCAGCTACCTGGTCATGGAACTCGTCGACGGCATCACTCTGCGCGACCTGATCGCACGAGGGCCGGTCGATCCGCGCGTGGTCGCCTCGGTCGCGATCGACATCGCGGAAGGACTCCACGTGGCGCACGACCACGGCGTCGTGCACCGCGACATCAAGCCGTCCAACGTGCTCTTGTGGTCTTCCCCGCGACCGGGGTGGGAGTGGCGGGCGAAGCTGGCCGACTTCGGCATCGCCTACCTGATGGACTCGGCTCGTGTCACGACCCCCGGTGTCATCGTCGGCACGATGGCATACGTCGCGCCGGAGCAGGCGCGCGGCATCGTTCCGGCACCGCCCGCCGACATCTACGCCTTCGGCCTCCTCCTGATCGAGGCGCTCACCGGCGAACGCCCGTTCGGCGAGGCCGAGGGCATCGGGACGGTCATGGCGCGCCTGTCGGCGGCCCCGAAGATCCCGGAGTCCCTCCATCCGGCATGGCAGGGGCTGATCCGTGGAATGACGGCGATCCGCCCCGACGACCGGCCCACGGCGCTCGAGATCGTCGCCACGGCGTCACGCCTGGCAGCGATGGAGAACACGCTCGCGCGTGAGAACGCCGACCCGTCGACCGCGCCGATCGCGGCTCCTGTTGCGACGCCTGCCACAGGCCCGACGCAAGTGTTTCCCCAGCCGACACCCTCATCGCCTCCCGTCGCGCCCGGCGCGCTCCGCCGCGACGCCCGCGTGTCCGCCCTCGGCCTGGGGACCTCCGCGGAGACGGATGCTGCGGCAGCCCCCGTCCTCCCCCTCGTCCCGGACGAGGAGCGTCGCCCCTCGCGTCGTGCGCTGGTGATCGGGGCAGTGCTCGCGGCGGTCCTCGCTGTCGGGCTGGCCCTGGGGACGCTCTGGCTGGCGAACAGCTGGGCTGCGGAGCCCGAGCCCGCGCCGACGTCCCCCGTCGAGCAGGTTCCGCCGGCACCGACGGAGGACGCTCCGGTCGAGCAGGCCCCGGCGAACGCGCCTGCAGACCAGGCCCCTGCGGAAGAGGTCCCGCCGGCCGATACGGGCGGAGGCGGTGGCGGCAACAGCGGCCCCGGCAACAACAACGGCAACGGAAACGGCAACGGCAACGGCCCCGGCAGCAACAGCGGCAAGGGCAACGGCAACGGGAATCGCTGACCGCACGAAGCGGCACCGCGTGGCCAGTAGGCTTGTCGTCGAGGGCCTCTAGCTCAGTCGGTAGAGCATCGGACTTTTAATCCGCGGGTCGTGGGTTCGAGCCCCACGGGGCCCACTCGATACTCGGACGAACATCCGGAATTGACACGGCGGAACCTCTGGCGCGTTCGCCGGACGGTTCGCTAGGGTCCGAGACATGACGCCCCAGATCGGTGTGGACGGTCCGGCTTCCGACGCTTTGCTGCGCGCAGGGCGGTTCTTCACGAGGTGGGACGAAACCGCCGATCATCGTGCCGCGTTCCTCGAGGGTGGGCGCGAGGGCGACGCGTTCTACCGCGACCGGTGGAGCCACGACAAGGTCGTCCGGTCGACGCACGGCGTGAACTGCACGGGCTCCTGTTCGTGGAAGGTGTACGTCAAGGACGGCATCATCACGTGGGAGGCCCAGGAGACCGACTATCCGAGCGTCGGCCCCGACCGTCCCGAATACGAGCCCCGCGGTTGCCCCCGCGGGGCTGCGTTCTCCTGGTACACCTACTCCCCCACGCGTGTGCGCTACCCCTATGTGCGCGGGGTGCTGCTCGAGGAGTACCGCGCCGCAAAGGCGCGGGGCAACGACCCGGTGGAGGCGTTCGGCGAGATCACGAAGAACCCCGAGAGCCGTCGCCGCTACCAGCGGGCGCGTGGCAAGGGCGGTCTGGTGCGCGCGTCGTGGCGTGAGGCCGTGGAGCTCGTCGCCGCCGGGTACGTGCACACGATCAAGGAGTACGGCCCCGACCGGGTCGCGGGCTTCTCGCCGATCCCGGCGATGTCGATGGTGTCGCACTGCATCGGCACGCGCTTCACGCAGCTCGTCGGCGGCGTGATGACGTCGTTCTACGACTGGTACGCCGACCTCCCGGTCGCGAGCCCGCAGGTCTTCGGCGATCAGACGGACGTCCCCGAGTCGGGCGACTGGTGGGATGCCACGTACCTGATGATGTGGGGATCGAACGTGCCGGTCACCCGCACGCCCGATGCGCACTGGATGGCCGAGGTGCGCTACCGCGGCACGAAGGTCGTCACGGTCAGCCCCGACTACGCCGACAACACGAAGTTCGCCGACGAGTGGCTGCCGTGCCAGGCCGGCACCGACGCGGCACTCGCGATGGCGATGGGCCACGTCGTGCTCAAGGAGAACTACGTCGACCGTCGCGTGCCGTTCTTCGCCGACTTCGCGCGCCAGTACACCGATCTTCCCCATCTCGTGCGGCTCACCGAGCGCGACGGCGCGTATGTTCCCGGCACGTTCGTCACGTCGAAGGACCTCGGCGGCGACACCCCCGAGGACGAGTGGAAGACGGTGGTGCTGGATGCTGCGACCGGCGCTCCGCGCGTGCCCAACGGCTCGATGGGGTTCCGGTACGCCCCGTCCGGCGAGGGCCGCTGGAACCTCGACCTGGAGGGCGTGGAACCCGCGCTGTCCATCGCCGACCTCCCCTCCGCGACCGGAACTCCTGAGGCGGTCGAGGTACTCCTTCCCCGCTTCGATTCCGCCGACGGCGAGGGCGCCGTGCTGCACCGGGGCGTCCCGGCGACGCGGGTGGGCGGCATCCTGGTCACGACCGTCCTCGACCTGATGCTCGCCCAGTACGGCGTCGCCCGCGACGGACTGCCGGGCGACTGGCCGACGGGGCTCGACGACGCCGAATCTCCGTACACGCCCGCGTGGCAGGAGGAGATCACCGGCGTGCCGGCGCAGGCGTGCACGCGCATCGCGCGCGAGTTCGCCGCGAACGCGGTCGAGTCGAACGGCCGGTCGATGATCATCATGGGCGCCGGCATCTGCCAGTGGTTCCACGGCGACGCGACGTACCGCGCGATCCTGGCGCTCCTGATCCTCACCGGGTCGATGGGGCGCAACGGCGGCGGCTGGGCGCACTACGTCGGGCAGGAGAAGTGCCGCCCGATCACCGGCTGGCTGTCGCTCGCGAACGCCCTCGACTGGTCGCGCCCGCCCCGCACGATGATCGGCACCGCGTACTGGTACATGCACACCGACCAATGGCGCTTCGATGGGTACTCCGCCGACGCGCTGGCGTCGCCGCTCGCCGACGGCAATCTCGCCGGCATGCACACCGCCGACACGATCGCCCAGTCCGCGCGGCTCGGCTGGATGCCGTTCTACCCGCAGTTCGACGTCAACCCGCTCGACCTCGCCGACCGGGCCGATGCGGCGGTGGCGAACGGAGAGGCGGCGGATGCAGCATCCTTCGTCGCCTCGCAGCTCTCCTCCGGCGAGCTGCAGCCCGCGATCGCCGACGTCGATGCTCCGGAGAACTGGCCACGCCTGCTCACGCTGTGGCGGTCGAACCTCATGGGATCGAGCGCGAAGGGCAACGAGTACTTCCTCAAGTACCTGCTCGGCACCCACAACAACGTCATGGCGACCGACGAGGCCAGCGTGCGCCCGAACGACGTGAAGTGGCACGAGGAGATCCCCGAGGGCAAGCTCGACCTGCTCGTGTCGGCCGACTTCCGCATGACCTCGACGACGCTCCTGTCGGACGTCGTGTTCCCCGCGGCGACCTGGTACGAGAAGCACGACCTGTCGTCGACCGACATGCACCCATTCGTGCACGCGTTCACGCCGGCGATCGACCCGCCGTGGGAGGCGAAGAGCGACTTCGACCTGTTCCACGCGATCGCCGTCGAGTTCTCCGAGCAGGCGCGCACGCATCTCGGCACCCGGCGTGACCTCGTCTCGGTGCCGATGCAGCACGACACCCCGGGCGAGACGTCGCAGCCCGGCGGCGAGGTGCGGGACTGGGCGCGCGGCGACACCCCCGGCATCCCGGGCAAGACCATGCCGCAGTTCACGGTCGTGGAGCGCGACTACACCGCGATCGCCGACAAGCTCGCCGCCGTCGGTCCGCTCGCCGACAGGCTCGGGTTCGCGATCAAGAACGTGACCTACGACCTGTCGCACGAGGTCGAGCGGCTCGCGCAGAAGAACGGCGTCATGCTCGGGGGCGCGGCCGATGGCCGGCCCGCGATGGACACCGACGTCAAGATGGCCGAGGCGATCCTCGCGTTCTCGGGCACGACGAACGGCGAGCTCGCGTCGCAGGGCTTCCGCACCCTCGAGAAGCGCGTGGGCAAGCCTCTCGCCGACCTCGCCGAGGGTTCCGAGGAGAAGCGCATCACGTTCGCGATGACGCAGGCGGCGCCGGTGCCGGTGATCACGTCGCCGGAGTGGTCGGGTTCCGAGACCGGCGGGCGCCGGTACGCGCCGTTCACCGTCAACATCGAGCGGCTGAAGCCCTTCCATACGCTCACCGGCCGCATGCACTTCTACCTCGACCACGCGTGGATGCGCGACCTCGGCGAGGCCCTGCCGATCTACCGTCCGCCGCTCGACATGCACCGCCTGTTCGGCGAGCCCAAGCTCGGGCCGAACGGCGAGCAGCAGGTCGTGGTGCGCTACCTCACGCCGCACTCGAAGTGGTCGATCCACTCCGAGTACCAGGACAACCTCTTCATGCTGTCGCTGTCGCGCGGCGGCCCCACGGTCTGGATGAGTCCGGCGGATGCCGCGGCCATCGGCGCCGCCGACAACGACTGGGTCGAATGCGTGAACTCGAACGGCGTGCTCGTGGCACGGGCGATCGTGTCGCATCGCATGCCCACCGGCGTCGTCTACGTGCACCACGCGCAGGAGCGCACGATCGACGTGCCGAAGTCCGAAGCCACCGGCCGGCGCGGCGGCATCCACAACTCCGTCACGAGGCTGCTCGTGAAACCCACGCACCTCATCGGCGGATACGCGCAGCTGTCGTATACGTTCAACTATCTGGGACCGACCGGCAATCAACGCGACATGGTGGCGACGGTGCGCCGTCGCTCGCAGGAGGTGGTGTTCTGATGCGCGTGATGGCCCAGATGGGCATGGTCATGAACCTCGACAAGTGCATCGGATGCCACACCTGCTCGGTCACCTGCAAGCAGGCGTGGACGAACCGGGCGGGCACCGAGTACGTGTGGTTCAACAACGTCGAGACGCGGCCCGGCCAGGGCTACCCGCGCCGCTACGAGGACCAGGAGCAATGGCGCGGCGGGTGGACGCTCAACAAGCGCGGGCGGCTGTCGCTGCGCACCGGCAGTCGCGCGAAGCGCCTGTTCTCGATCTTCTCGTCGCCGGTGCAGCCGAAGCTCGAGGACTACTACGAGCCCTGGACCTACGACTACGAGACGCTCATCGACGCGCCCCTCGGCGACGACTTCCCGGTCGCCCGCCCGAAGTCCCTCATCACCGGCGAGGACACGAAGATCACGTGGTCGGCGAACTGGGACGACGACCTCGGCGGCGCGTCCGAGATGGGCCATCTCGACCCGATCGTCGAGCGGGTGCGGCGCGAGTCGGAAGACAAGATCAAGCTGCAGTTCGAGAAGACGTTCATGTTCTACCTGCCGCGGATCTGCGAGCACTGCCTCAACCCGTCGTGCATGGCGTCGTGCCCGTCGGGCGCGATCTACAAGCGGGCCGAGGACGGCATCGTGCTCGTCGACCAGGACCGCTGCCGCGGGTGGCGCCAGTGCATCACGGGCTGCCCGTACAAGAAGATCTACTTCAACCACAAGACCGGCAAGGCCGAGAAGTGCACGCTCTGCTACCCGCGCCTCGAGGTCGGCATCCCCACCGTCTGCTCCGAGACGTGCGTCGGGCGCCTGCGCTACCTCGGCCTCTTCCTCTACGACGCGGACCGCGTCACCGAGGCGGCGTCCACGCCCGATCCGAAGGACCTGTACGAGGCGCAGCTCGACCTCATGCTCGACCCGAACGACCCCGAGGTGATCGCCGCGGCTCGCGCGCAGGGCGACATCCCCGAGGACTGGATGGATGCCGCGCGCCGCTCCCCCGTCTACGCCCTGGCCAAGACGTACCGGGTGGCGCTGCCGCTGCACCCGGAGTACCGCACGATGCCGATGGTCTGGTACATCCCGCCCCTGTCGCCGATCGTCGACCTGCTGCGCGACCAGGGCCACGACTCGGAGGCCGCCGGCACCCTGTTCGGCGCGATCGAGGCGCTGCGGATCCCCGTCGAGTACCTCGCCGAGCTCTTCACCGCGGGCGACACCGACATCATCACCGGCGTGCTGTGGCGCCTCGCCGCGATGCGCTCGTACCTGCGCGACATCACGCTCGAGCGCGAGCGCGACGAGTCGATCCCCGAGGCCGTCGGCATGACGGGCGAGTCCATCTACGCGATGTACCGGCTGCTGGCGATCGCCAAGTACGAGGACCGTTACGTCATTCCCACGGCGCACTACGAGCGTGCGCACGAGCTCGAGGAGCTCGGCTGCTCGCTCGACTTCGACGGCGGCCCGTACGGCAACGAGTCGGGCATGTTCGGCGAGGCGAGCGGCAGGCCGACTCCGGTCGCGGTGGAGACGTTCCACGCCCTCAAAGAGCGCCAGACCTCCGACGCCGCCGCGAGCGGGGAGTCGCTGCGCGGCCGCGTCAACCTCCTGAACTGGGACGGCAACGGCGCACCGCCCGGTCTCTTCCCCCCGAAGGATGCGGCTCCGGATGCTGCTCCCGGAGGCTCGTCGTGAACGTCCGGGTGGTCTACCAGGCGGCGTCGCTGTGCCTGAGCTACCCGGATGACGGCGTGCTCGGCTCTTCGGCGCTGATCGGCCAGGCGCTGACGGAGGCGGCGCCCCGGGCGCTAGCTGGGCCCCCGCACCCGGAGGCTCCGCGTGGCGCGCCAGCGCCACGTGGAGGGGGAGCGGGGACCTTCGCCCCTCTCCTCGAGTGGTGGGCGAAGACGCCGGCGTCCGAGGTGCAGACGGTGTACGTGGACACATTCGACATGTCGCGGCGCCACGCGCTGTACCTGAGCTACTGGACCGACGGCGACACGCGCCGGCGCGGCGCGGTGCTCGCCGATCTGAAGCGGAGGTACCGCGAGGCCGGGCTCACGATCGACGGCACGGGCGAGCTGCCCGACTTCCTGCCGCTCGTGCTCGAGTTCGCACGGCATGCTCCGGGCGAGGGCGCGGCGCTGCTGCAGGAGTACCGGCCGAGCCTCGAGCTCATCCGCCTCGCCCTCGCCGAGCGCGGCTCGCCCTACGCCGGCGTCGTCGCGGCGGTGTGCGAGACGCTCCCGGGCCGCTCCCCCGCCGACCGCCAGCAGGCGATGGCGATGGCCGCCGCCGGACCGCCGCGCGAGTCCGTCGGACTCGACGCCCACGACCCGCGGCTGCTGCCGCTCGAGCCGGTCGGGAGGCACTGATGGACCTGTTCCTGTGGGGCATCCTCCCCTACATCATGGTGGCGGTGCTCGTCGGCGGCACGATCTGGCGCTACCGCTACGACCAGTTCGGCTGGACCACCCGCTCGTCGCAGCTCTACGAGTCGCGACTGCTGCGGATCGGGTCGCCGCTGTTCCACTTCGGCATCCTCGTCGTGATCATCGGCCACGTCATCGGCCTCGTGATCCCCAAGGCGTGGACCGACTTCTTCGGCATCTCGGATGAGATGTACCACCTCGCCGCGCTCGGCCTCGGCACGGTGGCCGGCATCGCGACGCTCGTCGGCGTCGGCATCCTGATCTACCGCCGCCGCACCACCGGCCCGGTGTTCATGGCGACGACGAAGAACGACAAGACCATGTACGTCGTGCTGGTGGCCGCGATCGTCGCGGGGCTCGCGACCACGGTGCTGGGGGTCATCGGCCCGCACCAGGAGCTCACCTACCGCGACACGGTCTCGCCGTGGTTCCGGTCACTGTTCGTGTTCCAGCCGAACATCGCCGCGATGAGCGAGGCGTCGCTCGACTACCAGATCCACACCGTGATCGGCATGGTGCTGTTCATGATCTGGCCGTTCACGCGGCTCGTCCACGCGTTCACGGCGCCGGTGCACTACCTGTTCCGCCCGTACATCGTCTACCGCTCGCGCGACGGGCGGCCGACGACGGCGCGCGGGATCCGGCGCGGCTGGGCGCCGGTGGGCACCACCGACCGCACCCCCGACCGCAAGGCGACCACGACAGGCAAGACGGGAGGCACACGACGATGACGACGGATGCTGCGGCCCAGGCCGCGCAGAACACCCAGGCCCTGCCGGGCCGCACCAAGAACCTCCTGCTGGCACTGCTGGCCTTCACCATCACGTTCTGGGCGTGGAACCTGGTCGCGCCGCTGGCGGTGCAGTACACCGCCGAGATGGGGCTGACCTCGACGGAGGCCTCGCTCCTCATCGCGACTCCGGTGCTGGTCGGGTCGCTCGGCCGCATCCTCACCGGTGCGTTCACCGACCGCTTCGGCGGTCGCCTGATGTTCACGGTCCTGACGGCGGCCTCGGCCGTGCCCGTCGTGCTGGTGGCCCTCGCCGGGGTGTGGGGGTCGTATGCGCTTATGATCGCGTTCGGGTTCCTGCTCGGCATCGCCGGCACGACCTTCGCGATCGGCATCCCCTTCGTGAACGCCTGGTACGAGCCGGCCAAGCGCGGCTTCGCCACGGGCCTCTTCGGCGCCGGCATGGGCGGCACCGCCCTCTCGTCGTTCTTCACTCCCCGCATGGTGGCCTGGTTCGGCTACTTCGCCACGCACCTCATCATCGCGGGCGCACTGCTCGTGGTCGCGGTCATCGTGTGGCTGTTCATGCGGGACTCGCCGCTGTGGAAGCCGAACGACGCCCCGGTCATGCCGAAGCTCAAGGCGGCGTCCAAGCTCGCCGTGACCTGGCAGATGGCGTTCCTCTACGCCGTGACCTTCGGCGGCTTCGTCGCGTTCTCGACGTACCTGCCGACCTACCTCAAGGAGGTCTACGGATACGACCTCGCCGATGCAGGCGCCCGCACCGCGGGCTTCGCGATCGCCGCGGTCATCGCCCGTCCGGTCGGCGGCTGGCTGTCGGACCGCATCGGCCCGGCGACCGTGCTCAGCATCTCGCTCGGCGGCGCCGCCGTGATGGCGGTCGTCATCGCTCTGCAGCCGCCGCCCGAACTCGCGGCGGGGGCGTCGTTCGTGCTCATGGCCCTCTTCCTCGGCCTCGGCACCGGCGCGGTGTTCACGTGGGTGGCGCAGCGCGCCCCGGCCGAACGGGTCGGCACCGTCACCGGAATCGTCGGTGCCGCGGGCGGGCTCGGCGGCTACTTCCCGCCGCTCGTGATGGGCGCGACCTACAACGCCGAGGCCCACAGCTACACCATCGGGCTCAGCCTGCTCTGCCTCACCGCGCTGGTCGCGCTGGGCTTCGTGATCTTCCTGGCCCGGCGGCAGCGGCGCACGGCCTGAGGCCGCGGGCGCGACTGCTGCACGTTCCTTCACCCGCTGCGTCGCGCGACGCAGCAGGTGCAGGACACTGCAGCAGTTGTCGGAAGCGAGCCGCGCCGAGCCCGCTCAGCGGACCATCGAGAGCGCGATGAGCCAGGCGGCGATGCTGAGAACGAGCGCGATCAGCGGATACCAGAAGGCGCGGCGCTTGCGCGACAGCGCGACGATGCCTGCGACGGCGCCGATCACGGCGAGGGCCAGCGGCAGGTAGCCGCCCAGCACGATCGCCACCGTGTTGTCGTTGTTGCCGATGGCCCACACGAGCGACACGAAGAAGAGAACCACCGCGGCGCCGACCGAGAACCCGATCAGGAGCAGCGTCGCGACGAGGTCGCCGATGCTCCGCTCGGCGGGGGCGGACGCGCTCATCGGTCCAGCCCGATCTCGTAGTGCACGAAGCCGGTGTGGGTCGCGACGCGGTCGTAGAGGGCCCGCGCGGTGGTGTTGGTGTCCTGCGTGAGCCAGTACACCTTCGCGGCGTCGTGCGCGCGCGCCCACTCGGTCACGTGGGCGATGAGGCCGCGCCCCGCGCCGCTGCCGCGGGTGTCTGGGGCGACGAAGAGGTCCTCGAGGTAGACGTAGGGCGCCGGCGACCACGTCGCTGCGTGCGTGAGCCAGTGGACGAAGCCGATGGCGCGCCCGTCGTCGTCGGTCGCCACCGCCCCGTGGATCGGGAACTGGCGGTCGAGGAGGCGGTTCCACGTCAGCGCGGTCTGCTCGTCCGACACCTCGGACTCGTAGAACTCGATGTAGCCGCGCCAGAGCGGGAGCCAGGCGTCGCGGTCGGCAGGGGCGAGGGGGCGGATCTCGGTCACGAGCCCGAGAGTAGCGGGTCGCCCGCCTCAGACGAGCGCGGTGCGGGCGGTGCGTCGCGCGTGCGCGCTGAGGTCGTCGCCGCGCCGCGCGAGGAACTCCTCCAGCCGGCCGGGGTCGACCCGGCCGATCTCGCGCAGAGCGACGCCCACGTTCGTCTGCACCAGGTGCTCCGGATCGTCCGCCAGGATCTCGCACAGCGCGAGCGGGTCGTCGAGGTCGCGGGCGCGGATGATCGAGAAGGCAGCGGTGATCGCCGTGCGCCGATGCCAGCGGTCGTCGGAGCGCGCGAGCTCGAACAGCACGTCGCGCCGGCGGTCCAGCAGGTACAGGCCCACCACCCGCGGCGCGGACCGATCGATGTAGTCCCACGTGTCGATGCGATCGAGACGCCGCATCCACAGCTCGTACAGCGCCGCGCGGTCGACCCCCTTGGTCCGCGCCTGGAAGTCGAGGATCGACACCGCGACCATCCGCATCTCGTATGCGTCGGAGTCGAGCAGCCGGTCGACCTCGGTGAGCGGCATCCGCGAGTTCGCCTTCGCGATGTCGAACACCGTGCCCATGCGGACGCCGATCACCTCGGTGCGCGCGTCGGTCATGCGCCGTTCGATCTTGGCGCGTTCGTCGACGGATGCTGCGCCCTCGAGCGCCGCACGGACGCCCTCGGCGGTCGGCGCCCCGGGCTCAGTCACCGCCCTCGAGCCCTGACGGCCGCAGTTCGGCGCCGGCGTGCGCGAGCTCGGCGAGCGCCGCCTCGCTGGATTCGGCCGCGACGCCGGCGATGAGGTCGGTGAGGACGCGGACGTGCCGGCCGTGCTCGATGGCGTCGAGCGCCGAGGCGCGCACGCAGTAGTCGGTCGCGATGCCGGTGATGTCGACGTCGACCACGCCGTGCTCCTCGAGGAGGTGCGCGACGGTCACGCCGTCGTCGGTCGTGCCCTCGAACAGCGAGTACGCGGGCTTGCCCTGGCCCTTCTTGACGTGGTGGGTCACCGACGACGTGTCGAAGCCGGGATCGTACTCGGCGCCTTCGGTCCCGCTCACGCAGTGCACCGGCCACGTGTCGACGAAGTCGGGCTCCGGGTGGAAGTGCCCGCCGTTGTCGCCCTCGGCGTGGTGCCAATCGCGGGAGGCGACGATCACGGCGTACTCCTCGGCATGGGTGACGAGGAACTCCGAGATGCGCTGCGCGACGGCGTCGCCGCCCTCGACGCCCAGGGCACCGCCCTCGGTGAAGTCGTTCTGGACGTCGACGATGAACAGCGCCTTGCTCATGGTTCGAGCGTACGCCTGTACTCCTCACGGGTGAGCGGGTGCCCGTCCCCCGCCACGAGCTCGGGGTCGGTCTCGGCGGGCAGCGCTTCGACAGGGTCAGCGACCGGAATCCGCGGCTCCGCATCCGGTGCTTGGGGCGCGGCGACCGGCGTCTCGGGTTCAGCGTCCGGCGTCTCGGGTGCAGCGATCGTGCCGGTCACCGAGCCCGCCGAAGGGCCGACGTCCCGCCGCCAGAGCTTCGAGGGCCACCAGATCGCCTTGCCGATGTCGTACGAGAGCGCCGGCACCAGGAGCGACCGCACGATGAACGTGTCGAGCAGCACGCCGAACGCGACGATGAACGCGATCTGCGCGAGGAACAGGATCGGGATCACGCCGAGCGCCGCGAAGGTCGCTGCGAGCACGAGTCCCGCCGAGGTGATCACCCCGCCGGTGGCGACGAGGCCGCGGAGGATGCCGGGTCTCGTGCCGTGGACGAGCGACTCCTCACGTACCCGCGACATCAGGAAGATGTTGTAGTCGACTCCGAGCGCCACGAGGAAGACGAAGCCGTACAGCGGCACGGCGGGATCCGCCCCCGGGAAGCCGAACACCTCGTTGAAGACCAGCGCGCTGACGCCGAGCGCCGTGGCGAACGAGAGGATCACGGTGCCGATGAGCAGCACGGGCGCAAGGATCGAGCGCAGCAGCAGCATCAGGATGAGGAGGATCACTGCGAGGATCACCGGGATGATCACCGTGCGGTCGCGCGTCGACGTGTCGTTGGTGTCGATGTCGGTGGCCGTCTCGCCGCCGACGACCGCGGTGCCGGCACCGAGCGTCTCGTCGAGGTCGGCGCGGAGGTCACGGACGGTGTCCTCCGCGGCGACGGAGTCGGCGGCATCCGTCAGCGTCCCGATCACGAGCACGTCACCCTCGGAGACCGTCGGCGCGGGCGCGGGCGTGCCGGGCGGGCCGACAGCGGTGAACACGGGGTCGCCGTCCTCGACTGTGACCTGCGCCTGCCCCGTCGGGGAGTCGTCCGACGCGACCGACACCGACTCGATCCCGTCCGACGCCTCGAGCACGCCGACCGCGTCGGCGAGGTCCTCCTCGGGCACGATCACGTACACCGGCGAGCCGGAGCCCGCCGGGAAGTGCTCGGCGAGCACGTCCTGCCCGTCGCGCGCCTCGGAAGAGCCGAGCACGAGATCGCTCGTGGGCACCCCGTCGGCCTTGAGCTGAGTGATGCCGACGGCGCCCGCGAGCAGCACGATCGTGCATGCGATCCACACCACGCGCGCGTGACGGGCGACGAAGCGCGCCTGGCGCGGCCACAGGCCCTTGACCGGCTGCGTGAGGTCGTCGGGGATCATCGCGATCGGCTTCTTCGGGATGAACGGCCAGAACGCCGATCGCCCGCACAGCGCCAGCAGCGCCGGCAGGAACGTCAGCGCCGACAGCATCGAGAACGCGATCCCGATGGACGCGATCGGGCCGAGCGCGCGGTTGGTCGCGAGGTCCGAGAGCAGCAGGCACAGCAGGCCGGCGATCACGGTGCCGCCCGAGGCGAGGATCGGCTCGAAGGCTCCGCGCCACGCCGAGAGCGTGGCATCCCATTTCGACATGCCGGTCGCGATGGACTCGCGGAACCGGGCGACGTACAGGAGGGCGTAGTCGGTCGCCGCGCCGATCACGAGGATGAACAGGATGCCCTGCACCTGCCCGTTGAGCACGACGATCCCGGCGTAGGCGAGCCACCACACCGTCAGCAGCGCCACGCAGAGCGCGAACACCGACGTCAGGAGCACCAGCACGGGCAGCAGCGGCGAGCGGTAGACGATCACGAGGATCAGGAACACCGCGATCAGCGCGACGCCGAGCAGGAGCCCGTCGATCCCCAGGAAGCCCTCGACGAGATCGGCGGTGAAGCCGGCAGGACCGGTGACCCAGCCCTCGAGTCCGGCCGGCAGATCCTCGGCCACGAGCGAGCGGATCTCCTCAACCGTCGGTCCGACCTCGCCCGAGGCGTCGATGGGCACGAAGATCTGCACCGCCTCGCCGTCCTCCGACGGGATCGGCGGCGACACGTCCTCCTGCACTCCCTCGATCTCGGCGATGTCGTCGGCGAGCGCCTGCACGTCCGCGATGTCGTCGTCGGAGAGCTCACCGTCGCCCGTGACCACGACCACCGCGGGGATGCTCTCGCCGCCGAGGAACCCGGCGAGTCTCTCGTTCACCTGCGTCGCATCCGCGCTCTCGGGGAGGAACGACGAGCGGTCGTTGCTCGACACCTCGTCGACCTTGCCGAAGTAGGGGCCGCCGATGGATCCCACGGCCAGCCAGACGAGGACGAGGAGGGCGGGGATCCCGATCCGCAGCCAGCCCGAGGGGCGACGGTTCGCGTGGTGAGGCGAGGTCATATCGCTAGCTTATCTAGCGAATTGGATATTCTCCGACCACTTGACATCCGGATCGCAGACCCCCACGCGCCGCGCTCCTAAGCTGGGTCGCGATGATCTCCGCCGCCATCGCCCTCGTGGGCGCCATCGTGTACGGCTCCGCGGACTTCCTGGGAGGCCTCGCCGCCCGGCGCCTGCGCTCGATCGTCGTGACGGCGGTCGCCGCGCTCTCCGGGCTCGCGGCCCTGCTCGTTGCCCAGCCTCTCTTCGGCGGCGTGTGGTCGGCGCCCGACGTCGCATGGGGTGTGCTGGGCGGCATCTTCAGCGTGGTCGCGATCGCACTGCTGTACGCATGCCTCGCGATCGGACCGATGAGCATCCTGTCGCCGCTGACCGCGGTGGTGTCGGCCGTCGCCCCGATGCTGTGGGGTCTGCTCGTGAACGGCGACGCCCTCGCACCCATCGGATACGTCGGGCTCGGCGTGGCGCTCGTCGCCGTCGTGCTCGTGGGCTTCATCCCCGGCGAGAAGATCGTCCGGCCGAGCGCCCGCGGGCTGGCGATGGCGGTCGGCGCGGGCCTCGCGATCGGCGCGTTCCTCATCGTGCTCGACCAGACCTCGGATGACAGCGGACTCGTGCCGCTCGTGACGAGCCGCGCGACGAGCGCCGTCGTGACCGGTGCCATCGTCGGCGGCCTGGCCCTCGCCGCTCTGCGCCGCGGCGAGCGCGCGCGCTCGGTCCTCCCCGTCGCCGGGCTCCCCCTGGGCGCGACGCCCAGTGGACATGCCGACCTCGAGCACGCGACGACAGGTGTCGGGCGCGTCGTGGCTTCAGCGCGTCAGGCGTGGTGGCTGGCGATCGCGTGCGGAATCGCGGATGCTGCGGCCAACGCCCTCGCCCTGTTCGCGCTGCGCACGGGCGACCTGGCCGTGGTGTCGGCGCTCACCGCGCTCTACCCCGCCGGCACCATCCTGCTCGCCGCGATCGTGCTGCGGGAGCGGGTCGCCGCGGTGCAGTGGATCGGGCTCGGCCTCGCGCTGGCCGCCGGAGGCATGCTCGCCATCGCGTGAGCCCGGCCGCAGGCGGGATCGGCGGATCAGCCCCGCACGAACAGCATGACGAGCGACGTCACCAGCGCCACCACGCCGAGCGCCAGCATCCCGATCGCGAGTCGGGTGACCGCACGCACCGCAGGGGAACCGTGGGTCAGCCGCATGCGGTTCAGCGATCCGCGCCGCACGAAGATGTCGGCCATGTCGGCGTCGCCGATGTGGTGATCCTGCTCGTGGGTGAGGTGCGCCTCGCCGACGCCGCCGTCCTCGTCGAACCAGCGCACGAGCCGGCCGTTGGGGCCGGTCTCGACGACCGCGCGCACCGGCAGCCACGTGCCGTCGAGGAGGTACATGATCAGCGCGATGCCCGCGAGGAGTGCGCCGACGCCGAACCCGATCCACGAGAAGATCTCGGCGAGGGCGTCGATCGCCTGAGACACCGCATCACCGTCCTTCGGATACGGAAAACGGCCGCTGTGCGCGGCCGTCTCCGGTTCTGAGCCCAGCCTAACGGATCACCCCGCCGGCTTCGGCACCACGTCTCACCGCCACTACGAGTCCCTGCCGCCCTCCTCCGAGCGAGCGCTCTCGCTCCGCGTCTCGGTCTTGAGGATCCTCACCGACTGCCCGACACCCTTCGCGAGAGCGGGAAGGCGCGCCGCGCCGAACAGCAGCAGGATCACGACGAGAAGGAGGATGAGGTGCCAGCCGCCGATGTTCGCGAGCATCACGTCGTCCTCCCCGTCAGATCTGGTCGCCGACGAGGGCGAGGCACTGGATGGCGGCGAGCCCGTACTGCGCGCTCGCGTTGGTGCCGAACGGGGCGTCGTCGACCGGATTGAGCACGGCCGGCCCATCGATCCGGGTCGAGGTGAAGGCGAGACCCTCGGCGTAGCCGGCGTGGCCCGTGCGGAACTCCTTCCACGCGCGCTTCGCGAGCGTGGTGTCGCCGAGCTGATGCGCCGCATACGCCGTCGCCCGCGAGTACGCCTGACGGAGGTTCTGGCTCCCCCACGAGACGCCGGTCACCGCTGCCTGCTCGGCCGATGTGCCGTTGTAGAGGCGGCAGTAGTTGACCCACTGCTCGGTCACCTGGGGATCGTCGATGAGATCGATGAGCTCGGTCATGAGCTCGATGAGCCCGAACACCGAGTCGAGCGAGCCGACCGACACCGTCTTCTCGGTCTCCTCTCCGAACGTGCCGTCGGCCAGGTTGTAGCGCGGCGTGCCACCTTGCGCCCATCCGTTCGGCAGCGCGGCGATCGTCTTGGCCCCGTTCACGAGCTTCGCCTGGGCGATCGGATCGCCGTTGCGCTCCCATTCGGCGAGCCACGCCAGCGCGAGCGCGCCCCAGTCCGTCGTGGTCGACACGCTGAGGGCGTCGGGCTGCGGGTCGTACGCATCCGTGCGGATCTTGCGGGAGGGGTCGAGCACGAGGAACGTCTTGTCGGCGTCGACGAGGTCGCGCATGAGGTCGCCCACACGCTCGTCGGCGGTGAGGAAGTAATAGAACCGACGGTAGCCCGCGTTGCTGATGCGCTGCTGCTTCGCACTGTCACCCCAGTGCATGATGCCGTGACGGGTGCCCAGGTCGGCCCACTTGCCCAGGTGGTACACGTCGACCTCGCCGGTGTGCCGCGTCATCGCCTCGGCGAAGCGGAATGCGGCGGCATCGCCCGTGCGCAGGTAGTGGTACCACAGCCACATGTCGGTGCTGAGCTCGGAGTTGTCCCACGCGTAGCCGCCCACGTCGTACCGCCACACGTGCCGGTCGCGGTCGAAGTCGTGCATGACGTCGCCGTAGTCCCAGAACCCGTACCAGGAGCGCTGGTCCACCTGCTGCACGTACCAGGAGTGCATGAAGGCGAGCTTGTCCTCGATCGTGGTCTTGGCGAAGTTGGAGCGGTCGACCGGCGCCCAGGACCCGAACACGCCCGCCGAGTGATTGTGCTGCGGACTGCTCACCAGGAGCGGAGGCGTGGCCGCAGCATCCGCCATCGCACTGAAGTCGGCGGCGGACGGAGTCGCACCGAGCGCCCAGAAGCTCAGCTCCGTCGTACGCGCGACGCCGTACGGGGTGCCGAAGCCGGGCTCGTAGTCCTCGTAGGTGATCTCGAGCGCGTCGAGCTGCTTCTCGTAGGTGTCCTGGCCCAGGCCGTCGTGGTAGAACCGCAGGTCCATCGCCTCGGCGCGCGGCGACCACATCCACACCGTCGCCGTCGCCTTGTCGGTCGAGGCGCCGGTGATCTCGAGCTCGGTCGGGTGCAGCTGCCAGAAGTTGCGCATGCCGAAGGCGAGTCCGCCGCCCGGCGTGCCGACGTACGCGAGACCGCGCGAGCGCGTCCCGCCATCGGCGCGGATCCACGAGTGGCCGGCGGACGTGCGCTTGCGGATCTCGAACCCGTGAGCCGTGAGCTGGCTGAGGCTGTAGTCGCCGAACGCGGGGATCCACTGCAGCCGTGAGGTGACGCGCTGGTCCCACGTGGCGGGGTCGGGCGTCCAGGCGCCGGCGATCTGCGCGTCGCGGGCGGCAGCCCCCGGGTCGCGGCGCTGGCCGGTGATCCCGCGGACGGCCTCGCCGAGCACGCCCTGCCCCGCGCCCGCGAAGCGCACGTGGCGGTCGTGCAGCTGCGCGGCGAGCGGGACCGTGAAGCGGATGCCGAGCCCGTTGATGAAGTCCTTGTTCTCGTCGCCGTCGAAGACGAAGGTGTGCACGACGCGGATGCCGTCGGAGCCGGCGTACAGGTAGAAGCGCAGGTCGAACGGCAGCCACGAGCGCTTGCCCTTCTTGTGCGTGCCCTTCACGCGGATGACGGCGCGGACCGGGCCGGACTGCTCGACGACGACCTCGCCCACGTCGCCCTGGAACCACTCGTTGTCGATCTTGTCGCCGGCGTCGGTGTCGGGCACGTTCTGGCGCCCGGCGACGAGGCGGCCTTCCTCTGCGATGACGGTGTTCCCTCGCCGGATGACCGAGACGATGCTCTTGCCGTTGCGGGGGAACTCGACCGTGACGACGCCGGTGTCGACGACGACCTTGCCGGGGTTCTCGGTGACGGTGACGGGCGCCGCCGGCGCGGCGGCGGTGCCGGGCTGCAGCGAGTACGTCGTCGACCGTTCCGCGGAGGCGGCCACGGCGTGGGCGGTCCACTTGACCGATCCGTCGGGCCACCAGCCGGTCGGCCAGGTCTGAACGGGGATGCTGGCCCCGCTCTCGGCGACGAGCGTGAAGGACTGGTCGGGCGCCAGCGCGCCCTTCGGCCACGGCACACCCCACGTGGTGCCCGCGGTCAGCTGGGACGGCACCCCGCCCTCGAGCCAGCGCAGCGGCACCGGACCGTGGCCGGTGAGCCGGGCCGGCACGATCCGCCCGAAGGCGTCGCGCGCGGCCGGGGCGGCGTTCGCGGCGCTCGTCGACGCGAAGGTGAACGCGGTGGCGACGCCGGCGGCAAGAGACGTCTGCAGCAGTCCGCGACGGCTGATGTCCATGTGTGTGACTCCTCATCGAATCCTTCGGAGCCGCCTCGGCTCCGACGGCACCGACCTTACGGACGGCACCGAGCGGGGCACGGACAAGTGGACAAAACCGGTCATGACCCGGACTTCGTGTGATCTGCGCGGGCGCGACGAAGCCCCGGGCGTTTCGACGCGCCCGGGGCTTCGCGCAGGATCGCTCAGCCCGCGCGCGAGACCACCGCGCGAGCGGCGAGCACGAGCATCCCGGGGACGAGCACCACCAGCGGGGCGAACATCCACACGACGAGCCCGCTCAGGCCCAGGGCGAGCAACAGGAGGAACGAGCCGGGGACGTCGCGCACGGACTCCTCCGCCGCGCTGCGGATCAGCGTGCTCCAGGAGGCGGTCGGCCGCCAGCGCGCGATCGCGCGGAGCAGCACGACGCCGATGCCGAGACCGATCAGTCCCGACGCCCAGCGGTAGGCCGCGCCGCCGGGCATCTCGAGGATCACCGGGCTGGTGAGCGTCGCGGCGATCGCCCAGAATGCGGCGGCGGCGAGAACGCCCCACAGCCAGCCGCGTCTCAGCGCTCGCAGGAAGTCCCGGCCGAGTTCGAGCAGCGAGTCCGACTCCCCCTCGACGTGTCGCCGGAAGTGCGCGGCACCTGCGGCGAACGCGGGCAGCGCCGTCACGGCGGGGATGGCGAGCACCGCCACCGCGAGGCTGACCACGATCGTCTCGGAGAACAGCCCGAGCCCGCGGCTCGACAGCACGCGGGCGATGCGCTGGGCGCCGCGCGGCGGCCGTCCGGCCGCCCGGGCTCCCACCCGGGCGGCGGCGCCGTGGCGCGGGGTCGTGTCGGTGGCGGTCATCGCCTCAGCCCTTCAGTCCCTGGGTGGCGACCCCGTCCACGAGGTAGCGCTGGAAGATGAGGAAGAAGAGGAACACCGGGATGAGCGCCAGCACCGCCATCGCCATCTGCCCGCCGTAGTCGGCCGACGAGCTCTGGTCGACGAACAGGCGCAACGCGATCGGCAGCGTGTACAGGTCGGGGTCCTTGAGATACAGCAGCGGGCCGAAGAAGTCGTTCCAGGTCCAGATGAACGTGAAGATCGCGCTCGTGACCAGCGCCGGCTTGAGCAGCGGCAGCATGATCGATCCGAAGGTGCGGTAGTGGCCCGCGCCGTCGATGCGCGCGGCCTCGTCGAGCTCGCGCGGGAGGCCCCGCATGAACTGCACCATGAGGAAGACGAAGAACGCCTCGGTCGCGAGGAACTTGCCGAGAAGGAGCGGGGTGAAGGTGTTCACCATGCCGAGCGCGTTGAACATGATGTACTGCGGGATGATCACGACGTGGAACGGCAGCAGCAGCGTCGCGATCATGATGCCGAAGTACACAGAGCGGCCGGGGAAGTCGATCCGGGCGAACGCGTAGGCGGCGAGCGCCGACGAGATCACCACGCCGATCACCGACAGCACCGCGAGGATCGTCGAGTTCTGGAAGAACGTCCAGAACGACACTCCCCCGATGCCGCTCAGCGCGGTCTCGTAGTTCTCGAACGTCACCTCGCGCGGCAGGAGTTGCGCATTGCCCACGATCTGCGACGACGGCTTGAAGGTCGACAGCAGCATCCAGGCCACGGGGTAGAGGATCACCACGAGGAGCGCGAGCACCACGACGTGGAACACGATCTCCTTGCCCGTCCAGCGGCGCCGGGTGCGGGCACGGCGTGCCGCCTTGCCCTCGTCGGCGGTCACGAGCAGCTGCGTTGCGCTCATCGTCCTTCGTCTCCTGCGTAGTGGACCCAGAACTTCGAGCTGCGGAAGAAGATCACCGTGATGAAGGCGATCACGAGCACGAGGACCCAGGCCATGGCCGAGGCGTACCCCATCTGGAAGTCGCGGAAGCCGCGGAAGTAGAGGTACAGCGTGTAGAAGAGGGTCGACCGCGCGGGGCCGCCGGTGCCGCCCGAGATGATGAACGCGGAGGCGAACACCTGGAACGCGTTGATGGTCTCGAGCAGCAGGTTGAAGAAGATCACCGGCGAGAGCATCGGGATCGTGATGGCGCGGAACTTGCGGATCGGGCCCGCGCCGTCGACGGATGCCGCTTCGTAGAGCTCGTGCGGCACCTGCTTGAGTCCGGCGAGGAAGATCACCATCGGGGCGCCGAACTGCCAGACCGCGAGGAGGATCAGCATCGGCATTGTCTTGTCGGGGTCGCCCACCCAGCCGCCGGCCGGGAAGCCGAAGAGCTGCTGGATGCTGTCGACCGGTCCGTCATCGATGAACATGGCCTTCCACACCACGGCGATCGAGACCGACGCACCCACGAGCGACGGCAGGTAGAAGGCGGAGCGGTAGAAGCCGCTCCCGCGGAACGCCGCGTTGAGGATGAGCGCCACACCGAGTGCGGCCGCGAGCTTGAGCGGCGTGCCGACCAGCACGTAGACGGCGGTGACCTTCCACGCCTGGAGGTAGTCCGGGTCGCTCCACAGTCGGACGTAGTTGTCGAATCCGATCCACTCGGGCGGGCTGAACAGGTTGTAGTCGGTGAAGGAGAGGTAGAGGGAGGCGACCATCGGCCCTGCGGTGAGCAGCAGGAAGCCCAGCAGCCAGGGGGCGAGGAAGACGTATCCGGCGCGGATGTCCTCCCAGCGGCGCCGGCGGCGGCGCGGCGCCGGCGGCGGCGTCCGCACCTCCGGCGGCACGGGGGGTGCGAGTGTATCGGCGGTCATGACGGTTGCTCTCCCGGAAGTCGCGGGCGGCGTGCAGCGGTGCACGCCGCCCGCGGGGTGGTCACTTCAGTGCGTTCTCGGCCTCGGCGAACCACCGGTCGGCCGCCTCTTCGGGCGTGGCCGCACCGTAGGCGACGTCCTGGCTGATCGCCACGAAGGTCTGCTCGAGCGTTCCGAGGCCCTTCACGGCCGGCGGTGCCTGGCCGTCCAGCTGGTCGGCGACGGACTCCTGGTAGGCGAGGATCTTCTCGTCGAGCTCGTTCGCCTCGATGCCCGCGGCGGCGCTCGACGATGCGGGCACGCCACGCGACATGCCGAAGATCGCGCCCACCTCGGGGTCGTTCACGAGGAAGTCGATGAACTTCGCCGCCTGTGCGGGGTGTTCGCTGTTGGCGCCGATCGAGAGCATCAGACCGGGCTTGAGGAACATGCCCGTGTTGTCCTCGTCGTCGTAGGGCGGGATCGCGAGCGACAGCTCGGGCTTCGCGGGTCCCTCGCTGAAACGGGCGAGGAAGTTCGCCCAGCTGACGTCGCTGGCGATCTCGCCGGCGCCGAGAGCGTCCACGCCCTCGAGCTGCGCCTGACGCTCGGCCGGCATGACCCCACCCGATTCCTGCAGCGTCGCGCTGCGCGACCACCAGTCGGCGAGGTCGCCCTTCTCGAAGCCGAGCTCGTCGCCGTCGATGAGCGACAGACCCTGCTGGCCGAGCCAGATCTGGAACAGCCAGAAGTACTGCGTGTAATCGAGCGAGCCGTAGACGGCCGGGCTGTTCGCCGCGCCGGCCTTCGAGACCTCCGCGAGGAAGTCGTCGTATTCGTCCCACGTCAGCGGGCCGTCGGGCACTTCGACTCCCAGCTGCTCGAGCAGCGGACCGTTGTAGAGCGTCGCGAGCGTGCTGCTGGATGATGCGAGACCGACGATCTTGTCGTCGACGGCGCCCGCCTGCACGAGCGACGGATCGATGCCGTCGGTGTCGATGGCGTCACCGAGGTAGTCGTCCAGCGGCAGCACGTGCCCGAAGCCGCCGTATTCGGCGAGGTAGGCGAGGTCCATCTGGAACACGTCGGGGAGGGTCCGGCTGGCGGCCTCGGTGTTGCGCGAGGTCCAGTAGTCGCCGAAGCTCGCGTAGCTCGTCTGGATCGTGATGTTCGGGTTCTGCTCCTCGAACAGATCGATCGCCGCCTCGTACCGCTCGGCGCGGCTGGCGTCGCCCCACCACGCGAAGTTCAGCGTGACCTCCTCGTCGGGATCCGCGCTCGCAGCGGGTTCGGCCCCGCCGCTGGCGCAGCCGGTCAGGAGTGTCAGGGCCCCCACTGCGAGGACGGCCCCCGCGGTGAGTGCGCCTCGCCGTGCCGTGGCACTGGTGAATGCTCGGGATGTCATCGGAGCCTCCTTGCTCGTTGCCTCTCGTCGCTCGCCCGGCGATCGCACCGGGGCCGTGCAGAGACAATGTAGGTCGGGGCTCGACCGGTCGTGAGCAAGCGGACAAAAGCGATCACGAAGCCGCCCCGCACGACTCGCGCACCGTCAGTCGCGGCAGCATCGTGATGTGCCGCGCGGCGCTGTCGGGCGCCGCGATGCGCTCCGTGAGGATGCGCATTGCTTCCTGCCCGAGGTCGCGTCCGGGCGGGGTCACGCTCGTGAGCGGCACCATGGCGAGCCCCGCGGTGTCGTCGTCGAACGCGACGACCGCGAGATCATCGGGAACACGGATGCCGCGGTCCATGGCGAGCTCGACGAGCCGTGCGGCGTGCACATCGGTGTGCACGAGCGCCGCGTCGGTGCCGGTGTCGCGGCAGGCGTCGAGGAACGCGATGAGAGCGTCGTCCAGCGGATCGCTCTCGCCGTCACCGCCCTTCGGGAGCGCGACGGACGGCGCCCCGGCGAGGCCGAGCCGGGCCACGGCGGCGCGGTGGCCGTCACGGATGAGCGGCGCCGTCGGTGTGCGGTCGAAGAGCGCGAGGCCGACCGAACGGTGCCCGAGCAGGGACAGATGCTCGACCGCGAGTTCGGCGCCGCGCTCGTGATCGGTGCGGGCGCTGTCATAGACCGCCAGCGCCGTGGATTCCAGTCTCCGCTCGAGGAACACGACCGGCACCGGGATGGTGCGCACCCACTCGGCCAGCTCCGCCTCGGTGCGGCTGCGCATGGTCGGAGCGAACACGATGCCCGCCACGCCGATCTCGATCAGCCGTTCGACCTGCCGCTGCTCGAGGTCTTCGCGATACTGCGAGGTCGCGAGCACGACACGGGTGCGCACGCCGTGGGACGCGGCATCCATCCCCCGCACGATCTGCGGGTAGTGGCTGACCGATCCGGGCACGACGACGCCGACGTTCGTGCGCGCCGCCTGCGGGACGGCGGGGGCGCCGACGGCGATCGCGCCGCCGTGGACGCGGGCGAGCTTGCCCGCCTTCTCGAGCTCCACGATGTCGCGGCGCACCGTCACCTGCGAGACGCCGAGCTGCGTCGCGACGTCCGCGGCGCTGACGCTGCCGTGGAGCTCGACCTGGCGCAGCAGGTGCTCGTGACGTGTCCTCGGCAGTGAGTTCTGTCCAGTCATGGGTGCGAAGTCCGTTCGTCGCAGTCTGATCCGGTTTGACCGATCGATGATCGGAATTGTCCGAAAGGGCCGATGGCTACAGGATCGTAATGCACGATCGACGCGTGACGATGACGTACGGGGAAGCCGAAGTGGCGAAGACGACAGCACGGGGCCGCTGGCAGGATCTCGCGGACCGGCTGGTGCAGGCGACGGCGCCGTACGCGTCTCCGAGCGGTTCGCTCGTCGTGCTTCCGGGCCCGGCGAGCGCCTCGGGACGCTGGAGCGACGGGCTCGAGGGCTTCGCTCGCACCGGCCTGCTCGCAGCCTTCCGCGTGGCCGGCGCCGGCGGCGACGACCCGGCCGGGCTGCTGGAGCGGTTCGCCCGCGGCTTCGCCGCAGGAACCGACCCGTCGCACGCCGAGCGCTGGCCCACGATCGGCGAGCGCCGACAGGCCGTGCCGGAGGCGGCATCCCTGGCGATCCTCCTGTCGGAGACCCGGCCTTGGCTCTGGGACCGCCTCGACCCCGCCGTGCAGGAGCGCACGGTCGCCTGGCTCGCCGGCGTGGTGGGCACGAGCGGCTACACCAACAACTGGACGTGGTTCCAGACGGTGATCGAGGGCTTCCTGCAGTCCGTGGACGGCCCCTGGAGTCAGGACGACCTCGACCGCAACACCGAGATCCAGGAGAGCCTGTACCTCGGCGACGGCTGGTACTCCGACGGCGCAGGCCCCGACGGGTCGCGCCAGAACTTCGACCACTACGCGGGCTGGGCGTGGCACGTCTACCCCCTGCTGCACGCGCGGATCCTCGGCACCGACCTCGAGCAGGTGCATCGCGACCGCCTCCGGGAGTTCCTCGGTCAGGCGCGCGACCTCGTCGGCTCCGACGGCGCCCCGCTCTTCCAGGGCCGCTCGCTCACCTACCGCTTCGCGACGCTCGCACCGTTCTGGGCGGGCGCGCTCGCGGGCGAAACCCCGCTGGCACCGGGCGGCACGCGGGTGCTCGCCGACAGCGTGCTCGACCACTTCCTCGACGCCGGGGCCGTCGACGAGCGCGGCCTGCTGTCGATCGGCTGGCACCGCGAGTACCGCACGATCCGGCAGGCGTACACCGGCTCGTCGTCGACGTACTGGGCGAGCAAAGGCCTGATGGGCCTGCTGCTGCCCGAGCACCACCCCGAATGGTCGGTGCAGCCGCACGATGTCCAGGCCGAGCCCATCCGCACGCGGCTCCTGGTCGCACCGGGCTGGCTCGTGGTGCGCTCCGAGGCCGACGGCATCGTGCGCGTTCTGAACCACGGTTCGGACGGCTTCCGCGGCCCCGCAGGCGGTGTGCGCGCCGACAACCCCTTCTACCACCGGGTCGGCTATTCGACGACCTCCTCCCCCGACCTCTCGGCCGGCGGGATCGCCAAGCCCTTCGAGTCCCATGTCGCGCTGCTGGACGGTACTGGTGCCCCGTCCCACCGCGACCGCATCGAGCGGGTGCACCTGGACGACCGCGTCGCGGTGTCGCGGTCGCGGGTGCACTGGCTCGACACCCCCGAAGCGGGGAGCACGACCGACGTCGCGGGATGGGCGGCGCTGCGGCGCGGCCCGCGGGTGACCGTGGCGTCGGTCGTGCACGGGGTGCACGAACTCCGGCTCGCGTGGTGGGATGCAGCGCCGCGCGCCGCGCAGCCGTCGGCCGCCGACGACCTCGACGCGGTGTGGCCCGAAGAGGGCGGACCGTGGCGCTTCCGCATCGGCGGATGGGCGCTGCCCGTCGAGCCCGGCCGGTGGCGGGCGACCGCACCGACCACCGCGACCCGCGACGACGGCGTGACGACCGCCGTGGTCGGCGTGCGCGGCCTGCCGATCCCCGGGATCGCCCACCGGTCCGGCGGGGACCCGTTCCTCTCCGGGTCGGCGACACCGTGGGCCGCGGGGGCGACCCCGGCCGGCGAGGGCGACGTCGTGGCCGCGCTGGTCGCGATCGGTGCGCAGGAGACGCTCGATCTCGACGCGGTGCCCGCCGTCGAGGTCGAGGCCGGAGGCATCGTCGTGCGCTGGCGCGACGGCGTCGTCGACGTCGTTCCGACCGGCGAGGACCGCGCGTGAGCGCCCTCGCGCGCCCCAAGGCGCTCTTCGCGATGGAGTCCCCGCAACTCGCGTCGGATCTGTTCGGTGCCGCGGCACGCGCCGACCTCGAGCGGTTCGTCCGCCTCGACGATGTCGTGCTGACCCCCGACCTGCCGAGCGTGCCGCCGTCGACGGCCGACACCGAGATCCTCATCACCGGGTGGGGCGCGCCCTCGCTCGACGAGCGGACGCTGGCGCACTGGCCGCGCCTGCGCGCCGTCGTGCACGCCGCCGGGTCGGTCAAGCGCCTCGTGACCCCCGCCGTCTGGGAACGAGGCATCCGTGTCTCCAGTGCCGCCGGCGCGAACGCGGTCCCGGTCGCGGAGTACACCCTCGCGACGATCCTGCTGAGCGCCGGAGACGTGCTCCGCTCGGCGCGCGACTTCACGCGGACGCACGACATGATCGCGGCCCGCCCGCGAGGCGGGGTGGGTGCCTTCGGCATCACCGTAGGCGTGGTGGGCGCATCCCGCATCGGCCGGCGCGTGATCGAGCTGCTGCAGCCCTTCGACATCCGATGCGTCGTCTTCGATCCCTCGCTCGACGCCGCGAGTGCATCCGCACTCGGCGCGGAGCTCGTGAGCCTTCCCGAGCTGCTCACGCGCTCGGAAGTGGTCACCATCCACGCGCCCGCGCTCCCGGAGACCTTCCGCATGATCGGCCGCGACGAACTCGCGCTCATGGCCGACGGCTCGACACTGATCAACACCGCGCGAGGGTCGCTCGTCGACACCGATGCCCTCGTCGCCGAGCTCGCGACCGATCGGCTGCGGGCGGTGCTCGACGTCACGGACCCCGAGCCGCTGCCGCCGGGGCATCCACTGTTCTCACTGCCGGGCGCCACCCTGACGCCTCACATCGCGGGCTCGATCGGCAACGAGCTGCGTCGGCTCGGCCGTCATGTCGTCGCGGAGGTCGAGCGCTTCGTGCGCTCGGGCGACCTCGCCGACGAGGTGACCTCGCCGGATCTCGCGCGCATCGCGTGATGCGCAGGCAGGCTGCGACGCGGTGGCCGGGGCCCGGCGTCACATGCGGATGCGCCCCGGCCGCGAGTACACGTTCAACGAGGTGCCCCGCGAGAACCCGACGAGGGTGAGTCCGGACGCCGCGGCCAGCTCGACGGCCAGTGACGACGGCGCCGAGACCGCGGACAGCGCGGGGATCCCGGCCATGATCGCCTTCTGGACCAGCTCGAAGCTGGCGCGGCCCGACACCTGCAGCACGGTTCCGCTCAGCGGCAGGAGATCCTCGAGCACCGCCCAGCCGATGACCTTGTCGACGGCATTGTGCCGGCCGACGTCTTCCCGGAGCACGAGCAGCTCGCCGGACGCCGCGTCGAACAGCGCCGCCGCGTGAAGCCCTCCGGTCTTGTCGAACACCGCCTGCCCGGCGCGCAGCGCATCGGGCAGGCCCGCGAGCCAGCTCGCGGGGAAGGTGACGCCATCGCCTTCGACGTCGTGCGGCGACTGCTTCTGGATGGCCTCGATGGACGCGGTGCCGCAGACACCGCAAGAGCTCGTCGTGTAGAACTTGCGGGCGATGTCGGTGACCGCGGGCGCAACCTCCGCAGCCAAGGTGACGTCGAGCACGTTGTACGTGTTCGACGCGGTGCCGTCGGCCAGGGATGCTCCTGTGCCCGGCCCTCCGCAGTGGATCGCGGAGCGGAAATCGCGCCCTGACCGGATGACGCCCTCGCCGGTCAGGAAACCCGCCGCGAGCTCGATGTCGTTGCCGGGTGTGCGCATCGTCACGGTGATCGGCTCACCCGAGACACAGATCTCGAGCGGCTCTTCCACGACGAGCGTGTCGGCGCGACGGCGCACCGCCACGTCGCCGTCGTTCAGCGCGATGCGGGTGACGGGGCTGCGGGCGGTGATGCGGCCCATGTCAGCCGCCGATCGCGTTCATGCCTCGCGCGGGCTGCAGGAACGACGGGTCGTTGATCGCATGCCCCGGCAGCTTGCCGCGCACGCAGGACCGCAGCATCCCGTCCACCTCGCCGTCATCGCCGCCGGTGCGGAGGATCGGCAGCAGGTCGTACTCGGTGGTCGAGAACAGGCAGTTGCGCAGCTGCCCGTCCGCGGTCAACCGCAACCGGTCGCAGTCGCCGCAGAACGGCGCCGTCACCGACGCGATCACACCGACAGTGTGCGGCCCGCCGTCCAGGGTCCACCGTGCCGCCGGCGCCCCGCCCCGGCCCGGCACCGGCGTCAACGTCCACCGCCGACCGAGGGCGGTGAGGATCTCGTCCTGCGTCACCATCCGCGACCGATCCCACGTATGCCCGGCATCCAACGGCATCTGCTCGATGAACCGCATCTGCGCATCATGCGCGATCGCGAACTCCACCAGCTCCACCAGCTCGTCATCGTTCACGTCCCGCATCGCCACCGCGTTCAGCTTCAGCGGGCGCAGCCCGGACGCCCCGGCCGCCGCGATCCCCGCCAGCACATCATCCAACCGATCCCGGCGGGTGAGGGCATGGAACCGGTCACGGCGCAGCGTATCGATCGAGATGTTCAACCGGGTCAGCCCGGCCCCCACCAGCGCGGGCAGCAGCTCCGGCAGCCGGATCCCGTTCGTCGTCATCGCGACCTCCACCGGCCGCCCATCCGGGCCGGTGATCGCGGCGAGACGGCGCACCACGTCGACGATGTCCGTGCGCAGCAGCGGCTCCCCACCGGTGAGCCGGAACGTGCTGATCCCGTCCGCCGCAGCCACCCGCGCGATCCGCACGATCTCATCCAGCGTCAGGATGCTCGTCTTCGCCAACCACTCATTGCCCTGCTCCGACATGCAATACGTACACCGCAGCGAACACCGATCCGTCAACGAGACCCGCAGATCCCGATGCACCCGCCCATGCGTATCCACCAACGGAGCGCCCATCGACCCCACCGGAGCAGCATTCGGAGCGGCGACCACACCGGAAGAGGCGGACACCGCGGGCTGCAGCATCCGTCGCCCGATCGTCACCGGGATCGCCGTCATCCGCCGAGACCCAGCCAGGTGGCGGTGCCGTCGATCTCGACCTGCCGCTTCCACACCGGGAGGTCAGTCTTGATCGTCTCGATGAGCGTGCGGCAGACGGCGAACGCGTCTCCGCGATGCGCGGAGGCGACGGCGATCACGACCGCGACATCGCCGACACTCAGGTGCCCGACCCGATGCGAGACGGCGACGAGCGCATAACTGCCGGCCACGGCGGACTCGGCGATGCGCTGCAGCGCGCTCTCGGCGTCGGGATGCGCGGAGTACTCCAGAGCATCGACGGTGGACGCGGCATCCGGATCGTGATCGCGCACGCGACCCACGAACGTCGTCACCGCCCCCACCGCGGGGTCGTCGACCGCCCGCAGGTGCGCGTCGAGGTCGAGTGGCGCCGAGCTGATCGCGGCCAGGCGCACGGCCTCTCCGCTTCCGAGCGCTGCCCGGGCGAGCATGCTCACGCGCGCCGCTCGAGGCGGACGATGACGGCCTTCGAGGTGGGCGTGCCCGACACGTCGGCGACGGAGTCGAGCGGCACGAGCACGTTCGTCTCCGGGTAGTAGGCGGCGGCGTTGCCCTTGGGCGTGTTGTAGGCGACGATGCGGAACTCGTCGGCGCGACGCTCCTCGAGGGAGCCGTCCGGGCGGACCCACTCCGACACCAAGTCGACGATCTCGTCCTCGGCGAAGCCCAGATTCTGGATGTCCTTGGTGTTCACGAGCACGACGCGGCGGCCGTCGTGGATGCCGCGGTACCGGTCGTCCTTGCCGTAGATCGTGGTGTTGTACTGGTCGTGCGAGCGGAGGGTCTGCAGCAGCAGCCGGCCTCGCGGGATGTGCGGGTACTCGAGCGGGTTCGCGGTGAACCGGGCCTTGCCGTCGACGGTCGCGAAGCGCCGGGCGTCGCGCGGCCCGTTGGGCAGGAAGAACGTACGGCCCTTCTGGATGCGCGTCTCGAAGTCCTCGAACCCGGGGATCGTGCGCTCGATGTGCGAGCGGATGAGCGCGTAGTCGGCCTCGAGCGCCGCCCAGTCGGCCTGAGGGACGTTGTTCGCCTGCCGCACGGCCGTCTTGACGGGCGTCACCCTGGGCTCTTCGATCTCACCGTGCTCAGGCAGACCTCGCTCGGCATCGCCGCCGTGGGAGACCGGTGCTGTCGCCGGAGAGGATCCCCCGCCGAACACCAGCGCGCACAGCCGCGCCACGATCGCGACCTCGCTGAGCAATTCCTCCGACGGCGGGGCGAGCCGCCCGCGCGAGGCGTGCACGGCCCCCATCGAATCCTCGACGGTGACCCGCTGCTCCGCGCCGCCGCGGCGATCGCGGTCGGTGCGGCCGAGCGTGGGCAGGATGAGCGCGCGGCGCCCGGTCACGGCGTGCGACCGGTTGAGCTTGGTCGAGACGTGCACGGTCAGATCGACGCGGGCCATGGCGGCCTCGACGACCGCGGTGTCGGGAGTGGCCGACACGAAGTTGCCGCCCATCCCCATGAAGAAGCGCACCCGGCCGTCGCGCATCGCGCGGATGGCCTCGACGGTGTCGAACCCGTGCTCCCGCGGAGCGCGGAACGAGAACTCGCGGTCGAGAGCCGCGAGGAACTCTTCGGCAGGCTTCTCGTAGATGCCGACGGTGCGGTCGCCCTGCACGTTGGAGTGTCCGCGGACGGGGCAGACGCCGGCGCCCGGGCGTCCGATGTTGCCCTGCAACAGCAGGACGTTGACCACGTCGCGCAGCGTCGGCACCGAGTGCTTGTGCTGCGTCAGCCCCATCGCCCAGCACACGATCGTCGAGGTGGAGGTGCGCACCTCCTCGCCGATCTTGCGCAGCGTCTTCTCGGGGAGCCCCGTCGCCTTCACGAGCTCTGGCCACGCGGCATCCGTCATCGCCTGACGGTAGGCGTCGAAGCCGCTGGTGTGCTCAGCGATGAAGTCGTGGTCGAGCACATCGCCGTCGGCGGCCTCCGCCTCGAGCAGGTGCTTTCCGATCGCCTGGAACAGCGCCTGGTCGCCTCCCGCTCGGACCTGCACGAAACGGTCGGCGATCTTGGTGCCGCCGAACGCGACGCCGCGAACGGTCTGCGGGTTCTCGAAGCGCATGAGGCCGGCCTCGGGCAGCGGGTTGACGGCGATCACCCGGGCGCCGCGCTGCTTGGCCTTCTCAAGGGCCGACAGCATGCGGGGGTGGTTGGTACCGGGGTTCTGCCCGGCGACGATCAGCAGGTCGGCTTCGTGGATGTCCTCGATCGAGACGGTGCCTTTGCCGATGCCGATGGTCTCGGTGAGGGCGGATCCGGATGACTCGTGGCACATGTTCGAGCAGTCCGGCAGGTTGTTCGTGCCGACGCCTCTGACCAGCAGCTGGTACAGGAATGCGGCCTCATTGGAGGTGCGTCCGGAGGTGTAGAACACGGTCTCGGCGGGTTCGTCGACGGCCCGCAGTTCGTCGGCGACGATCCGCAGCGCGTCGTCCCACGAGACGGGGCGGTAGTGCGAATCGCCCTCCTCGAGGAGCATCGGGTGCGTCAGCCGCCCCTGCTGCCCGAGCCACCAGTCGTCGTGGGTGCGCAGTTCCTCGACGGAGTGCGCGGCGAAGAACGCCGGCCCCACGCGGCGCAGCGTCGCCTCCTCGGCGACCGCCTTCGCGCCGTTCTCGCAGAACTCCGCCACATGGCGCTTGTCCTCTTCGGGCCACGCGCAGCCAGGACAGTCGAAGCCGTCCTTCTGGTTCACGCGCATGAGCGTCTGCACGGAGCGTTTGACGCCCATCTGCTCGTTCGCGATCTGCAGCGCGTGCAGCACCGCGGGCACGCCCACCGCGACCTTCTTGGGTCGCGACACGTGCATGCGCGTCTCGTCGATGTCTGTGGAGGGGGGCTTCGTCGCCATGGCGCCAGGTTAGGGCCCGCGACGGGGCGCCTCTCGCGTCGCGGTGACGGCGGCGCCTGCCCGTGGATTTTCGCGCACGCGATGGCGTGGGATCCGCTATCATCGCGCGCCGGCGCGTCAGACCGGAGGCGTCACCAGTCGGCGCGCCGCCGCGTCGACCGCCAGCGACAGCGGCGGCCGCGGCTCCTCTCCGAGCGTCGCGAGGACGATCGGGATGCTGACCTCGGGGCGCACGATCTCGGCGACCTTCACGCCGATGCTCGCGGCCGCCTTCGGGACCGCCGAGCGCGGTACCACGCTGACCCACTCCCCCGTCCGCGCGAGGGCGAGCAGCGCCTCCACCGAGTCCACCTCGACCCGCGGGCGCAGCCGCACGCCCCGCTCGGCCAGCGCGTCGTCGAGGATCTGGCGCGCCCGCATGCCCGGCTCGAGGACGCAGACCGGCAGTCCCTCGAGCGCGGCCAGCTCGATCGTGTCGCCGAAGTCGGTCCTCGACGCCGCACCCACGACGACGAGGCGATCCGTCTCGACGAGGATGTGCCGGATGTCGTCGGCCGCTGCCGCCGACGGGTGCAGCAGACCGGCATCGAACTCGAACGAGCGAAGTCCGGCCACCACCTGCTCGGAGGTCAGACCGGTGATCAGCCGCACCTGGAGGTCGGGGTGCGTCGCGCACAGGTCGGCGAGCACCCGGGCCGCCAGTGCGACGCCCGAGGGGATGACACCGACACGCACGACTCCGTTGAGGCGGGCCGCGGCGCTGCTGACCTCGTCCTTGAGCGCCCGGTGGTCGGCGATCATCCGCCGGGCCCACACGAGCACGGCCTCGCCCTCGTGCGTGAGCCCCTGGAACGAGCGCCCGCGCCGGACCAGCGGCACGCCGAGCTCCGCCTCCAGTTTGCGGATCGATTCCGACAGCGCCGAGGCTGACACGAAGGACGCGGCGGCGGCGCGGCCGAAGTGCTGCTCCCGCGCGACCGCGACGAAATACTCGAGCTGGGTGAACAGCATCCCGCGCCTCCTCGTGTCGTCGCGAGATCGATCTTCGCAGCGATCGATCTGGCGTTGCTGTTCGCACGCTCGCGAGAAGGGATTCCCGCCGAAGGAGATGTGTGGAGCCACCTAAGGGAATCGAACCCTTGACCTAATCATTACGAGTGATTCGCTCTGCCGACTGAGCTAAGGTGGCGGGCCTCGCTTGCGCGACGCACAAGCAACGATCTTACAGGGTCCGGAGGGTGCTCGCGAACCACGGCGGCCGAGGCATCCGTTCCGGACCCGATCCCATCTTCCGACGGACTCGGTGTCGACGTGTTACGGCCAGGTTTCGGGATGCCCGGCACGCCCACGTAGGTTCGAACCCGGTCCGCGACGAAGCGTGCGCGGTCCGTGGATCGTGCGCGCGGTCACAAGCCCGAGACGGGCCTCGATCCACAGGAGCACTCACATGTCCACGTCCAAGAAGCTCGCCGCAGCAGCAGCACTCGCGCTTCCCCTCGCCCTCCTCCTCGCCGGCTGCGCCGGGACCGGAACGGATGCCGCCGCCGGCGCCTCCGACGAGAACGAGGTCGTCCGCATCGGCGTCGTCGACTCCGGCGACCCGTACTGGGAGACCTACAAGGAGGCCGCGGCGGACGAGGGCATCGAGGTGGAGCTCGTCAACTTCAGCGAGTACACCCAGCCGAACCCCGCCCTCTCGGCGGGCGAGCTGGACCTGAACCAGTTCCAGCACATCATCTACCTCGCGACCTACAACGTGCAGAGCGACGACGACCTCCAGCCGATCGGCGCCACGGCGATCTACCCGCTCGGCCTGTACTCGTCGCAGTACGAGTCGACCGACGACATCCCCGAAGGGGCCACGGTCGCCGTTCCCAACGACGAGTCGAACCAGGCGCGCGGCCTCCTCGTGCTCCAGTCGGCCGGCCTCATCGAGCTGAAGGACGGCGGCTCGGTGTTCTCGACCGTCGCCGACGTGCTGCCCGAGTCGAAGGTCAAGGTCGAGGCGCTCGACGCCGCATTCACCGCGACCTCGCTGCCCGATGTCGCCGCGTCGATCGTCAACAACGACTTCCTCGCGGACGCGAACCTCACCCCCGAGGACGCCATCGCCACGGACGACCCGACCGACCCGAGCGCGTTCCCGTACATCAACATCTTCGCGGCGAAGGCCGAGGACGCCGACAACCCGACGTACCTCAAGCTCGTGGAGATCTACCAGAACACGAAGGCCGTCCTGGACGGCGTCGTCGAGGCGTCGGGCGGCACCGCCGTCCTCGTGAAGACCCCGGTGGACGAGCTCGTGACGTCGCTCACCGACGTCGAGGACGACATCCGCGCCAACTCGTAAGACACCGCCGACTGCGGCACCGCCTGTGCGGCCCGTTCGCGCCTCGCGCGCACGGGCCGCACACGCGCGTTCCGCCGAGGAGCACCCATGACCCTGATCCGCCTGACCGGCGTGACCAAGACCTTCCCCCCGCCCGCCAAGGACGCCCCTCCGGTGGCCGCGGTCGACGACGTGTCGCTCGACGTCGCCGCCGGCGAGGTGTGCGGCATCATCGGCTACTCCGGTGCCGGCAAGAGCACCGTGCTGCGCCTGGTGAACGCGCTCGAGACGCCGACCTCCGGCACCGTCGAGATCGACGGCCGCGACATCACCCACCTGCGCGAGCGCGAACTGCGCGAGCTGCGCGGCGACATCGGCATGATCTTCCAGCAGTTCAACCTCTTCGACTCCCGCACGGTCGCGAAGAACATCGCCTACCCGCTCGAGGTCGCGCGCCGTCCGCGCGCCGAGATCGCCGCGCGCGTCGACGAGCTCCTGCGCTTCGTCGGGCTCGCCGACAAGGCCAAGAGCTACCCCGAGCAGCTGTCGGGCGGCCAGAAGCAGCGCGTCGGGATCGCCCGAGCGCTCGCCACGAGCCCGCGCATCCTCCTCGCCGACGAGGCGACGAGCGCCCTCGACCCCGACACGACGCAGGAGGTGCTCGCGCTCCTCAAACGCATCAACGAGGAGCTCGGCGTGACCATCCTCGTGATCACCCACGAGATGGACGTGATCCGCACCCTCGCCGACCGCGTCGTCGTGATGGAGAACGGCCGCATCATCGAGAGCGGCGCCGTCTTCGACGTGCTCTCCACGCCTCAGCACGCGGCCACGCGCCGTTTCGTCGCGAGCATCATCGAAGACGTCCCCGTCGGCGACCAGCTGCGCACCCTGCGCGAGCGCCACCCCGGTCGCATCGTCACGTTCACCATCCGCGACGGCGACGTCACGCAGGCCGATGTCTTCGCCGCGCTCTCGTCGCACGGCGTGCGCTTCGAGCTCGTGCACGGCGGCATCAACGACATCGGCGGCCGCGTCTTCGGGCATCTCACGCTGGCATTGACCGGAGAGACGGATGCCGTGCAGCAGGCCATCGACGCGGCCTCGGCGTTCGCGTCGCTGATCGAGGAGGACGCCCGTGGATAGGCTCGTCGACCTGCTTCCCCAGCTGTGGGAGGCCACCGCCGAGACGCTGTACGTGGTGTCGCTGAGCCTGGTGTTCGGCGGTATCGCCGGGCTCTTCGTCGGACTCGCGCTGTATGCCACCCGGGCCGGGAGCCTGTTCCCGAACCGGTTCCTGTTCGGCACCATCAACGTCATCGTGAACTTCTTCCGGCCGATCCCGTTCGTGATCCTGCTGGCGGCGGTGCAGCCGATCGCGCGCAGCCTGGGCATCCCGGGCATCGGACCCGAGTTCGGCATCTTCGCCATCACCATCGCGTCGCTCTTCGCGATCAGCCGCATCGTCGAGCAGAACCTGCTGACGGTCCGGCCGGGCGTGATCGAGGCGGCCCGCGCCACGGGTGCGAGCCGCTCGCGGATCCTCCTGCGCCTGCTCCCCCGCGAGGCGCTCGGCCCGCTCATCCTCGGCTACACCTTCATCGTCGTCGCGCTCGTCGACATGACAGCGATCGCCGGTGCCGTCGCGGCGGGAGGCCTCGGAGAGTTCGCGATCGTGTACGGCTTCAAGCAGTTCAACCCGGCGGTGACCTGGGCCGCGGTGCTCGTGATCATCGTGATCGTGCAGCTGGTGCAGTTCCTCGGCAACGCGCTGGCCCGCCGCGTGCTGCGCCGCTGACGACCACGACTTCGGAAACAGAAAGCGGATGCCGCGACCCTGAGGTCGCGGCATCCGCTTTCTGTCGTTCGTCAGTTCACTCGCAGCGCAGGCCGTCCTGCGGGGGCGTGCCCTCGAGCAGGTACGTCTCGATCGCCGAGTCGACGCACGAGTTGCCCTTGTTGTACCCGGTGTGGCCCTCGCCGACGCGCGTCACCAGCACGCCCGACGAGAGCTGGTCGGCCAGCGACACCGACCACTCGTACGGGGTCGCCGGGTCGTTCGTGGTGCCCACCACGACGATCGGCGCGGCGCCGTCGGCGGTGATGCGCTCGCGCACGCCGGTGGGCGGGTACGGCCACACCTCGCAGGGGTCGGGTCCGAACCAGTAGGGCGCGATCGTGGGGGCTTTCTCGGCGAGGGCGGCCTCGGCCGCCGCCAGGTCCTCGTCGGTGGCACCCGTGGGGTAGTCCATGCAGTTGTAGGCGCGGAACGCCTCGGTCTGGTTGCCGGTGTACGTGCCGCCCTGGCGGTCGTAGTAGAAGTCCGCCAGCTGGAACGCGATGTCGGCGTTGCCCTGGAGCACGTCCGTCAGCGCCATGGTGAGGTAGCCCCAGCTGTCCTGCGAATACAGTGCGGCGACGATGGCCGTCATCAGGGAGTCGGAGCCGAGCAGGCGGCCGTCGGCGTTCGGGATCGGGTCGCGGTCGACGCTCGCGAGCAGCGTTCCGAGGTCGGCCATCGCCTCGTCGACGGTGCCGCGGAACGGGCAGTCCTTGTCGGTCAGGCAGTCCGCCATGTATGCGCGCAGGGCCGACTCGAACCCGATGCCCTGGGTCACGTTGACGTCGAGGTTCGACACCGACGGGTCGACGGCGCCGTCGAGCACGAGCCGTCCGACCTTCTCGGGGAACAGCTTCGCGTACGTCGCGCCGAGGAACGTGCCGTACGAGTAGCCGAGGTAGTTCAGCTCCGCGTCGCCGAGCACCGCGCGGAGCAGGTCCATGTCGCGGGCGGAGTTCTCGGTCGTGATGTACGGGAGGATGCCGTCGCTGTTCTCGTCGCACGCCTCGCCGAAGCTCTTGTGCCGTGCGAGGAGCTCGTCGGCCCAGGCATCCGTCCCGCGCGCACCCTCGGGGATGTCGAACAGGTACGCGTCCATGTCGGCCGCGTCGTAGCAGGTCACCGCGGTCGACTCGCCGACACCGCGCGGGTCGAAGCCGATGACGTCGAACTGCCGGCGCACCGGCTCGCTCACCGCGAACGACACCGAGTCGCGGATCAGTTGGACACCGCTGGCGCCAGGCCCGCCGGGATTGGTCAGCAGGGACCCGATGGGGTCGTCGGTGCCTTCGGCACGGCTGCGGATGACCGACAGCTCGATGTCGCCCTTCGTCGGGTCGGACCAGTCGAGGGGCGCGGTCACCGTCGTGCAGTCGAACGTCTCGTTGCAGCTGGACCAGTCGAGCGTCTGCTCGTAGTACGGCAGCAGGTTCTCGGCGACGCCGTCGGTGTCGGCCGCCTTGCTCGAGCTCGGACGCGGCGACGCGTCGGGGATGATCGCCGACAGGCAGCCGCTGAGGACGACGGATGCTGCGACCAGGCCGGCGACGACGGCAAGAGCGCGACGACGTCGGCGGGGACGGGTCGGGTTCACGGGATCCTTCCGCTCGCGACGGTGACGAGCATGCTCTCGAGCGCCAGGGCGGGCGCGGCGTTCAGTTCGAGGTTCTCGCGGGTGACGCCGATGCGGTCGACGACCGTGAGCGTGCGCTCCGGCGTCCACGCGGCGGCGAGGGCCCGCAGGTCGGGCTCGAGCTCGCGGTTGATGAGGTCGGCGTCCCGGCCGAACTGCAGCAGCAGCACGTCGCGGAACATCGACTCGAGGTCGGTGAGCACGCGGTCGATGCCGTCGCGCAGGCTGCGCGTGGCGCGACGCTTCTGCTCGTCCTCGAGCGCCGACAGCTGCGACCGCACGGCGGGCGGGACCGCGGCCCCTTCGGCGATACCGAGGGTGCGCAGGAGCCCGGTGCGCTCCGCCTCGTCGCGCTCCGCCGTGAGCGCCTTGGCATCGTCGGTCGCGGCGGCGACGATCGCGCCGGCGACCTCGACCGCGTCGCCCACGCCACGCACCGCGAGCACGCCGCGCAAGGTGGCGTCGCGGCGTGCGCGGGCCGCGGCATCCGTCGCGAGCCGCTGTGCCATGCCGATGTGGCGCTGCGCGTGCCGGGCGGACTCCTCGGCGATCGCGGGGTCGACACCGCTGCGTCGCACGATGAGGTCGGCGACGTCGGCGACGTCGGGCTCGCGCAGGCGCAGCGTGCGCACCCGGGAGCGGATCGTCGGCAGCAGGTCGGCGTCGCTGGGCGCGCACAGCACCCAGACGGTGCGCTCAGGCGGCTCTTCGAGGGCCTTCAGCAGCACGTTCGACGTACGCTCCGCCATGCGATCGGCGTCCTCCATGACGATGACGCGGTACCGCCCGAGCGAGGGCGCGAAGTACGACCGCTCGACGAGGGCGCGCGCGTCCTTGATGGAGATGATGACGCCCTCGGTGCGCAGCGCCGTGAGGTCGGGGTGGGTGCCGGCGAGCACCTGGTGCATCGTGCGCTCGTCACCCGGCTCGGCGATCAGTGCGGCCGCGAAGGCGTGGGCCAGCGTGGACCGGCCGGAGCCGGGAGGACCGGTGATGAGCCATGCGTGGGTCATCGATGCGGGATCGGATGCTGCTTCCCGCAGCGCCGCGACGGCATCGGGCTGCCCCCACACGTCGCCCCAGGGGAACGCCTGGTCGTCCGTCGCGGGAGACGCCCCAGCGACAGCGGCGACCGGCTCCATGCCGACCAGCCTAACCATCCCGCCGGACACCGGCTGTGCGTACGCCGAGCGTTCGCCTCATGCGAGGAGCGGCTCCACGCGTGCCCGCACGGCGGCGGCGAGCTCGTCCGGCGGGAGCGAGGCGTCGAGCACGAGGAAGCGGTCCGGCTCGGCGGCGGCGAGGGCGAGGAACTCCTCGCGCACGCGGGCGTGGAAGTGCTCCTTCTCGGACTCGAGCCGATCGAAGGGCTTGTCGTCGGCGTCGAGGCGCTCGCGTGCCGATGCGGGGTCGAGGTCGAGGAGCACCGTGACGTCGGGAAGGAGGCCCCTGGTCGCCCACAGGGAGAGCTCCCGGACCTCGTCACGCCCGAGGACGCGTCCCGCACCCTGATACGCGACCGACGAGTCGAGGTAGCGGTCCTGGATCACGACCTCGCCGCGCGCGAGCGCGGGCCGCACCAGCGTCTCGATGTGGTGCGCCCGGTCCGCGGCGTACAGCAGCGCCTCCGCCCGCGGAGCGACCTCTCCCCGGTGGTGCAGGACGATGTCGCGGATGAGAACGCCGACCTCGGTGCCGCCGGGCTCGCGCGTGCGCACGACGGTGCGGCCGGCATCCGTCAGCCACGCGTCGAGGAGCGCCGCCTGCGTCGTCTTGCCGACGCCGTCGCCGCCCTCGAACGTGACGAACAGCCCTTCGACGGACTCGGGGACCGGGCGGGTGTCGTCGCCGCCCGTCACTTCTTCGCCGCGGGCTTGCGCGTCGTCGTCGTGCGGCGCGCCGGGCGCTTGGCCGGGCCCTTCGCACGCTTGTCGGCGAGCAGCTGCACCGCGCGCTCGAACGTGACCTCCATCGCGTCCTCGCCGCGCGGGATCGTCGCGTTCGTCTCGCCGTCGGTGACGTACGGGCCGAAGCGGCCGTCCTTCAGCTTGATCGGCTTGCCGCTCGTCGGGTCGGCCTCGAACTCCTTGAGGGCCGACGACGCACCGCGCGCACCGTACTTCGGCTGCGCGTAGACGGCGAGCGCCTCCTCGAGCGTGATGTCGAAGATCTGCTGCTCGCTCTGCAGGGTGCGCGAGTCGGTCCCCTTCTTGAGGTACGGACCGTACCGGCCGTTCTGGGCGGTGATCGGGGCTTCCGTCTCGGGGTCGACGCCGACCGTGCGCGGGAGGTCGAGCAGCTTCAGCGCGGTGTCGAGGTCGATCGCGTCGACCGACATCGACTTGAAGAGCGAGGCGGTGCGCGGCTTCGGCGCGACCTCTTTCTTCGCGCCGCGCTTCTTGGGCGCGGGCTCCGGCTCGACCGCGACGACCTCGCCGGTCTCCTCGTCGACGGCTTCCTCGGCGGGCGGGTCGGTCTCCTGGACGTACGGGCCGAAACGGCCGTCCTTCACGACGACGAGCTTGCCGTTGGCGGGGTTCTCCCCCAGCACGCGGTCACCAGCGACGGGGGCGTCGATGAGCTCCTGCGCGCGCGCCGGCGTCAGCTCGTCGGGCGCGAGATCCTCGGGGATGTTGACCCGCCGGGGCTCGGCGTCCGGCTTCTCGGCGTCGGGCACCTCCAGGTACGGGCCGTACTTGCCGAACCGCAGCGTCGCGACGTCGCCGATGGGCGTCGAGTTGAGGGCGCGCGCGTCGATCTCTCCGAGGTTGTCGACGATGTTCCGGAGGCCGACGTGGTCGGTTCCCCCGAAGTAGAAGTCCTGCAGCCAGTCCTGCCGCTTCTGCTCGCCGCGGGCGATCGCGTCGAGGTCGTCCTCGAGCGCCGCCGTGAAGTCATAGTCGACGAGGTCGGCGAAGTGCTGCTCGAGCAGGCGCACGACGCTGAACGCGAGCCAGCTCGGGATGAGCGCCTGGCCACGCTTGGTGACGTAGCCGCGGTTGAGGATGACGTCGATGATGCTCGCGAACGTCGAGGGGCGGCCGATGCCCTTCTCCTCGAGCGCCTTGACGAGGCTCGCCTCGGTGTAGCGGGGCTTCGGGCTGGTGGCGTGACCCTTCGGCTCGACGTCGCGCAGGCGCAGCACGTCGCCCACCGCCATCGCCGGCAGCGACTGGTCGTCGGACTTGTCGCTGTCGCCGCGCTTCTCGTCGCGGCCCTCCTCGTAGGCCTCGAGGAAGCCCTTGAAGGTGTACACGGTTCCGGATGCCGTGAACTCGGCGCGGCGACCGGCCGCCGCGACCTCGAGGGTCACGGTGGTGGTCTCGTACTTCGCGTCCGACATCTGGCTGGCCATCGTGCGCTTCCAGATGAGGTCGTACAGGCGCAGCTCGTCGCGGTCGAGCTGGCCGGACACCTCGGACGGTGTGCGGAAGGTCTCGCCCGACGGGCGGATGGCCTCGTGGGCCTCCTGCGCGTTCTTGCTGTTGTTGCGGTAGCTGCGGGGGTTCGGCGGCACCGACAGGTCGCCGTACATCTTGACCGCCTGCTCGCGCGCGGCCTGCACGGCCTGCGTCGACAGCGCCGTCGAGTCGGTGCGCATATAAGTGATGTACCCCTTCTCGTAGAGACGCTGCGCGACGCCCATGGCGTGCTTGGCGCTCATCGAGAGCTTGCGACCGGCCTCCTGCTGGAGGGTGGAGGTCGTGAAGGGCGGCTTGGGGCTGCGGGTTCCGGGCTTGGACTCGAGGGCGGTGACGGATGCCTCGGCCGCCGCCTCGATCGCGGCGGCGAGTTCGCGCACCTGCGCCTCGTCGAGGACGAGGACGGCCTTCTTCAGCTCACCGCGGTCGTCGAAGTCGGTGCCGCGGGCGAGCACCGCACCGTCGACGCGGGCGAGGCGGGTCGAGAACGAGTCGTCGATGCCCTGCGGGCGGTTGGGCGCGGCGAGCGCCTCGATGTCCCAGTACGACGCCGACACGAACGCCATGCGCTCGCGCTCGCGGTCGACGACGAGGCGCGTCGCGGCAGACTGCACGCGGCCCGCCGAGGTGCCCTGCTGCACCTTGTACCAGAGCACGGGGCTGACGTCCCAGCCGTAGAGGCGGTCGAGGATGCGGCGGGTCTCCTGCGCGTCGACAAGGGCGAGGTCGAGCTCGCGGGTGTTGCCGACCGCAGCCTGGATCGCGTCCTTGGTGATCTCGTGGAACACCATGCGCTTGACGGGGACCTTGGGCTTGAGCGTCTGCAGCAGGTGCCACGCGATGGCTTCGCCCTCGCGGTCTTCATCGGTGGCGAGCAGGAGCTCGTCCGCCCCCTTCAGCGCGCGCTTGAGTTCGGCGACGGTCTTCTTGCCGCGCTCGCTCTCGACGTAATACGGGTCGAAGCCGTTGTCGATGTCGATCGAATACTTCCCATAGGCCTGCTTCTTATCGGCCGGGATGTCGCGCTTGTCCGCCAGGTCGCGGATGTGCCCGACGGAGCTGAGCACCTCGTAGCCATCGCCGAGGTACCCCTGGATCGACTTCATCTTCGTCGGTGACTCGACGATGACGAGCTTCTTGCCTTCTGCCAACGGGGGCGTCCTTTCTTCGACGCAAACCATACACGCCACTTCTCGGTGCAGGGGCTGTGAGACGTTATCAAGGAGGCGGCCCAGCCCGTGCGGTGGCCTGCGCGGTGACCGGCCCGAGGCGCATCGACACGGTCACCGTCGCGATCAGCTCGTCGAGCTCGCAGGCCTCGATGACGCCTCCGAAAGTGCCCGCGACCTCGGCCGCACGTTCGCAGGGGGCGCCGGGCACCGCGCCGGAGGCCGCGTCCGCCGCGGCGAGCGCACCGGCGTCGGCCGCCGAAGCCAGTCGCTGGCTCACGACCGCCGCAGCGCCGGCACCGGCGAGCGCCGCCGCGAGGATGGCGGCCGCGCCGACGATCCCGACCGCCGCCATCGTCCCCGCCATCAGCCCGGCCCGCCCGCCGGCGGCGTGACGGCGTCGTCGGGCGCGTTCACAGGCCGCCCGCCAACGCGCATCCGGCCGCCGTCACCCGCACTCCGAACAGCGCCGGAGCGGATGCCGCCACGCACACGAGATCCCCCTGAGCGGTGATGTCGACGGATGCCTCCGCCACCGTCGTCGCGACGGCGTCGCGCACGCGCTGCTCGGACTCGCCGCGGGCGCTCAGGCGGGCAGCATCCGCCACCGCGTCCTGCAGGCGCACCTGCCGCGACGCTCCCGCGAGGATGCCGACCCCGACGAGCAGGACGAGCGCGACGGCGGGGAGCGCGACCGCGAACTCGGCGACGACCGCACCGCGATCGTCGCCCAGCCGCGGCTGCATCACGCCACCGTGAGCGCGCGTCGCACGAGGTCGGTGAGGATGGTGCGCACTTCATCGGACCGCATGATGACGACGAGGAGGCCGGCGAAGGCGACCGCTGCCATCGTCGCGATGGCGTACTCGGCGGTCGCGGCGCCGGTGTCGCCCTCCCACGTGCGTTCGACGTCGCGCGGCGCGAACAGGCGTTCGGCGCGGCGACGCGTGAGACGCGGCACGACGAGGTCGGTTCGGGACAGGGACATGGGTTCTCCGTTCGATGGATTCGTGGGTGCGGGCACGGTCTGGGCGCGAGGACGCGGCGCAGCGTCGCGGTCTCGGGGAGGGGCCGTCATAGCGAGACCGACATCGTCGACATGACGCTGAGCAGCATGGGCGCGACCCCGAGGAGGAGGAATGCGGGCAGTGTGCACACGCCCAGCGGGATGAGCAGCCGCGACGAGAGCCGCGCGGCACGAAGGCGGGCCTCGACACGGGCGCGATGCCGGGCGTGCGCGGCCGAAGCCCGCAGCAGCTCGACCGCGGGCACGCCTGCTGTGCGCGACAGCGCGAGTACGGCGTCGACGTCATCGGATCCGGCCGGCGCGCCTCCTCCCGGGTTCGCCGTGGCGGTCCCGGACTCGCCGCCCGGATCGGTGCTCTCCTCCTTGTTTCCGACTCGGCGGGCGTCCTGGACGACTGCCCGCGCGCGGTCGATGGACACCCCGCCGCTCAGCGCGATCGCCATCAGGTCTGCGTCGAGACCGGGCGCGCCGTCCGACCGTGCCGCTGCGCGCACGAGCCGTTTCGTCCATCGGTGCGCGGCGAGGATGAGCACCGCTCCGGCTCCGAGGCATGCCAGCCCGAGCGGGTTCGCGAACAGGGTGCCGATCGTGTCGAAGCCCAACGCCGCACCCAGTCCCACAGCGACGAGCGGAAGCCAGCTCATGAGCCGGGCCGTGCCCGCGGGCTCGGCGAGGGTGACCCGCACGTCGTCGGCCGCCTCCTGTGCGTCCCGCAGCGCGGCAGCGAGTCCGCGCAGGCACTCGGCGAGCGGTGCACCCACCACGAGCGCGACCTGGCACGCGACGCCGACCTCCCGCCACGCGCCAGTCCCCGCGGTGGCGATCGCCTCGGGCAGCGGCAACCCTCGGTCGATCGCCGAGGCGACGTGCCGAGCCGCCGGGTCGCCGGCGCGGGCGAGATGCTCCCAGGCGCGGACCGGCGCGACCCCGGCCTGCAGCAGCACCGCCAGTCGCAGCACGGTCTCCGCGACGTCGGCTGACGACGTCGGGGTTCGGGCGGACGCGCGAAGCCGGGACGACACGAGGCCTCGAGGCGACACGGCTGCCGGGGAGGAAGCCCGCGCGCCCTCCGCACCCACCATCTGCGTCAGCGCGCGCGCCATCGCTCCTCCTCGATGGCGAGACGCCCGTCGCCGTCGACGACGGGGCGGCCCGCTCCGGCGATGCGTCGCGAGCCGTCCGCGCCCCGCTCCACGTGCACGACGAGTCCGATCGCGCTGGCCGCCTGACGAGCGAGCGCGCGGTCGTCCAGTCCTGCGAGCGCACCGAGAGCCTCGAGGCGTGCCGGCACGTCGTGGAGTCCGTTCGCGTGCACCGTGCCGGCTCCCCCGTCGTGACCGGTGTTCAGAGCCGACAGCAGCTCCCGCACCTCGTCGCCGCGGCATTCTCCGACCACGAGACGGTCGGGACGCATCCGCAGGGCCTCACGCACCAGACGAGCGAGCCCGACTCCGCCGGTGCCCTCGATGTTGGGCTGACGCGCCTCGAGGCGCACGTGGTGCGGGTGTGCGATCCGCAGCTCCGCGACATCCTCGATCGTCACGATGCGCTCCTGCGCCGGCGCCTCCGCGAGAAGCGCCGCGAGCAGAGTGGTCTTGCCGGCGCCGGCGGCGCCCGAGATCAGGAGATTCGTGCGCCCCGCGATCGCCGCCCGCAGACGGTCGCGGACGCCCTCGTCGAACATCCCCGTCCGCTGGAGCTCATCGAGCGTCGCGGCCCCCAGGCGCGGCACCCGGATCGACAGGACCGTGCCCTCGGGGGCGATCGGCGGCAGCACGGCGTGCACGCGGATCCCACCGTCCACGCGCACATCGACGCACGGCGAAGCGTCGTCGATGTGCCTCCCGCCCACACCGATGAGCGCGACGGCGAGGTCGCGCACCTCTTCTTCCGTGGCACGCCACTCGCGTGCCGGCTCCACGCCGGCTCCGCGATCGACGAACAGGCCCGCCGCTCCGTTGACGAAGAGGTCCGTGACCTCCGGGTCGTCGAGGTACGCGGCGAAGGGCGCGAGGAGCGGATGCCGCTCCGCCGGTGCCCGCGGGGGCTTGGGGACGGGCACCGGCTCTCCGCTCGGAACGTCGGCCGCACCGGCACGCCGCGGCACCCACGCCCCGACGGCGTCACGCGGAGCCGGTGCACGCGCGGCCGCGGCCTCGAGCGCGGGGGCCTCGGCCGTGGCCACGCTGACCGTCGGGGCGGAAGACACGGGCCGGGCCGCAGCATCCCATCGCGCCTTCGCAGCGGGTGCGCCCGCAGCCCCGGAACGGGGGCGGACGACGAACGGTGCGGACATGCTCCGACGCTACGAAGGCGGTGTCCCACCCCGGCGAGGGCAACCGGTCATCCGTGGAGAGCCGCGCCGCGCCACGGGTTGGGGAGGAGCCGGCGAATCGAGAGACCGCTCCCAATGAATAGAGGCGGCATCCCATGGGGGGAATGGGATGCCGCCAAGCGCGGCCCCGAATTCGGGGGGTGACGTCGGGAGCCGCAATGCCAGAATCGATGTTCGGCCAACGGTCAGCATAGGCGAGGTAAGGGTCCTGACAAAACGAAAAGGAGAGGATTCTCACTGATATATCGGTCGGGATCGATGTATGCGGGGCCACCTACTATCGGGGGTAGTCGGTTCCGGCGGCGGTGGGTACATTTCCTGGCAGACTCGCCGACACGCCTCGGCCTCGACCCAGCCCGCAAAGGAGCGCGCTCCCATGAGCGAACAGACCCCTGTCACGCAAGCCAGCAGCCAGATCGACCACCTGCTGAACGAGGACCGGCGCTTCGCGCCCACCGCCGACTTCGCCGACAACGCCATCGCGACGGCGGAGCTGTATGAAGCGGCGAAGGCCGACCGCCTCGGCTTCTGGGCCGACCAGGCCCGCGACCTCCACTGGCACAAGCCGTTCACCGAAGTGCTCGACTGGTCGAACCCGCCGTTCGCACAGTGGTTCGCCGACGGCGAGCTGAACGTCGCCTACAACTGCCTCGACCGTCACGTCGAGGCCGGCAACGGCGACCGGGTGGCGCTGCTGTGGGAGGGCGAGCCCGGCGACGAGCGCCGTGTCAACTACGCCGAGCTCACCGACGAGGTCAAGCGCCTCGCCAACGTGCTCGAGGGACTCGGCATCGGCCAGGGCGACCGCGTCGCCATCTACCTGCCGATGATCCCCGAGGCCGTCGCCTCGATGCTCGCGGTCGCCCGCATCGGCGCCATCCACTCCGTCGTGTTCGGCGGCTTCTCGGCCGACAGCCTGCGCTCGCGCATCGACGATGCCGGCGCGAAGCTCGTCATCACCGCCGACGGCGGCTACCGCAAGGGCAAGGTCTCACCGCTCAAGCCGGCCCTCGATCTCGCCCTCGCCGACCGCGGCGCCGGGGTGCAGGAGTCCGTCGAGCACGTGCTCGTCGTCAAGCGCGGCGAGAACGAGGTGGACTGGCAGGACGGCCGCGACCTCTGGTGGCACGAGGTCGTGCCGCAGGCATCCGGCGAGCACGAGGCGCAGGCCTTCCCCGCCGAGAACCCGCTGTTCATCCTCTACACGTCGGGCACGACCGGAAAGCCCAAGGGCATCCTCCACACCTCCGGCGGCTACCTCACGCAGTCCGCGTTCACCAACAAGGTCGTCCACGACCTCCACCCCGAGACCGACGTCTACTGGTGCACCGCCGACATCGGGTGGATCACCGGGCACAGCTACGTCACGTACGGCCCGCTCGCGAACGGCGCGACCCAGGTGCTCTACGAGGGCACGCCGGATGCGCCCCACCCCGGCCGCTGGTGGGAGATCGTGCAGAAGTACGGGGTCACGGTGCTCTACACCGCGCCGACCGCGATCCGCTCGTTCATGAAGCTCGGCCGCGCGATCCCGAAGCAGTTCGACCTGTCGTCGCTGCGCCTGCTGGGCTCGGTAGGCGAGCCCATCAACCCCGAGGCGTGGATGTGGTACCGCAAGATCATCGGCGGCAAGACCGCGCCGATCGTCGACACGTGGTGGCAGACCGAGACCGGCTCGATCATGGTGTCGGCCCTTCCCGGCGTCACCGAGACCAAGCCCGGCTCGGCGCAGGTGCCCCTTCCCGGCGTCTCGATCGACGTCGTCGACGAAGACGGAACGCACGTCGGCAACGGCAACGGCGGCCTGCTCGTCGTCACGGAGCCGTGGCCGTCGATGCTCCGCGGCATCTGGGGCGACCCGGAGCGCTTCGTCGAGACCTACTGGGAGAAGTTCCAGAAGCAGGGCTACTACTTCGCCGGCGACGGCGCGCGGCTCGACGACGACGGCGACGTGTGGCTGCTGGGGCGTGTCGACGACGTCATGAACGTGTCGGGCCACCGCCTGTCGACCACCGAGATCGAGTCGGCGCTGGTCGGCAACGAGGCCGTCGCAGAGGCGGCCGTCGTCGGCGCCTCCGACGAGACCACCGGTCAGGCGGTCGTCGCGTTCGTCATCATCAAGCAGTCCTACCTCGACGCCCACTCCCCCGACGGCCTGGCCCAGGGCCTGCGCCTGTGGGTCGGCGAGCAGATCGGGCCGATCGCCCGTCCCCGCGACGTCTACATCGTCGGCGAGCTGCCCAAGACCCGCTCGGGCAAGATCATGCGCCGTCTGCTGCGCGACGTCGCCGAGGGCCGCGAGGTCGGCGACACGACCACCCTCGCCGACACCGCCGTCATGTCGGTGATCTCCGCGCAGGTCAAGTAGCCGAAGAGAAGAGCGGATGCTGCAGCCCGGGGCTGCAGCATCCGCTCTCTGCTGTCTGTGGTTCGTGTCGCCGATCAGGCGAAGGAGAAGACGACCTCGACCTCGACGGGGGCGTCCAGCGGCAGCACCGGCACGCCGACGGCCGAACGGGCGTGCTTGCCGGCGTCGCCGAAGACCTCGCCGAGCAGCTCGCTCGCGCCGTTGATCACGCCGGGCTGGCCGGTGAACTCGGGGACGGAGGCCACGAATCCGGTGACCTTGAGGACGCCGGTGAGGCGGTCCACCCCGCCGACGGCGGCCGCAGCGGCGGCGATCGCGTTGAGCGCGCTCTGGCGCGCGTACCCCTTCGCGTCGGACGCGGGCACAAGACCATCGCCCTCGCCGACCTTGCCGGTCGCCGGCAGGGCGCCTGCGACCATCGGCAGCTGGCCTGCGGTGTAGACGAGGTCGCCGTGCGCCTTCGCGGGCACGTAGGCGGCGACGGGCGGCACGACGTCAGGCAGGTCGATGCCGAGTTCGGCGAGGCGGGCGCTCACGCTCATGCTCACGCCTCCTCGAACTGCTTCGCGGCCTGGGCCGCAGCATCCAGTCCCGCGTTCTGCTGGCCACCGCCGGACGGACGCTTGAAGTAGGCGACCAGACCGCCCTCGGGCCCCTGCACGACCTGCACGAGCTCCCAGCCCTGCTTGCCCCAGTTGTTGAGGATCGCGGCGGTGTTGTGGATCAGAAGGGGCGTGGTGAGGTACTCCCACGTCGTCATCGCGACTCCTCGAGTATGGGGAAGGGACGGCTGGTGAAGGCTGGGAAACACCCCGGTCAGCTGTGCGTCCTTGATGGATCGCCCAGGTATCTCCCTTACGATCAACCCTATGCCTGATACCAAACGCACGGCCACCGGTGTGCTCGGCGGACTCGCCGGGCTCGTCGGCCTCAGTGCCGCAGCCGGTGTCCTCATTGCGGCGACCGTCACCCCCGCGGTCGCACTCACGAGCACCGCGGCCGAGCGCGCGATCACGATGTTCGACAATCTCCCGAGCGTCCTCGAGATCGACAAGCTCATGCTTCCGAGCAACTTCTACGCCACGAACCCTGAGACGGGCGAACCGGTGCTGCTGACGAAGTTCCTCGAGCAGGACCGCACTCCGGTCGAGTTCGCCCAGATCAATCCCGTGATGTTCGACGCGCTCCTGTCCTCCGAGGACCCGCGCTACTACCAGCACGGCGGCATCGACCTCATCGGCACCGCGCGCGCACTCCTCTCGAACGCCCAGGGTGGCGGCGAGACCCAGGGTGGGTCGTCCGTCAGCCAGCAGTACGTCAAGAACGTGCTGATCCAGAAGTGCGAGCAGAACGCCGAAATCGTCTACGAGACGAACGAAGCGGGCGAGATCGTCAAGGACGAGAACGGCGCGGCCGTCCAGAAGATGAGCCGTGACGACGTCCTGCGCAAGTGCTGGAGCGACGCCACCACGGCCGAGGGCTCAGAGGGCTACACCCGCAAGCTGCAGGAGATGCGCTACGCCATCGCGCTCGAGCAGAAGTACTCGAAGAACGACATCCTGCTCGGCTACATGAACATCGCCAACTTCGGCGGCATCACGTACGGCATCGAGGCCGCGGCACGTCACTACTTCAACACCAACGCCGCGAGCCTGACCGTCGCGCAGGCCGCGACACTCGCCGGCATGGTGCAGAACCCCAACAACTACCGCATCGACAAGCCGGGCGGCTCCATCTTCGGCTCCGACGGGGCGACGTTCAACAAAGCTCCGGACGGCGTCATCGACGAAGGCGCCAAGCTCGGCGCGCTCGATGCGCTGGTGGCGTCGGGCGAGATCACCGAGGAGCAGAAGCTCGCGGCAGCCGACGGCTACACCTCGACGAAGGTACGCCAGCTCTATGTGCTGAGCCGCATGCTCGACGACGGCAAGATCACGCGCGAGCAGTATGTGGAGGCCGCAGTCTGGCCGATCACACCCGACGTGGTCCTGCCGACCACGGGCTGCCAGGCGGCCGGCGGTGCCGCGTACTTCTGCCAGTACGTGAAGGACGTCATCCTCAACGACGAGGCCTTCGGAGCGACGCTCGAGGAGCGCCAGGCGCTGCTGCAGCGTGGCGGACTCAATGTGTACACCACGCTCGACACCCGCGTGCAGACGGCGGCGGAGCAGGCCATGAGCCAGTACGCGCCGACATCGGCCGACATGCCGATCGGCCGCACTGCGCCGTCACCGGGCCGCTTCGGTGCGACCTCGGTGAGCATCGAGGCGACGACCGGCCGCGTTCTCGCGATCGCGCAGAACACGAAGTTCAGCGAGGACGCGTCGCTGTCCAGTGACCCGAACTACTCGTCGCTGGTGTTCGCCGGTGACAAGAAGTTCGGCACCTCGTCGGGGTTCCCCGCGGGCTCGACGTTCAAGCTCTTCACGCTGATCGACTGGCTCGAGAAGGGCCACTCCGTCAACGAGACGCTGAACGGAACGCTGCACGTGTTCAAGAGGATGAAGAACTCGTGCGACGGCGACTGGGTGAACGGCGCGAACACCCTCATCAAGAACTTCGGCGGCAACGGGGGCTACATGGGCACGCCCATGCGCTTCACGAAGGACTCGCTGAACACCGGATTCTTCGCCATGGCGGAGAAGCTCGACCTCTGCGACATCAAGAACGTCGCGACGCGTATGGGCGTCACCCAGGGGAACGGCGACGAAGTCTCGATGACCAACCTCAACTCCATCATCGGGACGAACTCCGTCTCGCCGATGGCGATGGCCGAGGCGTACGCGACCGTTGCGAACAACGGCATCTACTGCCAGCCGCAGGCGATCGACAAGGTGACCGACTCCGACGGCAATGAGCTGGCCAAGCCCGCTCGCACCTGCACCCAGGTGATCGCGCCGAACGTCGCGGCGACCGCGGCCTTCGCACTGCAGGGCGTCATGAACAGCGGCGGCACCGGCACCGGCGGCAACCCCGGCGACGGCACGCCGCTCATCGGCAAGACGGGTACCCACGAAGAGATCACGACGTGGATGGTCGAGTCGAGCACGAAGGTGGCCACGGCGACGTGGGTCGGAAACGTCCAGGGTGGCGGCGACATCACGAAGACCTCCTACAACGGCAACCGCCTGAACCAGATCCGCTTCCCGATCACGCGAGCCATCCAAGGCGTGGCGAACGACATCTACGGCGGTGACAAGTTCGCCGCACCTGACAACGAACTCACGAAGGTGCAGCTGACGGACCTCCCCAACGTCGTCGGCAAGTCGGTCGATGAGGCGACGGCGATCCTGACCGAGGCAGGCTTCACGGTCGAGGTCGGGGGACCGGTCGACTCCGACCAGCCGGCGGGCGTCGTAGCCGCTCAGAACCCCGGCGCGGGCAAGGTCGCGGGCGGCAGCACCGTCACGATCAGCCCGAGCAACGGAGAGGGCATCTCCGTGCCCGACGTCTCAGGTCGCTCGCTCGACGATGCGAAGAAGGCGCTGCGCAGTGCGGGCTTCGGCAACGTGGGCGACGGCAACTGCACGGCCGATGCCAGCCTCGGCGCGCAGACCAAGGCCGGCGCGACGAACCCCGGCGCGGGCTCGGTCGTCAATCGCAACGCGTCGATCACCGTCGACTACGCCGCAGCGGTCTGCGGCGGCGGAGGGGGCGGCCGCGGTGGCGGCAACGGTGGCGGCAACGGTGGCGGCGGCAACGGCTAGTGCCCTCTTCACCGACGCGTACCGCCCTCACCGTGCTCGGCACGGTGGGGGCGGTCGGCGCGGGCGCCGTGGTCTGGGGTGTCGGTATCGAGCGCTACCTCTTCACGGTCCGCTTCCACGAGGTCCCCGTGCTCCCCGCAGGAGCCGCACCCATCCGCGTGCTGCACCTCTCCGACGCGCACATGGCGCCCTGGCAGCACCGCAAGCAGGAATGGATCGCGGCGCTCGCGGAGCTCCAGCCCGACCTGATCGTCAACACCGGCGACAACATGGGGCACTTCGACGGCCTTCGCGGGCTTCGCCGCGCGTACGACCCGCTGCGCGGCGTGCCGGGCGTCTTCGTGCACGGCTCGAACGACCACGCCGCCCCCTCTCCTCGCAACCCGTTCCGGTACTTCACCGGTCCATCGAAGGTGAAGCACACCGCCGAGCCTCTCGACACCGAGGCGCTGGACGACTACCTCACCCGTGAGCTCGGCTGGCTGGACCTCAACAACAAGGTCGGATCAGTGGATGCCGGCGGTCTGCGCATCGCCGCCTTCGGCGTGAGCGACGCGCATCGTCACTGGGACCGCCTCGAGGCGCTTCCCGAGCCGCTCGCCGCGCTCCGCGCCGAGCACCCCGCCGACCTCTCGATCGGTGTGACGCACGCGCCCTATCGCCGGGTGCTCGACGACTTCGTCGACCTCCGAGCGGACGCGATCTTCGGCGGCCACACGCACGGCGGTCAGGTCCGCGTCCCCGGCTTCGGCGCGCTCGTCGCCAACTGCGACATCCCGCTCCGTCAGGCCCGAGGGCTCAGCGCGTGGAAGCACGCCGGTCACTCGGTGCCGCTCAACGTGAGTGCCGGGCTCGGCCACTCGATCTACGCTCCGGTGCGCTTCGCCTGCCGGCCCGAGGCCTCGCTCCTCACCCTGGTTCCGCGCGCGTAGCGCCGTCCCGGAGGCTCCTCCCCAACCGCGCGCGCGGATCGGCCGTCCACAGTTCGGCGCCCGCGGCCGCCGCCACCTGCCCGAGGCGCCGATCCTCGATGCATGGCTGCTCCGCGTTCCCCACGACCCGCTGATCCTCCCTTCCGGAACACGCTCGTCGCCGCGACGATCGTTCACGGCGTCGGGCTGCCCGTACGGCTGCGACTGCTCGCGCTCCTGATCGCCCTCGTCATCGCGGTCGTTTCTGCCCCTTTCGTCTCCGACACGACGGACGGCGCCGATCACAGCGACGATCGACGAACCCGTGGTTTCGGTCGGCACCTGCCGTTCGTGCCGGTCAGCGGAGACGCCGGATGAGCAGGTCTGCGACCGACGACGCGGTACCTCCGATCCAGCTTCCTGTCCGTCGGCGAGCGTCCGCCCTGTTCCTCGCCATCGTCGTGATCGTGATCGCGATCACCCTCGTCGCGCCGTCTCACGCCGACGCCGCCGAGCGCGGCACCGGGTTCGGCACCTGGGCTCCGATCTCCGCCTATGGCTGGCACGGATCGATGCTGGTCGGCGGCGTGCACACGTACTGCATCACCCCCGGAGCGCCCGCTCCGACCGGTCCAAGCGCCGACCAGGGCATCAGCGCATCGGCCGCCGGTCTCTCGCCGCAGCAGCTCGCCGGGATCAACCTCCTCGTGACCACGTACGGACAGACTGCTGACCCCGTGCAGGCCGCCGCGGTGGCGTGGGCGGTCAAGGCCATCGCGAACCGCGAAGAGACACTGCATGCCTTCGGCTACCGGGGAGACTCGCTCGCCGGCGCCATCCACTGGACGATGTCCGCGCTGTCCCCGCAGCACGACCGCGCCGTGCAGGAGCGTGCGGTGGCGTATTACGACGAAGCCACACGTGCTGCGGCCGGACCTTCCACCGCGAGCGGAAGCCTGGTGTTCACGACGGATGCTGCCGACCACCGCAGCGGTACGGTCCGGGTCGACGCGACCGCGGCAGCGACGGGCACGATCACCTTGACGAACGCGGTCTTCGCAGAGTCGGGTTCGCCGACGCTCGAGAACGCAACATCGGGGTCGACGTACGCCATCCGCACCGCGCCGCCGGCCGAAGGTCGTCCCTACACCGTGAGCGGAACGGGTCGCTTCGACGCGGGCCTCGCCGCCGCGGTGCGGCACTTCACAACGCCCGGCGGCCAGGAGACCGCCGGACCCGTGGGGCGTGTTCAGTTCGAGGTTTCCGGCGCCGACGCCGCCCCGCGCATCCCTCCGTTCGCGCCGGCCATCACGACGCACGTCGCAACGCGGGACGCCACAGGCGGTGCGTACGTCGATGAGGTCACCTTCACCGCGACCGAGGGCTCGTGGCCGCGCTCCGACGACGGCTCCTACCTGCCGGTGACTGCGAGCGCCATCGTCTACCGCACCGACACCGAGCCCGTCGCCGGGTCGGCTGTCCCGGGCGACGAGGCCATCGTCGGCACGTTGGAGCTCACGACCGACCCCGCGGCAGGGCCGACCGCGCCGTACACGGTCAGCTCCTCGTGGGAGATGACCACCGCGGGGTACTACACCGCCGTGTGGAGCCTGCGTGCGGCCGACCAGATCCCCTCCGTCGTCGCCCACATCGGCGCTGACTTCGCCTGGACCGAACGGTTCGGCGAGCCCTCGCAGGTCGCCGTGATCGCCCCGCCCCCACCGGTACCGACACCCACTCCCCCTCCGACCGCCGAAGCGCCTGCACCCCCGTCCGACGCGCCTCTCCCGGAACTGGCAGCCACCGGCACGGAGGCCGCCTCCCTCCGTGCGCCCGCCGCGATCGCCATCGCTCTTCTCAGTCTCGGCGTCGCGATCGTCAGCTCGAGGCGGCCGTGGTCAGCAGCACCCCTGACGATCGGTTAGACTCGGAGGGTTGCAAAACGGGGTGTGGCGCAGCTTGGTAGCGCGCTTCGTTCGGGACGAAGAGGCCGCAGGTTCAAATCCTGTCACCCCGACCACAGAGAGGCTCCGCCGGAAGGCGGAGCCTCTTGTATGAAAGGACGGACGTCTTGACTGGCAGCATCCCGCCCCTCCTCGTCGCCTTCGATCTCGACGACACTCTCGCTCCTTCGAAGAGCCAGATCGACGCGCGCATCGGCGAACTGCTGATCGCCCTGGCGGAGCGCGTCGAGGTGGCGATCATCTCCGGCGGCCAGCTCCTGCAGTTCACGACGCAGGTCGTCGACCGCCTCCCCGACGCCTCCGCCGACACGCTGGCGCGCCTGCACCTGCTCCCCACGTGCGGCACGCAGTACTACCGCCTCACCGAGGACGAGGTCGTCACGGTCTACAAGCGCTCGCTCACCGACGACCAGAAGTCCCGCGCGCTCGCTGCCGTCGAGGGCGAGGCTCGCCGCCTCGGGCTCTGGGAGTCCGAGACGTGGGGCGACATCCTCGAGGACCGCGGGTCTCAGATCACCTTCTCGGCGCTCGGCCAGAAGGCCCCCGTCCCCGCGAAGACCGCATGGGATCCCACCGGCGAGAAGAAGAACAGCCTGCGCGCCGCCGTCGCGGCGCTGCTGCCCGATCTCGAGGTGCGCTCCGGCGGCTCGACCTCGGTCGACATCACCGAGCAGGGCATCGACAAGGCTTACGGCATGCGTCAGCTCGCCGAGCAGACCGGCATCTCCCTCGACGACATGCTCTTCGTGGGCGACCGCCTCGACCCCGACGGCAACGACTACCCCGTGCTCGCGATGGGTGTGCGCTGCCACGCGGTCGACGGGTGGGAAGAGACCGTGGCCTACCTCGAGGAGCTCATCCCCACGCTTCCCGTCCGCGTCTGACGCGTCCGGATATCCGAAGAGGGCGGGTTCCCCCGGGAACCCGCCCTCTTCGTGTCTAGAGCCGTCAGGCCTTCGCGCGCGGCCCCGTGCTCTTCGCTGCCGGAGCCTTCGCCGGACGGGATGCTGCAGCATCCGCCTTCGCACTGCTCGACGCCGTCGTGGCACGTGCAGCGCGAGGGCGCGGCGCCGCGGCGACGGCCGCCTCTGCGGCGGGGGCCGACACCGTGACCGGCACGAGTCGCTGCAGCTGCGTGACGTGGCGCGGCTCGAGCTCCGCGATGGACGAGACGCCCAGGAGCTTCATGGTGCGCTCGATCTCGCTGCGCAGGATCGCGATCGTGCGGTCGACGCCCTGGCGGCCGCCGGCCATCAGGCCGTACAGGTACGCGCGGCCGATGAGCGTGAACTTCGCACCGAGCGCGATCGACGCGACGATGTCGGCGCCGTTCATGATGCCGGTGTCGACCATGACCGTGGCGTCCTTGCCGACCTCGCGGACGACTTCGGGCAGGAGGCGGAACGGGATCGGCGCGCGGTCGAGCTGACGGCCGCCGTGGTTCGACAGGATGATGCCGTCGACGCCGGCGTCGATGAGACGCTTCGAGTCGGCGACGTTCTGCACGCCCTTGATCACGATCTTGCCCGGCCAGATCTCGCGGATGATCGCGAGGTCGTCGTAGCTGATGGTCGGGTCCATGGCCGAGTTGAGCAGCTCGCCGACCGTGCCGCCCGTCGTCGAGAGCGACGCGAACTCGAGCTTGGGAGTCGTGAGGAAGTCGTACCACCACCAGGGGCGCGGGATCGCGTTCACGATGGTGCCGAGCGTCAGCTGCGGCGGGATCGAGAAGCCGTTGCGCTTGTCGCGCAGGCGCGCACCCGCGACCGGGGTGTCGACTGTGAACTGCAGCGTGTCGAAGCCGGCCTCGGCCGCGCGGCGGGCCAGGGCGTACGAGATCTCGCGGTCACGCATGACGTACAGCTGGAACCAGTTGCGCCCGTTCGGGTTCGCGGCCTTCACGCCCTCGATCGACGTCGTGCCGAGCGTCGACAGCGTGAACGGGATGCCGGCGGCACCGGCCGCGCCGGCGCCGGCGATCTCGCCCTCGGTCTGCATGAGGCGTGTGAAGCCGGTCGGCGCGATGCCGAACGGCATGGCCGACGGGCCGCCGAGGATCTCGGTCGACATGTCGACGTTCTCGGCAGGGCGCAGCACGTCGGGGTGGAACTCGATGTCCTCGAACGCCTGCCGCGCCCGCGACAGCGAGAGCTCGCCCTCGGCCGCACCGTCGGTGTAGTCGAAGGCGGCCTTGGGGGTGCGGCGCTTCGCGATGTCGCGCAGGTCGTAGATCGTGAGCGCGGACTCGAGGCGGCGCTTCTTGCCGTCGAGCTCGGGCTTCTTGAACTGCATGAGCTCGAGGAGCTCCTTGGGGTTGGGGAACTGCCGGGTGACCATGAATACCTCTCCGATGGGTCAGATCTGCGTGCGTGCGGCGGTCGAGCGGGCGAGACCCGCCGCCGCGTAGTAGCCGACGATGTGGTCATGGACGCGGGTGCGGGCGAGCGCGGCGTCGCCCGCGTCGACGGCATCGAGGATCGCGTGATGCTCGTGGCGCAGGCGGTCGGCCGCGGCACCCCATTCCGCGATGCCCGCCGCACCCGCCTGCACGTACGACTCGATCGCCGTGCGCAGGCCCGCCATCATCGCCGCGATGACGAGATTGCCGGAGGCCTCGGCGAGGGCGAGGTGCAGCTGGGCGTCGAGCGCGAGGAACTCGGGGGCGGTGAGGTCGTCGGCGTCCATCGCGACGAGCACCTCGCGCGCCTGCGCGGTCGAGCGCGTCGGGTCGGCGGCGAGCGCGTCGACGACGGCCGATTCGAGCACGAGCCGCGTGGCGACGACGTCGTCGAACGGGAAGCCCTGGGCGGCGACCTGCAGCCGCAGCAGCGCCGACATGCCGCCCTGCGGCGTCGCGATGATGATGGCCCCGGAGGTCGGCCCCGAGCCGGTCCCGGTGCGGATGAGTCCCATCACCTCGAGGACGCGCAGCGCCTCGCGGACGCTGGAGCGCCCGACACCGAGAGTGGCGGCGAGCTCGCGTTCGGGGGCGAGGCGATCACCGGGCTTCAGGGTGCCGTCGAGCAGGTCGGTCTCGATCTTCTCGAGCACGACGCGCCACGCGCGTGCGGGCGCGAGCGCGGGTGGAGTCGGGATACCTGCCACGGATCTCCTCGTCGATGTCGGATCCGGCGCCCTCCTCATTGAAGGGCACGGTGTGGTCTGACCACGATAGCGTGTGGTCGGACCACAGACAACCCGTGTGACTCCACGTGTGCGCGCGGACCACTACGCTGACCCCATGGACCCCCTCCTCCTCGTCCTCATCGTCGCGGGCGTCGCTGCCGCGTTCTGCTGGATCACCTCGCTCGTCACGAACGAGACGTCGTGGATCGACCGGTTGTGGTCGATCGTCCCCGTGATCTACGTCTGGATCTTCGCCGCCGCTGCCCTGTTCGCGGGCGTCGACGCGACGCGCCTCGTCGTGATGGCGCTGCTGGTCACTGCGTGGGGCGCGCGGCTCACCTTCAACTTCGCGCGCAAGGGCGGCTACACCGGTATGGAGGACTACCGGTGGGCGATCCTGCGCGGCCGCATGACGCGCTGGCAGTTCCAGCTGTTCAACTTCTTCTTCATCGTGCTCTTCCAGAGCGCGCTGCTCGTCCTCATCTCGCTTCCGGCGTACGTCGCGTGGCAGCATCCCGTGGCTTTCACCGGATGGGATGCCGCGTTCGCGGTGCTGTTCGCCGCGTTCCTGGTGGGTGAGACTGTGGCGGATCAGCAGCAGTGGGCGTTCCACCAGGCGAAGAAGGCAGCGGGCGGCACGCTCGAGCCCGGCTTCGTCACCACCGGGCTCTTCGGCTACAGCCGCCACCCGAACTTCTTCTTCGAACAGGCGCAGTGGTGGGCGTTCTACGCGCTCGGCGCCGTCGCCCTCGTCGCGGACGGCGGCAGCTGGCTGAACTGGACGATCGCCGGCGCCGCTCTGCTGACGGTGCTGTTCATCGGCTCGACGGTGTTCACCGAGTCGATCTCGACGTCGAAGTACCCGGCCTACCGTGAGTACCAGCGGACCACATCGATGCTGATCCCGCTCCCCCGCCGGCGCGGACGCGCACCCGAGACAGCCTGAGCCCGGGCTACTCCAGGCGGCCGCCCGAAGCGCGCAGGTAGTCCTCGGCGCACAGCGATTCGTACGTGATGCGGTCCGCGGTGAGCTCGTCGATCGCGACCTGGTCGCCGTCGAAGACGAACCGGCCGCCGACGAGGCGGGCGTTGAAGAGCGCCTTGCGACCGCAACGGCAGATGGTTTTCAGCTCTTCGAGACTGTGGGCGAGCTCGAGCAGTCGCGCCGATCCGGGGAACGCCTGGGTCTGGAAGTCGGTGCGGATGCCGTACGCCAGCACCGGCACGCCGTCGAAGACGACGATGCGCAGCAGATCGTCGACCTGCTCCCGGGTGAGGAACTGCGCCTCGTCGATGAGCAGGCACGCGACGTCGACCTCGTGCTCCTCGGACTCCGGGACGAGGGTGTCGGCGGCCTCGGCCTTGACGCGCGCGCGATGCTCGGCGAACAGTGCGCGGATGTCGTCCTGGGGGCGCACCAGGAAGTCGACCGTGCGCTTGACCCCGAGGCGGCTGTCGATCTGGTCGGCACCCTTGGTGTCGATGGCGGGCTTGGCGAGGAGCACGTGCTGGCCGCGCTCCTCGTAGTTGTAGGCGGCCTGCAGGAGCGACGTCGACTTGCCGGAGTTCATCGCCCCGTATCGGAAGTAGAGCTTGGCCACGGATCGAGCGTAGTCGGTGGCGCTCCCGGCGCCTGCAGCACGGCAGCCGGCGCCGGGCGAGGGTCAGCGGCCGCCGAAGCCTCCCCCGCCACCTCCGCCGCCCGAGAACCCGCCGCCGGATGATCCGCCCGAGAACGACCAGCTCGAGCTCGAGGAAGAGCTCGACGACGATCCCGGCCGCGACACCGGGGTGGCCGCGAGCCGTCCGATCGACGAGGACGCGTCGGACAGCGAGCGCGAGGTCACCGCGTCGAACAGCGCGAGCTGGGAGGCGACCTCGACGGCTCCGGCCGCGCGGATGATGTTCACCCATTCGTGCTCCATGCCGAACAGCACCGCGTACGGCAGCAGGCGCTCGTAGAGGTTCACGACGGATGCGCCAGGCTCTCCCGGCGCATCGCCATAGGGACGACGCCCCGACGACACGAGATCGGCGGTCCGCGGCGACTGCGCCGCGCGCAAGCGATCCTCCTCCGCGAGCTGCAGATAGTCGCGGATCCCCTCGAGATAGGTCTTGTGCATGCCGCCCGCAACCGTGAGCACCGACTTCGGGAGCGAGAAGAAGGGCAGACCGATGAACGCGAAGAAGGCACTGCCCAGCGCGACGAAGTAGATGACGTTCCCCCACTGTCCGAGGGGGTCGAGCACCACGAACGCGCCGTCGGCGAAGAAGATGAGGAGCATCGCCAGCGGCAGCCCGGCCAGCTGGAGGAAGCCGCGCAGCAGCGTGATCCAGTCCGGCAGCTTGCTGCGATACCCGCGCTGTACGGTGAACTCATCGATCCGCCGCACGTAGGTGACGGCGCGCGACGGGGGCTTGCGGGCGAACGCGCCGAGATCCACGTCAGCGCCGGGTTCGGCCTTGCGGCCGAACAGCGTGTCGACGATGCGCCGCTCGTCACTGTCGAGACCGGCACTGTCCCGCAGCACCACTTCGAAGTCGTCGGCGTCCTCGCGGTCGCCCGTCGCCCGGATCTCGACCGCGTCCTTCACCGCGAGGTCGACCACGTTCGCCGCCAGCGCCCGCTCGGGGACGTCGAGCACCCCGGCCGACAGCGTCAGCGACTCGTCGTCGGGCGGCGTGTACTGCACGATCACCGGTGCACGGTCGGGGTTCCGACGCGCCGCCGCCTTCACCACGAGCACGAACACCAGACCGCCGATGCCCGACAGCAGCGCGAGCCCGGGGAGGATCCACAGCCACCACGGGTACGGCGGCGGCGGGGGCGGGCTCGGCGCCGCGAACGTCCCCTGCTCGAAGCCGAGTGCCACGGTCACGTTCTCGTTCGGACCGAGCCCTTCGTCCCCTGCGGTGAACGCCACGGCGCTCGTGGCCGACGCGCCGACGGCCTGCGCCCATGCCTGCACGGCGTCCGGCAGCGGCTCCGGCTCCGCCGCGCGCTCGATCGCGCACTGCTCGGTCGATCCGTACGGCCCGGTGTAGCAGAACGCGCGCCCCTCGATCAGGCCGGCCGCAGCATCCGTCGCCACATGCACGTCAGCGGTCACGACATCGAACGGCTGCGCGTGGTCGGTGCCGACGGTGTCCCAGTAGAACTCGTCGGCCGCCGTGTCCTCGTAGCGCAGCACGACGTCGCTCATCTCGTACGTGATGACGTAGGTCTGCGCACCGCGCACGTACGAGTCGTCTCCGGTGAGCACGTAGATCCAGTCGCCGTCGCGCTCGGTCCACCACGGGATCGCCGCGCCGTCGGCGCCGGTCACGGTGTAGACGACGGTGCCGAGGTCGATGCCGCTGTCGACGACGGGCAGCGCCCGCACCATGCCCTTGTTCTGGTCGAAGTCCGGGAAGCGCGCCACGATCGTCTCGGTGGTGAGCAGGCGACTGCGCTCGCCCGTGCCGCGGACGAGCCAATAGTCGGCCTGGAACGAATCGAACGTGAAATCGTCGACGGATGCTGCCGCCACCGCATTCAGGACAGCGGGGCGTTCGCTCACCCGCGCCGTGATCGCCGCGGGCGTGGCCGAGGCCGTCGCGACACCGAGCGTGATCGCGCCCGCGACGACGAGCGCGACTAGCGTCCCGGCGGCGATCCCCCAGCGACGCCACCCGCGTCGTGACACCGACATGCACCCACCCTAGGGGCGCGCGGGGCCGCTCGCCCAGGAGGGCGCGCGACGGATCAGGCGGTGAGCGCCAGCGCCTCGGCGGTCTCGCCGAGCGACTCGCGCGCGACCGCGGGCCGCGCGTTGAGCGTGTCGCCGTAGCTCGGGATGAGCTCGCGCAGGCGCGGCTCCCACTCCTCGATGCGGTCGGGGAAGCAGGTCTTCAAGAGTCCCAGCATGATCGAGACGGCGGTCGACGCACCCGGGGAGGCGCCGAGGAGGCCGGCGATCGTGCCGTCCGCTCCGGTCACGACCTCGGTGCCGAACTGCAGCACGCCGCCCTTCTCAGGGTCCTTCTTCATGACCTGCGCGCGCTGGCCGGCCTGGATGATCTCCCAGTCCTCGTCCTTCGCGGTGGGCATGAAGGTGCGCAGGCTGTCGACCTTCTTCTTGTGGTTCTTCAGCAGCTCGCCGACGAGGTAGGTGATGAGGCTGGGGTTGTCCCATGCGACCTTGAGCATCGGACCGAGGTTGCCGGGACGCACCTGGCCCACGATGTCGAACCAGGAGCCGGTCTTCAGGAACTTCGGGCTGAACGTCGCGAACGGGCCGAACAGGAGCGAGGCCTCACCGTCGACGACGCGCGTGTCGAGATGCGGCACCGACATCGGCGGCGCGCCGACCGAGGCCTGCGAGTACACCTTCGCCTTGTGCTGGGCCACGACCGCGGGGTTCGAGGTCTTGAGGAACTGCCCGCCGATCGGGAACACGCCGTAGCCCGAGATCTCGGGGATGCCGGAGCGCTGCAACAGCTTGAGCGCCCAGCCTCCGGCGCCGACGAAGACGAACTTCGCGCGGATCTCGCCCGGCGTGCGACCGATGGTGCGGCGGTACTTCACGCTCCAGGTGCCGTCCGAGAGGCGCTTCAGCTTGCGCACCTCCGTGTTGGTGCGGACGTCGGCGCCGTTCTCGGCGAGCCGGTCCACCAGCTGGCGGGTCAGGGCGCCGAAGTCGACATCCGTGCCGGCGGGCACGCGCGTCGCCGCGAACGGCTCGCCCTTACGGCGCTTCTGCATGAGCAGTGGTGCCCACGTGTTGATGACACGGGAGTCCTCGCTGTACTCGATGCCGGCGAAGAGCGGCTCGTCCTTGAGAGCCTCGTAGCGCTTCTTGAGGTAAGCGACATCCTTCTCGCCGCGCACGAAGGTCATGTGCGGGGCGGAGTTGATGAACGTCGACGGAGCGTCGAGCACGCCGGCCTCGACGAGCGACGACCACAGCTGCCGGCTCTGCTGGAACTGCTCGTTGATCGAGATCGCCTTGGCGGGATCGACCGAGCCGTCCTTGCCCTCGGGCATGTAGTTCAGCTCGCACAGGGCGGCGTGGCCGGTGCCGGCGTTGTTCCACGCGTTCGAGCTCTCGAGCGCGACATCGCTCAGCCGCTCGAACACGGCAATCTTGAGGTCGGGCTGCAGCTCCTGGAGGAGGGTGCCGAGCGTCGCGCTCATGATCCCGCCGCCGATCAGCAGCACATCGACGGTCTCGACGTGGGGATTGTGGTCGGCGTGGTTCTCAGCGGGCGTTGCGGTCACCAGATGATTCTAGTTCCGCGTGAAAGCACCCCAGACCGGGACCGGGTCTTCACGCCGAAAGTCCTGCGGTTCTTGCCGAATCGACAAGCGGACGGATGCTGCGGGGCGCAGCTGGGCCCACGCGCCCGGAGGCTCCGCGCGACGCGCCAGCGGCGCGTGGAGGGGGCGTGGGGACCGTCCGCTTCGAAGCGGTGCGGGCTGAGCGTCAGGCGGAGACGCCGAGGTTGGCGGCGACGACCTCGGCGATCTGCACGGCGTTGAGCGCGGCACCCTTGCGGAGGTTGTCGTTCGAGATGAAGAGCACGAGGCCCTTGCCCTCGGGCGCGGACTGATCGGCGCGGATGCGGCCGACGAAGCTCGGGTCGTTGCCGGCCGCCTGCAGCGGCGTCGGGACCTCTTCGACGACGACGCCCGGCGCCGAGGCCAGGATCTCGTAGGCGCGCTCGGGCGTGATGTCGCCCTTGAACTCGGCGTGGATCGACAGCGAGTGGCCGGTGAAGACGGGCACGCGCACGCAGGTGCCCGCGACGCGCAGGTCGGGCAGCTCGAGGATCTTGCGGCTCTCGTTGCGGAGCTTCTTCTCCTCGTCGGTCTCGTTGAGGCCGTCATCGACGAGGTTGCCGGCGAGCGGGATCACGTCGAACGCGATCGGCGCGACGTACTTCTCGGGCTGCGGGAAGTCCACCGCCGAGCCGTCGTGCACGAGGTCGAGTGTGTTGCCCTGGGCGAGGACGCCCTCGACCTGGCCGAGCAGCTCCTGCGCACCGGCGAGCCCCGAGCCCGACACGGCCTGGTACGTCGAGACGATGAGACGCTCGAGGCCGGCCTCGGCGTCGAGGGGCTTCAGCACCGGCATCGCGGCCATCGTGGTGCAGTTGGGGTTGGCGATGATGCCCTTGGGCGGGTTCGCGATCGCGTGCGGGTTGACCTCGCTGACGACGAGCGGCACCTCGGGGTCCATGCGCCACGCGCTGGAGTTGTCGATGACGATCGCGCCGGCCTCGGCGAAGCGGGGCGCGTGCGCGCGGCTGCCGGTGGCGCCGGCTGAGAACAGGGCGACGTCGATGCCCGACGGGTCGGCGGTGGCGACATCCTCGATGATCACGGTCTCGCCGCCGAACTCGACGGCGGTGCCGGCCGAGCGCGCCGTGGCGAAGAGGCGCAGCTCGCGGATCGGGAAGTTCCGCTCGGCGAGAATCTCGCGCATGACCGTCCCGACCTGGCCGGTGGCGCCGACGACGGCGACGGAGAGTCCTGAATCGGAGATGCGGGTCATGGGAGTTCCTCAGCGTGGGCACAAGCGTGGAGCGGACGCGCGGGCACCGTCGATCGCGCGGGGTTTGGGCGATTCTACCGGCCGTGGCCGGACACCGACTGCGGTGTTACCTGTCCGAGCGGACAGTATGCGTGCGATTCCTGCCGTTCGCGTGCGGCTGCGCGCGGACCGACCGGGTCAGCGACCGCTGCCGGCGTAGACGGTCGCCTCGATGTCGCCGTCCAGGCCGTAGGCGGTGTGGACGACGCGAGCGGCCTCGGCGAGATCGTCGCCGCGCACCACAACCGAGATGCGGATCTCGGAGGTCGAGATCATCTCGATGTTGATGCCCGCGACGCTCAGCGCCTCGAAGAGCGTGGCCGAGACACCCGAGTGGGTGCGCATGCCCGCGCCGACGACGGAGAGCTTGCCGATCTGGTCGTCGTGCACCAGGTTCTCGAACCCGATCTCCGACTGGTCGGCGGCGAGCGCCTTGAGCGCAGTCGCGGCGTCGGTCTTGGGAAGCGTGAACGAGATGTCGGTGCGACCGGTCGTCGCGGCCGACACGTTCTGCACGATCATGTCGACGTTGGCGCCGGACTTCGCGACGACCTTGAAGATCTCGGCGGCCTTGCCGGGCACGTCGGGAACGCCGATCACGGTGATCTTGGCCTGGCCGAGGTCAGTGGCGACGCCGGCGACGATGGGCTCTTCCATCTCTTCTCCCCCTGAAATGTCGGGAACTGTGCCCTCGGGAAGGTTCATCCCTTGGCCGAGCACGTAGGTCCCCACGCCCGAGCTGAACGTGGAGCGGGCGTGGATGAGCACGCCGTGACGGCGTGCGTATTCGACGGCGCGGATGTACAGCACCTTGGCGCCGTTGGCGGCGAGCTCGAGCATCTCCTCGGCCGAGACCACGTTGAGCTTCTTCGCCTTCGGCACGACGCGCGGGTCGGCGGTGAAGATGCCGTCGACGTCGCTGTAGATCTCGCAGACGTCGGCCTCGAGCGCTGCCGCGAGGGCGACGGCCGTGGTGTCGGAGCCGCCCCGGCCGAGCGTGGTGATGTCGCGGGTGTCGCGGTTGAAGCCCTGGAAGCCGGCGACGATGACGATCGCGCCCTCGTCGAGCGCCTCGCGCAGGCGGATCGGCGTCACGTCGACGATGCGGGCCGAGCCGTGGTCGGCGGTCGTGATCATGCCCGCCTGGCTGCCGGTGAACGACCGGGCCTCGAAGCCCATCGAGTGGATCGCCATCGCCAGCAGCGCCATCGAGATGCGCTCGCCGCTCGACAGCAGCATGTCGAGCTCGCGCGGCGCCGGGATCGGCGCGACCTGGCTCGCGAGATCGAGCAGCTCATCGGTCGTGTCACCCATGGCGCTCACGGCCACGACGACGTCGTGGCCGGCGCGACGCGCGTCGACGATCCGCTTCGCGACGCGCTTGATGCTCTCGGCATCAGCCACCGACGATCCGCCGTACTTCTGGACGATCAGCGCCACATCGAACTCCACGCGTTTTGTCTGAGGACGGGCGAGAACGGATGCCGCTCACCGCGGTCTCCTGTCACCCAAAGGTCCATCTTACGGACGCGCTCATGCGCGCCCAGCCATGTGTCGCGGCGCCCGAACGGCGGCGGCGCGGCACAGGATCGGAGATCCGCGCCGACACGCCGCGCGCGCGGTGCGCCGACCGGCGTGTCGGCGAGAAGGTCCGATTCTGTGCGCCGCGGCGCGGCGCCAGTAGCATCCGAGCATGGAGCAGATCGAGACGTGGTCGGACTTCAACGTGGCCATGGTCGGCGCGACGGCGGCGCTCGCGGGTCTCGTGATCGTCGCCGCGAGCGTCAACATCGGCGACATCATCAAGGAGGCGTCGCTCACCGCGCGTCTCGCCGCGGGCATCTCGGGCCTCGTGCTCGCGCTCGTCGGCTCCGCGATCGGGCTCATTCCGGAGGTCGGGCCCGTCCCGTACGGGGTGGCGATGATCGTCATCGCGCTCGGCGCCGGGGTCTTCCAGGTACAGGCGACCCGGAGGATCTTCGAGAATCAGCATCCCGCCAATCGGATGCGCTGGCTCAAGGCGGCGGTGGGCTTCTTCGCCCCGCTCGCCTATCTGATCGGCGGCGCGCTCCTGGCTGCCGGCCAGCCCGGCGGCCTGGTGTGGTTCGCCGTCGGGTCGATCGTCGCGATCGGCGCCGCGCTGCTGGTGTCCTGGATCGTGCTGGTCGAAGTGCTCCGCTGAACTCAGCTCGAGGCGATCGGCGGCAGGTCGGCCGTCTCGGTCTTGCGCGCGCGGAGCGCGCCGCCGGTGGCGGCGAGCCAGCAGCCGAGGAGCACCAGCGGAAAGCCGATCAGCAGGCCGGGGGTCAGCGGCTCGCCGAGGATGATCGTGCCGAGGACGATCGCGACGACCGGATTGACGTACGTGAACAGCGGAGCCTTGACGGGACCGACGCGCGCGATCAGCGCGAAGAAGGCGATGAACGCGACCGCCGTGCAGAGCACGGCGAGGGCGACCAGCGACACAGTGCTCTCGACGGTCGGCACCTGATGCTGCGTCAGGAACGCGATCGGCGTGTAGAAGATGCCCACCGCGAAGAGGGCGAGGGTGATCGACCCGAGGGACGGCACATCGCGCAGCTTGGTGGCGATGACGAAGGGCGCGATCGCGTACAGGAGCGCGACGAGGAGCACCTCCCCCACGGCCATGAGGCCGCCGCCGCCCTCGATGGCGAGCCCGGGACCGGCGACGATCACGAACACGCCGGCGAAGCCGATGAAGAGCCCGATCGCGCGCGCCGGGCTGAGCACGGACCGGTCGCCGCCGCCGAAGGCGATCAACGCGGCGAACAGGGGCACCGTCGCCACCAGGAGTCCCGTGAGTCCTGAGGGCAGCGTCTGCTCGGCATGGCCGAGCAGCAGGAAGGGCCCGGCCATCTCGATCCCGCCGAACAGCAGCACCCAGCCGATCTTCGCGAACGCGGGACGCAGCGCCTTCTGGTGCAGCGCGAAAGGCAGCAGGAGCAGCGCGCCGAGCAGTGTGCGGCCGGCGACCACCGCCGCGGGCGAGTAGGACTCGACGGCGACACTGATGAACAGGTAAGGGACACCCCACAGCAGCGCCATCGCGGCGAACAGCAGCCATGCGCGCGTGTCGAACCGCTGTGAGGAGTTCATGCGGGGTGTCTCCCAAGGTGGTGTGGCGAAATCAGCCGAGACGCCGCTGGACGGACGTCGTCGTCATCGACTCAGGTTCCGGGTCGCCGGGCGTTGCGCGCGAGACGGCCGACCGCCAATCTACGACGGACTTCCGACATCATCGGCGATGGCGGAGCACACCCCGACCGGGGTTGGGGTCAGACCGAGCGGCGGCCCTCGAAGGCGCGACCCAGCGTGACCTCGTCGGCGTACTCGAGGTCGCCGCCGACCGGAAGACCGGAGGCGAGGCGGGTGACCGAGATCTCGAGGGTGTGCAGCAGGCGGCTCAGGTAGGTCGCCGTCGCCTCGCCCTCGAGGTTCGGGTTGGTCGCGAGGATGACCTCTTGCACGGTGCCGTCGGCGAGACGCTGCATGAGCTGCGTGATGCGCAGGTCGTCGGGACCGATGCCGGCGATCGGGCTGATCGCGCCGCCGAGCACGTGGTACAGCCCGCGGAACTCGCGCGTGCGCTCGATCGCCGCCACGTCCTTCGCGTCCTCCACGACGCAGATCAGCGTCTGGTTGCGGCGAGGGTCGCGGCAGATCGAGCAGCGTTCCTGCTCGGAGACGTTGCCGCACACCTCGCAGAAGCGCACCCGCTCGCGCACCTCGCTGAGCAGCTCGGCGAGGTGCGACACGTCGAAGTTCGGCGTCTGCAGGATGTGGAACGCGATGCGCTGAGCCGACTTCGGCCCGATCCCGGGGAGGCGGCCGAATTCGTCGATGAGGTCTTGGACGATGCCGTCGTACATGGGTTAGCTGAACCTCGTCGGGGGCTCGTAGGGCTCTTCGCGGACGAACGTCGCGCCGAGCACCTGGCGCACGACCGCCTCGCCGTAGCGCTGCACGCCGCCGTTGCGGGTCGTGACCACCGGGGTCAGAGGAGGCGCGACCGTGGGCGGCACCGGGAGGTCGGCGACGGCATCCGTGTCGTCCTCCTCGTCGTCGTCATCATCGCGCTCGAGGGCGGGTGCGATCTCGGCACGCGGCAGGACCTCGCCCTCGCGCGGCGGCGCGAGCGTCGCGACGCGTGCGGTCGCGGCCTCGGCGTCTTCGGGCTCGTCGTCGACCGCGAACTGCGCGGGCGTCTCGACGGGGAAGGCAGCCGGACCCGGGTCGGGCGGCGGGGCGTCGTCGTCGGACGGGATGGGCGCGACGGCCCAGTCGGTCACGGGCGCTGCCGATGCCGGCGCCGTGGCCTGCACGGTCGGCCGCGGTGCGGTGGGAGCCGTCGCACGCGGCGCAGCCGGTGCCGATGCGGGCGCAACAGGTGCCGACGCACGCGGTGCCGCAGCCTGAGCGGGTCGTGACCCGCTCGGCGGGGCAGCGGCGGTGCGGGTGGCCGCTGCCTCAGGTGCGGCAGCCTGACGCGGAGCCTCGCGACCGGGACCCGAGGGCGCCGGCGCCGCCGGGCCACCCGTGCCAGCGGAACCGCCGGACCCAGCGGCAGCGTCGTGACGGGCGATGTACTTCACGCGGATGCCGAGCACGGCCAGAATCGCCTGACGCAGGTCTTCGCTGGGGCCTTTGCCCGCGGCGAGCTGCTTGAACTTCGCGACGTCGCTCTGGCTCGAGAACGCCAGGGTCAGCACGTCGTCGTCGAGCGCCACGGTGCGGGCACCCGAAGCGAGCATCCACGACGAGCGGCTCACGTTCTCGAGCTGCGCGAGAACCTGCGGCCACGCCTGCTGGAGGCGGTCGAGCGTGACCGGGCCGGCGGGGACGGGAGGGGTCGCCACGGGCGCAGCCTCGGCAGGCTGCGCGGCTGGAGCCGGCGCCGCCGCCACGGCGGGCGCGGCAGCAGCGGCTGCAGGCGCGGCCGCTGCAGATGCTGCGGGCGCGGGCGCCGCGGGAGCTGTCGTCGCGGGGGCCGGTGCAGCGGCCATCGCCGGCGCGGCGACGGGAGCGGCGCCGGCGCCGCGCGCCAGCACGCGGGCGACCATCAGCTCGAGCTGCAGGCGCGGCGAGGTGGCGCCGGTCATGTCGTCGAGCGTCGCGATGACGAGGTCGGCGATGTGCGACAGCCGCGACGGACCGAAGGCGTCGGCCTGGCGCTGCATGCGCGCGAGGTCTTCGGCCGAGACGCCCCGCAGCACGGCGGCGGCGCCCTGGCCGGCCGCGGACACGACGATGAGGTCGCGCAGGCGCTCGAGCAGATCGTCGACGAATCGGCGCGGGTCCTGTCCGGTCTGCACCACGCGGTCGACCGCGGCGAAGGCAGCCGCCGCGTCGGAGGCGGCGAAGGCGTCGATCACCTCGTCGAGCAGCTCGGCGTGGGTGTAGCCCAGCAGCGCGACCGCGCGGGCGTAGGTGACCTTGGCGTCTTCCGAGCCGGCGATCAGCTGGTCGAGCAGCGACAGGGTGTCTCGGGGCGATCCGCCGCCCGCGCGTACGACGAGCGGCAGGACGCCCTGCTCGACGTTCACACCCTCCTGGGCGCACAGCTGCTCGACGTACTCGAGCATCGCGGCCGGGGGCACGAGGCGGAACGGGTAGTGGTGGGTGCGCGACCGGATGGTGCCGATGACCTTCTCGGGCTCGGTCGTCGCGAAGATGAACTTCACGTGGTCGGGCGGCTCTTCGACGAGCTTGAGCAGGGCGTTGAAGCCCTGCGGGGTTACCATGTGCGCCTCGTCGAGGATGAAGATCTTGAAGCGGTCGCGGGCCGGCGCGAACACCGCGCGCTCGCGCAGGTCGCGGGCGTCGTCGACACCGTTGTGGCTGGCCGCGTCGATCTCGACGACATCGAGCGAACCCCCGCCGCCACGGCCCAGCTCGACGCAGCTGTCGCACGTGCCGCACGGCGTGTCTGTCGGACCCTGAGCGCAGTTGAGGCAGCGGGCGAGAATGCGCGCCGACGTGGTCTTTCCGCACCCGCGGGGGCCGGAGAACAGATACGCATGACCGACCCGGTCGCCGCGCAGCGCGGTCATGAGCGGCTCGGTGACCTGCGACTGCCCGATCATCTCGCCGAACGACTCGGGCCGGTAGCGGCGGTAGAGGGCGGTGGTCACTCCCCCAGCCTACGGCGTGGGGCCGACACTTCGGCAGGCTCAGCGCATCGCATCGCGACCGCGACTCGAGAGCTCGGCGACCGTGACCGGACGCGCACGGCGCACGCCGAGGACACACGGCGATCGGCCGTCGAGATCCCCTGCTAGATTGCTCGGCAGTGACACGGGGTGCCCGCACGGCGGGCTGAGAACACACCCGTCGAACCTGATCTCGATCATGCGAGCGAAGGGATGTCGCGATGAACGCGCGCACCGAAGCCCACCTGTCCGCCCTCTCCCCCGCCGCCGCGCTGACGGTGCTGCGGGAGACCTCGCCCCTGGTGCAGTGCATCACCAATGCGGTGGTGACGAACTACACGGCGAACGCGCTCCTGGCGGTGGGCGCCGCCCCCGCCATGTGCGACATCCCGGGCGAGGCCGGACTCTTCGCCGGCGTGGCCGACGGCGTGCTGGTGAACCTGGGCACCCCCACCGCCGAGCAGCGCGAGGCCGCCCGCGAAGCGGTGCGGGCCGGCACCCCGTGGGTGCTCGACCCGGTCGCGGTCGGCGTTCTGCCCGTGCGCACCGCTCTCGCCGCCGAACTGCTCGAGCACCGTCCCGCCATCGTCCGCGGCAACGCCTCCGAGATCCTCGCCGTGGCCGGCGAAGGCGGCGGCGGTCGCGGAGTCGACGCGACGGACGGGACGGATGCTGCGGCCGGCGCCGCGCGGTCGCTCGCGCTGCGCACCGGCGGCGTGGTGGCCGTGTCGGGCCCGGTCGACCTCGTGACCGACGGCGAGCGCGTGGTCCGCATCCACGGTGGGGACGCGCTGCTCACGCGCGTCACCGGCGGCGGCTGTTCGCTCGGCGCGGTGATGGCCGCGCTCGTCGGCGTGTGCGCTCCGTTCGAAGCGGCGGTGGCGGCATCCGTCCTCTACGCGGCCGCGTCGGAACGGGCCGCGGCCCGCGCGGACGGACCGGGAACCTTCGCCGTGGCGTTCCTCGACGCGCTCGACGCCGTCGCCGCAGCGCCGGCCGAGCTCGACGCGCGCGTCGCCGACGTGCTGGCGACCCGATGAGCGGGCTCGGCGCGCGTCTCGCACTGCACCTCGTGACCGACGACCGCCTGCCGTTCGACCGGCTGGTCGACGTGGTCGACGCCGCAGCGGGCGCGGGGGTCGACGTCGTGCAGCTCCGGGCGAAGTCGGTGACCGCCCGGGAACTGCTGCGCCAGGCGCGAGCGCTGTCGGACGTCATCGACCGCCGCTGCCTGCTCCTCATCAACGACCGCGTCGACGTGGCCGTGGCAGCGCGGGATGCCGGGGCCCGCGTCGACGGCGTGCACCTCGGCCAGAGCGACCTGCCGCCGGAGACCGCGCGGCGCCTGCTCGGTGCGCACGCGGTGATCGGATGGACCGCGAACTCCGCGGAGCACCGTGCCGCGGCACATCTCCCCCGCCGCGGCACGATCGACTACCTCGGCGTCGGCGTCATCCGGCCGACGTCGACGAAGCCCGACCACCCGCCGACGCTCGGCGTCGAGGGCTTCGCCGCGTTCGCCGCGGGCACCGACCTGCCGTGCGTCGCGATCGGCGGAGTCGTCGAGTCGGATGTCGCGGCGCTCCGCGACGCCGGGGCCGCGGGCATCGCGGTCGTGTCGGCGATCTGCGGCGCGGACGACCCGGCGGCGGCGACCCGCGCGCTGCGGGATCGGGCCGATGCGCCCTCGCTCGAGGGGGTCGCGCGGTGACCGACACGGCGCTCGCCGCGCCCGCACCGACGCCGGTTCGCGCGGCGGCGATCCCGCGGGTGCTCAGCATCGCCGGCACCGACCCGACCGGGGGCGCCGGTGTGCAGGCGGACCTCAAATCGATCGGCGCGCTCGGCGGCTATGGCATGGCCGTGGTCACCGCGCTCGTGGCGCAGAACACCCGCGGCGTGCGCGCCGTGCACGTGCCGCCGACGACGTTCCTCGCCGCGCAACTGGATGCCGTGTCGGACGACGTCGAGATCGACGCGGTCAAGATCGGCATGCTGCAGTCGGCGGACATCATCGGCACCGTCCGGCAGTGGCTCGGACGCGTGCGGCCGCCGATCGTGGTGCTCGACCCGGTGATGGTGGCAACGAGCGGCGACCGGCTGCTCGACCCCGCGGCCGAGGAGGCGCTCCGTGAGCTCGCCCGCGACGTCGATCTCGTGACGCCGAACCTCGCGGAGCTCGCGGTGCTGGCCGGTCGCACCCGCGCGACCTCGTGGGCGCAGGCCGTCGCCGACGCGCAGACCCTCGCCCACGACACCGGCACGACGGTGCTGCTGAAGGGCGGACACCTCGACGGCGCCGACTGCCCGGATGCCATCGTGGCAGCCGACGGCGCCGTGCACGAAGTCGGCGGCGTTCGCGTCCAGACGCGTCACACCCACGGCACCGGCTGCTCGCTCTCGTCCGCGATGGCGACGCTCCGCGCGGGCGGCGCGACCTGGCCCGAGGCGCTTCAGCGCGCGAAGACGTGGCTGACCGGGGCGCTCACCCACGCCGACGCGCTGCGGGTGGGCGAGGGCAACGGCCCGATCGACCACTTCCACGAACTTCGGGACGCAGCTGGGCCCACGCGGCCGGAGGCTCCGGGCGACGCGCCAGCGGCGCCTGGAGGGGCCGTGGGGACCAACACCGTCCCTTCATGGTCGGCACGCGTGTGGGAGGCCGCCGCACCAGAGCGCGCGGAGGTCGACGACCTCGACTTCGTGCGCGGGCTCGGCGACGGCACGCTGCCGCGCGAGACGTTCCTGCGGTACCTCGCGCAGGATGCGCTCTACCTCGGCGAGTACTCCCGCGTGCTGGCGAAGGCGAGCGCGCTCGCGCCGACGTCGGAGGAGCAGGCGTTCTGGGCGCGTGCGGCGGAGTCCTCCATCGTCGAGGAGCGCCGGCTGCACGAGTCCCACCTCGGTACGACCGCCGCAGCCCCGGCGCCGCAGACGCTCGCCTACACGAACCACCTCCATGCGTCGGCCCGCTCGTACGCCGAGCTCGTCGCGGCGCTCCTCCCCTGCTTCTGGCTCTACACCGATCTCGGCGTCCGTCTCGCCACGCGGCGGCACGACGAGCACCCGTACGACGACTGGCTCGCGATGTACGGAGACCCCGCCTTCACCGCGGCGACCGCCCGCGCGACCGAGATCGCCGATGCGGCGGCGTTCGGGGCCGGCCCGATCGAGCGGGCGCGCATGGACGCGGCGTTCGCGCGCTCGATGGAGCACGAGCGGGAGTTCTTCGCCCGCGCCTGACCGGGATGGGCCGCGAAAGACGGAGATCCGGCGGAAGCAGGATGGATCCACCGGCGGTTTCAGGCGGTCATTGCAACACCGTCTTGTGGTGGGTCTGAGAGTAGTGCGTTGAGGGCTTCGGCGGGGGTGGCCCAGTCGAGGGTTTTG
>NZ_JBHVSC010000008.1:0-64778 GCF_042885375.1 Microbacterium sp. NPDC058062
CATCCCAAGGCCACTCCTCGGGATGATCCACGAATCTGCACCGTGAGGCCCTGGGCCTACAAGAGCACCAGCACCCCACCCTCATAGGGTCTGACGTCCTCGAAAGCGCGCCGTTGCGGGGAGTTTCCAGCCACGACCCCTACCCTTGACGAGTGACTGCGCCCCTTCATTCCTCCGAGGCGCCGCTCGTCGGCGTCGTCATGGGCTCCGACTCCGACTGGCGGGTCATGAGCGACGCCTCTCAGGCGCTCACCGACTTCGGCATCGCGCACGAGGTCGAGGTCGTCTCGGCGCACCGCACGGTCGACAAGCTCGTCCGCTACGGGCGTGAGGCGCGGGCCCGCGGGCTGCGCGTCATCATCGCCGGCGCCGGAGGCGCCGCGCACCTCCCCGGCATGCTGGCATCCCTCACCGCCCTGCCGGTTGTCGGAGTGCCGGTGCAGCTCGCGACCCTCGACGGCATGGACTCGCTGCTCAGCATCGTGCAGATGCCGGCCGGCATCCCGGTCGCCACCGTCTCCATCAACGGCGCGAAGAACGCCGGCCTCCTCGCCGCGCGCATCCTCGGCAGCGCGGACGCCGACATCGCGGACCGCATCGAGGCATACGCCCGCGATCTCGAAGCGCAGGTCGAGCAGAAGAACCGGCGGCTCAAGGAGTCGCTGTGAGCGTCATGAGCGCGCCCCGCCTCAACGCCCGCCCGTCAGGTCCGGGTGTCGTCGAGGAGCGCCCGATGAGGAATCCGGATGCCTCATCCCGCGCCGTGATGACGCGCCGCGGGTGGTGGCTGGTCGGGCTCAACTTCCTGATCCCGGGTTCTGCGCAAGTGCTCGCGGGCAACCGCAAGCTCGGCCGATTCGGCATCGCCGCGACGCTGGTGATGTGGGTTCTCCTCGTCGTCGCCGCGCTGTTCGCGCTCCTCGCGCCCATGGCGGGTTTGAGCATCGTGACGAGCGCGTGGCTACCCGACTGGCTCGGGCTGCTGCGTCCGCTGCCGCTGCTGATCGCGCAGGGACTGCTGCTCGCCTACGCGGTGCTGTGGGTCGTGCTCACGATCGATACGCTGCGCCTGGTGCGGCTGGTCAAGACGGGGGGCATCGCGCGGTTCGCCATCGCGCTGGTGGGCGTCGGGCTTCTCGTGGTCGCGAGCGGAACCGCGGTCTATGCCTCGAACGCCGTCGGCGCCGTGCGCAGCACGATCAGCTCGATCTTCGGGGCGAGCGGTCCGACGGTTCCGCCCGACGACGGCTACTACAACATCCTCCTGCTCGGCGCCGACAGCGGCGAAGGCCGGGACTCGATGAGGTTCGACAGCATCTCGGTGGTCTCGGTGAACGCCGCGACCGGTGCGACCACGATCACCGGCATCCCCCGTGACATGCCGAACTTCCCGTTCGCCGAGGGGCCGATGCAGGACGAGTACCCGAACGGCTTCGAAGGCCACGGCGACCCCACCTGCGGCTGGGGGAGCGGGATCAACCAGCTGACGAATGCCGTCGAGCAGTGTCGCGAAGACCGCGGGGCCGGACTGTATCCGGATGCCGAGGCCCAGGGCTCGACGCCGGCCATCGAGGCGACCAAGGACGCGGCCGAGGGCATCCTCGGGATCAAGATCCCGTACTACGCCTTCGTCGACATGCACGGCTTCGCATCCTTGGTCGACGCGCTCGGCGGGGTCGACATCAGCGTCGTCGAGCGGCTGCCGAAGGGCGGTCCGCCCGAGGGCGTCGATCCGCACAACGTCGACGCATGGGCGACCGGCTGGATCGAGGCCGGCCAGCAGCACATGGACGGCGACACCGCGCAGTGGTACGCCCGCTCGCGCTACACGACGAGCGACTTCGACCGCATGAGGCGCCAGCGCGAGCTGCAGGAGGCGATCCTCGCCCAGTTCACGCCTCAGGTCGTTCTGACGCGCTTCCAGGATGTCGCGGCCGCCGGCGCCGACATCGTGGAGACGGACCTGCCGCAATCGCTGATCCCGACGCTCGTCGACCTCGCGGTCAAGGCGAAGGAGGAGCCGGTGCAGACGCTCGAGCTGACGCCCGCCGGTGGCATCGACGAGTTCAGCCCCGACTGGGCCTACATCGCACAGCTGGTGCAGACGACGCTCCACCCGCCGACCCCGACTCCGGCGGGCTGACCGATGGTGGCCACGCTGCGCGTCGTGCTGGATCAGCTCGTTGCGCCTTCCGAGCCCGAGTTGGTCGAGGCGTCGCGCGAGCTCGCGCGGGCGCTGGTGCTCGGAGCGCCGTCGGGCTGCGAGGTCGAGGCGATCGCGCCGGCCGGCGGTGTCGAAGGCGCACTGGACTCGGTGCCGGGTCTGGCGGGTGTGCGCCGCACGGCCCTGCCGCGACGCGAGCTCGCGGCTGCGCTGCAGTTGGGCGTGGGCACCGGCATCGGCGGTGGCATGATCCATTCGCCGTCGCTGTTCGCACCGCTCGTGCGCCACGATCGGGTGCACAACCACGATCAGGCCGTCGTCACGGTCTGGGACCTCCGGCCGTGGGAGTCGCCCTCGGAGCTGCCCCGAGCGGTGGTGGCCTGGCACAAGGCGATGCTGAAGCGCGCGGTGAAGCATGCGGACGCCGTGGTGGTGCCGACCCACTCGCTGGCGGCGCGACTGCGGGAGATCGCGCCGGGGCTGCGGGACCGGGTGCGCGTGATCGCCGGGGCGTCTCCGCTCGGGTTCGCCGTGCCGACGGATGAGGTCGGGCGGCGGCGCTCGCTCGATGTTCCCGAGGGATACGTATTGCTGGCCGGCGGGCCGCTGGGCTCAGAAGGGCTGGACGTCGGACTCGCTGCGGTCGCAGCATCCGGTGTCGATCTTCCTGTCGTCGTGATCGACGTCGAGGAGGGCCACGAGCCGGCGGTGGCGGACCTCGCCTCTGCGGCGGGGCTTCCGGAGCGGGCGCTGCACGTTCGGGGGGTTCTGGACACCTCCGACCGAGCTGCGGTGTTCGGCGCGGCGGTCGCGTTCGTGGCGCCCTCGCGCAGAGCGGCGTTCCCGTGGCGCGTGGTCGATGCCCTGACCCTCGGCGTGCCCGTGATCGCGGCGTCGTCAGCGGTGCACGACGAGGTCGTGTTCGACGGCGGAACGTTGGTTTCGGGAACGGATGCTGCGAGCCTCGCGGACGCGCTCGGCGCGGCGTTGGCCACGGGACTCGGGTCGACAGCCGCCGCCGAGCGCCTCGGCGTGCTCGCGGGGGATCGCGGTCGCGCGTTCTCGTGGCGCGAGGCCGCCGACAAGGTGTGGATGCTGCACGCGGAGCTCTAGCGGAGCGGATTAACCGCGCGGATCGGCCTATTCCTTCGGCGAGGCTACGCGGTACCATCTGACTCATGCGTCACACTGGTCACGTGGCTGCAGGTTACAGGGGGGAACGTCGCGCGCCTGCGCGACGCCGGGTCGGTGTTCTCGCGATGGCGGTCAGTCTCGTCGCGGCATTGCTGCTGGCGCCGGCAACAGCGTCGGCGAACCAGGCCGAGACGGAGCGGGTCGATACCGCGGTGGCGGGGGATGCCGTTGCCAGCGGGGTCGTCAAGACGGCGGACCTGTCGAAGTTCCAGCCGGGCAACATCATCAGCGACGCGAAATTCTACGATCGCAGCACGATGTCCGAGGCGCAGATCCAGTCGTTCCTCCAAGCTCGCCTCGCCCGCTGTTCGGCGGGGTACACATGTCTGAAGGACTACTACGACACATCGCGGTCGACGGCCGCCGACGCGATGTGCGGGGCGTATGCCGGTGGGATGTCGGAGCGGGCGTCGGCGATCATCTACAAAGTCGCGCAGGCCTGCGGCATCAACCCACAGGTCATTCTCGTCATGCTCCAGAAGGAGCAGGGCCTCGTGCTGTCGAGCACGCCGACCAAGGATCACTACCGCGCAGCCATGGGGCAGGGGTGCCCGGACACCGCAGCCTGCGACGCGCGGTACTACGGATTCTTCAATCAGGTCTTCGGCGCAGCATGGCAGTTGAAGCGGTACGCCAACCCGCCGGGGACGAGCCAGTACTTCACCTGGTACGCGCCGGGAAGGACATGGAACGTCCGGTGGCACCCGAACGAAGCCTGCGGGTCTGCGCCGGTGTACATCCAGAATCAGGCAACCGCCAGCCTCTACTACTACACGCCCTATCAGCCGAACGCCGCCGCCATCCGCGCGGGCTACAACGCGTCGAGCGATCCGTGTGCGTCCTATGGCAACCGCAACTTCTTCCAGTTCTTCACCGACTGGTTCGGCTCGACCCAGGTCTACAACGATCCCTTCGGCAACGTCGAGCTCGTCCAAGCGCTCCCGGGCGAGTTCCGGGTGTCCGGCTGGGCGGCGGATCTGGACACCACGGCGCCGATCTCCATCCACGTCTACGCCGGGTCGCAGAGCACAGCGTTCACCGCGGACCTCGAACGGGGCGACGTCGGGGCGGCGTACCCCGCAGTGGGCAGCCGTCACGGCTTCGACGTGCGGGTTCCGGCTGTCGGCGCGGGCCCGACGAACGTGTGCGTGTACGGGATCAACGTGGGCGGGGGTGCCAACGTCCTTCTGAAGTGCCTGCAGGCAGAGGCGATGAGCGGCTCCCCGGTGGGCAAGTTCGACACCGTCAAGGTCGTCGACAGCGGTGTCGAAGTGAGTGGATGGGCGATCGACCCCGACTCCACCGGGCCGACGTCGGTGCACGTCTACGTCGATTCGGTCGGCACCGCAGTCAATGCCGACAAGGCGCGCAGCGAGCTGACGACCACATATCCGGCCTACGGGACGAACCACGGATTCACCGCCAAGCTGCCTGCCTCGCCGGGTGTGCGATCCGTATGCGCCTACGCCATCAACATCGGCGCCGGCGGGACGACCACACTGGGCTGTCAGACGGTGACCGTTCCTGGATCGGTCGACCTCGGCCGCCCTCCCTTCGGCAACTACGAGGCGCTGACGGTCAGCGGCAATACGGCCAGCGCGTCAGGATGGGCGATCGACCCCGATACGACAGCACCGATCAGGATCCACCTCTACGTCGGCGCGACGGGCACGGAGTACACGGCCGACAAGGCGAGGGCGGACGTCGCGGCGATCTACCCGGCGTCCGGCGTGAACCACGGATTCGCGGAGAAAGTCACCCTGCCTGTCGGCACGACCCAGGTGTGCGCCTATGCGATCAACAACGGTGCAGGCGGCCACGCCTTCCTCGGCTGCAAGTCGGCGACCGTCGTCGACATGGCGCCGGATCTGGGGCGCGCGCCGTTCGGCAACTTCGAGTCCGTTACGGTGAGCGGCAACGTCGCGACCGCATCCGGTTGGGCGATCGATCCCGACACCGCCGCACCGATCAAGGTGCACCTCTACGCAGGCGCGACGGGCACGGAGTACACGGCCGACAAGGCCCGCGCGGACGTGGGCGCGAGCTATCCGGCGTCAGGACCCAACCACGGGTTCAGCGAGAAGCTGACGCTGCAGGCGGGCACGACGCAGATCTGCGCATATGCGATCAACACCGGCGCGGGCGGGCATACCTTCCTGGGGTGCAGATCGGCGACGGTCGTCGAGACCGGGCCCGACCTCGGCCGCGCCCCCCTGGGCAACTTCGAAGGCATCGCCGCGAGCGCCGGAGGGGCGACGATGTCGGGCTGGGCGCTCGACCCCGACACATCGGCATCCATCAAGATCCACATCTATGTCGGAGCTACTGGCGCGGAGTACACCGCGAACAAGCCTCGCGCAGACGTCGGGGCGGCGTATCGGCTGGGGGACGCCCATGGCTTCTCGGAGTTCGTGTCGATGCCGTCGGGCAAGAACTCCGTGTGCGTGTACGCGATCAACACGGGTGCCGGCGGGCACAGCTTCCTGGGCTGTCGAGACGTCGTCGTCCCCTGATCCCGCACTCCCACGAGGCGGGAAGGCAGCGCTGACGCCTCAGCGGTGGTCGGCGTGCGACCGCTGTGCCGATCCGGTGCGACGAGGGGCGAGCCATCCGGCGGTCCCGCGCGCGAGGCGGTGAGTCCCCCGCTCGATGAGCACGTAGAAGAGCCAGCCCGCGACAAGGGCGAGTGGGATCCCCACCGCTGGCGCGATCCAGGACTTGTCCGGCGGAGCGATGACGGCGAGCGTGACGAGGATCGGCTCGTGCACGAGGTACAGGCTGAACGAGATGGTCCCCGCCGCCACCAGGATGCGCGAGGACAGCACTCGAGCGGCGACGGGAAGGCAGACGGCGATCAGCACGACGGCGACTGCCCCCACCGCCACCACGGCTCCGTTCGCCTGGGCGACGGCGGCGGGCAGGAGATTGCCCGGCCACCAGCGGAACGTGAGAAGGAGCAGGGCCGCGACGATCAGCGCGAGCTGTGCCGCCCTGCTCCGGCGGGACCGGTCGAACCTCAGCGAGAGCTCGCCGAGCCGGTCGAGGTTGACCGCGACGAGCGAGCCCAGCCCGAAGAACGGCAGATACCGGAGCGCCGTGACGCCGCTGACGTCGCCCAGCACGACCAGTGCGATCAGCGCTCCTGCGATCACAGCCCAGTGTCGCGCGCCCCATCGCAGCGTGACCCACACGTACAGCGGCAGCAGCAGCGAGAACAGCACCTCCCATTGCAGCGACCACAACGGGCTGTTGAGCCACGTGGTCCCGTTGAGGAGCAGGCTGTTGTGGAGTGCGTTCGCGAGCGTGGGCGCCTCGTTGTGCATCTGTATCCACGGGCTGTAGCGGTCATCTGTCGCCCGTGGCCACAACCGAGCGAGCAGGACCGCAAGCGCTACAGAGAAGAGGACTGGCAGATACAGCCGGACGAGGCGGCTCGGGTAGTACGAGACCCACGGCAGCGCGCGTCGTCGGACGGCGGGCAGGGTGAGCACGAGGCCGCTCAGCACGAAGAAGACCAGAACCGCTTCAGACCCCGCCCACACCGCGTGGAGGGGCGTGTAGGCGAACGGGGCGACATACGCCGGAAACGGCTGCCCCCAGTACACAGCAGCGAATCCGGACATCGTGAGCAGCGCGTGGTGGAGCAGCACGATCAGCGCCGCGCCGCCCCGCAGACCGTCCAGGCTCGCGAGGCGAGGCGCGGGCGCCGGCGAGCTCACGGGGCGGTCGCGAGATAACGCGCGAGTCTGTCGGATGCCGGCTCGGCGTCGAAACCGGTCGCCGTGAGCTTCGCGAGCTCCAGGACGCTGTTCGCCGGCCGCGGCGCCACCGGTGCGGTGGCGGAGGCGAAGTAGTCGGCCGTGGATACTCCGGTCACGCGCTCCGGGTCGTGTCCCGTGAGTCGGAACACCTCGCGGGCGACGTCAGCCCACGACGTCGGTGCGCCGGCTCCGGTCAGGTTGTACGTGCCGTAGGGCGCGGCGGACTCGAGCAGGTGGCGGATGCCGCGGGCGATTTCCGGGGTGAAGGTGAGGCGACCCACCTGGTCGTCGACCACCCGCGGGTCCACTCCGCGCTCTGCGAGGCTCGCCATCGTGCGGACGAAGTTCTTCCCGTCGCCGATCACCCAGGAGGTGCGGACGATGTAGTGCCGGGGGACCGTCGAAACGATCGCGTCCCCGGCGGCCTTCGTCTGGCCGTACACGCCGAGGGGGCGGACCGGGTCGTCTTCGCGATAAGGGCGGTCCAGCGTTCCATCGAAGACATAGTCGCTCGACACGTGCACGAGCGTGATCCCGTTGGCTGCGGCGATCCGCGCCAGAGCGGCGACTCCGGTCACGTTCGCCGCCCACGCGTCCTGGCGTCCTTCGGCCGTCTCGGCGACATCGACGGCGGTGTGAGCCGATGCATTCACGATGACGCCGTAGTCGCGCCAGCGCCTCGACTCCGCCAAGTCGGCCGCGGTGACATCGAGCTCCGCCCTGGTGGCGAATTCGACAGCCGCGGAGTCGTCGAATGCCGCGCGCAGGGCCCGGCCGAGCTGACCCGCCGCACCGAGGACCAGCGTCTTCTTGGGCGGGATCGGCGTCACGTCCGCAAGGCGCGGATGGCCGAGGTCCTTGGGTGAGATCTCGACGTCGGCGAGTGGGATCGGCCACTCGATCGCCGCGGTCTCATCGGCGAGGTTCAGGAAGCTGTACGAGGCGTCAGGAGACCAATGGTCGTTCACGAGGTAGGTGTACGCGGTGTCGCGCGCCAGCGTCTGATAGGAGTTCCCGACGCCGCGGGGGACGAAGATGGCACGGGACGGATCGAGCTCCGTCGTGAACACCGCTCCGAACGTCGGACCCTCGCGCAGATCGACCCAGGCGCCGAAGATGCGTCCGGTCGCGACCGATACCCACTTGTCCCACGGCTCCGCGTGGATCCCACGGGTCGTTCCCACCGCGTCGTTGAACGAGATGTTGTTCTGCACGGGACCGAAGTCGGGCAGCCCGGCGGCAGTCATCTTCTCGCGCTGCCAATTCTCCTTGAACCAGCCGCGGGCGTCGCCGTGCACGGGAAGCTCGAAGACGACGAGGCCCGGTATCGGCGTCTCCTCGACGCTCAGCGGCTTGCCGAACTCGAGCGGAGCGTCGTCGACCACAGTCACTGCCCCTTCGAGGCGTAGAACGCCTCGACGCCGTCCTTCGTCGGCGCCCACCAGGACTCGTTGTCGCGGTACCACTGGATCGTGGCTGCGAGGCCGGCCTCGAAGTCGTCGTAGGACGGCGTCCACCCCAACTCCTCGCGGAGCTTCGTCGAATCGATCGCGTAGCGCAGATCGTGCCCGGCGCGATCCGTCACATGGTCGTAGGCGTCCTTCGACTCACCCATCAGGTGCAGGATCAGCTCCACGACATCCTTGTTGTTCTTCTCGCCGTCGGCGCCGATGAGGTAGGTCTCGCCGATGCGGCCACGCTCCAGGATCGCGAGCACGGCCGACGAGTGGTCGTCGGCGTGGATCCAATCCCGGACGTTCTCGCCCGCTCCGTAGAGCTTCGGACGGATGCCGCGGATGACGTTGGTGATCTGGCGCGGGATGAACTTCTCGACGTGCTGATACGGCCCGTAGTTGTTCGAGCAGTTGGAGATGGTGGCGCGCACGCCGAAGGACCGCACCCACGCGCGCACCAGAAGGTCGCTGCCCGCCTTCGTGGAGGAGTAGGGGCTGGACGGGTTGTACGGCGTCGACTCGGAGAACCGCGCAGGATCGTCGAGTTCCAGATCGCCGTACACCTCGTCGGTCGAGATGTGGTGCAAGCGGGTGTCGTGCTTGCGGGCGGCTTCCAGCAGCGTGTACGTCCCGATGATGTTCGTATCGAGGAACGGGCGCGGGTCGTGGAGCGAGTTGTCGTTGTGCGACTCGGCCGCGTAGTGCACGACGGCGTCCGCGCGAGAGAAGAGGTCGTCGACCAGGGGCGCGTCGGCTATGTCGCCCTGCACGAACGCGAAGCGGTCCGCGGGGAGACCGTCGAGTGAGGCGCGGTTGCCCGCGTACGTCAGCTTGTCGAGGACCGTGACGTGGTCGTCGGTGTGCTCGAGGACGTGGTGGACGAAGTTCGAGCCGATGAAACCGGCACCGCCAGTGACCAGGAGTCTGCGCATCGTTCCAGAATACCGGGCGGGGGTGCGGGCCCAGGTTTGGCTCACCTGGGCGCATGCCCGAGACTAGACCCATGCGTGGAATCATCCTGGCCGGCGGAACGGGCTCGCGGCTTCACCCGATCACACTGGGAATCTCGAAGCAACTCGTGCCCGTCTACGACAAGCCGATGATCTATTACCCGCTGTCAACGCTGATCCTCGCGGGGATCCAGGACATCCTCATCATCACGACCCCCCAGGACTCGGATCAGTTCCAGCGGCTGCTCGGAGACGGCAGCCGCTTCGGGGTCTCGATCACGTACAAGTCGCAGCCTTCGCCCGACGGACTTGCACAGGCATTCATCCTCGGCGAGGACCACATCGGGTCGGACTCGGCGGCTCTCGTCCTCGGCGACAACATCTTCTACGGCCAGGGGATGGGAACGCGTCTGCGTCAGTACACCGACCTCACGGGCGGCGTCGTCTTCGGCTACTGGGTCGACGATCCCACCGCCTATGGCGTCGTGGAGTTCGACGGGGTGGGCAACGTCGTGTCGCTCGAAGAGAAGCCCGCTCAGCCGAAGAGCAATTATGCGGTGCCGGGACTGTACTTCTACGACAACGACGTGGTGGAGATCGCGAAGAACCTCGAGCCGTCTCCGCGCGGCGAGCTCGAGATCACGGACGTCAACAAGGCGTACCTCACGCGAGGCGACCTCAAGGTAGAACTGCTTCCGCGCGGAACGGCGTGGCTGGACACCGGGACGTTCGACTCGCTGAGCGAGGCGACCGACTTCATCCGCACCGTCGAGAAGCGCCAGGGACTCTCGATCGGGTGCCCGGAGGAGGTCGCCTGGCGCATGGGATTCCTCTCGGACGAGGAACTGCGCTCGCGGGCGGAACCCCTTGTGAAGAGCGGGTACGGGGCATATCTGCTCAAGGCACTCGCCCAGGGATCCAACCAGCCTGCGGTCTAAGATCGACTCCGGCCGCGGCGCTCGATCGCGCCGCGAAGCAGCGATCGACGGTGGAGAATACGCACGCATGACAGACGCAGTCGACATCGCCAGCCGATCGGTGGCCGTTCCGGGTGGTTTTCCTGTGGGTGGTCGTCGTCTTGTGGTGTATGTGGTGTTCGATCGTCGTGGGGATGTGGATGACTACATTCCGTTGGCGTTGGCGGGGCTGCGTGAGCATGCGGCGCGGGTGCTGGTGGTCGTCAATGGGAAGTTGACCGATCAGGGGCGGGCGGCGTTGGAGCCGGTGTCCGACGAGATCCTGGTGCGTGACAACGAGGGGTTCGACATCTGGGCGCACAAGGCTGCGCTGGAGCATGTCGGTGATGCGCTGGCGGAGTTCGACGAGGTGCTGTTGACCAATGACACCTGGTTCGGGCCGGTGCGTCCGTATGGCCCGGTGTTCGAGCGGATGGGGGAGCGTGCGGTTCATTTCTGGGGGATGACCGATCATGCCCGGGAGGAGCCGAACCCGTTCACGGGTAAGGGTGTGCTGCCGTATCACCTGCAGTCGTTCTGGATCGCGGTGCGGCGGGAGATGTTCCTGTCGGAGCAGTGGGCGTCGTATTGGCGTGAGCTTCCCGAGATGCCGTCGTATTTCGATGCCGTGCTCAAGCACGAGGCGATGTTCACCGAGCACTTCACCGACCGCGGCTACACCGCCGACGTCGCCTACCCCAGCGCGGACTATCCCACCGATCACCCGGCACTGTTCAACCCGGACCTGCTCATGGACGATGGGTGTCCGGTTCTCAAGCGGCGGCCTTTCTTCCATTACCCGCCCTTCCTCGACAGGCATGCCGTCATCGGGCGGCAGAATCTCGAGCGCGTCGCAGGCCATGGGTATCCGGTCGCGGCGATCCTCCAGAATCTCGCGCGGAACGTGGCGCCGAAGACTCTGAACGCGGACGCGGGGATGCTCGAGGTCCTGCCGGACGTGGACACGTCCTATGACCCGGGACGACCGTTCCGTGTCGCAGTCTTCGTCCACGTCGCGTCGCCCGCGTCGCTGAAGCGCGTCCTCGGTTCTGTGGCGGTGATCCCCGTCGACTTCGACCTGTTCGTGTCGACGGTGGACACGGTCAGCCTGAGCGAGATCGAGCGCGGAGTCGCCGAAGCGGCATTGCCGCGCGCCGCGCGCAGGGAGGTGCGCCTCACCCCTGCCGAGCGTGGGCGTGACATGAGTGCATTCTTCATCGGGTGGCGCGACGTGCTGCGCTCCGGCGACCACGACCTGGCGATCAAGGTCCACGGGCGGACACCGGCGAAGCGCGATCCCAACGCCGTGCGCTACTTCCGCAGGTATCAGCTGGGCAATCTGCTGCCGAGCGCCGGTTATGTGGCCAACATCCTCGCGCTGTTCCAGCGGGAGGAGGGCCTCGGCGTGGTCTTCCCGCCGCCGATGCACATCGGCTACGCGACCCCGGGTCGCGGTTGGCACGCCTACCGCGAGCGGGGGCTCGAGATCACCAAGGGCCTCGGTATCCGGGTGCCGCTCGACGGAGTCTCGCCTCTCGCCCCACTAGGTGGAATGTGGATCGCACGCATCGAGGCGCTGAGACTGCTCACCGACGCAGAGTGGAGCTACGCCGACTTCATCAAGCCGCCGGGTGGCGCGGCCGTGCTGAGCAAGGTGCTCGAGCGCCTGGTGCCCCTTGCGGCGGGCGAGCTCGGCTTCCACGTGCGCACGGTGCTCACCCCCGAGCACGCAGCGATCAGTCATGTCGCGCTCGAGTACAAGGTCGATCAGCTGTCGTCCACGACGCCGGGCTACCCGGTCGAGCAGATCCAGTACTTCCACCGCGCCGGGTGGATGGGCATGGGGGGCGCCGTCGCGATCACCCGCATGTACATGCGGACCAATCATCCGCGCACGATGCAGGCTCTGAACCCGATCCTGTCCCCCGCGGGCCGGATCGCACGCGGTGTGCTGCGCCGCGGCAAGGCCGTCGCACGAAAGGTCCGCGGGATCCCGGAGACGAGGGAAGAACAGTGAGTGACGGAACCGAATCGACCGGGGCGACCCCGGTGGCCGTTCCGGGTGGTTTTCCTGTGGGTGGTCGTCGTCTTGTGGTGTATGTGGTGTTCGATCGTCGTGGGGATGTGGATGACTACATTCCGTTGGCGTTGGCGGGGCTGCGTGAGCATGCGGCGCGGGTGCTGGTGGTCGTCAATGGGAAGTTGACCGATCAGGGGCGGGCGGCGTTGGAGCCGGTGTCCGACGAGATCCTGGTGCGTGACAACGAGGGGTTCGACATCTGGGCGCACAAGGCTGCGCTGGAGCATGTCGGTGATGCGCTGGCGAAGTTCGACGAGGTGCTGTTGACCAATGACACCTGGTTCGGGCCGGTGCGTCCGTATGGCCCGGTGTTCGAGCGGATGGGGGAGCGTGCGGTTCATTTCTGGGGGATGACCGATCATGCCCGGGAGGAGCCGAACCCGTTCACGGGTAAGGGTGTGCTGCCGTATCACCTGCAGTCGTTCTGGATCGCGGTGCGGCGGGAGATGTTCCTGTCGGAGCAGTGGGCGTCGTATTGGCGTGAGCTTCCCGAGATGCCGTCGTATTTCGATGCCGTGCTCAAGCACGAGGCGATGTTCACCGAGCACTTCACCGACCGCGGCTACACCGCCGACGTCGCCTACCCCAGCGCGGACACGGGGTTCGATGACGCATCGCTGTTCGACGCCGGCGGCTTGATCGACGCCGGCTGCCCCGTGCTCCGCCGGCGCCCGTTCGGCGAATGGCCGCCGTATCTCGATCGGCATTCGGTCATCGGGCGCTGGACGCTCGCGAAGGCGGCGCGTCACGGGTATCCGGTCGCGCTGGCGATGCAGAATCTCGCACGCAACGTGCCTCCGCGCGATCTCAATGCCGACGCGGGACTCTTCGACGTCCTGACGGACGTCGCGGGCTCGTACGACGCGGCGAACCCGTTCCGGATCGTCGTCACCGCGCACATCTTCTACGAGGAGATGACCGGCGAAATGGTCGACCTCGCCGACACGCTCCCTGGAGCGTACGACCTGGTGGTGACCACACCTACGTCCGAGAAAGCGGACGCGATCCGCGGGCTGCTGGCCGAGCGGCCCGCGCGCGGATCGGTCGAGGTGCGCGTCGTCACCAACGACGGACGCGACCAGAGCGCATTCCTGATCGGATGCCGCGACATCCTGCTCGATCACCGGTACGACCTCGTCGTGAAGCTGCACTCGAAGAAGACCCCCCAGGACGGCTTCAACGTCGGCCGCCACTTCAAAGAACAGCAGTTCGACAACCTGCTCGCGAGCCCGGGATACACCTCGAACCTGCTCGCACTTTTCCAGAAGGAGCCGGGGCTCGGCCTCGTCTACCCGCCGATGATCCACATCGGCTACCCCTCGATGGGTCGAGGATGGTGGTCGAACAGACCGGGGTTCGAGAAGCTCGCCGCCGAGCTCGGCATCCGTGTGCCCCTCGACGACATCTCGCCCCTCGCGCCGTATGGGTCGATGTACATCGCGCGGCCCGAAGCGCTCCGGCCGCTGGTGCAGCGCGAGTGGCGCTACGAGGACTTCGGCGGCGCGGAGGCGTATCGCGACGGCGGCCTCGCGCACATCCTCGAGCGCATGCCCTCCTATGCCGCGGCCGAGCTCGGCTACCACACGCGCACCGCCTCGACCACGGAGTATGTCTCGATCTCGCACACCGCGTTTGAGTTCAACTTCGACGAGCTCTCCGCCACGACACCCGGCTACAGCTACGAGCAGATCCGGTTCATCCGCCGGGCGGGGTACGTCGGTCAAGGACGCGCGCGCGACTTCCTCCGCATGTACCTCCGGCTCAACCACCCTGGGGCGGAAGGGCGGATCCTCGGCGCCTTCGAACCCGAGCGGCCACTGGGGAGATGGGCGCGCCGGCTCCGCCACCCGCGCACGACGATCGCCAACGCGCTGGCCTTCAGGCGGCGCCCGTGATCGCTGCGCCCGCCGCCCGCACACCGGCGGCTATAGTTCTCTGGTCTACCCGATAGCGAGTACCCCCCTTGGACACTTCCGCACGTTTTGCTCGGCTCGCGGCTGAGCCGTTCACCGTCGTCGACACCCGCGGCCATCGTCCGCGTGTGCGCGGCGGAAAGCTCGGCGAGATATTCTCGCGTCGCGAGCTTCTCAACCTCCTCGTACGTCGCGATCTGCAGGCGCGCTACCGCGACAGCGCGCTGGGCTTCCTGTGGACCGTGATCCGCCCTCTGATCCAATTCCTGATGTATTACATCGTCCTCGGGCAATTCCTGGGGGCGGCCCGTGGGATCGATCAGTTCGCGATCTACCTGTTCTCCGGCCTCACGCTCTTCGCCTTCTTCAGCGACATGGTCTTCGGCGCCACCGGGTCGATCATCGGCAACGCCGGTCTCGTGAAGAAGATCTACCTCCCCCGCGAGATCTTCCCGCTGGCCTCCATCGGCGCGGCGTCCTTCATGTTCGTGGTGCAGCTGCTGATCCTGTTCGTCGCGGCTCTCGTCCTGAGCGCGCTGCCCGCGCCTGCCCAGATGCTGTGGTTCTTCCCCTCAGTGGGCCTCATCCTGGTCTGGGGCTTGGCGATCGGCCTGCTGCTGGCAGCGCTGAACGTCTATCTGCGGGACATCCAGTACCTCACCGAGGTCGTCATGATGCTGGCGATGTGGGGATCACCCATCGTCTACTCATGGCAGATGGTCACGGATGCGCTTGCGCGCTTCTCGCTGCCGGCCTGGGTCCTCGAGGTCTACGCCGCGAACCCGATCACGATCGGCGTGCTCGGATTCCACAAGGCGTTCTGGAACGCCGGCACGCCCGCCGACTACCCCGACAACCTGGGTCTGCGGATGGTCATCGCCGGAGTCGTCGGCCTCGTGTTCCTTTTCTTCTCCCATCGTGCGTTCGTCCGCATGCAGGGCAACTTCGCGCAGGAGCTCTGATGGACACCACCACTCCGCGTCCCGATCTCGTTCGGCTCACCGAGGTCAGCAAGCACTTCACCGTGCGCAAGGACAACAACCTGAAGGACCGCATCGTCTACTTCGGCCGCCTCGGCAGCGCCCACCGGCAGGACTTCATCGCCGTGGACGATGTGTCGCTGTCGATCCAAGCCGGCACGACGGTGGGTCTCATGGGTGCCAACGGGTCGGGCAAGAGCACGTTGCTCAAGCTCATCGGAGGCATCGTGTCGCCCTCGTCCGGCACGATCGAGACGCGCGGTCGCATGGCGGCCCTCCTCGAGCTCGGCGCCGGCTTCCACCCCGATCTGAGCGGGCGCGAGAACGTCTACCTCAACGCATCGATCCTCGGCCTGACGCGTGACCAGATCGATGCGCAATTCGATGCGATCGTGGCGTTCAGCGGCATCGGCGACTTCATCGACACCGCAGTCAAGTTCTACTCGTCCGGCATGTATGTGCGTCTGGCGTTCGCCGTTGCCGTGCACACCGATCCGGACATCCTCCTGGTCGACGAGGTGCTGGCTGTCGGCGACGAGGCGTTCCAGCGGAAGTGCATGGAGCGGATCGCCCAGTTCCGCGAAGAGGGCCGCACGATCATCCTGGTGAGCCACTCCGCTCAGCAGGTGGCGGAACTCTGCGATCGCGGCATCGTCCTCAGCAACGGCAAGGTCGTATTCGACGGCGACACCAACGCGGCCATCGGGGCCCTCCGCGACGTGCTGGACGGTCGTCGCGTGGGGGAGGCGCCGCCTGAGAGCACGATGCACCCGATCCAGGTGAAGCGCATCGAGCTTCTGGATGCGGACGGTGAGCTGACGCGCAACGTGGCCGCGGGCGACCCTCTCACGATCCGGGTGCACGTGGACTCGTTGCGCCCGATCCAGCGCTGGGAGCTCGGTTTCAGCATCGACACCCCGCTCGGACACATGGCGCTGGCGAGCAACACCGAAGTTCTCGGAGTGCGGCTCGCGCCGATCTCGGGGCCGGTGCACGTCGACCTCCGCATCGAAGAAGTGCACCTCGGGCCGGGACAGTACTACGTGAACGCGAACGCGGCCGGGGTGAGCGAAGAGAGCAGCCACGGCCTCATGCAGGGTGCGCTGTTCACCGTCACCAGCGCGCATCCGACCTTCGGCACCGTGGCCGCCGCGGTCACCGTCGACAGCGCCGGCAGCGGTGATCGTGGCTGACGCGCCCGATCGCACCGCCGGCGTCGTACTCGCCTACCACCCTACTGACGAGATCCGCGAGAACATCTCGCGACTGCTGGCTCAGGTTGCGCGCGTCTTCGTCGTGAACAACTCACCGGATGCCGCATCCCGAGCTCTCCTCGCACACTTCGACGACGATCGGGTAGAAGTGCTCGAGCAGTCGGGAAACGTGGGCGTCGCCGCCGGCTTCAATGCCGGTATGCGGGCGGCTCTCGCGGCCGGATTCGACTTCGTGTGGATCTTCGACCAGGACAGCACGGTCGCAGACGGCATGCTCGAGGCGCTGCTCAGGGCGCAGTCGCGCGCCGACCTCAAGGTCGGAATCGTCGGGCCGGCCCTGCGCGCGGCAGAGACGGGCAACGTGTACGACGCCGACCGCGGGCAGGGGAGCGCGCCGATCGAAGCGCTCATCTCGTCGGGGGCGCTGTTCTCGCGGCCCCTGCTCGAAGACATCGGGCTCCACGACGAGGCCCTCTTCATCGACTACGTCGATCACGACATCTCGCTGAGAGCGGGGCGAGCCGGCTATACCAACCTCAAGGTGTTCGACACGCTCCTCGACCACCGGTTCGGCGATTCGCAGCCCGCACGGTTCCTCTGGCGGCGCGTCTACATCGCGAACTACTCGCCGATGCGGCACTACTACACGTCGCGCAACAGGGTGATCGTCGCGCGGCGGTTCGGCCCTGGCAAGTGGTTCCGCGACGACCTGCGCTACTCCGTCAAGGCCTGGGCGAAGGTGCTGTTCTGCGAGCAAGGCCGGCCGAAGAAGATCGGGGCCTTCTTCCGAGGACTCCGCGACGGGATCTCCTACCGCGACGTCTGATCGTCTGCGGCCGCCGTGGTCACGCCGGCCGTCGCCGCATCGTCGGCGGCCGACGGCTCCACCGCAACCTCGTGCTCCTCGGAGGCATCCGTTCCCGTGATGGCGCGAGTCGCGCGGACCACGAACCAGAGCAGCACACAGGCTGCCGCGAACGCCAGTGAGCTGCCGATCCACACGACGGCGGGGGCGACCGCGCCGCCCCACCACCACTGCGCACCCGCGCCGGGGTCGATCGCGATGCTCCCGGCACCGACCGTGTAGCGACGGATGTTGAACTGCATCGCGAGCGCGGCGGCTGCGACCAGAGCGACGCCCACAATGAGTGCGCGGGCACCGGTCCATGCCTGGAGCACAGAGGGTCGCAGGCAGGCGACGCCGGCGAGGATGACGAGCAGGGGCAGGATGTAGCGCGGCTGGACGATCGTTCCGACGACCGCGTGCGACTGGGCCAGAAGGACGAACGGCACGAGCCAGCAGGCCATGAACGCGAGGACCAGGGCGATCGACCGTCGCAGCCCAGGGCGGTGCACACCGATGAACACCGCCCCGCAGAATGCGGCGAAGGCGAAGACCGGCACCGTGACGGGCACCGACGTGTCGAGCCAGCCGAGCCCCGCGTCGCCGAAGACTCCGAGCCAGAGCGACGGAACCCCGAAGAAGTTCGAGACATGCTGCGCGCCCGTCAGCGGGGGATTGGTGTTCGGCAAGCCTGATGTGAGCGCGCTCGTCTGGTCGGCACTGAGATAGAACGCCACGCTCACCGCGACGACGACGGCTCCGGCGATCGCCGGAACGAGGAGTCGGCGTCCGCGGCGTGCGCCGAGGACCGCGGCGATCACCACTCCGAAAACTGCGAACGCCGCGGCGTCGGCGCGCGCCCCCGCCCCGAGGCAGGCGCCGAGCACGGCCAGGCCCGCGAGGACGAATTGGCGGGTGCCTGCGGTCTGCGTCGCGCCGTACAGAGTCACCCAGACGACGGCGGAGGACGCGTACGCCCACGCGGACGGGTTGGTCGAGGCGATGAGGAACAGGCCGAGCGGAACCGCGGTCACGAGCGCCGAGATCACGAGCGCCGGTCGCATACGACGCGGCAGCGCGAAGAAGACGCCAGTCAGCAGCCCGACCACGAGCGCGCTGTTGAACACCCGCATGATCAGGACGGAGTTGACGACGTCCTCCGAGGCGAAGACGCCCATGGTCGCGTAGAAGAGCCGCGGGTAGAGTCCGTTGGCATTCATCCACGTGGCCTCGGCCATGCCGTCCTGCTCGCTGTTCCAGCAGGCGGCGCTCATCTCGGGGTGATAGGCGTAGCACGGCGCGTTCACCACCGGCGCCGGCACCATGCGGGTGTCCGGGTCCCCTGATGTCTCGCAGAGTCCTTCCCGCTCGCCGAGCCCGCACCAGATCGACGGCAGATGGAAGTTGTCATCGGGGCTCGAGCCCACCGGCGATGCGAAGGACCACCCGACGAGTGCGAGAAAGAACAGGACGGGGATGGCGAACGCCGCGACCAGCGTCAGCGGAGGTCGGGGGCGCGAGGTCACTGGATCATAGTAGTCGGAGGCTCCGTCGCGCCCGGGTAAGCTTGCATGACGTGTGCCCCACCGACCCTTCCCTCGTCAGGATCGCCGCAAGCGCCGATGTCGCCGCCGATGCGGTGATCGGCGACGGCAGTTCCATCTGGCATCTCGCCCAGGTCCGGGAGGGCGCCCGGCTCGGACGCGACTGCGTCGTGGGTCGCGGTGCCTACATCGGGACCGGGGTCACGATGGGCGATGCCTGCAAGGTGCAGAATTATGCGCTGGTCTATGAGCCGGCCGCGCTCGCCGATGGCGTGTTCATCGGACCGGCGGTCGTCCTCACGAACGACACCTACCCGCGCGCGATCAACCCGGACGGCACACTCAAGAGCGCGCACGACTGGACTCCGGTGGGGGTGACGATCGAGCAGGGCGCTTCCATTGGCGCCCGTGCGACGTGCGTGGCTCCGGTGACGATCGGGGCCTGGGCGACGGTCGCCGCCGGGGCGGTCGTCGTCAAGGACGTGCCTGCGCATGCTCTGGTCGCCGGCGTGCCCGCCCGCCGCATCGGCTGGGTCGGTCGCGCCGGTGTGCCCCTCGTCGAGGACGGCGAGAATCGCTGGCGTTGCCCGGCGACCGATACCACCTACGTCGAGGCAGACGGAGTCCTTCTGGAGGAAACACAGTGACCGAGTTCATCCCCGCCGCAAAGCCGATCATCGGTGACGAAGAGCGAGCCGCGGTCGATCGCGTCCTGCTGAGCGGCATGGTCGCCCAGGGCCCCGAGGTCGCCGCGTTCGAAACCGAGTTCTCCGAGCACTTCGTCGCCGGTCGCCCGGTCGTCGCCGTGAATTCGGGAACCTCGGGCCTGCACCTCGGATTGCTCGCCGCCGGGGTCGGATCGGGCGATGAGGTGATCGTGCCTTCGTTCACCTTCGCAGCCACCGGCAACTCGGTAGCGCTCACTGGCGCGACGCCGGTGTTCGCCGACATCGAGCCCGACTCCTTCACCCTCGACCCGTCGTCGGTCGAGGCCGCGATCACCGACAGGACGAAGGGCATCATGCCGGTTCACCTGTATGGGCACCCCGCCCGGATGAAGGAGCTGCGCGCGATCGCAGATCGCCACGGTGTGTCGCTCTACGAGGACGCCGCGCAGGCCCACGGGGCCGCGCTCGACGGCCACCAGGTCGGCACCTTCGGCGAATTCGCCATGTTCTCGCTCTACCCGACCAAGAACATGACCAGTGGTGAGGGCGGAATGGTCTCCACAGTCGACGCCGAGTTCGCCCGGCGCGTCCGTCTGCTGCGTAACCAGGGGATGGAACGTCAGTACGAGAACGAGGTCGTCGGGTTCAACGCCCGCATGACCGACCTTCATGCGGCGATCGGGCGCGTTCAGCTCACGAAGGTCGACGGGTGGACCGATGCGCGGCGGAGCAACGCCGCGTTCCTCGACGCGAACCTCAGCGGCGTCATCGTGCCGCCGGTCGCCGACGGGGCGCGCCACGTGTACCACCAGTACACGATCCGCGTTCAGGACGACCGCGACGGTTTCGTGCGAGCGCTGAAGGACGAGCACGGTGTCGGCAGTGGCGTCTACTACCCGATCCCGAACCACCGCCTGCCATCGCTGGCGCCCTATGCACCGGGGCTCGATCTGCCCGAAACCGAGCGAGCCGCCCGTGAGGCGGTGTCGCTCCCGGTGCACCCGTCGCTGAGCGGCGCCGACCTCGATCGCATCGTCTCGGCCGTCGAGGCCGTCGCCGGGGCGGGTGCCTGATGGCCGTCCTGCGCGCCGGGCTCATCGGACTCGGGATGATGGGCCGCCATCACGCGCGGATCCTGCGCGATGTCGAGGGCGTCGAGCTGGTCGCCGTGGCCGATCCCGCCGGGGACCCGCATCGCGTCGCGGGAGGCCTCGAGGTGCTCTCCGGCGTCGACGAGCTCGTCGCCGCCGGTCTGGACATCGCGATCGTCGCGATCCCGACCCGGTTCCATGCCGACGCCGCTTTCGCCCTCGCCGAGGCCGGCGTCCACACGCTCGTCGAGAAGCCGATCGCCGAGGAAGCTGTCACGGGACGCCGCGTCGCCGAGGCCTTCGGAGCCCGCGGACTGATCGGCGCGGTCGGCCACGTCGAGCGCTTCAACCCCGCGCTGCAGCAGCTGCGGGCACGACTCGAGGCCGGTGACGCCGGCGACGTGTATCAGATCGCCACCCGCCGCCAGAGCTCTTTCCCCGGTCGCATCGGCGATGTCGGCGTCGCCAAAGACCTGGCGACGCATGACATCGACCTGACCGCGTGGGTCGCGCAGTCGACGTACCGCGCGGTGTCGGCTCAGACCGCCCACAAGAGCGGACGGGACCACGAGGACATGATCGCGATCACCGGTCGCCTGCGCAACGGCATCATCGCGAACCACCTCATCAACTGGCTCAGCCCGATGAAGGAGCGCGTGACCGTGGTCACCGGCGAGCGAGGCACCTTCATCGCCGACACGGCCACGGGAGACCTCACGTTCTACGCGAACGGCACCGTGGCGCTCGAGTGGGAATCGGTATCGACTTTCCGCGGCGTGTCCGAGGGTGATGTGACGCGCTTCGCCTTCGCGAAGAAGGAGCCGCTGCGGGCGGAGCTCGAGGCGTTCCGCGACTCGGTCCTCGGCGCGCGCACCGAGTTGTCGACCATGGCCGAAGCGGCCCACACGCTCGAGGTGGTCGAAAGCGCGCTGCTGTCCGCCCGGGAGGGCGTCACCGAGGTCGTGTCCGACCCGGTGTCCGTCAACGGGCACTGAGACCGCTTCCGGCTCAGTCGTCGACGTCGCGCTTCGCGAACACCCAGTAGCGGTACAGGAAGTAGTTCCAGACCGTCGTCGCCACGACCGCGGCGACCTTCCCGACTGCCCACGGCAGACCGATGGCGTCCGAGGCCGCAACGATCAGGGTGGTTGCGACCGTGTTGACGGCGACGAGAATCGTGTAGCGGAGGGCGCTGGGCGCGACTCCCTCCGATGAGCGGAAGGCGACCGTGCGCTGCAGCGTATATGTGACGACGAAGCTCATCAGGAACGCGGTCGGGGTGCTGATTGCGAGCGGAATCCCGAACGCCTCGTGCAGCAACCACAGGAGGCCGATGTCGAAGAGGAAGCTGAATCCCCCGACGACAAGAAAGCGCGCCACGCTGGTCGACCACAGGCGGACGAGCAGGGACCTACGCTCTGGCCTCGGGTCAGCATGCACGCCTTCCATCCTCCCATGCCCCGCTGGGATGCGAGTTCACCGGTAAGGACCCGACAGGCGCCGCGATAAGGTTGCAGGTGCGTTCGGACCCGGAAGGCTGCACTCGTCATGGATCTGCTCATCGTCGGCTCGGGGTTCTTCGGACTCACCATCGCCGAGCGTGCCGCGTCATCCGGCCGCAAGGTCACGGTCATCGACCGGCGTGACCACATCGGCGGAAACGCTTACAGCGAGAACGAGCCGACGACCGGGATCGAGGTCCACCGCTACGGCGCGCACCTGTTCCACACGTCGAACCCCGGCGTGTGGGACTACGTCAACCGCTTCACCACGTTCACAGATTACGTCCACCGGGTGTACACCAATCACGGGGGAGTCGTCTTCCCGCTTCCGATCAACCTCGGAACGATCAACCAATTCTTCGGCGCCGCCTACGGACCCGCAGAGGCCCGGGCCCTCATCCACGAGCTCGCCGGGGAGTTCGATGCGAAGTCGGCGGAGAATCTCGAGGAGAAGGGCATCGCGCTCATCGGACGCCCGCTCTACGAGGCGTTCATCCGCGACTACACCGCGAAGCAATGGCAGACGGATCCCAGGCATCTGCCCGCCGAGATCATCAACCGCCTGCCCGTGCGCTATACCTACGACAACCGCTACTTCAACGACACGTGGGAGGGGCTTCCTGTCGACGGCTACACGGCGTGGCTCGAGCGCATGGCCGACCACCCCGGCATCGAGGTGCGGCTCGGAACCGATTTCTTCGACGAGACGCAGCCTCTGCACAAGGGGGCGACCGTCGGTCAGGTTCCGATCGTCTACACCGGTCCCGTCGACCGGTACTTCGGCTACGCGGAGGGCTCGCTGTCGTGGCGGACGCTCGACTTCGAGCAGGAGGTGCTCGAAGTGGGCGACTTCCAGGGCACAGCCGTCATGAACTACGCGGACGCGGACATCCCGTACACCCGTATCCATGAGTTCCGGCACTTCCACCCGGAGCGCGCAGAGCGGTATCCGCGCGACAGGACCGTCATCATGCGCGAGTTCTCACGCTTCGCCACCCACGACGACGAGCCCTACTACCCCGTGAACACTCCCGAGGATCGCGCAGGTCTGCTCGCCTACCGCGAGCTCGCCAAGGACGAGGACGGCGTGCACTTCGGCGGTCGGCTGGGGACGTATCAGTACCTCGACATGCACATGGCCATCGGATCCGCCCTCTCGATGTGGAGCAACGAACTGGCGTGACCGAAGTCCGCCCGCACCGCGAGCGCGACGCAGGGCCGCCCAGGCGCGGTCGGTAGAATCGAGGCCATGCCCCCTTCTCCCTCGCGCGTGCTCATCGTGCTCCCCGCTTTCAATGAAGAGGAGTCCATCGGGGCCGTCATCCAGGAAGTGCGCTCGACGCTGCCCGGCATGACTTGCCTCGTCGTCGACGACGGATCGAAGGACACCACCTCGCGAATCGCGGATGAAGCCGGCGCCAAGGTCGTGCGGCTGCCGTTCAACCTCGGCGTCGGGGGAGCGATGCGCCTCGGCTTCCGATACGCGGTCGAGAACGGCTTCGACGTCGTCATCCAGATCGACGCCGACGGCCAGCATGACCCCGCGGCGGTGCCCCAGCTCCTCGAAAAGCTCGACGAGGCCGACATCGTCATCGGAGCGCGATTCGCCGGGGTCGGGGACTACCAGGCCGGCGGCATCCGTCGCTTCGCGATGCGCATCATCGCCAGCGTGCTGAGCCGCACGGCCAAGACGACGCTCACCGACACGACCTCCGGCTTCAAGGCCAGCGGGCCGCGCGCGGTGGCGCTGTTCGCCGACAACTACCCGGCCGAGTATCTCGGCGACACGATCGAAGCGCTTGTCATCGCCGCGAGGGCAGGCTGCCGTATCACGCAGGTGCCGGTCGCGATGCGGGCGCGGACCGGCGGACGCCCGTCGCACAATCCCTTCAAGGCCGCGGTCTACCTGCTGCGGGCCTTCGTCGCCCTCGGATTCGCGTACCTCCGCCCGGCCCCGAGCGTCGCCACCCTCGATCTGCGTACTGCGCAGGAAGGAGCACCGGCATGACGACCACCGCGTACATCGTCGGGATCATTGTGGCGATCATCATGCTCGCCTTCGTCATCGAGATGCTTCGGAGACGACGACTGCGCGAGCGTCACGCCATCTGGTGGTTGATCGCAACAGTTCTGGCGCTCCTGGCCGGTCTCTTCCCTGGCGCGCTCGAGTGGGTGGCGTCACTCGCCGGCGTCGTCATCCCCGCCAATCTTGTCTTCTTCGTGAGCATCGGTGTGCTCGTGATGGTGTGCATCCAGCACAGCGGGGAACTCACGGACCTCGAGTCCGAGACGCGCGTGCTCGCAGAGCGTACGGCTCTGTTGGAGCTTCGTGTCAAGGAGCTCGAGGGCGCCCGGACTCACGACGAGACGGACTCCTGAAGGTCGACCCGCGACGTCTCGGCCGTCGCGGCGCCCCTCCAGAGCACCGCCACGAGCGTTCCGAGAACAACCGCGAACGCGAGTGAACCACCGGCCCAGACGACCATCGGTGAGACGGGGGCGTTCCACCACCACTCGATGTTCGCGTTGAGGTTGAAGCTCTGCGAGTCCATCCCCGTGATGTAACGCCGCAGGTTCGTGTGGAGTGCGACGCTGTTGGCCGCGGTGAGCCCGGCAGCGACGATCACGAGCTGCACGCGACCGAGCCCGAGGCCGCCCCTGGCGAAGCCGACGAGGGCGACTCCGCCCAGCATGATGATCAACGGGTAGATGTAGCGCGGCTGTACGCCGGATCCGACTGTCACGCCGTCGTGGACCAGGATGTACATCGGGATCACCACGAGACTTGCCGCCACGCCTGCGACGGCCACCCACTTTCGCCAGTCGCCGCGTCGGAAGCCCCAGAAGCACAGCGCCGCGAAGATCGTCAGAGCAGTGATCCAGACGATGCCCGGCATGATCGTATCCAGCCAGCCGAGACCGCTCAGGCCGAAGACACCCGCCCACAGCTGGGGCAGCATCTTTCCGTTGATGAGGATGAGCGTGCCTGTCGACAGCGCGCCGTCTTCGACGGCGGTGTCGCCGGTCACGATCGCGGACTGGCCCGCATTGAAGAAGAAGACGACCGCGATCACAGCGAGCACAGCCGGCACGATGAGGTCGACTGCGTATCGGCGATCCCTGCGGAACGACAGCGCCGCCGCCGCCAACAGCGCGATGACACCGTAGACCGCGGCATCGCTGCGGGAGCCCGCGCCGATGATCAGGAGAAGCGCGCTGAGCCCTGCCAGCAGCCATTTGCGAACCCCTGTCTGGGCGAAGTATCCCCACGCGGCGATCCAGAGCCCGGTCGCGGACAGCACCGCCCAGGAGCTCGGATTGACGCTCGGAATGAGGAACATGCCGAGGGGGACGGCTGATATGGCGGCCCCCCACAGCAAGACGGGGCGCTGCCGCCGGGGAAGCAGGAAGAAGAGGGCCGTGACGATGCCGACGTACAGCAGGGCGTTCGCGGAGCGCATCAGAACAATCGACACCCCGACATCGTGGGTGACGAACGGACTCATCGCGCTGTAGAACACCGGCGGATACGAGGCGTGGAACCAGTTCCCCCGGTCGGTCGGGAGCATCTTCCCTTCGGGCAGCGGGCAGGATGCAGACTGATCCTCGATGAACGCGTAGCATTTCGCGGCCCGAAGGAGGTCACCGGGAAGCATCCGCTCGTCTGGATCAGTAGTCGCCTCGCAGATGCCCTCGGCCTCACCCGCGGAGCACCAGATGCTGGCCATGTGGTAGTCGTCATCCGGGCTCGAGCCCACGGGGGAGGAGATCCCCCACGCCAGCAGAGCGACGAGCATCGCAACGGGGACGAGGATGGTCGCCAGCAGGCGTCCGCGGGGGCGAGGTGTCATCGAATCCGGCTCATTCTCGTCGTCGATCGCTCTCGTCGCGTGCAGGATGCAGCGACGGGGGCCTGCCCGGTTAAGCTGGATGGGTGACCGGCGACCGTCAACCATGCTATCCGTGCGACGATGGCCACGATTTCCTCGGACGACCAGGCGCACGCCGCGTCGGGGGACTGCTCGAACGATGAGTGAAGGCCTCACAGGGGACACATCGTTCGCGCTCAGCGTGGTGATCCCCTCGTTCAATTCCGCGCGCTGGCTTCCGTCGACCCTTGACGCTCTCGCGGCAGCGGTGCGCGAGGCGCAGATCGCGGTCGAGGTCGTCGTGGTCGACGACGGATCCACCGACGACACCCTCGCGGTCCTTCAGGCCGCGACTGTCGGATTCCCGGGACCGATCGTGGTCGTCTCCCAGGAGAACAGCGGGCGCTTCCTCGCACGATGGGCGGGATTGCGGCGTGCGCGATCCGCCACCGTCTTCCTGCTCGACTCGCGCGTGCTGGTCGCCCCAGACGCCCTGCGGCACTACGCGCGCGCGTCCGAAGCCGATCCCTCGCAGAGAGCGTGGAACGGCTATGTCGTGACAGACCCCGCCTCGCCCCTCGTTGGGCTGTTCTGGGAGGTGCCGACGCACGTCTTCTGGGGTGGATTCCTGCGTTCGCCCCGTCCCTTCCAACTGACACAGGAGACGTTCGACTCCGCGCCTAAGGGCACGGGGATGTTCATCGCCCGCAAGGAGGACCTCGAGGCTGCCTTTCTGGCGAGCTGGCCGGAGGGCGACGCACGGTTCGTCTCGGACGACACGAAGATCCTCCGCCACATCGCGGCCTCCTCGTCCATCCGCCTCGACCCCGGCATCGCCGCCACCTACCGCCCTCGGACCACGTTGCGCGGGTTCGTGCGCCACAGCTTCGACCGTGGCACCCTCTTCGTCGACAGCTACGCGGGCACGAGTGTGCTGCGCTCGACCGTGCTGCTGCTGCTGGCGGTTCTCCCGGTGGGCGCCGTGGCGGCACTGATCGTCCTCGTGGCTGTCGGCATGAGCGCGCTCGCGCTCGCTGTGGCCATCCTCCTCGTGGTGGCCGCGCTCGTCCCGGTCGCCGTCGCCGCGTTCAACCGCTGCCCGCGGCGCGGCCTTCTCGCCTTCGTCGTCTGTCTGCCCGTCTTCGTCGCGCCGTTCTGGCTCGGTCTCGTCCGCGGCGTGTTCATCCATCGGCGCGCGTTCCTGCGGCCCCGCAAGGAGGAGTTCGCATGATCATCTTCATCTACGGCACGACCGCAGAGGCGATCAAGATCGCCCCCGTGGCGCGGCGACTGGATGCCCTCGGCGTGCCGTATCAGCAATGGGTGACGCAGCAACACACCGAGTCGCTGCGACGCGCCATCCCCGAGCTCGGTCTGAGGTCGCCGGACCGTGTCATCGCCGACGGCTGGCGCGGCCGGCCGTTGCAGACGCCTATCCAGATGGTGGGATGGGTGTTCGACGTCGTGGGATGGGCTGTTCGCAACCTGCGCTCGATCCGTCGTTCGCTTCCGGAGGGCTCCGTGGTGATCGTCCACGGTGACACCGTCACGACCGTGCTCGGCACCTTCATCGGCCGACGCCTTCACGTCCCGGTGGCTCACGTGGAGGCGGGACTGCGCTCGGGGGACTGGCGCAATCCCTTCCCTGAGGAGCTCGACCGTCGCATCGTCGGCCGGTTCGCCGATATCCACTACGTGCCGTCGGAAGAGGCAGCCGGCAACCTCGCGGGCAAGCCGAACGTCGTGCTCACCCACGGCAACACAGCCAAGGACGCCGTGCGGGACGTCGTCGGGCGTGCGGCGGCTTCGGCCGACGGCGAGGCGAAGCCGTACGGCCTCGTCCTGCTGCATCGCTACGAGTTCATCTCTGTTCCGTCGTTCGTCCGGGAAACGTTGGCCACGCTCGAGGCCGACACCCCGTTGCCGCTGCGGATCATCGTCGACTCCTACTCCAGTTCGGCGATCGCGCTCGCCATCGAGGAACTCGGATTCGAGAAGTTCACGCTGATGACGAAGCTCGAGCACAGCGAGTTCGTCGCGACGATGAGCGAAGCGAGTTTCATCGTCACCGACTCCGGCGGCGTCCAGCAGGAGGCCGCCGCGCTCGGAGTGCCGACGCTCATCCACCGCAAGGTGACGGAGGGCCGCGAGGGCTTCGGTACGACTGCAGTGCTATCGGAGTGGGATCTCGCCGTGCTCTCGGAGTTCCTCGGCTCTTACGAGGGATATCGGCAGACTGGGCGGGCCATCGAAGAATCTCCGTCCGACATCATCGTCGCGGACCTGGTCGCCCGCGGGCTCGCGGTGCCGAGTCAGGTCGAGGAGAGCAACACTCCTCGCGGCTGATCAGCGGGCCGCGGCTCGCGCGGTGATCCGCCGTGCGTGGATCGCGTCGATGACGAGAAAGACGATCAGGACCACTGCGCCGATGATGCCGTAGGCCCAGAGCATCGCCGCGACGTCCGGGATGACGGCGGTGAAGGCCGCCCACTGCGCGATGACCGCCACGAGGAGGATGGCCGCCGCTGACTTGGACGCCGACGAGGTCATCTTGATGAGGAGGCCCTGCGCCGCGATCCACGGCAGGTAGGCGAGCGCCGTCGGCACCAGCAGCGACACGGCTGCCGCATACCGGTCACCGTAAAGGAGAGCCACGATCCATTCACCCAGCAGGGCGAACAGCAGGATCATGGCCGCGCTGGTTGCGAACGAGACGCCTAAGGTCACGAGCACGCCCAGACGCGACAACCGGGGATTGTCGCGATTGCGGACGAAACGCGGCAGCAGGTAGAGCGACAGCGTTGAGGGGACTATGAGGCCGGCGCGCACGAGGACGGTCACCGCGGCGTAGGCGCCGACGACGTCCTCCGGGGCGCCGGCGCGGAGAAAGATGACGTCAGACGTGGTGAGCCAGGCGAAGGCCACGGTCAGCACGATGATCGTCGCGCCTGTGATGCTGAACGCGCCGGTGTTCGGTCGGTTCACGTGGCGAGCAGCCCATTCCGCTCCGATAAGACAGACCGCGATTGAGGCGATGACCGCACCGATCACCCCGCCGATGCCGGCGCCGACGAGAATGGTCACCAGGATGAGGGCGACGCGCACGAGCTGAGATGCGGTCGTCCACCAGACCGCCTTGGCGACGTTGCCGCTTCCCTGCAGCAGTCCGAGGGCATCGGCGAAGACGAAACTGAGGGGGATCGAGACCGCGGCGGCCAAGACGACGGCCACGTCGGTCGCCAGCGACTGCGCGATCAGCGGTGAGATCGCGGCGACGGCGATGCCTCCCGCCAACCCGATCGCGATGGCCTCCCAGGGCCAACGGCTCTTCTTGCGCACCGACGCCCCAGGTGTGGCCGCCGTGTGGACCGTCACAGTGTTCTGCAGCGACGAGCTGCCGACTGCGGCGACGTTGACGATGACGAGGAACGCGGCGAACAGGCCGAACTCGGCGGGGGCGAGGTACCGCGCACTCAGGATCTGTGCGAGGAACGAGGCGAGGATGCCGATGATCGTCGCCAGTGCGACGGCGGACAGGCCGCGTGCATGAGCGCGAATATGGCCGCCGAGCCGGCGTGGATCGGACGGCCCCTCGGAAGAGGGAGGGCTGGAGCCATCCACCATCAGGGCGTCCCGCCGACGGCGGCGATGACGGCGGGAGCCGTCTCGACCTCTGCGGCGGTTTCGTCGTCAGCACGCGTCGAGCGCGTCCAGTCTTCGTTGCAGTAGTCGTCCTTGTAGATCGCGAGCCGCGTGAACCCGACGACGGATTGCCATGCGTCGGAGAAGCGGAACCGACTCGCGCCCTTCTCGTGACCGTTGCTGAGACGCACGGGGACCTCCGTCACGCGGATACCCTGCTGTTCGGCGGCCAGAACAAGTTCCGTGGTCCACATCAGCCCGGTCTCGCGCGACTGCAGCGCGAACGAGCGGCCCCATGGCCCAGCGACCCAGATCGTGCCCTGGCTGTCGCCGACTCGCGACTGCAGGAGCGCCTCGCGGAGGAATCGGAAGATCCGCGACTGCACCGACCGTCTCCAACCGCGCACGACGTCGGACTGCGGATGGGCCTTGGAGCCGATCGCCACGACGGTGGCTTCTGGGAGGGTGCGGAAATGCTCGAGATCGGTGAGACCGAACGGGAGGTCGTCCGCCGAGAGCAGGACACGGCTACCGCGGGTTGCGAGCAGCCCCGTCCGGAGCGCTTCGCCCAAGCCGGGCGAGGAATGGAGCACGACGAGGGCCGGTCGGGCCGTCCACTCGGCGGTCAGGCGCTCCAACGCGCCGACGGTTCCATCGGTCGAGCCGTTCTCGACGACAACGATCTCGTCGTCGTCGGAGAGTTCGCGTCCGAGCGTCGCCAGCGTGTCGCCGATCACCTGTTCGCCGTTGCGGGTGGGGACGACGACGCTGAGGCCGACGTGATCAGCGGCCTCCATCGCAGGCTCGATACGGGTGCTGAGGCGTGTGCGTTCGAGCGCGCGCACGTGCGAGGGCATCGACGTGATCGACCACACGAACGCGCCGAGGGCGACCGCCGTGAGCATGCCGAGAGCAGCGGACAGCTCGGAGAAGTAATAGAGGTACGGCATCACCAGCACGGGTGGCACGAATCCGAGCGCGAGGGTCGGCAGCGCGATCGCCAGGGCCGCTACGAGCGGCCGCCGTTGCGGCGATCTCCGGGTGAGGGCGAGCACGAACCCGACGACGATGAAGATGATCATCGCCCCGAAATGCTTGATGACGAACAGCGTCTTCTGCACGTAGACCTTGACAGCACCGATCGGGTCGGAGGCCACCGCGTCGAGGTAGTAATCCTTCAGAATGAGGTCGTATTCCTCGCTCGCGATGATCACATCGGGATTCACCTCGCGAGCCTTGTTCCACCCGAATTCGTCGGACCACTCGATTCCGAAGCGGGATGGCTGCCCGGTGATCGGCTCGGGCCAGGCGAGCCCCAGATAGAGGGGATGCCAGACGCCGTGCGCGTCCGGAAGCTGCTCGAGCGATTCGCCAGTCGCCACGACGCGTCCGGCGTTGACCATGCTCATCGCGCCGGTCTGCACACCGAATGCGAGCGCCATGGCGAGGACTCCGGCAGCCAGCGCCTTGGCCCAGCGCCAGCGGCCGGTCGAGTTGAGCCACCAGAGCACGGCGACCGCGGCAGCGATCCCCATCCCGGACAGGGAACGAGCCAGATTGCCGAATCCGGCCAGGACGCCGATCAGCAGACTCGCGCCGAGGAGCGCGGGCAGTCGGAGTCGGTAGGTGCTGAACAGGAGCAGCAGCGTGAGGGAGAGGAAAGCCATCGACGCGGCGATCCCGTAGAGGGCGTATACACGCAGCGTCGCAATCTCGTCTGAGAGTCCGAACTCGGTTCCGATCAGCACCGTGCCGTTGTTGACGATCCACATGAGCGCCGGCAGCAGCAGCATCGCGTAACCCGCCCGCGCCCGGCGGAAGATGCGGGCGACGGCCATCGGCAGCCAAAGGAGGGGGATCGAGATGAGCAGCGCCTGCACGAGGCCCAGGCCGGGGTACGGCGAGTCCGAGCCGGTGACGTGGCTCATGAGACTGGCGATCATGTACGAGCCGGGATCGTCGTCCCATGCCGCGGAGCTCCAGGGGCCGGATGCCGGAGCTTGCGTGTAATAGGACCCCGAGCCCGTCTCCTTGATGAGCAGCGTCCCAGTCGTGCGATACGCGTCGTAGGTGGCGCGGAGTTCCGCGTCCCGCGCCGAGTGCCAGGGGAGTTCCGGCATGTTCATCACGACGATGAAGGAAGTCACGGCGAGGACGAGGCCGACGAGCAACAGGAACAGGCTGGTCGACCGTGGCCAGAACGTGTTGGATGTCGGGCCCGTCCGCGCCTTGGAGGCGAGGATCTGCGTCATGGGTCCCATCGATTCAGGTCGCCGTCAAGTGTATGACATCGGACGGGTCGCCCCGCGCCGAGCCCGCGAGGCGGCTCGACCGTCCGAGCGTGCACGCCCGCAAGACCTCCGAGGTGCGGAGTCGACCGAATAGGCTGGCTCGAACCCGAGCAATGGAGCGCGAGTATGGAGTTGTCCGTGGAAGCCGGCGCCGCACGGAAGGGGCGCGCGAGCGCCCCGTTCTGGCTGACGCCCGCCGCGTATTGGATGCCGGTCCACTACCCCACGTCGGCATGGTGGACCCACGGGCCCTTCGCCGCCTGGATGATCGATGTCCTGCGCCCAAGCGTTGTCGTCGAGCTGGGAACGCACTTCGGGTACTCGTGTTTCGCTTTCGCCGAGGCTTCGAAGCGGCTGGGACTGACGACGACGATCAACGCACTCGACACCTGGCAGGGCGACGATCACGCGGGGTTCTACGGCGAAGACGTCCTCGACTACGTCGACGGGATCTCGCGCGCAGAGTACGCGGACTCCGTCCGTCTCATCCGTGGGCGCTTCGACGAGTCGCGCCCGCTCTTCGCGGATGCGTCGGTCGACCTCCTCCACATAGACGGACGCCACGGCTACGACGATGCGCTCGCCGACTTCTCGGAGTGGCGCAGCACCGTGCGGGAGGGTGGCGTCGTGCTGTTCCACGACATAGCCGAGAAGGGGAATGGCTTCGGCGTCTGGCGGCTCTGGGACGAGATCGCCACGCCCGGCCGGTCGTTCGCGTTCTCGCATGGGCATGGGCTCGGTGTCTTGAGCATGGGCGAGCCCTCTGCGCCGGCGCTGCGCGCCCTGTTCGAAGCAGACGCCCCGACCGCTGAGCGGATTCGTTCGGACTTCGCCCGGCTGGGCGAGGTGGCGGCTCGGCAGGCGTGGCTGCTCACGCTGCCGCGCGAACTGGACCAGGTGCGAGCAGAGGTACGCGCCCGCTCGGCGCATGAGGAACAGCAAGCCGTCGAGCTGAAGGCCCAGCGCGATCACATCGATGCGATGACCGCGAGCACGAGTTGGCGTGTCACCGCGCCGCTGCGTTCCCTCGGGGCATGGCGCCGACGTAGCTGACGCCGCCACCCGCACCGGCGGCGGGCCGCGGCCGCGGTGTCAGCGAGGGTGAATGCCAGCCGCCTAAGATCGTCAACGTGACCACAGCCGCCGTCGGCGCCCCCGGATCGCCCCGGCGCTACCTCCACTCGCTGTGGCTGCTGTCCGCGCGTGATCTCAAGGTGCGCTACGCCACCAGCGCACTCGGGTACCTGTGGTCGATCCTCGACCCGCTCGTCATGAGCGCGATCTACTGGTTCGTTTTCACCCAGGTCTTTCAGCGCACGGTCGGTCACGAACCGTACATCGTGTTCCTCATCACCGCGCTCCTGCCGTGGGTATGGTTCAACTCGTCGGTATCGGACTTCACGCGCGCCTTCAACAAGGACGCGCGTCTCGTGCGATCCACGGCGATCCCGCGTTCCATCTGGGTGAACCGGATCGTGCTGAGCAAAGGCATCGAGTTCCTGTGCTCCCTGCCGGTCCTCGCGCTCTTCGTCGTGTTCTCCGAGTTCTCCGAGCACCCCGCTCAACTCAACTGGGGCCTGTTGTGGGTTCCCGTGGCGATCGCCCTCCAGGGGGTGCTCCTGGTCGGCCTCGGGCTCCTCGTCGCGCCGCTCTGCGTGATGTGGACCGACCTCGAGCGCACCACCAAGCTCATTCTCCGAGCCCTTTTCTATGCCTCGCCGGTGATCTATGGCGTCGAGGATCTCCCGGGTGCGTTCGAGACCCTCGCCGCGTTCAACCCGCTGTCGGGCATCTTCGCGCTGTACCGCGTCGGGTTCTTCGCGGAGGAGTGGGATCCCTGGGTGATCGGCATCGGGGCCGTCATGTGCTTCCTCTTCCTCGGCCTCGGGATCTTCGTGTTCCGGCGGCTCGAGCGTCCCGTTCTGAAGGAGCTGTGATGACGGCGTCCGATCTCGCGATCGAGGTGCAGGGTCTCGGCGTGCGCTTCCGCCGCAACAGGCGGGGTCGGCGCAGCATCAAGGACCTGTTCTCGGACTCGACCCGCCGGTCGAAGCCAGGCGAATTCTGGGCGCTGCGCGACGTGAGCTTCGATGTGAGGCCCGGGGAGTCGATCGGCGTGGTCGGGCGCAATGGTCAGGGCAAGTCGACGCTGCTGAAGCTCGTCGCCGGAGTGCTCCTGGCCGACGAGGGCTCGGTATCGGTCAACGGGGGCGTCGCGCCGCTCATCGAGATCACCGGCGGCTTCGTGGGCGACCTCACCGTGCGCGAGAACGTACGCCTGACCTCCGGGCTGCATGGGATGTCGAAGGCCGAGGTCGCACGTCGATTCGACGGCATCATCGACTTCGCCGAGCTCGACGACTTCGTGGACACGCCCTACAAGCACTTGAGCAACGGCATGAAGGTGCGCCTGGCGTTCTCGGTGGTGTCGCAGCTGGAAGAGCCGATCCTCCTGGTGGACGAGGTCCTCGCGGTCGGCGACAAGGCGTTCCGGGAGAAGTGCTACAAGCGTATCGACGAACTCCTCGCCGACGGGCGCACGCTCTTCTTCGTCTCACACAGCGAGCGCGACCTGCGCCGCTTCTGCACGCGCGGTCTCTACCTCGACAAGCATCATCTGGCGATGGATGCCCCGATCGACGAGGTGCTCGACCGCTACAACGCGGACTACCCGACAGGCGCCTGAATCAGGCCTGCGCCGTCGCCGCCTCGAGCGGCGGCATCGGCTGCCACGAGGCATCCTTCGCGATCTTGCGCCCGTCGCGCAGACCGCGGAAGAGGTTCGACGTGCCGCGGAACGTGCGCTCCACGAACACCAGGCGGATGAGCTCCTTGCCGAACGTGAGGCTCGTGCCGAGGCCGAACAGCAGCGGGTTGTAGACGTCGAGCGAGCGGTAGTACTTCTTGATGTAGGCGCGGTTGCGCATGATGTAGTAGCGGTACGCGTTGCTCGACGCGTTCATGTGGCGGATGCCCATGTCCCACTGCTTGATCTCGCGCGTGCGCCGCAGCACGAATTCGTCGACGATGACCGACTGCGTCTTGCGAGATGCGAGCCAGCCGTACATCTGGTCATCCCAGTAGATGAAGAACCGCGGGTCGGGCAGGCCGATCTGCTGCACGATGTCGCGGTGGATGAACATGCCCTCGAAGCATCCGGAGTTCATCGGCTTGTAGCCCGACTCGTCGAACTCGGCCGGAGCGAACGGGATCGGAATGCCGAGGGGCTCGGCCACGCGGTACTGCCAGTAGAACGCGCTGCCGTCGTAGTCGTAGCGGCGGCCCTGGATGCTCTTGAAGCGCGGCGCCCACTTGCCCATCTTCGCCAGGCCGTCGGGCAGGACCTCGACGTCGTCGTCCATGAGCCAGATCCACTCGGAGCCGAGTTCGTAGGCGACGCGCATGCCCTCGCTGAAGCCACCGGAGCCGCCGGTGTTCGTCTCGAGCCGGCGGTACACCAGCTCGGCCGGTTCGAGGCTCTCGCGGAAGGACTCCACGACATCGGTGGTGTCATCGGTCGAGGCATTGTCGACGATCACGATGTGGCCCGGCTTCGGGTCCATCGTGGTGAGGCTCGTCAGCAGCCGCGCCAGCAGACCCGACCGGTTGAAGGTCACGACGGCGATGGTCGCGCTGGTGGGGTCGAACTGCACGGCAGACGGGACGTGGGTCACGGGGATGATCTCCGGAAAACGATGGCTGGCGCCGAGACGTCGGGCCGGAGAGAAGCCTACCCTGCCGTCCCCTGCTCTCCCTGGGCGTGGGGCAGCCCCGAAGCCGGCGTCGCGCCAGGGCCGTCGGCATCCGTCCCGCTGTCGAGCTTCTCGCGCCACGAACGCGACTGGCCCGCCCGCACCGCGCACAGGACGAGCATGAGCCACCCGAGCCCGGTCAAGGTGAAGCTCTCGAACATCGAGTCCACGAGCAGCGCGACGAGCATCAACGGCGTCCACGCGTACACCACGGACCGGCGCTCGCCCGCGACCAGCCACGAACGACCCAGCGCGAGCGCACCCAGCGCGAGGAACAGCACCAACCCGACCCAGCCGAGCTGCAGCGCCACATCGAAGTACGCGTTCAGGCCGGTGGCGTGGTCCTTGTTCAACCAGAAGTTGATGGCGTTGAAGGGATACTCGCCCTGGTCCCAGACGCCGAACCAGCCGAAGCCCTGCACGGGCTTCTGGCGGAGGAGGTCGACCATGAAGTTCCACAGCTCGACCCGCATCGAGAAGTCGGTGCCGGCGCCGAGCAGCGCGATGATCTGATGCCGCGCCGTGTAGCCGACGAACACCCCGACGACGACGAGGGCGCCGAGGGCGAGCTGCAGGCCCGCGCGGCGCTCGGGGCGGGCATGGCGCACGAGGGCGAGCGCGCCGACCGCGAGCCCGACACCCAGAGCGAGCACGACGACGGTGGGGGAGTCGCTGAGGACCGCGAGGCCTCCCGCCAGCACGACCGACGCCAGCGAGACGCCGGGGCGCACCGACTGCGTGCGGTACTCGATGAGGAACGTGATGAGCGCCATCACGGCGACGAACCCGAGCAGGTTGCGCGTGCCGAAGATGCCCTGCACGGGGCCGAGTTCGGCGATCCTGCCCTGGATGCCCAGGAACGTGAACGGGATGTCGAGGAGGATGCCTGAGAGCACCTCGAGCGCGAGCGAGACGCCGAGGAGCGCCCGCAGCACATCGCCGAGCGCGCGCACCGTCTGCAGGGTGTCGCGCACATGCCCGATGACCACCGCGAGGAACGCGAGTGCCGCCATCGACACCCAGCTCCAGAACGAGGCGCTCGAGTCGCTCGACCAGAAGATGCTCGCGAACGCCCAGACGACGAACATCACGACGGTCGTCGGCACGAGCCGCAGCAGCGAGAGCTCGCGGCGGCGGGAGATCATCACGCCGAGACCGAAGACGCAGAGCCCGGTGACGATGGTGACGTAGGTGACACGGCCGGCGATCCGCTCGATCGCGTAGGCCGAGAAGACGGTGGCGAAGACGACGAGCGTGAAGGCGCGGGCGAAGGATGCCGAGGCCAGCAGTGTGCCCAGCCACCCGGGCGCCGCGGCATGCGGCGAGTCGGTCACGCGCCGCGCCCTGCAGGCAGGTCGTCCGCCGCGGCCGCCGGCGTGCCCGGCTCGCGCCCCGCGCGTCCGTCACGCGCGACGGCCTCGCCGCGCTCGATCGCGACCGTCCGCTCGGCGGGACCCACGCCGACATGGGGCGACTGCTTGATCTTCGAGCCGAGCATCACGAGGAACAGCCAGCCCCACAGCAGCAGCGGGCTCGATTCGGCGAGCCCCTGCACGAGCAGGATGGCGCCCACCAGCGTGGGAAGCAGGGTGAGCGGCGAATAGGGGCGATCGGCGCGGAGGTCCCACCGGGGTCGGTCGATCGCGAAGAACCATGCGCGCCACACGAAGGCGAGGTAGAGGAACGCGAGCAGCACGACGCCGATGACGCCGAGCTGCATCGACACGTCGACCCACATGTTGTGGGCCTGCATGACGAGTTGCCCGTGGTCGATGATGCGGATGTCGAACGCCGGGTCGGCGGTGACCCAAGGAGTCGCGAAGCCCCATCCGGTCCACGGGCGCTCGCCGGTGCGCGCCAGCACCTCCTCCCAGATGCCCTCGCGGCCCGTGAGGTCGGCGCTGCGGCCCAGGGTCGAGAAGATCAGGTCGCGCACGAGCCACAGCGTCAGCAGCCCGCCGAGGCCGACGACGACGTAGGCGACGTAGTACTTGGTGCGCTCGCCGGGTTTCGTCGCCGTTCTCATCAGCAGCACCGTGACCAGCACGACGACCACCGCGGCAGCGGTGAGGTACGCGGTCGCCGACCCGGCGCGCACGAACAAGAAGGCCGACAGCCCGATCCAGATCCACAGGAAGGTGCGTCGCGGGGCACCGGAGGCGAGACGGATGCCGAACACGATGATCGCCAGGAGCGCCACCGGGGCGAGCAGATTGGCGTTGCCCATGATGCCCTGGATGCGCTTGTCCCACTCGAACAGGTTGCCGCGCGACCAGTACTCGATCGGATCGTCGGCCTTCTCGATGATCCAGCCGGGCATGATCGGCCCGCGGATGAACACCCAGACCCACAGCTCGAACACGAAGGAGAGCGCCACCACCCATTTGAGCGCCGACGCGGCGGCGCGCACGAGCTCGCGCCAGGTCAGCACGCTGCCGATGAAGAGCGCCTGCAGCGTGGTGATCCACAGGAGGAGCAGGGTGAGCGCGGTCGTTCCCGGCCAGGCCGACCACGTCAGCGAAAGCGTGGCCCACGCGACGTACGCGACCACGAACCAGGGCAGCCGCCGCCACTGCACGGGCGGGCGCAGCACGATCCACAGGACGGCGGAGAGAACGCCGCCCGCGATCGTGATGACCGTCGCCGCCGTCTGACCGAACGCGTTCACCCACGCAGTGCCCGACAGCGACATGAAGAGCACGAAGATGCACCAGCCGCGCAGCATGAGGTGGCCGGTCTTCTCGCGGACCGGCGGTTCCGGCGGCGCCGACGCCGGATGCTTCGAATGGACGGCCATCGCTCTCAGGGTACCCCGGGCGCCCGTCCGATCTGCGAGCCCGGGAAGCGGGGTCCCGACCCCGCCTGGCTAGGCTGTTCGGGTGCTGATCCCGCTCGCGAACCACCCCCGCGATTACGCCTGGGGCTCGACCTCCCTGCTCGCCGATCTCGAGGGGCGCGAGGCGTCCGGTCGTCCCGAGGCGGAGGTGTGGTTCGGCGACCACCCCGGCGATCCTTCCGAGACCGCTGACGGTCGCACGCTCGACCGCTGGATCGCGGACGAGGGCGCGGCGTCGGGTCTCGGCGAACCGCTGCCGTACCTGCTCAAGCTGCTGGCCGCAGCATCCGCCCTGTCCATCCAGGCGCACCCGTCCAAGGCCCAGGCCGAGGAGGGCTTCGCGCGCGAGGAGGCGGCGGGGATCCCGCGCGACGCCGGCGATCGCACCTACCGCGACGCGAACCACAAGCCCGAGCTCATCGTCGCGCTGAGCGACGAGTTCCGCGCGCTCGCGGGTCTTCGCGACCTCGACGCGACGCGTCGCCTGGTGGCGACGCTCGGCGAAGGTGCCGGGCCGCTCGCCGAGCGTCTGGATGACACGGATGCCTCTCTCTCGGCCGTCATCGGCTGGCTGCTGTCCGACGGTGCCGACGCCGCACGCGACGTCATCGCGGCCGCTGTCGCGGCCGAGTCCGACGAGTTCGCCGCCGAGCTCGCGCTCGCACGCACACTGGACACCGCGTTCCCCGGCGACCCCGGAATCGTCGTCGCGCTCCTCATGAACCTCGTGACCCTGCAGCGCGGAGAGGGCCTCTTCGTGCCGGCCGGCGTGCTGCACGCCTACCTCGACGGTCTCGGCGTCGAGCTGATGGCGGCGAGCGACAACGTCCTGCGCGGTGGCCTCACACCCAAGCACGTGGACGCCGCCGAGCTCGTGAGCGTGCTCGACGCGACGCCGGGGCTGCCGCCCGTGATCCGGCCTCGTGAGATCGCGGCGGGCGTGCGCCGGTACGACGTCCCGGTCGCCGACTTCGCGCTGCTCGCGGTCTCGCCGAGCGCCGAGGGCGTCGAGGTGGCGCTCGAGGGTCCCGCGATCGCGGTCGCGACGGCGGGACGTCCGGCGGTGGCGGGACTGGCCAGCCAGGAGGCCGCGACGCTCGCCCCGGGAGCAGCTGTGCTCGTCACGCCGAACGAGGGCGGCCTGCGCGTGCGGGGCGGAGGCGAGCTCTTCATCGCCCTTCCCGGGCGCTGACACGCCGCACCTCATCATCGCTTCATCGCTTTCTCATCGGACCGTTATGACAGAGCGACACGCCGTCGGCGCGTCGTGAAGGTTCAAGAGACGGTTGAGCATTTACTATCTGCGACTTGACCTCATCGAACTACACGGGTGTAATTAGCCCTACAACACGCACCAGCGTGGAGCAGGATCACGGGGGGTGAGAACGACATGACGGTTTCGCAATACCGTTCCGGCGTTCCCGACGACTGGTTCGTCGATCCGGTTCAACTGGGGGTTCCGGGGGTACGCCGCAACATCGATGCGGAAGAAGACAATCCGCTCGCCTGGCAGACCGACGCACTGTGTGCGCAGACCGATCCGGAGGCGTTCTTCCCTGAGAAGGGCGGCTCCACGCGTGATGCGAAGCGCATCTGCACGTCGTGCGACGTGCGAGGCGAATGCCTCGAATATGCGCTGCAGAACGACGAGCGGTTCGGCATCTGGGGCGGTCTCAGCGAGCGCGAGCGTCGCAAGCTGAAGCGTCGAGCGGGCTGACGCGCACGCCGGGCGGCCGGTCGATCCGGCCGACCCGGCGCGTGCGCCCGGCGTGAGCTCCGAGCGCCACCTAGGCTGACCAGGACATGCCCACCGCCACGTCGAACACCGTCACCTCGAACCGCGTCCACGCCATCCTGGTGGTTCGTCCCGATGGTCGTACCCCGGCGGCATTCCATCTGAAGCGCACCCTTGCGGCGCTTCGCGAGCAGACGCGTCCTGTCGACGTCCTCACCATCGTGGTGTGCGGGGGCGACGACCATCTCTTCGAGATCGCGGATGCCGCGGGAGCCGAGTTCGTCTTCCGGGCCGGCGCGTCCACCGGCTATGCCGCGGCGACCGCCCTGGTCGCGCCGCGTCTCGACGGGGATGCCGTGTGGCTCCTGGCGCAGGACACCGCGCCGGAGCCCGACGCGCTCGCCCGCCTCGCCGGCGCGCTCGAGCTGTCGCCGTCGGTCGCCTTCGTCGCGCCCAAGCTCGTGCGCTGGGACGACCGCACGGAGATCGTGTCGCTCGGGGTCGGGATGACGCGGTTCGGCCGCACGGTCGGGCTCGCCGACGACGAGCTCGACCAGGGTCAGCACGACGCGCGGGAGGACGTGCTCGGCGCCGACGTCCGCGGCATCCTGGCCCGAACCGACGCGTGGCAGCGGCTCGGCGGCCTCGATCGGGGACTCTCCGGCGCCGACGAGGGGCTCGATCTCGGCGTGCGGGCACGCCTGGCGGGCGGGCGCGTCTTGCTCGTGCCGAGTGCACTCGTCGCCACGGCGGGCGACGGCGTCGCGGGTCTGCCGACGCCCCTCACCCCGCAGCGGCAGCGCCGCGCCGTGTACGCGGAACGCGTCGCGCAGCTGCACCGCCGGCTGGTGTATGCGCCGGCGTTCGTGGCACCGCTGCACTGGCTCACCATCCTTCCGCTCGCGCTGTGGCGCTCGATCGTGGACCTGGCCCGCAAGCAGCCCGGACGCATCGCTGCGGAGTGGGCGGCGGCTGCTGTTGTCCTCGTTCGTCTGGTGCCCGTCTGGCGCGGGCGCCGTCACCTCGCGCAGGCGCGCACCGGGTCATGGGCGCAGGTGGCACCACTGCGCACGACGCGGAGCGAGCTGCGCGAACGACTCGACGACGACCCCGAGGTCATGCTCGGTGGTCACCGCCGCAGCGATCTGAGGTTCTTCGCCGGGGGCGGGGCGTGGCTCGTGCTCGCCGCGCTCGTCGTCTCGGTCGCGGCGTTTCCGGCGCTGCTGGCGTGGCCGGTCCTGGGCGGGGGAGCGCTCCAGCCGCTGGCGACCACGGTCGGGCAGCTCTGGGACGACGCCATGTACGGCCAGCGTGCGCTCGGCCTCGACACGATCGGTCCTGCCGATCCCTTCGCCGCGGTGGTTGCCGTGCTCGGCTCCCTGTGGGCCTGGGCGCCGTCGCGCGCGCTCGTGCTGCTCTGGGTGCTGGCGCTGCCCCTCGCCGCGCTCGGCGGGTGGTTCGCCGCGACACGGGTCACAGAGCGGGCGAGCCTTCGACTTCTCGGCGGGGCGGTCTGGGCGCTGTCGCCCGCGCTGCTCGTCGCCCTGACGCAGGGCCGCCCGACGGGCGTGATCCTGCACCTTCTGCTGCCGTGGCTGTTCTATGCGGGCACCGTCGCGCACCGCTCGTGGGCGGGCGCCGGTGCGGCGTCCATCCTGCTGGCGGGAGTGGTCGCCACCGCTCCTTCGCTCGCACCGGCGATGCTGGTGGTGTGGATCGGTGCGGTGCTCGCCGCCGTCATCCTGCGCGCGGGTCGTGGCGTCGCACGTCTGATCTGGACGCTCATCCCGTCCGCGGCGCTCGCGCTCCCTCTGGTCTGGAACGCGCTCGCGAACGGCCAGGCGTGGAGCCTCGTCGCCGACCCCGGCGTGCCGTGGGCGGGCCCGCAGGTGGCCGCGGACGCCGCCGGGCGCGCGCTGCTGGCGGCCGGCATCCCGACCCCTGACCTCGCCGGGTGGGCGACCATCCTGCCTGACGGGCCCACGTGGTGGGTACCGCTGCTCACGGTGCCACTCGCGCTGCTCGCCCTCGCCGCACCCCTCACGCAGCGCTGGGCGGCCGGGATCGTGCTGCTCGTCGTCACCGCGCTCGGCCTGGGTACCGCGTTCGCCGCGGTGGGGATCTCGGTCGCCTTCTCGCAGTCGATCACCGTGCCGCTCTGGCCGGGCACCGGGCTGAGCCTGGCGTGGCTGGGCGGCCTCGGCGGCGCCCTCGTGGCGCTCGACGCCGGGCTGGCGCCTCGCGTCGCCCTGGTGCGGGGCGTGGCGGCGGCGCTCGTCTTCGCCGCCATGGCGGTGCTCGCGGTTCCCTCGCTCACCGCGTTCACTCGAGGAGCGGCCACCATCGCCGACGGGCCGGCGAGCACGCTTCCCGCCTTCGTCGCCGCGGAGGGGCGCGAGGATCCCGACGTCGGGACGATCGTGCTCACCCCCCAGGCGGACGCCGGGGTCGCCGCGCAGGTGGTGTGGGGCGCGAGCGAGACGATCGGCGGGCAGACGACCCTGCTGTCGACGCGAACCGAGCCGACCCGGCAGGACGCCGAGCTCGCGGGGCTCGCCGCCGATCTCGTCACTCCCTCCTCGGAGGACGTCGTCGGACAGCTTGCGGACCGCGGAGTCGGCTTCATCCTGCTCGCCCCGAGTACGCAACCGGAAACGGATGCCGCGCGCACGATGCGGCTCTCGGCCATGACCGCGCTCGGCCAGCGCGACACGCTCGTCGTGGTGGGCGACACCGCCAAGGGCGAGTTGTGGCGCGTCGTCGACGAGATCGCGCCGAGGCCCGAGGAGGCGGCATCCGTGTCGGTCCTCGGTCGCTGGATCGCGTTCGGGCAGCTCGCGATCTTCGGCATCGCGCTGCTGCTGGCCGTGCCGACAGCCGCCTCGATCCGGGAGGCCCGGCGCACCCCGCGCGTCGTGGGACCCCACTGGCAGGAGGGTCGATGAGCGACCGCCGCGTGTTCCGCTGGGCGACGACGAGCGCCCGCCTGCTGATCGGCACCGCCGTATCGGTCGCGGCGGTGGTCGCGGTCGTGACCGCGGTCTCGGTGCCGTGGCCGACCGTCGTGCGCGAGCCGCTCAGCATTCCCGCGACCCCGGCTCCGGCCGCATCCGTGATCGCCTGCGACGGCGGGCTGCTGTCGATCGGACGCAACCCCACCGCAGCGTCCACGGTGACCCTCGCCGCGCCCCAGTCCGTCATCGGAGGAACCGCAGACGGCGAGGGGGCCACGGAGCAGCAGTTGCAGACGACCGGGGTCGGACCCGGCCCGCTCGCGTACACGGCGGAGCCGCGTGACGGCGAGGCTGTCGACATCGCCGCGACCGGTTCGGCGACGGCGAACGCCGACGACCTCTCGGGCTTCGCGGTCTCCGCCTGCCGCCCGCCGCTCCTCGACTCGTGGCTGGTCGGCGGATCGGGAGCCACCGGCGCCGCGGATCTGGTGCTGCTCGCCAACCCGGGCGCGGTCCCCGCCACCGTGCAGCTGACGGTGTACGGGGTGGACGGACCGGAGACGCCGCCCGGCGGAGCCGACCTCGTGATCGCGCCGGGAACGCAGCGCGTGGTCCCGCTCGCCGGCCTTGCGCTCGGCGAGGAGACGCCGGTCGTCCGCGTGTCGGCGATCGGTGCGCCGATCCACGCGTCGCTGCAGACGAGCATCACCCGCACCCTGACGCCCGGCGGGGTCGATCAGGTCGGGCCGATCGCCCACACCGAGAACACGCAGATGATCACGGGGATCACGGTCACGCGTCCGACCGACGAGGACGGCGCGACGAACGAGACGACGGTGCTGCGGATGCTGTCGCCCAACCTTCCCGCCACGGCACGCGTGTCGGTCAACTCCGCCGGCCGCACCGAGACGGTCGGGGAGCCCCAGGAGCTGTCCCTCGAGGCCGGCAAGCCGCTCGAGCTCGCCCTGAACGGGCTGCCGCCCGGCGCCTACACGGTCACGGTCGAGGCGGACGCCCCCGTGGTCGCAGCCGTGTGGCAGGCGACGGGCATCTCGGCGGGCGACGACTTCGCCTGGTACACGCCGGCGCCCGAGGTGACGGTGCCGTCGCTGTTCGCGACGCCCGGCGGTCCGACGCCCTCGCTCACGGTGGTGAACCCTTCCGGCGAGCCCGTGACGGTGAACGTGACCCCGACCGACGGCGGGTCGGCCATCAGCCTGAGCGTTCCGGCGAACGGGTCGGTCGCGGTGCGACTGGCGACCCGAACGCTGTACCTCTTCGAGCCTGCGGCTCCGGTGCGCGCAGGATTGTCGTTCGCGGGCGATGGCGCGCTCGCCGGCGTGCCGGTGTGGCCGGCCGACGTCGCGACCCCGGAGATCGTCGTCTACCCCTGACCGGGAGTCGGCCCTTGGGGAGTCAGAAGTATCTGAAGCGCTCCGGTCCGAGGTCCCACGGGTCGCGGTCGAGGTACTCGGCCGCCGCGCGGAAGACGGCACCCTCCACCAGCATGCGCCGGTGCAGCTCGTCGTCGCGATGCATGTGGCTGAGGCGCTCGATCGGCAGACGGTAGAGGATGATGCGGCCCGCGTCGGGCAGCACCGTCCACCGGGGGATTCCGTCGTCGTCGGTCGCGGCGGGCATGTCGGCGACCTCGAAGCGGACGTCGCGCAGCTCCGGCCACGCCGAGCGCAGGAATTCGGCAGCGGTGCCGACCGACAGGTCGAACCGGTCGACGCGGGTGTCGAGCGGGGGCAGCGGCGGGCGGACCACGGAGCTGCGCCCTTCGCGTCCGTGGCGTCCGTGACGGGATGCGCGCCGCGGCGCGCGCTCGCTGGTCTTGCTCCGACGCCACGCCATGCCCCCATCCTAGGTCGCGTGGCCACGTCCTCAGCTGAGGAGCGTTGCGGGAATGCGGGCCGACGCGCCGAGATCCGGTCCGCATCTCGGCAGCGGTCCTCAGCTGAGGACGCGCCCTCACCGGGTGCGCAGACGAGGGTCTGCCGGAGACGCTGCGGCGCGGCATCCGTCCCTGTGTCGGCCGTGCGCGATAGCGTCTACGCGATGCGCGAGAGAGTCTGCTCCAAGGTCGGATGCGCCCGTGAGGCGGTGTCCACGCTCACCTACGACTACGGCGACCAGATGGCGGCTCTCGGTCCGCTCGGCGCCGCCGGCGATCCGCACGCCCACGACCTCTGCGCGATCCACACCGACCGCCTCTCCGTGCCCAAGGGCTGGGTCGTGGTCAGGCACGAGACCCTGCGGGCCTGATCCTGCACTTCTCCTGGCCCGCGACGGGCGTGGGAGAATGGGCGGATGCCGACCCACACGCCCGTCGCCACGCCTGCCGCCACCGAGGTCACCGAGTCCCGCGAGGGCTTCGAGTACGAGGTCGCCGACCTCTCCCTCGCGGAAGCGGGGCGCCATCAGCTGCGCCTCGCCGAGAACGAGATGCCGGGGCTCATGGCGCTGCGGGAGGAATTCGGGGCATCGCAGCCGCTGAAGGGCGCCCGCATCGCGGGGTCGCTGCACATGACGGTGCAGACCGCGGTGCTCATCGAGACGCTGGTGGCCCTCGGCGCGCAGGTACGCTGGGCGAGCTGCAACATCTTCTCCACGCAGGATGAGGCAGCCGCGGCCGTCGTCGTCGGACCGACCGGCACCGTCGACGCCCCCGCCGGCGTCCCGGTCTTCGCGTGGAAGGGCGAGACCCTCGAGGAGTACTGGCGCCTCGCCGACCGCATCTTCGACTGGACCGCCGAGGGCTACGACGGCCCGAACATGATCCTCGACGACGGCGGGGACGCCACCCTCCTCGTGCACAAGGGCGTCGAATTCGAGAAGGCGGGCTCGGTTCCGGATGCTGCGGCCGACGACTCCGCCGAATACCGCATCGTCCTCGAGACCCTGCGCGCCAGCCTCGCGCGCGACCCGCAGCGTTTCACGCGCATGGCGGAGGGCCTCCTCGGCGTCACGGAGGAGACCACCACGGGCGTTCACCGCCTCTACGAGCTCGCGGCATCCGGCGATCTGCTGTTCCCCGCGATCAACGTGAACGACTCGGTGACGAAGTCGAAGTTCGACAACAAGTACGGCATCCGCCACTCGCTCCCTGACGGCATCAACCGCGCGACCGACGTGCTGATGGGCGGCAAGGTCGCGTTCGTGTGCGGCTACGGCGACGTGGGCAAGGGCGCCGCCGAGGCGCTTCGCGGGCAGGGGGCGCGCGTCATCGTCAGCGAGGTCGACCCGATCTGCGCGCTGCAGGCCGCGATGGACGGCTACCAGGTCGCGCGCCTGGACGACGTCGCCGGCGAGGTCGACATCGTCATTACCGGCACCGGCAACAAGGACGTCGTGACCGTCGACGACCTGCTCAAGCTCAAGCACCTCGCGATCGTCGGCAACGTCGGCCACTTCGACAACGAGATCGACATGGCGGGCCTCGAGTCCCTCGCGGGGGTCGAGAAGATCGAGATCAAGCCGCAGGTGCACGAGTGGCGCCTTCCGAACGGGCGCAGCGTGCTGGTGCTGAGCGAAGGCCGTCTGCTGAACCTGGGCAACGCGACGGGCCACCCGTCGTTCGTCATGAGCGCGTCGTTCACGAATCAGGTTCTCGCTCAGCTCGAGCTCTTCACGAAGCGCGACGAGTACCCGACCGCGGTCTACGTGCTCCCCAAGCACCTCGACGAGAAGGTCGCGCGCCTCCACCTCGACGCGCTCGGCGTGCAGCTCACCGAGCTCACCCCCGAGCAGGCGTCGTACATCGGCGTGCCGGTCGAGGGTCCGTACAAGCTGGAGCACTACCGCTACTGAGTGCGGCCCCGGACTCAGCGCTCGGGGAAGCCGCGGGGCGGCGCCGACACCGGACCCGCGAGCGCATCAGCGCGCGCGGTCTCGAGCCGCAGTGCCCGCAGCTCGCGCTCGCGGCGGACGGCGACGACCCCGATGAGGAACGTCTCGGGGTCGACGGACGGCACCGGTGAGACGTGCTCGGCGGCTTCTCGGGCGAGGGATGCTGCGACCCGCGCACGCGCGGTCGGCTCCATGCTCGCCGCCGATCGGGCGAACTGAGCCAGGCGCCGGGAGAGGCGTTCGGGAAGTCGCGCGATATCCGCGACGGCGGCCCATTCGGCGAGCTGAGGCGGGACGCCGAGCTGCGGGTCGGGGAGGCGCGGCGTGCGCGTGCGCTCGGAGTAGGTTCCGGCGAGGAGGTCGCCGAGACGCTGCGACCGAGGGGTGAAGGCGCCGACGAGCGCAGCGACGGCGCCCACGGTGAACCACAGCTCGAACACGCCCACGAGGGCGCGGATGAAGGCGTGACGGAAACCCGAGGCGCCGCCGTCGGCCCGCACGATGCGGCCGCCGACGGCGAGCTTGCCGAGGCTGCGCCCGTGGCTGGTGGTCTCGACGACGGTCGGGATCACCACCATGACGAGCACGAGGAGCACGATCGTGAGGATCGGCATCACCGCTTCGTCCACGGCGCCGATGCCCGCGAGCCAGGTGATGCCCCACACCAGCAGCAGGAACACCGCGACGCCGAGGATCATGTCGATGATCACCCCGAGTGCGCGCATGAAGAAGCCGAGCGGCTGCACGTCGAGCGCGACGGCCTCGCCGGTGAGCACCTCGTCCTGGTGGATGTCGACGATGGCGGGCTGCTCGGCGGGCATGGCTACAGTAAAGCGCATGGACCTCGACGCGCTGACGGCGGCTCGGCGCGAGGAGTGGGCGCGCCTCGACGAGCTCAGCCGCGCCCGTCGCCTGTCGGGCGCCGAGGTGGACGAGCTCGTCACCCGGTATCGCGCGGCCTCCGCCGACCTCGCCGATGCGAAGACATCGGCGGGCCGCAGCGTCCAGGGCGACCACATCTCGACCATGCTGGGCCGCGCCCGGCTGCGACTGACCGGTGCGCCCGAGAACGTCATGCGCCAGATCCCGCGCTTCTTCGCGCTGCAGCTGCCCGCCGCGCTGTACCGCGTGCGGTGGACCACGCTTGCGATCGCGGTCGGCTTCGTCATCGTGATGGTCGTCGTCGCGCTGTGGGTCTCCGGTGATCCTGCGCTGATCGCGAGCCTCGGAAGTCAGGCGCAGCTCGAGAAGTACGCCGAGAACCAGTTCACGGACTACTACAGCGAGAACCCCGCGGCGGTGTTCGCCGGAACGGTGTGGACCAACAACGCCTGGATCGCCGCACAGTGCGTGCTGTTCGGCATCACCGGCATCTGGCCGATCATGGTGCTCGTGCAGAACGCGGTCGGCGTCGGCACCGCGGCGGCGATCATGGCGGCGTTCGACCGCGGCGACGTGTTCGTGCTGTACATCCTCCCGCACGGCCTGCTCGAGCTCACCTGCATCTTCGTGGCCGGGGCTGCGGGGCTGCGGATCTTCTGGGCCTGGGTCGCACCCGGGCCGCGCTCGCGCGGTGAAGCGCTCGCCGCGGCGGGCCGCTCCCTCGCGACGATCGCGATCGGCCTCGTGATCGCGCTGGGCGTGTCGGGCGTCATCGAGGGCTTCGTGACGGCGCAGCCCTGGCCCTGGCCGGTCAAGATCGGCATCGGCGCGGCGGCGCTCGCCCTGTTCCTCGTCTACATGCTCGTGTTCGGCCGGCGTGCGCACCGGCTGGGGGAGACCGGCGACCTCACCGAGTACGAGGCGGGCACCCCGACGCTCGTCGCGGGCTGATCCCCGAGACGGATGCCGCATATCACTGTTTTGAGTTACTCAAAACAACGCTAAGCTCGGGGTATGACCCCGCAGACCGACGTCGATGCGCGCGCCGTCGACACGGCGACGCGACTGCGTGCCGCGGGACTGCGGGTCACCGACTCGCGGCGCGCGGTCGTCGATGCGCTGATCGAGCGCCCTCACGCGAGCGCCGACGAGCTGTTCGCCGTCGTCGCCCGGACGCTTCCCGCCACGAGCCTGCAGTCGGTGTACAACGCCCTCGGCGACTTCGTCGACGCCGGCCTCGCGCGCCGCATCGAGCCCGCGGGCCGCCCTGGTCTGTTCGAGCTGCGCGTCGACGACAACCACCACCACCTCATCTGCTCGCAGTGCGGCGCCGTCGAGGACGTCGACTGCGTCGTCGGCGCGGCACCGTGCCTCACGCCCGCCGACGCGCACGGCTACGCGGTGCAGGTGGCCGAGGTGACCTTCTGGGGCATCTGCCCCGCATGCGCGCAGGCGGCCTCGGCCGACGGCGAACCGGCCGTCTCCGTCGCGGCGCGCCCCTGATCCTGTCCGATTCCCAGCCCATCCGATTGGAAGGAAGCCATGACCGACACCAACGACACGATCCCGGAGATCGGTGAGAACCCGACCGACGCCGATCAGGCGGTCACCCCGATCGACACCCCGGTCGACGAGCGCGAGGACGGCGAGACCCGCCCGCGCCCGAACGAGACCGAGGGCTGCCCCGTCATCCACGGCGGCCAGCCGCATCCGACCACCGGCAACGCCAACAGCGTCTGGTGGCCGAACCAGCTGAACCTCAAGATCCTCGCCAAGAACCCGGCGGTCGCCAACCCGCTCGGTGAGGACTTCGACTACAAAGCGGCCTTCGAGTCGCTCGACCTGGCCGCGGTCAAGGCCGACATCGCCGAGACCCTCACCACGTCGCAGGACTGGTGGCCCGCCGACTTCGGCAACTACGGCCCGCTCATGATCCGCATGGCGTGGCACAGCGCCGGCACGTACCGCGTGACCGACGGCCGCGGCGGCGGCGGCGCCGGTCAGCAGCGCTTCGCACCGCTGAACAGCTGGCCCGACAACGTCAACCTCGACAAGGCGCGCCGCCTGCTCTGGCCGGTCAAGAAGAAGTACGGCCAGTCGCTGTCGTGGGCCGACCTCATGATCCTCGCGGGCAACGTGGCGCTCGAGTCGATGGGCTTCGAGACCTTCGGCTACGCCGGTGGACGTGCCGACGTGTGGGAGCCGGACGCCGACGTGTACTGGGGTCCCGAGACCACGTGGCTCGCCGACGAGCGCTACTCGGGCGACCGCGACCTCGAGCGCCCGCTCGCCGCCGTGCAGATGGGCCTCATCTACGTGAACCCGGAGGGCCCGAACGGCGAGCCCGACCCGCTGAAGTCGGCGCGCGACATCCGTGAGACGTTCGGCCGCATGGCGATGGACGACGAGGAGACCGTCGCGCTCATCGCCGGTGGTCACACCTTCGGCAAGACCCACGGCGCCGCGCCCGACACGAACGTCGGCGACAACCCCGAGGCCGCCGGCCTCGAGGAGCAGGGTCTCGGCTGGAAGAACGGCCACGGCACCGGCCACGGCGACGACACCATCACGTCGGGCCTCGAGGTGACGTGGACGTACCACCCGACGCGCTGGGACAACGAGTTCTTCCACATCCTCTACGCCTACGAGTGGGAGCTCATGCGCAGCCCGGGCGGCGGCCACCAGTGGCGCCCGATCAACGGCGGCGGCGCCGACATGGTGCCCATGGCGCACTCGAACGGCCGTCGCGAGCCCCGCATGCTCACGAGCGACCTCGCCCTGCGCACCGACCCCGCGTACGACGCGATCTCGCGGAAGTTCAAGGACGACCCCGAGGCGTTCGCCGACGCGTTCGCGCGCGCCTGGTTCAAGCTCACCCACCGCGACATGGGCCCGATCGAGCGCTACCTGGGCGCCGAGGTCCCCGCCGAGGAGCTGCTCTGGCAGGACCGCGTGCCCGCGGTCGACCACGAGCTCATCGACGCGGCGGACGCGGCGGCGCTGAAGGCGCAGATCCTCGACAGCGGGCTGAGCGTGTCGGAGCTCGTCGAGACCACGTGGGCGGCAGCATCCTCGTTCCGCGGCAGCGACAAACGCGGCGGCGTCAACGGCGCCCGCATCCGCCTCGCCCCGCAGAAGGACTGGGAGGTCAACAAGCCCGCCCAGCTCGCCACGGTGCTCGCGAAGCTCGAGCAGATCCAGGCGTCGTTCAACGACGGCCGCACCGACGGCAAGAAGGTGTCGCTGGCCGACCTCATCGTGCTCGCCGGCAACGCGGCGGTCGAGAAGGCGGCGAAGGACGCCGGCGTCGACGCCGAGGTGGTCTTCCACCCGGGCCGCACCGACGCCACGCAGGAGCAGACCGACGTCACGTCGTTCGCGTTCCTCGAGCCGACCACCGACGGATTCCGCAACTACTACGGACCGCAGGCGTTCATGCCCGAGGAGCACCACCTCATCGACCGCGCGAACCTGCTCACGCTGAGCGCGCCGGAGCTGACGGTGCTCGTCGGCGGCCTGCGCGTCCTCGGTGCGAACTGGGACGGCTCGGAGTACGGCGTGTTCACCGACCGCAAGGGCGAGCTCACGAACGACTTCTTCGTGAACCTGCTCGACCTCGGCACGACCTGGAAGCCGCTCGACCCGGGTGCGCACGCGTTCGCGGGCGTCAAGGACGGCTCGGGCGCGCCCGTGGGCATCGGCACGCGCGTCGACCTGCTGTTCTCGTCGAACTCGGAGCTGCGCGCCGTCGCCGAGGTCTACGCCTCGGACGACGCGAACGAGAAGTTCGTGCGCGACTTCGTGAAGGCCTGGGGCAAGGTCACCGAGCTCGACCGGTTCGACCTCGTCTGACACCCGCTGACCCGCAGAAGAGCGGCCCGTCCCCGAAAGGGGGCGGGCCGCTCTTCGTGGTGTGTGCGGTGATTACTTGACGCGCGCCTCGGCCGGCACCGGAGGCAGCGTGCCCTTGGGCTCGAAGAGCGCGCGGTGCAGGACGCCGGCGATGAGGCCGCCGACGATCGGGAACACGATGAACACCCAGAGCTGCGACAGCGGGCCGGGACCGCCGTAGATCGCGGCGGCGATCGAACGGGCCGGGTTCACCGACGTGTTGTCGATCGGGATCGAGATCAGATGGATGAGGGTCAGCGTGAGGCCGATCGCAAGCGGCGCGAGCGCCGCGGTGCCCCGCGTCGAGTGGGTGACGCCGAGGATGATGAGCACGAAGATCGCCGTCAGCAGAACCTCGGCGATGATCGCCGCGCCCAGCTCGAAGCCGCCCGGCGAGCCGAAGTCGCCGGTGCCGTAGCCGTTGGACGCGAAGCCGCTGTCCTGCGCGTTGGCGAGCCAGTTGTTCGTGCCGAAGATGCCGATCAGCACGATGAGCGTCGTGCCGAGGGCGCCGCCGATCACCTGCGCGATGATGTAGCCGATCGTGTTCTTCCACTCGAAGCGGCCGGCAGCGGCGAGGCCGAGCGTGATCGCAGGGTTGAAGTGGCCGCCGGAGATCGGCCCCCAGGCGTAGGCGCCCGCCACGACCGTCAGACCGAACGCGAGCGCGACGCCGACGAAGGCGATGCCCAGCGGATTGCCCTCGTCACCGGCCGGGAAGTTGGCCGCGAACAGCGCCGCGCCCACACCGCCGAAGACGAGCAGAAACGTTCCCAGAGCCTCCGCGACGAGCTTGTTCACCGTGGTGGGCGGGATGGTGGTATCCGACATGGCGGACTCCTTTCCTCGCCGCGAGGCTAGCGGCATCCTCAGCCGTTTCCCAGGAACCGCGTGCGGAGTGTCCGTGAACAACGCCTGATCTCCGCAAGTTTCCCGGGCGGTTCAGGCGGCGGTCGCCACCCGTTCGGGGTGGCGGATGCTGCTCCTCGACGTCTCAGAGACGACCGGCGGCCTTCAGCGCGAGGTAGCGGTCGGCGATGCGGGGCGGCAGGTCCTCGGGTGTCGCGGCGATCGCCTCGCCCCCGGCGCGGCCGATCGCCGCCGCAACGACGGCGGCGTCGTGGGCGCTCTGCTCGACGGCGGCGGCGCGGTACACATCGGCGGCGTCGGGGCGCTCCGGCAGCTCGTCCTGTTCGTCCGTGACCGTGCCGACCAGCACGTGCGCCCCCCGCGCGAGGGCGGGGAGCGACCCGAGGAATCCGCGCGCCGCCTCGGCGGCGTCCTGAGCGGTCAGGAGCACCACCAGGGACGGGCGGGAGGTGAGGGCGCGCACCTGCGCGAACGCGGCATCCCAGTCGGTGTCGATCAGCTGGGGTTCGACGGGCGCCATCGCGTCCACCAGCGCGGGCAGCAGACCGGGCCCGTCCACGCGTGTGACGCGGGCGCGGATCGTGCGGTCGAACATCAGCAGGTGCACGTGGTCGCCCGCCCGGGTGGCCAGCGCCGCGAGCAGCAGTGCGGCCTCCATCGCGGCATCCATCCGCACCCCGTCGCCGACGCGCGCGGCCGCCGTGCGCCCGGTGTCGATCACGATCACGACGTGCCGGTCGCGCTCGGGGCGCCACGTGCGCAGCATGGTCGTGCTGGCCCGCGCCGTCGCGCGCCAGTCGATCGATCGCACGTCGTCGCCCCGCACGTACTCGCGCAGGCTGTCGAACTCCGTGCCTTGGCCGCGCACCTGCACGCTGGTGTTGCCGTCGAGTTCCCGCAGCCGAGCGAGCCGCGATGGCAGATGACGTCGGGCGGTGAAGGGCGGCAGCACGCGCACGGCGCCGGGCTCGTCGAGGCGAGCCTGGCGTCCGGCGAGGCGCAGTGGTCCGTCCGACCGTACGACGACGAAGCGAGAGCGCAGCTCGCCGCGGCGCCGGGGGAGCAGCGGGACGGCGATGGTCCGGGCCTCGCCGGGCGGGATGACGACGGCCGGCCGTTCCGCAGGAGCGCCCGCCGTCGGCTGCCACGCGTCGCGGATGCGGCCCCGGAGCGTCCGCTCGCCGCCGTTGCGCAGGACGAGCTCGGCGACGACCGGCTGGCCGAGGAGCACGCGCCCCGGCATCCTTCGCGTCACCGCGATCCTGCGGGGATCCGGTGCCGCCGCGGCGTCGCCGAGCATCGCGACGAGGGACAGCAGCACCCACCCCGCCGCCGCGATCCACGCGTCGACGCCGGCCGCCGAGAGCAGCGCGACAGGCAGCGCTCCGACGGCGAGGAGCAGCGGCAGACGACCGGTGACGTACATGCGGCTCAGATCGGGACGCGGGTCTGCTGCAGCACCGAACCCAGCACGGCGTCGACGGACACGCCCTCGAGCTCGGCGTCGGGACGCAGCCGGATCCGATGGCGCCACGTCGGCAACAGCATCGTCTGGACATGGTCCGGAGTGATCGCCGGGTACCCGCCCAGCCATGCCCACGCCTTCGATGCCGCGAGCAGCGCGGTCGCCGCACGCGGGCTCACCCCGAGCTGCACCGAAGGGCTGCGGCGCGTGGCCTGCGCGAGATCCACCACGTAGCCGAGCACGTCGTCCGAGACGGTGACGGATGCCGCGGCCCGCTGTGCCGCCCGGATCTCGTCGGCGCTCGCCGCGCGGCGCAGCCCCGCGCCCGCGAGGTCGCGCGGGTCGAATCCGCTCGCGTGGCGACGCAGCACGGCGAGCTCGGCGTCCCGGGCCGGCACCTCCACGATGAGCTTCAGCAGGAACCGGTCGAGCTGCGCCTCGGGCAGCGTGTAGGTGCCCTCGTGCTCGATGGGGTTCTGGGTGGCCGCGACGAGGAACGGGTCGGGGAGGGGACGGGTCACGCCGTCGGTCGAGACCTGGCGCTCCTCCATCGCCTCGAGCAGAGCCGCCTGCGTCTTGGGCGGCGTGCGGTTGATCTCGTCCGCGAGCACGACGTTCGTGAAGACCGGGCCCGCGCGGAACTCGAACTCGCCCGTCTTCGCGTCATACACGAGCGACCCCGAGACATCGCCCGGCATGAGGTCGGGCGTGAACTGGATGCGCTTCGTGTCGAGACCCAGCGCCGTCGAGAACGCCCGGACGAGGAGGGTCTTCGCGACACCGGGCACCCCCTCGAGGAGCACGTGACCACGCGACAGCAGGGCGATCAGCAGGCCCGTCACCGTGCCGTCCTGCCCGACCACGGCCTTGCCCACCTCCAGGCGGACGCGGTTCATCGCCTCGCGCAGGGCGGCGTCGTCCAGGGGTGGGCGGTCTGTCGCGGCGGGCGCCTCGGTGCTCGCGGTGGCGGGCGTGTCCGTCATCGGGGACTCCTTTCGGGGCGGACGGCCGTGCGCACGGCGTCCTCGAGATCTCTCAAGCGTGTGCTCAGGGCGACGAGATCCGCGTCGCTGCGGGGGATGTCGTCGATCAGGATGCCGCGCGCGATCCTCCGGTCGAGCCCGGTGCGGCCCGCGGCGGCGTCGGCGATCTCGGGGGCGGCGGCGTTCGCGCCGAGGCCGAGGAGGGCGGCGATGCGCCGCAGCCCGCCGATGCGCAGGCGGTCCGCCGCGTGCAGCGGATCGCCGGCGCGCGCGTAGAGGCGGGCGCGGCCCTCGGTCGTCTCGGAGGCGCGCACGGTCACGGGCAGGGTCTCCGCGACGAGCGGGCCGAACCGGCGGCCGCGCCAGACGCCCGCGGCGATGCCTGCGATCAGGAGGAGGACGATGACCGCGCTCACCCAGGGCGGCGTGAGGTCGCCGAGCGAGGGGTTCGCGTTCGCCAGGTCGGTGTCGCCGGGATTCGGGACGTACCAGACGACGAGTGGATGCCGCCCCAGCAGGTTCACCGCGAGCGCGGCGTTGCCGTTCTCGGCGAGGTGCTCGTTGGCGAAGAGCGGCCGGGCGTCGACCGCGGCGACGCGGCCGTCATCGGCGGAGCGCACGACGAGACCGGAGCCGGCTCCCGCCGGGTAGCACGCCTCGGCATCGCCCGCGCTGTAGACCGCCCCCGGGGCGACGGCACCGGCGCGCAGCGCCGCGTCGACATCGCAGTCGGGCTCGATCGCCGTGTCGGGGGCGACCCCGGCGGGCGCGGCGCCTGGGAGCAGGAGATCGAGCGTGCGGGCCCGTGGCTCGATGAGCACGATGTCGGTCGCGTCGGCGGCGAGGTCGGCGATCGCGTCGTCCGAGAGGGCCGGCGCGTCCGGGAGGACGAGGGTCGCAGGCTCCGTGCCCAGAATCTCCGATGCGGCCGCGCGATCGCGCACCACCTCCACGTCGACGCCGTGGTCGCGCAGGATCTCGGCGAGAGCGCGCGTGCCGCCAGGGCCGGTCGAGTCCGGGTCGAGCGCGTCGCGCTGCGCCCACTGGTTCGCCGCCGACACCGCCCCGCCGATCCCGCCGATCACGAGCAGCGCGAGCCCGATCGAGACCCACGCCGCGATCCGGCGGCCGCGCCGGGGCCCAGCATCCGGAGCCGACGTCTCCCGCGGGGTCGCCGTCGCTGTGCTCACGCGGGGACCTCCTCGCGGATGACCGGGCGGGCCGCGACGACGGCGTCGTCGGCGGACTCGACGAGACGGTAGAGGTCCTCGCTCCCCGGACGCCGCAGGTACCGGACGTCGTCGAACGCGGTGGCCGCGGCTTCGAGCCGGGGCTCGAGCGCGGGGAAGGCCGCGCCGGCGGCTCGAGCGAAGGCGTGCACGGTCGCACCGGGCGGCGGGTCGACGACACCGCGTTCGAGGCAGCCGCGGGCGAGGGCGCGGAAGCGCAGCACGATCGCCGCGTCCCAGTCCGCCGCGCGGGCGCGCTCGGCGGCGGCCGCCCGGAGTTCGGCGGCGGAGCGGTGCTCGGCCTCGCCGAACAGCAGCGGCGTCCGCGAGGCGGCACGCCGGGTCACCCGCGGCACGCCCCACAGCAGGAAAGCCGCGACGATGACGACGGCGACGACGATCGCGGCGACGAGCGCGAAGGTCGAGCCCCAGCCGCCCGAGAGGTCCGGGTTCAACAGCGACGCGATGAAGTCGCCGACGGCGCGCGCGATGCGGTCGAACGGCGTCGGCTCGGCGATGTCGTAGGCCGGGTCCGACAGCTCCTGCTCCGCCCACCGCCGCGCTTCGTCACCGTCCGGCGTGAGCGGCGGGACGGCGTCGGACGCGCGCGCGAGTGCGCGCAGAGCGGCAGGGATCAGGCCCACGGCGACTCGCGGTCGGCGCCGTCGGGTGCGGCGCCGGGGGCGGTCCAGCGGGTGGAGGAGGGCTCGTCCGCGGGCGCCGGGGTTGCCGGGTCTGCGGAGGGCGGAGCGACAGGCGGCTGCGCGGGCGCCGGGGCTGCGGGGCGGTCGGCGGGCGCACCGTACGCCGGCTGCGCAGGCGCACCGTAGGCAGGCGGCGCCGGGGCGCCGTATACAGGCTGCGCCGGTGCACCGTACCCGGTCGGCGCGCCGTAACCCGGCTGGGCCGGTGCACCGTACCCGGTCGGCGCGTCGTAACCCGGCTGGGCCGGTGCGCCGTAGCCGGGCGGCACGCCGTAGCCCGGCTGGGTGCCGTACCGTGCGGGTGGCCCGTAACCCGGCTGCGCCGGTGCGGTGGAGAACACCGCGCCCGCTGGCGGGTACCCCGGGGTCGCATATCCGGGCGGGTACGGCGCGTAACCGGGCGCCGGGTATGCCCCGGGAACGCCCCGCGGCGCGATCTCGCGACCGATGTGCTCGCGGTACGGATCCGCGAGGGCGGTGGCTCCGGCATCCCGGCGCTCCACGTACGCGAGCAGGTCGAGGTCGAGCCCTTCCCGCCGCATGCGGCAGTCGATGTAGATGAGAGCGGTCGCGGTCGACTGCACGACGACGGCGACGGACTGCAGGAGCAGTGTGAGCACCTGCGTGAGGAGCGTCGCCGCGATGAAGCCGATGATGGCCGTCGGCTCGGGATCGCCTGTGGGGGCGATGATCGTCGTCAGCCCCATCGAGAGGAAGCTCATCGGCAGGCTCACCACCTGCGCGACGGCGGCGAAGATGACGCTGATCACGATGATGATGCCGAGGGCCGGCCAGAAGCGCCGGCGCGTGAGGGTCCACGAGCGCGACAGCGCCTGGAGGATCGTGGCGTGCTCGACGATGATGGCTGCCGGCACCAGCAGGAGCTTGATCATCAGCCACCACGTGAGGGGGATCGCGGCGAGGATCACGAGGATCGTCAGCAGGATCGCCGCCGGCGGTGCCGCGATCGCGATGCCGACGATCCCGAGCACGACCACCGCGACGACCGCGACGACCGCCAGGACGACGAGCAGCGAGTAGCCGATGAGGCGCCACGCGATCGGCTTGACCTGACGCCAGAGCGCGCCGAGGGTCTGCTTCTCGGCGACGGCCGCGTGCGTCACCTCGACGACGACGATGCCCTGCACGATGACGCTGAGCGCGCCCGCTGCGAGCGACAGCACGATGCCGGCGACGGCGGTGAGCGCGATCGACCCCGCCAGGACGGTGTCGTACTCCTCGGTGCCCGGCCGCAGTGTGTCGAGGCGCGAGAACGTCGCCCACCCGATGGCGAGCACACCGCCGAGGACGACGATGTACGCGAGCGTCTGCACGACGAGCGCGAAGCCCAGCAGCACGCGCGGGTTCTGCCGAAGGGCCGAGAACGAGCGGCCCAGGATCGTGCCGAACGACAGCGGGTGCAGCGGGATGATCCCGGGGCGTGACGCCGGCGTCCAGGCCGGGTATGCGGACACGATTCCCCTCTCGGTCGGCGGCGCGTCGTGGGCTGTGCGGCGCGTCGGCCGCGCCCTCAGGACGGCGCTTGCCCCTATCGTTCCACATCGGAAGGATGCCGCAGCCGCCGTGTGGATGAGCCTCTCGGTGTCCGTTCGGGCGAGCTTCGGCCGGTCCACAGCCCTGGTCGACTACTCTGTGGGAAGCGCACGGGGACGCGCACGTCGTCCTCTGCGCCTGGACAGAAGGAACGAACGCGCGCGATGACTTCACGCATCCTGGTGGTCGACGATGACACCGCCCTTGCCGAGATGATCGGGATCGTGCTGCGCACGGAGGGATTCGAGACGGTCTTCTGCGCGGACGGTGCCGAGGCCGTCGACGCGTGGCGCACCGAGCGCCCCGACCTCATCCTCCTCGACCTGATGCTGCCGGGCATGGACGGCATCGAGATCTGCACCCGGATCCGCGCGGAGTCCGGCATCCCGATCATCATGCTCACCGCCCGCACCGACACCGCCGATGTCGTGAAGGGCCTCGAGTCGGGCGCCGACGACTACATCGTCAAGCCGTTCAACCCGAAGGAGCTCGTCGCCCGCATCCGCACCCGCCTGCGCCCGGCGAGCCAGCCGGCGAACGACTCGCTGCGGATCGGCGACCTCACCGTCGACGTCGCCGCGCACGAGGTGCGCCGCGGCGACGGGCCGATCGCCCTGACGCCCCTCGAATTCGAGCTGCTCGTCGCCCTGGCATCCAAGCCGCAGCAGGTGTTCTCGCGCGAGATGCTGCTCGAGCAGGTGTGGGGCTACCACTACAAGGCCGACACGCGCCTGGTGAACGTGCACGTGCAGCGGTTGCGGGCGAAGGTCGAGAAGGACCCCGACAACCCCAAGATCGTGACGACCGTGCGCGGTGTCGGATACCGCGCCGGCGCCGTCGTCTAGACGGCCATGACCGCGCCCATCACGGCCGTGACGCCGGCGCGCGCCCGCGTCCGGTGGTGGCGCCTCTGGCGCGCATGGCCGGGGGACATCGCGGGCCTCTGGCGGCGCTCGCTCCGGTTCCGCACGATCCTCGTCACGATCGGCCTCACGGCGCTCGCCGTCGTGATCGCGTGCGTGTGGATGGCCCTCGCCATCCAGAACGACCTGTTCGCCTCCCGCAAGGACCAGGTGCTGATCGACGCCGAGCAGGCGCGCGCCGCCGCGCAGCGCACCCTCGACGCCTCGGTGCAGAACGACTCCATCCAGCTGCAGAACGTCATGACCCTGGCGTTCACGGCGCTCCGCGACCAGTCGTCGGCCACGATCGTGGGCGCCTACCGCATCGGCCCCCTCGTGCCCAACGCGCCGCAGGACTTCAGCACCAACGAAGAGGTGATGAACGAGCTGCTGACCCCTCCGATGCGGGCACTCGTGCGCACCAACCCCGACCAGCAGATCTGGCAGCCCGTCGCGCTTCCCGTCGGTGACGACTCCACGGTCCCCGGCATACTGGTGGGCCAGCAGCTCACGATCGACAATGTCGCGTCGTACGAGCTCTATCTCGCCTACGACCTCGCCAACGCCCCGGAGACGCTCACGTTCGTGCAGCGGACCCTGTGGGTGGTCGGCATCGGTCTCGTCCTCCTGATCAGCGGCATCGCGTGGTTCGTGCTGAGATCCGTGACGACCCCGATCAGCGAGGCCGCCGACACCAGCGCCAAGCTCGCATCCGGGCGCCTCGACGTGCGTCTGGAGGTGCGCGGCGAGGACGAGCTCGCGACGCTCGGCCGGTCGTTCAACGCCATGGCCGACAGCATGGAGTCGCAGATCAAGGAGCTCGCCGACCTCTCGCTCGTGCAGCAGCGCTTCGTCTCCGACGTGTCGCACGAGCTGCGCACCCCGATGACGACGATCCGCCTCGCCGCCGACATGATCAACGACCAGCGCGAGGACTTCGACCCGGCCACCGCACGCGCGGCCGAGCTGCTGAATGCGCAGGTGCAGCGATTCGAGACCCTCCTCACCGACCTCCTCGAGATCAGCCGGTACGACGCGGGCTCCGTCCAGCTCGAACTCGAACCGACGAGCCTCGCCCACCTCGCGGAAGACGTGATCGGCTCGATGCAGCAGCTCGCGGAGCAGCATGGCACCGACGTCCGCCTGGTGGCGCCGGGGGGATATTCCCCCGTCGACATGGACCCACGGCGCGTGCGCCGCGTGGTGCGCAACCTGCTCGGCAACGCGATCGAGCACGGCGAGGGCCGGCCCATCGTGGTCAGCGTGGACAGCAACCAGCAGGCCGTCGCCATCGGCGTGCGCGACTACGGCATGGGGATGAAACCCGAGGACGTCGAGCACGTCTTCGACCGCTTCTGGCGCGCCGATCCCTCGCGCAAGCGCACGATCGGCGGCACGGGCCTCGGCCTGTCGATCGCGCTCGGCGACGCGAAGCTCCACGGCGGCGAACTGGCGGTGTGGTCCGAGGTCGGCCGCGGCACGAACTTCGTCCTCACCCTCCCGAGACAGGCGGTGCCGCTCGCGGGGGAGTCGCCGATCCCCGTCGATCCGGGCGACGACGCGGTCGCCGCCCTCGATGACCTCGGCCTCACCACACCGATCGATCTGCCGCCGGGCGCCGCGACCGACACGGATGCCGGCACCCGAGGAGGATCCGCATGACCCGGGTACGCGGCATCCTGGCCCTCATCCTCGCGCTGTGCGCGGTCGTCGTGACCGGCTGCGCGGGCTTTCCCACGAGCGGGCCGCCGGAGTACGGGCTCGAGAACGGCAACACCGGCAACGGATCGCAGAACGTCGTGTTCATCCCGAACCGGCCGCAGCCGGGTGCCACGCCGCAGCAGATCGTCGAGGGGTTCATCGATGCCGGATCCGGCCCGGGCGTCCTGGGCAACTGGGCCGTGGCCCAGGAGTTCCTGGCACCGTCGCTGCGTGGCACCTGGAACCCGGACGCCCAGGTGATCGTGGATGAGCGAGCCGAGAGGGACTACGTCGAGACCGGCGAGGGCGTCGTCGACTTCGCATCGGAGGTCGTGGGCTCGGTCGACGACAAGGGCGCCTATCAGCGAGCCGACCTGTCGCCGGCGAGCTGGACCTTCCGCCTCGAACAGCAGGACGACGGCGAATGGCGCATCACCGAGGCGCCCGACGGCATCTGGCTCGACGAGGCGCAGTTCCCGCAGGTGTTCCACCGCTATCCGCTGATGTACTTCGACCCGTCGTACCAGTACCTCGTGCCCGACGTCCGGTGGTTCGCGGTGACGAAGGCGGCGGGGAGCATCGCCAACGCGCTCGTGAACAAGCCCAAGAGCGAGTGGCTGGAGGAGTCGGTCGAGACCGCGTTCCCCGACGGGGTGTCGGAGGTCGCGGTGGTGCCCACGGCGGACGCGGGCGTCTCCGACGTCGCCCTCAAGGGCGACGCGATGCTGGCCGCGAGCAGCGACGACCGCAATCGCATGCTCACGCAGCTCGAAGAGAGCCTGCGGGCCGCCGGCGTCGCCGAGGTCGTGATGACCGTGGACTCCGCCCCGATCGAGGCGCAGCCCGTCGCCGTGCGCTCCACCCGCGTGCCGGCCACGCCCCTGGTGCTGACGCAGGCCGGATTCGGATTCCTCACGGGCGACGAGATCGACAAGATCCCCGGCCTCTCGGCTGCCGTCGAAGCTGCGTCGCCGCTGAGCGTGCAGGTCGGGGCCGAGCGGGACCTCGCCGCAGCGCGCCTCGCCTCGGGAGCGGTGGTGCGGCTGAACTCCGCCGGCACCGAGCCCGAGGTGCTGGACACCCGGCCGGGACTGGTCGATCCGGTGATCGACCAGTACGGGGTGGTGTGGAGTGTTCCTCAGGACGACCCGGCTGCGCTGCGGGCGTACCTGCCGAACGGCGATGTGATCGAGGTCGCCGACGCGTGGGGTGAAGGAACCGCCATCGCCGGCATGGCGCTGTCGCGAGACGGTACGCGCCTCGCCGCCGTGGTGAGCGCGGGCGGGCGCTCGGTGGTGGCGGTGGCCGGTGTCATCCGCGACGACATCGCCCCGGTGCGCCTCGGTCAGCCGTTGCAGCTCGCCGTCGCGGGTGGTGCGGTGGTCGGCGTCACGCGGATCGGCGTCACGTGGATCGACGACGTCTCGGTCGGCGTGCTGACCAGCGGCGCCGACGCCGACTCGACGGTCATCGAGCAGGTCGTCGGCGCGCCGACCTCCACCTCGACGGCACCGTCGGCCATGGCCTCGATCGCCGGGGGAAGCGGGATCTCGAGTCTGCGGCTGCGGGCCGAGGACGGCACGCTCTATGTCAAGCGCGGCACGAGCTGGCAGCCCACCGCGACGGGGATCGGGGTCCTCGCGACCCAGCAGGGCGCGCCGCAGTAGGGGGTTCCTCCCCAGGGCTGTGCCGGCGCCGGTGGTCCACCGATCCGGGATGCGGGAGCCGACACCGCAGCGCGCCTCCGAGATGCTGAGGCGGTGATGCCGGAGATCCTCGTCGCCGTGCGGGAGGCGTGCGCCGATGCGCTCGCGCTCCTGCTTCCCGTCTCGTGCGCGGGGTGCGACGAGCCCGACGTCGCCCTCTGCGAGCGCTGTGCGCTCGCCCTCGCTCCCGACCCCCGGAGGCAGCTCATCGAGGCCCCGGGCGGCTCTGTCGCGGTGTGGAGCGGCCTGGCCTTCGAGGGGGTCGCGGCGCGCGTCCTGCGCGCGATCAAGGAGGAAGGGCGCACGAGCCTGGCCGAAGCACTCGCCCCGGCGCTCACGGCGGCGCTGGTACACGCCGATGCCGGAGACGCCGTGTGCGTGCCCCTGCCGACCTCGCGCCAGGCGTATCGCCGACGCGGCTACCGCGTGCCCGATCTGCTGGTGCGTCGCATCGGCCGGCGGCCGAGCCGACTGCTCCGGTACGCCCGTCGCACCGGGGATCAGCGCGGGCTCGACCGGGACGCCCGCGCGCGGAACGTCGCGCAGAGCCTCGTGGCCACGGGCGGCGCGGGGCGGCGGGTCGTGGTCGTCGACGACGTCGTGACGACCGGTGCGAGCCTCGCCGAAGCGGTCCGCGCACTGCGTGCGGAGGGCGCCGACGTGGTGGCGGCGATCACCGTCGCAGCCACTCCGCGGAGGCGTCCCACGCGTCGGTGAACGGCTTCCCGACGCAATCGAAACTCACAGGTGACAGAGTCCGAACGCCCGGCTAGCGTGGGGGTGACAAGGCGACTGATGGTCCGCCCTTGGCCGGGCGGACCGGAACAAGGAGGTCAAGGATGGAAACCAGCATCGTCGGCGTGGGAGTGGGGATCACAGATCGCTTCCGCGGTGTCGTCGAGGAGAAGGCCCTCCGCATCGAGAACCTCGCGCCCCGCGCTCAACGCGTGGAGGTCAAGGTCACGCACCGGGCGTATCACAACGGTCGCATGGAGGATGAGACCGTCGAACTCACCGTCAACGGCAAGGGGCCCGTCATCCGGGCCGAGGCGACGGACGGCGACAAGTTCACCGCCCTCGACCTCGCGGTCGACAAGCTGTGCGAGCAGCTGCGCCGCGCGAAGGACAAGCGCGTCGACGCGCGCAACCACCCCCGCGGCGCCAAGTTCGAGAAGGGCAGCGGCGCGCTCCAGGGGATCGATCTGCAGCCCGCATCCGTCGACGTGCTCCGCGCCGTCGCCACCGGCGAGATCCCCATCATCACGGGCAACGAGGAGGAAGAGGGCTACACGCCCGTCGTCATCCGCACGAAGGAGTTCCACCCCGAATGGATGTCGGTGGAGGAGGCCGTCGACCGCATGGAACTGGTCGGCCATGACTTCTTCCTCTTCATCGACGCCCGCACCGACCACCCGAGCGTCGTGTACCGCCGCAAGGGCTGGGACTACGGCGTGATCTCGCTCACCACGCAGACGCAGCCGGACGAACTGGCGTCCTGACACGTACTCCGAGGGGTGGGGGGGGGGGGGGCGGCGCCCCCCCCCCCCCCCCCCCCCCCCCCCCCCCCGCCCCCCCCCCCCCCCCCCGGGGGGGGGGGGGGGGGTCCCGCGGCAACCACCGCCCGGGCGGCCCCGCCGCCCCCCCC
>NZ_JBHVSC010000008.1:64788-91436 GCF_042885375.1 Microbacterium sp. NPDC058062
GGGCGTCGTGCCCCGCCTCCCGGGGGGGGACTCGGGCGCCCCCCCCCACCCCCCCCAGCGCCCGCGGCACGACGGGGCGACCGCCCCCGGGGGGGGGGGGGGGCGCGCCCCCCCCCCCCCCACCCCTCGTGCATCTCCGGACGGGAACGGATGCCGCGGCCCCGCCGGAGTGTGATGGTATTCGGTATACCATCGACACGTCGCTCCGGTCCGGCCGCGGCATCCGCTCATCCGTCGAGAGGCACCACACGTGATCATCCGCAACGCGCGCCCGTGGGGCGCCGAGCCCGCCGACATCGTCATCGAGGGCGGCCGCATCGCCGAGATCCGTACCCACGACACGTCTGCTCCGGCGGGCGCGGACGACGTCGACGGCCGTGGCCGGCTCCTCCTGCCGTCGTTCAGCGACGTGCACGTTCACCTCGACTCCTCGCGCATCGGGCTGCCGTTCCGCCCTCACACGGGCGCGCCCGGAGTGTGGGGCATGATGCTCAACGACCGGAACAACTGGCGGAACACCGATGTGCCGCACGCCGAGATCGTCGCGGGCACCCTCGAGCAGATGATCGCGAGGGGCACGACGCGCGTGCGCACCTACGCGCAGGTCGACGTCGACTGCAAGCTCGAGAAGTTCGACTCCGTACTCGCGGCGAAGGAGCGTTTCCGCGACCACGCCGACGTGCAGATCATGACGTTCCCGCAGGCCGGCATCCTGCGAGAGGCGGGCACCGTCGAGTACCTCGAGGAGTCGCTCAAGCAGGGCGCCGACGTCATGGGCGGGATCGACCCCAGCCAGCTCGACCGCGATCCGGTCAAGCACCTCGACATCGTGTTCGGCCTCGCCGAGAAGTACCAGGTCGAGATCGACATCCATCTGCACGAGCCCGGCGCCCTGGGCGTGTTCAGCACCGAGCTCGTGCTGGAGCGCACCCGCGCCCTCGGCATGCAGGGCAAGGTCACGATGTCGCACGCCTACGACCTCGGCTCGGTGTCGGAGACGGTGAGCCGCCGCCTCATCGAGGAGTTCGCCGAGCTCGACATCGCCATGGCGACGGTCGCGCCGTCGACCACCGGGCATCTGCGACTGGTCGATCTCGTCGACGCCGGCGTGCGCGTCGGGCTGGGAGAAGACGGGCAGCGCGACTACTGGAGCCCGTACGGCAACTGCGACATGCTCGACCGCACGTGGCAGCTCGCCTTCGTCAACGGCTTCCGCCGCGACGATCACATCGAGCTCGCGCTCGCCGTCGCCACCATGGGCGGTGCCTCGATCATGAGCCACGCCTCGCCGCGCGTCGCCGGCGTGGGCGATCGCCCGGGTCTGGCCGCCGGCGACCGCGCCGACCTCGTGCTCGTCGACGGCGAGACGCCGACGAGCGCGGTCATGGACCGCGGCGTCGACCGCACGGTGATCCACGATGGGCGAGTGGTGGCCGACGGCCTCGAGGTCGTCGCTCTCTGACCCACGCTCCGTTCCGCCCGTATTGCGGCGGGATCACCGGGGGTGGCGCGACGAGGCGGGACGTCAGTCGAACATGCCGTCGAGGAGGCTGCCGATCACGAGCCCGCCCAGGATGCCGCCCATGAGGTCGGAGCCACCGCTGCGACGGCCGCCGCCGTACCCCTGCTGACCGTACCCCGGTCCGCCCCACTGGTCGGGCTGGGGCCGTGCGGCGTCGATGTCGCGCTGCGCCAGCTGCAGCGCCTCGCTCGCGAGGAACGCCGCACGCCGGGCCATCGCGAACGCCTGCTCGCGGTGGTCCTCGTCGATCGCGGTGACCGCGGCGGCCGATGAGCCGAGGTACCGGTCGAGGTCGAGGCGCACGCGCTCGGCCTCGGCGAACCGGGTGCGCGCGTCGGCGCCGATCCACCCGCGGTGCCCGGCGATCACGTCGCGCGAGACGGCGAGCTGCCGGTCGGCGTCATCGATGGCGTGACGCACGTGCTCGAGGGGCGGGATGGGCCGGGCGGCGCGCTCGCGTGCGGCCGCGATCGCGGCATCGAGTCCCGCATTCGCCTCGCGCAGTCGCGAGAGCTGCTCGAAGGGGTCGGTGTTCACGCCCGCGGCGGGCAGGGCCGCCAGGGCGGCCTGCAGCTCCTCGATCGCGGTCTGCACCGCGGGGGAGTGCGGCTCCTTGAGCGCGACGACGAGGTCGCCGCGGGAGTCCTCGACGATCGCGGCGAGCGTCGACTCGGCGCGCAGCGCCTCGACCTCGAACGTCTCGACCGCGTCGAGCAGCGTCTCGGCGCGCCGCACGGACTCCGTCGAGGCCTCGAGCGCCATGTTGGCCTGCTCGCGCTGACCCGCCTCGCGGCGGCGCTCGGCGACGCCGGCGCTGTGCTCCGCGAAGCCGAGCAGCTGCTCCGCCTCGGCGGGGTTCGCGTCGATCTGCGACAGCGCGTGCGACGAGTAGCGGATGGCCAGCCGGTCGACGGTGGAGCGGGCGTCGGGCAGGCGCAGGCGCAGGCGCGCAGCATCCGCCCGCACCTTCGCGATGATCTCGGGAGCGCGACGCGCCCGCTCGATCGGCGCCGCGAGCGCCTCGGTGCGGTCGTCGAGGAGGTCTTCCGCCCACTCGCACAGCTGCGCGATGCGCGCGTTGCGCGTGCGCAGCTCTTCGGGGGTGTCGGGGATCTCGTCGTGGTTGAGCTGGTGCAGGTGGAACGCCTCCTGCAGGTGCGTGCGCACCGACTCGAGCGCCTCGCGCAGCTCCTTGGTGGGCCCGGGACCCAGTTCGGCGTCGGCGAACGCCAGCTCGTCGGTGGTGAGGCGGATGCGCTCGTCGGCGGCCACCAGCGCCTGCTGCGCCCGCCGCGCCAGGTCGGCGTCCTGCGTGTTCAGCTCTTCCTGCTCGCGCTTGCGTCTGCCCCAGAATCCGGCCATGAATCGATCCTACGGGGGCCGCTGGGAGCGGGCTGAGGCGAGCAGGCGCCACCGTGGGTTGTTCGCGCAGAGCGTGGCTCTGGCGCACGCGCGCCCCGGTGCCTCAGAATGAGCGCACACGTCGCGTGGCCGGGTGCCTGGGGGCCCTCGCGGCACCTCCTCGCCGACGCGGAGGGGCCGGCGCGATCCTCGCCAAGGGAGTCCACATGGCCCTGCCCAAATTCCTCGTTCCGATCTCGCTGCGCGGCTACAAGATGTCGTGGCTTCCCCGCGATGTCATCGCGGGAGTGACGCTCGCCGCCGTGGCGATCCCGGAGGTGATGGGGTACACCTCCATCGCGCAGACCCCGATCGTCACCGGCCTGTACACGATCCTGCTGCCGCTGCTCGCCTTCGCACTGCTGGGGGCCTCCAAGCTGCTGGTGGTCGGCGGCGACTCGGCGACGGCGGCGATCATGGCGGGAGGCCTGCTGACCGCCGGCATCGCCGGGCTCAATCCGGGCTCACCTCAATGGGTGGCGCTGTGCGGGTTGACGGCTCTGGTCTGCGGCCTGCTGCTCATCCTCGCCCGGGTGCTGAGGCTCGGCTTCATCGGTGACTTCCTGTCGGCCTCGGTGCTCATCGGATTCCTCACCGGTGTCGGCATCCAGGTGGCGACGAGTCAGATCCCCGACATCCTCGGCGTGCCGAAGGGATCGGGCAACTGGTTCCAGCAGCAGTGGGCGTGGATCTCGGAGCTCGGCCAGCTGTCGTGGCCGACCCTCGCCTACGGGGCGGCGACCATCGGCATCATCTTCGTGTTCAAGATCTTCCTGCCGAAGGTGCCCGGCGCGATCATCGCCGTGGTGGGCCTGCTCATCCTCGCCACCTTCACGAACGCGTCCAGTTACGGCGTCGAGGTCATCGGCGCGATCCAAGGCGGATTCCCGCCGATCGGCTTCCCCGCAGGGGTCTCCTGGGGCGACGTGCCCGCCGTGCTCGCGACGGCGTTCGCGTGCTTCATCATCATCATCGCCCAGAGCGCGGCGACCTCGCGGAGCTTCGCCGCCAAGCACGGAGACCGCGCGGATGTGAATCGCGACATCGTCGGGCTCGCGGCATCCAATCTCGCCGCTGGCTTCAGCGGCACGTTCGTCGTCAACGGATCGCCCACCAAGACGCAGATCCTCGACGGGCAGAAGGGTCGCACGCAGGTCGCCAACCTCACCGTCGTGGCGGTCACGCTCATCGTGCTGCTGTTCCTCACGAACCTGCTCACCGACCTGCCGAAGGCGGTGCTCGGCGGCGTGGTGTTCGTGATCGGACTCGAGCTCATCGACATCCGCGGCCTCGTGCGCGTGTCGCGCGTGCGCCGCGGCGAGTTCTTCATCGCGCTCGCGACCGCGCTCACGGTGTTCATCGTCGGCGTCGGCGCGGGCGTGATCCTCGCGCTCGCGCTGTCGCTGCTCGACGTCGTGCGCCGGCAGTACCGCCCGCGCGACTTCGTGCTCGGCGTGCGGGGCAAGGAAGGGTACGAGTACACGACCGCGGCCGCCGGCGAGCAGACGGCACCGGGACTCGTGGTGTTCCGGTACGACGCCGATCTTTTCTACGCGAACGCGTCCCGGTTCGTCGACGACGTGCAGCAGGTCGTGCAGAATGCGCCCGATCCGGTCAAGTGGCTCGTGCTCGACTGCGCCGGCATCTCCGACATCGACTACTCCGCCGGCGAGGCGTTCTCGAGCCTCGTGGACTGGCTCGACGCCCGCGGCGTCCAGCTCGTGCTCGCGCGTCCCGAGACCGCGATCCTGGACGAGTTCACGGCGTACGGCATGGCGAAGCGCATCCCCGCCGACCGCATCTACAACGACCTCGAGGATGCGGTGCGGGCCTTCCCCGCACAGCAGGGGACGACCGGCTCGCCCGCCTGACCGGCGGACGGGGACGATGGATGCTGTGCCCCGGCGCAGCCGCCGGGTCAGCCGTCGCTGCGCTTGTGGCGAGGCTTGCGCGCCGGGCGGTCGTCGCCGTACGAGCCGTGCGAGCCCGAGTCGCGGTAGGAGCCGCGATCGCCGGAGCCGCGGCTGTCGCGATACGACCCGCCCGTGGCGTCCTTGCGTCGCTGCGGGCGCCCGGTGTCAGGACGCAGCTCGATGAGCTGACCCGAGATGCGCGTATCGGCGAGGCGGTCCAGGGCGCCGGCGGGGAGGTTCGCCGGCAGCTCGACGAGCGAGAAGTCGGGCATGATCTTGATCGCGCCGAAGTCGTCGCGACGCAGGCCGCCCTCGTTCGCGAGCGCGCCGACGATCTGACGCGGCTCGACGCGCTGACGCTTGCCGACGTTGATGCGGTAGGTCGCGAAGCCCTCGCGGGGCGTGCGGCGCTCGCCGCGCTCGGGCCGGTCGCCGTACGAGGGACGGTCGCCGCGGTCGGTCCGCTCCGTCCGCTCGCGCCGCGGAGCGGGCTCGGGGTCGGGCTCGAGGAGGAGGGGCGTCTCGCCCTGCGCGACCACAGCGAGGGCGGCGGCCACGTCGACCTCGGGCACGTCGTGGTTGCGCACGTAGTGGGCGATGATGTCGCGGAACGCCTCGATGCGGGAGCTCTCGTCGAGGGCCGCGGTGATGCGGTCGTCGAAGCGCGACAGGCGGGTCACGTTGACCTCGTCGACGCTCGGCAGCGCCATCTCGGTGAGCTCCTGACGCGTCGCGCGCTCGATCATCTTCACGAGCCCGCGCTCGCGGGGCGTGACGAAGCTGATGGCGTCGCCCGAACGCCCGGCACGGCCGGTGCGGCCGATGCGGTGGACGTAGGACTCGGCATCCGTCGGGATGTCGTAGTTGACCACGTGCGACACGCGCTCGACGTCGAGGCCGCGCGCGGCGACATCGGTCGCCACCAGGATGTCGAGCTTGCCCGACTTCAGCTGGTTGACCGTCTTCTCGCGCTGCGGCTGGGCGATGTCGCCGTTGATGGCGGCAGCCGAGTAGCCGCGGGCGCGGAGCTTCTCGGCGATCTCTTCGGTGACGCTGCGGGTGCGGCCGAACACGATCATGCCGTCGAAGTTCTCGACCTCGAGGATGCGGGTGAGCGCGTCCATCTTCTGCTGCCAGGCGCTGATGAGGTAGCGCTGCGAGATGTTGGCCGAGGTCTGCGTCTTCGCCTTGACCGTGATCTCTTCCGGGTCGTGCAGGTACTGCTTCGACATGCGGCGGATCGTGGCCGGCATGGTCGCCGAGAAGAGGGCGACCTGCTTGGTCTCGGGGGTTTCGGCGAGGATCGTCTCGACGTCCTCGGCGAAGCCCATCTTCAGCATCTCGTCGGCCTCGTCCAGCACGAGGTACTGCAGCGCCGAGAGGTCGAGCGTGCCCTTCTCGAGGTGGTCGATGATGCGGCCGGGGGTTCCGACGACGATGTGCACGCCGCGTCGGAGGGCCGAGAGCTGAACGCCGTAGCCCTGTCCGCCGTAGACAGGAAGGACGTGCACATCCTTCATGTGAGCCGAGTACTTCTCGAACGCCTCGCACACCTGCAGGGCGAGCTCGCGGGTCGGGGCGAGCACGAGCGCCTGCGGGGTCTTCTGACCGAGGTCGAGGCGGTCGATGATCGGCAGTGCGAACGCGGCCGTCTTGCCGGTTCCGGTCTGCGCCATGCCCACGACGTCCCGGCCGCCGAGCAGCGTCGGAATGGTCGCCGCCTGGATCGCCGAGGGGGTCTCGTAGCCGATGTCCTTGAGGGCCTTGAGGACGGGCTGGCTCAGCCCGAGGTCGGAGAAGGTCATCGCTGCGGGCTCGGTCTGAGCCTCGGCTTCGATCTGGTCGGCGTTCGTGTGCACAGTCAACCGTAGCGCGGCCCGCCTGTGAGGCGACAGGATGCCGCTTCCCCGCGCACGTCGCAGATGTCAGGTGATGGCGGTGCGGCGGGTCAGATCGGGGTTCCGCGGCGGCACGAGCCAGTTGGTCACGGCGATCGCCAAGGGCAGCACGACGACCAGCGCGGCGATGAGCCACCACGGGATGTCCGAGACCTGCTGAGCGCCTCCGGACTGGATCGAGAAGCCGATCGGCGGGAGCACCCCGACGGCCGCTCCGGCGAGCGTGCCGAGGCCGGCGATGATGAGGCCCTGCCAGAAGCCGATCCCGCGTCGGAGCGACCTCGTGCCGCCGACGGCGGCGATGGTCGCGTCGTCGGGTCGGCGCTCGAAGCGCGCCAGGCCCAGGGCGACCGCGCTCGCGCCGAGCACGAGGACGGCCACCGCGGCGAGGAGGGGCACCATCCACGCCGCATCGCTCGGGGGGCCTTCCTCGACGCCCGGCGCGAGCGTGAAGGAGGCGCCGCTCAGGAGCTCCGCCTGCGCCTGCATGCGGTCCCGCTCCGCCCACGTCGGCGGAGCGGGGGTCATCGCGACGACGCGTTCCGGCATCAGCGCCATGTCCAGGCGCTCACCGGTGCTCGGCGCGACGGCGATCGACACCGGCTGCAACGGGGCATCCACGACGATCGCCTCCAGCCGCTCGGTGCGCTGCGGTTCGGCGACCCGGGGAGCGTCCGGCCGGCGCTCCCAGATGTTGTCGGGGACACGTCCCTCGTAGACGTCGCTGCCCGCGAACGTCGCGACGTCGATCGCCCCGCCCGAGACGAACCGATCGTCGGCGACGAGTGCGGCGCCGTCCCGGTATGCGGCGAGGTCGGATGCCGTCAGGTCCACTCCCATCACCACTGCCACGTCCTCCGCTGCCACGACGGAGATCGGGTTGCTCGGGTCCTGGCCGAACGAGGTGTAGGAGTCCTGCACCTCGGGGTCCAGCAGGTGCTGATCGCCGAGAAGCGCGATCGTGAAGGTCACGTCGTCGGGCACCGCGTCGGCGGACGGGTACTCCCAGACGGTGTTCAACTGGCGGGACACCACGGCCGCCCGGTCTGCGCCCGCGTCGTGTGCGATCTGGAGGGCGGCGGCTGTGCCGGCCTCTGCGTCTTCGGCGTGGAGCACGCCGGACGACGAGGAACCCGGCCAGATCGGGATGGCGATGCTCCCCGGCGGCGCGTCGTAGTACCACAGCCGGGCGGTCTGGGCCGTCTGCATCGAGGACTGGGAGAGCGCGAAGACGCCGATGAACACCGTCGCGGCGGTGGCGGCGAACGCCGGAACGGTCCGTGAGGCGTTGGCGGCCGCGTCCCTCGAGGCGAGCTTCGCCGCCATGCCGGCGCGGGAGAGGCCGCGCGAGGCCGTCCACAGCAGCCACCGACCAGACAGGAGGATGCCGAACTGCGCGACGATCGGCCCGACCACGATGCCGTAGGCGGGCAGGTAGCGCATGAGCGAGTCGTAGCCGAAGAAGTTCGTGGCGTTGATGGCGGCGACCGCGAACGCGCACAGCAGGGTGATCGCCACCCCGCTCACGATCAGCACCGACCCCCAGATGGGACGCGCGACGACAGGTCTCTGCGGGCGGCGCGCGCCGCGAAGTGCGCGGATCGCATCAGTGCGACCGACGGTGCGGGCCGGCATCCAGGCCGACACGGTGCCGACGATCACGGCGAAGACGAGCACGGCGGCGATGAGCTCCCACGGCACGTGGAAACCCCAGAACATCGTCGTCCCTCCGGCACCCAGAGCGATCACGAGCGCGGCGATGCCGATCCCGCCGGCGATTCCGACCACCCCGCCGACGAGACCGAGTGCGGTCCCCTGCAGCAGCACCACGCGCGACAGATCCCGGCGGTCCGCCCCGACGCTCGCGGCGACCGCGAGCGCGCGCTGCTGACGGCGCGCCGCGACGGCGAAGGCGGCGCCGGCGAGCATCACCACCACATAGCCCGCGAACAGCGCCGCGACCGACAGCATGAGCACGAGCGGCCACATCTTCGCCCACCGGTCGGTCGAGGAGGACGAGTAGTAGCGGTTCGAGAACTCGGGCGGATCGAGCGCCACGGTGCGCGAATAGGCGACGACACCGCCGTCGTCATTGAGCCGCTGCACGTCCGCCCACGAGAGCCCGAGCTCCGGGAGGTACCACTTCTGGGTGCCTCCGACGGCTCCTCGCGCATGCTCGGGAAGGAAGACGGCGGCGACGCCGTCGGCGATGGTTGCGGCGTCGAGCGTGCCGGTCACCGTGAAGGCCGGACCGTCCGACAGCCGGAGCGCATCGCCGATCTCGAGTCCGAGCCGTTCCAACGCGGCGGTGGTGACCATCGCCTCGCGAGCCGTCACCGGGCGATCGCCCGCCACCAGGACGAACGCCTCCCCGAAGCGCGGATCCCACGTCGTCCCGGCCCACGCCGGGAGGACCACCGAGCCGTCATCGGTGGCGACCGATACCATGCCCCTCGAGACGGGGAGGACCTCGGTGCCGGCCGCCAGCAGCCCGGTCGGATCGTCCAGCGGCTCGCCGTCCGGCATCGTCATGACCCCGTCCGCGTCGATCGGGTACCCGTTCCACTCGGGCTCGGTGGGCACCTGCCAGAACCCCTCGCCGGGGACGCCGGACGGCGCGATCCATGCCTCCATATCGCCGAGTTCGGCCGCCGCGCGCTCCTCGGGGGTCGCGATCGCGCTCGCGGTGAAGACGAGGAATCCCGCCATCCCCGCGGTGGGAAGCGCCACCAGCGTCGTCACGAGCAGGCTCGACACCCATGCGCGTCGCAGCTGCCGGTGTGACATCCGGACGGCGACCCTCCAGCGGGCCGTCCGCGACACCGGACCGCGGCTGCGCGGAGAGGCGGAAGGCGACGTCTCAACGCGCCGCTCGAGCGTGCTGGTCATCGTGCCTGCAGCAGCGAGTCCGCGCCCGCGCGCCGCGACTCGTCGACGATGCGGCCGTCGCGGAGGAACACGATGCGGTCGGCGAAGGCGGCGTGGCGTGCCTCGTGAGTGACGAGGATGCCGGCGGCTCCGGCATCCACTCGCGCGCGCAGCATCTTCAGCACCATCTCGCCCGTCACCGAGTCCAGCGCGCCGGTCGGCTCGTCGGCGAGGATCAGCCGGCGCCCGCCGACGACGGCGCGGGCGATCGCCACGCGCTGCTGCTGGCCGCCCGACAGATCGTCGGGGTAGGAGCCGGCCTTGTCCTCCAGTCCGACCGACGCGAGGGCATCGCGCCCGGCGCGTCGTGCCACCCGCGACCGGAACCCGTCGAGCTCGAGCGGCAGCGTGACGTTCTCGAGCGCGGTGAGCGTCGGGATGAGGTTGAAGTCCTGGAACACGAAGCCGAGCGAGCGCCGCCGGAGGCGCGCGAGCTGTGCCGGCGTCTGCTCGCTGAGGTACTGCCCCTCGACGACCACCTCGCCGGACGTCGGGATCGCCAGACCGCCGGCGATCGACAGCAGGGTCGACTTGCCCGAGCCCGACGGTCCCATCACCGCGACCAGCTCGCCCTGGTTCACGTCGAAGTCGACGCCCGACAGCGCCGAGACGGCCGTCGCGCCGGTGCCGTACTGCTGCGTCACGCCGATGAGACGCAGCACGGTGTCGGTCATCGTGCCTTCCCACGCGCCTCGACAGGCTCAGCCACCGGTCCCTCAGCCTGTCGAAGGGCCGGACGCCCGCGCTTGGGCTTGTCGGTCGAGAGCTCGAGCGCCATGGCGCGATGCGGGTGCAGCGCCAGGCGCTGCTCGGAGTGGTCGAGCCAGCGCACCTCTGCTTCGGCCGAGAAGATCATGGAGTCGACGACGAGCGACCACGCGAGCTCCTCCGGTCCGTCGGGGTTCGCCCCGGCGTACTTCGCCCGGTTCAGCTCCTGCAGCTGCGCGAGCGACGAGCGGCGCTGTGTCTGGATGATGTCCGCCACGTCCACTCCCGGCAGGGTCGCGGCGACCGCGAGCTTGATCGCGAGTTCGTCGCGAGTGCCCTGCGCGCGCTGCACCGGGGAGGCCAGCCAGTCGCGCACCTCGGCGGCTCCGGCATCCGTGATCTCCCAGTAGACATGACCGTGCTCGTCGACGTCGCCCTTCTCGACGAGTCCGTCGCGTTCGAGGCGGTCGAGCGTGTTGTAGATCTGGCCCACGTTGAGCGGCCAGGTCGATCCCGTGCGCCGGTCGAACTCGGCGCGCAGCTGGTAGCCGTAGCACGGGCCCTGATCGAGGATCGCGAGCAGACTCTGACGAACGGACATGGGGTTCTCCTTCGGGTGGAGGGGCAGAAGCCCTGAACAGCTAGAAGCGCAGTGCGTCGATGACGTTGGCACGCACCGCCATGAGCGCCGGGATGAAGCCGGCCAGCGCGCCGATCGCGACGGCGGCGACGAGCCCGGTGACGGCGGCGCGCACCGGGAAGGGCGGGATGTCCTGCATCGCGGAGAACATGTCCATGACGAACGGCGCCTTGAGCACGGCCACCGCGATCGCGATGCCGATGACACCCGCCACCGCCGTCGCAACGACGCTCTCGAGCAGCACCGACGTGAAGATGCGGCCCTGCGTCGCGCCGAAACTGCGGCGCACGCCGATCTCGCGGATGCGCTGGCGCATCGCGACGAGCTGGATGTTCACGAGCCCGAGCCCGCCGAGCAGCAGCACGAGAGCCGCGATGCCGCCGGTGATGAGCTCGAACACCGCCATCGAGCTCTGCGCATCGGGCCGCGACGCCCAGTCGGTGCGCGTGACCGAGACCTCGGTGCTGTCGTCGAGCCCCGCCCGAAGGTCGGCCGCGAGCACCGGGCCGAGCTCGGCGACGCCGTCCTCGGGCACCCACACCTCGTACATGACCATCACATCGGCCGGCAGTGCGTCGAGCCGCGCCGCGTAGGAGTCGAACATCATGGTGATGCGCTTCTCCTCGTCGCCGTTGTACTGCCGCGGCGTCACGCCGATCACGGGGTACGCGCCCGCCGTGTCGCCCGTCGTGCGCAGGGCGAAGCCCGCGCCGAGGTCGGGGCGTCCGTAGACGTCCCACAGCGCCTCGCTGATGACCACGGGAGGCGCGAGCAGCTCGGCGTCCGCCTCCTGGAACCAGCGCCCCTCGAGCAGGGGAGTCCGGTGGATGACCGGGTACGCCGGGTCGACGAGCCGCGCGTTGACGGGGCGCACCTGCTCCGGCGTCTGCACCTGCAGCGGCACCGGGTCGACGATGCGCGTGAGGTAGTCGAAGGAGTACCGCTCCGACACCTGGGCGACGTGGGCGTCGAACGCCTCCCAGTCCATCGGGGCGCCGTCGGTGCGCGACACCGAGATCGACACCGTCGCGGGCCGTCCGCCACTCTGGTCGGACTGCTCCTCCATCTGCTGCTGCTGGTACTCGCTGAGCGCCACCACCGCGGTGAGGGCGCCGACCGACACCGCGATCCCGATGAGGCTGAGCAGCACCCGCAGCTTGTGGTGGCGCAGCTCCGACCACGCCTCGCCCAGCGCCCCGACGAGCCCACTCACGAGGCCACCTCCGCCGGCGCGGCGCGTTCGTCCCGGGATGAGGGACGGACGGATGCTGCGTCCTCCGTGTCTGCTCGGGCGTCGGCGAGCGCTCCGCCTCCGGTGGTGGGTTCGTCCACGCTCTCAGCGAGCTCGGGTGCGCCGGCGGTCTCGCCGGCGGCCGCGGTCGCGCTGAGATCGAACTCCGTGAGCACGCCCGCCTCGAGACGGTAATGGCGACGGGCGCGCGCGGCGACGTGGAGGTCGTGGGTGATCGTGACGAGCGCGGCGTCGGCCTCGGAGGCGATGTCGTCGAGCAGCTCCATGACGCTGCCGCCCGTCTCGACGTCGAGCGCACCGGTGGGCTCGTCGGCCAGGATCAGCGCGGGCCGGCGCACCAGGGCGCGCGCGATCGCGACACGCTGCTGCTCCCCGCCCGACAGCTGCTCGGGCGTCGACTCGAGGCGGTGCCCGAGCCCGACGCGCTCCAGCATGCGGGTCGCTGCCGCCCGCCGGGTCCAGAAGGCCCGGCCGGAGGCGTACCCGAGCGGCATCTCGACGTTCTCGAGGGCCGTGCGCCCCGCCAGCAGGTTGAACTGCTGGAACACGAAGCCCACGTTGCGGCCGCGCAGACGATCGAGCTTGCCGCGGCGCATCTTCCGCACCGGTTCGCCGTGGAACCAGACGGCCCCCTCCGAGGGGGAGTCGAGCATGCCGAGCAGGTTCAGGAGCGTCGACTTGCCCGATCCGCTGCGACCGACGATGGCGACGTGGTCGCCCGCCGCGACGGCGAGGTCGACGCTGCGCAGGATGTCGAGGCGCGTGTCGTCGGGCAGCAGCACGTGCTTGGCCACACCCTCCAGCCGGACGAGGGTCACCAGTTCCACCCCGCGGGCTCGCAGTACTCGCCGCCCATGCCGTCGTCGTAGCAGACCGGCTCGTCGGCCGCGGCGACGCCGGGCACGTACTGGCGCACCTGCTCGCCCTCCTCGACACCGCTGGTCACCTCGACGATCGTGCCGTCGCTGACTCCGAGCGCGATGGTGCGCTCCTCGAGCTCGCCGTCGCCGCCGTCGATCCAGACGACGCCCGAGCCCGCGCCGCCCTTGACGGCGGTCGTCGGCACGACGAGCACATCGCTGACCGTGCCGAGGTCGATGTCGAGCTGGGCCTGGAGGCCCGCGAACACGACCTGGTCGGCGGGCACCGCGCAGGTGACCGACGTGGTGCCGTCCTCGGCGACCTCGACCTTGAGGCCGGTGCACGTGAACGGCGCCGGGCCGCCCTGGATCGTGACCGAGCCTTCCGTCGGTGCACCCTGCAGACGGTAGAGCTGCACCGGCTCGACGGTCGCCCGCACGTGGTAGCGCGCCGGCGTCAGCTGAGCGAGCTCCGCGCCGATCGACGCCGGCTGCCCCTTCACGACGGCGAGCTCCGTGATGTCGCCGGCTTCGGGCGCCAGCACGTCGATGTTCTTGACCGGGTCGGCCTGCTTGATCGTGAAGAGCTTCTGCCCCGCCGCGACCGCCTGGCCCTCGCCGACGTGCACGGCGGTGACGGTGCCGTCGATCTCGGAGCGGAGGGGATAGGCCGCATCCCTCGCGATCGTCCCCGGGAGGCTCAGCGCATTGGCGACCTCGGCGCGCTCGACGGCGACGACGGGATCGGCGATCTGCGCGGACGGCTGCAGCGCGGCGGTGGGCGCGGTGTCGGGGAAGAACGCGATCTTCACCAGGGCGAGGGCCGCGGCCCCCAGCACGAGCACCAGCAGGATCGGGAAGATCCATCGACGCCAGACCACCATGTCGCACCTCTCCGTCGGGGTATACCCAGTATGTAGTCACCGAGTATATGCATACCGGGAATGCAGGACGGATGCTGCGCCCCCGCGTGTCGCCGCTGGCCGCGCGACGTCGGCCCAGGCGACGCGGATCAGCCGGCAGACGCGGAGTACTCACCGCCCTCGGCGCACGCGGTCATCGTCCAGCCGCCGTCCTGCGCTGCGAGCCGCACCTTCGTCAGTCCCTCCGTCTGCACCTCCGGCTCAGCGGCGCCCGGGATCCAGACGTCGAGCCCGCACGTGGGCTCGTCGACCGCGCCCGCGAGCGCGAACCGCGCGCCGTCCGCCTCGAGCGAGACGAGTGCGCCCGGCGCGGCGCGCGGGTACGCCCTGCTGAGTTCGCCGAGGAGCACCTCGTTGCCGGGTGCGTCCTCGCCGGTCGCACAGTCCTGCGGAACGAGTGCAAGCCCGATCGGCCCGATGCCGTTCTGCGGGTCGCCGCACGCCTGCTTCCACACCCAGTAGGCGCTGCCGAGCAGGTGGGCATCCTCGGCCTCGGCGTAGCGCTGCATGCGCGCGTTCACGTCCTCCGGCTCGCCCCAATAGCCGTATTCGCCCGACCACAGCGGAATGCCGTACTCGTCGGCCACGCGGCGGGCGAGGTCGAACTGCCGCTCCATGGTGACGATCGACGGGATGCCGAGCGAGCGGTCCATCGTGATCGACTCGGCGTACAGGTGGGGCGAGAAGACGATGTTCGCGTCGTCGGTGAACCCGAGCGACGGGCCGCTGTCGAAGCCGAGGCCGGACCACAGGATGCTCGGCTCGATGAACACGATCTGCGGCGCCCCCGCCTCGCGGATCGCGTGGATCGCGCGGTCGTAGTAGCGGCCGAGCAGCAGCGACGTCGTCACCGGCGCCGTCTGCCCGAAGCCCGGTTCGTTCATGAGGTCGAACCCGGCGACGGCGGGCTCGTCCGCGTACCGCGCCGCCAGTTCTCCCCACGTGCGCACGAGCGCCGTCTGGACGCCGTCGGTGTCGAACCAGAAGTGCTCGAACGCGCGGTCGCCGGCAGGGGAGATGTCGCGCCCGGTGAACGCGCAGCGCGGCGTGCCGTCGAAGATCGTCGCCCAGCCGGGCGCGCCGTCGTAGCCCCACATGGGATCGGTGCCCGGCCGGCACTCGGTGCCGGGAGCCGTCGGCGCGTTCGACCAGCCGTCCTGGTGGAGGTCGATGACGGTGCGGATGCCGTTCGCCTTCGCCCAGGCGACCGCGTCGTCGACCTGCGCCAGATACGCCGCGTCGAGCTCGCCCTCCCGAGGCTCCAGCGCCGACCACGAGATCCCCAGTCGCACGGCGTTGAAGCCGTACGAGGCCATGCCCTCGAAGTCCGCCTCGGTCAGCGGCCGCGTCGCGGGCACGTCGTCCTGCGGCTGGTAGAAGTCGACGAGCTGGTTGACGTTCGCCCCCCGCAGCAGCACGTCGTGCCCCTCGCCGTCCGTGATGCGATCGCCGTCTGCGCGCAGGAATCCCGCGGGGACGGATGCCGCCTCCGCCGCCGCGTCGTCGGCACCGGCCGCCACCGCGACCGGGGTAATCACGAGCGCCACCGCGACCGCGGCGACCACCGCCACGGCGACGGGACGGCGCGCCGGTGCCGGCTCGATCGCGTCGGCACCGGCCTCGGCATCCGTCACGCGCGCCATGGTGCGCCGTTCGCGCAGGCGATCGGCGACGAGGGCGGCCAGTGCCGGGACCCAGCCGAGGCACGCGGCGAACGACAGGCCGTCGGCGACGTGCACGTAGGCGGCCATGAGCGGCCAGAGGTCGCCGCGGAACCCGTCGTCGACCACTACCCCGACGACCGACTGCACGAGTCCGAACAGCGCGCCCGCGGCGAGGACCCCGAGCCACGTCCCGAGGAAGCCCGGCACGCGCCGGCGCATCCATCGCACGCACACCCAGCCGGAGGCGATCATCAGGCCGACGGCCACGACAACCGACAGGAAGCCGCGCTCGGGGCGCGCCGACGGGATCAGCTCCGCGTAGGCCGCGCCGGTCCACCACGATCCCGCGGCGAGGGGCGCGATCACGCCGAACGCCACCGCGGCGGGCCACACCGCTCCGCGGTCGAACACCGGGCGGGTCGACCTGCCGCCGGCCCAGCGGGTCACGGCAGCGATGATCGCGGCCGCGGGCAGGGCCTTCGCCGTCACGTAGCCGGCGGCCCACGCCGAGAGCGCAGCATCCGTCGTCATCGCGAAGCACGCGGCCGCCTGCGCGAGCAGCACCGCCAGCACGACGCCCCCGAACATCGTCCAGAAGCGCTCGCCGGCGCGGGCGGCGGCCCACCAGACGACGCCGAGCAGCACCGGAAGGAACACCAGGTACGGCGCGAGCGGCCAGCCGAGCTGCCACTGCAGGGCTCCGCCGGGCCAGCCGACGAGAGCGAGGAGTCCGGTGGGATCGACGATCGCCTGGAGGAGGACGAGAACGGATGCCGTGGCCACGGCGATGATCGGACGGCGGAACCGGCGCATGAACACTCCATCGTGTCTGCAGAGGGCGAGGGTCCACCCGCTTCGGGATCGCGGGGGAGCAGCATCCTCTCATCCGTCCCTATGGATCAGTGCACACCCAGCGCACACCAAGGTCACGGGTGGATAACATAGGCAGGTATGCCTGGGGTCATGCACCCCGGCGGCACTGGCGCCGTTGCGCCGCTCCCGAAAGCTTGAAGATGGAGACACTCCGTGGCCAACCCCCTCGAGAAACTGCTTCGCGCCGGTGAGGGTCGCATCCTCCGGCGGCTCCAGCAGGTGGTGAAGGCCGTCGGCGCGCTGGAAGAGGACTACGAGCACCTCACCGACGAAGAGCTCCGGGGTGAGACCGCCGAGCTCCGCGCCCGTTACCAGGCCGGCGAGACCCTCGACCACCTCATGCCCGAGGCGTTCGCAGCGGTCCGCGAGGCCGCGAAGCGCACCCTCGGCCAGCGCGCCTACGACGTCCAGCTCATGGGCGGTGCGGCGCTGCACCTCGGCAACATCGCCGAGATGAAGACCGGTGAGGGCAAGACGCTCACCGGCGCATTCCCCGTCTACCTCAACGCGATCGCCGGCGAGGGCGTGCACGTCGTCACCGTCAACGACTTCCTCGCGTCGTACCAGTCCGAGCTCATGGGCCGCATCTACCGCGCGCTCGGCATGACCACCGGCACGATCGTCGCGGGCCAGACGCCCGAGGTGCGTCGCGAGCAGTACAACTGCGACATCACCTACGGGACGAACAACGAGTTCGGCTTCGACTACCTGCGCGACAACATGGCGTGGCGCAAGGAGGACCTCGTGCAGCGCGGTCACTTCTACGCGATCGTCGACGAGGTCGACTCGATCCTCATCGACGAGGCGCGCACGCCGCTCATCATCTCGGGGCCGTCGTCGGGCGAGGCGAACCGCTGGTTCGTCGAGTTCGCGAAGATCGCGAAGACGCTCGAGTCGGGCGTCGACTACGAGGTCGACGAGAAGAAGCGCACCATCGGCGTGCTCGAGCCCGGCATCGAGAAGGTCGAGGACTACCTCGGCATCGACAATCTGTACGAGTCGGCGAACACGCCGCTCATCTCGTTCCTCAACAACTCGATCAAGGCGCTGGCGCTGTTCAAGCGCGACACCGACTACGTCGTGATGAACGACGAGGTCATGATCGTCGACGAGCACACCGGCCGCATCCTGGTCGGGCGCCGCTACAACGAGGGCATCCACCAGGCCATCGAGGCCAAGGAGGCCGTGCCGGTCAAGGCCGAGAACCAGACGCTCGCCACCGTCACGCTGCAGAACTACTTCCGCCTGTACGACAAGCTCGCCGGCATGACCGGTACCGCCGAGACCGAGGCGGCCGAGTTCATGTCGACGTACCAGCTCGGCGTCGTGCCGATCCCGACGAACAAGCCCATGATCCGCAAGGATCAGGCCGACCTCGTCTACAAGAACGAGACGGCGAAGTTCGCCCAGGTCGTCGAAGACATCGCCAAGCGCCATGAGGTCGGCCAGCCGGTGCTCGTCGGCACCGTCAGCGTCGAGAAGAGCGAGTACCTGTCGCGCCTCCTCGCGAAGAAGGGCATCAAGCACGAGGTCCTCAACGCGAAGAACCACGCGCGCGAGGCCGAGATCGTCGCGCGCGCCGGTCGCCTGGGCGCCGTGACCGTCGCGACGAACATGGCCGGTCGAGGCACCGACATCATGCTCGGCGGCAACGCCGAGTTCCTCGCTGTGCAGGAGATGAAGACCAAGGGGCTCGACCCGGTCGAGACGCCGGACGAGTACGAGGCCGAGTGGGACGCCGTCTACGAGTCGACGCGAGACCGTGTCGCGCAGGAGGGCACGAAGGTCGTCGAGGCCGGCGGTCTCTACGTCCTCGGCACCGAGCGCCACGAGTCGCGCCGCATCGACAACCAGCTGCGCGGTCGCTCGGGCCGTCAGGGCGACCCGGGCGAGAGCCGCTTCTACCTGTCGCTGACCGACGACCTCATGCGCCTCTTCCAGTCGGGCGCCGCCGAGGCGATCATCGCCCGGACGAACTTCCCCGACGACGTCGCGATCGAGTCGGGCATGGTCACGCGCGCGATCAAGTCGGCGCAGAGCCAGGTCGAGGCGCGCAACGCCGAGATCCGCAAGAACGTCCTCAAGTACGACGACGTCCTCAACCGCCAGCGCGAGGCGATCTACTCCGACCGTCGCCACATGCTGCAGGGCGACGACATCGCCGACCGTGTGCAGCACTTCATCGAAGACGCGATCAACGCCGTGATCGACGACCACACCGGGTCGGGCCACAGTGAGAACTGGGACTTCGACGCGCTGTGGACGGAGCTGAAGACCCTCTACCCGGTGGGTGTCACCATCGACGAGGTCGTCGCCGAGGCGGCGGGCCGCAAGGGCGGCATCACCGCCGACGGGCTCAAGCGCGAGATCCTCTCCGACGCCCGCATCGCGTACGACACGCGCCAGAACACCCTCGGCGAGGCCGCGACGCGCGAGCTCGAGCGCCGCGTGGTGCTCCAGGTGCTCGACCGCCGCTGGCGCGACCACCTCTACGAGATGGACTACCTCAAGGACGGCATCGGCCTGCGTGCCATGGCCCAGCGCGACCCGCTCATCGAGTACCAGCGCGAGGGCTACCAGATGTTCCAGGCGATGATGGGGCAGATCAAGGAGGAGTCGGTCGGCTACCTCTACAACCTCGAGGTCGAGGTGCGTCGCCAGGGCGAGGCCGGCGCCGAGCAGGTCACCCAGGTCGAGGCCAAGGGCCTCGGCGCGCAGCCGGTCGAGGCCCAGCGCCTGCAGTACTCGGCGTCGAACGACGCCGGCGAGGTCGAGGTGCGCAACGATCGCGGCCAGGTGCAGCAGGCGGCGACCACGCGTCTGCGCCAGGCGGCTGCCGCCGCAGCAGCGGCTCCCGCGCAGCCGCAGGCGCCCGCCGCCGAGCAGCGCGGAGCCTTCGGCCAGCGGACGGATGCCGAGGCCCCGGCCGCGCCGGCGGCTCCGCAGAACCGCGCGCAGCGTCGCGCGGCCGAGCAGCGCAAGAAGTGACGCGGATGCCGCGACCCGCGGCATCCTTCCTCCGTCTTCGTCCGTGAGACCACAGCCGGCGGACGAGACCTCGGGGTTTTCCCGGGGTCTCGTCCGCCGATCGGTGTCTCACGGGGCGGGCCACCTGGCGGCGATTGGCACCGGTCGGCCGCGGATATCCTGAAGCGATGAGTCCCCTCCGCCCCCTCGACCAGTCGAGCAAGCTCCAGAACGTTCTCTACGAGATCCGCGGGCAGGCACTGGCAGAGGCGGACCGGCTGGAGGACGACGGCCACACGATCCTCAAGCTCAACACGGGCAACCCCGCGGTCTTCGGGTTCGAGGCGCCGTTCCAGATCGTGCGCGACATGATCGAGGCCGTCCCGCACGCGCACGGGTACAGCGACAGCAAGGGCATCATGACGGCGCGGCGCGCGGTCGTGTCGCGGTACGAGCAGGTGCCCGGCTTCCCGCAGTTCGACCCCGACGACGTCTATCTCGGCAACGGAGTGTCCGAGCTCATCACGATGACCATGCAGGCGCTCCTCGACGAGGGTGACGAGGTGCTGATCCCGGCGCCGGACTACCCGCTGTGGACGGCGATGACGAGCCTCGCCGGCGGCACGCCCGTGCACTACCGCTGCGACCCCGACGCCGAATGGCAGCCCTCGCTGGAAGACATCCGCGAGAAGGTCACGCCGCGCACCAAGGCGATCGTCGTCATCAACCCCAACAATCCGACCGGCGCCGTCTACAGCCGGGAGGTCCTCCAGGGGATCGTCGAGATCGCGCGCGAGAACTCGCTGCTGCTGCTCTCGGACGAGATCTACGACCGCATCCTCTACGACGAGGCGCAGCACATCCCGCTCGCGACGCTCGCACCCGACCTGCTGTGCCTCACGTTCAACGGCCTGTCGAAGACCTACCGCGTCGCGGGGTACCGCTCGGGCTGGCTCGTGATCACGGGTCCGAAGAAGCACGCGGCGGGCTTCCTGGAGGGCGTCCAGCTGCTCGCGTCCACGCGGCTGTGCCCCAACGTGCCGGCGCAGTACGCCGTGCAGGCCGCGTTGTCGGGGGTCCAGTCGATCGACGCGCTCATCGCGCCCGAGGGGCGCCTCCATGAGCAGCGGGACGCGGCGTGGGAGGGTCTCGAGCGCATCCCCGGCGTGACGTGCCTGAAGCCCAAGGGCGCGCTCTACGCGTTCCCGCGGCTCGACCCGAACGTGTACGAGATCCGCGACGACGCCAAGCTCGTCTACGACTTCCTCGTCGCCGAGCACGTGCTGCTGGTGCAGGGGACCGGCTTCAACTGGCCGACCCCCGACCACCTGCGCATCGTCACACTGCCCGAGGCCCGTGTCCTCGCCGAGGCCGTCGAGCGGCTCGGCAACTTCCTCTCGTCGTACAAGCAGTAGCGACGGGTTCCGCGCGCCGCGCGATTCGTCAACCCCCTCGTGTGACGCGGGCCCGCGTCGTAGTTTCCCGGCATGTCCATCGAACTGAACCAGCCGGCGCTGCGCCACATGCGCTCGCTCATCCGGGACGGCAAGGTCGTGCGCGATGAACGCGACGATTGGTCGGAGGCCGCGCCGACGGCCGACGAGGAGAACTCGTACATCAAGCGAGAAGGATGGACCGAGTACTCCCACTGGCACATCGGCATCGACCACCGCGAGAACGAGGAGACGAAGCAGGCGTACTCGTTCCCGGTGGGCGATTTCAAGAAGGTCCACCGGTCCGGGGTGATCTCGGCCGAGAGCCGCGCCGGACAGCACGACCACTACGAGATCCGCGACGCGCTGCGGTCGCTGCTCGAGCTCATCGACAAAGACGACAAGAGCTGACGACGGGACCGGCCGCATCGTCGGGGCCGGTTCCGTCGCCGGGTCGTAGAGCCGCCGCACCCGCCGCGCGGCGCGGTCACACGTGCGCGTGCGACGGCGGCTTCGTCAGGGCGCCGGTCAGAGGAGCGCGAGCGAGGTGGCGCGCCAGCGGCCGTCCATGCCCTCGATCCGCACGGCCAGGGCGCGCGTGCGCGCGGGCCCCCGGACGACGACGACCGCTTCGATGATGCCGTCGGCGGGGGAGGACTCGTGAACCGACATGATCGTGTGCACGGGGCGCTTCGCCGCCACACCGCGGGCGCTGCGCGCCCGGGTCGCGAGGTTCGCACGCGTGACGAGCTTGCGGTAGGCGTCCTCGGTGAGCCAGCGGGCGAGCTGGTCGACTTCGCGGACACCCGCGAAGACCTCGAGCACGCCGACCGTGAGGTTGCGCAGGAACGGCTCCGGTGCGGGGAGCGCTGTGGACGGCGTCCGCTGCGGCGCGAAGAACTCTGCGACCTGCGCGCTGCTGCGGGACGCATAGGGTACGCGGGCGGTGCCCGCGGGCGTCGTTGCCATGGGTGCCAATCTCGACAGGGGGATGTCTTTCCGGACAGTAGACCACACAGCGAACTCTCAGGAAAATCCGGCCTGGTCGGCTGTGGATAACTCGTCGGCCGATCTGCCGCGGTGCCCTACTCTCGCTGAGTGCGCTGGGACCGCTTCTTCGACGACCTCGAGGATCAGCTCGCCTCCGAATGGGAGGCCGAGCGTGCCGCGCTCGACACCGAGGCCGAGCGTCTGAGGCTCTCGCGGGTGCAGCTGTCCGAGCGCCTGAGGCTGCTCGCAGCCCGCGACGGGGCGTCCCCGACCGTGGCGTCGTTCGACCTCGCCGACGGTACGACGGTGCGCGCGTCCGTGACCGGCGTGGGCGCCGACTGGGTTGCGCTGGCCCTCGCCGACGGACCCGGTGGCGCGGTGGTCGTGCCGTTCGCCTCGTTGGGGACCATCGGCCTGCCGCACGCCGACCTCCTGCGCACCGCGCGCCCGGCGCCGCCGCGATCGCCCCTGGCCGATCGCCTCACCTTCGGCTTCGTGCTGCGCGATCTCGTGCGCCGCCGGGCGGGGGTCGCCGTGCACCTCGTCTCGGGGCGGGTCCTCACCGGCACGATCGATCGCGCCGGTGCCGACCATCTCGACCTCGCGGTACACGACCACGGCGCCCCGCGGCGTGCCGACGCGGTGTCGGGCTACCGGCTGGTGCCGTTCGCGGCCATCGCGTGGATCCGCGCGGACGAGGCGCCCGCGATCCCCTGACCGCCGGGTCGGCGCATCCGCGCGAGGGCTGCCGTGCTCAGTCGGGGTGGCGGACGATGCTTCCGCCCCACAGCTCGGGGAAGCTGGCGGTCTGGGACTGACGCCACAGCGCCATGCGCCGGGCCTCCTCGGCCTGGTCGTCGAGGTATTCCCCGACGCTCGCGGCGTCGATCCGCCAGCGCGCGGGTGCGCCGACCCGCAGGCCCCGGAGCCGCCCTTCGTGGACCAGAGCCATGACCTCGTCGACCGAGACGCCGAGCACCTCGCCCACCTGGGCGGGTGCGTAGAGCCGCACGTCGGACGTCGGGTCATCTGACATGCCCCCATTATGGACCTGCCTCCCCGGTGCGGGCTGGGCCCCCTCACCCCTGTGGATAACGCCCGACGGCCTCATGCAGAGTCGGCGACGATGGACGCATGACCGCCGCCCACGACCCCGTCCGCACCCCGCGCCGAGCCTTCTGGGGCGATGCGCGGTTCTTCCTCGGCGTGCTCCTGGTGGCAGCATCCGTCGTCGGTGTGTGGCTCGTCGTGTCGGCCGCGCGCCAGACCGTGCCGGTGTACGCCGCCGCCCACACGATCGTCCCCGGCGAGGCGATCGGGACCGGCGACCTCAAGGTCGTCGACGTCGCACTCGGGACGCTCGCCGGCACCTACCTCACCGCGGACGACCTCGACGAGCCCGTCGTCGCGACCCGCACGATCGAGGCGGGCGAACTGGTGCCCGCGGCATCCGTCGGCGACCCCTCCTCCGCGCGCACCACGAGCGTCGTCGTCCGCAGCGCCGTCGACGTGCCCGCGTCGGTCGAGGCGGGCAGCGTCGTCGAGGTCTGGTCGGCACCGCTGCTCGAGCAGGGGGCGTACGACGATCCGCGCATCCTGGTCGCCGACGCCACCGTGGTCTCGGTGACGCGCGACGACTCCATGATCGGCGGCGGTGCGGCCGCCCTCGAACTCGTGATCCCGCGGGCGGACGTGCCGGCGACGCTCGCCGCGATGGCCGACGAGGCCGCACTCTCCATCGTCCCGACGACGGGTTCCGGCTCATGAGAGTCGTCGTCGCCGTCGACGACCCCCGGCTCCTCGTCGAGGGGCTGAGGCGCGAGCGGATCGACGTGATCGCCGAGGTCGCGGCATCCGCACCCGCTCTCGCTGCGGCGGATGGGATGCTGGGCGCCGACGCCGAGACGCTGCTCCGGGCGCTCGCCGACGCCGACGCGCTGGTGGTCGCGGTGTCGCGCTCCACGATGTCGCCGACCGTCGTCGCCCTCTGCGACCGTGCCGGCACGCGCGTCGTGCCGCTCGTCGAGGACGCGGCGGGGGAGCGGATCGCGGCGTCGTGCGGCCTCGAGGCCCCGCTGGATCTGCACACCGAGCCATGGCGCATCGCCGAGGCGCTCTCCGTGGCGCCGCGCGCGTCGGCTGCGGAGCCGCCCGCGCGCCCGCAGCCGCGCGTGATCGCGGTGTGGGGCCCCGCCGGCGCCCCCGGGCGGTCCACCGTCGCGACAGAGCTCGCCGTCGAGCTCGCGCGCGGCGGGCGCCACGTCGCGCTGGTCGACGCCGACACGCACGCGCCGTCGCTCGCCCTGACGCTCGGGCTCGCCGACGAGGGGCCCGGATTCGCCGCCGCGTGCCGGCAGGCCGAGCTCGGCGGCCTCGACGCGCGCGAGCTCACCCGCATCGCGGTGCCGCTCGGCCGCACCGGAGTCGACGTGCTCACGGGCATTAACCGGCCCTCCCGCTGGCCCGAGCTGAGCGACCGGCGCGTGGGCGCGGCCCTCGCCGCCTGCCGCGAGTGGGCCGACTACACGGTGGTCGACGTCTCCTCGTCGCTCGAGCGCGACGAGGAGATCATGAGCGACCTCGACGGGCCGCGACGCAATGCCGCCGCCCTCGCCGCGCTGCACGCCGCAGACCTCGTGGTCGCGGTGGTGGCGGCCGATCCGGTGGGCGTCGCGCGGTTCCTGCGCGGCCACGCCGACCTCCGCGCCACCGTCGGCGCGACCCGGGTGGCCGTCGTCGCCAACCGGCTCCGCCCCGGGACCCTCGGCATCGACGCCCGCGGGCAGGTGCGCCGCACCCTCGACCGCTTCGGCGGCATCGAGGACGTCTGGTTCCTCCCGCAGGACCCGAGATCCGCGGATGCCGCGATCCTCGCGTCGCAGCCGATCGCCGACGTGGCGCCTCGATCGCCCTTCACGCTCGCGCTCCGGCGGTTCGTCGGCGAGGCGATCGTGCCCGCTCCTGCGCCGCAGCGCGCCGCGAAGCCGCGGCGCCGGGGCGTCCACCGCACCGGCTCCGGCCGACCCGCGCACGCCGACGCCGACGACATGGCACGTGTCGGCGAACGAGTCGTGTGATCGGCGCGCTCTAGGCTAGGTCCGTGTCGACCCTCAGCGATCTCGTTTACGCCCAGGGCCGCTCCAGTGAAGAGGACGTGGAGTGGCTGCACCGTCTCGCAGGAGACGGCCAGCTCCTCGCCGATCTGGCGTTCGCCGACATCGTGCTCTGGGTGCCCACCTCCGACGACTCCTTCGTCGCCGTCGCGCACACCCGTCCCGGCGGTGCGGCGACGCTCTTCTACCGCGACATCGTCGGCGACCGTGTGCGGCCGCAGTGGCGCACGCAGGTGCGCGAGGCGTTCCAGACGGGCCGCATCGTCGACTCCGCGTCGCCGGACTGGTTCGAAGAGACCCCCACCCGCGTCCGGGCGGTGCCGGTGGCCCGCAAGAGCGGGAAGGAGGCGACGGTGATCGGCGTGATCACCCGTCACACGAACCTCGGCGAGGCCCGCACGCCCTCGCGGCAGCAGATCACGTTCAACGACTGCGCCGACGACCTCTTCGGCATGATCGCGTCGGGCGACTTCCCCGACCTGTCCGCGCCGACGTCGCCGCGGCGCGGCGCGCCGCGTGCGTCCGACGGTCTGGTCCGGCTCGACGTCGACGGCATCACCACCTTCGCGAGCCCCAATGCGCTGTCGGCGTTCAACCGCCTCGGCTTCGACGACGAGCTCGAGGGCGAGTCGCTCGTCGAGGTCGTGACCGGCATCCTTCCGACGAAGCGCCAGTTCGACGAGTCGCTCCCGGTCGTGGTCACCGGCCGCGCGCCGTGGCGCGCCGATCTCGAAGCGCGCGGGGTGACGGTGTCGCTGCGCACCATCCCGCTGCGCGATCACGGCACGCGCATCGGCGCGATCGTGCTCTGCCGCGACGTGACCGAGATCCGCCACCAGGAGCAGGAGCTCATCACCAAGGACGCGACGATCCGCGAGATCCACCACCGCGTCAAGAACAACCTGCAGACCGTGGCGTCTCTGCTGCGCATCCAAGCCCGCCGCTCTCACACCGAGGAAGCGCGAGACGCGCTCACGCAGGCCATGCGCCGGGTGTCGGCGATCGCCGTCGTGCACGACACCCTCTCGGAGGGCCTCGCGCAGAACGTGGACTTCGACGAGGTGTTCGCCCGCGTGCTGAAGCTCGTGGCCGAGGTCGCCGCGGCGCCGAACACGCGCGCCAAGACGCACTCCACGGGCCGCTTCGGCACCCTGCCCAGCGAATACGCGACGCCGCTCGCGCTCGCCCTCACCGAACTCGTCACGAACGCCGTCGAGCACGGGCTCGCGGGGCAGGAGGGCGATGTCGAGATCATCGCCGAGCGCACCGACGACCGCCTCGAGGTGCGCGTGCGCGACACCGGCTCCGGGCTCCCGGAAGGTCAGGTCGGTCGCGGCCTCGGCACGCAGATCGTGCGCACCCTCATCCAGGGCGAGCTCGGCGGCACCATCGACTGGCACACCATCATGGGCAGCGGCACGGAGGTCACGATCGACATCCCGCTGCGCTACATCGAGCGCTCCCAGGGCTGATATGTAGGGGTTTCTGTCAAGTGGGCAGGGTGTAGCGCCGCCGGGCTGGCTGCTCGGCGGCGCTTCTTCGTCCTCGCGGGTGGGGGTTCGG
>NZ_JBHVSC010000009.1:0-84699 GCF_042885375.1 Microbacterium sp. NPDC058062
CGAATCCCGTCCAAGACACCACGGTCAGTCAATCGGAGAGTCAGGACGACCGCTGCGGGGCTCCCAGCACCAATCATCACTGTCAACCGGGCTTCTGCAGGACACGTGCGCGGGGATCGGTCCTGCGGAACCGCGGTTGACCTGTTGACCGGGGTGTGTGGGGATCGCTGACCCGAGTCATGTTTGCTCGAGGCCCCGCCGCTCCTCGCGAGGGGTATCGCTGTGTCCGCGCTGCGGCCCGGGGTCGCAGCATCCATCCCCCTGCCCTCCGACAGGTCAACCGGGCTTCTGCAGGGCACGAGCGCGGGGACCGGTCCTGTGGAACCGCGGTTGACCTGTGGACGGGGGTGGAGCAGGGTCAGGTCTGGGCAGCGCCCGCGCCGGCGCCGGCGATCGCGGCGACCGCGCGGGCGAGCTCGTCGCCGGTGGGCAGGGAGTCGGGGCTGATGATCCACAGCAGGCCGAGGCTCTGCACGAGGACGAACTCGAGCTTGGCGATCGCATCGAGGTCGGTGGCGCTGAGATCGGGGCGCGCGGAGCGCAGCACCTCGACGATGCCGAGGTGCGCCTGCTCGGTGGCATCCGCCAGCGCCCGGCTCGCGCCGGCGTCGCGCGACACGCGGACGGAGTTCTCGAGGCTCGCGACCAGGGCCTCGCGGTTGGCCGCGAAGATCTCGGGCATGCGGTCGAACAGGGTGGCGAAGCCGTCGATCAGGGGGAGCGCGGCCGTCTCGTCGACGATGGCCTCCATCGCGTCGCCGATGCCGCTGCCGAGGGACTCGGTGAGCGCGGCGCTGATGAGCTCGTCCTTCGAGCCGAAGTGGTAGCCGATCGCGGCGAGGCTCACGCCTGCGGCAGCGGCGATGTCCCGTGCAGTCGCCTTAGCGACGCCGCGCTCGAGGATCACCTGTCGTGCGCCGGCCAGGAGGTCTTCGCGATTGCCCATGCGCCCATCGTACCGATGCGTCTTAGACGAACGTGCTAGACAAACGTGCGACTCACCTGTTAGACATATGTCTCATACAAACGTCTAAGAGATGGGATGCCTCATGAGCGACTTCGCCGGGACGCCTCACGTCCTCGTGTCCGGTGCCGGAATCGCTGGTCTCGCCCTCGCTCTGCAACTCGTGCGGTCCGGCATCCGGACCACCGTCGTGGAGCGGGCGGCGGCCCCGCGTCCCGGCGGGCAGGCGGTCGACCTGCGCGGTGCGAGTCGCGAGGTCGCCGAGCGCATGGGCATCATGCCCGGAATCGATCGCCTCCGCGTGCACGAGGAAGGCATGTCGTATGTCGACGGCGAGGGCAGGGTCTTGGGCCGCATGTCGATGGCTGACTTCGACGGGGAGGGTGCGGTCGCCGAGATCGAGATCGCGCGCGGTGACCTCGCGCAGGTGCTGCTCGATGCGCTGCACACCGCTTCCGACGAGTCACCCGGCGTGCTCGACCTCCGGTACGGCGACCGCCTCACCGCACTCGCTCAGGACGAGTCCGGCGTCGACGTCCGGTTCGAGCACGCCGGACCCGATCGCTTCGACGTCGTCGTCGGCGCCGACGGCGTGCACTCCCTCACTCGGCGCCTCGCCTTCGGGCCGGAGGAGCAGTTCGCGACCTACCTCGGCGGCTATGCCGCGTTCTTCACGATGCCGACGCCCGCCGACCTCGAAGAGAACTGGTTCGCGATGCGCTTCGTTCCCGGAGCGACCTTCGGCATCCGGCCCGACCTCGACCCGGCGACCTCCAAGGCGATCCTCACGTTCCGCATGGACCGCGACCCCGCACTGCGCGGCGACCGAGCCGCGCAGGAGTCGCTGATCCGTGAGCGCATCGCCGGTGCCGGATGGCACGCGCCGGCAGTGCTCGAAGCGCTGGGCGAGGCATCCGATCTGTACTTCGACGAGCTGGTGCGCATCGACCTTCCCGACGTCGCGAACGGCCGGGTGGTGCTGCTCGGGGACGCCGCGTCGTGCGGCTCGCCGATGACGGGACAGGGGACCGCCGTCGCGCTCATCGGCGCGTACCTGCTGGCGGCGCGGCTCGCGGCGACGCCCGGCGATGCGCCCGAGGCGCTGCGGGCGTATTCGGCCGACATCGCGCCGTTCGCCGAGAAGGGCAAGGAGATCCCGGGTGGTGGCATCAAGCGCATGGTCCCGGCGACCCGGCTCGAGGCGGCCGCGTCGCGGGCGATGACCCGCGTCATGTTCTCGCGCGCCGCGCTGCCGCTGGTCCGCCGCATGTTCGCCGGGGGCACGCCGCTGCCCCTCCCTGAGACCCCTGTGCCGGCATCGCTCCGCTGACACGCCGCTCCGGTGTCACGACGCGCGGGCCCGCTCGCATGACCCCGCGTGTTGCGGCACCCGAGGCGCCGGGGTCGCAGTTCGGGGGTCACGACACGCGGCATCACCGGTGCGACCCCGCGTGTTGCGCCACCCGGGGCGGCGGCCCCGAGCCGGGCCGACGCCGTCAGACGCGGCGGCCGAGGATGAGGTCGGCGGCGACCTCGCCGATCACGATCGCGGGGGCGTTGGTGTGGCCGCGGATCACCGTGGGCATGACGGATGCGTCGGCCACGCGGAGTCCGGCGACCCCGCGCACGCGCAGCTCGGGGTCGACGACGGACGCGGCATCCGTCCCCATCCGCGCGGTGCCGACCGGGTGGTAGAGGGTATGCGAGTAGCGGCGGAGCGACAGCTCCGCGCGTTCCACCGGCGTCATGCGCTCGCCGCCGTCGGGCTGCACCCAGCCGCCGGTGGTGAGGGCACGGAGCGCCTCGGTGTCGATGAGGCTCTCGCACTCGGCGAGCCCCGCGAGCATCGTCTCGGCGTCGACGCCCTCGGGATCCGACAGGTACGCGGGGTCGATGAGCGGCGCCGCCGACGGGTCGGCCGACGCGAGCCGGATCGTGCCCCGGCTGCGCGGGCGCAGGAGGATCGCACCCACCGTCAGCCCGTGCGCCGGCGTCGGCACCAGGCCCTCGCCGACGTACGGGACGGGCGCGAAGATGATCTCGATGTCGGGGAGCCCTTCCGGCGCGCCCGTGCGCTCGGCGACCTCGGTGCGCACGAACCCGTAGGCCTCGGCGACGTTGGAGGTCAGCATCCCCTTGCGGGCGGTGAGGTACTTCGCGAGCTCGGCGGGCTTCTCGGCGTCGTACAGCGTGCCGCCCTTCGCGGCCGGCGCGAGGCCCGCGACGAGGTGGTCCTGCAGGTTCGCCCCGACATCGGGGGCGTCGACGACGACCTCGATGCCGTGCTCGGCGAGATGCTCAGCCGGGCCGATGCCGCTCAGCATGAGCACCTGCGGAGTGTTCACCGCTCCGCCCGACAGGACGATCTCGCGCCGGGCGCGCACGTGGCGCGTGATCCCGTCCACTTCGACATACGCGCCGTTGGCGCGGGGCTCCGCCCCGTCCTCCTCGGCAGTGGTGAAGGTGATCCGGCGCACGTGGGCACCCGTCATCACGCGCAGGTTGCGTCGGCCCTTCGCGGGACGGAGGTAGGCGTCGGCCGTCGAAGCGCGCGCGCCGCGGTGCTCGCTCACCATCGTCTGCGAGAAGCCCTGGCCCTCGGGCAGATTCGCGGGAGTGACAGGATGCCCCGCCTCCCGCGCCGCCGCCAGGAACGCGGCGGTATGGGGCCGGGGGTCGCGCTGGTGCTCGACGGCTTGGGGGCCGTGCGCGCCCTGTGTCCCATCCGCCGGGTCGGACGTGCGCTCCACACGCTGGAAGTAGGGGACCAGCGCGTCCCAGGACCACGTGGGGCCGGCGGCATCCGCCCATTCGTCGTAGTCGGCGGCGAAGCCGCGCACCCACATCATCGCGTTGAGGGACGACGATCCGCCCAGCGTCTTGCCGCGCGGCCAGTACACCGTGCGGCCCTCCAGAGCGGGCTGCGGGACGGTGTCGTAGTTCCAGTCGTAGGCGCCGCGGAACAGCTTCGAGAAGGCGGCGGGCACGTGCAGCTCGAGCGCCTTGTCGGGGCCGCCGGCCTCGAGCAGCAGCACCGAGACGTTGAGGTCGTCGCTCAGCCGCGCCGCGAGCGCCGCTCCGGCCGAGCCCGCGCCGACGACGATGTAGTCGGCCTCGAGCCCGTCGGAGCCGAAATCGGCCGTCACGCCTGCATGGCCTTCGTGAGCGTCTTCACCAGTCCGGGAAGCTTGCCGTCGACGAGGTAGCGCGTGAGCCCGGCGCTGACCTCGGCGCCGGTGCGCGAGCTCACGAACCACGGCGGCGTCGGCAGGATCGTGAACACGCCCTTGCCGACCGAACGGGGGAAGGGCCGGAACGGGCCGCGGGCGACCGATCGCTCGACGCGATCCAGCAGCAGGGCGTTGTGCACGACGCCGATGCCGCTCGACACGTCGTCGAGCGTCGCGCCGGGGAAACCGCCCCACGTGAGGCGTGCGGTGAGGAAGTTGAAGGCCGTCCATGTGTTGATCGCGATGTCGCCGTAACGCAGGTCGGCGAGCGCGCGCTCGAACCCTTCGCCGAGGGCCTCCTCGGTGGCGGGGTCGATGATCACGTTGGCACCGAGGGTGCCGGTGAGCCTGTCGTTCGCGTGCGCGACCGCGGCGTCGAGGAACTCCTGGCCGGTGCCGCCGACCTCGACGACCCCGAGGATGGGCGCGAAGTACTCGACCGTCTCGACATCGTCGTCACCGTGGCCGGCTTCGACGATCGCGCGCGTGCGGTCGGCGCTCCACACGGCATCGGGATACGCGGATGCTGCGGCCTCCAGCCGCTCTTCGCTGCGGGGGTACCAGACCGGGCGCTCCGGCGCCGCGGCGTACGCCGTATGCAGCTCCCGCAGGAACTCCGCGCGCTGCGGCCAGTCGGAGCTGATGATCACGACCTGGCCGGCGATGCAGTTGTGCCCGGCGTTCACGAGGCGCATGGTCGCGACGTGCTCGGCCTGGTACTTCAGGTCTGCCGCCGACCACCTTCCCGGCACCACGATGATGGGTGAGACGCCGCCGAGCTCGGCCGTGATCGGAACCTGAAGCTTCGGGCTTCCCGACGCGCGTGCTGCCGCAGCTGGGCCCACGCGCCCGGAGGCTCCGGGCGACGCGCCAGCGGCGCGTGGAGGGGGCGTGGGGACCGTCCCGGTGCCCCACACGATCGCGTCGAACGTGACTGCCGAGCCGGTGATGTGCACGTGCGCGAAGCGCGGGTGCGAGGTCAGGTAGGCGCCGGTCGCAGCCCCGCCGCGCACGATGCGCACGAAGCCGGGCTCGATCAGCGGGGCGAGCGCGCGCTCGAACACCGGCACGAGCGCGTCCTGCGTCGGGTTGACCTTGAGCAGCGCCACGCGATTGTGCGCGAAGAGCTCGTACAGCACGTCGGCGACCGGGATGGAGCTCACGTTGCCCGCGCCCAGCACGAGGCCGACGCCACCCGACACGGTCGGGGTCAGCTGGGCGAGGCCCGCCGCGCGGGTCGCCTCGATCGCGGAGACGCCCGGCTCGAACCACACCTCGCCGGTGAAGCCCGACAGCAGGAACTTCTCGGTGCCGTTCAGGGGGAAGGTGTTCGCGCGCAGGCGCCCGCCGGGAGCCTCGTCGAGCGTGACGCCGTCGAGCGGGCTGCGGCCCTTCGCGAGCGCCTCGAGCGTCTCGCGCAGCGCGTCGAGCAGTCCGATGATGGCGTAGGGCCCGCCGAGCCACTCTTCGCCCGACAGCGGATGCCCCGGCTCCAGCCCCTTCGACATGGTCGCGGCGTCGGCCCACTCCTGTGCGACGACGCCGACGGCGTCGCGCACGCGGCCGAGCAGGCGGGCCCGCTGGTCGAGGGTGAGCGCGACCCACACCTTCGCGCCCGCTTCGAGCCGATCGATGTCGGCGTCGAGCACAGCGCGCTCGTCGGCCGGAAGGTCGGACTTCGGCGCGCGCTTCGCCGGCGCCTTGCGCGGCTTCGCCGGCGTCGCGGACGAGGTGGGGGACATGTGTTCTCCTTCGAACTCGCGGCGACTCCCGCTCGTGAGTCCGTCACCGGGCATCCTATGTCACCGTGCCTGTGCGGCGGCACTCGGTCTCAGGCGGGCTGCGACTCGGTGTCGTGGTGGTCGATGTCGGCGCGGCGCAGCGGGTAGCGGGCGAGGGTGAGCAGGCTCAGCGCGATCAGCACGGCCGGCGCGAGGCTGAAGCTCACGACGATGCCCGTGATCGCGGCATCCGGCTGCTCCACCACCTGCGTGCCCGTCGACGAGACGTATCCCGTGACGGCCAGGATCACCGCCAGCGTCGTCGCGCCGAGCGCGAAGCCCACCGTCTCTCCGGCGGTCCAGACGCCGCTGAACGATCCCGCGCGGCCGGGTCCGTGCGTGCGCTCGTCGTGCGAGATGACGTCGGGGAGCATGGCCATCGGCAGCGACTGCATGCCGGCGTACGCGATGCCCGCGATGCCGACCGGCACATAGATCCAGTCGCCCGGCGCCCACAGCATGCCGAGGATCGACACCGCCGCGATCGCGAAGACGACGCTCGCGATCGTGAACGTCCGCTCCTTGCCGATGCGGCGCGCGACCACTCCCCACGCGGGGGCGGCGAGCAGCGCCGGCGCGATCAGCGCGACGAACAGCAGCTCGACCGCGGCCTGCGAGTGCAGCACCCAGGTCGCGACGTACTGAGCGCCGGCGAGCATGAGTCCGGTGGCCAGCGCCTGCAGCACGAACGTCGACAGCAGCATCCGGAACGCCCTGCTTCGCCTGAGTGCACCGATCCCTTCGGCGAAGTGCGCCCGGATCCCGGCGGCCGGCGCATCCGTCGCTCCACCTTCCGGCGAGAGTGCAGCTGGTCGCCGAGACGCTTGTTCGTTCCCCACCTCTCGGCGACCAGGTGCACTCTCGCGGATCGGCTGAGGGGCGGCGTCCGGAGCCTCCGGGCGCGTGGGCCCAGCTGCGCGTTTGGCGACACCCGTGGCAACCAGCATCCCGATCCCGATGACCACACCGCAGACGACGCCCATCACGAGGTACTGGACGAACGGGTCCTCTGACACCCGACGCAGCGCCGGACCCCCGGCGCCGAACAGCAGGATCGCGAGCGTGAGCACGACGACGCGCCACGTCAGCAGCCGCGTGCGCTCGTCGTAGCGCGGGGTGAGCTCGGCGGGAAGCGCGATGTACGGCACCTGGAAGAGGCTGAACGCCGTCGCCGTGAGCGTGAACGCGAGCAGCACCCAGATGCCGGCGACCAGCGGCCCGAGCGACGGCGGCACCGCGAACGTCAGCGCGAACAGCACCGGCAGCGCGAGCGCGCCGATCAGCATCAAGCGCCGGCGGCTGCCGTGGCGGGCGAGGTCGCGATCGGTGAGCGCGCCGATGACCGGGTCGATGACGACGTCCCACACCTTCGCGACCGTGATGACGGCGCCGGCTGCGAGCGCGGCGACTCCGAGCGAGTCGGTGAGGTAGTAGGTCAGCACGAGCCCGGGCAGGGTCGCGAAGCCGCCCGTGCCGAGCGATCCGGTCGCGTAGCGCGCGATCGTGCCCCGGCTGAGACGGGCGGAGGAGGTGGTTGCCGGAACCCCAGTCGCCGGCGGAGCCTCATTGCTCATCGCGCCAGTGTAGGTCAGCCGTGTCGATCGATCGTGTCCCCTGTGGACACCGCCCCGCGGTCAGGATTCGGCGCGGACGGCGGCCTCGACCGCCCGGAGGCCGGCGAGGGTCTCGGCGAACGACGTCGAGAGCGGCGAGAGGCCGATGCGCAGCCCGCCGGGGTCGCGGTAGTCGGGGATCACGTCCTGCGTCCACAGGCGGGCGGTGACCGCGCGCATCGACGGGTGCGACAGCGTCACGTGTCCGCCGCGCTCGGCGGGGTTCCGCGGCGAGGCGACCGCGACCCCGAGTGGAGCGAGCAGTTCGTCGGCCACACGCACGGCGAACTCCGTGAGTGCGACCGACTTGGCGCGCACGGCCTCGATGCCCACCTCGTCGAGCAGGTCGAGGGTGTCCTGCATCGCGAGCATGCCGACGATGGGCGGCGTGCCCGAGAGGAAGCGCCGCATGCCGTCGGCAGGGCGGTACTCCGGCCCCATCGCGAAGACGTCGGCCGTGCCCATCCACCCCTGGATGGGCTGTGCGAGCCGATCCTGCAGCCGTGCGGCGACGTAGGCGAAAGCCGGCGAACCGGGACCGCCGTTGAGGTACTTGTACGTGCAGCCCACCGCGAGGTCGAAGTCCCACGCGTCGGCCTCGACCGGCACGGAGCCTGCGGAGTGGCACAGATCCCAGAGGATGAGCGCGCCGGCGTCGTGCGCGATGCGGGTGAGGGTCGCGGCATCCGCCAGGTATCCCGACCGGTACGCGACGTGCGACAGCAGCACGACGGCCGTCTCGGGGCCGACCGCCGCGCGGAGCGCGTCAGCGGACACACCGCCGTCGAGGTCGACGTGGATCCATCTGAGGCGCCCGCCGCGTTCCGCGGCGATGCCCTCGACCAGGTAGCGGTCGGTGGGGAAGTTGTCGCGGTCGACGACGATCTCGACGCGTGCCGGATCCGCGGCGACGGCGGCGTCGAACGCCGCGCGCAGCAGCTTGTAGAGGAGCACGGTCGTCGAGTCGCCGATCACCGTCTGACCCGCTGCGGCGCCGATCGCCGCGCGGCCGACGGCGTCGCCGGTGTCGAAGGGCAGCTGCATCCACGACTCGTCCCAGCCGCGGATGAGGCGCCCGCCCCACTCGTCCCGCGCGAACGCGGCGAGCCGCTCGACGCTCGCGCGCAGGGGGCGCCCGAGCGAGTTGCCGTCGAAGTACACGAGCGACGTCTCGGCTCCGACGAACGCGTCGCGGTGCGCGCGCAACGGGTCGGCGGCGTCGAGAATGGATGCCTCGTCCTCGAGTCGCTCGGCCACCGGCGCCTCGGTCGGGTCAGTGGTCGTCATGGATCAGCTCCTCGGTCGGGACGACGGTCGCGCCCCGGAGCCACTCGGCGACCTCGTCGAGGCCGGTCGGCGGTGGGCCGGGGACGAAGGTGCAGACACCCGAGGGCGGGTCGACGAGCGGCCATGGATCGGCCAGCGCCGAGATGAGCGCCGCACCGCGGATTCCCGCGCGGTCGAGCGCCGCGACCTCGTCGGGGTTGACGCCGACCGGCTGCTCGCCGTTGCCGAGGTCCGTGCCGTAGAGCACGCGTCCGCCCGCGGCGGCGAAGCCCGCGAGGTTCACCCGCGCGAACTCGGCCGCCTCGTCGTCGTCGCGGTGGATCGCGAGGGTCGAGATCCACACCTGGCCGGCGGCGACCGCGTGCGCAGTGAAGTGGCGTCCGACGAACTCGGTGAACGGCGTGTGGGCGAAGCCGTCAACGCCCGCGTCGAGCGCGAGCTGCGGCATCCCTTCGCCCTCCGCATGCGCGACGACGGGCAGCCCGCGCTCGCGCGCGACCTCCACGATCGCGGCCAGCGCCGGTGCGTCGAGCACGGGACCCGCGACGCTGTTGAGCGCCGCCTTGATGACGGATGCCCCGAACGACGCCTGCTCGTCGACCGCGGTCGCCGCGCCGCCGGCGACGCCGGGGTGGGTCGACGCGTCCGCGATCTCGCGCGCGATCTCCGCGGGTGCCCAGGGCCGGCCGACCGGGTATCCGCCGACCGCCGTGAGGAACGCGCCGGCATATGCCACGCGCGGAATGCTGTGGTTCCCCCGCCGTGCCAGTGCCACCGGGTCGCCGCCGAGATCGACGACGCCGGCGATGCCGCCTGCGGCCAGACCGCTCTCGTCGATGAGGTGCAGGTGCACGTGGTGGTCGGTGAACGGAGGCAGCGAGACACCGTGCTCGCCGGTGATCGCCCGGCGGCAGAGCACCGCCTCGGCGCCGAGGAGTTCGCGCAGCGCGTCGGGATCGTGCGACATCACAGCTCCGTCCGCACGGCGTACAGCTCGGGGAAGAACGTGAGGTCCAGCGCGCGCTGAAGGAAAGGCACGCCGCTCGAGCCGCCGGTGCCCGTCTTCAGGCCGATGATGCGCTCGACCGTCTTGAGATGGCGGAAGCGCCAGAGCTGGAAGTTGTCCTCGAGGTCGACGAGCTCCTCGCACGTCTCGTAGGCCGCCCAGTGGGCCTCAGGATCGCGGTAGATCTCGGTGAGCACGGGCACGAGCTCCGGAGTGTAGGTCCACGCCTTCGTGACATCGCGCTCGAGCACTTCGGCGGGGATCGGGTAGCCCGAGCGGGCGAGCATCGCGAGGAACTCGTCGTAGAGGCTCGGCGCCTCGAGCGCCGCAGCGACGAGGGCGTGGGCGGCGGGATCGGAGGCGAACACCCGCAGCATGGCGGCGTTCTTGTTGCCGAGCGTGAACTCGACGGCGCGGTACTGCGCCGACTGGAATCCGCTGGCGTTGCCCAGCACGCCGCGGAACTGCCCGTATTCGGCGGGCGTCAGCGTCGCGAGCACCGACCACTGCTCGGTGAGGGTCTTCTGGATGTGCTTGACGCGTGCGATGCACTTGAGCGCGGGGGCAAGCTGGTCTTCGCGCAGCAGCCGGCACGCGGCGCCGAGCTCGTGCAGCACGAGCTTCAGCCACAGCTCCGTGGTCTGGTGCTGCACGATGAACAGCAGCTCGTCGTGGTGCTCGGGGTTGCTCAGCGGCCGCTGGGCCGACAGCAGGGTGGCGAGATCGAGGTAGCCGCCATAGCTCATGCGGTCCTCGAAGTCGGTGACGACGGATCCTTCGATCGCCCGGGTATTGCGTTCGACGCTCACGGCCTCAGCCTAATTCGGCGGGGGTCCGCCGCGTCAGACCCGACCGCGAACCCGGGTCGATCCGGACCTCAGATGAGGGAGAGCTCCCGCAGCTTCGACTCGACGTCGGCGTTCGACGGCTCGACGTGGTGCGACGCATCCGGGTACACGACGACCGGGATGTTGGTACGGCCCGAGATGTCGCGGGCGACGTCCGCAGCGGCGGGGTCGGCGACGAGGTCGACGTAGGTGTACGAGATGCCGAGCTCGTCGAGCTGCTTCTTGGTGCGGATGCAGTCGCGGCACCAGTCGGCGCCGAACATCGTGATGGTGGAGGGGGAGGAAGCCGGGGAAGTCACCATTCCATTCTCAGGGATGGAACCTGGGTGGGCGCCGCGTGCGGCGCCCACCCGCGATCGTCACCAGCTCGTCGGCTTCGGCGGCTGGTAGGCCCACACGTCGAAGAACGTGGTGAGGTCCTGATGGGAGACCTCTTCCGAGAGTGCGATGAAGTCGGCAGTGGTCGCGGTTCCGCCGCCGAAGCGTACGACCCACTGCTTCGCGATGTCGAAGAACACCTCGTCGCCGACCTTCTCACGCAGGGCGTGCAGCAGCGCCGCGCCGCGGTTGTACACCGGCGTGCCGAACAGGCCGAACGGGCCAGGGTCGGCGAGCACGGTGTTCCACGCGGACTGCGAGGACGAGGACATCAGCGCGTTGAACCGTGCGTCGGCGGTCTGTCCGCCGTTGTGCTCGGTCCACATCCACTCGGAGTACGTCGCCCAGCCCTCGTTGAGCCAGATGTCGGCCCAGCGGCCCGGGCTCACCTGGTTGCCCATCCACTGGTGTGCGAGTTCGTGGGCGACGGTGCCCAGCCCCGCCGAGCTCGAGAAGAACGACCGGGTCTGCGTCTCCAGCGCGTACGACACGGAGTCGTTGTCGACGATGGCGCCGTACGAGACGAAGGGGTAGTCGCCGTACAGGCCCTCGAAGAAGGTGAGCATGTCGCTCGTCCTGGCGAGGTTCGCGTACTGGGCCGGCTGCCGCGACTTGTCGATCGCGTCGATGATCGGCGTCCCGTTCGCTGCCGTGTACTGCTCGAGCCGGAAGTCGCCGACCGTCGCGGTCGCGAGGTACGCCGCCATGGGATCGGGCGCGTTCCAGCGCCACGTGGTCCTGCCGTCCGCGGTCTCCGATCCCTCGAGGAGTCCGTTGGCGACGGCGACGCGGCCCTCGGGCACGGTGATCTCGTACGAGTAGGTCGCCTTGTCGGTCGGGTGGTCGCTCACCGGGAACCAGGTCGACGAGCCGTCGGGCTCGCTCACCACCATCGCCCCGTCGCGCGTGGTCACCCACCCGTAGAGGGCGTCCTCGATGTCGGTCGGACGACCGGTGGTGCCGCCGTAGGTCACGACCACGGTCGCGGACTGCCCGGTCTTGAGCTTCGGGCGCGGCGTGACGGCGAGCTCCCCAGAGCCCTGCGTGAACGCCATGCTCTTTCCGTTCACCACGACCGACGACGCGGTGAGCCCCCGCAGGTCGAGGTTGAAGCGGTCGATGTCGGCCGTCGCGACCAGGTCGATGGTCGCCACCCCTGTCAGCTGCCCTTCCAGGGGAGCGGGCGCGGGCGGCGGCGGCGTGTAGTCGAGATCGAGGGCGTAGTGCTGGACGTCGATGCCGCCGTTGCCCGCGAACGGGAAGTACGGGTCGCCCGCGCCCTCCGACCCCGGGGCGTAGCGGGGGCCGGGTGTGCCGCCGGGTGCCGCGTTCGCCCCGGCGGCGCCGGCGAGCGAGGCGACGATGAGTCCGGTGGCGAGCGAGCCGAGGGCGATCGACCTCGCGATCCTCGGTGACGGGCGATGGGACGGACGTGCGGGCATGGCAGCCTCCGGGGGTCGGCGAGGGTTTTCGCCCAGCATCCTCGGGTTGCGCACGCGTGTCGAGGGGCGATTCGCCGCCGTGCGTTGACCGAGGGTCTCCCATGCGTCTGCTGAACCGCCCGAGTCGGATTCGCCGGCGCATGGGAGGATAGCCCGCGATGCTGTTGTCGATCGTGGTTCCGACGTACAACGAGGCTCCGAACATCGCGGAGCTCGTCCGGCGTATCACCGCCGCGGTCCAGAACCGTCTCGACGCCGAGATCGTCTTCGTCGACGACAGCACCGATGCCACCCCCGACGTGATCCGCGAGGTCGCCGCATCCGCTGCCCTGCCGGTCCGGCTGATCCACCGCGACCGACCCGTCGGCGGTCTCGGGGGAGCGGTCATGGAGGGCTTCGCCGCGGCCGAGGCGGACGCCTGCCTCGTCATGGACTCCGATCTGCAGCATCCGCCCGAAGAGATCCCCGAGCTCTGGCACCGCTACTCGCGCGGCGACGTGGATGTCGTGATCGCCTCGCGCTATGCCGGCGGAGGCACCGCCGGCGGACTCGCGGACCGCACCCGGGTGATGGTCTCGAAGGCGTCGACGGCGGTGACGCGCGCGATGTTCCCCATCCGGCTGAAGGACGTCTCCGACCCGATGACGGGGTTCTTCCTCGTCGATCGCCGCACGATCGACGCCGAGCAGCTGCGCCCGCGCGGATTCAAGATCCTGCTGGAGATCCTGGCGCGCCGCCCGATGCGCGTGGCCGAGATCCCCTTCGACTTCGCGGACCGCCATGCGGGCGAATCGAAGGCGTCCGTGCGTCAGGGACTGCACTTCCTCACGCAGCTGACCGCGCTGCGGTTCGGCAAGATGTCGCTGTTCGCCGTGATCGGCGGACTCGGCGCCGTCGCCAACGTCGCGATCGTCTGGGCGCTCACCCACTGGGGCGTCGACTACATCGTCGCCGCGATCGTCGCCGCCGAGGTGACGATCATCGGCAACTTCCTGCTGCAGGAGCGCTTCGTCTTCCAGGACATGCGCGAGAGCGCCTCCGGCGTGTGGCTGCGCTTCGCGAAGTCCTTCACGTTCAACAACGCCGAGGCCGTGATCCGCATCCCGATCGTCGCCATGATGGTCTCGACGGGGCACATCTCAGCGGTCGTGGCGACGGCGATCACCCTCGTGGTCGCGTTCTTCGTCCGCTTCCTCTTCCACTCGCTGGTCGTCTACGCGCCCCGCAAGGCGGGCGCCGCGGTCAGCCCCGCGCGCCGCTTCGTCGAGGACCTCGACCGCGAGGCCGTCCAGCCCGGCGAGCTCTGAGCGCCCGGATCTTAGCAGGTTTCGAAGACCCACCCTTGACGCGCCGTGACAACGAGTTAGCATGTTGCATGCGTCCGACACCCGACGGCGCACGAATCTTGGGGTTCCGTGAGTCGGTCGGCGCATTGAACGGCGGAACCCGAACCCGCCGCTGAGCACTGGGGAGGTGCTCGGATGGTGTCCATTCATGGACGCTTTTGCGTGGTGAGCACATGACCGCGCCGAAGACGCAGGACAAGAGCACCGACGGCCGCCGGCAGCGTCGCATGCGCGTCGGAGTCGCCGGTCTCGTCCTGATCGCGGCGGCGGTCGCCGTCGCGGTCTTCCTGGGCACGCCCCCGTCGGCACCTGCCCCACCCACGTCGACGGGGGCGGTCGACACCGGCGATGCAGAGAAGGACCAGGCCTCGACCGAGCCGCTGAAGTTCGACGCGCCATCTCCGGCGCCGATCAGCACCAGCGAAGCTGACCAGGTCGAACGGGCCGAGGACAGCGCCGCCGCTGTCGTCGCTGCGACGAACGATATCGCGCAGCGCGGTGACGGCTCCGCCGTGGGGCTCGACAAGATCGCGACCGGGTTCGTACTGGGCGAACTCGAGTCCGCCGCCCAGGAGCAGTACGACCTCGGCTATCACCAGGTGGGCGAGGCCAAGGTGACCCAGACCACCGCTTCGGCGGTCGACCTCAGCGTCGATCCGCCCACCATGACCCTGACCGTGTGCGTCGATGTCTCGGGCATCGACGTGCTCGACGAGACCGGGAAGTCGCTGAAAGCGTCGCTGTACAACCCCGGCCGGCCAGTGAAACACGTCTACGGCGCAGTGTTCGAAGACGACGTGTGGAAGCTCGCCACCCACGAAATACCCGATGACCAGGATTGCCCGCTGCCATGAACGAGATCGAGCCCACCCGAGTACGCCAATCGTCACGTATGACCACGCGCGGGCGGCCTCGCCTCGCCCTCTCCGCGACGATCGCGATCATGGCAGTGGTGGGTGCGCTCGCCATGCCGATGTCGGCGACCGCCGCCGATCCGCTGCCGGACGGCAAGACGGAGGCGACGGCCGCGGGCTCGTGCTGGGAGATCAAACAGAACTATCCGGCATCGACGAACGGCGTGTACTGGCTGCAGACTCCCGCACTGGTGTACCCGCAGCAGTTCTACTGCGATCAGGAGTCGGAAGGCGGGGGATGGGTCCTGATCGCCCGAGGGCGTGAAGGCTGGAAGAACTACTACCAAGGTCTCCAGTCGGCCGCCACGATCGCGAACACGCCCTCGGGAACTGCGGCGTTCAAGGTGGCTCAACTGCCCTCGGCGACCATCGACGGGATCCTCGACAAGGGCCGGGTCGACGCGCTGGCTGACGGCATCCGCGTGCGTCGGGCGACCAACGTCGCCGGAACCACCTGGCAGGAGGCGCGCTTCAAGATGGTCGTGCGCGACCGGTGGGTCTGGACCTTCAACGCCGAGCAGCGGGTAGGAACCTGGCGCTTCGGAACGACGAACGGCAGTGGCGGGCTCACCAGCAGCTTCGGCAACAACACGTCGTTCAACCGCATCGACACCGTGGCCAAGCAGGACCACAGCTGGCTCGCCGGCTGGGCCTACGGCAGCGGCGTGACGGGACAGAACGCGTCCACGTCGTACCTGTGGACGCCGAACAACAATCAAGGCACCGCGTACCCGTTCACGCAGCTGTTCCTGCGGCCGACTCTGCGGCTGTCCGACATGAACTTCGGCTCGATCCCCGACAGCGGAGCGCCCGCGAGCACGATGCCCGCCATCCCGAACAGCGACGCGATGAAGACCGTGTGGGGTGTGTCAGGCTCGGCCAACGGCGCGACCGGGGAGCTCAACACCGAGGTGGCTGCCTTCGGAGAGATGGCCGGCAAGGTGTACGTCGGCGGCAACTTCCGGTACGTCAAGCGCACTGAGGCAGGGGCGGATCAGGTCGACCAGCCGTACATCGCCGCCTTCGATGTGAACACCGGCGAGTGGGTCTCCACCTTCAGGCCGGCCCTCGACGGTCAGGTGAAGGCGATCAAACCTCTTCCGGACGGACGACTCGCCATCGGCGGACAGTTCGCGTCGGTCAACGGCACCCCGCAGGCCGCTCTCGCCTTCGTCAATCCGACGACGGGTGCGCTCTCAGGAACCCAGGTGGATGCGGAGAACCGCACGACAGGCGGCCTGCCGTCCGTTCGCGGACTCGACGTCCAAGGCAACCTGCTGTACGTCGCAGGTGCCTTCACCCATCTGACCCGCGCCGGCTCGCCCTCCAGCGCGAGCACGTGGAACGGAGGGCGCGTCGCGGTGACCACGAGCACGCCCGACTCTGACTGGAATGCCTTCCTCAACGGCACGACGGTGTCCGTCGACGCGTCCGCGCAGGGCGATCGCGCCTACTATTCGGGCTACTTCAGGATGAAGGAGGACGTCAAGGCGCCCAGCGCGACCGCGCTGCAGACGGTAGCCGGCGCTCCGCTCACCTCTCCCCAATGGACTCCGACCTTCAGTAGGCCGGTGCTCGACGCCAACGGGAACATCACCGGTAACGTCTGGCAGCTCGGTGTCGTGGAAGCGGGCGATCAGGTCTGGCTGGGCGGCTCCGAACACTCGATGTTCTCCTACAACCGGGATACCTTCGCGCTGACGAGTGGGAGCATCACCAAGGCGGGCGGAGACTTCCAGGCGGTCGCGACCGGCAACGGCCTCGTCTACGGCGGATGCCACTGCGGCGACTTCGTCTACCAGGACGCATACACCTGGTCGAACGTCGGGACGAACTGGACACAGGCGGACAAGATCAGCCTGTTCGGGGCGTGGAATGCTCAGACGCACAAGTACGTCTACGACTTCGCACCGATCGTGACTGCGCGGGCCGGGTACGGCGTCTGGGGACTCTTCGTCGACTCCACGGGCGTCGTGTGGGCCGGAGGCGATCTCGAGCGGACGATCCGCGCCGGCTTCATCAATCAGTGGTCTGGCGGCTTCGCCCGCTTCGCCCCCCGCGACGCGGCGGCGCCGACCAAGCCGGGCCCCATCTCGGTGGCGATCACCGGCGGCGGCACACAGGCGGACCTGAGCTGGAGCGCCTCCTCCGATCCGGGCGGTGTCACATATGAGGTGCTGCGTGGCAACCGCGTGATCGCCTCGACCACGGCGACGGCCATCAGCGTGCCGGCGACCGCCACGGCGACAAAGTACTTCGTGCGGGCTAGGGATGCCGTGGGCAACCGCTCGGCGAGCACCGCCGCGGCGACGGTCCAGACGGCGCCTGACACCTCGACGACGTTCATCGCGAACGGCGCGCCGTGGTCGTACCGATTCTCGTCCGACCCGCTTCCGGCCGACTGGGCGTCGGTGAGCTTCAACGACTCGTCGTGGGCCGTCGGCAACGGCCTGCTCGCCCGAGGAGTCGCCGGTGCAGCGACGAACATCGACCCGAACGCGCTGTCGCCACGACCGCTGAGCGCGCAGTTCCGGCACGAGTTCACGGTGACGAACGCGAACACGGTGGCAGAGGGGACGGTCACCGTCATCGCGAACGACGGGGTGGTGGTGTACCTGAACGGCGTCGAGCTCGGAAGGACTCGGATGCCGGCGGGCGCGATCACTCAGAACACGTATGCGACTGCCGTCGTCACCCACGCCACGGCGGCGGCGACCCGCTCGACGTTCACCGTGCCCGCGGGCACGCTCGTCAATGGCACGAACGTCATCGCGGCCTCGTCGCATGCCAACTACCGCAGCACTCCAGATATGAGCTTCGATCTGTCGTTCGTCGCCCAGCGCGGGGCGCCCATCGCAGCTCCGGGTCCGGTCACGGGCCTGGCGTCGAGCAATGTGACGCAGGACGCCGCCACGCTGTCGTGGAACGCACCTGCGAGCGGTGGGCCGGTGGCCTCGTACTCGATCACCCGCGGTGGTGTCGCCGTCGCCTCGGTTCCGGCGTCGCAGCTGTCGTGGTCGGACAGCGGCCTCACTGCGGACACGACGTACGTCTACGGCGTGGTGGCGGTGGGCGGTGGCGGATCGTCGTCAGCCGTCACGCTCCAGGTGCACACTCTGGCGCCTCCGGACCCGGTGGATCCGCCGGTCGTCATCGACAACGGTGCAGCCTGGTCGTGGCGGTACTCGAACGACCCGTTGCCCGCGGACTGGAACGCGGTGCAGTTCGACGACTCGACGTGGTCGGTCGGCAACGGTGTGCTCGCGCGCGGTGTCGCCTCCGCTGCGACGAACATCGATCCGACAGCCCTCGCGACCAAGCCGTTGAGCGCGCAGTTCCGGAAGTCCTTCACCGTGGTCGACGCGGCCGGAGTGAAGGACGGAACGGTCACGGTGATCGCGAACGACGGCGTGATCGTGTACCTGAACGGCGTGGAGCTCGGGAGGACACGGATGCCCGTCGGCGCGATCACACAGAACTCCTACGCGACCGCGGTCGTCAGCAACGCGACGGCGTCGGCGAGCCGCTCCACCTTCGTCGTACCGGCGGCCCTGCTGGTGGAGGGGAAGAACGTCATATCCGCGTCGATGCACGCCAACTACCGGAGCACGGCAGATCTGAGCTTCGACCTGGCGCTGAACATGCCGAGGTGATGGAACGCCTGGCGCGGGGGCACGCGCTCGCCGCACTGGGTTCGGCGCAGAAGCCGGCGGTCGGTGTCCCCGCATACCTCAGATGGGTGAACCGACCGCTCGGCGGGCGCGTCGCGGTGGAGGCGGCCGTCATCGGGGCGACCCCCAATCAGCTCACCGCGGTCAGCGCCGCGCTGGGCGCCGCCGGGGTGCTGCTCATCGGCCTGGGATCCGGGCCATGGGCTCCGCCGCTTGCCGCACTGCTGCTGCTCGCCGGCTACGTCTTCGATTCGGCGGACGGCCAGCTGTCGCGGATCCAGCGAAGCGGTGGCCCGGCGGGCGAGTGGCTCGATCACGTCGTGGACGGAGTGAGGACGCCGCTCGTGCACGTGGCTGTGGCCGTGTATCTCTTCCGCACCGACGCCCCACTCGCGCTCGTCGTCGTCGCGGCCCTCTTCTCGGTGCTCGTGTCGGCGTGGTTCCTCTCCCAGCTTCTCGCTGAGAAGCTCCTGCCGCGCTCGCACGGCTCGCATGACGGGTCTCCCAGCCTGGCCGACTCCCTCGTCAAACAGCCCCAGGACCCGTCGACGACGTATGTCGTCGTCGGTCTGCTGGCCGTTCCGGCGGCATTCGCGCTCGCCTACACGGCACTCTTCGTGTGGCAGCTTCTGGTGTTCACCGTTTCCCTGCGTCGCAAGTACCGGCAACTGAGATCGCCATGATGTCCTTCGTGCCGTCGCCCAGCCGCTCGCTGGTGCGCTCGACCGGTCAGAGCCCGGCGGCCGAGACTGACACCTCCGCCCTTCCGGCGTGGCCCGTGCTCGTCGTCCTGTGGGGCTATCCCGTCTTCTGGGCGCTGGGTCTGCTGGCTTTCGCGCAGATCATCGTCGCGATTCCGATGCTGGCCTACCTGACGTTTCGGCGGAGCTTCACCTTCGTGCCGGGCGTGCTGCCGTGGTTCGGATTCGCGATCTGGATGATCCCGTGTGCGCTCATGGTCGACCAGCTCGGACGATTCGTCAGCGTGGGGCTGCGCTTCGGGCAGTTCCTCGCGCTGGCGATCATGATCGTGTACATCGTCAACGCACGACGGACGCTGCCGGCACGTCGAGTGCTCAATGGGCTGACGTTCATCTGGGTCTTCGTCATCGTCGGCGGATACCTGGGGATGCTGTTCCCCGAGTACCGCCTGACATTCACGGTCGGGCTGCTTCTGCCCGACGCCATCACGTCGGACGAGTACGTGAGCGACCTGGTGTTCCCGCCGCTCGCCGAGATCCAGATGCCCTGGGGAGCCGAGGAGCCGTTCATGCGACCATCCGCGCCGTTCCCGTATGCGAACGGGTGGGGCGCAGGCATCGCCGTGCTGACTCCTATCGCCGTCGCCACGGTGATCGCGCACCGGAGCGCCCGTGCGATGTGGTTCCTCGTGCTCTGCCTCGTCGCGATCGTGCCCCCGGCCGTCGTCAGCAGCAACCGCGGCATGTTCGTCGGACTGGCGGGTGTGGTGCTGTACGTGATGCTGCGACTGGCTCTGCGGGGAAGGTGGATGGCGCTGCTGTGGGTCACGCTGCTCTCGGCAGCGTCGGCGACGATCCTCACGCTGTCGGGATTCCTCGACGCGATCGTCACCCGGCAGGAAGCGGCGGACACGACAACAGGACGAGGAAGTCTCTACGTGGAGACGTTCGAACGGACGCTCGAGTCTCCGATCCTCGGGTACGGGGCGCCTCTCCCCAGCCGGTGGAGCGAGATCTTCATAGGGACGCAGGGCGCGATCTGGAACACGATGTTCTGCTTCGGGTTCGTCGGTCTGGCACTCTTTGCACTCATGCTGCTCAGCGGCGCGTTCCGCACCGCGGATGCTCCCAACCTGTCGGCGCTCTGGCTGCATGCCAGTGTCGTGGTCGCCTGCGGCCTCGCGATCTTCTACGGGCTGGACCGTCAGCTGGTCTTCGTCGGCCCTGCGCTTGCGGTGATGCTCAGAGAGAAGTACCTCGGCGACTCGGAGTATTGGAGGAGCAATCCGGTGCCCTTCGGACGGTCCGGGAATGGAACGTGAGCAGCTGGCGCGCAGCGGGCTGGTCAGCCTGCTCGGCTCCGCCTTCGCCGCTCTCGCCGCGCTGGGCCTCACGTCGATCGTCGGCAATCTGCTCGGCGCATCCGGCGCCGGTGTCTTCTTCCAGGCCGTCGGCGTCTTCACCATCCTCACGCTGATTCTGGGCCTCGGAACCAACAGCGGCATCGTGCGATTCATCGCGGCGGAGCGCGCATTCGACCGCGTCGGCGCCGAGTGGCGCATCCTCTTGTATGCCGTCGTGCCTGTCGTCGTGGTGTCGACCTGCGCATCAGTACTGCTGTGGTTCGGCGCCGGCGGGATCGCCGGCTGGCTCGCGGCGCCAGGCGAGCGGTCGACGCTCGAGCCGCTCCTTCGAGCGATGAGCCTCTTCATCGTCCCCGGCGCGCTCCTCGGCGTGCTTCAGGCGGCGGCGCGCATGCTTCGCGGCGTGACAGCCTTCACGCTGCTCCAGAGTGTGGGTGTGCCTGCCTCGCGCCTCGCCGTGGTGTCGGTCGTCGCATGGGCCTTCCTGTCCGCGACCGCCGCTTTCGAGGCCTGGCTGTGGCCGTTGCCGATATGGCTCCTGGTCACCGCCCTCGTGATCGCGGCACCCCTGGTGAGGGACTTCCGCAGGCGCGCCGACGCGCCCAGCCGTGACCGCCTGACGCCCGAGGCGTTCTGGCGCTTCAACCTGCCGCGAGCGCTCGGGCTCACCCTCGAGGCAGCCCTGGAATGGGCGGACGTCCTGATCGTGGCCGCGCTCTCCTCGCCTGCCGTCGCGGGCGTCTACGCCGTCGTGACGCGCGTCGTGAAAGCCGGCGGCATCGTCGACAAGTCGATGAGGGTCGCCGTCGCCCCCACGACGTCCGCGCTCCTGGCCCGGAGCGAGCTCGAGGAGTCGAGCCGCCTGCACACCCGGGTCGTTCGGGTGATGATCCTGCTCAACTGGCCGTTCTTTCTCCTTCTCATCTCCATGGGCGGATCGGTGCTGCTCGTCTTCGGCCCCGAGTTCGTGGAGGGCTGGGGGCCGATGGCGCTCATCGCCGCGTCGATGATGCTGCAGACCGCTTCGGGGATGCTGCAGAGCATCCTCCTCCAGGGCGGCAGAAGCGCGTGGCAGATGTACAACAAGGCGCTCGCCGTCGCGGTGAGCATCGGCGGCAACCTGCTCCTCGTACCGGTCCTCGGGATCTGGGGCGCCGCGATCACGTGGGTCGTGGTGGTGATGGTCGACAACCTCCTCGCCGTGTGGCAGGTGCACCGGGGGATGGGTGTCCGGCTCATGCCGCGACGGCTCCTCCTGCCTGCGGCGATCCCGACGGTCGTGTTCGGACTGGGCGGCGCCGCCTTCACCTGGTTGGGCGGGGTCGGCTTCGCCGTCCTCATCGTCGCGGTTGTCGTCCTCAGCGGCATCTACGCGGTCACCCTGTGGTTCCTCCGCGGTGTGCTCGATCTCAAGGGGCTGTGGCGCCGGGTTCCGCTCATCGGGAGGTACGTGTGACGCGACTCGCGGCCAGGCTCAGCGCGACGCGGATCAGCCGCCGCAGCCGATAGCGCCACGGGAGCTTCCGCACAGGGCGGCTCAGCAGCTCCGCCACGCGCTCGACGCCCGGTGTCGCGACCTCCCCGGCGTGGTGCCGCATAACGGGTGCGGGCTCCAGGGAGGAGGTCAACAGCGACTCGAGCTCCTCGAAGGTGGCCGCACGCCGGATGAGGCCGAGCTTCGCCATCTCGGCGGTGAAGACCAGCTGGTGGTCGTCGACGACCTCCCCGTCGCCGGGCACCCGCGGTACGACGATCGGGACCACCGTCAACGCCCGCATGTCCATGACGCCGCCCGCCCCGCCCTGCAGCACCACGACGTCCGCCTCCGCGCACAGGGCGAGCAGCTCCGAGTAGGGCAGCAGGGCGACGTTCTCTGCGCCGTCGACGGGCCGGGACGGCCCATGCTGCACGAGAAGGCGCACGTCGGGATGATCGTCGTGCCAGCGCTGGATCCACTCCATCAGCCGCTGGAACGGAAGGTGATACGTCCCCGCGGAGACGACGACGAACGGCGCGCCCACGGTGCTCACACCCTGACCCAAGTGACGGGGATCAGGTCCCTCGCGTCGCTGTGGCCACCGGCGAACCACACCACCGGGGCGACGACCGGGCGCGCAGGTGTACTCGGGGATCCGAGGTAGCCGCTCCACCAGCTGAAGCTGCTGTTCGCGACGATCCGCGTGGCGCACGCCGCCATCAACGCGATCTCGCCGCCGTCCGACGTGGTGACGGCTGGGTCGCAGATGCGGTCGCCCGGCGCGGCGAGGTTCGCGTGCACCCATGCCGGGTCGTCGCTGAACCAGACGCGGTGCGTGTAGCCGAGGTCTGCCATCAGGGCGAGAGCGCGGTCGTAGTAGCCGCGCTCGAGGACGCCGTGTCGTGCCGCCGCTGCGGGATCGGTCAGGTAATCCCCTCGCCGGACGTGGACAGCGACCGCGGCCGGGTCGTCGCGGAGTTCGGCCGCGAACCGCGCACCGTCGGGGAGGAGCAGCGTCTGGAGATGATCGAGGATGCTGCGTCCGACCTGATCGGCCACCTCGGCGAAGTAGCGGGGCGACTGGAAGTACCCGAGAAGATACGACGTGCCGTCGAGATCGCGGCGGACGTCGGGGTCGTAGCCCGATCGCCGTTGTCTGACGAGCCGGAACCGAGAGCGCTCGCTGATGATGCCGACCCTCTCGGCCGCGGCCAGTGCTGCGCCGTGCAGCGGGTTCAGCAGCGACGAACGGGGAACCAGTCCGCCCAGGGCGTACGGGCGGTCGCCGCGGCAGCGGACCCGATCGAACCGCACCGCGCGACCCTCCGAGATCAGCTGCTGCGCGAACGACCACTGGAACAGCTGGTTGCCCAGACCTCCCTGGAGGCTGAGCACGATGTCACCGCGTCGGGTCCCCCGGCGCGCGCCCCTTCTGCGGGTGCGCGCCACCTCGGAGTGCGGGGTGCTCATAGCACCACCCCGACGTTCCGCGAGCCGGGGTAGAACGCGCGCATCTGCTCCCACTGGACAAGGAACTCGTCGGCGAACGGATACGCGAGCCGGCCGCTCAGGCCGGGCGAGGTCACGCGGTCGACCGGCTCGAGATAGACCGTCCGGGCGCCATGAAGACGCGCAAGAGCGAAGAAAGGCAGAGCGATCGCGGCGCCGGTGGAGAACACGAGGTCCGGGCGCTCGCGGGCGAGCACATGGCGAGCGAGGCCGAAGTTGCGGATGAGGTTGGGGAGGTTCCGCACCGTCGGGTAGTGGATCTCGTACACGCGCTCATCCGCCAGGCGCGAGCGCGCATCCTCGACCGGGAAGGTGGCCCAGCAGCGCTCATGCTGCTCCCACCAGCCACGCAGTGCGAGCGCCTGCGTGAGGTGGCCGCCGGAGGAGCACGCGATAAGGATCTTCATGTCAGATCCCTCTGCCGAACCTCTGTGCGATCCGCGTCACCGCTGCCGGGGTGAGCAGCCTCAGCGAGATGGCGATCGCCAGATAAGCCTTGATCTGTCGCGGATCGTTGCTGATCGCCCGCCGGGCCCACCGCCGCGCATCCCGTCCCTGCCGCGACGAGGCGAGGGCGAACGCGACCTGCGCCTCGATCCGTCCGATCGCGCCCGGGGTCGTCGCGAAGTCCCCGTGCTTGCGGAGGAGGTACTGCAAGGCCTCCGCATAGGCTGCCCACTGCCCGAAGTAGTAGGACTGCCCGTTCCACAGAACGCGGACCAGCGGCCGGTTCACGACCGTCACAGCGCCCAGTGCCGAGGCGCGCAGCAGGATGTCGTAGTCCTCCCCGTAGCTGCGGGGCAGCTCTTCGTCGATGAGACCGAGGGGACCGAGCAGATCCGCGCGGCGGAACAGCAGGCTGGACGAATGGACACCAGGATTGCGGTTGCGCAGGAAGTCCTCGTGCGTCAGGTTCTCGCTCGGCGCGAGCCGCACGACGTCCTCGGTTCCGTTGTCGACGACCATGGCAGTGCCGACGACGACCGCCTCGGGACTCTCGGCGAAACGGTCGATCTGTGCGGCGAGCTTGCCGGGTAGCCAGACGTCGTCATCGTCGAGGAACGCCACGTAATCCCCGCGGGCATCGGAGATCCCGCTGTTGCGGGCGCCGGCGAGCCCCCGTGTCCGCGAATTGGGAACACCCCGCAGGCTCCACCCCGCAGGGAGAGCCACCTCCGGGACATCCACCGAACACGCGTCGAAGACGATGATCACTTCGCCGGTGACGGGGGCACGCTGGCTGAGGACGCTCTCGACCGCGAGCTTCATGAGCTGAGGGCGATTATGCGTGGGGATGACGACGGAGACCTGCGGAGTGTCCCTACCTCCGTGCGGCACCGCCTGAGCCCGCACCTGCTCGGTCATGCCGGGAGTTGCCGGGCGGCGATCGCCGCATCGAGCGCCGCACGCAACGCGGTGCTCGAGGTGTGCACCGTGTAGGGGAAGTAGACGACTTCGACGCCGACTGCGCGGAACTCCCTCTCGAGCCGCCGGCCCTTCGCCGTACCCCGCCAGTCGTCGCCTTTGAAGAAGTGCGTGAACCCGAGCGCGGACCACGCGTCCATCTTGCTCGGCGTGTCCTCGACGTGCACCCGATCGACGTAGGTGATCGCCTCGACGATCGCCACGCGCTCCGCCGTCGGGACGAACGGCTCGATCCCTTTCGACAGCTTCAGCATCTCGTCGCTGACGACGCCGGCGATCAGGATGTCGCATCGCTCTTTCGCTTGGCGCAGGATGTTCAGGTGGCCGATGTGAAAGAGGTCGAACGCCCCCGCGGCATAGCCGATTCGCTCTGTCATCGATGTCCCCATTCGATGAGTGAAGACCCGGTGGACGCGTCTCTGCATTCCCCAGGTGTCGACGCCTCCCCGACATCGACGGCTTCGCCGGAATTCTACTCGGCAGGCGGCGGAGCCGCGACCCCTCACGCGTGCGACGGGGTCCCGGGTTTCCCGCGCGCGGGCGGTGACATGACCGCGTCCGACGAGACGGACCTCCCGGTCTGATCACAATCGTGTGCGACGGACCAGACGGCCGATCGCGGACGTAGAATACGCGTGACGGGCGAGGGGGCCCGGTGCGATGCCGATTGGGGATCGGGGGACGTTCGTGTCGAATCACTGGACGCTCGAAGACCTCTACACGGGGGTCGTCAAGTCGTGGTGGGTCCTTGCCGCGACGGTGTTCACGTTCGTCGCGATCGGAGCCGCAGCCTGGGCGCTTCTTCCGCAGACGTATACCGCGACCGCGCAGCACACGGTCGAGCCCATCAGCGTGCTGTCGTCGGGGTCGTCGTTCAACACGGTCAACATGGAGACCGAGCGGCTGGTCGCGACCTCCGCGTCCGTGCTGGAGCGCGCCGCAGCCGGGCTCGACGACGCCTCCGTCGGAGCGCTGCGTGACGCGACCGTGGTCCAGGTTCCGCGGGGTTCGCAGGTGCTCACCTTCGAGGTCACGACGCGGTCGCCCGAGCGATCGGCGGAATGGGCGAATGCCGTGGCGACGGCATACGGCGAGACGCGATCCGACAACGCCCGCAATGTCGTCGAGCAGACTACGGCTGAGCTCTCCGAGTCCATCGACCGGCTGCAGGCACTGTACGACTCCCAGCCTCCGGACAGCGACGCCCGTGCGGCCACGCAGCTGCAGCTCGACGCCCTGCTCGAGCAGAAGGCGAGACTCGAAGCGACGCCGTTCTTCCCCGGCAGCCTGGTGACTCCCGCGAGTGCACCCACCGATTCGAACCGGCCCGGTGTCCCGGTATTCGTCGCCGGCGGGCTGTTCCTCGGCCTGATGGTCGGCGGGATCGCGGCTCTGCTCGTCACCAGGGCCCGCAGCGGACCCACCCTCGCTTATCGCCGCGACCGTCGCGGGCGTGGTGCCCGCGAGCCCGCAGACGACGAAGCGGGGGCCTCGCCCGATGGCGAGACCCCCGTCAGTCAGGAGTCGGACGTCACGGTCCCGATCTCGCGGGCCGGTGCGAAGGCGGAGGCGGAGCATCCGCCCGTCGTCGCCAGGGACGCGCGCGTCTGACCGCCGTCCGCATCACCCGTCGTACGACCAAGTCCGCACGTAGTCGACCTGGAAGTCCAGGTTCTGGGTGGCCGCACGGTTGTTGGGGTCGGGCAGGCCCCAGTACAGCTCGGACGGACCCACGTGGAGGTTGAGGCGCATGTGGAGCGGGCTGCCGAAGTAGTCCTTGTTCCACAGCGTCGGGTTCTTCGCGGGCGTGGTGCGAGCCAGTTCCTTGCCGTCCACGATGATCGCCGCGTACGTCGGCGTCAGCTCGAACGCGAAGGTGTGGAAGTCGTCCCAGACCGGCACGGGACCGCCGTGCTCGCTGTGCGTCCAGAAGAATTTCTCGTTCCCGGGCCCGGACGTCTGGGTGTGCACGGTCGTCGTAGCCGAGTTGATCTTCTGATCGCGCAGCGGACCGTTGTCGTAACCCCAGGCCTCCATGATGTCGATCTCACCGGACTGGCTGTTGCGCAGCCAGAACGCGGCGAGGGCGCCGAGGGTATGCGGCCCGGTCGGGACCTTGGCGCGGATCTCCCAGCGGCCGTACTGCTGGGAGCGCGAGACGTCGCCGCTGCGCAGCGAGCGCTGATCCAGGTACCCCGTCTTGTGCCAGATCTCCTTGGGGCCGGCGCCTGAGGTGCGGATCACCGGCTGGTCGAGCCAGTCCGCGCGGATGTGCATGATGCCGTTGCCGTCGACGGTCACCTGGTTCTTGTCGACCACGGCCGCGTCGGGGAGGAGACCCAGCGTGCTCCGGTCGCGGACGTTCCATTTGGTCGGGTCCACGGCGGGCTTGCCGGTCGACGAGTCGACGTAGTCGAACTCGTCGCGCCAGTCCGGCGCACCCCAGCCCGTCACCGAACCATCGGCCGGAGGGGTGGGCGTGGTGGGCTGCGTGGTGCTTCCGCCTGCACTGTAGGTTGCGGTCAGCTTGGCATCGAAGCTGATGTTCGGCGTCGCACGCCAGTTCGATGCGACCTGCGCTGCAAGGACGTTGGTTCCCGACTTCAGAGCGCTCGCGGGCACATCGACCGTCACCAGACGCTGGCGGGCCGTCGTCGAGTTGGGGGCGGCTGTCGCGTAGGTGTTGGGGCCGATCTGGGCCGAGCTCGCGATGTTGGCCCGGGCGATCTCTCGGCCGTTGAGGTACACGACGACGCCGTCGTCTGCCCAGGTGGTCAGCTTGAGGGATGCGGGCAGTTCGGTGCCGACCGAGAACGTCTTCTTGAAGTACGTTGCGAGCGGCTGGCTGCCCGAGATCGTCGGAAGAACGGTGCCGACAGGGCCGGTGTCGCGGCCCCAGCCAAGGGGCGCCTTTCCGGTCTTCCAGGCGGCGGTGTCGGTCTTCCAGGTCGAGGCCGGTGCCGTCGCCGAGCGCCAGTAGCCCCAGTCGGAGCTCGCCGAGGCGACGAGATCGGCGGTGCGCGGTGCTTCGGCGCTGATCACTGCGGTGGACTGGGTGGCCGCGATGGCCGGTGCCGCAGCCGCGACCGAGGTTGCGGCGAGGGCGAGGGTTGTGAGGGAGGCGATGAGGTGACGATGGAATTTCTTCATATGCATGCAAAAGGAAAGCGCCGGCGAACCGGCGCTCGGGTAGGGGGGCACGGATCGTCGAAGGTCAGCCTTCGACGTGTAGATCGATTCTTACAGGCCCCGACACGCCTTCCGTGACAAACCCGTTATAAATGAGTGCTTTCTCACTGAGTATCCGATGAGAACCCACTCATGGAGCTGAGTGCCGCGCGTCACGAAACCTGTGCGACGGCTGGTCCCCAGAGCTCCCGCGCGATGGTCACGGTGCTCGCGATCGAGGACCGAGAAGAGGCGCCGAAGACGATCGATTCGACTCGCGCGTGCTCATGGATCCACTCCAGCGCAGGGCGCGGCGCGATGGCACCGGAGGCGAACACCGACATCGCCACCGGACGGAAGATCCGTTGCGTGAGTGCCCGCTCGTACGCTTCCAGGCCGCCCGACATCCGGAAGCCCATCGCGTTGATGTTCGCGCAGACGATCGGATTGCCGATGCCGATCGCGTCCAGGCGATCCAGCAGCTGCGGCAGGTTCATGGTGATGAACCCTGGCTCGGCGCCGTAGCGCGTGCGGACGTGACGATCGAAGGCCGCGAACGCCTCGTCGAATCCCAGTCCGAGGAGAAGATCCACGACGACGTTCTGCAGGAAGATCACCGGCGTCTGCAGTCCACGGAACATCTTCATCTCGGCGTCGATCAGGAGCGGGATCATGCCTTCGATGTCTTTGCGCAGCACCGACCGACCTCCACGTACGACGGCCTCCAACGCCCCGTCGTCGGGGAGGAACGAGCGGAGGGCGCCCAACATGCCGTGCTCAGTCACCGCGTTCGCGTATTTGTGCGCGTACGGCATGCACGGGTAGAAGCGGAGCCCGCGGTAGCGTTCTGGATCATCCCGGACACGATCGCAGACCTCGGCGATCCGGTCGTGCGTCGTGCACATCAGCGTGCGTACGCCCTCCTCGAGCGCGACCTCGATGACGTCGACGATCGATTGGGTGTCCTGGAAGTGCATGGCCTGCGCACGCGCACGCTCCTCCGACATGTGGTTGATGCCGAAGAACTGGTTGTCGCCGAGCAGCAGCCGATCCATGATGTGGACCGGCCTCATGGTGTCGAGCGTCATCGCTTCTGCCCCCATCTCCTCGACGTGCGCCGGTGCCGGTCCGAGCCTGCGCGCGGCGCCGGGGTGCCATCGGACGAGCGCTCCGAGTCCCGGACGATCGCGTCGAGGATCGCGTCCGTGGCGGCCGCGCTGTCGAAGGAGTTCTGGCGCGCGTGGTGCTCGTGCGCGCCGACGGCGTCGATGAAGCTCTCGAGTTGCGCGGTGTACTCCTCGCCACGCAGGTAGAACGAGACCGGTGGCGTCAGTTCGGTGGTGTAGTGGACGTTCCAGCCGGGATGGTAGCCGGCCGGCGGCGTGGCGCCGTCCCTGAGGTACACGCGGATCTCCTGCCTGTCGGCGTAGATGCGCCCCCGCGATCCGCTGACAGTGACTGAGGTGGACATCTTGCGGTACGAATCGTCCGACCAGTTGACCGAGATATGGGCGGTGAGTCCGTCGTCGTAGACGAAGGTCGAGTACACCTCGTCGTCCGTCTCGGTGGAGAAGATGCTGTGCAGTACCGACCCGCGAACGCCCTGCGGCGTTCCGGCGTACCAGTTCACGAGGTCGATCGGGTGCGCCGCGTAGTCGTACAGACAGCCCCCGCCCGTAGCTCGCCGGCTTCGCCACGTAGAGCCCTTCTGCTTCAGCACGACGGGCCCATATGCCTCGGCGAGTATATGGCTTGGCCGACCGACCGCGCCCGCATCCAGCAGCCGCTTCACTTCGCCGAACGTCGCGATGAATCGATTGTGATAACCGACCTGGGCGACCAGGCCCAGATCGTCCGCCCGCCGTGCCAGTTCGCGGGATTCCTCCGCCCGGAGCGTGAGCGGCTTCTCGCAGAAGACGTGGACACCCCTGTCGATCACCGCGCCCACCAACTCTGCGTGCGACCCCGTCGGCGTCGCGATGAGCACCGCGTCGGGCTGCGCCTCGTCGAGCATGCGCGACACGGAACCGAATGTGTGCATGCCCGTGTACTTGCCGAGCACGTCGAGGACGTAGTCGGTGGAGTCGCACACCCCGACCACTTCGACGTGATCGAGCGCGCGCGCGATGGACAAGTGCGACAGCCCCATCTTTCCGACACCCACTACTCCCAATCGCACTTTGCCGGGCACGCTCGCAGCCATCGCGGCGGCTTCGGGGGCATCGGTCGGATGGTGAATCGTCATGGCGTGCGCTCCCTCGCGATGGACGTGTCCCAGGGACCCGCGGCCACGCCCGCTTGGGGGAACGGGCTGTCGTCACACGCACTCACCGGGGTGCACCCGTGGGGTATGGCGGCGTGTGACCGCGGATCCGGTTCTTGGCGGCCGGCGACGCCGTTGTCGCCGGCCTGGTCTGGAGAGGGGACATCAGTACGCCCCCTTCGGTGCGATCATGACGTGCGCGGTCCGCCACATGATCATGAGGTCGGTCGCGATCGACCAGTTCTCGACGTAGCGGAGGTCGAGCCGCACGCTGTCGTCCCATGTCAGATCGCTGCGGCCGCTGATCTGCCAGAGGCCCGTGATCCCCGGCTTGATGTACAGCCGCCGGCATACGGTGCCGTCGTATGACGTGACCTCGGAGGGCAGGGGCGGGCGCGGTCCCACGATGCTCATGTCACCGCGCAGCACATTCACGAACTGCGGCAGCTCGTCGATGGAGAACCTTCTCAGGACTGCACCCACGCGCGTCACACGGGGGTCGCTCTTCATCTTGAACAGCGGGCCGGCGCCTTCGTCGCGCGAGGTCAGTTCCGTGCGCCTCAGCTCGGCGTCGGCGACCATCGTGCGGAACTTGAGCATCCAGAACTGCCGGCCGTCCCGACCCACCCGCAACTGGTGGAACAGCACGGGCCCACGGGAGTCGAGCTTGATGGCGATGGCGACGAACGGCGCGATGATCACGATCGGCGCGAGCGCGAGCAGTGAGAGCACGACGTCCATTCCCCGCTTGATGGCATGAACGCCACCCTCGAATTCGGGGATCTTCACCTGCACGAGAGGCAGCCCATCGAGGGGCCGCAACGACAGTCGGGGCCCAGCAACGTCGGTGAGTCGATTGCACAGCACCAGCTCGGCCGCGCTGCCCTCCAGCTCCCACCCGAGCCGCCGCACGAAGTCTCGGTCGTTCTCGGGCGTGCTGGCGACGACGATGGCGTCCGCACCGGCCTCGCGTCCGTACCGCGCGGTCAGGCGGATCGACCCGATCACCGGGTAATGGTGATCCTCGATGTCGATCGGGTCGAACACCCCGTCCGTCGTCGTCGCACCGATGACCATGTAGGCGTGATGGGGATCGTGTGTCAGCTTGTCGATGACGTACTCGACGTCGTCGCGGGTGCCGGCGACGATGACGCGCGAGAGGCATTCGCCGCGCTCACGCTCATGGATCAGCCATTTGCGCCACATGCGGCGGGTGAGCACGAGTGCGACGAGGCCGCAGGGCAGCGCGACGATGAGCTGAGCCCGCAGGCCGGGCAGTTGGGCGAGGACGAACACGGTCGAAAGGATGCCGAAGGCGAATCCCGTCGCGTGCCCGAGGCGCATATACTCCGCCGCGCCCGCACCGAGCACGGACGGCTCGCGCGTGCGTGCGAGCCACAGCAGTGCCATCCAGGCGCACACGACGAACACTCCGATGCGTGCCGGCTGCGCGAGAACTGCGAGGGATGGGGTGAGCCCCGTTTCGAAGACCATCGCTGCGATGGCGGCCGCGGTGACGCAGGACGCATCGGTCGCGACCAACCGTCGCCGGTAGCGCCGCTCCCAGTGGCGGCGGCGCTCCAGCGACGGCTGTACGCGAGGGGCGATCGCGTCGGGAAGGGTGTCCGGATCAGGGCGCGTCAGGGGTGGACGTCGGAGGAGCGTTCGGGTCACTCCTCCGGCGCCCGTTGGCGCCGCGTTGATCGCGGTCGGCTTCAGACCGCGGTCCACCGCGCGCACGACGACGCGTCCCTAGCAGACATGTACTTCCCCGTCGAACGGCGCGACGACAGCGTCGAGCAGTCCAACCCCAATTGCGCGGCCCGGCCGGGTTGTCGGGTCGAAGGGGACCTCAGTTTCGGGTACTGCGCCCCCCTGCGCGTTGTCACTGTACGCCCGCCAGGCGACGACCGGAAGAGTTTTCCCGGAAAACTTGACACGCCTTAAGGTGAACCGGTAGTGGACTCCTCGTCCAACTCGTCGGCCATCACCCGATGAGGTTGATCAGCGCGTCCAGTCCCATGCCGTAATTGATGCGCACCGTCGGCAGCGCGAGCTTGTCGGTGCCGATCGTGACGTAGCCGGGCTCGATGGTGCGGGCCATCTCCCAGCCCGCCTGGCGCAGGCCTTCCTTCGCGGTGTCGTTGTAGTGCCCGAACGGGTACGCCATGATCTCCTTGACCCCGAGCACGCCGTACGACGCCTCCATGTCGGCGACGATCTCGGGGACCGACAGGTTCGTGATGAGCCCGTCGCCGTTCGCCCCCGCACGGTGCATGTCGTGCGTGTGCGAGCGCCGCAGCACGTAGGCGTTCGGGGGCGGATCCTGCCGGTAGGCCGTGATCATGAACGACGTGGTGAGCACCTTGTACTTGTCGACCACCGGCGCCGCGAGGTCGAACCAGGTCTGATCGGCGTCGTCGTCGGTGACGATCACCGAGTGGTTCGGCAGGAAGAGGCGCCCATCGATGAAGGCCGACAGCTCGTCCCACGTGGGCAGGTAGAAGCCTGTCGTCGCGATGTGGCTCATGTGCGCGTCGAAGTCGCCGATGTAGGCGTAGTTGCCGCGCAGCCAGCCGCTTTCCCCGCCGGGATTCGCGGTGAACTGGTGGTACATCAGGATCGGGATGCGGGCGTCCTCGGCCGCGTTCTGCTCGGAGCTCATCCACGCGCCGTACAGCGTCACGCGCTGGTCGGTGCAGGCGACGGGTTCAGAGCCGTTCACGCGTCCGGGGATCGCGAACGCCGCGGCATCCGCCGGCGTCGCGTACCAGCCGGCGAACACGAGCCCGTCGCGCGAAGGGATCGGCAAGCCTGCGTACAGCGCGCCCTGCGTCTGCAGCATGGGCGCGTCGGCGATGCCGTCACCTGTGAAGCTCACCGCGCACGCAGCAGGGTCGGTCGCGGACGCGAGCAACTGCTCCTCGGGCGTCAGCGGCGTCGGGGTCGGCGTGGGCGTGGGCGTGGCCGACTCTGTCGCGCGGGGCGCAGCATCCGTCCCCTGATCGTCGGCGCCCGCACGCGCGAAGCCGATCGCCGCGACCGTGCCGCCGATGACGGCGAGCAGCACCACAGCGCCGGCGATGCCCGCGAACAGGCGCCGGCGTCGCACCCGCGCCGACGGCCGTCGGGCGGGAGGTGTGCCGAAGGTGGCCATGAGACTCCCCGCATCCGGACCGCGCATCCCCACGTGCGATCTCTGAGGGGGATGCTACCCGGATGCCGCGACCCGCGGCCCGACCGTGGCGCGGGTTGTGGACGATCCGCGTCGCCTCCCGGCGTCGGTGTCGGTACGCTCGTGTCCCGTGCTGCCTGCGGACTGGATCGAACACCGTCGCGCCGACGGCGAGATCCTGGGATGGATGCTCGCCTCCGGCGACGGCTTCCGCGTCTTCGACCTGCTCGGTCGCGAGCGCACGCCCGAAGGCGTCGCCGACCTCGAGTGGCTCGCCGCCGAGGAGCTGCTCGAGGAGCTCGGCATCGGCTATCTCGCCGACCGGTGGACCCTTCGCCTCGCGGACGGCACCGAGCGACCGGTGCGGATCGCCGAGGCGAGCGCCCGCGGCGTCACCGTGGTCGCGGACGAGTACGGCGCGGCGTCCGCCGTCGGCGCCGATCCTGAACGCTTCCGACTGCCGTTCCCGGTGACGTCCGAGCTCGCGCCGCGCTGAGACCGCGCGCCGGACCTGGTCCGACGGGCAGCAGCCCGGATCGATCGGTGCCCGGCGGTCCGAAGACCGCCGGGCACCGACGCTGCGACCGGCGTCGTGTCAGCTGTACAGCGCCCTCAGGGCGGCGATCGACTCGGCCACGTCGGAGCCGGGCGCGGCGCCCGACTTGCGAGCCGCGTTGTCGAGCTGCGCGGCGACCGCGCGGTTCGCGCTGCCGTCGCCCGAGAGCACCTCGGCCTCCGCCAGGTGCTTGCGCACCTGCTGGATCGCCTTCGGCGTCAGCGACCCGGCGCGCTCCGCCTGATCGACGTACGCCCCCACCACCGCGAAACTCGGGGCATGTTCGAGCTTCGTCTGCAGCTGGGCGTTGAACTCGGCCTGCTGGATCTCTCCGGCGGCCTCGATCTCGTTCGCCGACATCCACTGGTTCGGCGTGAGCCCGAGCGTCTCGAAGCCGCGCGCGATCTCACTGCCGAGGACGTTGCCGTTGTACCAGTACGTCGACCAGTACCCGCCCAGGTTGAGCCCGTTGGGGTTCGGCGTGTTGATCGGGCCCCGGTCGAGATACGCGATCTCCTTCGGGTTCTTGGTGTCGGTGAAGTCGATCACCGACAACCCGCCCTGGTACCAGGCCTGCACCATGACGTCACGACCGGGCACGGGCACGATCGATCCGTTGTGGGCGACGCAGTTCTCCTGGGCCGTCTGCACCGCGGGCAGCTTGTAGTAGCTCGCGAACTGCAGCTTGCCGCCGACGATGTCGAACAGGGCGTCGGCGCCCCACTCCGGCTTGTCCGTCGCGCGGCAGCGGGCCGACGTGCCGCCGCCCCACTCGTCGGTGAAGATCACCTTCGTGCCGTCGTTGTTGAACGTCGCCGAGTGCCAGTACGAGAAGTTCGGGTCGGAGACCGCGTCCAGTCGCACCGGGTTCGCCGGATCCGAGATGTCGAGCAGGATGCCGTTGCCCTGGCAGGCGCCGGCGGCCAGGCCGATCTCGGGGTACGCCGTGATGTCGTGGCACGTGTTCGTGTTCGGCACCGGACTGTAGGCGGCGCCCGACGGGTGCAGGGTGCCCGACAGGGTGTTCTGCAGACCGTTGTAGGCGCCCGTCACCGGGTCGGTGAAGATGCGCGGCTGACTCACGACCGCCGCCGTCTGCGGTGCCGCCAGCGGCACCTTGATGACGTCGATGCGCCACTGCGTGGGGTTGCCCGTCGTGACAGGGTTCTGCGTGTTCGACGAGACGTTCTCGCAGCCGGCGAGCTCCGCGGCCGGGCGGACGCCCGAGGTCCCCGAGTTGTAGATGTAGATGTTCGCCGGGTCGTCGGGGTCGGTGACCAGGGTGTGCGTGTGCGAGCCGCGGCACGTCTGCACGCCGGGCAGCTGCACCGGGTGGTCGATGTCGGTGATGTCGAAGATGCGCACGCCGCGGAACCGCTCGGCGTTCACCGCGCCGCCCGCGCCCTGGGTGCCGCAGTCGATGCGGCCGCGCGTCTCTTCGACCGACATGAACAGGAGGTTCCCGTACACCGAGACGTCGCCCTGGCCGCCGGGGCACACGAACGACGCGCGCAGCGTGGGAGCGGCGGGATCCGAGACGTCGTACACCTGGAAGCCGTTGAAGTTGCCGACGATGGCGTTGTCGCCGGTGAAGGCGAGGTCGGAGTTGACGAAGCCGAAGTTGCCGGGAGCGGCGTCGAACGGCGCCACGCGCGGGAGGCTCGCGAGCAGTTCGATGTTGCTCGTGATCTCTGTGGCATCGAGGTAGCCGGGAGGGGCGCCCTCGCGGGGGTCGCTCTCGGCGGAGGCGGCGGTGGCGGTCAGCACCGACGCACCGAGCAGGAGTGCTCCTGCTGCGGCGAGCGTGTGTCTGCGCCATCGCGCGGATCGGGAGTTCTTCATCGGACGTGCCCCTCTCACTGCGCTGGAAACGGATGCCTCCGGCAGGAGCCCGCGCACGACAGCGTGCCCGAACCAGGCCCTGGGGGAGGCCGATGCTCGGAATCTATCGGTTCTCTATGTCTCCTGGCTAGGATCGATTCGGGCACTTCGGTTCCCGCCATCGGTGTCGGAGGAGCGTTCTGTGACCCCAGTCGTCGCTCGGGTGAGCGTTGTGCTCGTGATCGCGCTCGCACTCACCGGATGCACCGCGACGCCCCCCGAACCTCGCCCGACCTCGACCGCCCCCGTCGTCCAACTGGGCGCTCCCGGCGAGGAGGGCCGCACGCTCGCGCCGGGCGAGCAGCTCGAGGTGACGCCGGAAGCACACACCCAGACGGACGTCGTCTTCGTGCGCGACATGCTGCACCACCACGCACAGGCGCTGGAGATGACGGGTTACGTCGACGACCGCACCTCTGACCGCGACATCCGTCTCCTCGCGGAGCGCATGCGGATCAGCCAGGAAGACGAGATGGTCCAGCTCGAGACGTGGCTGCAGAACCGCGGCGAGCCGGTGAGGGATCCGGATGCTGCGCACGACGAGCACACGCTCATGCCCGGGATGCTGAGCCCCGAGCAGATGGAAGCTCTCGAGGCTGCCGAGGGGGAGGACTTCGACACGCTGTTCCTGCAGTCGATGATCCAGCACCACCAGGGCGCGCTCGTCATGATCACGGAGCTCTTCGGCAGCGCCGACGGTGCGGAGGCGGAGCTCGCGCAGCTCGCCAACCACTTCGACTCCGACCAGCGCATCGAGATCTCGCGCATGACCTCGATGCTCGCCGAGCGATCCGACTGAACCCGCCGTCGCCCGGTGGGTACGCTGTGAGCCATGACGATCCTCGTGCTCACGCTCGTCGGAGGCGATCGGGCCGGTCTCGTCGCGGCCGTCGCCGATGTGGTCGACCGCCACGGCGGCAACTGGGAGAACAGCCAGCTCGCCGAGCTGTCGGGGGTGTTCGCCGGGGTCGTCGAGGTCTCCGTCGTCCCGGCACGTGCGGACGAGCTCCGTGAGTCCCTGTCGGTGCTCGACGGGCTGCTCTCCGTCACGGTCAGCACCGGCTCCGAGCCCTCCGCGGAGGCTGCCGCCATGCGTCCGCTCACCCTCCAGGTGATCGGCAACGACCATCCGGGCATCGTCAGGGAGATGACGACGGTCCTGCGCTCCCACGACATCAGCATCGACCGCATGACCACCGAGACGCGTGAGGCGGCCATGTACGGCGGCCGGCTGTTCGAGGCGACGGTGACGGCCCGGATCCCGGCATCCGTCGATCTCGCCGCCCTCACCCAGGAGCTCGAGCGGCTCGCGACCGAGATACAGGTCGACGTCACCTTCGGGTCCTGAGCCGCCCGATCAGGCGAGGTCGCGCAGTCGGGCCGCGAGCCCGGTGCCGTCGCCGGCCCGCCGTTCGTAGCCGACGGCGATGATGAGCAGCACCGCTCCCACCACCGACAGCGTGATCCACCACGGCATCGCTTCGATGCCGCGGCCGATCTGCACCATGAACGCCAGCACGTTCTCGACCGGCAGCACGACGATCCCGATGAGGAACGGCGCGGCGAGGCGCCGGGTGGCCCCCACCAGGATCGCGACCAGCGCGATCGCCATCACGAGGATCGCGCGCCACGTCCGCGGGTCGGTGTAGGTCGCCGCGACGGATGCGCTGAGCATCGTCACGAGGCCGGGCGCAAGGAGCGGCCACGATCCGGTCCAGCCGGCGGGCCACGCCTCGAACGACCGCGTGGGCGCGAACGGTGCGGGATGGCGCAGCGCGAGCGCCCCGGCCGCGAGCAGGAAGAGCCCGAGCGGCAGCGAGAACCACTCGACGCGCAGGTCGCGAGGACTCCACGCGACCACCGCGGTCGTGAACGACACCGCGAACAGGAACCACACCGGTGGCAGCGCGGTCGGCGCCCGGAGGCCGCGCGCGGCGACGGCCACCATGAGCGTGAGCAGCGCCAGCAGCAGCGCCCACATCGTCCAGATGACGGACCAGTCCCGCTCGATCGCCGGCCACGCCGCGACCCCGAGGATCAGCACGGCGGGCGCGCCGAGCCAGCGCGTCCGGGAGAGCAGCGTGTCCGGTGTCGCCCCGACGTGGAGCAGTCGCGCGGCGCACGCCGCTGCCCCGGCACCGACGAGTCCGAACGCGAGCGCCGCGACGATGAGCGGGTCCGTGGGCGCGTCGTCGAGCCCCGTACCCCACCGCACTCCCTGCACCGCAGCGGCCGCGGCCGCGGCGATCGCGACCGCGAGCGTCGGCGCCCGCAGCAGGCGCAGGCGGCGCACACGTGGCGCGGACACGCGGGACACGATGACGGATGCTGCCACCAACGCCCAGGCCGCACCCACGAGCGCAGCGGCCCGGGCGGGGAAGCCGGCATCCATCGAGAACACGGGCATCGCAGCATCCGTGCCGTCCAGCGCGAGCGCGATCAGCACGGGGACCACCGCGACGGCCAGGCCCACGGAGTACAGCCCGACGGCCGGCCGCCCGCGCGCGGTCAGCCAGGCGGCGACGATCGAGACGCCCAGGGCGGGCGGCAGCAGGTACGGCTCGAGGCCCGTGACGCGGACGATGCCCCACGCACTCCACAGGGCACCCGTGAACGCCGCGCCCGCGAGCGGCCACGCGTAGCGGCGCGGCGAGAAGAGGGCGGTCGCGACGAACCCGACGCCCAGGATCACGAGCACGAGCAGCGTGGTCGGCAGCCCCGCCGACGTGCGGACGAGGGAGAGCCCGACGGCGATCACGGCCGTGAGGAGAGCGGATGCCTCGACCGCGAGCCCTGCGGCCCGCACGTGTGTCGCCGGCAGGCGCCGCGAGAGGGCGGTGGTGAGAAGGTCCGCCGACGCCAGCACGCCGGCGACGACCGCCGCGATGACGGGGAGCACGATCGGCGAGCCGCTCATCGGCAGCAGCTGCGCGCCGAGGCACACCGCGACCACTGCGACGGCGGGCACGAGGGTCGCCGCGGCGAGCGTGCGCACGACGATGCCGAGCCCAGGTCGCGTCGTCGTGACGAGTGTGAGGGCGAGGCAGAAGATCACCGCGGTCGACAGGGCGGTCCAGCCGCTGCGCTCGAACACCACCTGCAGCACACCGACGGCGAAGGGAACGGCGGTCACGACGAGCACCGCGTACCACTCGCGCGACGGAACCCGGCGGGCGAACGTGACCCCGATGGCGACCGTACCGGCGGCGCAGGTGGTGAGGCAGACCACCACGAGCGGGTCGGCGCCCGCACGGGCGAGCGCCGTCGCGAGGACCACCAGCGCGTAGGCGAATCCGACTCCGACGTGCACGAACCGCGCCGCGCGCGGCACCGTGAGTGCGAGCACGCCGAGGGTGGCGACGACGGCGGCGCCCGCCCACACCGTGAGGTCGTCGTCGCGCCACGACAGCACCGCGGCGAAGGCGACGGCCGCGTGCGCGCCCACCACGAGCGGCATGCGGACGGCGGCCGAGGCATCCCGCAGCCACGTCGTCGAGACGGCACCGGCCACGACCGCCGCGACGAGCCCGATCGCGATGCGCGCCCACACCTCGAGGTTCGGCAGCGCGAGCACCGTGAGGAACGCAAGCACCGCGTACCACGCGCCGACGAATCCGAGCCACCGGGTCCCGATGGCCGGTGGCCGCCACGCCTCGAGCGGCTCGGCGCCGGGGTCGGTGATGAGGCGCCGTTCGACGGATGCCTCGTCCCCGGCGGCACCTGCGAGTGCGACGCCGTGCGGGGTCGTGATCGCCGCGAACGACGCGAGCGACAGAGCCAGGGCAGCAAGCCCTGCCGTGAGCCCCAGCCCGGTCGCCGACGACAGGACGGTGCTCGGGCCGGCGACGGCGCCCGCCAGCGTCAGGAAGGCGGTGAGCGTCGGGATCACGGCGACGGCCGCGACGATCGCGACGGCTCCGGCGAAGAAGGCGGCGCGCGCGACCACGCGATGCAGCGGACTGAGCGCACCCGCGACGACGAGCCCGAGGCCGGCGGCGACGGGGAACGCCGCGAGCCAGTCGCCGAGACCTGTCGCGGCGAGGGGCAGCACCACCACGGCGGCGACGATCGCCGCTCCGGCGACACCGCTCCACAGGGCCCCCGCGAGGTGCCGCGCGGACACTGCGGCAAGGGCGGCGATCGCGACCAGGGTCGCGCTCGCAAGGTACGCGGGGGAGACGCCGGTGGAGGCATCCGTTCCCCACACGGTGAGGAGCGCGGCGGCCACGAAGCCGAACTGGACGACGGTGAGGGTCACGGTCTCCGCGGTCAGCGGGCGCGCGAAGCCGCTCGACCCGCGGGACGCGAAGGCGACCAGCGCGCTCGCCGCGGCGGCGGAGGCCAGGCAGCCGGCCGTGGTCGCGAGTGCCGAGGGGGTCGCGAGTCCGAGCATCACGGGAACGAAGGCCAGGGCCACGAGGCCGCTCCACAGCCATGCGCGGACGCCGGCACGCGGAGCGAGCCCGGCGAGGGCGCCGCCGGCGACCAGCGTCGTCACAGCGGTGAAGACCCATCCGTCCAGGCCGGACGGAAGCAGCGCGAGCGCGGTCGCGATCGTGAGAGCCAGGAACACCACGCCGAGGGCTCCGATCGCCTCGGCGGAGAAGCGCAGGCCGCGGCGCGAGAGGAACGCGGAGCCGCCGAGGAACGCCGCGGCGATGGCGCCGACGATCGCGGCGCGCGGCAGCGGGTCGGCGAGGTCGGGATTGAAGAACGTGAACACCACCGCGGCCACCGCGACGAGCCCGGCTCCGGCGACCGCGAGCACGGACTGCACGGTCGCGGAGGGCCCCGCTGCCGGCGCGGGGATCGCCGACGGAGCCGGAGGGTGGTGGGTGACGACGGGTTCCGCGGCGACGGCGGCGCTCGGTGCCCCGACCGGGACGATCGGCACGCGCTCGAGAACGAGCTGTCGCGCCTTGAGCGCATCGACGGCGTCCTGCGACGCCGCCCACAGGTCGCGGCCGATCGCGCCGCGGAAGTCCGCCCCGCAGGCCGGGCACCTCCGCTCGGCGACGATGCCCGCGCCGCACACCGGGCAGCGCACGACGTCGAGCAGCTCGGCGATCGCCGTCGAGCTCCACGCCGGCGCCACCCTTCGCCCCGCCGTCGCTGCGGTCATGCCTCACCCTCCGCGGCGGCGATCGCCGCCGGGTGGTCGTCGGGCACCCACTCGAGGATGTCGCCGGGCTGGCACTCGAGCACCCGGCAGATCGCGTCGAGCGTCGTGAACCGCACCGCCTTCGCGCGCCCGTTCTTCAGCACCGAGACGTTCGCGGGGGTGATGTCGATCGCGGCGGCGAAGTCGGTGACCGACATCTTCTTCTTCGCCAGCTGCACGTCGAGGTTGATGATGATCGGCATCACACCACCTCCGAGAGGTCGTGCTCGAGCTGCGAGGCTTTCCGCAATAGCCCCCGCAGCACCACGATCAAAAGCGACAGGCCGGCGCCGACCACGACGCCGAGCAGCAGGAGCAGGGTGATGGACGGCGTCATGAATCCCGTGAGGCTCAGCGCGATGAGCGCGACGAGCACCAGGAACGTCGCGAACGCGACCGCGGCCAGGCTGACGTCGACGTCGGGGAAGGCGCTCTCGCTGAAGATGCTGTCTTCGCGGACGAGTGACAGCAGGCGCCACACGCACACGAGCACCACCTGCACGCACAGGAGGAAGAGGATGCCGACGATCGTGCCCGGGATCTCGAAGTACGAGATCTCGGAGTAGCGCACCGCCGACTGCGCGGCGACGGCCGGGACCACGAACACCTGGCAGCACAGCAGCAGCGCGAGCAGTGCCGCGATGAGGACTTTCAGGACGACGATCGTGGTGCGTTGCATGCGAGTCTGCCTATCGATAAACGGTATGTACCTATCGAGAAACAATAGCCCTCGCAGCCGTCCCCACCGCAAGTGGTGGTGGCTGACGATTCACTGGCAACGCGAACACGCTGGCCCGCGAGTGGCGTGCCGAGTAGCGTCCCGACGCATGGGCTCGCTCATCTACTTCAACTCCGCCTCACTCGACGGCTACATCGCCGGTCCGGACGGCCGCTGGGAATGGGCGACGCCCGACACCGAGGTGCACTCCTTCGTCAACGACCTGATGGCGCCCGCGCGCACCCACCTCTACGGACGTCGCGTCTACGAGGTGATGAAGGCCTGGGAGGACTTCCCGCTCGACGACCTTCCGCCGGCCGAGCGCGAGTTCGCGCTGCAGTGGCGCGACGTCGACAAGGTCGTCTACTCCGCGACCCTCGACGCCGTGACGACCCGCCGCACCGAGCTGCGCACCTCGTTCGACCCCGATGAGGTGAGACGGATGACGGATGCCTCCGCCACCCCGATCGGGATCGGCGGCGGCCGGCTCGCCTCAGCGGCGGCGCGCGCCGGCATCCTCGATCAGGTGCACACCGTGATCTCGCCCGCGGTCGTCGGGGGCGGCATCCGCTTCCTCGACGAGGGGCTGCGTCTCGACCTGGAACTCATCGATGAGCGCCGCTTCGCGAACGGGTCGGTGTATCTCGGCTACCGCGTCATGCGCTGAAGAAAGACGAAACCCCCGCGATGTAGAAGCTACGCGAGGGTTCCTGGGGTGACTGTAACGATCACCCTTGTGGCTCCGACCGGCATCGATCCGGTGACCTTTCGATTTTCAGTCGAACGCTCTACCAACTGAGCTACAGAGCCGCACGGCATCTCTCATACAAGACCTGCCGCGTCCTAGACGAAAGGCCCTCTTCGAAAAAAGGGCCCGTCGCTCGGAGCGACCCTGACGGGACTTGAACCCGCGACCTCCGCCGTGACAGGGCGGCACGCTAACCAACTGCGCTACAGGGCCATGCTTATTGAATTGTGGAGTGACCCCAACGGGATTCGAACCCGTGCTACCGCCGTGAAAGGGCGGCGTCCTAGGCCGCTAAACGATGGGGCCGGGTGAACCTTTGGGGCTCACTGCCGAGGACCAAGCATACGTAACTCCTCGCGAAAACGCGAATCGAGCGCGCGCCGCCCTTGTGCAACGCGTTCTCGAGGCGCACACTGACCGGGTGACCGCTTCCCGAGGCGGCGGTCGCCGTGCACCTCTGGGGGGTTGCGCATGTTACTGATGTTGCTAGTGTGAAACGAGTTGACGCCGCGAGGGAGGGATCCGGTGCAGCCCGAAAACGTCACTGATCAGGCCGTGTCCGACGACGCCTCCGTGGACTGCGGGTGCGCGCCGTCTGCTCGCGAGCAGCGGCGGCTGTGGCCCTCGATGAACCGGCGCACCGCGCTCGGGCTCGGAATCCTCGGCGTCGCCGCGCTCGGCGCAGCCGGCGGAACGCTCGGCCCGCTCGTCGCCCCGGCATTCGCCGCCGACTACCCCTCGTGGGACGACGTCGTCGCCGCGAAGAACAACGAGGCGGCCAAGGCCGCCGAGATCACCAAGATCCAAGAGCTCATCGCCGGGCTCGAAGCCGATGTCGCCGCGAAGCAGCAGGTCGCGCAGCAGATGGCCGACGAGTTCTACGTCGCGCAGCAGGCGTACTTCGACGCCGCGCTCCGCGCCGACCAGCTGCAGCAGCAGGCCGACGAGCAGGCCGCCGCCGCGATCGACGCCGCGAACAAGGCCGGCCGCGTCGCGGCGCAGCTGTATCGCAACGGCGGCGACGACACATCCCTCGAGCTGTTCTTCGCGGGGTCGGCCGCCGGCGCCGACGACCTGCTGGCACGTCTGGGAACGATGGACAAGCTCGTCCAGCGCAACCAGGACGTCTACGCCCAGGCCGTCACCGCCCGCGACTCGGCGCAGAGCCTCAGCGACCAGGCGGGTGTGCAGCGCGCGGAGCGCGACCGGCTGCAGAAGATCGCCGAAGAGAAGATGGTCGCCGCGCAGAAGGCCGCCGACGAGGCGCAGGCCGCCCTCGACGCGCAGAACGCCAAGCGCGGCGAGCTCGAGGCGCAGCTCGCGGCCCTGCAGGACGCCACGGCGAAGACCGTCGCCGACTACCAGGAGGGCGAGCGCGTCCGCGCCGCGGCGGCTGCCGCGGCCGCTGCGGCGGCTGCAGCCGCGGCGAAGGCAGAGGCCGACCGCCTCGCCCAGCAGAACCAGGGCGGCGGAGGCGGCGGAGGTGGCGGCAGCGGCGGCGGTGGAGCCGTCGTCGGCTCCGGCTGGGCCCGTCCGTCATCCGGCTGGCGCAGCTCCGGCTACGGCCCGCGTACCGTGCAGTGCGGCAACAGCTACTGCTCCAGCGGCTTCCACTACGGTGTCGACCTCGCCGCAGGCTGCGGATCCGGCATCTACGCCGCGTCGGCGGGGCGCGTCGTCTACGCCGGCTGGAACGGCGGCTACGGCAACTACGTCAAGATCGACCACGGCGGCGGCATCGGATCGGGCTACGGCCACATCCGCAACGGCGGCATCTTCGTGGGCGTCGGGCAGTGGGTCAACGCCGGCCAGCTCATCGCGAGCGAGGGCAACACCGGCAACTCGTTCGGCTGCCACGTGCACTTCGAGACGTACGTCAACGGCTCCCCGGTCAACCCGATCTACTTCATGGCCGATCGCGGCATCTCGGTCTGACCCGCATCCACGCCGGAAACGACGAGAACCGGATGCCGAGGCATCCGGTTCTCGCGTGAAGACATGTCAGAGCGTGCTGGGCGCGACGCCCTCACCCTGGGTCGCGGTCTGGCCCTCGTGCTGGGCGAAGCGCGCGAACGCCTCGTCGACCAGGCGCTCGGCCTCGGCGGCGTTCGCCCACTCGTCGACCTTGACCCACTTGTTGGGCTCGAGGTCCTTGTAGTGCTCGAAGAAGTGCGTGATCTCCTTCTGCAGGTACTCGGAGATGTCGCCGACGTCCTGGATGTGCGCCCAGCGCGGGTCCTTGGCGAGCACGGCCACGACCTTGTCGTCGCCGCCGGCCTCGTCGCTCATCTTGAGCACACCGACGGGACGGACGCTGGCGAGGATGCCGGGGGCCAGGTCCACGTCGAGGATCACGAGCACGTCGAGCGGGTCGCCGTCCTCGCCGAGGGTGTTCTCGAAGAACCCGTAGTTGGTCGGGTAGCCCATGGGCGTGTAGAGGATGCGGTCGAGGAACACGCGGCCCGTGCCGTGGTCGACCTCGTACTTCACGCGGCTGCCGCGCGGGATCTCGATGACGGCGTCGTACGCGCCCATAGTGGTGCTCCTTCGAAGACTGTGGATTGCCGCGACCAGCCTAGTCGCGGCGCGTCGCGGGTACGGTGGGCGGGTGGAGGAGCGCAGACCCGGACTCGACCCCGCCGTCGCCGAGGTGCGGCTCGCCGTGCGCCGCGCGCTCACTGGCCTCGAACCCGGAGGGACGGTGCTCGTGGCCCTGTCGGGCGGAGCGGACTCTCTGGCGCTGGCCGCGGCGACGGCCTTCGAGGCGCCGAAGCTCGGCCTCCGCGCCGCGTCGCTCACCGTCGACCACGGCCTGCAGGACGGATCGACGGATGCTGCGGCCGCCGCCGCGACGACTTCCGAGGCGCTCGGGCTCGAGGCCCGCGTGGCGCGCGTCGAGGTCGGCGCAGCCGGCGGTCCGGAGGCGGCGGCCCGCGAGGCGCGATACCGCGCCCTCGCGGACGGTGCCCGGGCGATCGGGGCGGCCGCGATCCTCACCGGTCACACGCTCGACGACCAGGCTGAGACGGTGCTGCTCGGCCTCGCCCGCGGCGCGGGCGCGACCAGCCTGCAGGGCATGGCCGAGGCATCCGATCTCGAGGGGATCCCGCTGCTGCGCCCGCTGCTGGGCGTGCGCCGCGACACGACCCGCGCCGCGTGCGCGGTCGAGGCGCTCGAGCCCTGGGACGATCCCCACAACGCCGACCCGCGGTTCGCGCGCGTGCGGGTGCGCGGGACGGTGCTGCCGGTGCTCGAATCCGAACTCGGCCCGGGGATCGCCGAGGCGCTCGCCCGCACGGCGGCGCAGCTGCGCGAGGACGCCGAGGCGTTCGACGAGATGATCGACGAGACGATCGAGGACATCGTCGAGCACGCGGAGGCCGGCATCTCGGTGTCGGCGGCGGCGCTCGCCGCGAACCCGGCGGCGCTGCGCAACCGGATCATCCGGCACGTCGTGGCCAGCGAGTTCCACGAGAGCCTCACCCGCACGCAGACGCTCGAGGTGGCGCGCCTGGTCACGGACTGGTCGGGTCAGGGCCCGATCGACCTCCCCGGATGCCACGCCCGCCGCGTCGGCGGCCGCATCGAGTTCACCGCGCGCTGAAGTCGCCCCTCTAGACTCTTGACATGCGCGCGGCCGACGTTTCCAGCGACATCACCGAAGTCCTCGTCACCGAGGAGGAGATCCGAGCCAAGCTCGACGAGATCGCGGCGCAGGTCGCCGAGGACTACGCCGACGAAGACCTTCTGCTGGTCGGAGTGCTCAAGGGCGCGATCATGGTCATGGCCGACTTCTCGCGCGCGCTCAAGAAGCACGTGACGATGGACTGGATGGCGGTCTCGTCCTACGGCGCCGGCACGAAGTCCAGCGGTGTCGTGCAGATCCGCAAGGACCTCGACACCGACATCCTCGGCAAGCACGTGCTCATCGTCGAGGACATCATCGACTCGGGTCTGACCCTCAGCTGGCTGCTGGAGAACTTCGCGGCCCGTGGTGCGGCATCCGTCGAGGTCTTCGCGCTGCTGCGCAAGCCCGAGGCCGCCAAGGTCGAGGTGCACTGCCGCTACGTCGGCTTCGACATCCCGACGGAGTTCGTCGTCGGCTACGGCCTCGACTACGCGGAGAAGTACCGCAACCTGCGCGACGTGGCCGTGCTCGCGCCGCACGTCTATTCCTGAATCGGGTCAGCCCGCGAGCATCTCCACGAGGGCGGGCGGCGCGGTGTACGTCGAGACCATGTCGACGATGAGCCGGCGGCAGCCGTCCAGCTCCACCGTGATCGGCGCCGTCCCCTCCTCGTTCGCGTCGAGCACGACCAGGGAACCGGGGATGTCGTCGCACGACTCCGGCAGCGGCTGAGCGGATGCTGCCGCCTCGAGCACTGCGCGCGTCTCGGCGGCGTCGAGCCGACGGCTGCCGGTGAACCACGCGGTGCCCTCCACGTCGATGGTGGCCCAGGTCGTCGCGCCGGGCGCGGGCGTCGCCGAGGGGTTCGCGGCATCGTCGGTGGAGTACGCGCAGAGCCGGAGCGTCTCGACCTCGCCGGGTGCGGGGGTCCGCGGCGGCGCCCACGGCACGGTCTGGATGCCCGTCGATGTCGGCGCGGGGGCGGGCGCGTCGAGCGTCCCCTCCCATTCCTCGAGATCCTCCGGCGACGCGATCTGCAGCGGCCGGGCGGACCACGTCGGCGCGCATCCGGCGTCGAGCGCCGCGCGCGGCTGCGCGAGCGTGCGTTGCTCCTCGTCGGTCTGCACGACGGCCAGGTCGGCCAGCGCGTCGCCGATCAGGTCGAGCTTCGGCTGGCTGCAGCCGTCGGCCGGATAGCGGACAGGGATGCCTCGGCCCGCAGCATCCGTCAGCCAGATCTGCGGGGCGATCATCGCGATCGCCGCGCACGGTCCCAGAGAGCGCGCGTCGTCGGGCTCCGCCTGAGCGCGCAGAAGCGCCGTGAGATCGCCTTCGAGCCGCTCACGGAGGACGACGGACCAGATGCCCTCGTCGTCCTCGACGGTCTGGAAGGGCACGCAGCGGACCGCGGCGACGGGCTCGAAGTCGTCGGGCATGGGGCCGGCCCCGCCCGGGTCGCCGCCCAGGGGGTCCATGTCCGCACACGAGATCTCGGCAACGATCTCGGAGGGCGCCAGCGCCTGCGGAGCGGACGCGCAGCCGGTCAGGGCGACGGCCGCTGCGGCGAGGACGATGAGCGAGGGGTGGATGCGGGGCACGGGGTCCTCCTCGTCGTGGGCTCGTGCGGCGCTTCGCCCCACGCTATCGGGCGGACTGTGATTACGCCCGGGGCGAATGCACAGACGGCGCCTAGGAATCGCGCGATACCCTGATTCAACCGTCGACGGGGGTTTTCCCGTCCGCGGCGGCACGTCGACGAAAGGGGTCGGGCTCGCGCCCGCGCCATGGACTTCAAGAAGATCACCCGCAACCCGCTCTTCTACGTCCTGCTGATCGGGGTCTTCCTCATCGTGGGTTTCTCGCTCATCTCGAGCCTGGGCGGCGCGAAGCAGATCTCCACGCAGGAGGGTCTCGAGCTGCTCTCGGGCGACACGGTCACCGAGGTCGTCAACACCGACGGCGACCAGCGGGTCGACATGAAGCTCTCGAAGGAGTACGAGGGCGCCTCCGACGTGCAGTTCTATTACGTGTCGGCGCGGGCTGACGAAGTCGTCACCGCGATCAACGACGCGAACCCCAAGGACGGCTTCAACGACGCCGTCCCCCGCGCCACGTGGTTCGACGGCTTCATCTCGCTCCTCCTGCCGATCCTGCTGCTCGGCCTCCTCTTCTGGTTCCTGCTCTCGAGCGCCCAGGGCGGAGGCAGCAAGGTGATGCAGTTCGGCAAGTCGCGCGCGAAGCTCGTGACGAAGGAGATGCCGCAGGTCACCTTCCAGGACGTCGCGGGCTCCGACGAGGCGATCGAAGAGCTCGAAGAGATCAAGGACTTCCTCAAGGACCCCTCGAAGTTCCAGGCGGTCGGCGCCCGCATCCCGAAGGGCGTGCTGCTGTACGGCCCTCCCGGAACCGGCAAGACGCTCCTCGCCCGCGCTGTCGCGGGTGAGGCGGGCGTGCCCTTCTACTCGATCTCGGGTTCGGACTTCGTCGAGATGTTCGTCGGCGTCGGCGCGAGCCGCGTGCGCGACCTCTTCAACAATGCCAAGGAGAACGCGCCGGCCATCATCTTCATCGACGAGATCGACGCCGTCGGCCGCCACCGCGGCGCCGGCATGGGCGGCGGCCACGACGAGCGCGAGCAGACGCTCAACCAGATGCTCGTCGAGATGGACGGCTTCGACCCCAAGGCCAACGTCATCGTGATCGCGGCGACGAACCGCCCCGACATCCTCGACCCGGCGCTGCTGCGCCCCGGCCGCTTCGACCGGCAGATCGGCGTGGACGCGCCCGACCTCAAGGGGCGCACCAAGATCCTCGAGGTGCACGGCCGCGGCAAGCCGCTCGCGGACGGCGTCGACCTCGAGGTCGTCGCCCGCAAGACGCCCGGCTTCACCGGCGCCGACCTCGCCAACGTCCTCAACGAGGCCGCGCTCCTCACCGCCCGCTCGAACGCGCAGCTGATCGACAACCGCGCCCTCGACGAGGCCATCGATCGCGTCATCGCCGGCCCGCAGCGCCGCACGCGCGTGATGAAGGACAAGGAGAAGCTCATCACGGCGTATCACGAGGGCGGTCACGCGCTCGCGGCGGCGGCGATGAACCACACTGACCCCGTCACGAAGGTCACGATCCTTCCGCGCGGCAAGGCCCTCGGCTACACGATGGTGCTGCCGCTCGACGACAAGTACTCCGTCACGCGCAACGAGCTGCAGGACCAGCTCACGTACGCGATGGGCGGGCGCGTCGCGGAGGAGATCGTGTTCCACGACCCGACCACCGGCGCCTCGAACGACATCGAGAAGGCGACGAACATCGCCCGCAAGATGGTCACCGAGTACGGCATGACCGGCGACATCGGTCCCGTCAAGCTCGGCCAGTCCTCGGGCGAGGTCTTCATGGGCCGCGACATGGGCCACGGCCGCGAGTTCTCGGAGCGCGTGGCCGAGCGGGTCGACGTCCAGGTGCGCGACCTCATCGAGCAGGCGCACAACGAGGCGTACGAGGTCATCAACGCGAACCGCGCCGTGCTCGACAAGCTCGCTCTGGAGCTTCTCGAGAAGGAGACGCTCGACCACCTGGAGCTCGCCGAGATCTTCAAGGACGTCAAGCGCCTCCCGCCGCGCCCGCAGTGGCTGTCGAGCGAGCAGCGCCCCGTCTCGGAGCTGCCTCCCGTCGAGGTCCCGCAGCGTCGCGGCGAGGCAGGACTCGCCGCGAGCGTCGAGGCCGACGAGCTGCCGGCCGCCGAGAAGGCGACCAAGCGGCGCCCCACCGGACAGGCGCGCCCGGCGACCGCGTAGGCTCGGCCTATGGCCGTCGATCGTGAGCGCGTCGCCGCGCTCGTGCGCGAGCTGCTCGAGGCGATCGGCGAAGACCCCGAGCGCCCCGGACTGAAGCAGACACCCGAGCGGGTCGCCGACGCGTACGCCGAGTTCTTCGCGGGAGTGGGGGCGGATGCTGCCGCCCCGCTCGCGCACACGATCTCGGTGTCGCGCGGCCCCGCTCCCGACACGCTCCCCTCGGGAGCGGTGATCCTGCGCGACATCATCTTCCGCTCGGTGTGCGAGCACCACCTCCTGCCCTTCCGCGGGCACGCGCACCTCGCCTACCTCCCCGGCGAGCAGGTCGTCGGCCTCGGCGCACTGCCGAAGGTCGTCGACATCCTGTCGTCGCGGCCGCAGGTGCAGGAGCGCCTGGGCGAGCAGATCGCCGACGTGATCGCCGGATCCCTCGACGCCCGCGGCGTGCTCGTGGTGCTCGACGCCTCGCACGAGTGCGTGACGATGCGCGGCGGACGGCAGCCGGATGCCTCGACGGTGACGATCGCCGCCCGCGGGGAGCTCGCCGAACCGGCCGCGCGCGCCGAGCTGGTCGCGCTGATCGGGGCCGGCCGCTCATGACCCTCATCATGGGCGTCGTCAATGTGACGCCCGACTCGTTCAGCGACGGCGGACGGTATGTGGATGCCGATGCCGCCGTCGCCCACGGACTGCTGCTCCGCGCGCAGGGCGCCGACATCCTCGACATCGGCGGTGAGTCGACCCGGCCGGGCGCCGAGCGCGTGGCTCCGGACGTCGAGCAGGAGCGGGTGATCCCCGTCGTGCGCGCCCTCTCCGACGCGGGGGTCGTCGTCAGCATCGACACGATGAACGCCTCGACCGCCGCCCTGGCCGTCCAGGCGGGCGCGCGGATCGTGAACGACGTCTCGGGCGGCATGGCCGACCCCGGGATGCTGGCGGCCGTCGCCCCGACCGACGCGGACGTGGTGCTGCAGCACTGGCGCGGCCATTCCGCCGACATGTACGCGCGCGCCGTATACGACGACGTCGTGGCCGAGGTGACGCGCGAGCTCACCGGCAGGATCGAGGCCGCCGCGCAGGCCGGCATCGATCCCGCGCGGATCATCGTCGACCCCGGCATCGGCTTCGGCAAGCGCGGAGAGCAGAACTGGCAGACCTTGCGAGGTCTCGACCGCTTCGTCGCGATGGGCCAGCGGGTGCTGATCGGCACCAGCCGCAAGCGGTTCCTCGCGGACGCGCTCGCGGAGGACCCCGCCGACGCCTCCGAGGCCCGCCGTGACCTGGCGACGGCGGTGACCAGCGTCCTCGCGGCGCAGGCGGGCGTGTGGGCGGTGCGCGTCCACGATGTCGGCGCCACCCGGGATGCTCTGGTGGTCGCCGACCGCTGGGCCGGTGCGGATCGAACAGGCGGCCAGGAGGGCTGATGGACTTCATCGACGAGATCACGCTCACCGGCGTGCGCGCCTACGGGTATCACGGGGTGTTCGAGGACGAGCGCCGAGAGGGCCAGGAGTTCGTCGTCGACGTGACCCTGTACCTCAGCACCGCCGAGGCGGCCGAGACGGACGACGTAGCCGACACCGTGCACTACGGCGAGGTCGCCGAGCGCATCGTCGCGATGGTCGGCGGCGAGCCGCTGAACCTCATCGAGGGCGTCGCGGCGCGCATCGCCGACGACCTCCTCACGTACGACCTCGTGCGCATGGTCGCGGTCACGGTGCACAAGCCGCAGGCCCCGATCACGGTTCCGTTCTCCGATGTCGCGGTCACCATCCGCCGCGGCCGCCCTGTCGAGCCGACGTGGACGGTGGGCTCGTGAACCGCCGACTCGCGCAGGGCTTCGACGGCGACCCCGACCGCCATCCGCGGGAGGCCGTCGAAGCCGTCGTGGCGCTCGGCGCCAACCTCGGCGACCGCGCCGAGACGATGACCGCGGCCATCAAGGACCTCGCCCGCGTGCCGCTCGTCGACGCGGTCCGCGTGTCGGAGCCGATCGAGTCTGTCGCGTTGAAGCCGGAAGGACCGGATGCCTCCGCCCCGGCCTACTTGAACGCCGTGGCGATCCTGACCACACGCCTGGCACCGTCGGTGCTGCTCGGCTACCTCCACGCGATCGAGCAGCGGCACGGCCGGGTGCGGTCGGTCGCACGTTCCGCGCGCGAGGGAGGCTGGGAGGACCGCACGCTCGACCTCGACCTGATCGCCTACGGCGACGTCGTCAGCGACGATCCGCGCCTGCTGCTGCCGCATCCGCGCGCGGCCGAGCGCGACTTCGTGCTCGGGCCGTGGCTGGCCGTCGATCCCGACGCGGTGCTCCCGGGCGTCGGCCGGGTCGACGAGGCGCTGCGCCGGCTGCGGACGGAGGGCCGATGAAGCGCACCGGTGCGGGCGTGCTGATCATCGCCGCGGTCCTCGGGGTCGCGGCGGGCTTCCTCGTGGACCAGCTGCTGACCTCGGCAGGAAGCCCCACGTTCACACCCGCGGTGACCCTGCCCATCCTCCTCGTGCTGCTCGGGGTCGTCGTGATCGCTCTGGCGATCCCGATCCGCCGCGCCACGCACGGCACCACCAAGGCGAAGGTCGACCCGTTCCGCGCCGTGCGCATCGCGATGCTCGCGAAGGCGTCCAGCATCGTGGGCGCCGCGATCGGCGGCCTGGGTGCAGGCCTGTGGATCTTCCTGTCGACCCGGCCGGTCACGCCCTCGCTAGGCTCGTTGGGAACGGTCATCGCGACGACCGTGTGCGGCGCCCTGCTGGTCGCCGCGGGTCTGGTCGCGGAGCACCTGTGCACCATCCGGAAGGACGACGATGACGAACAGCCCGGAGGCGACGACCCCGGACTCGAACCCCGCCTCCGCGGTCACTGACGCGGCGGCCGCGCCTGAGGCGGCGGCTGTCCCGGACGCCGCCCCGGAGTTCGAGCGGCTCGTCGAGCCGCGGTCAGAGAACCGTCTCGCGCTCGAGGGCGGGGTGTGGCACCAGATCTCCCCGAAGTACGTGACGGTGCAGCTGATCTCGACGGGGTCGTTCCTGCTGGTGGTCATCGCCGCCACGCTCGTGCTCACACTCCTGATGCACCAGCTGTGGGCGTGGATCCCCGGCGGCATCATGACCGTGATCCTCGCGTGGACCCTCGCCATCCTTCCGCGCCAGGCGCGGGCGATCGGGTACCAGCTCCGCGACGACGATCTCGTCTTCCGCCGCGGCATCCTGTGGCAGCGCTTCGTCGCTGTGCCCTACGGCCGCATGCAGCTCATCGACATCACGCACGGTCCGCTGGATCGGGGCTTCGGCATCGCGCAGCTCAAGTTCGTGACGGCCGCCGCCGCGACCGGCGTGGTGATCCCGGGGCTGGCGCAGTCCACCGCCGAGACGCTCCGCGACCACCTCGTCGAGGTCGCCGAGAGCCGGCGCACAGGGCTATGAGCACGGTTCCCCCTGCTGAGCCGACGCCTGCCGGGCCCGGCGTGCCGCCGCCGCAGCTGGTGCGGTCACCGCTGAGCGACGGCGAGTGGCACCGGCTGCATCCGCTGACCCCGCTGCTGCGCGGCGGACTGTTCCTCATCGTCGTCATCGGCATCATCTTCGCGAATCTGCGCGACCGGCTGCTGTACATCTTCCTGCCGTGGCTCGCCCCCGGGGTGGGGGACGAGGTCGTGGAGTGGGAGCAGGTCGGCGGCGACCCGATCGACTTCATCATCGCGAACAACCTCTATCTGCTGGCCGGCGTCGCTGTACTTGTGGTTCTCATCGTTCTCGTGACGGTGTTCTATACGTCGTGGCGCTTCCACACCTTCCGCATCACCGACGACGACGTCGAGGTGCGCAGCGGCATCCTGTTCCGCACGCAGCGGCGTGCGCCCCTCGACCGCGTGCAGGGCGTCAACCTCACGCGGCCGATGATCGCGCGGCTGCTGGGCATGGCCAAACTCGAGGTCGTGGGCGCGGGCACCGACGCGAACGTCAAGCTCGAGTACCTCTCGACCGCCAACGCCGAAGCGGTCCGTGCCGACATCCTCCGTCTCGCGTCGGGGCGGCGGCTCGCGATGGCCGCCGGCCCCGCCGGTGCGGTCGCGCCGCGACAGCCCGGCAGGGTGGCCTCCCTCAGCCAGACCGTCGGCCGCGAGATCACGGGGCTGATCGAGGGGCCCGAGGCCCCGGTCGCCGAGCGGGAGTCGGTCGTGCACATCCCGGTCGGCCGGCTCGTGGCATCCCATGTCCTCAGCGCGTCGACGCTCGGACTGCTGTTCGCCGTCGTCGCCATCGTGATCGGCGTCAGTCAGGGCGTGACCTGGCTGCTGTTCGGCTTCGTGCCCGCGATCATCGGCTTCGGCGCGTACTGGGTGCGCTCGATCGTGCGCTCGCTGCGCTACTCGATCGCGCCGACGCCCGACGGCGTGCGCATCACATTCGGGCTCTTCACGACGATCACCGAGATCGTCCCGCCCGGCCGGGTGCATGCCGTCGAGGTGACACAGGGGGTCTTCTGGCGCCCCGCCGGATGGTGGACGATCCGCATCAACCGCCTCACCGGTCGCAGCGCCGCCGACGGCACGACGGATCAGTTCACGACCGTGCTGCCGGTCGGCACCGCGGCGGACGTCGAGCGGGTGCTGCGCCTCCTCCAGCCCTCGCTGCCCGACGACGAGCGGGCGCTCATCGTGCAGCAGGGCATGTTCGGGCCGACCGACGACGACACCTTCACGAACACGCCGAAGCGCGCGTGGTGGATCCGGCCGTTCTCGTACCGCCGCAACGGCTTCCGCCTCACCGAGGACGTGCTCCTGATGCGGCGCGGCGTGGTGTGGCGCAAGCTCGTGATCCTCCCACTCGCGCGCCTGCAGAGCTTCGGGCTCTACCAGGGGCCGCTCGACCGCGCGTCGCGCGTGACCAATGTGCGTGCACACGTCGTCACCGGCCCGGTCTCGCCGTTCCTCGCGGCCGTCGACCGCGACGCCGCCCTGGCGCTGTTCGACGACGTCGCCCACGGTTCGGTGCGCGCCGCGCTGGCCGACCGCACCCATCGCTGGGCCCAGGACGACATGGATTCTGAGGCCGCCGTGCGCCCGGAGCCCGAGGCCTACGTGCCTGCCGGGCCGGCGCCCGTTCCTCCCGCTGCGGCGGGGGTGGCCGTGCCGCCGGTCCCGCCACCGCCCCCGGGATACACCGTTGCGGCCGAGCCGAGGGAGGACCGCGCGTGAGCCGCGACGGTCGCCTCGGCGTGGGGATCATCGGCGCCGGCCGGGTCGGCCCCGTCCTGGGCGCGGCACTCGCCGGAGCCGGGCACGCGCTCGTGGGGATCACCCAGGGCTCCGACCCCGAGCATGTCGAGGCGATCCTGCCCGGGGTTCCCGTCCTGGACGCCACCGAGGTCGCGCGCCGGAGCGAGCTGGTGATCGTCGCGGTGCCTCACGACCAGCTCGAGGGACTGGTCGGCGGTCTGGCCGAGGTCGGAGCGTGGCAGCCGGGGCAGCTCGTGCTGCACACGGATCCGGCCTTCGGCACCGGCATCCTGTCCGCCGCCGTCGCGAAGGGGGCGATCCCGCTCGCCGTGCACCCCGCGATCGAGTTCAGCGGAACATCGATGGATCTGCGTGCGCTCGCGAGCGCCTACGCCGCCGTCACCGCACCCGCTCCGGTGCTGCCGATCGCGCAGGCGCTGGCCGTCGAGCTCGGCTGCGAGCCCGTCGTGGTCGACGAGTCGGCTCGCCCCGCGTACGCCGAGGCGATCGCGACGGCACGCGACTTCTCGCGCTCGATCGTGCGGCAGGCGACCGCCCTCCTCGCCGAAGCGGGCGTGCCGCACCCGGGCTCGTTCTTGTCGGCCCTCGCGCACACGACCATCGACCACGCGCTGGCGGAGGCGGGTTCCGGCCCCGGAGCCGAGCCCCCCGCTACGATCCAAGGATGATCAGCACCGTCGACGAGCTGCGCGCTCGGCTCGCCGAGGTCCGCGCCGCCGCCCCGGGGGCGCGCATCGCGCTCATCTCCACCATCGGCGCGCTCCACGACGGGCACATCGACCTCGTGCATCGCGCGCGCGAGGTGGCCGACATCGTCGTCGTGTCGGTGTTCGTCAACCCGCTGCGCTTCGCCTCGCCGTCCGAGTTCGCCGCCTACCCGCGGACCCCCGACGAGGACGAGCGCCTGCTCGAATCGCTCGGCGTCGACGTCGTGTTCGCACCGGAGGCGAGCGAGCTGCTCCCGGACGGCGCGGCGACGACGAAGGTCACCGCGGGCGACCTCGGCCTCCGCTACGAAGGGCGCGCCCGCCCGTTCTACTTCGACGGGCTGCTGACGGTCGAGGCCAAGCTGTTCCATCTCGTCCGGCCGGACGTCGCCGTGTACGGCGACCGGGACCGGCAGCGGGTGTTCCTGGTGCGCCGCATGATCCGCGACCTGTTCTTCGACGTCGAGGTGGCGACCGTCGAGACCGTGCGGGGCGACGACGGCCTGCCGGTGTCGACGCGGGTCGGCATGCTCGAGGACCGCGACCTCGTGGCCGCTGCGCTCCTTCCGGCTGCGCTCGACGCGGCGGCAGCGAACGCGGACCGCGGCGTCGACGCATGCATCGCCGCCGCGCAGTCGACGCTGATGGGGGAGCCGCGGATCCGGCTCGAGTACCTGAGCGTCGTCGACCCGGCGACGTTCCTGCCCGTCGACGAGGGCAGCAGCGGTCCCGCCCTCGCCCTCATCGCGGCCTCGGTGGCGGGGCACCGATTCATCGACAACGCAGAGATCTACCTGGGCTGACGCCCGGTACGAGGGCTGGGAGGCGACATGCGCGTCACACGGATCGGCGGCCCGACCGCCCTCGTCGAATGGGAAGGCTGGCGGATCCTCACGGATCCGACGTTCGACCCGCCGGGCCGTACGTACTCCTTCGCTCTGGGCACGTCATCGCGCAAGACCACCGGCCCCGCGATCCCGCTCGAGGAGGTCGGCGTGGTCGACGTGGTGCTGCTGAGCCACCATCACCACGCCGACAACCTCGACGACGCGGGTCGGGCGGGGCTGTCGGCGGCGCGGACCGTGCTGACCACGGTCGCGGGCGCGAAGGCGCTGACGAAGGACGGCGCGCATCCCGACGCCCGGGGCCTCGCCGCCGGGGATGCCGTCACCCTCACCGCCGAGGGCAAGCGCGACCTGCTCGTCACCGCGACCCCGTGCCGGCACGGGGCTCCGCTCACCGGGCCGATCGTCGGACCCGTCGTCGGGTTCGCGCTCTCGCTCGGGGGCGCGGGACGGCCCGGCCTGTGGATGACGGGCGACACCGTGATGTACGGCGGCCTGCGGCGCGCGGCGACCGGGCTGCGGCCCGAGGTGGCGCTCGTGCACATCGGCGCGGTGAAGTTCCCCCGCACCGGGCCGCTCTCGTACACGATGGACGCCGACGACGCGGTCGAGCTCGTCGGGCTCGCCCAGCCCGACGTGGCCGTGCCGATCCACGTCGAGGGATGGAGTCACTTCTCGCAGCAGGAGGAGGCCGCCGCGGCGGTCTTCGAAGCCGCCCCGGGGCCGGTGCGGGAACGGATCCGCTGGGCGCGGCTCGGGGTTGCGGTCGACCTGCCCTGAGGCGATCCGCCGAGTCCGCGGCCGGGATCACCCTGCCCGGTCGTCCGACCGCGTGCGTGCCGGGAGCGCGTGACGCCGCATCGCGACACCCGCGCCGAGCGTCGCGAGGAGCACGACGGCGGAGAAGACGAGGAGCACGGTCGTCTCGCCCACGAAGGGAAGGCTCAGTCCGACGAGCAGCACCGGTGCGACGAGGCCCCCATAGGCGATGAGGAAGAGGAGTGCGAGAGTCTCGCCCCGGCGGTCGGGTGCCGAGAGGGCCCCGGCCGCGGCGATCGCCGAGCGGAACATGATGCCGGCGCCGGACCCGGCGACGATCCCGCCCGTGATGAAGAGCACGAGGGCGGGGATCAGGGCTCCTGCGGCGATGGACACGAGTCCGACGACGAAGCACAGCATCGCGATGAGGAGCTGCGCCCGCTGGGCGACGCGGACCAGCAGCAGCTGCGCGAGCGCTGCGGCGCCGAAGACGGCGAAGACGGTGGCCCCGTCCACGAGGTGGTCGGACACGTGGAACGTGTCGTGGAGGAATGTCGGCGCCAGCGACGTGAACAGCGCGAACAGCGCGAACGAGGCGGCCGCGCCGGTGCCCGCCGCAGCGAAGGCCGCACCGGACCCGGAGGGGAATGCGAGCCGCTGCGGTCGGTAGGCCGGATCCCGCGCCGACGTGTCGACCGTCTCGGGCACGTGGCGCAGGACGAAGGCCGCGGCGATGAAGAGCACGAGGAAGACGATGTGCGGCAGCTCGAGGGGGTTGGGGGCGAACTCGGCGAAGAGGCCGCCCGCGAGCGGTCCGAGCGCAAGTCCGCCGAGGTTGGCGGCTCCGGCCACCGACGCCGCGACGACCGCGGTCTCCGCGGGGCGCGCCCTCGCGCGCAGCTCGGCGAGGTGTGCGGTGGCCGCGGCGCTGAGCATGCCCACGCTGACGCCGTCGACGAATCGCGCGACGATGAGGCCCGGGACCGAGTTCCACACGATGAAGACGACCGCCGCGAGCGCCGAGACGAGGACCGCGATCACGGCCATCCGGCGTCGTCCCGCCCAGTCGCTGATGTGGCCGATCAGGAACAGGCTGAAGACGACCCCCACCGCGAACGCGGCGAAGATGAACGTCACGACCGGAACGGGGAAGTCGTCGGCCGCCTGGTACAGCGGGTACAGCGGCGTCGGGACCGTGGCGTAGGCGGTGACGCTCGTGAAGGCGGCCGCGACGACCCAGAACCCGGCGAGATCCGACATCGTGCGACGAGCTTGCGACATCGCGTCGTCCGATCGTGTCGAGGTGGGCGTTCGAAGGACCGGCCCCGACCTTACTCGCACCCTTGAGCACCTCGGTAGACTTGGGGGTCCGCGTTCTGCGGAGAACACCCACCGAGGAGCCCACCCCGTGACCGACGCGACCGCGCCCGACGAGCCGACCGAAGAAGAAGTCTTCGAGCAGAAGGCCGTGCGGCTGGCCAAGCGCGAGCGTCTGATCGCGGAGCGTGCGGATGCCGCGGGTGGGGCCTACCCGGTCAGCCTGCCCATCACCGACACCATCCCGGCCCTGCGCGATCGGTTCGCCGACCTCGAGCCGGGCGCCGAGACCGGCGTGACCGCCGCGGTCGCCGGACGCATCGTCTTCAGCCGCAACACCGGAAAGCTCTGCTTCGCCTCGCTGCAGGCGGGTGACGGCAGCCGCATCCAGGCGATGGTGTCGCTCGCGGCCGTCGGCGACGAGTCGCTGCAGGCGTGGAAGGAGCTCGTCGACCTCGGAGACCACGTCTTCGTCTCGGGTGAGGTCATCTCGAGCCGCCGCGGCGAGCTGTCGATCATGGTGTCGGAGTGGCGCATCGCGTCGAAGGCCGTCCTCCCGCTGCCGAACCTGCACTCCGAGCTCAGCGAAGAGAGTCGCGTCCGCAGCCGCTTCCTCGACCTCATCGTGCGCGACCGCGCGCGCGACACGGTCCTCGCACGCGCGAAGGTCAACGCCAGCCTGCGACAGACGTTCGCGTCGCACGACTTCATCGAGGTAGAGACCCCGATGCTGCAGGTGCAGCACGGTGGAGCGTCGGCACGCCCGTTCATCACGCACTCCAACGCGTTCGACACCGACCTGTACCTTCGCATCGCGCCCGAGCTGTTCCTCAAGCGCGCCGTGGTCGGCGGCATCGACCGCGTCTTCGAGATCAACCGCAACTTCCGCAACGAGGGTGCCGACTCGACTCACAGCCCCGAGTTCGCGATGCTCGAGGCGTACCAGGCGTACAGCGACTACAACGGCATCGCCGACCTCACGCAGGAGCTGATCCAGAATGCGGCCGTCGCGATCTCGGGCTCGACCACGGTGATCTGGGCCGACGGCACCGAATACGACCTGGGCGGGCAGTGGGACCGCCTGTCGATGTACGAGTCGCTGTCGGAGGCGGCGGGCCGCTCGATCACGCCCGAGACGCCGTTCGAGGACCTGGTCGCGCTCGCCGAGGCCGAGGGCGTCGACCTGCCGCCGCACGCGATCCACGGCAAGCTCGTCGAGGAGCTGTGGGAGCACTTCGTGAAGCCGGGCCTCGTGCGCCCCACCTTCGTCATGGACTTCCCGGTCGACACGAGCCCGCTCGTGCGCGAGCACCGCTCGATCGCCGGCGTCGTGGAGAAGTGGGACCTCTACGTGCGCGGCTTCGAGCTCGCGACCGGCTACTCCGAGCTCATCGACCCGGTCATCCAGCGGGAGCGCTTCATCGAACAGGCCAAGCTCGCCGCGAAGGGCGACCTCGAGGCGATGCGGATCGACGAGGAGTTCCTGCGCGCGCTCGAGCACGGCATGCCCCCGACCGGTGGCATGGGCATGGGCATCGACCGGCTGCTCATGGCGGTGACCGGGCTCGGCATCCGCGAGACGATCCTCTTCCCGCTCGTCAAGTAGCCCGCCGGCGGGATACTCCCGCGCGCGGATCACCGGGCGCTCGTGCGCTGGAACGCCCAGTCCGGCAGGTGCCCGGCGTTCACGAACGACAGCACGATCTGCGACAGCCCGTGCTCGGGCTCGATCTCGCACGCGCGCTCCGCGTATGCCGCCGCATGGGTCGAGCGACCGAGAGCCCACGACAGCCACGCGCACATCGCGAGCGGACCGGGCTGCGCGTCGTGCGGCGCGACCGCAGCTGCCCGGCGCGACAGCTGGAGAGCGGTCTCGAGCCGTGACACCTGCGGCCGGTCGCCCTCTCCCCACATGCGCATCGCGAGATGCGCCGGATACTCCTCTCCCGACTCCCACCGCAGCTGTGCATCGAACGCCTCGTCGCCCTGTGCGAGGTTGCCGCTCCACTGCACGAGCGCGACATCCCGCAGCGACGGCCGCGCGAGGCACCACACGAGAGCGGCGTCGTCGTACGCGTCCGCCGCATCGAGCGGTCGTGCGAGGGCGTCCTCGAAGAACCCGGGCAGATCGTCGAACCGGCAGACCGCCGCGAGCGCCTGCGGGTCGACCCGCGCCACCTCGTCGGTGACGGATGCCGCAGCCTCCGCCGTGCCCGATACCGGCGCCGGAACGGGGCCGAGGTCGCTGACCCGCGCGCTCGGCAGCGCCGCGCTCGTCGCGCCCTCCGTTCCGCGGGCGGAGCCCAGCACCGCGTCGTCGCACGCGGTGCGGGCAGAGCGCACGGTGCGCGCCGCAGTGCCGCCGTCCGCCGGTGGTCCGCACAGCACCGCCACCGCCGTGTCGAGCGCCGTCATCGCCTTCGCGACACGCTCGCGCTCATCGGCCGAGCACTCCGGCAAGTCGGCGCCCGTCGACTGATCGCCGTCCGGCTCCGGGATGTCTCCGGAGCCGATCCACTCCAGGTCGCCGAGCGATCTCCCCGTCGCGGGACACTCCCCGTCGAGGAACGAGCCCCACCCGTCGGTGCCGACGCACAGCAGATCGGTGACCCGCAGGCCGCACGCATCGGCGCGGCGCTCGAGGGCGGCGAGGAGGTCGCGATGCGGCATCCGTCCCTCGTCCTGGAACCGTGCTCCGGTGTACGCGATCGCGGCGACGGCATCGGCCTCGGGGAGCCGGCACACCATGCCCGTGACCGTCGCGGCGATCCTGTCGACCGCGTCCTCGTCGCCGTCGGGGAGGTCGAAGCGCATGGCGCCCAGGCTGCGGCCCCCATGGAACGGGATCACGACGAGGCTCTGCGTCGGGTGGTAGCCGAGCATGCGGGGGACGAAGGAGAGGAACTGCGCGGCGTCCGCGGCTTTCACGATGGTGGGGGTCATGGGAAGAGTGTCGTGACGCCGGGGGTCCGCACCGCCGTCTCCACAGGCGTCGTCGCCCCGGGGCCGAAAGCGGGGCCCTGGGGAGGAGGGGAGGAGGCGATACCGCACGGCGTATCCTTGAAGGCATGGATTACTGGGTCGCGGCGCTCTGGACGCTCCTGCCGACCGTCCTCGTGTCGCTGATCTTCTTCTTCGTGCTGCGCAGCATCGTCCGCGCCGACCGCACCGAGCGTCGTGTCTACGCGAAGATCGAGGCCGAAGAGCGCGCCAAGCGCGGGCTGCCGCCGGTGGCGCCCGGCACCGCCTCCACCGACGCCTGATCGCCGCCGGCACCCGCCCCCGCAGACCTCGCCCGGATGCGGGCCGCGTCCGCCGCCCCCGATAGTGTGGGGCACACCGCTCGATCGGCGTGTCCGATCGGGTCGGTCCGCCCGACGCCGGGGAGAGGCTCCGCTCGATGATCACCATCACGTTCGACGCGACGTGGTGGGTGGTGCTCGTCTTCATCGTCGACATCGTCATCCGCATCACGGCGATCATCGTGGTGCCGCGCAACCGCCGTCCGACCGCGGCGATGGCGTGGCTGCTGGCGATCTACTTCATCCCGATCATCGGCGTCTTCCTGTTCCTGCTGATCGGCAACCCGCGGCTTCCGCGCAAGCGCCGTCGCAAGCAGGAGCGCATCAACGACTACATCCACGACACCAGCGCGTCGCTGGACTTCGGAACACTGCGCCCGCACGCGCCGAGCTGGTTCACGTCGCTCGTGACGCTCAACCGCAATCTCGGTGCGATGCCCCTGGCGGGCGACAACGCCGCACACCTGATCCCCGACTACCAGGAGAGCCTCGACGCGATGGCGGACGCCATCCGCGAAGCCGAGCGGTTCGTGCACGTCGAGTTCTACATCCTCCAGGCGGATGCCGCGACCGACAACTTCTTCCGCGCGCTCGAAGAGGTGGCGGCGCGCGGGGTGACCGTGCGTGTGCTGCTCGATCACTGGGCGAACCGCGGCAAGCCGTTCTACAAGCGCACGCTCAAGCGCCTGACCGGGATGGGCGCGCAGTGGCACCTCATGCTCCCGGTGCAGCCGCTGCGCGGCAAGTACCAGCGCCCCGACCTGCGCAACCACCGCAAGCTCCTCGTCGTCGACGGGCGCGTCGCGTTCACCGGCTCGCAGAACGTCACCGCCTCGACGTACAACCTGCGCAAGAACATCAAGCGCGGTCTGAACTGGGTCGACCTCATGGCGCGCATCGAAGGCCCGGTCGTCGCATCCGTCAATGCCGTCTTCCTGAGCGACTGGTACAGCGAGACCGATGAGGTGCTCACCGAGCAGATCGACCTGTTCGACGTGACCAGCGGGCCGGGCGATCTCGACTGCCAGATCATCCCCTCCGGGCCGGGATTCGAGTTCCAGAACAACCTGAAGCTCTTCGCCGGGCTGCTCTACGCGGCGCAGCGCAAGATCATCGTGGTGAGCCCGTACTTCGTGCCCGACGAGGCGATGCTCCTGGCGATCACGACAGCGTGTCAGCGCGGCATCCATGTCGAACTGTTCGTGTCGGAGGAGGGCGACCAGGCGATGGTGTACCACGCGCAGCGCAGCTACTACGAAGCGCTGCTGCGCGCAGGCGTGAAGATCTGGATGTACAAGAAGCCGTTCATCCTGCACACGAAGAGCCTCACCATCGACGACGAGGTCGCCATCGTCGGCTCGAGCAACATGGACATGCGCTCATTCGGTCTCAACATGGAGATCTCGATGCTGGTGCGTGGCGAGGAGTTCGTGCGCCAGATGCGCATCGTGGAAGACATGTACCGCTCGCTCTCGCGGGAGCTCACGCTCGAGGAGTGGGAGAAGCAGCCGCTGCGCTCGACGGTGCTCGACAATCTCGCGCGCCTGACGTCGGCGCTGCAGTAAGGCGTTCTCCCGGCGGATCGTGACCTTGACGTGACCGGACTGCTGAGATTCCGGGGCGTTTTGCGACACGATATGGGTGACGGATGCCGCGGGGGATGGCGTCCGCGGAACTCCAGGAGGCCTCGCATGCCCGTTCGCTCCCGTTCACTGCTCGCCGGGCTCGGCCTGGCGCTGCTCACCGCAGGACTCCTGACCGCCTGCGCGACGCCCGCCGGCAGCGGCGGCACCACCCCGTCGCCGGCCGCGACCGGCAAGAGCGACGACAGCAACGAGCAGGAGGTCGGCGCGGCCTGGCTCGACGGCGGCCGCATGGTCGGCATCGTCACCCAGGGCAGCTCGACGTGCATCCCGGTCGCCGAGGAGGCGACGTTCGAAGACGGCGTGATGAAGGTCACGCTGGTCGACGCCGAGGGCGACAAGGCGTGCACCGCCGACCTCGTCCCGCGCGTGACGCTGGTGGGCGTTCCCGACGGGGTCGACCCCGCGAAGGGCGTCGAGATCGAGGTGACCGGCGACGGCTGGCACGGCGACACCGACCTCGACGGCGTCGAGGGCCTGAAGGCCGGCAGCGAGACCGACTACCTGCCGAGTGCCGGCTGGACCGACGTCGACGGCCAGTTCGTGATCCTGTCGTGGGGCTCGTCCTCGTGCGCTCCCACGATCGAGAACACCGAGCCGACCAGCGCGACCGAGGTCACCGTGACCTTCGTGACCCCGCCGGCCGACCAGGTCTGCACGATGGACATGGCCCCGCGCGGCGTCGTGACGGCGGTCAACGGCCTCGAGGACGAGGACGCCGAGACCTTCGCCATCCTCACCGGCAGCGAGTTCGACAACATCCGCATCCCGATCTACCCCAACTGACCCCCGGATGAACGGATGCCGCGGCCCGCGGCATCCGGAGCCCTCTGAGGTCTTCGGCTCACCGCTCTCGTTGGTGTCGCCGCTGCTCACCTGTCCCAAAGTGCCGCCCCGAGTGGCACTTCGTGACGGGTGAGCCGCTCTCGTTGGTGTCGCCGCTGCTCACCTGTCGCGATGCGTCGCCCGCGCCGGCACCTTGTGACAGGTGAGCAGCGGGTGGACGAGCCCGATGCCCCTTCCTCCCCAGGCGCGGTGAGCTTCGGACTCTCCACGGAATCGAACTGTCACGACGCGATCCGGACGGCGCTCAGGTCACGCTTCTCGTGTGATGCGACCGCTTCCGGAGGAGCTCGGGCCCAGATTCTCGGTGCGACAGGCGAGAGAGGCCGGAGTGCCGTTGGGGCGACTGCGTCGCACCGACGTGGACAAGCCCTATCACGGGGTGCGAGTGGTCTGTGATGCCTTCCTCCCCGAGGAGCTCGAGACCGACCGCTGGGGTCGCGCTCTCGGCCCTGCCGAGCGAGCCCACCTCGCACTTGCCCTCGCCTATGCGCCGCGGATGTCCGAGGGTGAGTTCTTCAGCCACATCACTGCCGCGGTCATTCTCGGGATTCCTCTCCCATACCTCCTGATCGCGCGATCGCTCCTGCATGTGTCGGTGTTCCGACCGCGACGGCTTCCTCGCAGCGTCGGCATCCGCGGGCACGAGGCCAAGCGCTCGCTCGTGACCACCATGCGCGATGAGCGCACGGGTCTGCTCATCGCGACGCCCGCGGCCGTCTGGGTGAGTCTTGGACGACAGCTGACCGATCCTTATGACGTTGTCGCGGCCGGAGACGCGGTGGCGCGGACGTGGCGCGTCGACTCACCTCTCGCGACGCTTGCCGATCTCCAGACCGCCGTCTCCGCGGGCCGCAGGGTCGGCGTGGCCGCCGCTCGACTCGCGCTGCCGCGCGTGCGAACCGACTCCGCGTCCCGCACCGAGTCCTGGCTGCGCCTCACGCTCATCGATCACGGTCTGCCCGAGCCCGAGCGAAATCACGACGTATATGAGAACGGCGCCTACCTCGGGTGCGTCGATCTCGCGTATCCGGGCCTCAAGATCGCGATCGAGTACGAGGGCGAGCATCACCTCCTCGATCCGGAGCAATGGGCTCGCGACATCGCCCGCTACGAGGCCCTTCGCGCCGCGGGATGGATCATCGTGCAGATCACCAAGGCCGATCTGTTCGACGAACCCGCACTGGCGGTGCAGAGGGTGCGCGCGGCGATCCGCCGTCGCGCCTGAGTCGCCGCCCCACCGCATCGTCTCAGATTCCGGATGCTGCGGCCCGCGGCATCCGGAATCCTCTTGGCTCGCCTGCCACGAACTGCCACCCACCTCGGCACTTTGTGACAGGTGAGTCGCCTCTGCCCGGGCCCCATTGCTCGCCTGTCACGAAATGCCGGCACCCACGACACTTCGCGACAGGTGAGCGATTTCGTGCCTCGACGGCCGCTGCTCACCTGTCGCAAATCGCCACCCACCGCGACGCTTTGTGACAGGTGAGCAGAGGGGGCCGGCGCACCTACGTGCCGGAGTCAGGTGTCAGCCCGCACCAGCAGGTCGCCGATCTCGCAATCCAGGGTCCGGCAGATCGCTGAGAGGGTCGAGTAGCGGATCGCGCGGGCGCGGTCGTTTTTCAGGATCGAGAGGTTCACGACCGACACCCCCACCAGCTCGGAGAGCCGCGTGAGCGTCATGCCGCGGGACTCGAGCAGCTCGTCGAGCCGGCAGTGGACGCCGGAGGGCCCGTCGTCGTCGGCTGGCGTCATACGAGGCCTGCCGTGTCCCGCTGGAGGCCTTCCATCCGGCGGAGAAGATACGCCAGGCAGATCACACCCAGGCCGACGACGGGGATCGTGAGGCCCCACGACGACAGGGCGAACCCGGGGACCAGGATGCCGTTCACGGCATCGTTCAGCTCGAAAGCCGCCTGCATCGAGGCGAACCCCGTGAGCGCCGTCGCCAGCAGCGGCCCGAGGACGAGTACCAGTCCGGCCACGAGGCTGAACCGGTAGAGCGCCGGGCGGAACGGCCGGCCCGAGGCCGTCGCGAACATCAGCAGCGCCAGTGCGAACCCGACGATCACCGCGGTGACGCCGAGCAGCACGGCACCGCCCGCGAAGAGCGCACGCGTTCCCGCCGCGAGCGCGTCGGTGGTGAGCGCGACGGTCTCGACGGCGGCCTCGCTCACGCCCTCACCGCCCTCGACCGGCAGCGCCTGGTCGGCGAGCAGCGACAGGGTCACCGCGTCGGCCCACGCGAAGGTCGCCACGATGGTCGCCTGACCCGCGGCGAGCGCGACGGCCATGGCCGCAGCCAGTCCGCCGATCACCCGCATCGTGATGCGGTCCGCGCGACCGGGAAGCGTGTCGACTGTTGCGTCGATCATGTCCACATCCTCACTACATATCGATAAACATTATTATCGAAAAACGATAAGCCCGTGGGATGCTGCGACGCAAGGCATCCGTTCTGTGTCGCGCCCGCTATGCCCACGGCGAACACGGCCGTGCGCTCCCGAGCCGCTGGCTACCCTCGTTGTAAGGCGCAGTGGGTCAACCGACCCGAGGCGCCCCGGAGGAGTGAACGATGTTCGAGAGATTCACCGACCGTGCCCGTCGTGTGGTCGTCCTCGCCCAGGAAGAGGCGAAGATGCTGAACCACAACTACATCGGCACCGAGCACATCCTGCTCGGTCTCATCCACGAGGGCGAAGGGGTCGCCGCCAAGGCGCTCGAGAGCCTGGGCATCTCGCTCGACGCCGTGCGCGAGCAGGTGCAGGACATCATCGGCCAGGGTCAGCAGCAGCCGACCGGGCACATCCCCTTCACGCCGCGCGCCAAGAAGGTGCTCGAGCTCAGCCTCCGCGAGGCGCTGCAGCTGGGCCACAACTACATCGGCACCGAGCACATCCTCCTCGGCCTCATCCGCGAGGGCGAGGGCGTCGCCGCCCAGGTGCTCGTCAAGCTCGGCGCAGACCTCAACAAGGTGCGCCAGCAGGTCATCCAGCTGCTCTCGGGCTACCAGGGCAAGGAGCCCGCGGGTGTCGCCTCCGGCGCCGGCGAGCAGACCCAGGGCAGCACGCAGGGCGGCTCGCAGGTGCTCGACCAGTTCGGTCGCAACCTCACGCAGGCCGCGCGCGACAACAAGCTCGACCCGGTCATCGGGCGCGAGAAGGAGATCGAGCGCGTGATGCAGATCCTGTCGCGCCGCTCCAAGAACAACCCCGTCCTCATCGGCGAGCCCGGCGTCGGAAAGACGGCGGTCGTCGAGGGCCTCGCGCAGGCCATCGTCAAGGGCGACGTGCCCGAGACGCTCAAGGACAAGCAGCTCTACTCGCTCGACCTCGGCTCGCTCATCGCCGGTTCCCGCTACCGCGGTGACTTCGAGGAGCGCCTGAAGAAGGTCACCAAGGAGATCCGCACGCGCGGCGACATCATCGTCTTCATCGACGAGATCCACACCCTCGTCGGTGCGGGTGCCGCCGAGGGTGCGATCGACGCCGCGTCGATCTTGAAGCCCCTCCTCGCGCGTGGTGAGCTCCAGACGATCGGTGCGACCACGCTCGACGAGTACCGCAAGCACTTCGAGAAGGATGCTGCGCTCGAGCGCCGCTTCCAGCCGATCCAGGTCGCCGAGCCGAGCCTGCCCCACGCGATCAACATCCTGAAGGGGCTGCGCGACCGCTACGAGGCGCACCACAAGGTGCAGATCACCGACGGCGCGATCGTCGCGGCGGCGAACCTCGCCGACCGCTACATCTCGGACCGCTTCCTGCCCGACAAGGCCATCGACCTGATCGACGAGGCCGGCGCCCGCCTGCGTCTGTCGATCCTGTCGAGCCCGCCGGAGCTCCGCGAGTTCGACGAGAAGATCGCCAAGGTTCGCGAGGACAAGGAGCGCGCCTCCGAGGACCAGGACTTCGAGAAGGCCGCGTCGCTGCGCGACGAGGAGAAGTCCCTGCTCGCCGAGCGCCTGCGCCTCGAGAAGCAGTGGCGCTCGGGTGACGTGGCCAGCCACGCCGTCGTCGACGAGGGCCTGATCGCCGAGGTGCTCGCCCAGGCGACCGGCATCCCGGTGTTCAAGCTCACCGAGGAGGAGTCGAGCCGTCTCGTCTTCATGGAGAAGGCGCTGCACCAGCGCGTCATCGGCCAGGAGGAGGCGATCGCCGCCCTCTCGAAGACGATCCGCCGTCAGCGCGCCGGCCTCAAGGACCCGAAGCGCCCGTCGGGCTCGTTCATCTTCGCCGGCCCCACCGGTGTCGGAAAGACCGAGCTGGCCAAGGCGCTCGCCGAGTTCCTCTTCGACGACGAGCACGCGCTCATCTCGCTCGACATGTCGGAGTTCGGTGAGAAGCACACCGTCTCGCGACTGTTCGGTGCCCCTCCCGGATTCGTCGGGTTCGAAGAAGGCGGCCAGCTCACCGAGAAGGTGCGCCGCAAGCCGTTCTCGGTCGTGCTCTTCGACGAGATCGAGAAGGCCCACCCCGACATCTTCAACTCGCTCCTGCAGATCCTCGAAGAGGGCCGCCTGACCGACGGTCAGGGTCGCGTCATCGACTTCAAGAACACGGTGATCATCATGACGACGAACCTCGGTTCGTCGGCGATCGCCGGTGGCCCCGTGGGCTTCCAGGTCGAGGGCAACAGCGGCACGACCTACGAGCGCATGAAGGGCAAGGTCAACGAGGAGCTGAAGCGCAACTTCAAGCCCGAGTTCCTGAACCGCGTGGACGACATCATCGTCTTCCCGCAGCTCGACAAGGACGAGCTGCGCCAGATCGTGGGTCTGTTCACCAAGCGCCTCGGCGAGCGTCTGCTCGACCGCGACATGACGATCGAGCTGACCGATGCCGCGAAGGACAAGCTGATCGAGATCGGGTTCGACCCCGCACTCGGCGCCCGGCCGCTGCGTCGCGCCATGCAGCGCGAGGTCGAGGACCGTCTGTCGGAGAAGATCCTGCACGGCGAGCTCGAGTCCGGCGACCACGTGAAGGTGGACGCGCAGAACGGCGAGTTCGTCTTCGAGCACGGGCCGCGCGGCGACAAGGTCGCGGTGGGAGTCGTGCACAACGGCGAGATCTCCGCGACTCCGGATCTCGCTGCGAACGCGTAACCCCTGATTCGAACGAAGAGCGGATGCCACGGCATCTGCTCTTCGTCGTTCCGGGGCCCGCGCGGCTCTACGCTTGACGGGTGGCAGAGTTCACCGTCCGGCCGGCACGCACGAGCGACGTCCGCCGCATCCAGGCGCTCCTCGAGCCGTTCGTGCAGCGGCGGATCCTCCTCGGCAAGGACCTCGTCGTGCTGTACGAGGCGACGCAGCAGTTCCTCATCGCGGAGGACGCGAATGGGGACATCATCGGCTGCGGCGCGCTGCACGTGATGTGGGAGGACCTCGGGGAGGTCCGCACCCTCATCGTCGCCGACGGCTGGCTGCACCACGGTGTGGGCCGCGCGATCGTCGAGGGCCTCGAGACGAACGCCCGCACGCTCGGCCTCTCGCGCCTGTTCTGCCTGACGTTCGAGGTCGACTTCTTCACGCGTCGCGGGTTCGAGCAGATCGGCGAGCAGGTCGTCGACCCCGACGTCTACTCGCAGCTCATCCGCTCTCCCGACGAGGGCGTCGCGGAGTTCCTCGACCTCGCGCACGTGAAGCCGAACACCCTCGGCAACACCCGCATGATCAAGCGCCTCTGACGCTCGCGCGGCCGCCGGGTCGCGGCATCCGGGGCGCGCCGACGGGAGAAGGCGACGCCCGCCGTTAGCCTGTTGAGCATGACCGGCACCAGCCCCCGACGTCGCCCCTCCAAGGCGGTCTACCGTCGCCGGCGGCTCGTGCTGATCGTCGGGCTGCTGGTCATCGCGGCGGTGGTCTGGCTGCTCATCGCGCAGCCGTGGGCGGGGGCGGCGACGACCTCCTCCGACGAGAAGCCCCCGGCGAAGAACACGGCCGAGTCTCTGCCGGTGCCGTCGTCGCAGGCGACCACCGGGGGAACCGACACCGGGGCCGTCGAAGGTGCGGTCGTCGAGGGGCAGACCCCGACGCCCGGGGCGACCCCCACCGCGCAGCCGTGTGTCGCGAGCGAGATCACGGTCGAGCCGGTCACCAGCGCCGACACCTACGCGGGCGAGCAGCAGCCGCAGTTCACCATCACGCTCACCAACAACGGGCCCGACTGCACGATGAACGTCGGCACCAGCGCCCAGTCGTTCACGGTCACCAGCGGCGACGACATCTGGTGGCGCTCGACCGACTGCCAGAGCGAGCCCAGCGACATGATCGTGCTGATCGCCGCCGGGCAGACGGTGTCGAGCGCGACGGCCCTCTCGTGGGATCGCACGCGCTCCGCGGTCGGCACCTGCGCCGACGGCAACCGCCCGATGGCTCCCGGCGGCGGCGCCTCGTACCACCTGTCGGTCGAGATCGGCGGCATCCCGTCGACGGAGCCGAAGCAGTTCCTGCTCTACTGACGCGCACCTCGGACCCCTGCCGGATACCGCGGGGCGCAGCATCCGTCTTCCCGATCGTCCGTGCGACGCAGTGGAGCGGGGCGTCCCCCAGGCCGCCCCGCTCCTCTTCCCCTGCACAAGGTGTTTTGGCCGAACACCTAGGGCTTGTTGTCGAAGACTTCCTTCTCCATCGCGTCGTAGCCCTCCGCCTGAGGATCGCGGTGCTGGCCACCTGACAGCGCGTACTCCTCTTCCGGAGAGAGCACCAGGCGGTGGCGGCCGACGAGGGCGAAGATGACGAGGCCGATGACGTAGAGCACCCCGATCGCGATGATCGCGGCCGTGTATCCGGGGTTGATGAATTGGCCGATGAACGTCGCGAGGGCGATGACGCCGGCGATGGCGGCGCCCGTGATGCCCACCGGGCTGCGGTACGGGCGCGCGACGTTCGGCAGCTTCACCTTGAGCACGATGTACGACACCATCTGCAGGAGGTAGGAGATGACCGCGCCCCACACCGCGATGTTGAGCACGATCGCATTCGAGACGGCGCCGATGTCCTCGTTCGCCTTCGTGATGAGATCGACGCCGACCAGCACGACGAAGCCGATGATCGCGCCCGTGAGGAGAGCCACCCACGGCGTCTGGCGCTTGCCCGTGAGCGACAGGAACTTGGGGTAGTAGCCCGCGCGCGACAGGGAGTACATGTTGCGTCCGTAGGCGAACATGATGCCCTGCAGCGAGGCGAGAAGGCCGATCAGCGCGAAGAGCGCGAGCACCGCAGCGAGCTGAGGCGGCAGGAAGGCTCGGAAGCCGTCGAGCAGCGGCTCGCCGCTCGCCGCGATCGCGGCCGAGCCGGTGACCGCCGGGTTCAGGAACAGCACGATGGCGCCGGTGAAGATGAGCGTCAGAAGACCCCAGATGCCCGCGCGGGGGATGTCCTTCTGGGGGTTGTGCGCCTCTTCCGCCGCGAGGGGGAGCTCTTCGATCCCGAGGAAGAACCACATCGCGAACGGCAGGGCGAACAGGATGCCCATGCCGCCGAAGGGCAGGAACTCCGACGATCCGGCGATGGACTCATCGGGCGCGATGTCCCACACCCGGGAGAAGTCGACGGCGCCGTTCGCGAACGCGAGCACGCCGAAGAGCACGAGGATGCCGATGGTCAGGATCGACACGACGACGGCGAACCGGAAGGAGATCGCGGCTCCCGCCGTGTTGAGACCGATGAACACGGCGTAGAGGACGATCCACCAGACCCACTGGAGTCCCGCCGCCTTCAGGTCGAACGCCCCGCCGCTGAGGATCGAGAAGATGCCGTTCAGGTAGTCGGCGGAGAAGAGCACGATCACGCCCGTGGTGAAGACGTACTCGATGGTCTCGGCGAAGCCGGTGATGAAGCCGCCCCACGGGCCCATCGCCGAACGGGCGAACGAGTAGGCGCCGCCGGTGTGGGGCAGCGCCGCCGACATCTCGCCGATCGAGAAGAGCATGCCGAAGTACATGACGATGATGATCAGCGTCGCGATCAGCAGTCCGCCCCAGCCGGCGGCTCCGAGGCCGAAGTTCCAGCCCGAGAAGTCGCCCGAGACGACCGCCGCGACACCGAGGCCCCACAGGCCCCAGAATCCGGCTGCGCGGGTGAGTTGGCGTTTCTGGAAGTACTCGCTGCCGGCCTGCGTATAGGTGACGCCGCCGACGGATCGGGAATCTGACATGACGGGCTCCTCGCTCTCGGGAAAGCGCGCGCGATTCTACGGATGTATCGCCTCTTGGCAAGAGAATGGCGCGAAAGGTACTTCGTGTCTACCTTTAGAAGCAACTTCGTCCCGTGCAAGGCCCGATACGGTGGCTTTGGTGGGGCGAAAAGGACGCGCGGCCCACCAATGGAGGACTCATGACGGCCCAGGCCCCTCTCAGCGTTTCCGATCTCGACGCCGGGATCGCCGCGGGCGACATCGACACCGTCATCGTCGCGTTCGCCGACGCCCAGGGCAGGCTGGTCGGCAAGCGGGTGTCGGCGCGGCTCTTCCAGGAAGAGGTGCTGCCGCACGGTGCGGAGGCGTGCAACTACCTGCTGTCGGTGGACGTCGACATGAACACCGTCGACGGCTACGCGATGTCGAGCTGGGAGACCGGCTACGGCGACATGATGCTGCGCCCCGACGTCTCCACCCTCCGACGCGTCCCGTGGCTGCCCGGGTCCGCGATGGTCATGGCCGATCTCACGTGGGAGAACGGCGACCCGGTCGTGCAGTCGCCGCGCGAAATCCTGAACCGCCAGCGCGAGCGGCTCGCCGACCGCGGTCTCGTGGCCTTCTCCGGGACAGAGCTCGAGTTCATCGTCTTCGACGACACGTATCGGGATGCCTGGGCCAAGGGCTACCGGGATCTCACACCGTCCACCGACTACAACGTCGACTACGACCTGCTCGCCTCGGGCCGCCTCGAACCTCTCCTGCGCGACATCCGGCTGTCGATGGACGGCGCCGGCTTCTACACCGAGGGCGTCAAGGGCGAGTGCAACCTGGGTCAGCAGGAGATCGCGTTCCGGTTCGCCGAGGCGCAGCAGACGGCGGACCAGCACGCGATCTACAAGAACGGCGCGAAGGCGATCGCGGGGCATCACGGCAAATCGCTCACGTTCATGGCCAAGTTCAACGAGCGGGAGGGCAACAGCTGCCACATCCATCTGTCGGTGCGCTCGGCGACGGGGGACCCCGTCATGGCCGGCGACGGCGCGCACGGCTTCAGCCCGCTCATGGAGCACTGGATCGCCGGCGTCCTGGCGACCCTCCGAGAGTTCACGGTCCTCTACGCACCCAACATCAATTCGTACAAGCGTTTCGCGAAGGGCTCGTTCGCCCCGACCGGCGTCGCGTGGGGCGTCGACAACCGCACGTGCGCGCTGCGCGTGGTCGGCCACGGCTCGTCGCTGCGGGTCGAGAACCGTGTGCCGGGCGGCGACGTCAACCCGTATCTCGGCATCGCCGCGATCATCGCGGGCGGCCTGCACGGCATCGAGCACGAGCTGCCGCTGCCCGATCGGCTGGAGGGCAATGCCTACACGGCCGGCGTCGACCACCTGCCGACGACGCTGCGCGAAGCGGCGCAGCTCTTCGACGAATCGGCCATCGCCAGGGCGGCGTTCGGCGACGACATGGTCGAGCACTACCTGAACCAGGCGCGCATCGAGGTCGAGACCTACGACGCCGCCGTGACCGACTGGGAGAGGGTCCGTGGCTTCGAGCGGCTCTAAGAAGCCTGTGATCGGTCTGACGACCTACCTCGAGCAGGCGAAGCAGGGCGTCTGGGACGTCCGCGCGGCGTTCCTCCCGCAGGTCTACTTCGACTCGGTGACGGCGTCGGGCGGCGTGGCCGTGCTGCTGCCGCCGCAGCCGGACCCCGAGATCGCCGCGGACGCGGTGCTCGACGGACTCGACGGGCTGATCCTCACCGGCGGGCTCGACGTGCAGCCGGAGCTGTACGGCGCCGAGCGGCATCCGCGCACCGACGAGCCCCGGCCCGATCGCGATGCGTGGGAGCTCGCCCTCTTCCGCGGCGCGGAGGAGCGACGACTGCCGGTCCTCGCGATCTGCCGCGGCCTGCAGCTCGTGAACGTGGCGCGCGGCGGCACGCTGCATCAGCATCTGCCCGAGGCGCTCGGCACCGAGCGGTTCCGTGTCGGCGGGGGCGTCTTCGCGACGAACGACGTCATCGTCGACGAGGGGTCGCGCCTGGCGGAGCTCGTCGGACCCGGTGCGCTCGCGGTGCACAGCTACCACCACCAGGGCGTCGACCGCCTCGGCGACGGACTCGTCGCGACCGCCCACACCGACGGGCTGGTACAGGCCTTCGAGTCGGACGGCGAGGGCTACGTGCTCGGCGTGCAGTGGCACCCCGAGCAGAACCAGGAGGACCGCCGGCTGTTCGCGGGGCTCGTGGCCGAGGCATCCGTCTATGCATCGCGAGGAGTGCCGAGCGCATGAGCGTGTTCACCGTCATCAATCCGGCGACCGCGCTGCCGATCCGTGAGGTCGCTCGCGCGAGTGAGGACGAGACGGATGCTGCGATCTCGCGCGCCGTCGTCGCGCAGCGTTCGTGGGCGTCGCTGCCGCCGGTCGCGCGGGCCGACGCGCTGCGGTCGTTCGCGCGCGTGGTCGAGGCGCACATCGAGGAGCTGGCGCAGCTGGAGGTGCTCAACTCGGGTCACCCCATCGGGTCCGCCCGCTGGGAGGCGTCGCACGTCGCGCAGGTGCTGAACTTCTACGCCGGGGCGCCCGAGCGGCTGTCGGGGCAGCAGATCCCGGTCGCGGGCGGGCTCGACGTGACGTTCCACGAGCCGTACGGGGTGGTGGGCATCATCGTGCCGTGGAACTTCCCGATGACCATCGCGTCGTGGGGGTTCGCGCCGGCGCTCGCCGCGGGCAACGCCGTCGTGCTGAAGCCCGCCGAGCTGACTCCGCTCACGGCGATGCGGCTGGGGGAGCTCGCGCTTCTCGCCGGACTGCCGGAGGGGCTGTTCGAGGTCGTCACCGGGTCGGGCTCGGTCGTCGGGCAGCGGTTCGTCTCGCACCCGGAGGTGCGCAAGGTCGTCTTCACCGGCTCGACGTCGGTGGGGACGGATGTCGCGGCGGGCTGCGCGCGCGAGCTCAAGCCCGTCACCCTCGAGCTCGGCGGCAAGAGCGCCAACATCGTGTTCGCCGACGCCGACCTCGAGAAGGCCGCAGCATCGGCACCAGGGGCAGTGTTCGACAACGCCGGGCAGGACTGCTGCGCCCGCAGCCGCATCCTGGTCGAGCGATCGGTGTACGACAGGTTCCTCGAACTCCTCGAGCCCGCGGTGCAGGCGTGGCGGGTCGGCGACCCCGCGGACGAGGCGACGGAGATGGGGCCGCTGATCTCGGCATCCCATCGCTCCACCGTCGAAGGCTTCCTCGACGGGGCGGACGTCGCGTTCCGCGGGTCGGCGCCGTCCGGCGACGGTTTCTGGTTCGCCCCCACCGTGGTGCTGGCCGGCCCCGCCGACCGCATCGCGCGCGAGGAGGTCTTCGGGCCCGTCGTCGCGGTGCTCCCGTTCGACGATGAGGCCGACGCGATCCGGCTGGCGAACGACACGATCTACGGTCTCGCCGGCTCGATCTGGACCGAGAACCTCGGCCGTGCGGTGCGCGTCTCGCGGGGTGTGAAGAGCGGCGTGCTGTCGGTCAACTCGCACTCCTCGGTGCGGTACTGGACCCCGTTCGGCGGCATGAAGGCGTCGGGCCTCGGCCGCGAGCTGGGCCCCGACGCCGTCGAGCACTTCACCGAGACCAAGAACGTCTTCTTCGCGACGGACGCCTCGTGACTGGCATCGACACCGGGTGCGATGTCCGGACTTCGCGGGCTTCGGGGCGCGGAATCCTGCGAAGTCCGGACATCGCAGGGCAGGAAAGGAAGGGAAGCGCATGGATCTGACCCAGCGGCTCAAGGACCGGGTGGCCGTCATCACGGGCGGGGCATCCGGCATCGGCCTCGCGACCGCACGGCGGTTCGCCGCCGAGGGCGCACGCGTCGTGATCGCCGACCTCGACCCGGCCGCCGGGGAGCGGGCGGCCCTGGAGGTCGACGGGCTGTTCCGTCCGGTGGACGTCGCGGACGAGGCATCCGTCAACATGCTCTTCGACTCGGTCGCGGGCGACCTCGGGCGCCTCGACATCGCGTTCAACAACGCCGGCATCTCACCCGCCGACGACGACTCGATCGAGACGACCGAGCTGCCGGCGTGGGATCGCGTGCAGGACGTCAACCTCAAGAGCGTGTACCTGTGCTCGCGCGCGGCGCTGCGGCACATGGTGCCGGCGGGCAAGGGGTCGATCATCAACACCGCCTCGTTCGTCGCGCTGCTCGGTTCGGCGACGTCGCAGATCTCGTACACCGCATCCAAGGGCGGCGTGCTCGCCATGACCCGCGAGCTTGGCGTGCAATTCGCGCGCCAGGGGGTGCGCGTGAACGCACTGTGTCCCGGCCCGGTGAACACCCCGCTGCTGCAGGAGCTCTTCGCGAAGGACCCCGAGCGCGCGCAGCGCCGGCTCGTGCACGTGCCGATGGGTCGCTTCGCCGAGCCCGAGGAGCTCGCGGCGGCGGTCGCCTTCCTCGCGTCGGACGACGCGTCGTTCATCACCGCGAGCACGTTCGTCGTCGACGGCGGCATCACGAACGCCTATGTCACCCCGCTGTAGGGTCTCGCCATGACCGATGCCCCACTGCAGGAGGTGCGCAAGGCCGTCTACCGGCCGGTGCGCGAGGGCAACGCGCTCGAAGACACCGTCGCGCGCCTGGTGCAGACGATCCGGCTGGGCGTGGTCGCGCCGGGGGAGTCGCTGCCGTCCGAGCGCGAGCTCGCCGTGCTCTACGCCGTGAGCCGCGACACGGTGCGTGAGGCGATCCGTGAGCTCGCCGACACCGGCTACCTCGTGCGCCGACGCGGCCGCTACGGCGGCACGTTCGTCGCCGACCCGCTGCCGCAACCTCCGCACCCCCGCGACGTCACGACCGCCGAGCTGGAGGACGTCCTCGGGCTTCGCCGCGTGCTCGAGGCGGGCGCGGCCCGCGCCGCGGCCGGACGCACGCTCGACGCCGCCGCCCGCGACGAGCTGTGGGCGCGCTACGAGGTCGTGGCCGAAGCATCCGAAGCCGACTATCGCCGGCTCGACACCCTGCTGCACCTCACGATCGCCGAGCTCGCCGCCATCCCGTCCCTCGTGGCGCTCGCCGCCGAGAACCGGGCGCGCGTGAACGAGTGGCTCGACACGTTCCCGCTGCTGCCGCGCAACATCGAGCACTCCAACGTGCAGCACGAGCGCATCGTGACGGCGATCCTCGCGGGGCGACCGGATGCTGCGGAAGCCGCGATCCTCGAACACCTCGCCGGTTCCGAGGCCCTGCTGCGCGGCTTCCTCGCCTGACTGACCGCCGCGTCGCCGCTGCGTCGGGCGATTACGCTGGACGGGTGGCAGGCAAGAAACGCGTGAAGAAGGCCGGAGCGGCGGACTTCCGCAATACCCAGCTCGGCGACGCGCTCCAGACGCAGGACATGGCCGCGGTCGCCTTCGCGCTGCGCCACGGCCCCACCGTCGTCCCGCTGATGCGGCCCGGTCACCGTGACAACCCCCTCGACGTCGGCGAGGTGTGGACCTACCGCGACGCGAAGACCGGCGACATCGCGCTGCTGCTGTTCAGCGACGCCGCCCACAAGCCCGAGACACTGCCCCCGGGCGTTGCGCTGCAGTCGCCGACGTGGCTGCGCGCCTTCCTCGGCGCGCACGAGGACGAGATCACCACGGTCTTCTTCGACATCGCCGGCCCGCACCCGCTGCAGGCCTCACCCACCGACCTCATCGCCGCGCTCGACGCCTGATCGCGGAAGTCGGACACTCCGCGCGAAAGTCCGCCGGGGCGCGACGCCGCGGGGCAGACTCGCCGGGTGGAGTACCTGCTCGTCGGAATCGTCTGCGCGGCCGGACTGGTGATCCCCATCGTGCTGGGGTTCGCCGATCCCGGGCGGCGCCGGCGGCCTCGCGGTCGCTGAGGGCGTCGCCGCGGCTCAGAACTCGGGGATGTCCTCGCCGGGTCGGCCCTTCGAGCGCACCCGCACGTCGCTGACGGCGCCCCCGAGGGATCCTGACCGGTGGTCGATGACATCGCGATAGCCGAGTCGCGCGCCTTCGCTGCGTCGCTGCGCGGCCTGGGTGACGGGCCGCACCTCGCCCGCCAGGCTCAGCTCGCCGACGACGGCGATGTGCCGGGGAATCGTCCAGCCCTCGACCGCGCTAGCGACGGCCAGCGCGATGGCGAGATCAGCCGCAGGCTCGGCGAACCTCACACCGCCGACCGTCGAGACGTAGACGTCCTGGTCGGAGGTCTTGATCTTCATCCGCTTCTCGAGCACCGCGAGCACGGTCGCGACGCGCGCCGCATCGACGCCGTTAACGATGCGCCGCGGGTTGCCCGACTTGCTGTCGATCGTGAGCGCCTGCACCTCGACGGGGAGCGCCCGGCGACCTTCGAGTGCGATGGACACGCACGTGCCGGGCTCGGTGCTGCCGTGACCGAGGAACAGCGCGCTGGGGTCGGGCACCTCGGCGATGCCGGCGCCGGTCATGTCGAAGCATCCGACCTCGTCCGTCGGGCCGAACCGGTTCTTGAGCGCACGCACGAACCGGAGCGACGTCTGCCGATCGCCCTCGAACTGGCACACCACGTCGACCAGGTGCTCGAGGATGCGAGGACCGGCGATCGAGCCGTCCTTCGTGACGTGGCCGACGATGATCGTGGGAAGGCCGCGCTCCTTCGCGACGCGGATGAGCGTCGCGGCGACCTCGCGCACCTGCGACGGATGCCCCGCCATGCCCTCCGACAGCGCCGACGACACCGTCTGCACCGAGTCGACGATGAGAAGGTCGGGCTTGACCTCGTCGACGTGCCCGAGGATCGTCGCGAGGTCGGTCTCGCTCGCGAGGTAGAGCTCGTCGTGCAGCGCGCCGGTGCGCTCGGCGCGCAGCCGCACCTGGGCCGTGGACTCCTCGGCGCTCGCATAGAGAACGCGCCGCCCCGCCTGGGCGGACTGCGCGGCGACCTCGAGCAGCAGCGTGGACTTGCCGACGCCCGGTTCGCCCGACAGCAGGATCGCAGCTCCAGGCACCAGCCCACCGCCGAGGACGCGGTCGAACTCGCCGACGCCCGTGGTGCGCCGTGGTGCGTCGGACGTGTCGATGCGCGTGATCGGCTGCGCCGCGCGCCCCGCGCCGGGGGAGACCGGAGTCACCGAGCGGAGGATGCCGGTCTGCTCGGCGGCCTCGACCACGGTGCCCCACTGCTGGCACTCGCCGCAGCGCCCCACCCACTTGAGCGTGGTCCAGCCGCACTCGGTGCACCGGTAGGGGGCTGTCTGCGTCGGGCGTCGGGCAGCGGGCATGCGATGAGCCTACGTCCGGCCCGCGACATCGCCCGCGAGCCCCGCGCACGTCCGGTCGAGGCGTAGGTTGACGGTATGCGTGTGGACTCGGCATCCCGTCTCATCGCGGCCGCCCCCGACCGCGTGTTCGCCGCGTTCACGGATGCCGGCCAGCTCCTCGCATGGCTGCCGCCGTCCGGGATGACGGGCCGCTTCGAGCGATTCGACCCGGTCACCGGCTACCGCATGGTGCTGACCTACGACGAGGCTCCCGAAGGCGGGGGCAAGGCGACCGCGGATGCCGACGTGGCGGACGTGCGCCGCGTCGAGCTCGCACCGCCGCACGGGATCATCGAGGCGATCGACTTCCCCTCGGACGACCCCGCCTTCGCCGGCACGATGACGATGACATGGAGCTTCGAGCCGCGCCACGGGTCGACCCTCGTCACCGTCCAGGCGACGGACGTGCCCTCCGGCATCTCGCCCGAAGACCACGCCGAGGGCCTCGCGTCGTCACTGGAGAACCTCGCCCGCCTGTTCGAATGAGGGAAACGGATGCTGCGGCCCGCAGCATCCGTGCCGCCGGCGTCGACGGGGCTCAGCCGCGCAGGGAGTCGGCGACCTCCTTCAGCGCCGCGGCGGAGGCGTGGAACAGCTCGAGCTCCTGGTGGTCGAACTGCGTCTCGCGGATCGGCACGGCACCGGCCGCGCTCACGACAGACGGCACCGACAGCGCCACGCCGTCGACGCCGTGGAAGTCCCGCAGCACCGGCGAGACGGGCATGACCGCGCGCTCGTCGTTGAGGATGGCCTCGATGATGCGCGCGCTCGACAGACCGATCGCGTAGTTCGTCGCGCCCTTGCCCTGGATCACCTTGTAGGCGGCGTCGCGGACGTCGATGGCGATCTGGTCGAGCTCTTCGACAGACATGCGGTCGCCGGCGGGCGTGACCCACTCGAGGATCGGGACGGTGCCGATCGTCGCCTTCGACCACAGCGGGAACTCGGTGTCGCCGTGCTCGCCCACGATGTACGCGTGCACGCTCGAGGTCGAGACGCCCGCGCGCTCGGCGAGCTTCCAGCGCAGACGCGACGTGTCGAGCACGGTGCCCGACGCGAAGATGCGCTCGGGCGGCAGGCCGGTCTCCTCCTGCGCGAGGACCGTGAGCACGTCGCAGGGGTTGGTGACGATGACGTAGACGGCGTCGGGCGCGACGCTGAGCAGCTGCGGCATCATCTTCTTCATGATCCCGGCGTTCACGCCGGCGAGCTCAATGCGGGTCTGACCCGGGTTCTGCTTCGCGCCCGCCGTGATCACGACGACGTGCGAACCCTCGACCACCGACAGGTCGCTGCCGCCGATGATGTCGCTCGTCCCGGTGAACTGCGTGCCGTGCGCGAGGTCGAGGACCTCGGCCTCGACCTTCTGCGTCGCGATGTCGTAGAGGGCGACGTGGCGGGCGGAACCGCGGATGAGCGCGGCGTATGCGGCGCTCGAGCCGACGCTGCCGGCTCCGACGATGGTGACTTTCGAGTTCTCGATGACGGCCATGCGGCCAGTCTTGCAGTGAGCGGATGCTGCAAGCCAGCGTGGATCGCCGGGTCTATACCCCGTCAGGTGAGCGCTGGGGATTGCGGATCCCGAAGAACGACGTGATCCCGCCGGCGATCATCAGCACCGCCGTGACGATGGCCGACCGGTGGAACCCGTCGAGGTCGAGCGCGCCGCCGACGATGGTGGCGAGCAGGGCGATGGCGATCAGCCCGGCGACGCGCGCCACCGCGTTGTTGACGGCCGAGGCGATGCCCGAGCGCTCGGGGCCGATCGCCCCGAGGATCGCCGACGTGAGCGGAGCCACCGTGAGCGCGAGGCCCGCGCCCATCACGATCATGCTCGGCAGCACCTGCCACCAGTAGGAGAAGTCGGTGCCGACGGTGAGGAGGAGCAGAGCGCCGATCCCCATCGTGATCGGTCCGACGGTCATGAAGAACCGCGGACCCCACCTCCCGCTGAGCGACCCGACTCGTGAGCTGAAGAGGATCATCAGGATCGTCATCGGCAGGCTGGCCAGCCCGGCCAGCGTCGCGGGGAGTCCCGCGCCCTCCTGCAGGTACACGACCACGACGAGTCCGTTGAGTGCCAGCGCCCCGTAGATGAAGGTGGTCGCGACGTTGCCGGTCCAGAAGTTGCGCACCCGGAAGAGATCGAGCGGCAGGATCGGACGCCGCACCGTGCGCTGCCGCAGGATGAAGGCGAGGAACAGCACCGCGCCGAGGACGAGCGGCAGCCAGATCGCGGGGGACGCCCAGCCCTGGTTGGGCTGCTCGATGAGGGCGTAGACCATGCCGCCGAGACCGAGGGTGCACAGCGCCGCACCGACCCAGTCGATCGAGGCACCGGGATGCCGCGTGTCGCGGAAGCCGCCGCGCGCCAGCAGCGCGAGGGTGACGCCGATCGGCACGACGTTGATGAGGAAGGCCCACCGCCACGATGCGAAGTCGACCAGGATGCCGCCGAGCAGCGGGCCGACGATCATGGCGGACGTGGTCATGGCTGTCCAGATGCCGATGGCGCGGCTCTGCGCCGAGCCGCTGAAGTTCGACGTGATGAGCGCGAGCGAGCTCGGCACGAGGAACGCGCCGGCCGCGCCCTGGAACCCCCGCGCGACGATGAGGAACTCCGCGGTCGGGGAGGCGGCGATCGCGAGGGAGGCGATGCCGAACCCGATGAGCCCGATGCGCAGCACCAGCACCCGCCCGTACGCATCGCTCACGGATCCCGCTACGAGGATCAGCGCACCGAGGGTGATGAGGTACGCGTCGACGACCCACTGCTGCGTCGTGATGCCGCCGCCGAGCTCCTCGCTGATCGCCGGCAGGGCGACGTTCACGATCGTGCCGTCGAGGAAGGCCACGAACGACGCGAGCACCGCGATCCACAGCACATACCGCTGCGTCGTCGACATGCGGCCCGTGACGGATGTCGGCGCCTCGCCAGGGTGCTCGTCGGTCACGATCCCCACGCTAGACCGCCCCGGCGACACGGGGGCCGTCGCCGTCGAAGTGGATGCGCTCGGCTGGCCCGCACCCTCGCGGCGGCGACTAACCTGACGATGCAGTCGATCCGATCGCTCGGAACAGGAGATGCGCATGGACTTCGGAATCCACATCGCAGACTTCACCTGGCGCACCGGCGCCGCGCAGCTCGGCCCGGCGCTCGCCCGGCACGTGCGCAATGCCGAGGACGCCGGCATCCGTCGCATCACGGTCATGGACCACTTCTGGCAGCTGCCCGGCCTCGGCCCGGTGGAGCACGAGATGCTCGAGGCGTACGCCACGCTCGGGTTCATCGCCGCACACACCGAGAAGGCGATGCTCCATGCCCTCGTCACCGGCGTGATCTACCGGCACCCCGCCCTGCTGGCGAAGCAGGTGACGACGCTCGACGTGCTGTCGGGCGGTCGCTTCGGCCTCGGGCTCGGCGCGGCGTGGAACGAGGAGGAGTGCCGCGGGCTCGGCTTCCCGTTCCCGCCGGTCGGCCGGAGGTTCCGTGAGCTCGAGGAGACGCTGCAGATCTGCCTGCAGATGTGGTCGGACTCGGACGAGTCCTACGAAGGTGCGATCTGGCAGCTCGAGCGGACGCTGAACTCCCCGCAGAGCATCACGCGCCCGCATCCTTATCTGCTGATCGGCGGGGGCGGCGAGAAGAAGACCCTCCGGCTGGTGGCCCAATACGCGGATGCGTGCAACCTCGGCGTGCGCGGCGAGCTGCCCACGCACAAGCTCGACGTGCTCCGCGGCCACTGCGACGACGTCGGACGTGACTACGACGACATCGAGAAGACCGCGATGGTGGCGATCACCCCCGAGTCGACGCCGGCGGACCTGGCGGGGATCGCGGAGTCGCTCGCAGGCATCGGGTTCACGGCGACGTACGTGTTCGCCGTCGGGATCGACGAGCCGGAGCGTGTGGTCGACGTGATCCGCGGGGCGATCGAGCTCGGCTGAGACCGCGGGAGAGGCCTCGATTCGCAGCATCCGCCGACGTGTCGTAAGCTTGTCGGCGGTGACGTGTCCGAGCGGCCGAAGGTGCAACTCTCGAAAAGTTGTGTAGGGTAACCCCCTACCGTGGGTTCAAATCCCACCGTCACCGCCAGCTTCACCAGATCAGCCCCGCTTCGTGCGGGGCTGATCTGCGTTTGGGGCAGGTTCGATCGTGACGGGATCCGGCGTCTGGCGGGGTCTCCGTGGGGTCTCCGCGGGGGCCGAGCAGCCGTCTGGGGCGTCGATTTGGACGAAACCGCATCCGCGGGGTAAAGTCTTCTTGTTCGCCCCAAAGGGTAGAGCGGAAGGCCTCAGGGTCTGGCTCCCCTCAAGTAACGAACCGCCCCATCACCTCCAAGACGCTTCGCGTGCTGGACGATGGGTTTCCCGCTCGAAGCGCTCCGGTCGGTCTGACGGACAGCTTTGATGGGATAAGATAGTGAAGTTGCCCTGCGGTGATGGCTGTGAAGCCGGAATGCGGGTGCGTCCGATCTTTGAGAACTCAACAGCGTGCACTTGTCAAATGCCAATTTTTTTCTCTGTCGACCGGTTTTCTGGTTGGTGGGGGTCTTTTT
>NZ_JBHVSC010000010.1:0-64419 GCF_042885375.1 Microbacterium sp. NPDC058062
ACCCGCGAGGACGAAGAAGCGCCGCCGAGCAGCCAGCCCGGCGGCGCTACACCCTGCCCACTTGACAGAAACCCCTACATATCAGTCCAGGAAGAAGGATGCTGCGGCCCGGGCCTGGTACGCCACGTCATCGAGTTCATCGCCCACGACGTTGACGTGCCCGACCTTGCGGCCGGGGCGCGGTGCCTTGCCGTAGGTGTGGACCTTCGCCTGGGGGTGCTCGTCCATCGCCGCGGCGAACCGCGCGTCGAGGGACTCCTCGACCGGACCACCGAGGATGTTGACCATCACGGCCCATCCCGCGACCGGATCGGTGTCGCCGAGCGGCAGGTCGAGGACGGCGCGGAGGTGCTGCTCGAACTGGCTCGTCACGGCGCCGTCCTGGCTCCAGTGGCCGCTGTTGTGCGGGCGCATCGCCAGCTCGTTGACGAGGAGCCGCTCGTCGGTGGTCTCGAAGAGCTCCACCGCCAGCATCCCGGTCACGCCCAGGCCCTCGGCGATCGAGACGCCGATGCCTGCGGCCACCTGCTGCAGGCGGTCGCTGGAGTGCGGGGCCGGTGCGATCACCTCGGCGCAGACGCCGTCGCGCTGCACGGTCTCGACGACAGGGTAGGCGCGGACCGCGCCTGAGGGCCGGCGTGCGACCTGCTGCGCGAGTTCGCGCGTGAAGTCGACGAGTTCCTCGACGAGGAGGGCACCGCCGTGCGCGTCTTCGGCGAGAGTGGCGAACCAGTCGTCGGCCTCGGTGCCTGCCGACACCACCCGCACGCCCTTGCCGTCGTAGCCGCCGCGGGGCGTCTTCACGACGGCGCGGCCGCCGTGATCGTCGATGAAGGCCTGCAGTTCGTCGGCGTTCGTGACGGCCGCCCAGTCGGGCTGCGGCATCCCGAGCTCCTGCAGGCGTGCGCGCATGACGAGCTTGTCCTGCGCGAACTTCAGCGCGTCGGGGCCGGGGTGCACGGAGATGCCCTCGCCGACGAGGGTCGCCAGCACGTCCTGCGGCACGTGCTCGTGGTCGAAGGTGACGACGTCGACGTCGCGCGCGAAGGCGAGCACGGTGGCGGCATCGCGGTAGTCGCCGACGGCGGTCGCGGCGAGCGACGCCGACATCCCCTCGTCCTCGGCGAGCACCCGGATCTCGACTCCGAGCTCGACCGCCGGTGCGATCATCATGCGGGCCAGCTGCCCACCCCCGACGACTCCGACTCTGAGCGCCATGCAATCCCCTCTCGTAAGCCTCCCTCCATCATCCCGCACCCGCGGGACGAGGAACGCGCCGAGGTCAGACCTGCGGCAGCGGAGGCCTCGGGGGAACGGCGGGCTGCGGCCCGGGGGGAAGAGGCTGGGCGTCGCGGTGCGCGAGGATCTGGTTCACCTCGACCTGGTCGACGAGCGCCTCGTGCACGAGCTCGGCGCTCGGGATGTTCGCGAGCCGCAAGGGCTCGTCGACACCGTTGGTCAGCGTGATCGTTCCTGCGCCCCACATGCGCTGCAGCAGGCCGCGGTGCACCTTGAGGGTGTAACCGCGCACGTGCGCCAGTTCACGGCGCTTGACCGAGAAGACCCCGCGGCGCTCCATCACGCGCCGCGTCGTGATCGTGTACACGTGTCCCGCCCAGGTGAGATACGGCAGCACGACGAGCAGCAGCACGACGAGCGCGGCGCCGGCCAGCAGCATCCAGTTCTCGAAAGGCGCCGGCAGATTCCCATAGAAGTAGCCGACGGCGCCGGCGACGACGATCAGCACCAGCGCCGACCAGGCGAGCCGCCGGGCGTGCGCACGGAAGCGCGCGACGAGCAGCTCCGGTGTGGGCGCACCGGGGGCGGGCGTCAGCGGCCTGCCGCCGTAGCTCGTCGGCTGCGTCATGTCCCCATTGTGCGGTGCGGGGCTGACAGTCCGGTGCGCACCCGCCGTTTTGCGTCATGCCGGCTCAGGGTTATGCGAGGCGGCTCCGCACGTGCACGACGTCGCCGGCGGAGACGATGCTCTCGAACTCGGCATCCTGCACCACCACCAGGCGCCCGTCGGGATCGATCCGCTGCGCACGGCCCCACAGCGTCTCGCCGTCGGGCAGCGACACCGCGACATCGCTTCCGAGCGTGCTGCAGAGCGACTCGACCTCCCCCCGCACGCCCGATGCGGCGGCGTCTCCACCCGCCGCGCCGAGCGCCTTCAGCTGCTCGTCGAGAGCGCCGAGGTAATCGGCGAGGAGGCGATCGTCGTCGCACTCGAGTCCTGCGGCGGCGAACGAGGTCGCCGTCGCGACGGGGAGGTCGACCGCAGCCATGCGCGTGTTGACGCCGGAGCCGATCACGACGACATCGGGATGCCCCGGCACCACCTCCGCGAGGATGCCGCAGATCTTCGACCCGTCGAGGAGGACATCGTTCGGCCACTTGAGCGTGGCGCTGTGCACCGTGCCGACCAGCTGCGCGGCGATCGCGCGGGTCATCGCCGCGCCCGCGATGAGCGGGATCCACCCACGGGCCGCGACCGGAAGCGCCGAGGCGTCGACGGCCACCGACACCGCCAGCGCCGATCCGGGCGGCGTGACCCACGTGCGGTCGAGGCGCCCGCGACCGGCGCGCTGATCGTTCGTGAGCAGCAGCGACAGGTGGGGCCATTCATGCGGCGCGTCGATGACGTGCCGGGTGACGTCGGCATTGGTCGAGTCCGTGGTCTCGACGACCTGGACGCGCGGACTCACGGCGGCGGTGAGCGGGAACCCCTCGGACGAGAACGTCATGCCGCTCACGCTACGCCCCTCGCCGCGCTCGCGCCCGCGAGTTCCTTCCGGGGACGAACAGCGGATGCCACTCCCCCTTGTGCGAACCCTCCAACAGATCGACGGGGCCCGCCGATAGGGTGGAATCCGTGACTCAAGCGCCAGAGCAGCCCGACCTGTCGACGACCGCCGGCAAGATCGCCGACCTCCGCGCACGCTTCCAGGAGGCCGTCCTCGATCCCGAGGAGGTCGCGAAGGAGAAGCAGCACGCGAAGGGCAAGGGCACCGCGCGCGAGCGCATCGAGATGCTGCTGGACACCGGCAGCTTCGTCGAGCTCGACGAGTACGTGCGCCACCGCACCACCGCCTTCGGCATGGACCGCTCGCGCCCCTACGGCGACTCGGTCGTCACCGGCGTCGGCACGATCCACGGCCGCACCGTCGCGGTGTACTCGCAGGACTTCTCGACCTTCGGCGGATCGCTGGGCGAGGTCGCCGGCGAGAAGATCATCAAGGTCATGGAGTTCGCCCTCCGCAGCGGCATCCCCATCGTGGGCATCCTCGACTCCGGCGGCGCGCGCATCCAGGAGGGCGTCGTCGCCCTCGGCAAGTACGGCGAGATCTTCCGCCTCAACACCCGCGCATCCGGCGTCATCCCGCAGATCTCGATCATCATGGGCCCGGCTGCGGGCGGCGCGGTCTACTCCCCCGCCCTCACCGACTTCGTCGTGATGGTCGACAAGACCAGCCAGATGTTCGTCACCGGCCCCGACGTCATCAAGACCGTGACCGGCGAGGACGTCGGCATGGAGGAGCTCGGCGGCGCACACACGCACAACACCCGCTCGGGTGTCGCGCACTACCTCGCCGAAGACGAGGACGACGCGATCGACTACGTGCGGTCGATGCTCGGATTCCTCCCCGACAACAACATGGCGGAGCTGCCGGTCTACGAGACGGGCTTCGAATTCGAGACGACGGATGCCGACCGCGCACTGAACGCCGTCATCCCCGACTCGCCGAACCAGCCGTACGACATCCACCAGGTGATCCGCGGCATCGTCGACGCCGAGGACTTCCTCGAGGTGCAGCCCCTGTTCGCGCCGAACATCGTCATCGGCTTCGGTCGCGTCGAGGGCCGCTCGGTCGGCATCATCGCCAACCAGCCCTCGCAGATGGCCGGCACCCTCAACATCGAGGCGGGCGAGAAGGCGAGCCGCTTCGTGCGCTTCTGCGACGCCTTCTCGATCCCGATCGTGACCCTCGTCGACGTGCCGGGCTATCTGCCCGGCACCGACCAGGAGTGGACGGGCGTCATCCGCCGCGGCGCCAAGCTCCTCTACGCCTATGCCGAGGCGACCGTGCCGCTGGTCACCGTGATCCTCCGCAAGGCCTACGGCGGTGCCTACATCGTGATGGGCTCGAAGCAGCTCGGCGCCGACGTGAATCTCGCGTGGCCGACGGCCGAGATCGCCGTCATGGGCGGCCAGGGTGCCGTCAACATCCTGTACCGCGGCGAGATCAAGAAGGCGGAGGAGAACGGCGAAGACGTCGCCGCCGTCCGCACGCGCCTCGCGAACGAGTACACCTACAACGTGGCCTCGCCGTTCCTCGCCGCCGAGCGCGGCGAGCTCGACGGCATCATCGAGCCGGCCGCGACCCGCGTCTCGATCGCCAAGGCCCTCCGCGCCCTCCGCGGCAAGCGCGCGAGCCTGCCGCCCAAGAAGCACGGGAACATCCCGCTGTGAGCCCCGCAGACGAGGGCATGGAGGCGGATGCTGCGCCCCAGGGCCCGACCATCGAGGTCCTCCGTGGCGCGCCCACCGAGGTGGAACTCGCTGCGCTCATCGCCGTCGTGAGCGAGGCGTACACCGGTGAAGCCGCCGAGGCCGTCGCCGACGACCGCCAGCGCCGCACCGGCTGGCAGCTCTCGCAGCGCACGCTGCGGCAGCCGCTTGATCGCGACCTCGGCTGGGGCCGATTCGGGAGCGCCTGACCGTGGACGCCGTCCGCGAAGGGTTTATGGACCCGGTCCACGGCGCGACGGCTTTGTCCCCCGAAATACCTACAGACACACCACTTGCAACCCCGAGATACTTGTCTCGCTGGAACGCTTCTGCGTTCGGTCGATCCGGCACCGCTTAGCGGATGCCCCGGATCCGGCCATGCGGATGGTTTTCGGGTAACCTTCCGCGCAGGCGAGGGGCGGGCGGCTTCGCCGCCCCTCGCCTCCTTCATTTCCCGCTCTCCGCCAGGAATCCCCTCCCCCTTTCCGGCGGGGAGCGAGTCTGCCTCCGGAAGGGGCGCCGTTCAGGGCGTCCGCGGGCACGCTGGGCCCCACGCGGCCGGATGCTCCGCCTGGGGTGTCGGCGCCGCGCGAAGGGCCGTGGGGACCCTGTGTCGAGAAGTGAGGGTCAGGCCCTGCCCGGGTGCGGGATCTCGCGCCACAGGTCGACGGAGTCCTCGTCGCTGGGCCCACCCATCGAGGGCGAGCGGCCGACGACCGTGACCGCGACGCGCTCGTCGGGCGACGTGCGGATGTAGAGGCGGTCCGAGCTCGCCGAGCGCAGGGCCTCGGCCAGCTGCGCGCGGATGATGCCGAGGGTCTCATCGTCGACGTCGTCGAGTCCACCCTCGTCGAGCACGGTGACGTTGGCGCCGCGCCGGCGTGCCCTCTCGAGCTCCGCGCGCACCTCGTCGTCGAGCAGGCGCGGTCCGCGCATCTCGTCGCGCAGCCGGCCCTCGGCGATGCGCGCCTCGAGCCGGTCGGCCTCGCTGAGCACGCCCGCATGGGCGACCGTGCGCGTGAGCACGGGGCCGGCGACCGCGAGCGCCCGCTGCACCTGCACGCGCCGCTCGCGCTGGCGGACCACTTGCGACGTCTGCCATCCCGTCGCGGCGCGCTGCAGCCGTGTGAGCCGCGAGGTGTCGCGCGCGGCGCGGTCCATCGAGAACACCAGCAGCTGTGCGCACGTCACCCAGACGATCGAGCCGACGAGCCCGAGCGCGAGCGCGTTGAGCGGGCCCATCCAGAGGAACGACGCGATCGTGAGGAGGACGATGCCCGCCCACGCCGTCCAGGGACGACGGCGCACCATGACGATCGTCATGAGAGCGCCGATGCCTCCGAGGTACCACGTCGCGAAGGAGACGGTGCGAGCCGTCTCGCCGACCGCGATCGGGATGGCGTTCGGCACGATCACCGCGCAGGCGAGCGCGAGGACCTGGGCTGTCACCGGCAACGGCAGCGGGCCGCGGATGCCTTCGCCTGCGGGGTGCGGCGCTGCCTGCGCCTCAAGACTCTCGAGCGACTCGTCGTCGGTCGAGCCGTCCGCGCGAGGGGCCGGACTCGAGCGCCGCGATGACGGCTGCCAGAAGATGCAGAGCCAGGTCACCGCGAGGTAGATCCCGACGGAGATCACGATGATGAGCGGCTGCGGGATCGGCCGCCCGGTCCACAGCAGCCCGCGCGCGGCGAAGTAGGCGGTGAAGGCCACGCCGAGCACGGTGAGGACGTTCTTGACGCTGATCATGCCGACGGCTCCCGCCAGATGAGCCGCACGACGGTGCCGTGGGGTCCTGACTCCAGTTCGGCGCGCCCGCCCACCGCGGCTACCCGCGCGATGATCGACGCGCGGATGCCCAGGCGGTCATCGGGGACGGCGTCCAGGTCGAATCCCTCGCCCGCATCGTGGACCTCGACGCGCACCGTTCCATACGCCGCATGCAGCACGACGCCCAGCCCGGCGCCGCCGGCGTGCTGGACCGCGTTGGCGATCGCCTGCGTCGCGGCGAGCGCGATCGCGCGGGCGACGCGTCCGGGGATGGACGGGGCGTCCGGGTCGATCTCCCGCTGCACATCGACGCTGACGCCCAGCTCGTCGGCGGCCTGGGCGATCTCCTCGGACAGCACGGCCGGCGCCCACGGCTCGTCGGGCCCTTCGTGCTCGTCCTGTTCGGTGTTGGCCAGCCGGGTGAGGGCCTCTCGCGCCATGGTCGCCGCCAGCGTGCGCTCCCGGGGCGTCGTCGCCCGCTCCGCGGCGATCAGAGCAGCCAGCACGCTGTCATGCATGAGCGCCGCCACCGCGACGCGTTCCTGCTCGGCGGCGTCGGCGGCGGCCGCCTTCGCGTACGACGAGACGGCCTGCGCCCGGGTCTTGTCGACGTTCACGGCCACCGATCGGAACAGCCACCCCAGCGTCAGGATGATGCCGCCGAGGATGAGCGCGAAGCTCACGTCGAGGATCACGACGGGCCAGTACAGCGGCTCGAGGCCGACCTGGATCATCCGGACGACACCGAACAGCAGGGGCAGGGCGATCGTGAACGCGATCTGCAGCGGGAAGGGGAAGGCGAGCACGGCCGCCAGCGTCGCGAGGTTGAGCAGGTACCAGATCCACGGCTCGTCGGTGGTCGGAGCTTCGACGCCGGCCGTGGCGATCGGCCACGCGAGGAGGACGAGGACGTAGACGATCGCGAAGACGCCCGCGGCCGGACGCACACCGCGGCCCACCACGCACGCGAGCACCATCACGCCGAGCGCGCCGAACACGACGACCATGAGCGGCACGTGCCACCCCGGGCGTTCCGGGGCGGGCCCCAGGGCGCTCAGGAACGACTGGAGTCCGAGGATCAGCGAGCCGAACCCGCCGGCGACGAGCGAGATGATGCGCTCGACGCGGGACCGTGTGAACGACCCGATCCCTGCCGTCGTCTGCGGCGAGTGCGGGATCTGCCCCCACGCGGTGTCGAGCACGCCGGTCTGCGCGTCAACGGCCACGCGTGGCGTCTCCCGGGTCCGCCGAGGGCTCGACGAGGATCCCGTCCTCGACGGCGCGGTGCAGCAGATCGATCTTCGTGGGCGCGGGCCTGCCGACCTCGACGTACTTGACGCGGATGCGTGTGATGTTCTCCTTCGCCGTCGAGTACGCGACCCCGAGGCGATCGGCCACGACCTTGAGCGGCAGTCCGGCGGCGTAGAGACGCAGCACGTCGCGCTCGCGCGCCGACAGCTGCGCGTCGGCGAAGGCGCGGTCGCCCTCGACGGCGCTGGCCCACTCGACGTTGTTGAGCGGCTCGCCGCGTGCGACCGTGCGGACCGCCGCGATGACGTCGCCGATCGGCGAGGACTTGCTGACGACGCCGGCGGCACCGGCCGAGAGCGCCTCCCGAACGGCCGCCGGCCGGTCGGCGACGCTGTGGATGATGACGCTCGAACCGTCGAGCACGAGGCGGCGCACGTTCTCGGTCACCGTGGTGCCGTCGCCGAGCGTCAGGTCGAGCACGACGACGTCGGCGGGGGCCTGACGCTCGTACGCACGCCAGTCGACGTACTCCGTGACGGTGCTGCCCGAGAAGGCGACGCTCATCATCTCGGCGCGCGCGCATGCAGCCTCGAGGCCGAGCCGGACCGACTCGTGATCATCGATGAAGGCCACCCGCGTCATTCCGCCAGCCTAGCGACGAGTGTCACCCGCGCGTGAGAACCGCCACGGCTTCGACGTGATGCGAATTCGGAAAAAGGTCCAGGCCATCGACACTTGCGACCTCGTATCCGCCGGCACGGAACGTCGCGATGTCGCGTGCGAGGGCGACCGGGTCGCACGCGACGTAGACGACGGTCGAGGGGGCGAGGGACGTGAGATGGTCGACGACCTCCCGGCCCGCTCCCGAGCGAGGCGGGTCGAGCAGGACCACCCCGCGCGACAGCCGCTCGCGTTCGGGGACGGATGCCTCGGCCGCGAGCCGCGCGAGCCACCGGTCGACGCGCCCGGTCTCGGCGCGGGCCCCGACCCACTCGGCGAGGTTCTCCCCCGCGTGCTCGGTCGCGCGCGCGTCGGACTCGACGCTCGTCACGCGGGTCGAGGATCCGCCCAGGTCGCCGAGCGTCGCGGCGAAGAGGCCGACGCCGCCGTAGAGGTCCAGGTGCCAGGCGTCGGGGTCGACGGCGACGGCATCGCCGGGGAGCGCGCCGAGCGCCGCGGCGACGGTGGTGGTGAGGGTGTGCGCCGCCAGACGGTGGACCTGCCAGAAGCCGCCGGCATCGACGCGGAAATCGCGGCCGCCGACGCTCTCGAGGACGATCTCGGGAGCGGGCGCCTTGCGGTGCCTGGTCGCCGCGCGAGCGCCGCGTCCGCGCCGACCCGCAGCATCCGGCTTCTTCTCCGGCCGCGGGAGTACACGGACACGACCGTCCGCGGGCTGGACGAGGTCGATGCGCCCGGGCTCGCTGCCGGCGAGGGCGAGCGCGGCGCGCTCGACGGCAGGCGTGGCGAGGGGCAGGTCCTCGAGTGGGACCACCCGGTGGCTGCGCGCGGCGTACTGGCCGACGTTGCCGTCCGCGTCGACGTGCAGGCTCACCCGGGTGCGCCACCCGGTGCCGTCGACGGACTCGCCGTCGGCCTCGGCGCCATCCGGGGCGGGCACAGCCGCGACACCGCTCATCGTGGCGACCGGGTCGTCGATGCCGCCGAACCGCTGCAGCGCGTCGCGCAGCACCTCGAGCTTGAGCGCGCGCTGGTGCTCGAGCGCGATGTGGCCGAAGTCGGCGCCGCCGGGCCGCTGCTCCGGCGGGATGTCGACATCGGCCTGCCGCCACACGTGCAGCTGCCGGTGCGGCGACGCGTCGAGCACCTCGAGCGTCTCGCCGCGCCAGAACGACTTCTTGCCGGTGTCGGTGAGGCGCACGCGCACGCGCTCCCCCGGGATCGTGTCGGGCACGAATACGACGCGGCCTTCGTGCCGGGCGACGAAGACGCCGCCGTGGGCGACGCCCGTGATGTCGAGATCGAGGAGGTCGCCGGTTTCACTCACCCGACGAGCCTACGTCCCCGCCCCGTACTGTGAGGGGATGCGCGTCTGCCTCGCCTCGACCTCGCCCGCCCGGCTCATGCTGCTCGGGCAGTTCGGCATCCGTCCGCTCACCGTCGCCCCCGACGTGGACGAAGAGGCGGTCATCGCGGCGGTCGAGGCGGCCGAGGCCCGCACGCTCGCGCCCGACGAGCACGTCCTGCTGCTCGCGCGGCGCAAGGCGGCGGACGTCGCGGCGCGGCTGCGCGACGACATCCCCGACTTCGACGGCATCGTGATCGGCGGCGACTCGATGTTCGAGCTCGACGGCGAGGTGCTCGGCAAGCCGTACACGCCCGAGAACGCGGCCGCCCGCTGGCGCACGATGCGCGGGCGCACCGGAGTGCTGCATTCGGGCCAGGCCGTGGTGCGCATCGAACCGGGCGAACCCCCGCGCGAGGTGCACGCGACGGCCGCAGCATCCGTCTCCTTCGTGGCGGACGTGACGGATGCCGAGATCGACGCGTACGTCGCCACCGGCGAGCCCCTGCACGTGGCGGGCGCGTTCACGGTCGACAGCCTCGGCGGCGCGTTCATCGAGCGCGTCGAGGGCGATCCGTCCACGGTCGTCGGCATGTCGGTGTCGACGTTGCGGCAGCTCGTCCGCGAGGTGGGGGTGGAGTGGACCTCGCTGTGGAACAGCTCGGATCCGTCGCTCGAACGGTCCGAGATCGGTGAGAAGTCGTTCATGGAAGACGGGGCGCAGTGAGGGCGTTCGCTTTGTAGTAGGAACCCCACGTTTCTCATCGGTTCTTGTACGAACCGCTCAAAAGCCCTCGGGATGCCGTCGGTAGGCTGGCACTCATGCCTCAGATCGCCAAGGTTCTCGTTGCCAACCGCGGCGAGATCGCCGTCCGCGTCATCCGCGCCGCCCGCGACGCCGGGAAGGCGTCGGTCGCCGTCTACGCCGATCAGGACCGCGACGCCATGCACGCGCGCCTCGCGGACGAGGCTTACGCGCTCGAGGGGGCGACCAGCGCCGAGACGTACCTGTCGATCGAGAAGATCCTCTCCGTCGCGCGGCGCTCCGGCGCCGACGCGGTGCACCCCGGCTACGGCTTCCTGGCCGAGAACGCCGACTTCGCCCGCGCCGTCATCGCGGCGGGCCTCGTCTGGATCGGCCCGTCGCCCGAGGCGATCGAGGCCCTCGGCGACAAAGTGACCGCCCGCGCGGTCGCCGAGAAGGTCGGCGCGCCGCTCGCCCCCGGCACCCCCGGCCCCGTGGCCGGCGCCGACGAGGTCGTCGCGTTCGCCGAGGAGGTGGGCCTGCCCATCGCGATCAAGGCCGCGTACGGCGGCGGCGGACGCGGCCTGAAGGTCGCCCGCACGATCGATGAGGTGCCCGAGCTGTTCGAGTCGGCGACCCGCGAGGCGATCACCGCCTTCGGTCGCGGCGAATGCTTCGTCGAGAAGTACCTCGACAAGCCGCGTCACGTCGAGACGCAGTGCCTCGCGGATGCCGCCGGCAACGTCGTCGTCATCTCGACGCGCGACTGCTCGCTGCAGCGCCGGCACCAGAAGCTCGTCGAGGAGGCCCCCGCGCCGTTCCTCAGCGACGAGCAGAACAAGACCCTGTACGAGGCGTCGAAGGCCATCCTCAAGGAGGTCGGCTACGTCGGCGCGGGCACCTGCGAGTTCCTGATCGGCGCCGACGGCACGATCTCGTTCCTCGAGGTCAACACGCGTCTGCAGGTCGAGCACCCGGTCTCGGAAGAGGTCACCGGCATCGATCTCGTGCGCGAGCAGTTCCGCCTCGCCGAGGGCGAGGAGCTCGGGTACGACGACCCCAAGCCCGAGGGCCACTCGATCGAGTTCCGCATCAACGGCGAGGACCCCGGCCGCGGCTTCCTCCCCCAGCCCGGGCCGATCCACGTGTTCAAGACGTTCGGCGGCCCCGGAATCCGTCTCGACTCCGGCGTCACCGCCGGCGACAGCGTGTCAGGTGCGTTCGACTCGCTGCTCGCGAAGATCATCGTCACCGGCCGCGACCGCGCCGAGGCGCTCGAGCGCTCGCGCCGCGCGCTCGACGAGTTCGAGGTCTCGGGCCTGCCGACCGTCCTGCCCTTCCACCGCGCCGTCGTGCGGGATCCCGCGTTCACCGCGGAGGACGGCCGCTTCGGCGTCTTCACCCGGTGGATCGAGACCGAGTTCGTCAACGACATCGCTCCGTGGGACGGCGAGCTCAGCGAGCCCACTCCCGCCGAGGCGCGGCACACGGTCGTCGTCGAGGTCGCCGGCCGGCGTCTCGAGGTGAGCCTGCCCGACCGCGTCGTCGCGCCCGTCGGCGTCGCCGGACGCCCCGCGGCTGTGCCGCCGTCGCGTCGCTCGCACGCCCCCTCGGTCGTCGCGGGCGCCTCGGGCGACGCGGTGAAGTCGCCGATGCAGGCCACGGTCGTGAAGGTCGCCGTCGAGGAGGGGCAGCAGGTCGTCAAGGGCGACCTCGTCATCGTCCTCGAGGCGATGAAGATGGAGCAGCCCATCCAGGCTCACAAGGACGGCGTCATCGGCGCCATCAACGCCGACCCCGGCACGACCGTGTCGGCGGGCCACCAGCTCCTCACCATCTCCTGACGCGTCCTCGACGCGGAGCCGCACGCGCGGCAGGATAGCCGGATGGATGCCTCGGGCCGAGGCATCCGTCTTCTCACGAGCACCATGACCCAGGTGTCACGACGCGCGGGGTGCCTTCCGCGATCCCGCGTGTCGCGCCACCCGATGTTAGGGGCAGGCCGGACCTCGAGGGCTTCGGGTGTCACGACGCGCGGGGTGCCTTCCGCGATCCCGCGTGTTGCGCCACCGGAGTGGGGTGCCGAACTCCGCGGGACCAGGGCAGGATGAACGGGTGGACGCTTCAACCGGCGATGCGCCCGAGGTGTCGGCGCTCGCGATCAACGTCGTGATCCCGCCCGAGCTGCGCTGGACGGACGTGCGCCGCGACGAGGAGTTCGAGCTGCAGTCGCTCACGGTGCGCCTGCTCCCCGATCACTCCGTGGCGGTGAAGGCCTACGGCCGCCCGGTCGCCGGCGGGCGCGGGGCCTACGTCTCGTTCGCGATGCCCGATCGTCCGGAGCTGCGCGCCCTGGTCGACGCCGCCGCGAACCGCGCCGCCGACCTCTGGCGCGGCAACACCGGTCTCGGCTGACGCCGGACTCTCCCGGCGGGCGGCGGGCGCAGCATCCGTCATCCCTCGCCCTTGTTCGACAGGTCAACCGGGCTTCCACATGAGCCGACCAGCATCCGCGATCCTGTGGAACCGTGGTTGACCTGTCGGAGCAGGGAGGGATGGATGCTGCGACCTCAGCGAGACCTCCGCGGCCGGCGCGCTGCGCGCACCATGCCGGCGGCGCGGCGAAAGACCTGGGGAGTGTGGGGGTCAGCCCCCGTAGACGTTGTGGTCGACGACGTGCATCGCGCGCGAGGCATCCGTGATGCTGCCCGACAGCGACGGGTAGACCGCGAAGACGCGGGAGACCTGGTCGACCGTCAGGCGGCGCTCGACGGCGATCGCGATCGGGTAGATGAGCTCGGAGGCGCGGGGGCCGACGATGACGCCGCCGATGACGGTGCCGCTGCCCTCGCGGGCGATGATCTTGACGAAGCCGTCCTTGATGCCCATCATCTTGGCGCGCGGGTTGGCCGCCAGGGGCAGCTTGTGGACGACGCCGTTGATGTGGCCGTCCTCGATGTCGTTCTCCTGCCAGCCGACGGTGGCGATCTCGGGCGCGGTGAAGATGTTCGAGGTGATGCGGCGTCGCTCGAGCGGGATCACGACGTCGCCGAGCGCGTGGAAGACGGCGGTGCGGCCCTGCATCGAGGCGACGGAGGCGAGCGGCACGAACGTGGTGCAGTCGCCGGCGGCGTAGATGTTCGGCACCGAGGTGCGCGCGACGCGGTTGACCTGGATGTGGCCGGACTCGGTCATCTGGACGCCGGCCTCTTCGAGGCCGATGCCCTTCGTGTTCGGGATCGAGCCGACCGCCATGAGGCAGTGGCTGCCTTCGACGGTACGGCCGTCGGACAGGGTCACGACGACGCCGTCGCCGGTGTTCTCGACCTTGTCGGCCCGCGACTTCGACAGCAGCTTCATGCCGCCGCGCTTGAAGACGCGTTCGAGCACGGCAGCCGCGTCCTTGTCCTCGCCGGGGAGCACCTGGTCGCGGCTCGACACCAGGGTCACCTTCGCGCCGAGGTTCATGTACGCGCCCGCGAACTCGGCGCCCGTGACGCCGGAGCCGACCACGATGAGGTGCTCGGGGAGCGCGGTCATGTTGTAGAGCTGCGTCCACGTGAGGATGCGCTCACCGTCGGGCTTCGCGCTCGCGAGCTCCCGGGGTGACGCGCCCACCGAGACGACGAGGGTGTCGGCCTCGATGCGGTCGAAGTCGGTGCCGCCGGGGCCGGTCGAGACCACGACGGCGTTGTCGCCCTCGAGGCGGCCGTGGCCGGAGATGATGCGGACGCCCGCCTCGGCGAGCGACGCGCGCATGTCGTCGGACTGCTGGCGGGCGAGCGTCAGGAGGCGCTTGTTGACGGCCGTGAGGTTGATGGCGATCTCGGGCTTGAGCGGCTTGCCGTCCTTGCCCTTGGCGAACAGCTGCACGCCGAGGTCGCCCGCGCCCGCGATCGCGACGGCCGCGTCGGCGGTCGCGATGAGCGACTTCGACGGGACGACGTCGGTGATGACCGCCGAGCCGCCGATGCCGGCGCGCTCGACCACCGTCACCTCGGCTCCGAGCTGGGCGGCGGCCAGCGCCGCTTCGTAGCCTCCGGGTCCGCCGCCGAGGATGGCGACGGTCTGGGTGGTCTCGAAGCTGATCGACATGAATTCCATTCTCCCCTGCCGAGCGCCTCGCACACGACACCGCGACACTCCCGGGTGAGCCCCGGATGCGGCTTCGCTGGCCCTCGTCGCCGTCCGTTCCTAAAGTGGTCCCATGTCAGACACCACCGGCAATCCTCTCGACGACCCCACGGCCGACCCGTTCGCGGTGGCCGCCGCCGCCGCGGAGGACATCGCCCGCATCACCGGCGTCGAGCGTCACGACATCGCGCTCACGCTCGGCAGCGGCTGGGGAAAGGCCGCGGAGCTCCTCGGTGAGACCACCTCGACCTTCCCCGCCACTCAGGTGACCGGCTTCAGCGCCCCGGCTCTCACGGGCCACGTCGGGACCCTCCGCAGCGTCGTCACGCCGAAGGGCCGCCGCGTGCTCGTGATCGGCGCCCGCACCCACTACTACGAGGGGTACGGCGTCCGTCGCGTGGTGCACAGTGTGCGCACCGCCGCCGCGGCCGGCGTGCAGACGATGGTGCTCACGAACGGCGCGGGCGGCATCAAGCACACCTGGCACCCGGGGCGCCCCGTGCTGATCAGCGACCACATCAACCTGACCGGCGACACCCCGCTCGAGGGCGCGACCTTCATCGATCTCACCGACCTGTACTCGCTGCGACTGCGCGACCTCGCCCGCTCGATCGACGCGAGCCTCGACGAGGGCGTCTACACGCAGTTCCGCGGACCCCAGTACGAGACGCCGGCCGAAGTGCAGATGGTCAAGTCGTTCGGCGGGCACATCGTAGGGATGTCGACCGCGCTCGAGGCGATCGCCGCGCGCCAGGCGGGCATGGAGATCCTCGGCTTCTCGCTCATCACGAACATGGCCGCGGGCATCCAGAAGCACCCGCTCAGCCACGACGAGGTGCTCGAGGCCGGCCGCAACGCCGAGCCCGTCATCTCTTCGCTGCTGGCGCGCGTGATCGGGGCACTGTGAACGGCGGGGTGCAGGAGCCGGTTCCCGACGAGGTGCCGACGCAGACGGATGCTGCCACCGACGTCCTCGCGCGGGCACACGCGTGGGTTGCACAGGACCCTGACGGCGAGACCCGCGCCGAGCTGCGCGCGCTGATCGAGGCCGCAGAGTCGGGCAACCCGGCCGCGATCGAGGATCTCGAGGACCGCTTCTCGGCGCGCCTCGCCTTCGGGACCGCCGGGCTGCGCGGCGCCCTCGGCGCCGGGAGCAACCGCATGAACCGCGTTCTCGTCGCGCAGGCCGCCGCAGGGCTCGCGGCGTACGTGCGCGAGCAGGCCGGGCTCCCGCCGGTCGGCGTCGACGCCGGCTCGCACGAGAGCGACGCGGATGGCGCAGCCGCGGCCCACGACAGCACGGCGGACGACGGGATCGCGGTCGCACCGGCGCAGCCCGATGACGAGCCCGCCCCCGAGGAAGACGCACCTGAGGCGGGAGCCGACGACGCTGAGGCGTCCGCGGACACCGGCAGCGCCGACGCGGACGCCGACGCCACGGATCGCGGCGACGTCGAGTCCCCCGACGCGGGCGACGGGAGCGCCGATGTCACGGACCACGGCGGTGCCGAGGCATCCGCTCCGGAGGAACTCGCGGAGCCGTCCGCGCCCCAGCTCACCGAGACCCCCTCGGCCGACGCGCTCGAGGCGGAAGGGCCCGAGGTGCCGGGAATCCTCGACGACGCCCCGATCGTCGTCATCGGCTACGACGGCCGCCGCAACTCCGATGTGTTCGCCCGCGACTCTGCCGAGATCTTCGCCGGAGCGGGGCTCCGCGCGATCCTCATGCCGCGGCTGCTGCCGACGCCGGTGCTCGCGTTTGCCGTGCGCCACTTCGGTGCGGCGGCCGGCGTCATGGTCACGGCGAGCCACAACCCGCCCGACGACAACGGCTACAAGGTGTACCTGGGCGGTGACGACGACGGCTCGCAGATCGTGTCGCCCGCCGACGCCGATATCGCCGCGCACATCGCGCGCGTGGCGGAGGCCGGCGACATCAGTACGGTCCCGCGGTCGCTCGGTTTCGAGCTGGCCACCGAGATCGTCGTCGACGAGTACGTCGCCGCGACGGCCGCGGTCGCACCCGCCCCCGCGGGGGCCGAAGGCCTCACATGGGTGTACACGGCGATGCACGGGGTCGGCTGGGAGACGCTGTCGCGCATCCTCGAGACCGCGGGCTACCCTGCCCCGGTGCCGGTCTCGGCCCAGCTCGAGCCCGACGGCGCCTTCCCGACCGTCGCGTTCCCGAATCCCGAGGAGCCCGGCGCGATGGACCTCGCGTTCGAGGCCGCGCGCGAGGCGGGCGCCGAACTCGTCATCGCGAACGACCCCGACGCCGACCGCCTGGCCGTCGCCCTGCCTGACGAGTCCGCCGAGGGCGGCTGGCGCCGCCTCACGGGCAACGAGATCGGCCTCTTGCTCGGCTGGCGCGCCGGCCGGCTCGCGACTGCCGACGGAGCCGCCGAGGGCGCCTCGCTCGCATGCTCGCTGGTGTCGTCCCCCGGCCTGGAGGCGGTCGCCCAGCATTACGGGCTCGACTTCCACGCGACGCTCACCGGCTTCAAATGGATCTCGCGCGCGCCCGGCATCGTCTTCGGCTTCGAGGAGGCGCTCGGCTACCTCGTGAACCCCGGGACCGTCCGCGACAAGGACGGCATCTCGGCCGCCGTCGCGATGCTGGGCATGGTGTCGGAGGCCCGCGGACGCGGCGCGACGCTGGCGGATCTGCTGACCGAGTTCGACGAGCAGTTCGGGGCGTTCGCGAGCGACCAGGTCTCGATCCGCGTCGAGGACGTGTCGCAGATCGCCCGGATCATGGCGGCGCTGCGGGAGCGGCACCCGTCATCCGTCGGCGACGTCGCGGTCGACCGCATCGACGACCTGCTCGACGGCGTCGACGACCTGCCCCCGGGCGACGTGCTGCGTCTGTGGCTCGCCGACGGCTCGCGCGTCATCGTGCGCCCGAGCGGCACCGAGCCCAAGCTCAAGCTGTACCTCGACGTGCGCGGCGAGTCCCGCGAGGACGCCGCAGCGCGCATCGCAGCCCTCGCCGACGGCGCCCGCGCTCTGCTCGCCGAGTACGGCGGCTGACGCGACGGTGAAGGGGACGGATGCCGCGGGCTCGCAGCATCCGTCCCCTTCGTCGTTCAGCGGAGCACGAAGTGGCCGGGCGTCACCTCGGCCAGTGCGGTGCCGTCGGGCTCGAGGCCGACCGGCTCGGGGCGCGTGGAGATGCGCTCGAGGCGGCGGCGCGCCTGCGCGGGGTCGGTCGACAGCGCCGCGTCGAGCAGGTGCCGCGTGTACGGGTGCTGCGGTGACGCGAAGACCTCGGCGGTGGGGCCGAGTTCGACGATGCGCCCACGGTTCATGACGGCGGTGCGCGTGGCGATCTCCCGCACGACCGACAGGTCGTGCGAGATGAACAGGTAGGTGAGCGCCAGCTCGCGCTGCAGCCGCAGCAGGAGGTCGGTCACCTGCGCCTGGATCGACATGTCGAGCGCCGACAGCGGCTCGTCGCAGACCACGAAGCCGGGCCGCACGGCGATCGCGCGGGCGATCACGATGCGCTGGCGCTGACCGCCCGAGAACGCGCGCGGGCGACGGTTCACGGCATCCCCGTCGATCCCCACGGCGGCGAGGGCCTCGATGGCGCGCGAGCGCGGATCGGAGTCGGGGGCGAGCACCGTCAGCGGCTCCATCACGTTCTGGAGTGCCGTCCGGTGCGGGTTGAGCGACGAGAACGGGTCCTGGAAGATCACCTGCATCGAGCGGTGGTACGGCGCGCGCTTCGCGCGGGGAAGCCCCGTGAGGTCGACGCCCTCGTATGTGACCGTGCCGCTCGTGGGCTCGTCCATCTGCAGGATGCAGCGCCCGAGCGTGGACTTGCCGCTGCCGGACTCCCCCACGAGCGCCAGCGTCTCACCGCGGCGGATGGTCAGGTCGATCCCGTCGACGGCGCGCGTCGTGCCGACGGTGCGTCCCCAGGCGTTGCGCTGCGGGAACGTCTTGACCAGTCCCTGCACCTCGACGAGGTCCGCGGTGCGGGTCGGGGTTTCAGCGCTCACGCGTCGCCTCCTTGGTCGGCATGCGCCCCGAGTTCTGCGGGGGCGTCGGGCGCAGCATCCAACAGCTCCTTCGTGTACGGATGCTGCGGCTCGCGGAAGACGCGATCCACGCTGCCCGATTCGACGATGCGGCCGTCCTTCATCACGAGCACGTCGTCGCAGACGGCGGCGACTACGCCCAGGTCGTGCGTGACGATGAGCACGGTGAGCGAGCGCTCGGCCTGGAGGGTGCGCAGGAGGGCCAGGATCTGGGCCTGGATCGTGGCGTCGAGCGCCGTCGTCGGCTCGTCGGCGAGGAGCAGCTCGGGCTGCGCGAGCAGCGCCATCGCGATCATCGCACGCTGGCGCATGCCGCCCGAGAGCTCGTGCGGGTACCGCGACAGCACGCGATCGGGCTCGGGGATGCGCACGGCGGCGAGCGCTTCGCGCGCGAGCGCGGTCGCCTGGCGCCTGCCCACCTTCTGGAACCGCTGCGCCACCTCGGTGAGGTGCGCGCCGATCCGCACGAGCGGGTTGAACGAGGTCATCGGATCCTGGAAGACCATGGCCGCGGGCAGCCGCCGGCGCGAGGACGTGACGTCCTCCCCGTCGAGGAGCACGCGGCGCCACTCGCGGTTCGCACCGTCGGGGAGGATCCCCATGAGTGCCCGCAGCAGCATCGTCTTGCCCGAGCCCGACTCGCCGACGATGCCCACCACGCGCCCGCGCGGGACATCGAACGACACGTCGTCGAGCACGGTCACATGACCGCCGGTGCGTCCGGGCAGGTCGACGTCGAGCCCGTCGACGCTGAGCAGCACATCGCTCGTCGACGTCATGACGATCCTCCTTCGCTGACCGACTGACGCAGCGCGTCGCCCAGCACGTTGAACGACAGCACGGTGAGCAGGATCAGCACACCGGGGATGAGCGCGAGGTACGGCGCGGTCTGGAGGCTCCCCTGTGCGCTCTCGAGCAGACTCCCCCATGACGCCATCGGCGGCTGGATCCCGAGCCCGAGGAAGCTGAGCGCCGACTCGGTGAGGATCGCGGTGGAGATGCTCGCCGTCGCGGCGACGATGATCGTCGGCGCCGCGTCGGGCACGACGTGTCGCCACATCACGAGCTCGCGCCGCACGCCGATGTACCGCGCGTAGCGGACGAACGCCCGCTCACGCAGCGTGAGCGTCTCGGCGCGCACGAGGCGGGCGGTCGCCATCCACGAGAACACGCCGATCACGAAGATGATCGTCCAGAGGCCCGGCTTCAGGAAGACGCTCGCGACGATCACGAGCACCATCCACGGGATGGACGAGAGGAAGTCGACGAACCGCATGAGCGCGTCGTCGACGCGTCCGCCGGCATACCCGGCGATGAGCCCGACCATGACGCCGATGGCGGTCGCGGCGGCCATCGCGAGGATGCCCACGGTCAGCGAGATGCGGGCGCCGTAGACGACCCGCGAGAAGTAGTCGCGGCCGAGCTCGTCGGTGCCGAACCAGTGCGCAGCGCTCGGCGGCTGCCAGCGGATAGCGAGGTCGGTGGTGGACGGGTCGAGGGGCAGCAGCGGTGCGAGGAGCGCGACCAGCCCCACGACGACCAGGAACGCGATCGCGAGCAGGGCCGAGACCGAGCGGAACGAGCGCGTGCGGTGCACGAGCGTTGTCGCGTCGACGACCGCCGCGACGTTCGGAGTGGTGGTGGTCGTGGTCATGAGCCCGCTCCGATCCGGATGCGCGGGTCGACGACGACGTACAGTACGTCGGCGATGAGGTTGCCGACGATCACGAGCACCGCCGACAGCAGCAGCACCGCGAGCACGACCGGGTAGTCGAGACTGCGGGTCGCCGTGAGGAAGTACGGGCCGATCCCGGGCCAGCCGAAGATCGACTCGGTCACGATGGCACCGGTGACGAGGATCGGCAGGGCGAGACCGAGCTGCGTGATGATCGGGAGCATCACGTTGCGGCCGACGTGGCGCGTGAGCACCTGACGCCGGGAGGCGCCGAACCCGCGCTGCACGAGCACGTAGTCCTGCGAGAACTGGCTGATCGTCGCCGACCGCACGTACCGCGCGAGTTCGGGGAAGAACGCGACCACGAGCACCACGAACGGCATGACGAAGTGCATCAGGAAGTCGACGGGGTCGCCCTGTTTGCCGACGGAGTGCATTCCGATGATCGGGAACCAGCGCAGCTGGTACCCGAAGACGTAGATCACGAGCAGCGCGAACCAGAACGAGGGCGTCGCGATGCCGATGCCCGCGAGGCCGTCGATGGCCTTGTCGACGACGGTGCCGCGGCGCGAGCCCGCGATGAGGCCGAGCACCACCGCGAGCAGCAGCGCCGCGAGGTACGCGGGAGCCACGAGCATGATCGTGTTGGGGATGCGCGCGGCCAGCTCCTCGGCGATCGAGTGGCGGCTCGCGAGCGAGTAGCCGAAGTCGCCCTGCAGGACGTTGGCGAGCCACAGGCCGTACTGCACCACGATGGGCTGGTCGAGGCCGTACCGCTCGCGCATGGCGGCCTTGGTCTCTTCCGACATCTGCGGTGTCGTGATGGTGTCGACGACGTCGTACGGCGCCGCGTGCAGCAGCGCGAAGACGACGAACGTCACGAGCAGCAGCATCGGCACGACCTGCAGCAGGCGGCGGAGGATGTAGACCGCCATCGTTCTCCTTTCACGGGCGGTGTCCGGGATGCTGCGGCGCAGCGTCCCGGACACAGGACGACGTCACGGGCCCCGGTGCCTGGACCCGTGACGTCGGTGACTCACTGCTCGGTGAGGAGCCCGAAGTTCTCGAACGTGTAGATCGGGACCAGCTTGGCGTCCTCGACGCCGCCGATCCGCGGGTTCACGGCGAGGATCTTGAGGTTGTCGGCGAGCGGGAAGACCACCGCGTCCTCGGCGATCTGCGCCTGCAGGTCGGCGTAGATCGCCGTGCGGGCCTCGGGGTCGAGCTCGACGGCGCCCTGGTCGAACAGCGCGTCCGTGGCGGGGTTCGAGTACGAGAAGTAGTTCGCCGAGGCGCCCGTGCGGTACAGCAGGCTGTACGCGTCCGGGTCCTGGCCCATGATGTAGCCGCCGAGGAACGCGTCGTACTGCGAGTCGGCGCCCTTCTGGATCTCCTCGAAGACCGCGGCGGGCTCGATGCCGGCGAGCTCCACCGTGATGCCGGCGTCCTTCAGCTGCTGCTGGATGAGGGTCGCTTCGGTCTTCTGCGCGGGGTCGGCCCCGGCGTACGCGAGCGTGAACGAGAGGTCGGAGACGCCGGCCTCCTCGAGGAGGGCTGCCGAGGCATCCGCGTCCTGTTCGTACTTCTCGACGTCCTCGGTGGCGAACGCGTTGCTCGGCGGAAGGATCGTGTAGGCGTTCTCGTAGTAGTCGTCGCTGAGGAACGCGGCCGTGTTGATGTCGTCGCGGCTCAGGGCGAAGAAGATCGCCTGGCGGACCTTCTGGTCGGTGAGCTTGGCGGCGTTGAGGCCCAGGTAGGCCACGCGGCCCTCGGCGTACGGGTAGACGTTGAGTCCCGCGCCCTCGAGCTCGGCGATCGCGTCGGGCGTGGCGAACGACGCGTCGACCTCACCGGTCTGCAGCGCCGTCTTGGTCGTGTTCGGGTCCGACACGATGCGCAGCGTCAGCTCGGGGATCTTCGGCGCCTCGCCGTAGTAGTTCTCGTTCGCCTCGAACGTGAGGTACTGGCCGCGCTCGTACTCGGTGAGCGTGTAGGGGCCGGAACCGACCGCGAGCGGGTCGAGCTCGGTCACCGAGAAGTCGGTGACGTCGCCGTACACGTGCTCGGGGATGATGTACGTCTCGGTCGCGATGTTGCTGAGGGCCGCGGCGCTGACGCTCGGCAGGTGGAAGACCACGGTGCGCTCGTCGGTCGCCTCGGCGGTGATGGGCTGGTCGCCCACGTACAGCAGGTCGGCGTTGCCGTTCTCGCGGACGGCCTTGTTCGTGTACGTGAAGACGACGTCATCGGCCGTGAGGGGCTCGCCGTCGGACCACTTCAGGCCGTCCTTCAACGTGACGGTGACCGAGAGGCCGTCGTCGGCGGGCTCGATGGACTCGGCCAGCTCGTTGACGACGGTGCCGTCGCCCTCGACCCGCGCGAGCGGCGAGTAGACGATGTTCGTGACGGTCAGACCCCAGCGGTCGCTGACGTTGATCGGGTTGAGCGACGACGGGTCGCTCGCGATCGCGTAGGTGAGCTGGCCGGTGGCCTCGGCACCGGACGTCTCGGGTGCGGCATCGCCCTGCGCGCAGGCGGCCAGACCGATGGTCGCCGCCAGTGCCAGTGCGATGGGGGCGATCACTCGCCTCTTCGTCTTCATCTGTTTCGAGTCCTCTTCGCTGTGCATGCGCCGGAATGGACGCACCGTTCGAGCCTAGGCGGGGCTCCGGAGGCGAGGGCCGGGCGGGGCGAACAATTGCGAAGTATGACGACGCGCGGGCGCGCATGTGGACGTCAACGCGATGGGGATGCTTCGCACGATGCCCATCCGGCATGGTTCCGCGCACCCGCGGCCTACGCTCGGAACATGCTCCTCACCTCGCCGGTCACCCTCGAGAACGCGCATGTGCGACTGGAACCCCTCTCCCCCGAGCACGAGGCCGACCTCGCAGCCGCAGCCGTGGGGCTGGAGCACACCTGGTACACCTCGGTGCCGCGGCCGGAGGGCATCGCGGCCGACATCGCGCAGCGGCTGGCGTGGCGCGACGAGGGTCACATGAACCCGTGGGCGGTGCGTCGGCTCGATACCGGGCGAGTGATCGGCACGACCACGTTCTGCAACATCGACCAGGCCAACCGGCACGTCGAGATCGGGCACACGTGGATCGGACTCGAGGCCCAGCGCACGGCCGTGAACACCGCCTCGAAGCTGCTGCTGCTCGCCCACGCGTTCGATCGGTGCGACGCCATCGCGGTGGAGTTCCGCACGCACTGGCACAACCGCCAGTCCCGCGCCGCGATCGCGCGCCTCGGCGCCAAACAGGACGGCGTGCTCCGCAACCACCGCCTCGGCCCCGACGGCACCCTACGCGACACCGTGGTCTTCTCGATCCTCCCGACCGAGTGGCCCGCCGTCCGCCTCGACCTCACCGAGCGCCTCGCCCGCGGCTGACGCTGCGGGCGCAGCATCCGTTCCCGAAGACGGGTGCGGCAGGCTCAGGCTTCGACGGGCTCAGCCGTCGATGACGGCGACGAGCTCGTCGAGGAAGGCGTTGAAGTCGGTGCCCCGGCGGACGAGGCGCTGCACGCTGTCGCGCTCACTGAACACCTCGACGAACTGCTCGAACACGGTCTGGAAGGCCTCGCGGTCGGTCTCGGAGAACGCCACCAGCGCCACGACCTGCACGCGCCCGTCGCCCCACGGGATCGACGGGTCGGCGATGCCGATGGCGATGGCGGTGCGGGATGCCGTCATCTCGAGCGCGTGCGGCACCGCCAGGGCGTCGGTGAACGCGGTCGATGACAGGCGCTCGCGCTCGATCGTGCGCTCGACGTACTCGGCGTCGATCACCCCGCGGACCTGGAGCAGGGCGCCCAGCCCTCGGATCACGCCCTCCTCGCCGGCAGCCTCGTCGAGGCCGCGGAGGAACGCGGACGGCTCGAAGTAGCGCTCCAGCTCGGCGCGCAGCCGCGCGAGGCGGCGCGAGCGCCGGATCCTCCCCGCCGCGGCCTGCACGCGTTCGACGTCGGCGTCGGTGAGGAACGGCTGGATGCGCACGATCCGGTCGTTCGTCGTCGGCGGGTCGATCGTCGTCAGGACGAGGTCGGTGTCGATCGAGGCCCAGTCGGGATCGACGCGGGTCTCGACGCCGACGACCTCGATCGCCTGCCCGAGCGAGCGGTCGACGCTGGAGCGCAGCAGCTCGTGCAGGTCGTAGTAGCCGGGGCACACGATCGTCGCGGTGAGGAGCTGGTCCGCGCGACGGCTGCGTTCGAGCCGGCCCCCGACATGCATCGCGATGTAGGCGATCTCGTCGTCGGGCAGCGGGATGCCGAGCCGCTGCTGCAGCCTGCTCGCGATGAACACCGCGACCTCGAAGATCATGGGGTACGTCGACTTGAGCGACCGCGTCAGAGGGTTGCGCGACCAAGCCTGCTCGCGGGCGCGGTGCAGCAGGTTCTGCACGTGCAGCGCGAGCCGCGCCACGAAGTCGTCGTGCGCGATGTCGACGAGGAACTCGTCGGCGGCCGCCGTCACGACCTCGCGGACCACGGCCTCGACCTCGGGATCGAGTGACGACGGAGCGGTCCCGGATGCGGCGTCCTCATGCCCGTCGGGCGCGACGACACGCGTCAGCACCAGCGTCGCGAGGTGCTGCAGATCGGCACTGCCGAGCCGCACGCCGAGGTGCCGCTCGGACAGCTCCGCGATGATCTCGGCGACCTGGCTCTGAGTCGGCCGCTCCGCCGCGCTGCCGCCGGCCGCATCGAGCGGGCGGTCGCGCGACGTGCGGTCTGCGGCGATCGCGATGTGCATGACGACGTCGGCGATGCCGAACTCGTTGACGAACCAGCCCAGTTCGCCGAGGCGCGCGACGAGCTCGGTCTTGAACGGGCCGAACGCCTGGGCGCCGACCGATCCCTCGCCGAGCGTGCGGCGGAGGGCGGCGAGGTCGAAGGATCCGGCATCCATCTCGTCGTGGGCGAGCCTGCTCAGCAGGCGTCGCTGCGCGCCCTCGGTGCCGCGCAGCCGGGCGCGGGACGCGGAGCGCTCGAGGGTGAGCTCGGTTCCGCCGAGGAGTCCGCGGACGCGGGCAAGGTCGGCGTCGAGGGTGGCCGGCGAGACATGGAGCGCGTCGGCGGTCTCGAACACGTCGATGCCCTCCGGGGCGTCGAGCAGTGCACGCACCAACGTGTGCAGCCGATCGCGCGGTGTGCCCGTGTCGCCGCCCGCCCGGAGTGCCGCCGCGGCGTCGGATCCGGCGCGGTAGCCCTGCGGCCCGGACTCGACCGCGACGCCCGGCGCCACCCGCGCGTTCGCGGCAGTGACGTAGGAGCGGATGCTGCGCGGCGTCACGCCCAGCGCATCGGCGAGAGCGGATGCGGTGACCCAGTCGCCGTCGCGCAGGAGCAGTCCGAGCACACGATCTTGCCGGGCTCGGGTCACAGGCCCAGTCAACCACGCGCACCGGCGCCCGAGGCCGTCGGCCGCTTCCGCGTTTCCGCCCCCGCGGAAGAAGGAGTGGTTGTGCCGCTCCCAGCGTTCTCACAAGAATGGCCAGAAGAGGAGGCGGATCGATGAGGATCCTGGTGGTCTGCGGAGCGGGTGCCTCGAGCACCTTCGTCGCTCAGCGTGTGCGTCACGCGGCTCACGCAGAGGGACTCGACTATTCCGCCTTCGCCGGCACCGAGCAGTCGCTTCCGATCGATCTCGATGCCGCCGACGTCGTCCTCGTCGGTCCGCACCTGGTCCATGCGCTCGAGCGCATAGAACGGGATGCCGCCGCGAGAGGCACGACGGTGGTGCTGCTGCCGCCCGACATCTTCGGAGACCGGGACGGCACGCGGACACTCGCGCTGGTCCGCGCCGCGATCGGGAGCCCCGGGGGGCCGCTCCCGGCCGCGGATGCGGTGCCGCCACCCCAGGACTGAACTTCACCCCGCGACGAACCAGGAACAGACAGAGAGGTCACGACATGCCACCCATCTCCCGCACCGTCCGGATCGGATCGGCGCACGGTCTGCACGCGCGTCCGGCGAAGCTGTTCGCGCAGGCGGCGAAGGATGCCGGCATCCCGATCACCATCGCCAAGGACGCGGGAAGCCCCGTCAACGCGGCGAGCATCCTCGGCGTGATCGCCCTCGGCATCGAGCAGGGCGACTACGTGACCCTCACGGCAGACGGCGACGGGGCGGAGTCGACGCTCGACACGCTCGCGGAACTGCTCACCACCGACCACGACGCGGAGGCCTGAACCATGACCGAACTCCGGGGTGTGGGAATCGGACTGGGCGTCGCCCAGGGACCCGTCGCGCGAATGGCGGAGCCCGCGCCGGCTCCGTCGGACGCGCCGAGCACGATCAGTGCCGACGAGGAGAAGGCGCGCGTGACGGATGCCGTCGCCGCTGTCGCGCGCGAGCTCGAGGCCCGCGGGGCGCAGGCGGGCGGCGCCGCGCAGGAGGTGCTCGAGGCGCAGGCCATGATGGCCGAGGACCCGACCCTCGCCGACGAGATCGGCGCGCGGCTCGCGCAGGGCAAGACCGGTGAGTTCGCGGTGTACGACGCGTTCGCGTCGTTCCGCGATCAGCTCACGGCGATGGGCGGCTACCTCGGCGAGCGCGCCGCCGACCTCGACGACGTCGCGCAGCGCGTGATCGCCCGGCTGCGCGGGGTGCCGGCCCCCGGCGTGCCGGATCCCGGGCATCCGTTCGTGCTCGTCGCCAAGGACCTCGCACCGGCCGACACCGCGCTCCTCGACCTCACCAAGGTGCTGGCCCTCGTGACCACCGAGGGCGGCCCGACCTCTCACACCGCGATCCTCGCGCGCGAGAAGTCGATCGTCGCGATCGTGGGCGCAACCTCGGCGACGGGACTGCGCGACGGCGAGACGGTGATCGTGGATGCCGCCGCCGGCGTCGTGACGACCGACCCGACCGCCGACGAGCTCGAGCGGGCGCAGAACCGCGCGGACGCACGTGCGTCCGCAGCATCCGCTCCCATCACCGACGGCGCCCTCGCGGACGGCACCGCGATCCCGCTGCTGGCGAACCTCGGCAACCCGGAGGGCGCCGCCGACGCGGTCGCGCTGGGCGCCGAGGGCGTGGGACTGTTCCGCACCGAGTTCCTGTTCCTGAGCTCCAACCAGGCACCCACCGTCGAGCAGCAGCGCGAGTCGTACACCAAGCTCCTCTCCGCGTTCCCGGGCAAGAAGGTCGTCGTGCGCGTGCTCGACGCCGGCGCCGACAAGCCGCTCGCGTTCCTGAACGACGCGCACGAGGAGAACCCCGCGCTCGGGCTCCGAGGCATCCGTGCCCTCCGCGCCAGCGAGGACATCCTGCGCGAACAACTCACGGCCCTCGCCGAAGCGGATGCCGCCACCGACGCCGACCTGTGGGTCATGGCGCCGATGATCGCCACCGTCGAGGAGACGGAGTACTTCACCGCCCTCGCCCGCGACTACGGCATCAAGACCGCCGGCGTCATGGTCGAGGTGCCCTCGTCCGCGCTTCTCGCCGACCGCATCCTGGTGGACGCGGACTTCGCCTCCATCGGCACCAACGACCTCACGCAGTACACGCTCGCCGCAGACCGGCTCCTCGGATCGGTCGCGTCGTTCCAGGATCCGTGGCACCCGGCGGTGCTGCGCCTGATCCGCGAGGTCGGCGACGCCGGCCGCGCGAACGGCAAGCCGGTCGGCATCTGCGGTGAGGCGGCGGCAGATCCCCTGCTCGCCGTCGTGCTCGTCGGCCTGGGCGCCACGAGCCTGTCCATGGCACCCACGGCCCTCGCCGACGTGCGCGCCACCCTTCTCCAGCACACCATCGCCCAGGCGCGCGACATCGCCACGGCCGCACTCGCCGCCAATGACGCGGCAGCCGCCCGGTCCGCAGCCCAGCAGGCGGCCACCCGATAGGTCGCCCCGGCGACCCGGACACCCACACACAAGGGAGACAGCAAAATGACAACGGCGTCAGTGCCCGCCTCGGGCACCAGCAAGGCGCGGGTCGGAGTCCAGCGCTTCGGCACGTTCCTGTCCGGCATGATCATGCCGAACATCCCCGCGCTCATCGCGTGGGGCATCTTCACCGCGTTCTTCATCGCGGTCGGCTGGACCCCGGTCCCGGCGCTCGCGACGCTGGTGGGGCCCTTCATCCACTACCTCCTGCCGATCCTCATCGCCTACACGGGCGGCAACATCATCTACGGCGTGCGCGGCGGCGTGGTGGCCTCGATCGGCACGTTCGGCGCGATCGCGGGGTCGGACTATCTGATCGCGCAGATCAACGCCGATCTGCCGGCCGACAACCAGCTCGGCCAGGTGCACATGTTCATCGGAGCGATGATCATGGCCCCGATCTGCGCCTATTCCATGAGGTGGCTCGACAGCCTCTGGGAGGGCAAGATCAAGGCCGGCTTCGAGATGCTCGTGAACATGTTCTCGGCGGGCATCTGGGGCTTCGTACTCGCGATCATCGGTTTCTACCCGATCGCGTGGGTCGTCAACGGCATCATGCAGGTGCTCAGCAACGCGGTCGACTGGCTCGTCTCGATGAACCTGCTGCCGCTGACGAGCATCATCATCGAGCCGGCGAAGGTGTTCTTCCTGAACAACGCCATCAACCACGGCGTGCTGACGCCGCTGGGCATCCAGGAGTCCGCCGACACCGGTTCGTCGATCCTGTTCCTCCTCGAGGCCAACCCCGGCCCCGGTGTGGGTCTGCTCCTCGCGTTCACGTTCTTCGGCATCGGCGCCGCGCGCGCCTCGGCCCCGGGCGCCGCGGTGATCCAGTTCTTCGGCGGCATCCACGAGGTGTACTTCCCGTACGCGCTCATGAAGCCGATGCTGATCCTCGCACTGATCGCGGGCGGCATGACCGGCGTCACGACGAACATGCTCCTCGGCGGTGCGCTGAGAGCGCCTGCGGCACCAGGCAGCATCTTCGCGGTCATCGCCCAAGTCGCGAACAACTCCTACGTCGCGGTGCTCCTGTCGGTGGTCCTCGCCGCCACGGTGACGTTCCTCATCTCGTGGGTCATCCTGCGGGCGTCGCGCAAGCGCGACCTCGAGGCGATGGCGGCGACCGATGACGCGTTCGGCGCGGCGATCACGCAGACCGCGGCCGCCAAGGGCAAGACGTCGGCGGCGCTCGACGGCCTGCGCAGCGGCGCTGCCACGAGCGCGGACGGCGGCATCGAGCCCGCCACCATGACCGAGCGCGAGATCAGGAACATCGTGTTCGCGTGCGACGCGGGCATGGGTTCGTCGGCCATGGGCGCGAGCGTGCTGCGCAACAAGATCAAGAAGGCGGGCATCGACGACGTCACGGTCACCAACAAGGCGATCGCGGCCCTGGACGCGTCGGCGGATCTCGTGATCACGCAGAACCAGCTCACCGATCGGGCGCGGCAGAAGACGCCGGGTTCGGTCCACGTGTCGGTCGACAACTTCATGAACTCGCCGCGCTACGACGAGGTCGTGGACCTTGTCCGCGCCCAGCACGAGGATGGGACTGCGTAGCTGAGACCGCGGTGGGGCCGGGCGGGCGAGAAGCCCCCGGCCCCATCGCCCTCGGCACGGCCGCGCCCCGCTGCTCGGTACGGGCGGCGGGTCGCGGCATCCGTATCTCCTCCGACGACACCAGAGACGAACGACGAGAAAGGCGAGAACATGGCACGCGAGGTTCTGAGCATCGGGCAGGTGCGCATCCACTCCGGGAGCGCGACACGCGACGAGGCGATGCGGGAGGCGGCCGACATCCTCCAGTCGGCGGGCGCGGTCACCGGCGCCTACTACGACGCGATGCTCCAGCGCGAGCAGACCGTGTCGACGTACATGGGCAACGAGCTCGCGATCCCCCACGGCACCAACGAGACCAAGGGTGAGATCCTCGAGTCGGCGCTGTCGGTCGTGCGCTACGACGGCGGCGTGGATTGGGACGGCAACCCCGTGACCTTCGTGGTCGGCATCGCTGGCAAGGGCGACGAGCACCTCGAGATCCTGTCGCAGATCGCGATCCTCTTCTCGGACGAGGACGAGGTCGAACGCCTCAAGACCGCGCAGACGCCGGAGGAGCTGTTCGGCCTGGTGTCGGCGGCGGGCGTGTGATGAAGGCCGTCCACTTCGGGGCCGGCAACATCGGGCGAGGGTTCGTCGGGCTGCTCCTGCACGAGGGCGGGTATCAGCTCGTCTTCTCGGACGTCGCCGCCCCGCTCGTCGACGCGATCAACCACGTGTCCCGCTACACGGTGCACGAGGTGGGCGAGGGCGGTCGCGACACGGTGGTGACGGGTTTCACAGCCATCAACAGCGCGGAGCACCCCGACAAGGTCATCGACGAGATCGCCGGAGCCAACGTCGTCACGACGGCGGTCGGACCCACGATCCTGAAGTTCGTCGCGCCGCACATCGTCGCAGGGCTGGCGCTGCGCGACCCGTCGAGCCCGCCGCTGCAGATCATGGCGTGCGAGAACGCGATCAACGCCACCGACCTGCTGCGCGACGAGATCAAGGCCCTCGCCGGCGACGCATGGGATGCCCTCGCAGCCCGCGCCGTCTTCGCCAATACGGCGGTCGACCGCATCGTGCCGGCCCAGCCGGAGGGCGCCGGCGTCGACGTCACGGTCGAGCCGTTCTTCGAATGGGCGATCGAGCGGCCGCCGTTCGGCGACGACCCGCCCCACATCCCGGGGGCGCACTTCGTCGACGACCTCGCGCCCTACATCGAGCGGAAGCTCTTCACAGTCAACACCGGGCACGCGGCCACGGCCTACTTCGGGGCGCAGGCCGGGGTCGAGGGGATCGCCGGGGCACTGGCCGACCCGGCGATCGCGTCGCGGGTCGAGGCGGCGCTCGAAGAGACGTCGGCGCTGCTGGAAGCGAAGCACGGGCTCGACGCGGCCTCGCTGGCGGACTACCGCGCGACGATCCTCGGCCGGTTCCGCAACAAGGCGCTCCCCGACACCGTGTGGCGCGTCGGCCGGCAGCCGCTGCGCAAGCTCTCGCGGCACGAGCGATTCGTCGGTCCGGCGGCCGAGGCCGCAGAACGCGGGCTCGGGGTCGACGCCCTGGTCGCGGCGATGGGTGCGGCGCTCGCGTTCGACGACACCGAGGACGCCCAGTCGGTGGACCTGCAGCGGATGCTACGGGAACAGGATGCCGCCTCCTTCACCGAGTCGGTCACGGGCCTCGAGCCGCAGCATCCACTCTTCCCGAAGGTCGAGGCGATCGTGGCGGCCCGGCAGGCGGAGCTCGGAAGCGCGAAAGGGTAGATTCCCGCCGGGCTACGCTCGTGAGGTGAACGCACGCGACGCCGACCCCGCACCCGACGCCGACCCCGCGACGGGCGCCCCGTCCGCACGGGCGACAAAGCCCCGCCGACGTGGGCTGCGGGTCCTGTGGTGGATCCTCGGCTCGATCGGGGCGCTCATCGTGCTCGCGGTCGTCGGCATCCTCATCTGGAGCCAGGTGGGCGTCATGGGCGCCGAGGCGGATCCGCTCGCGGAGGTGAAAGCCAACCCCGGCATCGAGATCACCGACACCGACGCGGGCATCGTGCTCTCCCCCGCCGGCGAGTCCGCCGACGTGGGACTGGTGTACATCCCGGGGGCCAAGGTCGACCCGTGGGCGTACGCGTACAAGGTCTCGGGCCTCGTCGCCGAGGACGGCGTCACCGTCGTCATCACCAAGCCGTGGCTCAACCTCGCGTTCTTCGATGTCCGGCCGCTGTCGACATTCACCGGCCTCGCGCCCGACGTCGACACGTGGCTGGTGGGCGGGCACTCGCTCGGAGGCGTCCGGGCGTGCCAGCTCGCGTCGGATGCCGACGGCCTGGCGCTGTTCGGCTCCTACTGCTCGAACGACCTGTCGGAGTCGGGTCTGCCGGTGATCAGCGTCTCCGGCAGCGAGGACGGCCTCTCGACGCCCGAGAAGATCGCGGACGCCCGTCACCTGCTGCCCGAGGACGCCGAGATGCACGAGATCGAGGGTGCGAGCCACTCCTCGTTCGGCGACTACGGCCTGCAGGCCGGCGACAACACCCCGACGATCTCCGACGAGGACATGCGCGACCAGCTCACCGAGCTCGTCGGAGCCTTCGCGCTCGCGCGGGGCTGAGCCGTGGCGCTCACGCTGGTCCTCGCGGCGATCGCAGCCTTCGTCGCGGCCGTGATCCAGCGCATCACCGGGCTCGGCTTCGTGCTTGTGCTCGTCGGGCCGATCGTCTTGCTCTACGGACCGGTCGAGGGGGTCACGATCGCGGTGCTGCTCGCCCTCGTGGCTGCGTGCACAGCGGTTCCGTTCGTCTGGAAGCACGTCGAGTGGCGGCGCACGTGGTGGCTCATCTGGCCGGGCCTCATTGCCTCGCCGTTCGGCGTGCTGCTGGTGCACCTGCTGCCCGAGGCCGCCCTGCTGCTGCTGATCGCCGCGATGGCGTACTTCGCGCTCGTGGCGAGTCATATTCCCGCGCTCTCGGCATCGCTGTCCGGCCGTACTGGCGCGATCGTCGCCGGATCGGCCGCCGGCTTCATGAACGCCGCGAGCGGTCTGTCCGGCCCCGCACTGGCCGCGTACGCGGTCGGCGACAAGTGGCCGCAGCGCCGCTTCGCGGCCAGCGTGCAGGTCATCTTCCTGGCATTCGGCGTCGCGTCCGTGGCGCTGCGAGGGTTGCCCGTCTCCCCCATCGAGGACGTGAGCACTCTCGTGGTCGCCACGATCGCGGGCATCGCGATCGGCACGATCCTGTCGCGCAACGTGTCGCCGCGGATCGCCCGGGTGGCGATGCTCGCCATCGCGTGGGCCGGCGCGACAGTGGTGCTGGTGCGGGGCATCCTGGCAGTCTTCGTGTGAGGCGACGCGGGATTTCGGTTAATTCCGACTAACGCTTAGGGTTGCTCTCGAAACTGGGGTCGGCACCGTCGCGCCGACGACACGACGACGTGTGGAGACGGAATGAAGGACGCATGAGCGCGCACCGCTATGCCATCATCGGCGCCGGGCCTTCGGGCCTCTCCGCCGCTCGGGCGCTGCAGAGGGCCGGGATCGAGTTCGACGGCTTCGAGGCGTCGCGCGGCGTCGGCGGCCTCTGGGACATCGAGAACCCCCGCTCCACGATGTACGAGTCGGCACACCTCATCTCGTCGCGCACCACGACCGAGTTCGCCGAGTTCCCGATGCGCACGAAGGCCGACTACCCGAGCCACCGCGAGCTCATCACGTACTTCCGCGACTTCGCCGATCACTTCGGGCTGACCGCCCGATTCCGCTTCGACATGAAGGTCACCTCGCTCGAGCCCACGGACGACGGCGGCTGGATGCTGCGCGCCGAGGGTCTTTCGACAGACGAAGGTGTCGCACCGGTCGAGCAGCGCTACGACGGGGTGATCCTCGCGAACGGCACGCTCGCCGAGCCGAACGTCCCCGCGTTCCGTGGCGAGTTCACGGGTGAGCTCCTCCACACCAGCGCCTACAAGTCCGCGACCCAGCTCACCGGCAAGCGGGTGCTCATCATCGGCGCGGGCAACTCCGGCTGCGACATCGCGGTCGACGCCGTGCACCACGCGACATCCGTCGACATGAGCGTGCGCCGCGGCTACTACTTCGTGCCGCGCTACCTGTTCGGCAAGCCCTCCGACACCCTCAACCAGGGCAAGCCGCTCCCGGCGCGCATCAAGCAGTTCGTGGACACGCGCGTGCTGCGCGCCTTCACCGGCGACCCCGTGCGGTTCGGGTTCCCCAAGCCCGACTACAAGATCTACGAGTCGCACCCGATCGTCAACACGCTCATCCTCAACCACCTGGGCCAGGGCGACCTGCGGATCGTGCCCGACATCGACCGTTTCGACGGACGCACCGTGCACTTCCGCGACGGATCGTCGGCCGAGTACGACACGGTGATGCTCGCCACCGGCTACAAGCTCGACTATCCGTTCGTCGACCGCGCCGCGCTGGATTGGTCGGGCATGGCGCCGCGCCTCTTCCTCAACACCTTCACCCCGTCCTTCAACGGGCTGTACGTGATGGGCATGATCGAGGCATCCGGAATCGGCTGGCAGGGTCGGTACGAACAGGCCGAGCTCATCGCCGCGTACCTGGCGGCACTCCAACGCCACCCCGACCGCGCGGCAGCCTTCCGGGCGCGCGTGACGGGCGAACCGTGGCCCGACCTCACCGGGGGCTACAACTACCTCGGCCTCGAGCGCATGTCGTACTACGTCAACAAGGACGCCTACCGCGGCGCCGTCCGCACCGCCACCCAGGCGCTGAAGACGGATGCCGCATCCCGCGGCCCGCGACGGGCGCGCGGTGCCGCCCGCCGGGAGGTGACGGCGTGAACCCCGACGACGTCGTGCTCAACTTCAACCCGGGCACGCTCGTGATCCTCAACGTCGTGCTTGGGCTGATCATGTTCGGCATCGCGCTGGACACGACGCTGGATGACTTCAAGGTCGTCGCGCGCAAGCCGAAGCCCTTCGTCATCGCGATCCTCGCGCAGCTCATCGTGCTGCCCGCCGTGACGTTCGGGCTGACCCTGATCCTGCCGGTGACGCCGTCCATGGCGCTCGGCATGATCCTCGTCGCCTGCTGCCCGCCGGGGAACATCTCGCAGGTGCTGACGCATCGCTCCGGCGGCAATGTCGCGCTCTCGGTGTCGATGACCGCGGTCTCGAACATCATCTACATCCTCGTGCTGCCGCTGTCGATCGCGTTCTGGGGTTCGCTGCACCCGACGGCGCGCACGCTGCTCGAGGCGGTGTCGCTCGACGCGTGGGCGATGCTCGGCGACATCCTGCTCATCATCGGTCTGCCGTTCGCGCTGGGCCTGTTCATCCGGCACCGCTTCCCCACCTTCGCGAAGCGCGTGCAGCCGTTCGTGAAGTGGTTCTCGCTGCTCGCGCTCGTCGGCTTCATCGTCGCCGCACTCGTCGGCAACTGGGCCTACTTCGTCGCCTTCCTCGGCGTCATCATCCTCGTCGTGACGATCCACGACGCTGTCGCACTGGCGATCGGCTACAGCACCGCGGTCGTCGGCGGCCTCGGCACCCGCGAGCGCAAGGCGATGACGTTCGAGGTCGGCATCCGCAACGCGGGCCTGGGCCTCGGACTCGTCTTCGCGTTCTTCGGCGGCCTCGGCGGCATGGCGATCGTCGCCGGCTGGTGGGGCATCTGGGACATCATCGCGGGGCTCATCGTCGCGGCCCTCTGGGCGCGGCACACCAAGAAGCGCACGGGGTCGACCAAGGGCGACGCGTCCCGTCACGCGCTGCGCTCGTCGGCGGAGGGCGCGACGGGGTCCGTCGATCCCGCGGAGCCCGTCGCATGAGCCGCCGCGTCCTCGTCACCGGCGGCGCCGGCTTCCTCGGCTCGCACGTCGCCGCTGCGCTCGTTTCCCGCCCGGATGTCGAGCTGGTCGTGGCCGGCGACCTGCGGCGGCCGCAGCATCCCGTCGACGGCGTCGTGTACGACGAGTGCGACGTCACCCGTCCCGACGGCCTCGTACCGCTGCTGCGTCGCCACCGCATCGACGTCGTCGTGCACCTCGCCGCGATCGTCAACCCTGGCCGCGACCACGGTCTCGAGTACCGGGTGGATGTGGACGGCTCGCGGCACGTGCTCGAGGCGTGCGTGGAGGCCGGTGTGAAGCGGATCGTGGTGTCGTCGTCGGGCGCCGCCTACGGCTATCACGGCGACAACCCCGAGTGGCTGCGCGAGAGCGACCCCGTGCGGGGCAACGACGAGTTCCCGTATTCGAAGCACAAGCGCCTCGTCGAGCAGCTGCTCGCCGGATACCGCGACGCCCACCCCGAGCTCGAGCAGGTCGTGTTCCGCATCGGCACGATCCTGGGCCCGACGGTGCAGAACCAGATCACGGCGCTCTGGGACGGGCCCGCCCTCCTCAAGGTGCGCGGCTCGGAGTCGCCCTTCGTCTTCGTGTGGGTCGACGACGTCGCCGCCGCGATGGCGCGCGCCGCCACCGACGGCCCCCCCGGCATCTACAACGTCGCGGGCGACGGCCGCGTGACCGTGCCCGAGATCGCCCGGCGCCTGGGCAAGCCCGTCGTGACCGTGCCGGCCGGGCTGCTGGGCTTCGGCCTGCGGATGGGACGGATGCTACGCCTCACGGTCCACGGCCCGGAACAGGTGCGCTTCCTCCGCTACCGCCCCGTGCTCGCGAACGCGAAGCTGAAGGACGAGTTCGGGTTCACCCCCTCGAAGACCTCGTCCGAGGCCTTCGAGGCGTACCTGGCGTCACACCCCGACGTAGCCCGCCGCTGATCGGCCGCCGCGCCCCGGGCAACGGCATCCATCAGCAGCAACTCCTCAAACTTCTGGCGCCTGCCGCCGCCACACGTGCCCGGCCGCCCGGGACGGGCGCGATCTGAGGAGTTGTCGCCCACGCCCCGGGGGACTCGATCGATGACCGGGTGAACCTGGGATGTCGGGCGTCGCCGCCGGCAGGCGTTGCCGGGTGACGCCAACTCCTCAGATTCGTCGAGCCTCGGCGGTCGGCGTCTCGGGGGCGCTCCGAGATCGCTCCGAGTTGATGAGTTGCGGCTCCTCCCCAGGCAGGTGTCCGCGCCGCCTGTCCACCGAGCGACCCGGGGGTCGAACTGTCGGTGCCGGTCAGCAGGCACGCTGGCACGCATGCTCACCGCAGTCGATCGCACGCCCGCACCGCTGATGTGCGCCACGTTCCTCAGCCGCCACGAGCTCGCCCGTCGCGGCATCACCCGCGGTCACCTCTCTCGCGCTCTGCGCGACAAGCGGATCATCCGGGTACGCAGAGGGCGGTATGTCCACAGCGAGCTGCATCCCGACGTGATCGCCGTCGCGAGGATGGGTGGCCGGCTCGACTGCGTCTCGCTCATGCGCCACCTCGGAGTGTTCGTCCTCAGCCCGTCTCCCCTGCACTTTCAGGTGGATGTCGGGGCCAGCAGACTGCCCCCTCGCCTGGCCGGAGCGGTCTGCCACTGGCGGAGCTCGCAGTCTCCGGCCGCCGCGTTGACGGCGGATCTGGCGGAGGCATTGGCCCAGGCCGTGCGATGCCAGGGGCCGCGTGAGGCCGTCGCGACGCTCGACAGTGCCCTGCACGCGGGACTGATCGACGAGGACGCACTGGACAGCGTCTTCTCTCGACTGCCGAAGCGATTCCAGGCGCTGCGGCGTTTGATCGACGCGCGCAGCGAGTCGGGCTCCGAAACCCTGATGCGCCTCATCCTTCGCACACTCGATTGCCACGTGCAGCTTCAGGTCACGATCCGAGGCGTCGGGCGCGTCGACTTCGTCGTCGACGGCTGGCTCATTATCGAATGCGACAGCGAGGAGCATCACTCCGGGTGGGCGGCGCAGAAGCGCGACCGGCGGCGGGATCTTGCTGCAGCCCGGGTGGGTTACTCCACCGTGCGCGTGATCGCGGAGGACGTCTTCCACCACCGTGACGAGGTCCGCGAAGCGCTGGCTGAGGTGCTCGGACACGGGCCGCGCCGACGAGCACGGGGCTCCAACTCCTCAGTTTCCGCAACCCGGCGCTGAATGTGCCCGCGACATCGGCGCAGAACCCAGGAAACTGAGGAGTTATGACGCGACCACGCGGCCGCAGACTTGGAGAACGGATGCCGCGGGCCGCAGCATCCGCTCTCCAGAGCCGGTCAGGGGCTAGGCGTCGAAGCCGTCGGCGATGAGGTCGATGAGCTCCTCGCGCTCCTCCACCGGGAGGAAGGCGCCGGCGGCGGCGTTGAGCTGGAAGGCCTCGAGGTCGTCGAGGCCGTACTCGAAAGTCTCGGCGAGCAGCGCGAGCTCGCGCGTGAGCGATGTGCGGCTCATCGTGCGGTTGTCGACGTTCACGGTGACCGCGAAGCCCAGCTGGTAGAGCAGATCGAAGGGGTGGTCCTCCATCGTCGTGCCCCAGCGCTCGATGGCACCGGTCTGCAGGTTCGACGACGGCGAGAGCTCGAGCGGAATCTCGCGGTCGCGCACCCAGCGCGCCAGATCGCCGAACTGGACGAGCACCTCCTCGCCGGCGCGCGAGACGACCTCGAGGTCTTCGGCGAGGCGCACGCCGTGGCCGAGGCGCAGCGCGCGGCCGTCGATCAGCGCCGAGCGGATCGAGTCCAGGCCGGCGGCCTCGCCCGCGTGCACGGTGGCGGGGAAGAACTCCGACGCCAGGTAGTCGAACGCGTCGCGCAGGCGCGACGGCGGGAATCCGTCCTCGGGACCCGCGATGTCGAACCCGACCGCGCCCCGGTTGCGCCAGTCCACGGCCAGCCGTGCGATCTCGAGCGAGCGGTCGCTGTGGCGCATGGCGGAGATCAGCTGGCCGACACGGATGTCGTGGCCGCGGCTCTCGGCCGCGTCCTCGCCCTCCTCGATGCCCTCCTGCACCGCCGCGACGACCTCGTCGAGCGACAGCCCGCGGCCGAGGTGCTGCTCGGGAGCCCACCGCACCTCACCGTAGATGACGCCGTCGGCGGCGAGGTCCTCGACGAACTCGCGGGCGACCCGCGTGAGGCCCTCGCGCGTCTGCATGACGCCGATGGTCAGATCGAAGGTCTTGAGGTACTCGACGAGCGAGCCCGAGTCGCTCTTGTCGGCGAACCAGTCCGCGAGGTCGTCCGAGTCGGACTCGGGGACCTCGAACCCGATCGCGTCGGCCAGTTCGATGATCGTCGCGGGGCGCACGCCGCCGTCGAGGTGATCGTGCAGCGAGACCTTGGGCAGGCTGCGGAGCGACACTCCATCGAGGATGGCGTCGCCGTGCTGGTCGATGGGCATTTGGGATTCTCCTCGGTTGCGATCGCGAGTCAGTGATGTGCGGACGGATGCTGCGGCCCGGGCGCCGCATCGGGCCCGGCGCGGGACTGACTCAGCCTAGGCGGTGATGCGTTCCAGGACGAGAGGACTGCGCTCGGGTGCGTCGGGGCCGATCTCCCACGCCCCGTCGAGGGCTTCGAGGGCGCGGTCGAACCGGGAGGCATCCTCGCCGAGAAGGGTGAACAGCGGCTGGCCGGCCGTCACCTGATCGCCGGGCTTCACGTGAAGATCGATGCCCGCCGCGTGCAGCACCGGGTCCTGCGCGCGTGCGCGTCCGGCTCCCAGGCGCCACGCGGCGATGCCGAACGGGAGCGCCTCCATGCCGGTGACGTAGCCGCCCTCGGTGGCGGTGACCGTGTGCGTCTCGTTCGGGGTGGGGAGCGCAGCATCCGGATCGCCGTCCTGCGCGATGATCATCGCGCGCCAGGCGTCCATCGCACGGCCGTCCTGCAGCGCCGCCTCGACGTCGGCGTCCGGCTGGCCGGCGAGCGCGAGCATCTCGCGGGCGAGCGCCACCGTCAGCTCGACGACGTCGGCGGGGCCGCCGCCGGCGAGCACCTCGACCGACTCGCGCACCTCGTTGGCGTTGCCGATGGCGAGGCCGAGCGGCGTGTTCATGTCGGTGAGGAGGGCGGTCGTGGAGACGCCCGAGTCGGTGCCGAGCGCGACCATCGTGCGGGCGAGCTCGCGCGCCCGGTCGACGTCGCGCATGAAGGCGCCGGAGCCGAACTTCACGTCGAGCACGAGCGCGTCGGTGCCCTCGGCGATCTTCTTCGACATGATGCTCGACGCGATCAGCGGGATCGCCTCGACGGTGCCGGTGACGTCACGCAGCGCATAGAGCTTCTTGTCGGCCGGGGCGAGACCCGAGCCCGCGGCGCAGATCACAGCGCCGACATCGCGGAGTTGCGCGAACATCTCGTCGTTCGAGAGTGCCGCGCGCCAGCCCGGGATCGACTCGAGCTTGTCGAGCGTGCCGCCGGTGTGGCCGAGCCCGCGGCCCGACAGCTGCGGCACCGCGACGCCGAAGCTCGCGACGAGCGGAGCCAGCGGCAGCGTGATCTTGTCGCCGACGCCGCCGGTCGAGTGCTTGTCGACCGTCGGCTTGCCGAGCCCCGAGAAGCTCATCCGCTCCCCCGAGGCGATCATCGCGTCGGTCATGACGCGGATCTCGTCGCGCGACATGCCGTTGAGGAGGACGGCCATCGCGAACGAGGCCATCTGCGAGTCGGCGACGTAACCGCGCGTGTAGGCGTCGACCATCCAGCGCAGCGCCTGCTCCGGCACCGCACCGCCGTCGCGCTTGGTGCGGATCACGTCGACCGCGTCGAACGGCTCGACGCCCGTCGCATCGCTCATCGGGTCGCCTCCTCGAGGTCGCGGGGTCCGAACGCGTCGGGCAGCACCTCGTCGATGGTGCGGATGCCCGACACCGTCTCGAGCAGCATGCCGGGGATCGCGAATTCGAACAGCAGCTGCCGGCAGCGACCGCACGGCATGATCGTGTCGCCATGGCCGTTGACGCAGACGAATGCGACGAGGCTCCCGCCGCCCGAGTTCGCCAGCTCGCTGACGAGACCGCACTCGGCGCAGAGGGTGACGCCGTACGACGCGTTCTCGACGTTGCAGCCGGTGACGATGCGCCCGTCGGTCACGAGGGCGGCGGCGCCGACCTTGTAGCGCGAGTAGGGGGCGTAGGCCCGCTGCATCGCGTCGGTCGCCGCGGCGCGCAGCTCATCCCAGTCGATATCGGTCATGAGCGCGCTCCGTTCGCGTCGGGTCGGGTATCAGGAGGGTCGACGGATGCCGCGGCCCGGCATCCGTCGCCCTTCACACGCACGGCAGGCACCGCGTCATCCCTTGATGTATGGTTTGCCGGCAGCGGCGGGGCCGCGGATCTGACCCGCGAAGCCGGCGACGGCGATGATCGTCACGACGTACGGCAGCATCAGCATGAACTCGCTGGGGATCGGCGTCCGCAGTACGGTCAGGAGGTTCTGCAGGTTGGTCGCGAACCCGAACAGCAGCGCTGCGAGGGTCGCCCGGATCGGGTCCCAGCGGCCGAAGATGACCGCGGCGAGGGCGATGAAGCCGAGGCCGGCCGTCATCTCCTTGGTGAACTGGCCCACCGAGACGAGCGTGAAGTACGCGCCGCCGATGCCGGCGATCGCCCCCGCGAGAGAGACGTTCCAGAACCGGCTGGTGTTCACCTTGATGCCCACCGTGTCGGCCGCCTGCGGGTGCTCGCCGACGGCGCGGAGCCGCAGGCCCCAGCGGGTGCGGTAGAGGCCCCAGGCGACGAGCGCGACCGTGATGTACATGAGGTAGACGATGAACGTCTGGTTGAACAGCACGGGTCCGATGATCGGGATGTCGCTGAGCAGTGGGATCTCCCACCGCGTGAAGCGCACCGGGCGGTTGAGGTCGGCCTCGTTCGGCACGAGCAGCGCACCGTAGAGGAAGCCGGTCAGGCCGGTCACGAGGACGTTGAGCACGACGCCGACGATCACCTGGTCGACGAGGTACTTGATCGAGAACGCCGCCAGCACGAACGCCACGAGCACGCCGCCCACCATCGCGCCGACGAGACCGACGAACGGGTTGTGGGTGATGCTCGCAAGCAGCGCCGCGCTGAACGCGCCGAACAGGAACTGACCCTCGATCGCGACATTGACGACGCCGACCCGCTCGCCGATGACGCCCCCGAGGGCACCGAAGATCAGCGGGACCGACAGCGACAGTGCGCCGAAAAGAAGGCCGGTGACGGGCACGAGCCCGCCCGCGGCGGCCCACACGAGGAACGCGAAAACGGCGAGGAGGCTGAACACGATCGGCAGCCAGAGGCCGGTGCGGCGGTAGTTCGCCGAGTCCCAGAACGCCCAGAGCGTCAGGAGCACGAGGAAGCCGATCAGGACCCAGCAGGTCACGGCGGTCGGGAAGCTGACGTTCGGCAGGCCGATCGACGAGCTCGGGTCGCTCAGCCGGAAGGTGCTGATGCCGTTGCGCGGGACGAACAGGAAGAGGAGCGCCAGCAGGGCCGTCGCGATGGCGAGGGTCACCGCCAGCTTCAGGTGGCGCACCTTCACGGTGGTCAGCTGGATCGTCCCGTCGGGAGCAGGAGCGAGCGCGGTCATGCGGACACCGCCTTCTTCGCGGCCTTGGCTCTCGCCTTGGCGGCCTTCTCGGCATCGGTCTTCGGCAGGAAGAAGATCGTGCGGATGAGCGGCGGCGCCGCGATGAACAGGACGATGAGCGACTGCACGACGAGCACGATGTCGACGGGGATGCCCTGCGAGGCCTGCATCGTGAACGAACCGGCCTTCAGCGCGCCGAACAGGATGCCGGCGGCGAATACGCCCCAGGCCCGGCTGCGGCCGAGGAGGGCGACGGTGATGGCGTCGAAGCCGATGCCCGCGTCGATGTACCCGTCGAAGCCGGTGGTGACCGAGCCCTGGATCTGGTTCATGCCGGCGAGGCCCGCGAGGCCACCGGCGAAGAGCATCGCGTAGATGTACATCCGCTGCACGGAGATGCCGGACGCCCGAGCGGCGTGCGGGTTCTCACCCACGGCGCGGAGCCGGAAGCCGAGGCTGGAACGCTCGACCAGCCACCACACGAACACGGTGGCCGCGATGACGATCACGAAGCCCCAGTCGAGCAGGGGGAACCGGGGCCCGAGCAGGTCGGGGAACTGCGCGTTCGCCGGCGTCGCCGACGAGATCGGCTGGTCGCCCGCCGGGCGCTGCAGGATGCCGGGGGTGCGCACCATCCACGTCACGAGGTAGAACGCGACGTAATTGAGCATGATGGTGAGGATCACCTCGTGGGCACCGGTGCGCGCCTTCAGCACACCGACGATGCCACCCCAGATCGCACCGCCGGCGATACCCGCCGCGAGCGTGAGGGGCAGCTGGAGGAACATCGGCAGGTTCAGGTTGAAGGTGAACAGCGCCGCCGTCGCACACGCGATGAGGATCTGGCCGCGGCCACCGATGTTGAACAGGCCCACGCGGAACGCCAGCGCCACGCCGAGGCCTGCGGCGATCAGCGGGGCGGCGAAGCCGAGCGTGTTGGTGAGCGGCCGGATCTGCGTCGCGAAGTCGTTCGCCCGGGGGTTGTAGATCGCGCCGCGGAAGAGGGCCTCGTAGCCGCCGTACACCGCGTTCCAGACGGCGCCGAGGGTGTCGCCGGGTCGCGCGAAGAAGTAGCGGGACGCCGCCTGGACGTCCTCGTTCGTGATCGCCATCAGGATGCCGCCCACGACCATCGCCACGACGATCGCGAGCACCGTGGTCACCCAGTTGCTGCGCAGCAGCTCCTTGATGAAGACGTTCTGCCGCGGCGGCGGGGGCACCTCGCCGTCGACGGCACCGGGCGCGTCGGGCGTGGGGGCGGGGAGATCCGGCGAACCCGTGAGAGGGCCCGACACGGACGGGAGCTGATCTGCCGGCAGCCCCTTGAGCGGGTCGCCGCTCGCAGCGGGGTTCTGGTCGTTCACGCGACGGCCTCCTCGGGCTTCTCGCCGGCCATCATGAGGCCGAGAACGTCTCGGGGGGTGTCGCCGGGCACGATGCCGACGATCGCTCCGCGGTACATCACCGCGATGCGGTCGGCGAGGGCCGCGACCTCGTCGAGCTCGGTGGAGACGACGACGACCGGGATGCCGGCATCCCGCGTCTCGACGATGCGTTTGTGGATGAACTCGATCGAGCCGACGTCGACGCCGCGCGTGGGCTGCGCCGCGACGAGCAGCTTCAGCTCGCGGCTCATCTCGCGGGCGATCACGACCTTCTGCTGGTTTCCGCCCGAGAGCGTCCCGGCGGGGACGTCGGGGCCCTGGGTGCGGATGTCGTACTCGGTGATGCGGGCCTTGGCGAAGTCGTCGAGCACGCCGCGGCGGATCGTGCCGCCCGACACGAAGGCCTTGTCGCCGGATCGGTCGAGGATGAGGTTCTCGGCCACCGTGAAGGTGCCCACGAGTCCGTCCTCGGTGCGGTCCTCGGGCACGAACCCGACACCCTCGTCGAGGATGCCGCGCACGCTCTTGCCGACGAGCTCGACGCCACCGAGCTCGATCGAGCCGCTCACGCGCTCCCCGAGGCCCACCATGGCCTCGATGAGCTCGGTCTGGCCGTTGCCCTGGACGCCCGCGACCGCGAGGATCTCGCCCGGCCGGACGTCGAAGCTCACGTCGTCCACGACGACGGTGCCGTTCGCGGTGACGACGCGGAGGTCGCGCACCTCGAGTCCGCCCTCTCCGCGCTGGGGCGGGTTCTTGTGGACGGTGAGCTCGACCGCGCGGCCGACCATCAGGGAGGCGAGCTCCGCGTTGGACGCGGTGGGCGAGGCCTCACCCACGACCTTGCCGAGCCGGATGACGGTGATGCGATCGGCGACGGCGCGCACCTCGCGCAGCTTGTGGGTGATGAAGACGATCGAGGTGCCCTCATCACGCAGCTGCTTCATGATCGTCATGAGCTCGTCGGTCTCCTGCGGCGTCAGCACGGCGGTCGGCTCGTCGAACACGAGCACCTTCGCGTCGCGCGACAGGGCCTTGATGATCTCGACCCGCTGTTGCACGCCAACGGGGAGATCGCCGACGATGGCGTCGGGATCGACCTCGAACCCGAAGCGGTCGGCGACGGAGCGCACGTGCTGGCGCGCCTTGGCGAGGTCGAGGGCGCCCAGCGCCTTCGTGTTCTCGTGACCGAGCATCACGTTCTCGGCGACGGTGAAGACCGGGATGAGCATGAAGTGCTGGTGCACCATGCCGATGCCCGAATTCATCGCGTCGCCGGGGCCTCGGAAGTGCTGGACGACGTCGTCCAGCAGGATCTCGCCCTCATCGGCCTGGTACAGGCCGTAGAGCACGTTCATGAGTGTGGATTTGCCGGCGCCGTTCTCGCCGAGAAGGGCATGGATCTCACCCGGCTGGACCACGAGATCGATGTGGTCGTTCGCGACGAGGGACCCGAAACGCTTCGTGATCCCACGGAGCTCGAGCTTCATATGTGCACCCTATATATGCTGTCGGCCGCGGCGCCATCCATCTGATGGCGGCGGGGAAGAACGCGGCCGGGTGGAGTCGTCCACCCGGCCGCGTTCCGCTGTTCCTGCTGCCTTACGGCGAGCTGGGCGAGGTCACCTCGAGGTCGCCCGAGATGATCTGCTCCTGGAGGGCGGCGAGCTCATCGAGCAGGCCCTCCGGCAGCTGCGACTCGAACGAGCCGAAGCCCGACAGGCCCACGCCCTCGTTCTCGAGCGTGCCGATGTAGGTGGCCGGGTCGAAGTCGCCCGACGACGCCTCCATGGTCGCCTGGTAGACGGCCTCGTCGATGCGCTTCATGATCGAGACCAGCACCATGTCGGCGACCGAGGGGTCGGCCTTGGCCAGGTCGGAGTCGACACCCAGCATGACCGTGCCGCTGCCGGCGTCGGTGATGGCGTCGCGCGCGCTCTGGTAGATCGGGCCGCCGACCGGGAGGATCACGTCGACGCCCTGGTCGAGGATGCCCTGCGCGGTCTGCTTGGCGGTGTCGTTGGCGGCGAAGCCACCGGTCATCGAGCCCTCCTGGGCGTCGACGTCCCAGCCGAAGGTCTCGACCGCGGCGCCCTTGTCTTCGTTGTACTTCTCGACACCGTCGATGAAGCCGTCCATGAAGATGGTGACGGGCGGGATCGGGATGCCGCCGAAGGTGCCGACCTTGTTGACGCCGGCCTGCGCCGACCACGCGGCCGCGGCGTAGCCGCCGAGGTACGCGGCCTGCACCGTGTCGAACAGGAGCGGCTTGATGTTCGGCGCGTCGGTCTTGCCGTCGCCGGTCTCCTTGCCGTCGTCACCGGTCTTGCCGCTGTTGTCGGCGCGGTCGTCGATGATGGCGTAGTTCACGTCGGGGTTCGCGAGCGCGGAGGCGACCGTGTCGGCCGACAGCTTGAAGCCGACCGAGATGATGAACGTGCAGCCCTCGGCGATGAGGTTCTCGAGGTTCGGGGCGTAGTCGTTCGCCGAGCTGGACTCGACCTCGATGGGCTTGACGCCGAGCTCTTCGGCGGCGCGGTCCATGCCTTCCTTGGCGGACTGGTTGAACGACTTGTCGTTGAAGCCGCCGTCGTCCGACACGAGGCAGGGGGTGAAGCCCTCTACGACGTTTCCGGCGTCTCCCGTGGATTCCGTCTCCTCAGGGGCGGAGCCGCAGCCGGCGAGGGCGATCAGCATGCCCGCGGCGACGGTGACGCCGACGAGCTTCTTGGTGCGTGAGATGGTCAACTCAGCCTCCACTACGTTCCCCCGCGTCCTTCACGGGGACTGCACAAAGTTACCCACTGTGACGGCGCGGTTGCATGCATCGTGAGGCGTCGTTCGCGAAAGGTTACAAAGACGCAATATCCCGCTCAGATGAGCAGACGATCAGGGAAAACGGTCCCCACGCCCACTCCACGCATCGCTGGCGCGATCCGCGGAGCCTCGGGGCGCGTGGGCCCAGCCGCGGGCCGCAGCATCCGTTTTCACAGAACTTCGCCGCGTCCGCTGAGCTTGAGCGCGTCGACGACGCCCTTCACGCGCTGCGCGTGCTCGCTCGTGGTGACCAGCAGGGCGTCCTCGGTGTCGACCACGACGATGTCGCGGACGCCGATGAGACTGATGACCCGGCGGGTCTGGCTCACGACGATGCCGCTGGCGGCATCGGAGAGGATGCGGGCGTTCTCGCCGAGGATCGCGAGGTCGTTCTTGCGGCCGTGGGAGTTGAGCTTGGCGAGGCTTGCGAAGTCGCCCACGTCGTCCCAGTCGAAGTGCCCGGGGATGACGGCGAGGCGCCCCTTCGCGGCCGCGGGCTCGGCGACGGTGTAGTCGATCGCGATCTTCTTGAGCGTCGGCCAGACCCGGTCGACCACCGGTCCGCGCTCGTCGCGGTCGTCCCAAGCTTCGGCGAGGTCCATGAGGCCCGCGTAGAGGTGAGGCTCGTTCTCGGCGATCTCGCCGAGCAGCACGTCCGCTCGCGAGATGAACATGCCGGCGTTCCACAGATAGTTGCGGTCGGCGAAGTACTCCTTGGCCGTCTCGAGGTCGGGCTTCTCGACGAAGCTCTCGACCAGCGCGGCCTCGGGTGCCCCGTCGACCTTCAGCGCGTCGCTCTTCTTGATGTAGCCGAACCCGACGGACGGCTCGGACGGCTGGATGCCGATCGTGCAGATGTACCCCTCGCGCGCGGTGGACACCGCCTGATTCACCGCCCACTCGAACAGCTGCGGCACGCGGATGACGTGGTCGGCGGCGAATGAGCCGATGATCACGTCGGGCTCGCGACGGGAGAGGATCGCGGCGGCCAAGCCGATCGCGGCCGTCGAGTCGCGGGGTTCCGACTCCAGGAAGACGTTCTTGTCGGGGATGCCGGGCAGCTCCTTCTCCACCGCCGCACGATGCGCGCGCCCGGTCACGACGGCGATGCGGTCGGGTCCGGCGAGAGGCTCCAGCCGGTTCCACGTGTCGCCCAGCAGCGTGTGGCCCGAGCCGGTGAGGTCGTGGAGGAACTTCGGCGCGTCGGCGCGCGACAGCGGCCACAGCCGGCTGCCGATGCCACCGGCGGGGATCACGGCGTAGAAGTCGTCGATGGGTCCGGACATGGCACCCAGGCTAGCCGGATCGGCGAAACAACCGGGGTTCTTTCCAGCGGTGAAGATCCCTCCGGATGGAGGGGTCGTAAGGGTCGCCTTCGTCGCCCGTCCGCGAAATGCGGGAATAGGATGGACGCAGCGCCCGCGTGACGCCGACGGCCCGAAGCCCACGGTTCCGGGCCCTCTTCGGGGGCCGTCCTCGCAGTCCGAGGCCAGCCCCATCGTGTTTCGATCCAAGGAGGACGGACGTGTCTGCACCAGCACGCGTCACACCGTCGGTATCCGAGACCACCTCCCGAGTTCCTCGCGGCACCCTGTACCGCGGGAACGAAGGCATGTGGTCGTGGGTGCTGCACCGCATCACCGGCGTCGCCATCTTCTTCTTCCTGCTCGTCCACATCCTCGACACGGCGCTCATCCGGGTGTCGCCCGAGGCGTACGACGCGGTGATCGGCACGTACAAGAACCCGGTGATGGCCCTGGGCGAGGTCGCCCTGGTCGGCGCCATCGCGTACCACGCGTACAACGGCCTGCGCATCATCCTGGTCGACATGTGGTCGTGGGCCACCCGCCACCAGCGCCAGCTGTGGTGGGGCGTGCTGGGCCTGTGGGTCGTGACGATGCTGGGCTTCGTCCCGCGTCACCTCATGCTCGCCTTCGCTCCGGGAGGGGGCCACTGATGACCGCCATCGCCGATCCGCGCGCTCCGCGCGCCGCCGTCCGCCGCCGGGGCGCCAACCTCGAGAAGTGGGGCTGGGTCTACATGCGCGCCTCGGGCGTGCTGCTCGTGGTCCTCATCTTCGGCCACCTCTTCGTGAACCTGATGGTCGGCGAGGGTATCCACGGCATCGACTTCGCGTTCGTCGCCGGCAAGTACGCCACGCCGTTCTGGCAGTGGTGGGACGTCCTCATGCTGTGGCTCGCGCTGATCCACGGCGCGAACGGCATGCGCACGATCGTCAACGACTACGTGACCCACGCCGGCACCCGCCGCGTGCTGGTCTGGGCACTCGGCCTCGCTGCCGCGTTCCTCATCGTGCTCGGCACGCTCGTCGTCTTCACGTTCGACCCGTGCATCGGCTTCGACCCCGACACCGCGTCCGACGTCATCATCGGAATCTGCGCCTAAGCGTTCGGGCGACCCCCGAGCATCGACCATCGAAAGCACCCAGCGTGAGCACTGAGACCACCGACAGCTACGTCAAGGACGGCGTCCACTACCACCAGTTCGACATCGTCATCGTGGGCGCCGGCGGCGCCGGCATGCGCGCCGCCATCGAGGCGGGCCCCGGGGCGAAGACGGCCGTCATCTCGAAGCTGTACCCCACCCGCTCGCACACCGGCGCGGCGCAGGGCGGCATGGCGGCGGCCCTGGCCAACGTCGAAGAGGACTCGTGGGAGTGGCACACCTTCGACACCGTCAAGGGCGGCGACTACCTCGTCGACCAGGACGCGGCCGAGATCCTCGCGAAGGAGGCCATCGACGCGGTCATCGACCTCGAGAACATGGGCCTCCCGTTCAACCGCACGCCCGAGGGCAAGATCGACCAGCGCCGCTTCGGCGGTCACACGGCCGACCACGGCAAGACCCCGGTGCGCCGCGCGTGCTACGCAGCCGACCGGACCGGCCACATGATCCTGCAGACGCTGTTCCAGAACTGCGTCAAGCTCGGCATCAACTTCTTCAACGAGTTCTACGTTCTCGACCTCATCACGGTCGGCGAGGGCACGGACAAGCAGATCGCGGGCGTCGTCGCCTACGAGCTCGCCACGGGCGACCTGCACGTCTTCCAGTCGAAGGCCGTCATCTTCGCGACGGGCGGCTTCGGCAAGATCTTCAAGACGACGTCGAACGCGCATACCCTCACCGGTGACGGCGTCGGCATCATCTGGCGCAAGGGCCTGCCGCTGGAGGACATGGAGTTCTTCCAGTTCCACCCGACCGGTCTCGCCGGGCTTGGCATCCTCCTCACGGAGGGTGCCCGCGGTGAAGGCGCGATCCTGCGCAACGTGAGCGGCGAGCGCTTCATGGAGCGCTACGCCCCCACCATCAAGGACCTCGCGCCGCGTGACATCGTCAGCCGCTGCATGGTGCAGGAGGTCGCGGAGGGCCGCGGCGCCGGACCCCACCGCGACTACGTGCTGCTGGACTGCACGCACCTCGGCGCAGAAGTCCTCGAGACGAAGCTCCCCGACATCACCGAGTTCGCGCGCACTTATCTGGGCGTCGACCCGGTCGTCGAGCCGGTGCCCGTCATGCCTACCGCGCACTACGCGATGGGCGGCATCCCCACGAACAACGACGCGCAGGTGCTGAGCGACAACACGACGGTCGTCCCGGGCCTGTACGCCGCCGGCGAGTGCGCGTGCGTCTCGGTGCACGGGTCGAACCGCCTCGGCACCAACTCGCTGCTCGACATCAACGTCTTCGGCAAGCGCGCCGGCCGCAACGCGGTCGAGTACGTGCAGACCGCCGACTTCGTGCCGCTCCCCGAGGACCCCGCCGCCGAGGTGCGCAACCTCATCGAGGGTCTCCGCAACAACCCGGGCACCGAGCGCATCGCCGTCCTCCGCAAGACGCTGCAGGACGAGATGGACCGCAAGGCCCAGGTGTTCCGCACCGACGAGTCGCTCGGCGAGGTGCTCCTCACGATCGAGGAGCTGCGCGAGCGCTACAAGAACGTCCACGTCGACGACAAGGGCAAGCGGTTCAACACCGACCTGCTCGAGGCCGTCGAGCTCGGCTTCCTCCTCGACATCGCCGAGGTCGTCGTCGTCACCGCGAAGAACCGCCAGGAGAGCCGCGGCGGCCACATGCGCGACGACTTCCCGAAGCGCGACGACGAGAACTACATGCAGCACACCATGGCGTACCTGTCGGGCGACCCGCACTCGTCGAACGCCGAGGACCACATCCGCCTCGGCTGGAAGCCCGTCGTCTTCACGAAGAACGAAAAGGGCGAGTTGAACTACCCGCCGATGGAGAGGAAGTACTGATGGCGACCTCGGTCACCGACGTCATCGAGCGCACCGACGCCGACGCGCCCGTCCGCGCAGAGGAGTCCGCGAACGACACCGGCATCCAGTCGTTCCTCGTCACCTTCATCATCCGGCGCTTCGACCCCGAGGTCGATGAGGAGCCGCGCTGGGTCGACTATGACGTCGAGCTGTACTCGACCGACCGCGTGCTGGACGCCCTGCACAAGATCAAGTGGGAGGTCGACGGCTCGCTGACGTTCCGCCGCTCGTGCGCCCACGGCATCTGCGGGTCCGACGCGATGCGCATCAACGGCCGCAACCGGCTCGCGTGCAAGACGCTCATCAAGGACCTCGACATCTCGCAGCCGATCTACGTCGAGGCCATCAAGGGCCTGCCGCTCGAGAAGGACCTCGTCGTCGACATGGAGCCCTTCTTCGCGTCGTACCGCGAGGTTCAGCCGTTCCTCATCGCGAACTCGACGCCCGAGAAGGGCAAGGAGCGCATCCAGTCGATTGTCGACCGCGAGGTCTTCGACGACACCACGAAGTGCATCCTCTGCGCGGCGTGCACGTCGTCGTGCCCCGTCTTCTGGACCGACGGCCAGTACTTCGGCCCGGCGGCCATCGTCAACGCGCACCGCTTCATCTTCGACTCGCGCGACGACGCGGGCGACGTGCGCCTCGACATCCTCAACGACAAGGAAGGCGTGTGGCGTTGCCGCACGACCTTCAACTGCACCGAGGCGTGCCCGCGCGGCATCGAGGTCACCAAGGCGATCGCCGAGGTCAAGCAGGCGGTCCTCCGCGGGCGGGTGTGACCCCGGTTCTCTTTCCGGACAGACGGATGCCGCATCGCTGAGCGATGCGGCATCCGTCTGTCGCTAATCTGAACACCGTGACGCACACTCCCCCGCCCGACGCCCGTGCGGCGGCGGACGCCGCGCAGCGCGAAGAGGAGTCGCTCCGGGAGCGCTGGGAGGCGACCGAGCACAGCCTCCGGCAGCGCTTCGACGCCCCGATCAGCCGCGCGACGCGACTCACGCAGGCGACGATGGCGTGGTTCCCGGTGCGGGTGTGGCGGCATTTCCTCATCGAGAACGGGTTCCTGCTCGCGGCGGGCGTCAGCTACGTCGCACTGTTCGCGTGCTTCGCCGCCATCTACGTCGTGTTCGCGATCGTGGGGATCTGGCTGGGCGGGAGCCCGGACGCCGTCAATGCCCTCATCGAATTGATCAACAGCTACATCCCCGGGCTGATCTCCGATTCAGGTGGCCTCGCCACCCCCGAGGCGGTACAGGAGATCGCGTCTTCGAACTCGGGCGTCCTCGGGTGGACAGGCATCATCGCACTCGGCACCCTCATCTGGACCGCGATCGACTGGGTCACCTATTCCCGTCGCGCAGTGCGCGAGCTCTTCGCGATCCCGCCGGATCGTCGCAGCTACTTCCTCCTCAAGGCCCGCGATTTCCTCGCTGCCCTCATCTTCGGCGCGGCGCTCATCCTCGGCTTCGCCCTCAGCACCGTGGGCACTCTGGCGGTGGAGTGGGTCCTCTCGCTGATCGGATTCAAGAGCACGAGTGCGCTCACCGACATCACGGTGAGCATCGGGTCGCTGCTGATCGGCTTCGTGGTGACGTCATCGGCCCTCGCAGGGCTCTTCCGCTTCCTCACCGGGACGAAGCTCCCGTGGCGGCGAATCTGGCCCGGCGCCATGCTCGGCGGTCTCGGCATCTCGGTACTCCAGCTCGGTGCCGGTCTCCTGCTGAGCTACACCCCGTCGAATCCGCTGCTGGCGACGTTCGCGATCTTCATCGGGATGCTGCTGTGGTTCCGGCTGCTGGGCATCGTCATGCTCGTCGCGGCCGCGTGGATCGCCGTCGCCGCGAAGGACCGCGATGTCGTGATGCTGCCGCAGACCGATGCCGAGCGCGTCGCCGCTGAGCACGCGGCGCTGCTCGTCGCCGCACGCGTGCGGCTGCGCACCGCGCAGGACGCGCGCGACCAGGCGCCCTGGTACCGCATGTGGGTCGCCGACCGCGCCGTGCGCGAGGCCGAGGACGAACTGCGCCAGGTCGAAGCGGCGACGCCGTCGGTGCCGGGGCGCAACGGGGCCGCGCCGGGGCGGGCGTCGGCCCCCGCTCCGTCGGCCCCCGCGACACCGAGCAAGCCCGCCAAGCGCGGCCGGCCGCCGCGCGTCCAGAACAACGGCTGACGTGTCCTCCGGTGTCGGTGGCCCCGGATAGTCTTGCCGTCGTGTCTCGCCGTGTTCGCATCGCCTCTGTCAACGTCAACGGAATCCGCGCGGCGACGCGCAAGGGCATGCATGAGTGGCTCGACGCCGCCGACATCGACGTGATGGCCCTCCAGGAGGTCCGCGCCACCGAGGACGAGCTGCGCGCCGCGCTCCCTGGCTGGGAGATCGTCAACGACGAAGCGCTCGCGAAGGGCCGCGCCGGCGTGGCCGTCGCCAGCCGCATCCCCTCGGTGGAGGTGCGTCGCGTGCTCGGCCCCGCCGCCGAGGACGCGGCCGAGGTGCTCGACAGCGCCGGCCGCTGGATCGAGGCAGACTTCGACATCGACGGCGAGCGCCTGATCGTCGTGAGCGCCTACGTGCACACCGGCGAGGCCGACACCCCCAAGCAGGACGCGAAGTGGGCCTTCCTCGACGCGATGGAGACACGGATGCCGCAGCTCGAGGCCGCGTCCCCGCTCGCGCTCGTCATGGGCGATCTGAACGTCGGCCACCGCGAGTTCGACATCCGCAACTGGAAGGGCAACGTCAAGAAGGCCGGGTTCCTCCCCCGCGAGCGCGCGTACTTCGACCGGTTCTTCGGCGAGGAAGGCGCGGAGGTCACCGGCGCGGACGGCTCGACCGGGCCGGGCCTCGGCTGGGTCGACATCGGCCGCCGCTTCCACGGCGACGTCGACGGCCCCTACACGTGGTGGTCGATGCGCGGACGCGCGTTCGACAACGACACCGGGTGGCGCATCGACTACCACCTCGCGACGCCCGAGCTCGGCGCCCGGGTCGCCGACTACCGCGTGGTGCGCGCGCCGTCGTGGGACACGCGCTGGAGCGACCACTCCCCCGTCGTCGCCGACTACACGATCGGGCGCTGAGGCGCAGCATCCGCTCTATAGACTTTTCGGATGAGTAGATCGCGCCTGTACTCCGGCATGCAGCCCTCCGCCGACTCCCTTCAGATCGGCAACTACATCGGGGCTCTCATGCAGTGGCGCGACCTGCAGGAGTCGTACGACGCGTTCTTCTCGGTGGTCGACCTGCACGCGATCACCGTCGCGCAGGACCCCGAGCACCTGCGCGAGAAGACGCGCCGCACCGCCGCCCAGTACATCGCCGCCGGCATCGAGCCCTCGAAGTCGACGCTGTACGTGCAGTCGCACGTGCCTGCGCACGCCGAGCTGGCGTGGATCCTGTCGACGATCACGGGCTTCGGCGAGGCCGGGCGCATGACGCAGTTCAAGGACAAGTCCTCGCGCTACGGCTCGGACGCGACCTCGGTCGGGCTCTTCACCTACCCGGTGCTGATGGCCGCCGACATCCTGCTGTACCAGACCGACATCGTGCCCGTCGGCGACGACCAGAAGCAGCACGTCGAGCTCACCCGCGACCTGGCCGAGCGCTTCAACAGCCGCTTCGGCGAGACGTTCAAGGTGCCGATGCCGGTCATCCAGCAGGAGACGGCCCGCATCTACGACCTGCAGAACCCCACTGCGAAGATGTCGAAGTCGGCGGAGTCCGATGCCGGCGTGCTGTGGCTGCTCGACGACCCGGCGGTCTCGGCCAAGAAGATCATGCGCGCCGTCACCGACTCCGAGGGCTCGGTGCGCTACGACCGCGAGGCCAAGCCCGGTGTCTCGAACCTGCTCGTGATCTACGCCGCCCTCACCGGCCGCCAGATCCCGTCCATCGAGGACGAGTACGCGGGCCGCGGCTACGGCGACTTCAAGAAGGGCCTCGCCGAGGTCGTCGTCAACGAGTTCGGCCCGGTGCGCGAGCGCGCACTGCAGATGCTCGACGATCCCTCCGAGCTCGACCGCGTCCTCGCGGTCAACGCCGGCAAGGCCGAAGAGGTCGCGAACCGCACGCTCGGCGATGTCTACGACAAGGTCGGCCTCCTCCGCCGCTCCCGCTGACCCATGGAGCCCGTGACCCTGCGCACCGCGCGCCTGGAGCTGTCCGTGCCGCGCGCGGAGGACGTCGACGCCGTGTACGCGGCGTGCCAGGATCCCGACATCCAGCGGTACACGCGGGTGCCCTCGCCGTACGCGCGCGAGGACGCCGAGAAGTTCATCGACGCGGTCGCCGAGCAGTGGGCGGGCGAGCTGCACCGCACGTGGGTCATCCGCGACGGCGCGACCCTCGTGGGCACCATCGGGTTCTACCGCCTCGACGGGCAGGGCAACGGCGAGATCGGGTACTGGATCGCCCCGGACCAGCGCGGCGGCGGACGCCTCCGCGAGGCCGCGAACGCGGTGATCGACTGGGCCTTCTCGCCTGACGGGTCCGGCCTCACGCGCATCGAATGGCGCGCTGTCGTCGGCAACGAGCCGTCGGCGCGCGTCGCCCGCGCGCTGGGCTTCCGCTTCGAGGGCACCCTGCGCCAGGCGCTCGTGAGCGCGCGGCACCGCGACGACGGCTGGATCGCGGCTCTCCTGACGACGGACGAGCGGACGCCTCAGCCCTGGCCGGTGCTCGAGGACTGACGACCGGCCCGCGTGTCGCCATGGCATGGCAGGATGAGCGCATGCCCGAGATGCCCGAGGTGCAGGGACTCGTCGACTTCCTCCGCGAGCGGCTCACCGGCGTGCAGATCACGCGGGCGACCGTCGCGAACATCGCGGCGCTGAAGACGTACGACCCGCCGATCGATGCGCTGCATGGGCAGGAGATCACGGGAGCCTCGCGCCACGGCAAGTTCATCGACCTCGCCACGACCGGCCCGCACCTCGTGTTCCACCTCGCCAAGGCCGGGTGGCTGCGCTGGTACGACGAGCTGCCGAAGACGATCATCCGCCCGGGCAAGACCCCGATCGCGCTGCGCGTCGCGCTCTCGGACGGCGCCGGGTTCGATCTCACCGAGGCGGGCACGAAGAAGTCCCTCGCGGTGTATGTCGTGCGCGACCCTTCGGATGTCCCCGGCGTCGCACGGCTCGGCCCCGACCCTCTGGACGCCTCGTTCACCCGCGACACCTTCGCCGAGCTCCTCGCCGGCCGTCGCACCCAGATCAAGGGGGTGCTGCGCGACCAGATGATCATCGCGGGCGTGGGCAACGCCTACTCCGACGAGATCCTGCACGCGGCGAAGATGTCGCCGTACGCGCTGGCCTCCTCACTGGCCGACGACGACATCACGCGCCTGTTCGACGCGATGACCGAGACGCTGACGGATGCTGTCGCCGAGGCATCCGGAAAGCCACCGGCCGAGCTGAAGGACGCGAAACGCCGGGGCATGCAGGTCCACGGGCGTCGCGGCGAGAAGTGCCCGGTCTGCGGCGACGAGGTGCGGAGCGTCTTCTTCGCGGACAACTCGCTCGAGTACTGTCCCACTTGCCAGACCGGCGGGAAGATCCTCGCCGACCGCCGCCTCTCGCGCCTCCTGAAGTAGCTCTCAGTCGCCGGTCGTGCCCATGAGCACGCGGGCGTCGTCGTCGACCCAGTCGAGCGACTTCGACACGGCCTTGCGCCACTGGCGGTAGCGGCGTTCGCGCTCGTCCTCGGGCATCTGCGGCTCGAAGCGGACGTCCTCGCGCCAGTGCGATCGGAGCTCGTCGAGGTCGCTCCAGACGCCGGTCGCGAGACCTGCGGCGTACGCGGCGCCGAGCGCGGTCGTCTCGACGACCTTCGGCCGCACCACCGGGATGCCGAGGATGTCGGCCTGGAACTGCATGAGGAGGTCGTCGCGCGTCATGCCACCGTCGACGCGCAGCTCGTCGAGCGTGCGGCCGGTATCGGCGACCACGGCGTCGATCACGTCCCGCGTCTGGAACGCCGTCGACTCGAGCGCCGCGCGTGCGATGTGCGCCTTGTTGACGTAGCGCGTGAGTCCGACGAGCGCGCCACGCGCGTCGGGGCGCCAATACGGCGCGAAGAGCCCGGAGAACGCCGGCACGAAGTAGGCGCCGCCGTTGTCGTCGACGCTCGCGGCGAGGGTCTCGACGTCCTCGGAGTGCTGGATGATGCCCAGGTTGTCGCGCAGCCACTGCACGAGGGAGCCGGTCACGGCGATGGACCCCTCGAGCGCGTAGCGGGCGGGCTCGTCGCCGATGCGGTAGCCGACCGTGGTGATGAGGCCGCTTCCGGATCGCACGATCTCGGTGCCGGTGTTCACGAGCAGGAAGTTGCCCGTGCCGTAGGTGTTCTTCGACTCCCCCGCGTCGAACGCGGCCTGCCCGAAGGTCGCCGCCTGCTGGTCGCCGAGGATCCCGGCGATCGGCACCCCGTCGAGCACAGAGGGCAGCGAGGAGTGACCGACCACCTCGGATGAGGAGCGGATCTCGGGCATCATCGCGCGCGGGATGCCCCACACCGCGAGCAGGTCGTCCGACCAGTCGAGCGTGCGCAGGTCCATGAGCAGCGTGCGCGACGCGTTGGTGACGTCGGTGACGTGGATGCCGCCGCGGGCGCCGCCCGTGAGGTTCCACACCACCCAGGTGTCGGGCGTGCCGAACAGCAGCTCTCCCGCTCCGGCGGCCGCGCGCGCTCCGTCCACGTTGTCGAGGATCCACGCGACCTTCGACGCCGAGAAGTACGTGGCGAGCGGCAGCCCCGTAGCCTCGGCGAACCGATCCGCGCCTCCTTCGGCCGCCAGCTCGTCGATCCGGGGCTGGGTGCGGGTGTCCTGCCACACGAGCGCGTTGTGCACCGGACGCCCGGTGCGCTTCTCCCACACGATCGCGGTCTCGCGCTGGTTCGTCACGCCGATCGCGGCGACCCCGGATGCCGCGAGCCCGGCGCGCGAGAGACACGACGCGATGACCCACTCGGTGTTGGTCCAGATCTCGACAGGGTCATGCTCCACGCGACCGGCCCGGGGGAAGATCTGCTCGTGCTCCCGCTGGGACACCGCGACCACGGCACCGGCGGCGTCGAACACGATGGCACGCGTCGAGGTCGTGCCCTGGTCGATGGACAGCACGTGGTCGGGCAACGTCGTCTCCTTGCTCGGCGGGCGACATCGCCCGCGCGGGTCGGCCGCGCGCCCCGCGCGCGTGCGGTCAGGCTATCGCGCGGCGGCGGGGATCCAGGACGGGTCCGCGGCGTGGATCCGGTCCAGCGCACGCTCCACCTCGAGCGCGGTTCGTGCGGTGTCCCAGTCGAGCACGGGCGCGACAGCGTCGGCCGCCTCGGCGACCGCCTCCGCCGTCGCCTCGCCGATGAACGCGATGCTCGTGCGCCGTAGCAGCAGGTCGTCGAGATGCGTGACGTCCTCCGTCGCAGCGAGGTGCCGCAACTCGCCCGAGCTGTAGCCCGGCAGGTGCTCGAGCAGGGCATCGTCGGCATCCGCGGCGATCGCGTCCACGACGGAGGCGGCGACGGTGCCGTAGCGGTCGAGAAGCATCGCGACGCGGGCGGCAGGCACGTCGGCGGCGTGAGCCGCGATCCACTGCTGGCGGGCGCGCTCGGTCATCGGGTATCCGCGGCCGCCGCCGATCGGTACGCCTCGGGTCGAACTGCGGCGTGGGCGGGCCAGCAGCCCGAGGGCGCGGTCGGCGAGATGCTCGGCCGAGGCACGGAAGGTCGTCCACTTGCCGCCGATGAGGCTCAGGACCGTCGCGTCCCCACCGGACAGCGGCGCGGACTCGACCCGGTAGTCACGCGAGACGAACCCCGGCGAGACATCGTCGTGGCCGGGGAGCGGCCGCACGCCGGCGAACCGGTAGACGATCTGCGAGCGCTCGACCGGGATCGACGGCAGCACCTGGCCGATGAGCTCGATGAAGTAGTCGACCTCCGCCTCGGTGCACACGATCGGGTCGGCCATGTCGTGCTCGAGGTCGGTGGTGCCGACCAGAACGCGGCCCTTGAGCGGGTAGATGAGGACGATGCGCCCGTCCTCGTTCTCGAAGAACAGCTCCCGCCCGCCGGTCGCGGCGAGCAGCGTGGGGTGGTCGAGCACGACGTGCGAGCCCTTCGTCCCGCCCATGTACCTGGTCGGGTCGCCGAGGGCGAGATTGGTGAGGTCCGTCCACGGACCGCTGGCGTTCACGACGACGGATGCCGAGAACCGCGTCTCTTCGCCGGTCAGCGTGTCGCGCAGCAGGATCCGCCCCCCGTCGACCCCGACCGCCGCGGTGTAGTTGGCGGCGCGCGCCCGATCGCCGCCGGCCGCGCGGCCGTCACGCAGCACGTCGATGGCGAGGCGCTCGGGGTCGTGGAGGGACGCGTCCCAGTAGGTCGCGGTGTACTTCACGTCGGGGTTCAGCTGAGGCAGCTGCGCGAGCGAACGCTTGCGCCAGTGGAAAGTGTGTCGAGGGACGGTGCCCTTGCCGAACACGCCGCCCCCACGGGAGAAGGAGTCGTAGATGACGAGCCCGATCTTGATCAGCGCGGCCCCGCGCTCACGGTGCTTCCCGCCGCCGTGGCGCAGGAACTTCAGCGGCGCCGACAGCACTCCCGAGAACGTCGAGAAGATCGGGATGGTGGTCTGCAGCGGCCTGACGTAGTGCGGCGCGGTGCGCAGCAGCGCGTTGCGCTCGGTCACGGCCTCGTGCACGAGGCGGAACTCGCCGTTCTCGAGGTAGCGGATGCCGCCGTGGATCATGTGCGACGACGCCGCCGACGCGCCGCTGATGAAGTCGTCGCGCTCGACGAGTGCGACGTCCACTCCCTGCATCGCGAGGTCGCGGAACGTCGCGAGACCGTTGATGCCGCCGCCGATGATGAGCACGTCGGCGTAAGGCCGCACGGCGAGAGCCGCCCATCCTCGTTCCGCTGCCCGCGCCGTCATCGCATCCCCCATCGTCGTGCTGTCGTCCCATCATGACACCGCTGGACGTCCTTGCAGGCGATATGCACATACGTGCACGATGGATCCATGGACCAGATCGGCGACGCCCGCACGATGCAGCGCGCGCTCACGGCGGCGCACCTCTACTACGTGCAGGACCGCACCATGGACGCGATCGCGCAGGAGCTGGGCACGTCGCGTTCGACGGTGTCACGACTGCTCACGCACGCGCGGGCGACGGGCATCGTCGACATCCGCATCCGGTCGCCGTTCGCCGCGCCGCAGCGACTCGAGGAGCGACTGGCCGAGCGCTTCGGCATCCTCGCCCAAGTCGTTCCCGTGCCCGACGACACCACCGAGGTCGACCGGCTGCAGCGCGTCGCCATCGCCGCCGCGCACGCGCTCCTGGACCTCGTGCAGGACGACATGATCGTGGGCGTCGCCTGGGGGTCGACGACCGCGGCGGTGAGCCGCCACCTCGTGCCCAAGCCGGTGCACGGCGCGACATTCGTGCAGTTGAACGGCTCGGGCAACACCCACTCGACCGGTCTCCTCTATGCGAGCGAGATCCTCAGCCGGTTCGCCGCCGCGTACGACGGGAGCGCGCAGCAGTTCCCCGTGCCGGCGTTCTTCGACGACCCCGGCACGAAGGACGCGATGTGGCGCGAGCGCAGCACGCGGCGCATCCTCGACATGCTCCCCGCGATGGACCTGGTGCTCTTCAGCACCGGCTCCGCAGGATCGCGCGTGCCGAGCCACGTCTACAGCGGCGGCTACCTCGAGCCGGCCGAGCTCGATCAGCTCGCCGACGAGGGCGTCGTCGGCGATGTGGCCACCGTCTTCTACCGCGCCGACGGCTCGAGCGACGGAATCGCCCTCAACGACCGCGCCACCGGCCCGAGCCTCGACCTCTTGCGCGGCATCCCCCGGCGCCTCTGCGTCGTGTCGGGGGTGTCGAAGGTCGCGAGCCTCCGGGGCGCCCTCGCCGCGCACATCGCGACGGATCTCATCGTCGACGAGGCCACCGCGCGGGCGCTCCTGGAGTGAGGCCGGAAGCCGCCTGAGCGCGGCGCGCGGACTTCATTCGAAGACATGGAATGAATGGACGGATGCCGCGTTGACTACACTCGAGAGCATCAACGTGCTCCGGGGTCGGTGAGAATCCGAACCGGCGGTGACAGTCCGCGAGCCAAGGCATCAGCATCCGTTTCGGATGCCGCTGCGGCCGATCCGGTGGAATTCCGGAACCGACGGTGATGCGACAGGTTTCCTGAGGGAAGCAGGTCGCTAGTCCGGATGGGAGGCAGCACTTGAGGCGTCGCCATGCGCGCCTCCGCTTCCCATGCCCCGGGGCGTCGAGAACGACGAGACGAGGGGCCGGATGGCGAGCACAGCGGAACACGACGCGATGCGTCGGGCGCTGACGATCGCCCGACGCGGTCCGCGTGGCGTGAACCCTCAGGTCGGCGCGCTCCTGCTGTCGCCGGACGGCGACGTGCTCGCGGAGGGCTGGCACCGCGGTGCGGGCACCCCGCACGCCGAGGTGGACGCGCTGTCGCGGCTCGCGCCCGGCGCCGCGCGCGGCGCGACCGCGATCGTGACCCTCGAACCCTGCAACCACACCGGTCGCACCGGACCGTGCTCCGAGGCCCTCATCGCCGCGGGCGTCACCCGGGTCGTCTACGCGATCGCCGATCCCGGCGACCACTCCTCCGGCGGCGCCACGCGGCTGCGCGCAGCCGGCGTCGAGGTCGAGGCCGGCCTGCTCGCCGACGAGGCGACGGCGCTCCTCGACTCGTGGCTGACGGTCCAGCGCCTGCGCCGGCCTCACGTGACGGTGAAGTGGGCCCAGAGCCTCGATGGCCGGGCCGCGGCATCCGACGGCACCAGCAAATGGATCACCGGGGCAGAGGCTCGCGCCGACGTCCACCGTCGCCGCGCCGAAGCCGACGCGATCGTCGCCGGCACCGGCACGGTGCTCGCCGACGACCCGGCGCTCACCGCCCGCGCCGAGGACGGGTCGCTCCTGCCCCACCAGCCGATCCCGGTCGTCGTGGGCGCACGCGCCGTGCCCGAGGCGGCGGCCGTGCGGCAGCATCCGCACGCGTTCGTGCAGTACCCCGGCGACGACGCCTCGGGCGGTCTGCGCGCGCTGCTCGAAGACCTGCGCACCCGCGGGGTGCAGCGCGTGTTCGTCGAGGGCGGCCCGGCTGTCGCGGCGTCGTTCCTGCGTGAGCGCCTCGCCGACGAACTGCTCGTATACGTCGCTCCGGTGCTGCTCGGCGGCGACCGGCTCGCGGTGCAAGACATCGGGGTGACCACCATCGGCGAGGCGCGACGCCTGGCCGTGGCATCCGTCATCCCACTCGGCGACGATCTGCTGTTCGTCGCCCACCCCGCTTCGGAAGGAGACGAGTGATGTTCACCGGAATCATCGAGGAGATCGGCGAGGTCACCGCTGTCGAGCCGTCAGGAGACGGCGTGCGTGTGACGGTTCGCGGGCCGAAGGCCGTGTCGGATGCCGCGCACGGCGACTCCATCTCGGTCAGCGGCGTGTGCCTCACCGTCGTCGACCAGGGCTCCGACTGGTTCACCGCCGACGTGATGAAGCAGACGCTCGACATGTCGACCCTCGAGGGCGTCTCCGCCGGCCGCGTCGTCAACCTCGAGCGCGCGACGGCCGCGCACGGCCGCCTCGGCGGGCACATCGTGCAGGGCCACATCGACGGCACCGGCGAGGTGCTCGAGGTGCGACCCGGCGAACAATGGCAGGTCCTGCGCATCTCGGTCCCCGCAGAGCTCGCCCCGCTCGTCGTCGACAAGGGCTCGGTCGCCGTCGACGGCGTCTCCCTCACCGTGAGCGGTGCCAGCGCCGCCGCCCCCGGCGACGGCTGGTTCGAGGTCTCGCTCATCCCCGAGACCCTCGCCGCGACGACCCTCGGCGCCCGTGTGGCGGGCGACCGCGTCAACCTCGAGACCGACATCCTGGCGCGCCACGTGCAGCGGCTGCTGTCTTTCGCTCGATTCCCCGCGGACGCGTCCGCACCCACGGAAGGAGGCTCGAAATGAGCCTTGCCACGATCCCCGAGGCCCTGGAGGCGCTGCGCGCCGGCCGGCCGGTCATCGTCGCGGACGATGAGAACCGCGAGAACGAGGGCGACGTCATCCTGTCGGCCCAGCTCGCCACTCCCGAGTGGGTCGCGTGGACGGTCCGCTGGACGAGCGGCTTCCTGTGCGCGCCGATGCCCGCCGACTGGGCCGACCGCCTCGATCTGCCGCCGATGGTCGAGAACAACGAGGACGCGCGCGGCACCGCGTACACGGTGAGCGTGGACGCCGCCGACCGCGTCTCGACCGGCATCAGCGCCGCGGACCGCGCCCACACGCTCAACGTGCTCGCCAACCCCGAGTCGACGCCCACCAGCGTGATCCGCCCCGGCCACATCCTGCCGCTGCGCGCCGTCGACGGCGGCGTGCGCGAGCGCGCGGGCCACACCGAGGCCGCCGTCGAGCTCATGAAGCTCGCCGAGCTCGCACCGGTCGGCGTCATCGGCGAGGTCGTCGCCGAGGACGGCAGCATGATGCGCCTGCCCGGACTCCAGGAGCTGGGCGCGGAGTACGGCATCCCGGTCATCACGATCGAGCAGCTCGCCGCCTATCTCGATGAGAACGCCCCGTGCGACCCCGCGATCCGCAATGCGCACAAGCGCCGCGTGAGCCTGCGCGCCGAGGCGCACGTGCCCACCGCGCACGGAGAGTTCCGCTTCCTCGCGTACAAGGACCGCGTCACCGGCACCGATCACATCGCCGTCGTCGCGGGCGAGCTCTCGGACGCGCCCCTCGTCCGGGTGCACTCGGAGTGCCTGACGGGCGAGGCGTTCGGCTCGCTCAAGTGCGAGTGCGGCCCGCAGCTCGAGGCCGCCCTCGACGCCATCGAGCAGGACGGTGGCGTGGTCATCTACATGCGCGGCCACGAAGGTCGCGGCATCGGCCTCATCAACAAGCTGCGCGCGTACTCGCTGCAGGAGCGCGGCCTCGACACCGTCGACGCCAACCTCGCGCTGGGCCTCCCCGCCGACGCCCGCGACTACGCGGCGGCGGCCGGCATCCTCACCGACCTGGGTGTCGAGAAGGTGCGCCTGCTGACCAACAACACCGACAAGGTCAAGCAGCTGCGCGAGCTCGGCCTCGACATCGTCGAGCAGGTGCCGCTCCTGGTCGGCGTCGGCCCGAACAACCACCAGTACCTCGAGACCAAGCGCGATCGCATGGGTCACATCATCAACGAGGCGGACCTCGCGGACGCCATCGCACACATGCACGAAGGAGCAGAACGATGAGCGGCAAGGGCGCACCCGAGGCCACGGCACCGGTCGACGGCAGCGGACTCGACGTGGTCGTCGTCGCGGGGACGTGGCACGAGACGATCACCGACGGCCTCATCGCCGGCGCCGCACGCGCCGCCGATGCCGCGGGCGCCTCGCACCGGCTCGTCCGCGTGCCCGGCTCGTTCGAGCTCCCCGTCGTGGCGAAGGCGGCCCTGGAGGCCGGAGCCGACGCGGTCGTTGCGCTGGGCGTCATCATCCGCGGCGGAACACCGCACTTCGAGTTCGTCTCGAACGCGGCGACCGACGGCCTCACCCGCGTCGCGCTCGACACCGGCAAGCCGGTCGGATTCGGCGTGCTGACGCTCGACGACGAAGCCCAGGGCATCGCGCGCGCCGGCCTCGAGGGCTCCGTCGAAGACAAGGGCTTCGAGGCGGCCGACGCGGCCATCCGCACCGCTGTGGTGCTCCGCGACCTGCGCGCCTGAGCCGGCGAACACCGGAGATCCCGCGAGAATCGGCCGCCCCACGGGGCGGTTTCAGGCGGTCATTGCAACACCGTCTTGTGGTGGGTCTGAGAGTAGTGCGTTGAGGGCTTCGGCGGGGGTGGCCCAGTCGAGGGTTTTG
>NZ_JBHVSC010000011.1:0-39718 GCF_042885375.1 Microbacterium sp. NPDC058062
GGATCATAAAAGACAGGGGGCAGCAATCATGCCGGGCCCGGCAGGCCGTCACCGCCCAGCATGCTCACCAAGCGGCTGCGAAGAAAGTAACGGGGGCTCCTCGATCAGGGCGCTCAGCAAGGAGCTCCGTGACGGGGCTCAGTTCCAGGCGCGCCCCGGCCGTGGAGACAGCCCTCCCAGACCCCCAGGCTGGGAGGGCGCTTCCTGCCGCTCACCCCGGGGCGGCAGGTGTCATCCCCTCACCCTCGAGACGTCCGTGATCTTGCGCCCACGGTGCCTGCACCGGAGTCGCCACCGGCTCCTGATGGTCCCCACTCGAGTGGTTTCAGCGTGTCGGCCACGTACCACCTGACTTCGCCGCCCCCGATGAGGACAGCCTGCACGGTGACGTGGTTCTCGTCGATGAGCCCCGATCTGCTCGGCGCATCGTGAGCCGCAGCCGCCACGATCTTGCCTGAGCTGCCGTCGGGTGTGGTCACGAGCTGGCCCGTTTGCAACATGATCTTGACCCCTCCACCCCGCACGCTCCTCTTGAGGCGGGTGTCTCGGTAGGCCCTTGACAGAGGGGGATCCGGGTCTTCTCGTCGCCCACTTCAGTCCCGCAGACGGCGGGCGAGGACGGGAGTGCGCTCGAACGACACGTCCATCTCGCTCATGGCGGTCGCCGGGCTCGCGACCGGCGTCGTGTCGTGCCCGCGCCGGCGACTCGGCGGATCGCCCTCGGACCCGGCGCCGGGCTCGTCGACCTCGGCGACCGGCGTGTGGCGCGGGTCGCGACGGTAGGCCCGCGCAGGTCCGCTTCGCGCACGGGTGGCCAGGAGTGCCGCGATGCCGCCTGCCATGAGGCCGAGGAACAGACCGCCGGCCACGAACACCGGGACGCCGGGCCGGTTGGAATCTGTCGGCGGGCTCGCCGGAGTCACGAGACTGCCGGGATAGAAGGACGCGGCCTCCAGTTGCGCCAGCTCCTGGCTGAGCGCGTCGAGCTGCAGCTGTGTCGCCTGGCGGGAATCGCTGCCCGGGGATTGCGAGTCAGTGAGTGCTTGCAGCCGTTCGACGGAGTCGGTCAGAGCGGTCGTGGTCTGATCGACGACCCGACGCGCGTTGTCGGACCGTGTCTCGCCGTAGGCGGACGCTACCGCGTTCACCCATTCCGCGGACCGCTCCGGGGAGGGGGTCGTCACCTCGAAGGTGAGCACCTGAGACCCGCGCGGGACCTGCACCACGGTCGACTCTCGCAGCGCGTCGACGGAGGCGTCGTCGAGCGCGGATGCTGCTCGTTCCAGGACCGAGGCGGAGGTCGCGACCAGTCGCTCGGTCTCCATGTTGACGGTGTTGAACGAGGACCCCGATGCGAGGACGGTGATCGGCTCGACCGTGTGCTGTGCGGTCGCGGTGTAGGTCTGCGGCAGGATCACCCACGCCGCCGCACCGACGCCGACGAAGGCGACCACGGTCGCGGCGAGGACCCACCACGATTTCACGACCCCCATGTAGAGGTCTTCGAGCGTCCAGTGATTCGACACGACGATCCCTCGGTTCCCCAAATCGGCGGTTCGTGGCCCCCTCGCCTGCGCAGACCGAAAATGCGCTGCGCCACGCAGCCTCATCAGAAGAGACGGCGTCCGCAGCGACTTATTACGGCACTGCGCAGTGCGAAAGACTCAGAACCATGGCGGAGTCGACCCGGGTGATCGATTCCGGCGCCAGATTAAGACCACGCTCGTAACCGGCGGAGCCCCTGGCGCAGACGGCGCAATCGGAGTAAAAGAGCCCCCGGATCCTGGTTGTGGATGCGGCGATCGATTCGGATCGTCCCACTCGTGTCCAGGTGAGGGGATTCTCATCACCTCAGCCGGATTCGTGGCGTCTCGCCGCTGCGCAGGTCGGGCGCGGCGGAGCCGAGGGGAATGGGTTACCACCGCGCCGCGGCGCCGGCAGAGGGGAAGGAATCCGCCCCGAAGCCCGGAATATCGCGGTTACCGGCTGCCGCACTCTCGCGCTGGGAGGGGAAGCGCCAGCGCGTGGCGTGGTGCGGGTCGCCAATGGTAGGCCTGCTGTTCGCGCAGGTAAAGCCCCCGGGAACCGGGAACTCGGCGGCCTACTCTGGGCGCTCCAGAACCCGAATCCGCCAGTCTCGGCAACCCCCCTCGAGAGACCCGGCGCACCCACCGCGACGACCCGGCGACACCGCTCGGTCGCCCAGCGCAAGCGTGCGCGCTGAGGAGCTCGATGTCACCCCGTTTCACGTCGCCTTTCGACGATCTCGTCACCTTCATCGCCGGCCTTCCGGCGTCGATCGACTGGCAGGCGATCGGCGACTTCTTCGCCACGACCCGCTCCTACGTGCCCTTGGCGGTAGCTGGGGTCATCGTGTGGAGTCTCTGGCTCTACCGCTTCGTCCTGTCCCGGTTCGCTCGGCCGATTCGCAACGATCACCGCGAAACCACATCGGTCATCGTGCCGTCGTTCCACGAGGATCCGGACATCCTGATGCGCTGCTTGGAGTCGTGGCGTGCCCAAGACCCTGACGAGATCATCATCGTGCTGGACGTGGCCGATCTCGAGGCCTATGACCGCATCGCCGCCTTGCACGACCCCCGGGTGCGGCCTCTGCTGTTCCACCATGTCGGCAAGCGGTCGGCGCTGGGTGCCGGCATCCGCGAGGCGCGTTACGACGTGCTCGTGCTCGTCGACTCGGACACCGCATGGGCGGACGGTCTGCTCCGCGCGGTGCAGATGCCGTTCGTCGATCCCCGCGTCGGCGGTGTGGGCACCCAGCAGAGCGTCTACGAGCGCCGCAACAGCCTGTGGCGTCGGGTGGCGAACTGGCTCGTCGACCTCCGCTACTACGACTACGTTCCGGCGATGGGGCGTGCGGGCGCTGTGCCCTGCCTCTCCGGGCGAACCGCTGCCTACCGTCGAGCCGCTGTCCTGCCCGTGCTCGAGCATCTCGAGAACGAGTTCTTCATGGGGCGCCGATGCATCGCCGGCGACGACGGGCGCCTGACCTGGCTGGTGCTCGCCTCGGGCTACCGCACCGTGCACCAGTCCGACGCCCAGGCGCTGTCGATGTTCCCCGACACCCTCCGCGCCTTCGTGAAGCAGCGCGTGCGATGGAGCCGCAACTCGTATCGCTGCTATCTCACGGCCATCGCCAAGGGATGGCTGTGGCAGACGCCGTTCGTCACGAAGATCACCGTCCTGCAGATCCTGCTCACGCCGGTGACGATGGGGCTCACCCTCTTCTACCTGTTCTTCGCGCGGCTCGAGCCGACGACCACGGGCGTTCTGGCGGTCGTCGGATGGGTGCTGGTCGGTCGCGGCATCCGAGGGATCTCGCACCTGGCGCGGCACCCCGGAGACATCTTCATCCTGCCTGTGGTGGCGCTCACGGTGATCTTCATCGCGCTGCCCATCAAGCTGTGGGCGTTCGTGACGATGAACAAGCAGGGGTGGCTGACGCGTCGCGCTTCGCAGATCGGCGGCGACGGCCAGACGTCGTCGACCCGAGGCCCGGCGTCCTCCTCTCGCGACCGTGCCGGGGGCCTGCACCCCGCGCAGACGCCGGAACCCGTGGGCGCACCCACGCACATCTCGGCTGCACGCACACGACCGCTCGACCGGGCGGCTGCCGAGACCCGTTCACCCGGCCCGCCGCCGCCGCTGCCTGTCTTCGCGCCCACCCCCCGCGACGCGCACGATAGGGGCGCACCATGAGTGTTCTGCAGAGACTGATCGGCACGCTTCTGCTGGTGGTGACCGTGATCGCGCTCGCGGTGGCGGTCGCGATCATCATCGGAGAACCGGACGCCGACACGGGGGATGCGACCGGCGACGCCGCATCAGGGCGTCCGTATCCCGGGGATCCGACAGCCGAGTCCCAACTCGTCGCCGCCGAACGCGACCGTCTCGCTATGGTCACTGCCCTCGCCGCGTCGGTGCCGTGGCGTGTGGACGGACTCGACGGGCCGTACCAGGTGCCGACGACGCCGCTGCCCACGCTTGTGCTCCCGGCGCGCCCTGAGCCGTACACCGTGGCGGAACTGCAGGATCTGTCGCCCGATGGCTTCGCCCAGCAGGCGGACGGTTCCTGGCTGCTGTCGGAGAACATCGTCGCGACGCGGGACGCCATACTCGATCTCTCCGGCGCAACCGACCTCAGAATGCTGAGCACGCCGGGAGGCTTCACATCCATCGTGGTCGTCGGGGGCACCCTGAGGGTCAGCGGCGCGCCTGGGGCGCCGGTCACCGTATCGAGCGTCGATCCGAACTCAGGCGCTCGCGACACGACGACTGCGGATGGTCGCGCGTACGTTCGCGTGAATGGGGGGAGCGTGGACGTGAGCGGCGCGGTGTTCACGGATCTCGGCTTCTGGGGCGGCGAGACCGGCGGGCTGTCATTCACCGGTCGGAGCGGTGAGAACACGAGCCCGACGCTGTCCGATCAGTCCGCGAACGCCCCGGGCGACGCCGCGGCGCCGATGCTCACGCCGGATGACGTCGCCGCGGCCCTCGACGGCAAGAACCAGGCGTCCACACCGGTCACGGGGACTGTGCGCGACACCACGATCACCGGCGGCGCCTATGGGCTGTTCCTCTCGGACGCGACCGGCTTCCACATCGAGAACACACGCATCGAAGGGGCCCTTGTCGCAGGGCTCGTGCTGCACCGAGCGGTGACCGACGCGCAGATCGTCTCGACCACCGTGCTCGACAGCGCCGCTGATGGCATCGTCGTCGACCGGTCCAGCACGTCGATCTCCTTGACAGACGTCACGGTGTCCGGGAGCGGCCGCAATGGCATCACTGTCGACGGTCGGCCGCTCGCCGGCGGCCCGAACGCCGCCGGAGCGCCCACGTCCGGCTATGGCGACGTCCAGATCACAGGATCCCGCATCGCCGACAACGATCGCTACGGGATCGAGATCAGCGGGGGCAGCGGGGTCACCGTGACCGACACGGATGTCGCTGCCAGCATCGTGGGTGTCGTCGTCGACGACGCCGCAGCATCCGTCTCCATCGACGGGAACACGATTGCCGGCCAGTCGCGACAGGCGATCGCGCTGCGCGACGGCGCAACGCAGGTCGGGGTCACGCACAACCGGATCGCGTCGGTGAACACCGGCGTGCACGTGGCCGATGGCGACGCCCAGATCCAGGACAACCGATTCCTGGCGATCGGCAGCCACGCCGTCACTCTCGTCGGACACGCCGGCGGGTCACGCGTGCTCGACAACACGATCGCAGGACACGGCACCGATCCGATCCACGATGACGCGATCGGCGGCTACGCCGCTCGGAACGACGTGGAGCAATGGGCCACACCGGTCACCCCGCGATCCGTGCTCGAGTTCCTCGCCCAGCCGCTCACACTCATCTGGGCAGCTCTCGGCGCGCTCGTCGTCATCACCGCACTCGTGCGCCGTCGTGCGCGAGAGCCGCACAACCCGTACCCCGAGCACGTGCCGCTCACCGAGCTCACTCGGGGCATCATCCCCGCCGAGTCCCTCAGAAGATCGGAGAAGTGAATGGTTGACTCGCCCCTCCATCAGCACCACCGCGTCGTCGGACGCTCCGTGATCATGCCCCTTCTTGTGACCCTGGCCCTGCTCGGCGGCTGCGCCGCCGGCAGCCCGCCCGGCGATGGCGCGTCTCCGTCAGCCTCGGAACCGGAGCCGCGCGCGACAGACTCTGCCCGCCCGGCGGAAGTGCGATGCGATTCGGCGACAGCCGAGCCGGCCTCGGCCGAGGAGCTCCAGAAGGCCCTCGACGATGCGGCCCCCGGCGACGTCATCGTGCTGCAGGCGGGAACCTTTGAGGGCGAGTTCGTCGCGACCGCCCAGGGGACCGAGAGCCAGCCGATCACGCTGTGCGGGACAGCTGACTCGATCCTCGACGGCGGCGCGATCGACGGCGGCTACGTCCTGCACCTGGATGGGGCGACGCACTGGGTCTTGCAGGGATTCGCTGTTCGCAACGGTCAGAAGGGCATCATGGCCGACGCCACGACCGGAACGATCATCCGGCAGGTCACCGTCACCCATATCGGAGACGAGGGCATCCACCTCCGCAACGGCAGCACCGACAACCAGGTCCTCGACAACACGGTGAGCGAGACCGGCCTGCGCAAGCCGAAGTTCGGCGAGGGGATCTACATCGGCACCGCCGAGAGCAACTGGTGCGACGTCAGCGACTGCGAACCCGACCGGAGCGACCGAAACCTCGTCGAAGGCAACACGATCTCCGGCACCACCTCCGAGAGCGTCGACATCAAGGAAGGCACCACCGGCGGCATCCTCCGGGACAACACGTTCGACGGCGCCGCGATGAAGGATGCGGACTCCTGGGTCGATGTGAAGGGCAACGGCTGGCTGATCGAGGCCAACCACGGCACGAACTCGCCTGCCGACGGCTTCCAGACCCACGAGATCCTCGACGGCTGGGGTACCGACAACGTCTTCACCGCCAATGTCGCCGACCTCGACGGGAACGGTGTCGGCTTCGCCCTCGAGCCGGAACTCGACAACGTCGTGCACTGCGACAACACCGTCTCCGGCGACGGCAGCGAGCTGAGCAACGCCGAGTGCCACGACTGACAAGAACTCCCTCGCATACCCGAATGAAGGAGCAACGCGATGTCCACCTCCGAGCAACCCGAACGGATCGATCATCAGCGAAACCGAGTCACGGTCGTAGGGCTCGGATACCTCGGAGCCACACACGCGATCTGTATGGCGAAACTCGGTCACCGCGTGATCGGCGTCGACGTCGATGCCGACAAAGTGGCCGCTCTGCAAGACGGCGCGCTTCCGTTCCATGAGCCGGGCCTCCAAGAAGAGCTGAGCGGAGCGCTTGCCACGCACCGCCTGTCGTTCACGACCGACTTCGACCGAGCCGTCGAGCACGGCGACACCCTGTTCGTGTGCGTGGGCACACCTCAGAAAGAGGGAACGGATGCTGCGGACCTGACGTTCGTCGATGCAGCCTTCGACGCCCTGGCAGCGAGGCTCACCCGCAGAGCCCTCATCGTCGGAAAGTCCACGGTGCCTGTCGGCACCGCCCAGCGTCTCGCACGGCGTGTGGCCGCGGCGTCCCCCGCAGGAGACGATGTCGAGGTGGCGTGGAACCCCGAGTTCCTCCGCGAGGGGTTCGCTGTCGAGGACACGCTGCACCCGGACCGGCTCGTGTTCGGCGTCGCATCGGACTGGGCGCTGCGACGGCTGACGCAGGTGCTCGGCCCGGTGCTGTCCACCGGTGTGCCGGCGATCGTGTGCGACCTGCCGACGGCGGAGCTCGTCAAAGTCGCCGCGAACGCGTTCCTTGCCACGAAGATCTCGTTCATCAACGCGATGGCGGAGATCTGCGAGGCCGCCGGCGCGGACGTCGGGCTGCTCGCGCAAGCCCTCGGACATGACTCTCGCATCGGCAGCCGCTTCCTGAAGCCCGGTCTCGGCTTCGGCGGAGGATGCCTGCCCAAGGACATCCGCGCGTTCGCCCACCGCGCCGAGGAACTCGGCGTCGGCGGCACGCTGACCTTCCTCCGCGAAGTCGACCAGGTCAATCTGCGCCGACGGGCGCGAATGGTCGACCTGATCCGCGAGCTCGCCGACGGCGACCTGCGCGGAAAGCGGATCGCCGCGCTCGGGGCGTCATTCAAACCGGATTCGGACGACGTCCGCGATGCGCCGGCGCTCGAGGTGGCGCGCATGCTTGCCATGGAGGGTGCACATGTGCGCGTGTACGACCCGGCCGCCGCAGCGAATGCTCACCGAATCTACCCAGACCTCGACTACGCCGCCTCGCTCGCCGCAGCCGTCGACGACGCCGACGTCGTTGCGCTGCTCACCGAATGGCAGGAGTTCATCGACGCCGACCCCGAATCGATGGGCCGGCACGTGAGGCACCGCCGTGTCGCAGACGGACGCCGAGTCCTCGACGCGGCGCGCTACCGCCTCGCCGGATGGGACTACCGAGCCCTCGGCGGGCCCGAGCGCATCGTTTCCGTACCGGAGGAGAACAGGACGGGGGAGTTCCCGGCGACAGCCTTGCGATGACGGAAGCCCCATCGACCTTCGCCGGACGGGTGACCGGCGAAAAGGAACGACGTACCCCCAGCTACCCCCTCTTACCTGGTTGCTGGGGGTACGCCGCGCACCGGGCGAGCTCCGCAGATCCGCGCAACTCGGGGAGACGGGCCAGGCGCGCCTTCGGGTCGCGCGCCCGCCCATCCGCTGACGTGGGCTCGGTCGGGCCACCCGCCCGTCGACGTGCACCGCTGAGGCAGCGCACCGCGCTCACGACGCGTACGCGCCGATGCGGCGACACAGCACTCCGTGCCTCGAGCCCAAGCATTCGGTCCCTCTCCCAAGGGAGAGTGTGTTCTCGCTCGCACGCGCAGAACAGACCCTTGACTGAGCGGGCACACAATGCATGCATGCGGGTGAGCGGCGTCGGCCGAGTTCTGGCGGCTCGCGAATGCCACTCAGCCCGCTCCGCTACCGCAACTGCGCGAACAGTGTCAACCCTCCGCTCCCTGGCGTGCGGTGCGTCATGCTCGCCAGCGGACCGGCAGCGCCCGGTCACGGGGAGGGCGGGTCATCCTGCCCGGAAAGGAAGATCTCATGAGTATCGGAGCAGGTATCGCGCTCTTCGCGATCGGCGCCATCTTGGCGTTCGCGGTCAACGTCGACCTCGGGTGGGTGAACCTCGACATGGTCGGATACATCCTGATGATCGCCGGAGCGGCCGTCTTCCTGATCGGAATCGTGCTGCTGTTCCGTCGTCGCCGCACCGACACGGTGACGCGTACGGTCACAGATCCGGCGGTCGCGCGCACGGCGGAGCCTGGTGGTGTCACTCACCGGGTCACGCGTGAGACGGATGGCACCGTCGGCCTCTGACTCGAGCGCGCAGCAAGGGTCGCAGTATGCGCTGCGACCCTTGTCGCTTGCGAGCCATCCCCACGGTTGCTCGGAAGCTGCCTGGCGGCAGCGCGGTGTGCCACGGGATGTCGAAGGAGTCGCGATCCCTTGAAACACGGGGATCACACGTGGCGGAGGATGGGGGATTCGAACTCTCATGCTATTGAATACAAGTGGGCCGTTTTGCCGCGGAATTACGCGGTTTTCGGGATGTCTCCACCCATGGTCGCCAGCCTTCTCCTGCATCGATCTGCACGGCGTGTCGCCGGTTACTGTGCCTTAACTGTGCCACGAGGGCGGATCTACTGAGCCAGGCGTGCACGTCAGGTTCAGGCGACGTTCGCGATCGACGGCCTGCGCGATCGAATTCGACATCCCGGCGGCCGGGCCTTGACTCTGTCGCGTAGAATATGTTTTCTACGACATAATTCAGGGAGGTGCTCATGACCGCCGCTTCCACACTCGTGCGCGCTGCCCGAAAGAGCCGCAGGCTCACCCAGCAGCAACTCGCTGAGCGTGCCCACCTCGATCAGAGCAGTGTTTCTCGGTCCGAGGGGGGCCGCGATGCGGAGTTCAGCACCATCCAGCGCTTGCTCGCCGGAGCAGGGCACCGCTTGTATTCGGCACCTACCCAGCGGGACGACGCCGCGACCATTGCCGTCGAGATCCGCGAGCAGCTCAGCGTCAAAGACAAGGACCGCGCGTTGCGTGCGCTCCTGCAGCTCAACGACAACCTCGTCGCCGAACGAGGGCTCGTCCGCGGCGTGCTCGGGTTGGCAGAGCCGGAGTCCACCAAGGATCCCGTGTGGGATGCGGCGATCGCCGGCCTGGTGGCATGGCGATTGCGTGAGGAGGGGCTTCCAGTGCCCGATTGGGTGAACGGACCGAGTCGTCACCTCAGCATCCCTCGCACACTCGACGTCGATCCGGCAGACCCGATCCCACCAGAGTCAGAGGTGCCGGAGGAGTTCGCGGAACGAGGTGTGCGCGTGTGGCGTGACACCTTCGCGAGCGTCTGATCGTGGCGACCTCGCTGAACCGCGACGACATCATCGGCGGCCTTCGCGAGCTCATCGCGGAGTTGCGTGCCGCGAACGAGGTCGCCGGCGTCCGTCTGGTCGGTGGCGCCATGCTCCGACGAGTCGAGCAGGAAGGTCGGATTCGCACAAGCCGCGTCAACGGGGGTGAACTGCTGTCTGCTTTGGGCCTAACCAGTGGGTGTGGTGTCGAGAAAAGTGGGTTGAGCGCACCACTTCTCGGTGAGCGCGAACCGGCGCCGCGAGCACCTTGGCATGGTCCCCGAGCATCTCTACCGCGACAGCGCCGCGAGTGTGACGTCCTCGGTCCAGTACACCTGAGCCCTGCTGCCTTCACCCCACGCGCCCGCAGTTTGCTGTTCCGTTAGCGTGTGCGGGAGAGTTCGTCGCACCCTACGGGGCCGAAATGGACCCATCGCGGAAGATCGGTGATGAATGCCTGGCGGGTCGTGGTGTCGTCGAGCGCAGACCAGGCGACGTTGTCGTTCACCTCCGGTTCGAATTTGACCCACTCGAACCAGTTGACTAGATGTAGCTCCGGAAACTTCGCACGGGTCTCTTCCGCGAACACTTGCTGCCACCACGCCTGTCGGATGGCGCGTTCGCCCACGTCGTCGCCGCGGGGCACCACAAGCGCTGCGGTCTCCGGGATCGCCACGGGCTTACCGCGCGCGGAACCGTAGTCGGCATAGAAGTCGGGCACGGCCGTATCGTCGCCTCCCAGGCCTACGTAGGTGCCGGTGAGCTGTGCGGCGAACTTGCCGGATTCGGGCATCTCGTTCTCGCCCCACGGATGTGCTGATCCCCAGTGATATAGCGACATCCCCACCCAATCGACGTACTCATCGCCCGGGTAGTACGGCGCGTACGGATCATCGACCGAGGTGACATCCCCGTCGCCATCGGTGTCCAATACCGTGTGCGCGGTCGACCCGTCGGGTGCGGCGAACGCGCCACCGATGAATGGATAGCCGCCACCGTAGTTGGGTGCCCACGAAGGCACACGCAGCTATGGGTCGCTACTCACACGCAACGTCAAGGACGCCGGGTACCGAGTCATCGAGGCCGCCCATCCCAGTCGCGGCAGGATATCGAGCGCCAAGTCTGATCGGGTGGACGCGCGCCGAATCGCCGCGGACGTGCTCGCCCTTCCGCTGGGACAGCTGCGGACGCCTCGACAGGATGACGGATTGCGGGCGGCAACACAGATCCTGCTCACCGCTCGTGAAGAACTCACTAGCGAACGAACCCGAGCGATCAACTCACTCACATCTCTGCTGCGGACCGTCGACCTCGGCGTCGACGCCCGCCGCCCTCTGAGTGCCCGCCAGATTGCCGACGTGACGCGTTGGCGGACACGCGTCGAAGATCTCACCACCCGGACAGCACGCAGCGAAGCCGTCCGACGCGCCAAGCGCATCATCGAGCTCAACGGCCAGGTGGAGGCGAACCTGAGCCGTCTCACCGAGCTCGTGGCGGACAGCCCGGCCAACGAACTCGTCCTGAGAACCGGGATCGGCCCGGTGTCAGCCGCACATGCGTTCGTCGCCTGGTCGCACCCCGCCGCGTAACGAGCGAGGCCGCCTTTGCCGCTCTCGCGGGAGTGAATCCCATCCCGGCCTCCTCCGGAAACACGACACGGCATCGGCTCAACAGGGCGGAGACAGAAAGCTGAACCGAGCGCTCAATGTCATCGCCATGGTCCGCATGATTCACGATCCCGAGACCCGCGCCTACGTTCAGAGCCGCCGCGGCGAAGGCAAGACCGACCGGGAGATCCGGCGCATCCTCAAGCGCTACCTCGCCCGCAGCATCTACCGCAGTCTGAACGCCGTTTCACGACCCACTGCAGGGCCAGAGCGGCATGTGCGGTCGTCATCGAGCACGGCCGTAGAGCGCGACCCCGGCGACTCGAGGTAACCCAACACGAGGCTTGCGGTCAGGTGGTGGATGCCCGATACGTTGGGATAACGGTTCCCTCGCCACCGACCGGAAGGATCGCCATGAGCGTTCGCACCACGCCCTTCGTCCAAGATGCCGCGACCGGCAAGCGGGTGACACCGTGGTGGCTCGCCTACATCCTCGTCTTCCTCGTCCTCATCCTCGGCGTCCAAGCCGGCGTGCTCGCCGTGTTCTCGCAGACATGGCCGGTGGAGCACGGCACGCCCGAAGCGCAACTCCAGGAGATGATCGGGTTCGCCGCCGCGGGCGTGGTGCTGCTGTTGTGGGTGGTGTTGTTCGAACGCCGCAAGATCCGCACGCTGGGCTTCCGCCGCCCGGGCAGGGGACTCTTCACTCTTCTCGTCGGCTTCGTCGCAGGGTTCGCGCTGCTGTCGATCCCCACACTGTTCCTGTGGGCGACCGGCGCCTATGTGCAGGTCGAGCCCCCCGCCGGCGCGACCAGCGGGTCAGGCGCGGCCGGGCTGCTCGTGCTGCTGGCGCTGACGTTCGTGGTGCAGGGCGGGGTGGAGGAGCTCCTCACCCGGGGATTCCTCCTGCAGAACGGGGGACTGAAGTTCCCGGGGTGGCTCGCGGTGCTGCTGCCCGCACTGCTGTTCACGCTCATCCACGGCGTGCTGCTGAAGCCGCTGCCATTCGCGATGATCTTCCTGTTCGCGCTGATGGCGTCCTTCCTCGTGCTGCGCACCGGGGCGCTGTGGCTGGTGATCGGCATCCACGCCGGCTGGAACTTCACCCTAGGCAACATCTACGGCGTCCCTGTCTCCGGCCTGCCGCCGCTGACCACCTCCGCGATCTTCCTCGAGCCCGCCGCCGGCGCACCGGACTGGCTGACGGGCGGCGAGTTCGGCACCGAGGCCAGCCTTCCCGCGGTCATCGTGCTGGTCGTCGCGGCGACGGTCGCGTTCGTCGTATACCGCCGCTGGGACGCACGACGCTCCGCCGAGCTGCCCGCGATCCCCGTGGCGGACGTCGCGTGAGCGGCCGGCTTCGGACCGTCGAGGGGAACGGCTGACGCATGGACCTCGTGGTCATGGCAGCGGCGGTCGCGTTCGGGATCTTCGCGATCGTGTGGTTGCTCCGCAACGATCGCCCCGTGTGGCGGAGCCTCGGCTTCACCGTGAACCGGTGGACGTTGCTGGATATCGTCATCGGCCTGGCGATCCCCCTCGCGGTGATCGGACTCGTCTTCCTCGTCGAATGGGGGCTCGGAGCGATCCGGGTCGCCGCCGGCGCGAGCGACTGGTCCGGGCTCGGCGGCGCCCTCGGCGAGATCGTCTTCTACGCGGTCTTCGAGGAAGTGCTGTTCCGAGTGCTGATGCTGACCGCGCTGGTCATCCTGCTGCGACGCCTCGCCGCCGGCCGGTGGATCGCGGTCGCTGTCGTCGCGCTGATCTTCGGCGCCGTGCACCTGACGAACGAGAACGCGACGCTGATTGGCGCGTTCGGCACCGCGCTGGGCGGGCTCATATACGGCATCGCGTACCTCGGCACCCGCGCCATCTGGCTGCCGTTGTTCCTGCACATCTCGTGGAACCTCAGCCAGGCACTGTGGGGGTTCCCAGTGAGCGGCAGCACCCGCTGGCCGGGGTGGGTGACCTCCACCTCCGTCGACGGCGCCGAACTCCTCAACGGCGGCGCTTACGGACCGGAAGCAGGGCTGCCCGGGATGCTCGCCCGGGTCGCCATCATCGCCCTGGTGTTCGTCTATCTGAAGCTCATCTGGCCGGGCGGCAGCATCCGCACCCTCACCTTTGCCCCCGATCCCGTCAAGCGCCGCGTTACCGCGGCAGCCGCCTGACCCCGCCGAAGGGACTCCCTGATGTCGATCCGTGACACCCCGTTCGTCCAAGACGCCGCGACCGGCAAGCGCGTCACCCGCTGGTGGATCGCCTACCCGCTGGTCCTCGTGGGGATGATCTTCATCGTCCAGTTCGGCCTCATGGGCGTGTTCGAGCTCACCTTGCACCCCGAGCCCGGTTCTCCCGAGGCGCAATGGCTCGAGATACCCGCCGGCCTCATCCCGACGGCTCTCATCATCCTGTGGGTCGTCCTCTTCGAACGGCGCCACATCAAGACCATGGGCTTCCGTCGGCCCGGCCGAGGTGTGCTGCTGCTCCTACTGGGCATCCCGATCGGCGCGCTGATCATCTCCGCGCCGATCCTGCTTCTCTGGGCGACCGGCAACTACCGGCTCATCGACCCGCCCGCCGGAACGCTCAGCGGCTCGACAGCCGCGCTCCTGGTGCTCGTCCTCGTGCTCACGCACGTCGTGCAAGGCGGCAACGAGGAGGTCCTCATTCGCAGCTTCCTGATGCAGAACTCGGCTCTGCAGATGCCCGGATGGCTCGCGATCGTACTGCCCGCTCTCCTGTTCACCCTCATGCACGGGGTGCTCACCAAGCCGCTGGGGTTCACGACGATCATGATGTACGCGATCTTCGCGGCGTTCATCGTGCTGTGGCAGAACTCGCTGTGGCTGATCATCGGCATCCACGGCGGCTGGAACTGGGCCGAAGGCAACGTCTGGGGCGTGCAGGTCGACGGCATCAACGTGCAGAAGACCGGGCTCATCTTCCTCGAGCCCACCGAGGGCGCTCCCGTGTGGGTCACCGGCGGCGGCTTCGGACCCGAAGGCGGAGTGATCGGTGCGGCCTGGCTGGTCGTGCTCGCCGGGCTCGCCTACCTGCTATACCGCAACGGACGCCGACGCGGCGCACGCGCGGCACCCGCCACCACGACCCCCGCGGAATCCGTCCCGAAGCCGTGACAAGGGCTGCGGCATCCGACTCTCGCTAACCGATTGCGGAGACGGATGCCGCGGGCCCGAGGCCGCGCGCCGTGTCAGCTGTTGTTCGACGACGACTTGTCGGGCAGGTACGGCTCGATCGCGGCCGCCAGCTTGGTCGGCGTCATCGACTGCAGCCACACATGCCCAGGTCCGTGGAGCTGAGCGAGGAACATCGAGTCGCCGAACAGCTTGTTCTTGATGCCCTTGATGCTCGCGAACTCGACCTGCATGTTCGCGCGGAACAGCGCGAGATGCCCGGGGTGGATCAGCAGCGACTGACCCGCCTGCAACTCGTACTCGACGATCTCGCCCGCCAGCTGCACCCAGGCCGTCCCATTGCCGGCGAGCTTCTGGAACACCACCCCGGCACCCCCGAAGATGCCCGCGCCCAGCTTCTTCTGCAGGCCAACCGACACCTCGACATCCGGGGTGCTCGCCATGTACGACCCGGACTGCACCATGTACTCGTCCGCGGCGTCGATCGCCAGCTCGCGGATCGTGCCTGGCAGCTGCGCCGCGAACGCGACGAAGCCCCCGGAAGCAGCGGCTGTGTACTGGGTGAGGAACAGCTGCCCACCGCCGACCATCCGCTTGAGCCCGCTCATGAATCCGCCCTGGCCCCCGGACCCGAACCCGGTCGACGTCTCGATGTCGAACCCCGGCGTCAGCCACGACACATCGCCGCCCTCCGCGATGATCCGCTCACCCCCTGCGAGAGTGATCTCGAGCACAGGCATGGTCGTACCGGCGATCTTCGTCTCCATACCGCCAACGTAGTGGCACTGATCTCTACGCTGTCGATGCCGCGGTCGAGTCGCTACTAACGCTTGACCAGATATAGAAGCTTCATATCGCCCGGGCCGGAGTCGTCGCGCCCGTCGCCCTGCGCAGTCGACCGCATCGGGCCGAGCGCTGCGGGGCTTGAACGTGCGGGAATGTGCTGGGCGCATGGGCGCGTGACGTTCGCGTGCCGCCTGAACCGCCCCGCCCATGGTTGCGCTGATGGAGCGTGGTGGCGGTGGGGTCGCGCCCGCCGCGCTGTTGCGCCAGCCGCGTGCATCGGCCGCATCTCCACGAGCTCCCGCAGTCCGTGGGTTGCCTCGACGACGCGGTGCACCGCGGCGTCCACTATTCCGTCGTGGATTTCGAGACCGCAGAACGCTTCATCAGTGCCTGGCGGCTCAGCTTCGTTCGGGAGCTGAGGGAAACCCAACTCTGCCCGCGGCCCCGAAGCCAGGACACGAGCTCATCCCGTTCACGGAGTAGCTTCGCTTCGTCGCGGTGCAGCTTCTCCAGATCACGGCTGAGCGCGCTCAGCCGATCAAGTCCAGAGCGAGAATCGCCCCACCTGCGATCCAGTCGCCGTTGCCGCGCGGCTTGCTCCTTGGCTGCTTGCGACTCGCGCTCAGTGCGTTCGAACGACTCCTTCTGGCGTGCCTCGGCGGCTTCACGCTTGGAACTCCGGCGTCCACGGGCCATGTAACCAGGTTGTCACGCGTGGGCAGTGTTCTCAAGGGATCGCAGCGCGCCACTGCAAAGTGCCTGCGTGCATTGCCTCCTCTTCACCATTCTCTTCTTGCTTCTGAGTGGGCTCTCGTCCTCGCCTCGCTCTTCTGCTCGTCTGGGTCGAGTGGTCTGGGTTTCACTGGGTCGTTGTCGTGGTGGTTCTGGGTGACGCGTGCGTGCCGCGTGCGTGTCCCTACCTGCGAACGGCCAACGCGCCGCCCAGCGCACAAACGGCCGCCATCGCGAACGCCATCGACGCGTATGACCCGACCGCGCCGGCCATGAGCGCCGCGAGTCCTGGTGCCAGCGCCGTGAGCGCCGTCACCGGTGCCGCGAGGACCCCGTTGAGCTTGCCGTAGGAGTGCACACCCCATCGGTCGGCTACGGCCGAGGCCTGGACGAGTGTGAGCGCGCCGCGGATCGCGCCGGCGACGATCCCGGCGACGAAGATCCCGACTATGCCCGACGCGAATCCGAAGACGGTCAGTGCGGCCGCACCAAGAACGCCGACCGAAGTGGGCGCGATCCATGGTGCGGATGTGTGAGGGATTGCCAGGTACAGAAGGCGGCCGAACACCTGCCCGGCGCCGATCAGTCCCAGCACCCATGCCGCGGTCTGCAGGTCCAAGCCCTTCTCGACCGATGCGGGAACCGCGGACAGCGTAACGGCGTAGAGCGAAAACGACATGAGAGCGAACGCGCCCGCGACGATCCAGAAACGCGCTGATCGCAGCACTCGCCGTGCCTCACCGTTGCCGGTCGCTCCAGTGTCCAGGTGGGGCCAGCGGGTCTCAACGCTGAGCGCGTACGCCGGAAGCACAACCGCGATCAGCATCGCGGCGAGAACGACGAATGCCATCCTCCAGCCGAGCTCGAGGACGAGCCAACCCATGAGCGGCGCGAAGATCGTCGACGCGAGTCCGCCCGCGAGCGTTACTAGCGTCAGAGGACCCCGTCGTTCGGATCGGTAGCGATGAGTGATCACCGTGAACGCCGCCTGGTAGAGCACGGCGGACTGCGCTGCGCCGCAGACTATCCATGCCGCAGCAAAGATCCAGATCGTCGGTGAGGCTGCGGCTCCGATCAGGGCCACCGTTGCCACGAGCGAGCCAATGACCATGAGGCGTCGCGGGTGTCGATCGAGCCAATGCCCGACGGGGATGGCGCACGCGGCGGAGGTCAACAGTCCGAGCGTTATCGCGACGAAGATAAGGCCGTCGTCCCAACCGGTGTCCTCGGCGATCGCGGGGGCGGCGACGAGGACGGCGTAGTACAGCACGCCCCACGCGACGACCTGGGCGACGGCAAGCAACGCCAGACACATGCCGCGCGGGGCTGTCTCCATCAGCCTCGGGCGACCGCGGGCTCGGGCACAGCTGCAGGGAACAGCACCCGGACGGCCGCATATCCCAGCGCCGCGCCGAAGAGCTGCGCTCCGATGAACGGAAGCACGGAGGTCGGGGCGATTCCGGCGAAGGTGTCGCTGAGCATGCGACCGATCGTGATGGCGGGATTTGCGAAGCTCGTTGACGAGGTGAAGAAGTACGCCGCCCCGATGTACGCGCCGACTGCGGGGGCGGCGAGATGCGAGCGTCCGGTGCGCACCAGCGCGAAGATCAGCAAGATGAGTCCGGTGGTCGCCACCACCTCCGACAGCAGCAGCGGCCACGCCGAGCGGTCGGTTGTGCTCCACGAGATCGCCGGCACGTCGAACATCGCGTTGGCAAGCATGGCACCGGCGATGCATCCGAGCACCTGCGCCGGCAGATACACCGCCGCGGTCAACCACGTCCGCCGGTGCAACATGATGTCGACGAGCGTGACCACTGGGTTGAAATGGGATCCCGAGACGGTCGCGAATACCAGGATCAGCACGGCGAGGCCGAGCGCGGTGGCGAAGGCATTCTCGAAGAGCTGCAGGCCGACATCGGTCGGGGAGAGGCGTTGTGCGGCGATGCCGGAGCCGATCACGACAGCGGCGAGCCCCGCGCTGCCGAGGAACTCACCAGCAGCGGCGCGGATGGTGTGGGTCACGAGGCGACGAGGAGCTGCGAGACGCGGTCCAACGCGCCGGGCACGAGCTTGAAGTACGCCCACGTGCCACGCTTGCTGCGGGTCAGAAAGCCGGCGTTCGTCAGAATCTTCAGATGGTGCGAAACCGTCGGCTGGCTGAGCCCGACGGGCTCGATGAGGTCGCAGACGCATGCCTCGGCGTCCTCCGATGCGGCGACGATGGACAGCAGCCGGAGCCGAGTCGGGTCCGCCAGAGCCTTCATGGTCCCGGCGAGCTGCTCGGCCTCTTCGGCAGTGAGCGGCTCGCGCACCAGCGGAGTGCAGCACACGCCGGCAGTGATGTCAGTCACGTCGAGCATCGTCGTCATGCATCGAGAATAGTCGATATTGACAGATGTCGATACGTGGGTTCAGAATCGAGACATCGAAGTTCATCGATATCCACTGGAGGACCTTGTGACCCTGCTAGACCTCGCCCCCCGAGTCGCTGAAGCGAGCCCGCTGTCGACGCTGCCCGTAGCGATCATCGGCGCCGGCCCGATCGGCCTCGCCGCCGCTGCCAACCTGCTCGAGCGGGGCATCGACTTCGTCGTCTTCGAAGCGGGCGATGAGATTGCCGCGAGTGTCCGAGCCTGGGGTCACACCCGCCTGTTCTCCCCGTGGAAGCATCTGGTCGACCCGGCGTCGCGCCGGCTGCTGGAGGAGCACGGCTGGGAGTTGCCCGACGCGGAGCGCTCGCCCTCGGGGACGGAACTGGTCGAGGCGTACATCTCACCGCTGGCTGCACTCGACGAGATCGCCCCGCATATCCGCACCGGCGTCGAAGTGATCGGCGTCACCCGCGAAGGGATGGACCGGACCCGCACCGCCCGCCGCGCCGCCACCCCCTTCTCGGTGCGCACCCGGACGGCGAACGGCGCCGTTGAGGACATCGCCGCGCGCGCTGTGATCGACGCATCCGGCACGTACACGTCTCCGAATTCGTTGTCCTCGGGTGGGCTGGAGCTGTTGGGGATGGCGGATATCGCCGACCGTGTCACTCCGGCGCTTCCCGATGTTCTCGGCCGGGATCGAGCCGCGTTCGCGGGCCGTCGCGTGACCGTGGTCGGCGCGGGACACTCCGCCGCCAACACGCTGCTGGCCCTGGTGCAGCTCGCCCGCGAGGAGACGGGTACCACGGTGACCTGGCTGATCCGTAACGCCAAGGCTGTGCGGGTCTCGTCCTCACCGGACGACGAGCTCATCGGTCGCGCAAATCTTGGCATTCGTGTCGATCGGGCGGTAGAGCGTGGCGACATCGCCCTCGTCGACGGCTTCGAGATCATCCGCGCCCGCCGGGCGCGCGACGCGGTCGAGCTTGTTGGCCACCGCAGCGGAGAGCTGGTCACCCATGAGACCGACATCGTGGTCAATGCCACCGGGTTCCGACCGAACCTCGACATCCTCCGAGAGATCCGCCTGGACCTCGACGAGATCGTCGAAGCACCCAAGCGCCTTGCGCCGCTGATCGACCCGAACGTGCACTCGTGCGGCACGGTCGAGCCCCACGGGTTCCGCGAGCTCACCCACCCGGAGCAGGGATTCTTCATCGTGGGCATGAAGTCCTACGGGCGGGCGCCGACATTCCTGCTCGCCACCGGGTACGAGCAGGTGCGTTCGGTGACGGCGTGGCTTGCCGGCGACACTGCATCTGCGTCGAGCGTTGAGCTCGTGCTTCCCGCGACCGGGGTGTGCTCCACCGACGCAGGCAACGGTGGTGGCTGCTGCTGATGACAGAAGTGAGAGAGATGACGCCGGCCGACTGGCCGGCGATCGAGGAGATCTACGCCCAAGGCATCGAGGACGGGGAGGCGACTTTCGAGGTCGCCACGCCGACCTGGCAATCGTTCGATGCGGGGAAGCTGCCCTCGCTGCGGTTCGTCGCGGTCGACTCGGGCGGCGTCCTTGTCGGCTGGATCGCCGCTTCGCCGGTGTCTTCCCGTCCGGCGTATCGCGGAGTCGTCGAGCACTCGGTTTACCTCGATCGCTCTGCTCGCGGTCAAGGCATCGGCCGCCGCCTGCTTGACGTGTTCATCGACGCTGCCGAGGGTGCGGGGATCTGGACGATCCAGTCGAGCATCTTCCCAGAGAACGCCGCGAGCCTCAGGCTCCATGAGGCGGCGGGGTTCCGTGTCGTGGGGCGGCGCGAACGCATCGCCCAATCCGGTGCCGGCCCGCACGCCGGCGCGTGGCGCGACACGCTCCTGATCGAGCGTCGCAGCGGCACAGTGGAGCGCGACTGAGCATGGATGACGCGACCATCCGGCGTTACCTCAGCGAGTCTCGCCTGATCGTGCTCGACATCGTGAGCGGCGGTGGAACGTGCGACGGCGACGATGTCGCGCGGGTGTGGGCTGAGCGCCGGACGGCTCTAACATCCGCTCATGCGCACCGGCTGCCGCGGATCGCCGGCCAGATTCTCTGGCAGCTGGCGAACATGCAGTGGATCGAGCGCTCGGATGGGGAGTGGATGGTGACGAGCCTTGGGCTCCATGCCCGTGATCTGGCGTGCGCGCTCGTGTGACGCCGACCTGGGTTTTCGATAGACTTCCGTCTATGAATCCTGCGGTGAGCATCACCTCATTGGGGGATCCGACCCGCGCGCGCATACTCCGACTGATTCGCGACTCGCAGGATGGGCGCGCCCTCGTCGGGGCACTGGCGAAGTCGTTGGAGCTGCGGCAGCCGACGGTCAGTCACCACATGAAGGCGCTCCACGACGACGGCATCGTCGTGCGCGAGCCGGACGGGCGTCGCGTCTGGTACTCGATCGCCCCTGCCCACGCCGATCTTGTCGATTCGATCCTCGGCGGCGCCGAGCCCGCGGACGAGCCCGATCTCGAACGCATCGCCGATGACCTCTCCGTGCGCTTCCACGGTGTGTTCAGCCGCGAGACAGTCCGCGCGATCGTCCTGGACAGTCACCAGCTCCTCTCCAGTCACTCGCAATCTCCGATGCTGGCCAGCCGCACGGCGACGTTCGCCGCCTCGCGGCTGGACGCACTCCAGCGTGAAGACGTACCCACCCCGACCGTGCCCACGGTGCTCTTCGTCTGCGTGCAGAATGCCGGTCGCTCTCAAATCGCCGCCGGAATCCTCCGACAGCTCGCCGGTGACCGAGTCGCGGTGCGAACGGCCGGCTCGGAGCCGGTCAGCGAGGTGCGCCAGAGCATCGTCTCCGCGCTCAACGAGATCGGCGTTTCGCTGGGTGGCGAGTTCCCGAAGCCGCTCACCGATGACGCCGTCCGCGCGGCCGACGTCGTCGTCACGATGGGCTGTGGTGACGCCTGCCCCGTCTACCCCGGCCGCCGCTACCTGGACTGGGAGCTGGATGACCCGGTCGGCAAGTCGCCGGAGCAAGTTCGTGCGATCAGGGACGACATCGAAGCGCGAGTGCGTGGCCTGCTCGATGAGCTGTTTCCCGAAAGTTCATCTGCACCGCTCGTAAAATAGATAGATCACGGTCTATGCTTTCTTGGGAGAGAAAGCGAGACCACCATGAACGACAAGCCCACCGTCCTGTTCGTCTGCGTGCATAACGCCGGCCGATCCCAGATGGCCGCAGGCTACCTTCGTGCGCTCGGAGGCGACGATGTCGAGGTGCTCTCCGCGGGGTCCGCGCCCAAGGACGTCGTCAACCCGGTCGCGGTCGAGGCGATGGCCGAGGAAGGTATCGACATCGCCGGCAACACCCCGAAGGTGCTGACCGTCGACGCCGTGAAGGAATCGGATGTCGTCATCACGATGGGCTGCGGCGATGCGTGCCCGATCTTCCCCGGCAAGCGCTACGAGGATTGGGAGCTCGACGATCCCGCTGGTCAGGGGATCGAAGCCGTGCGACCGATCCGCGATGAGATCCGCGGTCGGGTGGAGGCGCTGCTGGCGGAGATTCTGCCCACGCGTGGTGCGGCATGATCGCGGCGACAGGGCAGGGTGCCCTGCTGTCGCCCGATTCGGTGCTACACCGCGCGGCGGCGCGCCTCGCCATCCAATTCTCGGGAATGGTGAACGAGGAAACGGTCGAGCGCGTCGTCTTCGAGTCGTACACCGCCCTGGCTCGGACGGCGGCTGTCAGGACCCACCTGCCCAGCCTCGCCGAGAAGTTCGCCCGGGACCGGCTGACCGCACTCGCCCAGTCGAAGGGGCTGATCGCCAAGCGAGTGCCCGAGGTCCTGTTCGTGTGCGTCCAGAACTCGGGTCGCTCGCAGATGGCTGCGGCGCTGACTCGCCATCTCGCGGGCGAGCGGGTGCATGTGCGCTCGGCCGGATCGCAACCCGGGGAGCGCATCCTGCCCGAAGTCGCGCTCGCCCTTGCCGAGATCGATCTCGATGTCACCGGGGAGTTCCCGAAGCCACTGACAGATGACGTCGTTCGGGCCGCGGACGCGGTCGTCACGATGGGCTGCGGCGACGCCTGCCCGCTGTACCCGGGCAAGCGGTACCTGGATTGGCAACTCGACGACCCTGCCGAACTCGATCTCGATGGCGTGCGCCGCGTGCGCGACGATATCCGCGATCGCGTGAAGCAGCTCTTGGGGGAACTCGTTCAGAGCTGAAGGCGATCAGCTGAGGCCGCTATGCGACCGACCGATCCGGGCGATAGGCGCAGACCGCACACGTGCCGTCGGTGACGAGCTTGTGGCCGTCGACGGTGCAGTCCCAGCCGCCGATCGACAGTCGGTTCTCACGGGCCTCCAGCGCCGTCCTGGCGCGAGCGCACGCACCGCAAGGCTCCGAAGTGCCCTCTGGGTGCTTCGCGCAGAATGGCGAGTCCGCGTTATGCGTGACGTGGGCCGTCGTATCACGCGTCGCGTAGGCTCTCGTCTTCTTCCCGGGTTCGGTTAAGGAGCCTGAGCCTACGTTTGCCGTCGCGTCACGCGCCGCGTTATGCGTCACATCACGCGTAGCCCGGACGCCGATGGCGCGGGCCGGGGGAGTGGCGCGGGTCGCGGCACGTTGCCGGTCGCGGTACTCCTTCTGTCGGCGTCTGGCGCCTTCCCGGTAGCGTTCTACTTCCTCGGCGGTCGATTGCCGGAGCGTGGTCGTCCAACCCGCGAGGCGGTACCCGTCGTCGAGGTGCTCCCAGAGGCCGGCACGCTCGAGCTCCTCGAATGCCGCCGGGTCGTCACCGTCGGGATGGAGGTACTTCGTGTACCGGTCCGGCACTGCGCCGTCCGTCCCCTGTCCGTTGCACCACATCAGTGCCCCGGCGAGCACTCGGAAGGCTCGGTCGCTGAGATTGTCGATGCGGATGCTCCCTAGCCACTCGGCGGGGAGGCGTGCGTCGACCATGACGATCAGATGGGGCCGTGGCTCAGGGCTCGACGCCGAAGACTCGGAGCAGTGCCGCGCGGGGAATCATCCGTCGCGGCCCGAGCTGCACCGTTGGGATCGTGCCCCGCTCGACCCCGAGCTTGATCGTGCGGTACTCGACGCCGACCAACTCGGCAGCGTCTTTGTACGTGAGAGCGAGTGAGTTCGGTGAGCGGTTCATTTGCATCTCCTTCGTGAGCCACCAATGTCATCACACGCGCACACCGTAGCACCTCCCTAAGCCAGTTACGACATGATTGCGTCATGTCGTACCTTGTTCAGCGAATTCCTGCCTGCGATACTGGCGGGCATGGTGGACCTCGAGAACGTGGATGTCAGCGAGAAGCGTGTTGCCGTGGGTAACGGCGTCACCGTCCCTGCGAGCTGGACGGCTGTCTTGAGGAGTGAGCCCGACGTCCCCGGCGAGATTCGCGTCCGTGCCGCGTACGACCCCCGCCTCAGTCGCGTCGTGGCGACCGAGGTCAGCGTGACCCGGAGCGGGGAGGGCGACGAAGTGACGAGCCTCACCTTGCGGGAGGTCCGCGTGCAGACGGCCCTTCAGGTCAGCGGTTTGAGAGTTTCCACAGTTGAGGAGCCCGATCAACCGATCTGCTCCGGCGGGGACTACATTCGGCGCATGCGCACACGCGAGGGGCGCGACCTCACAGCGAGCGTGGTGGACGCGTCGACGACCTACCGACTCGCGGCAGCCATCAATCTGCCGCCGCTGAGGGCCGTCGCCGATTGCCTCGGAGTCAGTCAGAGCACCGCGACTCGACTGATGAACCGAGCTCGTCTTGCGGGTCTCGCGCCGGGAGTTGACCTCCCTGACCCGTCGGCGACGGGGCCGGTGATCAACGCGCCGGTTCCGGGTGGTCCGACGATCGGCTGAGAGGAAGACGGATGCAGCGGCGATCGAATCAGGACGGCACAGTCTCGTCGTACACGACGCAGTCGGGGGAGACGAAATATCGAGTCGCATACTGGGTGGAGCGTCCCGACGGCGACTCCGTCCGCAGGTTCCGGCGCGGTTTCCCCACCGAGCGCGACGCGCTCAACGCACTCGTCGAAGTGCAAGTCGACATCCGTCGCGGCGTCCATGTCGACGAGACGCGCGAGACCTTCAACGCCTATGCCGACAAGTACTTCGATTCGCTGCGCGTGCGCCCGACCACTCTCGCTGGCTACCGCAAGCATTTCCGTGTCCACGTGCTTCCGTCGTCAATCGGGCGGACGCCCATCGCCGACGTCACCAAGGATCAGCTCAACCGCTTCTATCGACAGCTGGAGCAGGCGGGCCGGAAGGATCGCGGTCACGTAGGGGAACCGCTCGGCGCCGCAACGGTGAGGCATATTCATGTCCTGATCTCGCAGGTGCTGCAGCACGCGCTCGAGGATGGGCTGATCCGCTTCAACCCCGCGAAGCGTGCATCGCCGCCGACGAAGCTCGAGGCCGCGCCACCGGAGATGACGACTTGGTCGGCGGAGGATGCGCGGCTCTTCCTCGACTGGTCCGAGTCCTCGGGGGACTACCTGTGGCTGGCCTGGCTGACGCTTCTCGGCACCGGGATGCGACGTGGCGAGATCCTCGGCCTCCGATGGAAGGACCTTGATCTCGACAGCAACGTGATCACGATCGCCCGCGCCATGTCCTATGTGAAGGAAGCGGGCAGCAGGCCGGTGATCGACTTCCGCGCCACCAAGAGCGGCCGTGTTCGCAACGTCGACATCGACGTCCGCCTCGCGGAAGCGTTCCGCGCGAAGCGCGAGATGCTCCGTGCGGTCTCGCCGGAGCATGCTCGAGGTGAACACCTGATCTTCTGCAATCGCTACGGGGAACCACACAACCCGACCCAGTTCTCCCGTCAGTGGCGGGAGCGGGTCGCCAAGGCGGTCGCGGCGCATCCGGATCTCGATGCTCTGCACCTGCACGAGCTGCGGCATACGCATGCGACGCTTCTGCTGCGGGCCGGCGTGCATCCGAAGATCGTCTCCGAGCGGTTGGGTCACGCAGACATCCAGACCACGCTCAACACCTACTCGCACGCCGTGAAGACGCTGCAGCGCGGCGCCGCGGATCTCGTCGGGGCGCTGCTCGCGCCGGCGACAGTCGAGCAACCCGTCTAGCTGGGTCGCTCAGTTCTCGGCGTCGGTCTGACAGTCAGCCTCGCCGCGCACGCCCGCGATCGTCCTGCTGCCGGAGCGGCGGCTATCGGTCGTGGTGGTTCGCGTCCTCGTCTTCGAGGATCATGCCGACTGATGTGGCACATGCATCTCCGCGCCAAGCTTCGATGCCCTCCCTGATCGCGAAGCCGGCGATGACCAGTCCCGCGATCGCGTCAGCCCACCACCAGCCGAACCACGTGTTGAGCAGCAGCCCAGCGAGGACCGCGGCGGACAGGTACGTGCAGATGAGGGTCTGCTTGGAGTCGGCGACCGCGGAAGCAGAGCCGAGTTCGCGACCGGTGCGTCGTTCGGCGAGTGACAGGAACGGCATGATGACCACGCTGAGCGCGGTGATCAGGATGCCGAGCGTGCTGTGCTCCACCTCGCTACGTCCCGCCAATGCCATCAGGGAAGTGGCGATGACGTAGGTGGCGAGAGCGAAGAAGGCGATTGCGATGACGCGCAGGGTCGGCTTCTCCCAGCGTTCCGGGTCCCGACGCGTGAACTGCCAAGCCACCGCGGCGGCGGAGAGGACCTCGATGGTGGAGTCGAGCCCGAAGGCGATCAGCGCGCCCGAGGACGCGACGTTGCCTGCGGTGATCGCGACGATCGCTTCGACGATGTTGTACGCGATGGTTGCGGTGACGATCCAGCGGATCCGACGTTGCAGGACATGCCGGCGATCGGCAGTGAGTGCGGTGGTGTTCATGCGCAGCTACAGCCTTCGCCGTCGCAGCAGTCCGGTTCCACGACGAGAACCACCTGCAGCAGCTCGCTCAGCGCCGGCGCGAGATGAGGGTCCGCCAACCGGTATCGGCTTCGTCGGCCGTCGGGCGAGGCTTCGACGAGTCCGCATCCGCGCAGACAGGCGAGCTGGTTGGACATCACCTGGCGCGACACCCCGAGCGCGTCGGCGAGATCCGACGGGTAGGCCGGCGCATCCCGCAGCGACAGCAGGATGCCCACCCGTGTCGGGTCGGAGAGTGCGTGACCGAGGCGCGCGAGCGCTGCCGTGTGGGTGACCGTTGCGGTGGGCATGGAGCAGACGATACAGGAACTCATGTACTCAGGTAATTCTGAATCCACAACACCACGCCGACGCGTTCTGGCCCCTACGCTGCGACGGATGCGCTCTGAGCGTCAGATGTCCGAAAACCGCTAGCGCCGGTTGCGACATGAGGCAGTCATGTCGCAACTGGCGCACCAGAGTGGTCGAGATCCGCGGAATTCCGGGCCTCTCGGAGACCAAAAGTGAACGATAACTGTGCCACGAACTGTGCCACGAGATTTCGAAGGAGTCGTGATCCCTTGAAAACACTGGGACCACAGGTGCGGAGGATGGGGGATTCGAACCCCCGAGGGCTTGCACCCAACACGCTTTCCAAGCGTGCGCCATAGGCCACTAGGCGAATCCTCCAGGAGGCCCCGGAGGGCCGCCGACCATCCTACCCTGCTCCGCTACCGTGCCCGAACCGGGGCGGTCCCCGCGTACACGCTGCCGGGTCGGATCACGAGCGAACGCGGCGCCAGCAGCGCGAGAATGCGGCGCGAAGGCGGCACGGATGCGAGCAGCGATGCACGGACGGATGCTGCGGCATCGGCCGCCGCGTCACCCATCCAGTACGAGCGGGTGCCGGCCCGCGAGTAGCTGGCGCGTTCGATCGCGAGCAGGACCGTGTTCATCTCGGATGCGGCGACCCCGTGCTCGGCGACGAGCCTGCCGGCGAACGCGCGAGGGGTCTCGCTGGCGGGCACGGGAACGCCGACGTCGATCGCGGCCTCCTGGACCGACTGCCACGCGGCCGCCGCGTCGCCGTTCCGGGCGGCGGCATCCTGCTGCCGGCGACGCAGCTCCCGGATGAGGAAGGGGAGTGCGAGGAGCACGATCATCGCGGCGACGACGCCGAGGATCGGCAGCGGATCGAGGGCGTCCTGCGGAGAGTCGCCCGATGCGTTCTGGCGCTGCTCCTCGAGGTCGATCTGCGCCTGGTCGCCCCGCGCGGTCGGGGTCGGGTTCGTCTGCGGATTCGTGGCATCGGGGTCGGCGGTCTGGCCCGGAATCGTGAGCTCCGACGAGAAGGTCGTGGGGACCCCGAGTCCGGAGGTCGGCTCGAACGGGATCCACCCGATCCCCTCGAAGTACACCTCGGGCCAGGCGTGCAGCTGCGAGCTCGACACCGAGAAGACGGGCTGGCCGTCGATGCTGTCAGTGGTCGGGGTCCCGGGCAGATACCCGATCACGACGCGCGTCGGCATGTGGAGCGTTCGGGCCATCAGTGCGAACGCCGCCGCGAAGTGGATGCAGTACCCCTCGCGCACCTCGAGGAATCGCGCGACGGCCTCGGCGCCGGTGCCGTCGAACCCGTCCTCGACCGGCGCCTCGAGGGAGTACCGGAACTCGGTGCCGCGGAACCAGCGTTGCAGCGCGGCCAGCTTGTCGTAATCGGAGGTGGCGTCAGCAGTGACCTGGGTGGCGAGCTCTCCGATGATGGGCGGCATATCGGCCGGCAGCTCGGTCGTCTCGTCCCGAACCTGCGAACCCACCGACACCGCCGCGCGGACCTGCTCGAGCGACGGACGCGGGACGTCGAAGGCCACCTCGTAGGACTGGCCCTGGGTCGAGCCGCCCGAGGTGGCCACCGTGTGGTTGTAGGGGACCGCCCCCCAGAGGCCGCCGCCGAGGCCGGTGATCCCGACCGCGGGGTACGGGACAGGCGCCCACGGGGAATCGAGATTCACGATGTCGACCTTCGCCGTGTACTCGCCGATGCGGACGTCGTCGTCCGAGTCGACGACCCCGAACGCACGCTCGCTCTGGAACGACACGGTCTGCGAGCGATCGGATTCCCACGCTTCGCCGTCCAGTCGGGTAACGGTCGTCGCGCGCAGGTACGGCACCGAGGGGGCGTCAGTGCGCAGCCGGAGCACCTCCGTCTCCTGCGGGCGCCGAAGGTCCTCGCCGAGCCGCAACGTGGCATCGATCCCCGGTCCGGGTCCGAGACCCGACCCGGCCCGCGCGCCGGGCTGCGGCAGCACCGGCGTCGCGACGACGGCCACGACGATCGCGATCGCGCCGATGCCGAGTGCCGTCGCGGGGACGCCGGCGGTGCGCTCCGCCTCGCGTTCGACCGGCTTCTCGCGCGAGCGCGTCTCGGAGCGCAGCAGGAACAGGATCGTGACCGCGAGGAACACGAATCCGATGACGTCGACCTTGCTCGGCGCGGCGATCGCCGGGATGAGCGACACCGCGACGATGCCGACGGAGGCGAGCAGCGGCATCCGCGCGGTCACCACGACGTGATCGACGATGATCGTGAGGAGTCCCATCGACCCCACCACGACGAACGCCAGCGACAGCGTCGGCTCGAGCGGCGCCGCACCGATCGCGATCTCCTCCATTGCGGCCTGCACCAGCATCGGCGCGGCCCGGAAGGTGTCGAGCGTCGGGATCACCCACAGCAGAGCGGTGTCGCGGAGGAAGATCAGCGTCATGAACACGACCCACACCGCGACCTCGATGAGGGTCACCGCGACCGCGGGGAGGCGGTAGAGGCGGGAGGTGTACCCGGCGGCGAGCACCAAGGCCGACAGTGCGAGGGCCGCGACGAGCCACCACCCGGGCTCGATGACCCGGACGACCGGCAGCAGCGCCGCGAGCAGCGCCGCGAGGATCGCGAACGTCAGGAGCCGCTCACCGCCGCGTGCACGCACCTGGCGCCCTGTCTCAGCCGAAGACATGGTGCACCCCCCGTCCGATCGCGTTCGCCCACGCGTGACCCAGGTCGCGGTCAGGACCGATCGCCGCGACGTGCCAGCCGTGATCCGCGGCGATGTCGAGCGCGTCGCCGATCGGCGACGCGGACAGCAGGAGGGGGAGCGTGCTGTGGTGCGAGACCGGGCCGATGGCCACCGAGTCGGCCGGGTCGAGCCGCCCCACGATGAGCACGATCGGACCCGTCGATGCGCCCGCGAACAGCCGCGACAGGCGCGGGAGGGTGTCGTCGCGATGCGCGGTGATCGTGGCGAAGTGGACGAGCATCGCGTCGACCTCGGTCATGTCCCCGCCGTCGATCCGGTCGACGAGCACCGTCCCCTCCGTGTCGAGCACCTCGACGGCGTAGCCGTCGTGCACGAGGCGCGCGACCGCGGAGACGCACGCCGAGATGCCGGCTTCGAAGCCGGGGTCGGCGCCGGGCGCGCGCAGGGCCTCGGGAGACCAGCGCAGCGCGGCGCGGTCGATCACGACCGTGGCCTCGGGTGTGGACTCCTGCTCCTCCTGGCGCACCATCAGCTCGTCGCGGTGTGCCGTCGCCCGCCAGTGGATGCGCCGCATCGAGTCGCCCGGGGCGTAGGGGCGCGCGACGAGGTTGTCGGCGCCCTGGCCGAGCTGGTCGGTCGTCGTGTGCAGCATCCCGCCGGTGGCGCCGGCGTAATCCACGAGCGGCGGCAGCTCGACGATCGCCGGCGCCACGGTGACCGGCGTGCGCTGGCTGAACACGACCGTGCGCCGTGCGAGCCCGAACGGATCCGACGACCGCACCGTGAGCGGTCCGAGCGAGTGGACTCCGCGCCGCGCGCCGGTCACGGCGTACACCAGGTCGATGCTGCGAGCGCCACCGCGCTCGCCGCCGCGCAGCCCCGAGCCGAGTGCGGGGAACGCGCCCTCCGCCTTGCCGCGCAGCCCCTTGGGCAGGGCGTCGCGCCAGGTTCCCGGTGCGGTGGGCAGCGCCGTGCGCACCTCGACGCGCACCGACACGCGCGCGTCGCCTCCGACCGGGACGACGTCCGGGGTGAGCGCCCGGGTGACCGCGTCGGAGCGGCGCCCGACGTACAGCGAGGCGATGCTCGCAATGACGACCGCCAGCAGCAGGATGCCGAAGTACATCAGCTCGACGATGCTGGCCTCGTTCGCCACGATGAAGCACGCGATCGCGAGGACCAGCGCTCCGGTGCCCCGGACGGTCAGCGGCCACACGCTTCTCATCGGTCTCTCACTGACGTGCGGCGATCGGCACCCGCACGCTCGCGGCGATGCGCTCGAGGATCGTCGCGATCGCATCTGCGGCGCTCGACCCCCGGGCACCGCCCGCGGCGCGGGTCGGGATGAGCCGGTGCGCGAACACCGGGGCAAGGAGCGCCGTGATGTCGTCGGGGATGACGAAGGCGCGCCCGTCGAGCGCGGCCCACACCTTGGCCGCGCGCACCAGCTGCAGCGTCGCGCGGGGGCTGGCGCCCAGGCGCAGATCGCTGTGGGTGCGGGTCGCCTGCGCGAGGGCGACGGCGTAGTCCTCGATCGCGGGTGCGACGTGCACCGCCCGCGCCCACGCGACGAGGGTCCCGACCTCCTCGGCCGAGACGACCGGCGTGAGCTCGTCGAGCGGGTTGACCGTGTCGCGCTGGCGCAGCATGAGGGCCTCCGACCGCGGGTCGGGGTAGCCCATCGAGATGCGCATCATGAAACGGTCGCGCTGCGCCTCGGGGAGGGCGTACGTGCCCTCCATCTCGAGCGGGTTCTGCGTCGCGACGACGAGGAACGGCTCGGGCACGAAGTGCGTGCGCCCGTCGACGGTGACCTGGCGCTCCTCCATGGCCTCCAGGAGAGCGGACTGCGTCTTGGGGGAGGAGCGGTTGATCTCGTCGGCGATGACGATGTTCGCGAAGATCGCACCCGGCTTGAACTCGAACTCGCGCTCGACCGGGTTGAACACGCTCACGCCGGTGACGTCGCCGGGCAGCAGATCGGGCGTGAACTGGATGCGGCGGACCGTGGCATCCACGCTGGTCGCGAGCGCGCGCGCGAGCATGGTCTTGCCGACGCCTGGTACGTCCTCGATGAGGAGGTGCCCCTCGGCGAGGAAGCACACCAGGGCGCTGCGCACCGCGTCCGGCTTGCCGTCGATGACGCTGCCGACCGCATCGAGGATCGCGTCGGTGACGCGGGCGAACCCCTCGGCCGTCGCAGCCCCGAGCGCACCCGAGCCTTTCGATGCAGCATCCGTCATCGCGGTATCGACCATCGCCGGCTCCTGTTCCGCCCTCGAACGAGCGGGTCGCGGGTGGGGTGCGGGCTCCCTCACCCACGGGACCGATCCTAATCGCGCCGTTATCGGATCGGTATCGATCGCGCTGGGAGAACCCTGGACGCCCCCGCGGGCGACGCGAGCGGTCCGGCCGCGCCCGTCGGTCGGGTTAGACTGGACCCAGCTCTCCGCGAGGCGGCATCCAGGCCAACTCCCCCAGGACGGAAACGTAGCAAGGGTAACCAGGCTCTGCCGGGTTCGCGGAGAGTCTTAATTTTCCCGGGCGAAGGGGCCCTCCAGCACCGACCACTGCAGCAGCATGATGGTCTTCGCATCCTGGATCCGCCCGTCGCGGACCATCGCGAGCGCCTCCTCGATGCCGAGGTCGAGCAGCTCGATGTGCTCGCCCTCCTCCGCCAGGCCGCCGCGCTCGCCGACCCCGGCCGTGCCGTCGTACGGCGCCGCGAAGAAGTGCAGCCGCTCCGTGACCGAGCCCGGGCTCATGTAGACGTCCCACACGTGCTCGAGCTCGCCGATGTCGACACCGGTCTCCTCGACGGCCTCGCGCCGGATCGCGGTGGCGGGATCGTCCTCGTCGAGGAGCCCTGCGGCCGTCTCGATCAGCATGCCGTCGGGGTGGTCGTTGACGTAGACGGGGTAGCGGAACTGCCGCGTGAGCAGCACGGTGCGCCGGGCCGGGTCGTAGAGCAGCACCGTCGCGCCGTTGCCGCGGTCGTACGTCTCGCGCTGCTGGGTCTCCCAGCGGCCGGACGGCCCGCGGTACTCCAGCGTGGTGCGACGCAGCACGTGCCATGCCGATGCGAGCACCTCGACGTCGGTCACGCGCACATCCCGGTTGCGGTCGAGCTCACGCCCCGTCCGGTCGAGGCCGGTCCGGCCGCGGTGATCGGGGACGTCGATTCCGGGACGAGGTTCGTGCATGCCGTCGAGGGTATCCGCGGGGGGCCGCCGACGCGGCCTCGGGGTTGGGTGCTGCTTTTGATCCGGTGGCACGCCTGGCCGCAGCATCCGTCCCGCCCATAGGCTGGTCGCGTGGCGCAGAGCATCTACATCACGTCGGCAGAAGGCCACTCGGGGAAGTCAACGGTCGCGCTCGGGGTGCTCGATGCGCTGAGCCACGCGACGCCGCGGGTGGGGGTGTTCCGGGCGATCGCCCGGTCGACCGTCGAGCGCGACTACGTGCTCGAGATGCTGCTCGACCACGACGGCGTCGATCTTCCGTACGACGACTGCATCGGCGTCACCTACGACGACGTGCGGCATGATCCGGATGCTGCGCTCGCGACGATCGTCGAGCGCTACAAGGCCGTCGAGGCCCAGTGCGACGCGGTCGTCATCGTCGGCAGCGACTACACCGATGTGGGGAGCCCCGCCGAGCTCGCCTACAACGCCCGCATCGCGGCGAACCTCGGGGCTCCGGTGCTGCTGGTGCTCGGCGGCCGCTCGGCGCAGAACCAGACGCAGCCCGAGCAGCTCGGCTCATCGCTCGCGCGCACGCCTGCCGAGATGGGGCAGATCGCCGACCTCGCGCTCGCCGAGCTCGCCCACGGCCGCGCCAAGCTGTTCGCCGTCATCGCCAACCGCGCCGACGCGGAGCGTGCCGATGAGACCCTCGACGCCATCCGCCGCTCGATCCAGGCGCACCACGGCGCCGCGCCCGCCGCGCCCGTGCCGGTCTGGGCGATCCCCGAGGACCGGTTCCTCGTGGCGCCGTCGATCCGCGGCATCATGCGCTCGGTCGACGGCGAGATGCTCGCCGGCGATGCCGGCCGCCTCACCCGCGAGGCGCTCGCTGTGGTGGTCGCGGGCATGTCGATGGTGAACGTGCTGCCGCGCCTGCTGGAGGGCGCCGTCGTCATCATCCCCGCGGACCGCTCCGAGGTGCTGCTGGCGACCCTGCTCGCGAACGCGTCGGGCACGTTCCCCTCGATCTCGGGCATCGTGCTCAACGGCGGCTTCGAGCTGCCCGAGCCCGTCACGCGCCTGATCGACGGGCTCGGCTCGAGCGTGCCGATCATCACGACCGAGCTCGGCACCTACGAGACCGCCGTGCGCATCATGGGCACCCGGGGTCGGCTCGCCGCCGACTCGCAGCGCCGGTACGACACGGCGCTGGCCCTCTTCGAGCAGAGCGTCGACACCGACGAGCTCCTCGTCGCCTTCGGCCTGGCGCGCGCCACGGTCGTCACTCCGCTCATGTTCGAGTTCCAGCTCATCGAGCGGGCGCGCGCCGAGCGCAAGCGCATCGTGCTCCCCGAGGGTGACGACGACCGCGTGCTGCGGGCCGCGGCGACGGTGCTCAAGCGCGGCATCGCGGACCTTGTGATCCTGGGCGAGCCGTTCGAGGTGCGTGCCCGCGCGATCGAGCTGGGCATCGACATCCAGGGTGCCGAGGTGCTCTCGCCGCTGGACGCCGTCCACGTGCACAAGTTCGCCGAGGAGTATGCGCGCCTGCGCGCGCACAAGGGCGTCACCGTGGGGCAGGCGGCTGACACCGTCACGGACGTCTCGTACTTCGGCACGATGATGGTGCACCTCGGGCTCGCCGACGGCATGGTGTCGGGCGCCGCCCACACGACGGCGCACACGATCCGCCCCGCGTTCGAGATCATCAAGACCAAGCCCGGCGTCTCGGTCGTCTCGAGCGTCTTCCTCATGGCGCTGGCCGACCGCGTGCTGGTCTACGGCGACTGCGCCGTCATCCCCGACCCGACGAGCGAGCAGCTCGCCGACATCGCCATCTCCTCGGCGGCGACCGCCTCCCAGTTCGGGATCGACCCGCGCGTGGCGATGCTGTCGTACTCGACGGGGGAGTCCGGATCGGGTGCCGACGTCGAGAAGGTGAGGGATGCCACGGCCCTCGTCCGCTCGCGGGCCCCGGAGCTCCTCGTGGAAGGGCCGATCCAGTACGACGCGGCGGCCGATGCCGCGGTCGCGGCGGCGAAGATGCCGGGGTCGGCGGTCGCGGGACGCGCGACGGTCTTCGTCTTCCCCGACCTCAACACCGGCAACAACACGTACAAGGCGGTGCAGCGCTCGGCGGGCGCCGTCGCGATCGGGCCGGTGCTGCAGGGCCTCAACAAGCCGATCAACGACCTGTCGCGCGGCGCGCTCGTCGACGACATCGTCAACACGATCGCGATCACCGCGATCCAGGCGCAGGAGGCCGCTCGATGAGACGGCGACCGGAGGAAGAAGGGAACGGCCGATGACCCCGGTGCTCGTCATCAACAGCGGCTCGTCGTCGTTCAAGTACCAGCTCCTCGACATGGACACCGAGCGCACGCTCGCATCCGGACTCGTCGAGCGCATCGGCGACCCGATCGGCGTCGCGCGCCACACCGTGTACGCGACGCCGACCGACGGCCCCTCGCCGGCCTTCCTCGACGCCACGCGGACCCGCGAGCTTCCGATCCCGGACCACACCGCCGGCTTCGGCGTGATGCTCGATGCGTTCGCGTCGGACGGCCCGTCGCTCGCCGAGACGCCGCCCGTGGCCGTGGGCCATCGCGTCGTGCACGGCGGTGCGCGCTTCTTCGAGCCGACGCTCATCACGCCGCTCGTCGAGATCAACATCGACGAGCTGTCGGTGCTCGCGCCCCTGCACAACCCCGCGAACCTCGCCGGCATCGTCGCCGCCCGTGCGGCCTTCCCCGACGTGCCGCACGTGGCCGTCTTCGACACCGCCTTCCACCAGACCCTGGCGCCCGCGGCCTACACCTACGCGATCGACCTCGAGGTCGCGGCATCCCATCGCATCCGCCGCTACGGATTCCACGGCACGTCGCACAAGTTCGTCAGTGAAGCGGCGGCGGCGTTCCTCGGGCGACCGCTGGGCGAGCTCAAGCAGATCGTGTTCCACCTCGGCAACGGCGCGTCGGTCACCGCGATCGACGGCGGCCGCTCGGTCGACACGTCGATGGGGTTCACCCCGCTCGAGGGGCTCGTCATGGGCACCCGCTCGGGCGACATCGACCCGGCCGTGCTGTTCCAGCTCGAGCGGCGCGCGGGCATGACCGTCGAGGACCTCGACGAGCTGCTCAACAAGCGCAGCGGCCTGCTCGGGCTCGCGGGCTCCAACGACCTGCGCGACATCCGCGCGGCGATCGAACGCGGGGAGGAGCGCGCGATCCTGGCGTTCGGGGTGTACGTGCACCGGCTGCGCGCCTACGCGGGCGCCTACCTCGCGCAGCTCGGCGGCGCCGACGTCATCTCGTTCACCGCCGGCGTGGGCGAGAACGCCCCGGCCGTGCGCGCGGGCGCCCTCGAGACCCTCGGTTTCGCGGGCGTCGAGATCGATCCCGAGCGCAACGAGAGCCGTGAACGCGGCATCCGGATCATCTCGACGGATGCCTCGGCCGTGACAGTCCTCGTCGTCCCGACCGACGAGGAGCTCGAGATCGCGCGGCAGACCCTGAGCGTCGCCCGGACTTAACCGACACGGGGTGTCGACCGGACACGCGCCCGCATTACGCTTGCTGGACGGCGCGACGCAGTGCCGAAGCATCCGTACCCGCTTCCGGAGGTTCTGTGGCTGACGACGCCCTGCCCGATCTGACCGCTTACGACGCCGTGCTGTTCGATCTGGACGGCGTCCTCACGCCCACAGCCGAAGTGCACATGCACGCGTGGCAGACGATGTTCGAGGAGCTCTTCGCGGCATGGGACATCACCCCGCCGTACACGGAGCGCGATTACTTCGACCACCTCGACGGCAAGAAGCGCTACGACGGCGTCGCGAGCCTGCTGCGCTCGCGCGACGTCGAGGTGCCCTGGGGCCACCCGTCCGACCCGGTGACCGCCGACACGGTGTGCGGCATCGGCAACCGCAAGAACGCGGTCTTCGAGCGCGTGCTGCGCGCCGAGGGCATCGCCCCGTACCCGGGGTCGATGCGCCTCCTCGACGTGCTCGCAGAAGCGGGCACGCCCGTCGCGGTGGTGTCGAGCTCCAAGAACGCGGAGGAGGTGCTGGCGGCAGCCGGCATCCGTGATCGCTTCACCGTCGTGATGGACGGCGTCATCGCCGAACGCGACCACCTCGCCTCCAAGCCCGCACCGGACGTGTTCGTCGAAGCGGCACGGATGCTGCTGGTCGAGCCTGCGCGGAGCGCCGCGGTCGAAGACGCCATCAGCGGCGTCCGCTCCGCCGCCGCCGGCGGCTTCGGGCTCGTGGTGGGGGTCGACCGGGGCGTCGGCGTGCAGGACCTCGTCGACGCCGGTGCACACGTCGTGGTGAAGGATCTGGAGGAGTTCGCACGATGATCGATCGCGATCGGTTCCCCGTCGACCCGTGGCGCCTCGTCGAGACGTCGTTCGAGCTCGACGACGCCGGCGTCACCGAGACGCTGTTCGCCGTGGGCAACGGCTACCTGGGCCTGCGCGGCAATCAGCCCGAGGGGCGTCACGCGCACGAGCACGGCACGTTCATCAACGGGTTCCACGAGACGTTCCCGATCCGGCACGCCGAGCAGGCCTACGGCTTCGCCGAGGTCGGGCAGACGATCATCAACGCCCCCGACGCGAAGGTCATGCGCGTCTACGTCGACGACGAGCCGCTGTCGCTGGACGTCGCGGACGTGCGCGAGTACGAGCGGACGCTCGACATGCGCGACGGCGTGCTGCGCCGGCACATCCTGTGGGTGACGCCGTCGGGCAAGGAGGTGCGGATCGAGTTCGAGCGGCTGGTGTCGTTCGAGGAGAAGCACCTCGCGGTGATGACGGTGGACGTCACCGTGCTCAACGCCGACGCGCCGGTCACCGTGAGCTGCCAGATCCTCAACCGGCAGGACGGTGAGGACGTCTACGGCGGCACGCCGCTGGCGCCGCGCAAGGCCGGGTTCGACCCGCGCAAGACCGAGAAGCTCGAGGAGCGCGTCCTGCAGCCGCAGGAGTACTGGCAGGACAAGCTGCGCTCGGCCCTGTCGTACCGCGTCACCGACTCGGGCATGACGATCGCGGTCGTCGCCGACCACCTCGTCGAGACGGCGAACGAGTACACCTCGCGCACGCTCATCGAGCCCGACATCGCGAAGAACGTCTTCCGTGTGAACGCGAAGGCCGGCGTGCCGATCCGCGTCACGAAGCTCGTGAGCTACCACACCTCTCGCGGCGTGCCCGCGCGCGAGCTCGTCGACCGCTGCCGCCGCACCCTGGACCGCGCCCTCGGCGAGAGCGTCGACGCGATCCGCGCGCAGCAGCGCGAGTGGCTCGACGCGTTCTGGGAGCGCTCGGACGTGCGCATCGGCGGCCACGACGACCTGCAGCAGGCGACCCGCTGGTGCCTGTTCCAGCTCGCGCAGGCGTCGGCGCGCGCCGACGGACAGGGCGTGCCGGCGAAGGGCATGACGGGCTCGGGGTACTCCGGGCACTACTTCTGGGACACCGAGATCTACGTGCTCCCGTTCCTCGCGTACACGACGCCGTTGTGGGCCCGCAACGCGCTGCGCATGCGGTACCTGATGCTGCCCGCCGCGCGTCGCCGGGCGTTCCAGCTCAACGAGGCCGGCGCGCTGTTCCCGTGGCGCACGATCAACGGCGAAGAGGCCTCCGCTTACTACGCCGCCGGCACCGCGCAGTACCACATCAACGCCGACGTCAGCTTCGCGCTCGCGAAGTACGTGCGCGCGACCGGCGACAACGACTTCCTCTTCCGCGAGGGCGTCGACATCGCCGTCGAGACGGCGCGGCTGTGGGCGACCCTCGGCTTCTGGCGTTCGAACGACGGCGTGGTCGACGGCGAGGGCGACACGTTCCACATCCACGGCGTCACCGGGCCCGACGAGTACACCACGGTCGTCAACGACAACCTGTTCACGAACGTCATGGCGCGGTTCAACCTCCGCTTCGCCGCCCGCACCATCCGCGAGATGGCGGAGGCCGACGGCGAGGTCTACCGCCAGATGGTCGACCGCCTCGCGCTCGAGCCCGGTGAGCCCGAGGCGTGGGAGCGGGCTGCCGAAGCCATGCACATCCCGTTCAGCCCGAGCCTCGGCATCCATCCGCAGGATCATGTGTTCCTCGAGCGCGAGATCTGGGACCTCGAGAACACCCCGCCCGACAAGCGGCCCCTGCTGCTGCACTTCCACCCGCTGGTGATCTACCGGTACCAGGTGCTCAAACAGGCCGACGTCGTGCTCGCGCTGTTCCTGCAGGGCAACCACTTCTCCGACGAGGACAAGCTCGCCGACTTCGAGTACTACGACCCGCTGACCACGGGCGACTCGACGCTGTCGGCCGTCGTGCAGGCGATCCTCGCCGCCGAGGTCGGCTACCAGGACCTCGCGCTCGAGTACTTCCGGCAGTCGATCTTCGTCGACCTCGGCGACCTGCACCACAACGCCGCGGACGGCGTGCACGTCGCCTCGGCCGGTGGCGTCTGGACCGCACTCGTCGCCGGATTCGGCGGCATGCGCGACCACTTCGGCGAGCTGTCGTTCAATCCGCGGCTTCCCGCCTCGTGGCCGTCGCTCGAGTTCGTCCTGCACTGGCACGGCACGCGCCTGGTCGTCACGGTCACCCGCGAGGAGCTGCGTGTGCGCGCCACGGAGGGCGACCCCGTCGGCTTCAGCGTGCGAGGCGTGGGCTACGTGGTCGGCGCGGGCGAAGAGGTCGTCGCGCCGCTCGACGGGCAGGGCCCGGTGATCCCGGGGCGTCCGTCGCTGCGCGAGCTCGGCGACGCCCGCCGCGAGGACGGCTCGCTGCTGTCGGCCTCGGTGCCCACGGTCACCTCGACGATCCCGATCATCGTCGGCGCCGCCGACGTGGAGCACGGCGCCGACGTCTAGAAGCTCGCTCGTGTGCGTCGGAGATCCGGCGGAAGACGGACGATCCTGGTGGCGGTTTCAAGGGATGAGCGCAACACCCTGAGTTGAGGGGGTGTGATGTTCAGTTCCTTGAGGTCTGTGAAGCGGGTGTTCTGGCGCGGTGTGG
>NZ_JBHVSC010000012.1:0-34691 GCF_042885375.1 Microbacterium sp. NPDC058062
CCATTCCGAACCCGGAAGCTAAGCCTCTCAGCGCCGATGGTACTGCAGGGGGGACCCTGTGGGAGAGTAGGACACCGCCGGACACCCATTCACGGAATGGCCACCCATCGCAGGGTGGCCATTCCGCGCTAAGAAGCCCCACGAATCCCGTAGGAATACGGGAATCGTGGGGCTTCTGCCATGTCGGCGGCCGGCAAGTGATCAGGTGCTTCCCGCTCCTCGGCTTACTGGGTGGAACGCGCGTTGCTGCGCGCAATCGGCTGCGCCTAGATTCGCTGCCGACCCGGGCCGATCGCACGTGATGCCCCGAGGTCCCAGCACGAACGGAACAAAGGAGATCACATGAAATCGCTCATACGCTCCGGTGTCGCCCTCGTCGCCGCGGCAGCACTCGGCGCGGGATTGGTGGTCGGGGGAGCGGCCTTGAACAACGGGAAGGGCAACGGGAACGGACTGGGCGGCCAGCCCGCGACCGCCAGCCAGATCTACACGGACGAGATCAAGGACTACGGCGTCTGCCGTGGGACCGACCCCGCCTGCTACAACGAATGGGGCAACGGCTGGAAGGAAGGCGAGCAGAAGCGCATCCTCATCTGGAGCCGCACCGCCGGTCCGCGACACGCTCACCTGGGCACCGCCCTCGGCCCCGGCCTCAATCCTCCGCTGAACGCCAACAACGTCGCCCAGTCGGCGCTCATCGCGTGGGCCGCGGAGCGCGGGATCGCCGCGGACTACACCGAGGACCTCTCGCAGTTCCGGTTGAACAACTACCAGGCGGTCGTCTTCCTGAGCTCGAACCGCGACACGCTCGACGACACCGCGCAGACGTCGCTCATGCAGTATGTCCGCGGCGGCGGTGGCTTCGTCGGCATCCACAACGCCTTCGGCGCCGAATACTCGTGGGAGTACTACGAGGGCCTGCTGGGTGGGGCCAACTTCTACAACCACGGTCCGAACCGTGACGGAACGGTCGAGACGATCAACAACAAGGACGTCTCGACGTCCTTCCTCCCGCCCACGTGGGCATTCAAGGACGAGTGGTACAACCTGACGCCGTACCCGAGCTTCGTCAATGTCCTCCTCGAGGTCGACAAGGCGACGAGCGAGGCGACTCCCGCGGGTCACGGCGAGTCCCACCCGGTCAGCTGGTGCCAGTACTACGACGGCGGCCGTGCGTGGCTGACGACGCTCGGGCACGACGCCGCAGCCTGGACCGATGCCCCGCTCGCCGGCGACGAGTTCTTCAAGCAGCACGTGCTGGAGGGGCTCGAGAGCGCGATGGGCATCAAGCCGTTCTGCGCGGCATGATCGGCCGAGACGGAAGTTCATAGGTGCTGATCGCGGGGGCCCGGACACGTCGGATCGACGCGTCCGGGCCCCCGACGCATGCCGTCGGCGCGCGCGCGTCCCACTGGGTGGAACCAGATGCCCGGTGTGAGGGCGGACGCTTGCCGCACCGCGTGGGTCGCACGGATACTGCACACATGCGATCCGCCCTCAGAGACGAGCCGGTATCGGTGCTCGATCGGATCCTCGCCATCCTCGACACCGTGCGCGAGTCGCACGGCTCCACCACGATCACCCAGCTCGCGCTGGCCACCGGCATCCCCAAGTCCACCGTGTCGCGGCTGGTCGGCGACCTCGTCAGGCAGCGCTACCTCACGCGCACCGAGGAGGGCGTGGTGATCGGGCTCCGGCTCTTCGAGCTCGGCGCGCGAGCGAGCACGCCGCGGCGCCTGAGCGTCGCCGCGCTGCCGGTGCTCGCGGAGCTCTTCAACGCGACGGGAGAGCACCTGAACGTCGCCGTCCAGGAGGGCCGCGAGATGCTGTCCGTCATCTCGGTGCGTGGGCGCCTCCGCCCCGTGCCGTCACGCGCCGGAGTCCGCGTGCCCTCGGTCACCACCGCCCTCGGCAAGGCCGTGCTGGCGTTCACCGACGACGAGGGCGTGCTCGGCAGCGTCTTCACCGGCCTCGACTCGAGCCGGCGCAACACCTTCGAGAAGGAGCTCGTGTCGGTGCGGACGGCGTCGGTCGCGATCGATCTCTGCGAGACCTTTCCGGGGGTGGTCGGCGTCGCCAGCCCCGTGCTCTCGCCGGACCGCGTCCCCGTGGCGGCGATCTCCGTCGCAGGCCCCGTCACCGACATGGATCCGCATCGGATGGCTCCGCTGGTGCGACACGCGGCGCTCGCGCTCACGCACCGGCTCGCGCTGCAGGTGGCCTGAGGGATGCGCGCCGAACGCGGCGACGATGCTCTCGGCGTGCTCGACCGCATGACGTGCATCCTCGAGGCGTTCGACCAGGACGACAGAGGCCTGGGCATCTCCGAGCTCGCCGTGCGCGCGGGGCTGCCCAAGTCGACGGTGTCGCGGCTGGTGGCGACGCTCGTCCGCCAGCGGTACCTCGAGCGCGACGGTAGGCTCATCCACCTCGGGCTGCGGCTGTTCGAGCTGGGACAGCTGGCCGAGCAGCCCCGCGAGCTCAGGATCGCGGCCTTGCCCGTCATGACCGACCTGCGCAACAGGACCGGTGAGAACGTGCACCTCGCCATCCGCGACGCGCGCGCCATGGTCTGCATCGCGATGGTGCGCGGACGAGGAGGCGCGATGCCGGCCGTGCGCACCGGGACGCGGGTGCCGATCCACGCCACCGCGTTGGGCAAGGCGGCACTGGCGCACGCGGCACCGGCCGAGGTCGACGAGGTGGTCTCCGAGGAGCTCGAGGCGTTGACGACCGAGACGGTGACCGATCCGGTGCTGCTCGAGCGCGAGCTCGCCGACATCCGGCGGGGCGGCACCGCTGTCGAGGATCGTGAGCTCGATCCCGACGTGCGCGGGATCGCGGCCGCGGTGCTCGTTCCGGGGAGCGGCCTCGCGGGCGCCATCTCGGTCTCGGGGCGTGCCGAAGACTTCGACGCGAGCAGGTACGCCGCTGACGTGCGCGCAGCGGCGAAGACGGTCGCGCAGCGGCTCGCCTCATTCGGGCCCGTCCGCGGCTGACCCGTCTCAGACAGGCGGTGGTGCGCCCGGGCGATCGGTCATGGTGGCGACGATCATGTCGCCGATGAGGCGCCGGTGCGAGTCCTGCAGGTGAGGATCCAGCATGTCGCGGTCGAAGATCGCGGCGAACGTGTGGCGGTTGGCGACGTGGAAGCAGGCGTAGGCGCTGATGACCATGTGGACATCCACCGCATCGACGTCGTCGCGGAACGCCCCCGCGCGGACACCTCGCTCGATGACCTCTTCGAGCAGTGTGATCGCGGTCGCGTTCTCGCGGAGGATGGTCTCGGACTGCTTCAGATGCTCGGCCCGGTGGATGTTCTCGATGCTCACCAGCTGGATGAACGCCTGGTGCGTCGTGTGATGGTCGTAGGTCGCCTCGGCGATCCTGCGGAGCGCCTCATCAGGGGCGAGCTCGCCGATCTGGATCCCTCGCTCGACCTGGCGGATCTGCGCGTACACGCGCTCCAGCACCGCGAGGTACAGGCTCTCCTTCGAGGCGAAGTAGTAGTAGATCATCCGCTTGGTCGTGCGGGTGCGGGCGGCGATCTCATCGACGCGCGCTCCTGCGTAGCCGTTGGCGGCGAACTCGGCGGTGGCGACCCGGAGGATGTCCTCCTTGGTGCGCAGCGCCCTGGCCGTGGACGCGTCCTCGCGCACGTCGCTCGATTCCCTCATCGCTCGCCCTTTCCCCGGCCTGACTGCTCCTCGGCGCTGATGAGCATGCGGAAGTGGCGCTGCATCCGCTCACGATCGGGCTTCCTGCCCGTGATGATGTGGAGACTGGCGCATGCCTGCCCGACGGCCATCAGGCCGCCGTGCAGCACCGGATGACCGCGGTACACCGCCTGCCGGAGGAGTTCGGTCTCGAGTGGTCGGTAGACCACATCCGAGACCCACGCACCCGGGCGGAGCAGCTCGAGATCGAACGCGACCCCCGGGTGGTGAGCCATACCCAGCGGAGTGGCATTGACGACACCCGTGGCGGCCGCGACGGCCCGGGGAAGATCGCGCGGCGCGACCGTCGAGACGACCTGCGCCGGGAACAGGGCTCCCATTCGGCCCGCGAGGTCATCCGCCTTCTCCGGGTCGACGTCGGCCAGCAGAAGCTGCCGGGCGCCGTGAGAGAGGAGCGCATAGGCGGTCGCCGCACCGGCGCCTCCGCATCCGAACTGGACGACGTCGTCGAACGACGCTCCCGGCAGGCCGGCGATGAGCCCGTCGCGGTAGCCCATCCAGTCGGTGTTGTGGCCCACCAGGCGCCCGTCGGTGAAGACCACGAGATTCACGGCGCGGAGGTTCGCAGCATCCGTATCCAAGTCGTCCACGAGGTCGAGGACGAGCTGCTTGCACGGGTGCGTGATGTTCATCGCGGCGAAGCCGGCCTCACGCGCCTCGGCGAGGATCGCGCCGACGTCCGTGGCGGGCCGGCCGAGCTCGATCAGGTCCAAGATGCGGTACTCGTAGTCGAGACCCATCGCCCGGGCCTCCGCCTCATGCATGGGGGGCGTCAGCGACTCCTGGATCCCCTCTCCGATCAGGCCGACCACGTAGCGGTTCGCCGGCATGACCGGGGGAATCGACGTGCGCATGACACCTCCTCGTGCGACCGGAACCGGCCGGCACCCGTGATTGCTGTTGCACCATTGCCTCGATCCGTACTAACTAGTACGTTCGAACACAACGGATGATCGACGACGATTCAACCTGTTGGGAGGGGGAGCTCGATGCCGAGTCTCGCCGAATGGAACACGACTCCCGCCACACCGGCGCGGCCCGTCTCCGTGCTCGATCGCATCATCGCGATCCTCGACGCGGTCAAGGAGTCGGGTGGATCGATCACGATCACCGATCTCGCGATCCGGACCGCGATGCCGAAGTCCACCGTGTCGCGCCTGGTCGCGGAACTCGTGTCGCAGCGCTACCTCTCGCGGACCGAGGACGGCGTCTCGCTGGGGCTGCGCCTGTTCGAGCTGGGAGCCCGCGCGAGCCTGCCGCGCCGCCTCGTCGCCGCTGCCGCGCCCGTGCTCCGGAATCTCCGCGACGTCACCGGCGAACGCGTGGGCCTGTGGGTGCAGCAGGGAACCGACATGGTCTCCATCGCCGCCGTCGCCGGTCGGCTGCCGATGCTCCCGACCCGTGCCGGCATGCGATCGCCGGCACTCACGACGGCCAGCGGCAAGGCGTACCTCGCCTTCTGCGCGGACCCCGCGGTCGTCAGCCGGGTCAGCGCGCCGCTGCCGGAAGGCGACGCCGACAGCTTCCGGCGGGAGCTCGCGGACGTGCGCGCCGCCGTGATGGCGACCGACATGGAGGCCTCGTATCCGGGCATCCTCGCCGTCGCCACGCCGGTGCTGTCCAGTGATCGTGTGGTGCTCGGGGCGATCTCGATCGCCGGGCCGAGCGGTGCGATGGACCCTGATCGGGTCGCGCCGCTGGTGCGCGCCGCCGGGAGCACGGTGACCCGTCGCCTGGCCGCGGCGTGAGCTGATGCGCACCGCGAGCTGGAGCGAGTCCGTCAGCGTCCTCGATCGTGTGACGGCGGTGTTCGACGCCTTCGGCGAGCAGGACGAGGGACTCGGCGTCTCCGAACTGGCGCGGCGCGCGAACCTGCCGAAGTCCACGGTGTCGAGGATCGCCGCCGACCTCGTGGCGCAGCGGTTCCTCGATCGCGACGGCGATCTGCTGTACCTGGGCATCCGGCTCTTCGAGCTCGGTCAGACGGTCGAGCAGCCTCGCACGCTGCGTCGGCTCGCGGTTCCGGTCATGTCGGAGCTGCGCGACATCACGGGACAGACCGTCCACCTGGCGGTTCTCGAAGGGGCCGACGTCGTGTTCGTCGCCATCGTGCGCGGTCAGCCCACGGCGAGTCCGCTCGCCAGGATCGGCGGCCGTCTCCCCGCGCACTCGACGGCCCTCGGCAAGGCCATCCTGGCGTTCTCCCCATCCGCGGAGGTCAACAGGATCACGTCCGGCGAGCTGGAGAAGCGGACGCCTCACACGATCACCGACCCGGCGCTGCTGATGCGCGAGCTGGTCGGCATCCGGCGACTCGGCGCCGCGACCGAGAAGGAGGAGTGCGCGGTCGGCCGGGCATGCGCCGCGAGCCCGATCCTCGACCACGGCGGCGTGCCCGTCGCCGCGATCTCCGTGGCAGGTCCGACCGCGGACCTCGACCCCGACCGCGTGGCACCCGCGGTGCGTGCCGCGGCGATGACGCTCAGCCGCCGGCTGTCCTCCGACCGCGTGGCGTGACGACGAACGACGAGGGGTGGGTGCGCGAGCGCACCCACCCCTCGTCGTCGCTCTGTCGGGTCAGCCCGCCATCTCGCGGATGGCCTGGTACGCCTCGAGGTTCTCACCGGTGTAGTGGTCCTCGAAGTACGCCTCGGCCTTGCTGATGAAGGCATCCATGTCGATGTCCTCGGTCTCGATCACCGTGAACGCGTCGTCGGAACGGTACTCGTCGAGGATCTCCTCGGTCGCCTCCTCCACGCACGTGCGGTTCTCGGGGCGGATCTCGTGGATGGTCTCCTCGAGCAGCGCCGCCTGCTCGTCGCTCATCTTGTCGTACGTCTTGTCGCTGACCAGGAGCCAGTGGATGCCGACGTTGTGGTTGTTCAGCACCGCGGTGTTGAGCACCTCGTCGTAGCTGGACGAGTGCGTCGCGACGATCGGGTTCTCCTGGCCGACCGCGATGCCCTGCTGCAGAGCGGAGTAGACCTCCTCGACGGCGACCGACACCGGGTTCGTCACGCCCAGCGCCGCGGCGTTGGCGAGGAACTGCGGCGAGTTCGGGAATCGCATCGGGACGCCCTCGAGGTCGTCGGGGCTCGTGACCTCGACGTCCTTGGTGGTGAACGTGCGGTTGCCGAAGAACCAGCCGTCGACGATGTTGACGCCGGTGGCCTCGTGGAACGAGGTGAACAGGTCCTCCGAGCCTTCGTCGATCCACGTGAAGGCGTGGTCGACGTCGTCGAAGGCGTAGGCGGCGTCGACGACGCCGATGGGCTCGAACGTCGAGCTGAGCGCGGACGCGCCCTGCAGGTCGATGTCGATGTCGCCGGCCTGGACGAGCGGGAACCGGTCGGCATCCGGGCCGAGCTGGCTCGCGGGGTAGAGCTCGACGGTGAAGCCGATGTCGGCGCCCTCGAGCCGGTCCTTCAGCAATTCGACGCCGCAGTAGTAGTTCGGCGTCTCCTCGTTCTGGCTGGTCGCGACGGTCAGCGTGACGGGTTCGTTCGCTGCCGCGCTCTCGGTGTTCGCGCTCTCGGGGGTGCCTCCACCGGCGCAGCCGGCGGCGACGAGAGCGGTTGCTGCGAGCGCCGACGCGGCAAGAAGGCCGCGGCGAGTCGAGCGGGCTGTGCTCATGGGACTCTCCTCTGATTTCTTCGCACGTCTTCGTGCAAGTTCCGACGTGACGTTGTGTGGCCGGAGCGCAGCATCCTCTCGACATCGCTCGCACGGTGCGGACGGGTATCGACACGGTGTCACGTTGCGGCCCGGTGGCAGTGCCGACTCTTACGGACTTCGAACGGGCGGCAAAGCGATGTCCCGGCGAGTGGAACATGCGGCCTCGACGCCTGCCGGATGGCCCGCGCCGCTGAATGGAACGACCCGCGCGAGCGGGAACATCGTCGCATACGCTCGGGCCGGACGATCGGCGAGACCGAGCTCCGAGGAGGCTCCCGTGACCGCATCCGACCGCCCGCCGGTGCGCATCGGCCTCATCGGTGCGGGCTTCATGGGGCGCCAGCACATCGACTTCATCGACGCAGCGCCCGGCGCCGAACTGGTGGCGATCGCCGACCCGGCTCTCGTCGCCGCCGATGTCGGGCACCCGGTCTTCGCCTCCGCCGCCGAGATGCTCGCCGACGCGCGCCCGGACGCGGTCGTCATCGCCAACCCGAACGCGCTGCACGTCGACACGGCCGTCGAATGCCTCGAGGCGGGCGTCGCGGTGCTCCTCGAGAAGCCGGTCGCGGTCGACTACGCCCAGTCCCTGCGGCTCGTCGATGCGGTGGAGCTCCTCGGCGGGCGTCTCCTCGTCGGTCACCACCGGCGGCATCATCCCGCGGTGGCGCGTGCGCGGGCGGCGATCCGCGACGGCGAGCTCGGCGCGGTCGTCGCCGTGAGCGGGATGTGGTCGGCGCGCAAGGAGGACCGGTACTTCACCGATCTGCCCTGGCACAGCGCGCCCGGCGCGGGCGTCACCCTGATCAACGTCGTGCACGATCTCGACCTCCTCCGCCATCTGTGCGGCGAGGTGGCCGAGATCCAGGCGATGTACAGCTCTCACGCCCGCGGCCTGGCGGTCGAGGACACCGTCTCCCTCAGCCTCCGCTTCGAGAGCGGCGTGATCGGGAGCTTCCTGGCGTCGGACGCCGGGGTGTCGCCCTGGGGCTGGGACCAGGTGACGGAGGAGACCCCCGCGTTCCCGTTCCTCCCCGACGGAGTCGCGTACCGGATCGTCGGCTCGCGGGCCGCGCTGTCCGTACCGAACCTCGCGAGGTACTCCTACGATCCCTCGATCCCGGCGGACTGGCACTCGCCGCTGTCGCGCACGTACCTCCCGGTCGTGCCCCGCGGATCGTTCCCCGCGCAGCTCGACCACTTCCTCGACGTCGCACGGGGCACGGCACAGCCGCTCGTGTCGGCCGAGGACGCATCGCGGACCCTCGCGCTGGTGGAGGCCGCCGGCCTCGCCGCCCGCTCCGGGCGCACGGTGGACGTCGCCCGGTTCCGAGCCGACGCGCGAGCACAGGGGGAGTCATGACCCGTCCCGCCGAGCTGGGGAGCACGCGATGAGCGCTGCGTCGCACCGATTCGATGCCGTCGTCGCCGGCGGAGGCCTCGCGGGCCTGGCTGCCGCGCGCCGTCTCGCGACGGCCGGCCTGAGCGTCGCCCTCCTGGAGAAGCGCGATCGCCTCGGAGGCAGCTCCGCCATGAGCGGCGGGTGGTTCGCGCTGTCGGGCACGCCGGTCCAGCGGCGCGCGGGCGTCGAGGATTCCGACGACGTCTTCCTCGCCGACATGATCGACACCGGCGGCGGCGACGCGGACGAGGAGCTCCTGCGGGCTCTCGTCGCCCGCCAGACGCACGCGATCGAAGCGATCGACCGGGCTGATGCCTGGACCGACGAACTCAAGGTCAGCGCCGGCATGACCGTCGCCCGCGCCCACCTCATCCGCATCCGCGACCTGCTGGCGCAGCTCGAGCGCGAAGCCGTCGCCGCGGGCGCGGTCCTCCTGCGGGGCCACCCTGTCGACGGCCTGGTCACGGAACGAGGCCGGGTGTCCGGCGTCCGCTCCGCCGATGCTGTGTTCGCCGCGGACGCGGGAGTCGTGCTCGCCACCGGCGGCTTCTCGCGTTCTCGTGAGCTCCTGCGGCTCTTCGTCCCGGATCAGGCCGCCGCCATGCAGTACGGCGGGGTCGGCAACACCGGCGACGGACTCCGGATGGCGTGGATGCTGGGCGCCGGACTCGCCGACATCGGCCACGTGTCCGGCACGTATGGCCAGCACGCCGACGCGAGCGACGACGAGCACGAGCTGCTGACCGCGAACTACCTCGGCGGGATCCTCGTGAATGCGCGCGGGGAGCGCTTCGCCGACGAATCGGAGTCGTACAAGGTACTGGGGTCGGCGGTGCTCGGCCAGCCGGGCCGGATCGCCTTCCAGATCTTCGACGCGCGCGTCCGGGCACAGTCGCGGCCCGGTGTTCCGCTGTCGGACATGGACCGCATCGAGGAGCTCGGCCATCTGCACAGCGCGCCGACGATCCGGGCGCTGGCGCAGGACCTCGGCCTGCCCGGCGGGGCGCTCGAGCGGACGATCGATCGCTACAACGACGCGGTGGTCGGCCGGCGGACGGACCCGTTCGGCCGCACCGGGCTCGTGAACGGGGTCGGGGCGCTGCGCCCGGTGGACGCGGGCCCCTACTACGCGTACCCCGCCGTCACCGCGATGACCTCCACGTTCGGCGGCCTCCGCGTCGCGCCGGACGCCTCCGTCCGACGAGTCGACGGCAGCGCGATCGAGGGGCTCTCCGCTGCAGGGGAGGTCGTCGGCGGCTTCCACGGCGCCTCGTACATGACCGGAACCGCCCTCACGAAGGCCCTGGTGTTCGGCGTCGAGGCCGCCGACGCGATCGCCCGCGGATGACGGCACGCGCCGGGGCGCAGCATCCACTCCACGGATCATGGATGCTGCGCCCCGGCGTGTACGAAGGCGCCGGTGCCTACTCCCCGGCGGTGAGGCGGTCTGCGGCGCGGATGGCGAGCTCGTAGCCGTACGTGCCCGCCCCGGCGATCACGACGCGCGCGACCTTGGAGACGATCGAGTGGCGGTGGTCGGCGTCGCGAGCGTGGATGTTGGTGATGTGCACTTCGACGACGGGCGTCGACAGCATGTGCAGCGCGTCCAGCAGCGGCATCGATCCGAAGCTGAAGCCCGCGGGATTGATGACCACCGCCGCGCCCTGGCGGAAGGCGTCGTGCACCCACTCCACCAGCTCGTGCTCGGCGTTGGACTGCGCGAAGAACAGCTCGAAGCCGAGCTCGCCCGCGACCCGCTCGCAGTCCGTCCGCACGTCGTCGAGCGTCGCGTATCCGTAGAGCTCGGGCTCGCGGACACCCAGCATGTTGAGATTCGACCCGTTGAGCACGAAGAGCTTCCTCATCACGGATGCCTCCTTTCAGGCGGTTCCCATGTCTCCGATGTCCCCGCGACCTGCGCCGCGGGGACATCGGATCCGGGGGGCTAGAGCAGGCCGAGGAGCGTCGGCAGGAACGTGACGATGACCGGGAAGATCGTCAGGAGCAGCAGGACGGTTCCGAGCGGGATGAGGAACGGCAGGATCCCGCGGAAGAGCTCTCCCATGGGTCTGCGCGTGATCGACCCGACCACGAACAGGACCGCGCCGACCGGTGGCGTCAGCGACCCGATCATCAGGTTGAGGATCATGATGACGCCGAGCTGGACCGGGTCGATGCCGAACTGCGCGACGATCGGCATGAGGATCGGGACGAGCACGAGGATCACCGGCGGTGCCTCGAGCGGGATGCCCAGCAGGATCAGCAGCACGTTGAGCATGAGCAGGAAGATCAGCGGGTTGTCGGTGAGGCCGGTCAGCCATTCGCCCAGCGCGCGCGAGACCTGCTCCCGTGCGAGCACCTGGCCCATGAGGTTGGACGCGCCGAGGATCAGGAGGATCCCGCCCGCGATGACGACCGTCTCCTTGGCCGACTTCCAGAACACCTTCCAGGTGAGCGTGCGGTAGATCGCGCCCAGGATGAGCATGTACACCGCCGCGATGCCCGCGCTCTCCGTCGCCGTGAACAGCCCGCTGAAGATGCCGCCGAGGATGATCACGGGCAGCATCGCCGGGCCGATGACGCGCACGGCGGCCTTGCCGAACATGCCGCCGTCGAAGCGACGGCTGGAGGCGACGTCCGGGTGCCGGCGCACCCAGAAGAAGATGTACGCGGCGAGGCCGATCGCCATGAGCATGGCGGGGATGATCGAGCCCGCGAACAGCGCACCGGTCGAGATCGAGGCGGTCGCCGCGAAGAGGACCGCCGGGATGCTCGGCGGCATGACGGTGCTCATGAGCGACCCCGACGCCGTGAGGCCGGCCGAGAAGCCGTAGGGGTAGCCGGCCTTCAGCATCTGCGGGATCTGCACCTTGCTCGTCGATGCGGCGTCGGCGAGGGCGGAGCCGCTGATCCACGAGAAGCCGATGGCCGTGCCCAGGTTGACGTAGGCCAGGTTGCCGGGAAGACGCGGCAGCAGCGCGCGCGCCAGGTCGTACAGACGCGTGGCGATCCCGAGGTTGTTCGCGATCGTGCCGACGAAGATGAAGAGCGGGACGGCCAGCAGCGGGAAGCTGTTGATGCCGTTGACGATCGACGAGATCGCGTAGCCGGCCGACAGGCCGTGGCTGTAGAAGTACAGCATGCTCGAGGCGATCATCGCGAAGGCGACGGGCACCCGCAGCAGCAGGAAGACGACGAACAGCAGGATGTAGAGCCAGAGGTCCACCGGTCAGCCCTCCATCTCGCCGATGTCGAGCTTTCGCTCGGGACGGTTCGCGTAGGGGATCTTGAACGACGAGTGGATGGCGGCCGACAGGAAGCCGACGAGGGCGAAGATGTAGAGCACGCCGAGGGGCATGTGCATGGCCGCGCTCAGCCGGCCCCATTCGGTGTCGATCTTCACCCATGCCTCGTAGGCCAGCGCGAGGCTCGTGACGACCATGATGACGGCGGAGATGACGCGCAGGGCGACGAAGAGCCGGGTCCCGGCGAGCATCTCGTCGAAGATCTCGAGCACGATGTGGCCGTTGCGGCCCACGAGGTAGCCGGTGGTGATGAAGGTCAGCGCGATCATCGACAGGAGCGCGAGCTCGCCCGCGCCGACCCAGCTGATCGCGGGGAAGTACCGGCCGAGCACCTGGTACATCACGCCGAACACGATGCACGCGAACAGCGTGACCCCGATCGTGATCTCGATCGCCGAGAGCACGCGGATGAACATCGGGTCTGCCGGCACGCCCTGGTTGAGCTTGGGCGTCGTGTAGAAGGTGTTCGTCGCCGGGTAGATGGAATCCCCGGGCGCCGCGTCGCGGGCGTCGCCCGCCGCCTTCTCGGGCTCGGTGCCGGAGCCCTCGTCGGGCTCGGCGCCGGGTTCCTTGTCGGTCATGGCGTCACCGCCGCGGTGTCAGGGTGCATTGCCAACCTCTCTGTCGATGCCGGGGAGCGTGCGCACGCGCATCGCTGCCCCTGCGACTCTGGCCGCCGCGATGGCGCGTGCAAAGCCGAGTTTCGTCGAATGGGACACCGGCTCCGCACACGACGATCCGCCCCCGTCGCGAACGACGGAGGCGGATCGATCGGTGGCGGGAACGACTACTTCGTGACGGTCACGGTGGCCGTGGAGGACAGCTGCTCCTGGACCCCTGCGGCGTTCAGGACGTTCGCCCGCACGGTGAGACTCACCTCCCCGGCCGGCACGTTGTTGTCCACGGCCGCGGCGTCGAACTGGAGGATGATCCGGTTCTTGTTCGCGGTGACCTTGGACGCCTCGACCGGCGTCGACGACAGCGGCGTCACGAGCACCGCACCGCTGTCATACGTGTAGCCGGCCGGAAGCTCGAAGTGCGCGGAGACCTTGCCGTTCACGCCGGTGAACAGCCCCGTCCCCGACCCGAGGTTCAGCGTGCTCGGCGTGAACTTCAGTGCGCCGGGCTGATCCTGGGGCGTGAGGTACACCTCGATCTTGCCGGTGGGCCGCGGATCCGTGCAGTCGTTGAAGAAGTACTCACCCGCACGATCGAACGTGTGCTGGTATGTCTCCCCCGGCTGCAGCCTGACGTTGAACTCGCCCTCGAAGAACTGCGTCGCGCAGTGCGGCTTCGCGTTGGGGAAGTTCGGGAACGTCTCGGCCCCCGGATTGCGGAAGGTCACCGTGGTGCCGACCGGCACGCGCAGATGCGTCGGCTGCATGCCGTTCGTCGCCACGCTGTCGCGTGCCGCCGCGGTGTCGGCGGTGCGGCTGGTGCGTGCGAGGAGCACGGTGTTGCCGACCGTCGAGCCCTCGACGGCTGCTCCGCCCACCGGGCGGCGGATCGTCAGGGGCGCGGTGTCCGGCCCCTCCTGGCTCCCGGAGTCCGTCGTGTACGTGCCGCCGAGCTTGAAGGCCCAGAGCGAGTCGCCCTGCGTCACCGAGCCGCCGTACGGGTTCGTCGAACCCGCGGCGAACACGGCCACGTACTGCTCGCCGTCCACCTCGTAGGTGACCGGCGCCGCCGCGATGCCCGAGCCGGTCTGGAAGTCCCACAGCACGTCACCGCTGACGGCGTCCATCGCCAGCACCCTGCCGTCGATCTGGCCGACGAACAGCAGATCGGATGCCGTGGTCAGCGGTCCCTGCCCGTGCGACATGTCCGTTCCGAGGTGGTTGGTCCACGCGACCTTCCCAGTGGACGCGTCGTAGGCCAGGATGCCGCCCGTCTGGTACTGCCCGATGGCGCGCAGGCCGTTGGCGGAGGCGCCGTTGTAGTGCGCGACGGGGTTGGTCCCGTACGGGTAGTAGACGAGGTTGGTGCTCTGGCTGTACGAGTGGTTCGACCAGTCGGCGCCGCCGTTCTGGCTGGTGGTCGACAGGATCGGCGCGTCCCACTGCGGGTCGTACATGCAGCCGAGGCGATGGTCGGCCGGGTACCCCTCCGGGTACGTGAGGAACGGCTCGTCGACCGCGACATAGCTGTCGGGGTTGAAGACGAGGTTGCCCTCTGCGTCCGGCTGGTAGCCGTTGTAGTTCGGCACCGCACGCCACGGGTCGCCCGGGATGTTCGCAGCGTCGAGCTTCTCCCACACGACGCAGTCCGGCAGGAGCCGGGTCTCGGGGAACGGCTGCGTCGGCGAGTGCGCCTGGCGCGAGTCCGTGATCATGGCCTTCTCGGTCACCGGGAGGACCGGCTCGCCGTTGGTGCGATCCAGCACGAACTGGTGACCGGACTTGCTGCCGTAGAAGACGACCTTCCGCTCCTCGCCGGCGACGCGGATGTCGGCCAGGGTCGGCGGGTGGACGTTGTCCATGTCCCACACGTCATGGTGGATCGACTGGTAGTGCCACTTGTACGCACCCGTGGACGCGTCCACGGCGACCATCGTGCTCGAGAACAGGTTGTCGCCCGGGCGCTGCGAGCCGTCCTGCGACGAGTTGCAGCTGCGCGCGTTGCCGAACGTCATGTAGTACGTGTTCAGCTCGGGGTCGACGGCGCCCTGCATCCAGGACGTGGCACCGCCCTCCTCGGAGCAGTCCGTTCCGTCCGGGAGGACCGGACCCCAGGTCTCCGAGGCGTCGAACGTGACGCCGTCGACGCCCGTGAACTGCTCGCCGCGCTGGGGGCCTCCGAAGAAGTGCCACAGATACGACCCGTCGCTCGCATCGAGCGCCACGACCGCGCCCCGATCGCCGTCCGCCGCGTGCGCGTACACGATTCCGTCGTAGTACACGGTCGCGACCTTGCCGACACGCCCGAGGTCCTCGCCGCCGGGTCCGGTGGGCTGCACCGCCCAGACCTCGGCGCCCGTGGCCTGGTCGAGCGCGACGACGCGGTTGCCGCCGGCGAGCGTGAAGATCTTGCCGTCGCCGGCGGACACGCCGCGGCGGGTGCCCGACAGCCCGTAGACGCGGTTCTCCCACTTCCAGATGGCGTCTCCTGTCACACCGTCGACCGCGATCACGCCACCGCTGGGCGTGTCGAGGTAGATCACGCCGCCGACCACGATCGGCGTCGTCTGCTGCCCGGTGTTGCCCGAAGCCGGTGCCACCGCCGACACGTGCGTGCGCCACGTCGGCGCGAGGTCCTTGAGGTTCTGCTTCGTGATCTGGGTGAGGCCCGAGTAGTGCTGATTGCCGAGATTGCCTCCCACGGTCGGCATGTCGGCTCCGGTCGGTTCGAGGCCTGTGAGCCCCGCGGGCGGGACCGGTTCTGCCGGCCTCAGCTGCCCGTACGCGGGTGAGGCCGCGATGGCGAGCACTATCGCCAGCGCGCCGATTCCCGCGGCTCCCCACCTTGTGGTCAGTCGTTTGCGCATCCCTTGCTCCTTGATCGTCTTCGATCTGACGCCGGGTGGGACTGCGCCCGCCCGGCGCCACTCTGGGGAATGCCGTCCGGTCCTCTCGATCTGGGGATCGGCCGCACCGGCCGGCGCTCGGGACGCTAACCGCGAGGGCGGGATGCGGCAACCGCGCGACCCATCGAGTGGTACAACTCCTCCCCGAAGAGGCCCGAAACGGTGGGCTGACCCCGCGCTTTCTGCCCAGTGGGACACCCTTTGTCGGCCGCGTCGGCGTCTGAATAGCATTCGGCGGTCGGCATCAGATGCCCATGGACGGAGTTGTCATGGCTGCTTCAACAAGCAAGTCCCTCTCGCTCGAGCAGGAGCAGGAGCTCGATGAGGTGTTCGCCCGCGCGAAGGCCGCGCTGGCGATCATCGAGACCTACGATCAGGCCAAGGTCGATCGTCTGATCCAGGCCGTCGCCTGGGCGGTCGCGAACCGGACCTCGTTCCACCGGCTGGTGGGGATGGGGATCGAGGAGTCGGGACTGGGCGACTTCGACAGCCGCATGAACAAGCGGATGAAGATCCGCGGCGTGCTCCGCGACGCCCTGCGCAGCCCGTCCGTCGGTGTCATCGAGGAGGACCCCGAGAGGGGACTCGTCAAGTACGGCAAGCCGGTCGGCGTGATCGGCTGCGTGGTCCCGACGACCAACCCCGATCTGACGCCCGCCGGCAACGCGATCTACGCCATCAAGGCGCGCGACGTCGTGGTGTTCTCCCCCCATCCACGGTCGAGGCACACGACCTTCGAGACCGTCCGGCTCATGCGCGAAGCGCTGGAGGCGGAGGGTGCTCCGGCCGACATCCTGCAGTGCATCACGCTGCCCAGCCTCGCCGCATCCCAGGAGATCATGCGCCGCGCCGACCTCGTCATCGCGACCGGTGGCCAGGGGCTGGTGCGAGCGGCGTACAGCTCCGGCACGCCGGCGTACGGCGTCGGGGCCGGCAACGCGACGGAGTTCGTCGACGAGACCGCGGACCTGCAGGAGACGGCTCGCAACTGCATGCTCTCGAAGACCTCCGACTTCGGCTCGGGCTGCTCGGCGGACGGGAACGTCCTCGTCCCCGCGTCGAGGTACCACGACATGCTCGCGGCTCTGCAGGCCGAGGGCGGGTACCTCGCCACATCGGACCAGCGAGCGGCTCTGGGGACGGTGATGTGGGACGACGAGGGGCACCGGCTCCCCGACACCGTCGCGATCTCGCCGCAGGAGCTCGCGCGAGCCGCCGGGTTCGAGATCCCCGCGGAGAGCCGGTTCATCCTCGTGGAAGGGGACGGGATCGCCGAAGACAGGCAGTTCTGCAAGGAGAAGCTCACCACGCTCATGGCGGTGCACGCCTACGAGGGCGGCTTCGAGGACGGCGTCGAGGAGGCCCGGCGGCTCTACGAGATCGGCGGGAAGGGTCACTCCTGCGGCATCGCCTCGACCGACGACGCGCACATCGACTACTTCGCGCGGCACATGCCGGTGTCGCGGATCATGGTGCGCCAGCCGAACTCGAAGGCCAACGCCGGCGCGTTCACGAACGGCATGCCCATGACCTCGTCGATGGGCTGCGGCACGTGGGGAGGCAACATCACCTCCGAGAACGTCTCGCTGCGCCACTACCTGAACACGACGTGGGTCTCTCGCACCATCCCCGAGGACCGCCCGTCCGACGAGGAGCTGTTCGGCGACTTCTACGATGCCGCGCTCGAGTCGCCGCACGCGGCGGAGGTCGCGTCATGACCGCGCCCTCTCGCGGGCCGGAACAGGGCTCGGAGGAGGTGCTCGATGACGCGCGGCGGTGGTGGCAGACCGACATCATCGACATCCATCCTGGAGAGATCGCGCTGCGCGGGTACCCGATCCAGGAGCTCATCGGCGGAGTCGGCTTCGTCGACACCATCTGGCTCATGCTGCGTGGGGAACTGCCCTCGCCGGCCGAGACGGCGTTGCTCGAGTCGGCCCTGGTCGCGTCCGTCGACCACGGCCCGCAGGCGCCCTCGATCGCGATCGCCCGCATGGCGACGACCTGCGGCGCCCACGTGAACGGTGCGATGGCCTCTGCCATCAACGTGCTGGACGACATCCACGGCGGGCCGGGCCAGCAGTGCATGGAGCTGTACCTCGAGATCGATGCCGAGACCGAGGCTGCGGGCGGGGTCGATCAGGCCGTGCGGGCCGTGCTGCGTCGCCACCGCGATGCGGGGATGACGTATGTTCCGGGCTTCGGCCATCGATTCCATCCGCTGGACCCGCGCACGCCGCGGCTGCTGTCGCTGGTCGACGCGGCGGCAGCGGACGGAGTGGTCGCCGGCCGGTTCGCCGCGATCGGGCGCGCAGTCGAGGACGCGATCAGCGACGGCAGGCCGCGGCGGATCCCCATGAACGTGGACGGTGTCACGGCTGTCATCTACTGCGAGCTCGGCTTCACCCCCGAACTCGGGCGCGGCGTCTTCATCCTCTCCCGGTCGGTCGGGATCCTCGCCCACGCCGTCGAGCAGATGGCCCAGGGCGGACGCATCAAGGGGCCGGTGCCCCCATCGATCGGATACACGTACACGGGACCGGCGCGCCGATCGGTCCCCGTCAACGGCGACGCAAGAAGGAGAACGTCATGAAGGACCTGGTCTCGAACCAGATCGTCAGGTACCTGGAGGCCCGTGATGTCGAGCATGTCTTCGGGCTGTGCGGTCACACGAACATCGCCCTGCTCGCGGCGCTCGAGAAGAGCGACCGCATCTCCTTCGTGAACGTCCGGCACGAGCAGATCGCCGCGCACGCCGCGGACGGCTACGCGCGGGTGACCAAGCGTGCGGGTGTGGTGCTGACCCATCTCGGCCCCGGTCTGACGAACGCGGCGACCGGGGTCGCGAACGCGGCCCTCGATTCCATCCCCCTCGTGGTCATCGCCGGCGACGTGCCCACCCATTACTTCGGGAAGCATCCCCACCAGGAGATCAACCTCCACGCCGACGCCGCGCAGTACGAGATCTACCGGCCGTTCGTGAAGCGCGCGTGGCGCGTCGACCAGCCCCACCTGATCGCGGAGGTGCTCGACAAGGCCTTCACCCTGGCCGAGAGCGGGCGCCCGGGTCCCGTGCTCGTGGACGTGCCCATGGACGTCTTCTCGGCGGAGGTCGACCTCGCGTCGTTCGACAAGGTGGTCGGCAGCACCCGCGCGCTCGCGAAGCCCAGCCTCGATGAGGCCGCGGCCGAGCGGATCGTGCGCAACCTGCTCGATGCCGAGCGGCCGGTGCTGTACGTGGGCGGCGGGATCATCGCGGCGGATGCCTCGGCCGAGCTCGCCGAGTTCGCCGAGCTTCTCTCGCTCCCGATCGCGCACAGCCTGATGGGCAAGGGGGCGGTGCCGGACGACAACCCTCTCGTCCTGGGCATGACGGGATTCTGGGGGACGGCGTTCACCAATGAGACGACCCGCACGGCCGACTGGATCCTCGCGCTCGGGACGCGGTTCGCGGAGGCCGACTCGAGCTCGTGGTACGCGGAGTACACCTTCGACATCCCTGCCACGCGGCTCATGCAGATCGACATCGATCCCGCCGAGCTGGGGCGCAACTATCCGCTCGAGGTCGGCGCGCTCGCAGACCTCAAGTCGGCGCTCGCCGTGCTGGTCCGGGTCGCACGCCGACTCGCGCCGACCGGGGTGCGACGGGATGGACTTCGCGCGAAGATCGCCGAGAGCAGGTCTGCGGTGAAGCGCGAGAACGCCCCGGCTCAGGCTTCCGATGCCTGGCCCATGCGACCGGAGCGCATCCTCTCCGAGACGCGCGACGTCCTGCCGGACGACGCGATCATCACGACCGACGTGGGCTGGAACAAGAACGGCGTGGGGCAGCAGTTCGACATCCTCACGCCGGGTACGTTCCTCACGCCGGGCGGCTTCGCCACGATGGGCTTCGGGGCCCCAGCAGCGGTCGGAGCGAAGATCGCCCGCCCGGACCGCGTCGTCGTCTCCCTGGTGGGGGACGGCGGATTCGGTCAGAATCCGGCCGTGCTCACCACCGCCCGCGAGGAGAACGTCGCCGTGGTGTGGGTGGTGATGAACAACAACGCCTTCGGCACGATCGCGGGCCTCGAGAAGGCCGCCTTCGACACCACCTACGGGACGGTGTTCGGCAGCGCCGAGGACCCGATGTACACCGACTTCGCCGCGATCGCGCGGGCGTACGGGATCACCGGCATCAAGGTGGAGTCCGCGGCGGAGTTCCGCCCGGCGCTCGAACGCGCGATCGCCCTCGGCGGACCCGTCGTGATCGACGTGTCGATGGTCAACGTGCCGACGCCGACCACCGGTCACTGGAACATCCTGGACATCTACTCGCCGGACAAGGCGATCGAGCACGTCGCGACGCACTGAGGCCGTGCCGTCGTGTCGTGCGCCGCCGTCGCAGCGGGTGGGCCGTCCTCCGGAGCGCGGATGCTATGAATGAGTGCGCAACGGCAGGAGGTTCGGATGGGTGCACCCACGATGGCGGATGTCGCCCGTCTGGCCGGAGTCTCGAAGAAGACCATCTCCAACTACTTCAACGGGTATCCGTACATCCGACCCGAGACCCGGGCGCGGATCGAGGCGGCCGTCGGCGAGCTCAACTACAAGCTGAACATCTCGGCGCGGAACCTGAGCTCGGGACGCACCGGGACGATCGCGCTCGCCATTCCCGAGATCGCGCACCCCTACTTCGCCGAGCTGGCGCAGGCGGTCGTGTCCGCGGCGCAGCGACGCGGGCTGAATGTGGTGGTCGAGGTCACGGACGGCGATCACGACAGGGAACTCGCGATCCTCCGCGGCGAGAACGGGCGTTTCTTCGACGGGCTCCTGTTCCATCCGATCGCGCTCGATGCCGGCGACATCGCGTCATCCACCCTGGACGTCCCGATGGTGCTGATCGGCGATCGCGTTCACGGCGGCAGATTCGATTTCGTCACCGTCTCCAACGTCGACGGCGCCTACGAGATGACCCGCCTCCTCCTGGAGAACGGGCGACGCCGGATCGTGGCGCTGGGCATGGAGCGGTCGGATCTCCCGACAGCGGCGGCGTTGCGCTATGCCGGCTACGCGAGGGCGCTCGCCGAAGCCGGGATCGTTCAGGACGACGACCTCCTCGTCGGCCCGATCCCCTGGAATCGCCGGTCGGGCGCCGACGCCATCGCCGACGTCATCGAGCGGGGGATCGCGTTCGACGCGGTGTTCGGGTTCAACGACTCGCTCGCTCTGGGAGCACTGAACGAACTGCAGCGCCGGGGTCTGCGCATCCCCGACGACGTCTCGGTCGTCGGCTTCGACGACGTCCAGGAAGCAGCCCTGGCCTACCCGCCGTTGACGACCCTCGATTCCGGCCGCGACTGGATCGCCGAGAGCGCGGTCGCTCGACTCGCGGAGCGGCTCGGCACGGCGGACCTCGAACCAGAGGTGCTCGTCGCCGTGCACCGCGTCGTGCGCCGCGACTCGGTCTAGACCCCCTCCGCGGTGCGCAGAGATTGTCGCTTGCACATTTCGTACACCGGTGTACTATCAATCTCGTTCCGCTTGTGCACCGGTGTACTACCAGGCACCGCTCGATGAGGAGAATCATGGCCAGCCTTACCGCCACTCTCGCTGCTCCGTCCGTCCCGACGCGTGCAACGGCTCGCCGCCCGTTCGACGTCCGCCGCGTGCGGCTCGGCCGCGGTTTCCTGGGCGACTGGCAGCGAGTCAACCGTGAAGAGACGATCCCGCACTGCATCGAGCGGCTGGAGTCCACCGGCGTGATCGACAACCTCCGCCGTCTCGTGGGGGAGAGTGACGCGGAGTTCCGGGGACCGCTGTTCGCGGATTCCGATCTCTACAAGACCCTCGAGGCGATCGGCTGGGAGGCCGTCCGCGGCAACGTCACCGTCTTCCTGTCCTTCGTCGACGAGTCGGTGCGCCTGCTTGAGGCGGTGCAGGAACAGGACGGATACCTCGACAGCTACTACCAGGGGCCGCGGGCCGGCGAACGGTTCACGGACCTGGCGCAGGGCCACGAGATGTACAAGCTCGGCCATCTGATCCAAGCGGCGATCCCGTGGGCATATGCCGGGCGCACCGAGCTCCTCGACATCGCCCTGGGCTACGTCGAACTCGTGCACCAGACTTTCGGGGAGGGCGGGCGCGACGATATCGACGGGCACCCCGAGATCGAGACGGCGCTCGTCGAGCTCTCTCGCCTGACCGGAGACGGACGCCACCGCGAACTGTCTCGCCGGATGGTCGAGCTGCGCGGGTATCGCAGCATCGGCGAGGGGCAGTTCGGCGGTGCGTACTACCAGGACTACACGCCCGTCCGCCAGGCGCGCGAGGCGACCGGCCACGCGGTGCGCCAGCTCTACCTGCTCGCGGGCGTCGCCGACCTCGAGCTCGACGACCCGGACTCCGGGTACGCAGACGCCCTGATGAGCCTGTGGGACAGCGTGCACCAGGAGAAGCAGTACGTCACCGGCGGCCTCGGATCCCGTCACCGCGGAGAGTCCTTCGGGGATCCATATGAGCTGCCCGCGGACCGCGCCTATTCGGAGACCTGCGCCGCGATCGCCAACCTGCAGTGGAACTGGCGGATGCTGCTGCTCGACGCCGACGGCCGGTACGCCGATGAGATCGAACGGGGTCTCTATAACGCGATCGCGGTGTCGACGTCGCTCGACGGCAAGGCCTATTTCTATTCGAACCCGCTGCAGCTGCGCAGCGGGCACACCCACGAGGAGGATGCGCCCTCCGCCCGCCTGGACTGGTACTTCTGCGCCTGCTGCCCGCCCAACCTGGCGCGGCTGCTGTCGTCGCTGAACGCGTACCTCGTCACCGAGACCGACGATGCGACGCAGTTCCACCTCTACGCGGCAGGGGAGTACGACATCGAGACCGGCGTCACCGCCACGGTCGACACCGACTTCCCCTGGAGCTCGCACGTGAGGATCTCGTTCTCCGCGCCCACCACCCGCATCACCCAGTTCCGCATTCCGGGCTGGGCCGTCGGCGCGACGCTGTCCGTCGACGGCGCGGCGGCTCACGGCGTGCGGCCTGGGTATGCCGAGGTTCCCGCCGGAGCCCGCTCCGTGGAGATCGTGATCCCGGTCGAGCCGGTCTTCGAGAGGGCGCACCCGTGGGTCGACGGAGCGCGCGGGACCGTCGCGCTGCGGCGTGGCCCGGTGTACTACTGCCTCGAGCAGGCGGACCTTCCGGAGGGCACACGCCTCGAAGATGTCGTCATCCCCGAGGCGCCAGTCGCGGTCGAAGCCGGTGTCGATGACCACCTGCGTGCGACGACGCTCGAGATCCCGGGCGGCCGGGTGCTCCGGTCGACGGCTGGGCTGTACTCGTCCGACCTCGCCGGCCCCGCCGCCGCGGACCTCGGCCCCGTCCGCGCCATCCCGTACTTCCGGTGGGCGAACCGCGCCCCCGGAGCCATGCGCGTCTGGATGCCCACTCGCTGAGCACCCGGCGCGGCCGGTCCGAGGGTCACCCCTACAAGAGAGGACCCGGGGCATCGGTGGCGGCGGTCGCGCGAATGCCCCCGAGCCGAGCAGAATGGCCTCGACGGTCGCGTGGCCGTCAGGACGAAGGTGAGGTCGGCGTGGCAGCTATCGACGGCAAGTGGGCGATCGAGGTCGCGACGCTGGCGGGATCCCACCACTTCGACGTCACGCTGACGACAGTCGGAACCTCTCTCTCGGGCACCGCGATCGGCCCCACCGGCCCGATCGCGATCCGAGGCGGCACGGCCTCGGGCGACACGGCCGAGTTCACGCTCGACCTCGTCGCCCCGCTGCCGATGTCGCTCGCCGTCACGCTGCACGTCATCGGCGACCGGCTCACGGGCACGGCCCAGGCGGGACCGTTCCCGCCGTCGACCATCGTGGGCACCCGCACCTCCTGAGCCGGCTCAGGAGCACGGTTTCCTCACCGCGCCATCGGCGCGCGGCTACGCGAGCGGCCGCGGGCGGGCGAGGGGCATGGTCGCCGCCATCATCCAGCGGGGGAGGCGGAACATCGGGCGGTCCTTGCCGAGCGCGTCGATGCCGGCCATCTCGGCGGGACTCAGCTCGAAGTCGAACACGTCGATGTTCGCCGCGATGTGCGCGGGGTTGGTCGATTTCGGGATGGCCACGAACCCGCGCTGCACGTGCCAGCGCAGGATGACCTGGACCGCCGACTTGCCGTGCGCGGCGGCAGCCCCCACGACCGAGGGTTCCGCGAGGAGCTTCGTCGATCCGTGACCGAGCGGGTACCACGCCTCGGGGACGATCGCGTGCTGGGCCAGGTAGGGGAGCAGGTCCGGCTGCTGCCAGTGCGGGTGAAGCTCCACCTGGTCCACCGCGGGTGGGATCCGCGCCGCCGGAAGCAGGCGCTCCAGGTCGGACACCGCGAAGTTGCTCACCCCGATGGCGCGCACGACGCCTTGGTCGACCGCGTCCTCCATCGCCCGCCATGCGCCCTTCACGTCGCCGACGGGCTGGTGCAGGAGCAGCAGGTCGAGGGGTCCGCAGTCGAGCCGTTCGAGCGCGCCGCCGATCGCGGCGCGCGCCTTGTCGTACCCGTAGTCCGAGGGCCACAGCTTCGTCGTGAGGAAGATCTCCTCGCGCGGGACTCCGGACGAACGGATGCCGCGTCCCACCGCCCGCTCGTTGCGGTAGATGGCCGCGGTGTCGATGAGCCGGTACCCCGACTCGAGAGCGGACTTCACGCTCGCCTCGCACACGGCCACGTCCGTGACGAGGTACACGCCCAGGCCGAGCTGCGGCATCCGTGTTCCGCTCGAGAGCGGGATGCTGGTCACCATCTCTGCTGCCTCCTCCGGGGACTGGAGGCGCCGTGCGCGTCCCTCATCGAACTGTAGATTCTCCGCGCCGCGATCGGGAGCCCCGGCGCGTGCGGGCGCATCCGGCCGGTAGCGTGGGAGGGTGCGGGAACTGTCGGAGGCGGGCATCGAGTTCGTGCGAGAACGGCACATCGGCACCCTCTCGACGCTGGCGCCGTGGGGCGGCATCCACGCGGTCGCGGTCGGCTTCACTCTCCACGACGGGCTGCTGCGGATCATCACATCGCGCGACTCGCAGAAGGTCCGGAACGTGCGCCGCGACGGCACCGCCACGATCAGCCAGGTGGACGGCGCGCGCTGGCTCTCGTTCCAGGGCACCGCGACCGTCCATGATGACCCCGACGAAGTCGCGCTCGCGGTCGCCCTCTACGCCGAGCGGTACCGCCAACCCCGCGTGAACCCGCTCCGGGTCACGATCGTCCTCACGCCGACGCGGCTGATGGGCAGCAGCGGGCTCTTGCGGGAGGCGTGACTACGGTCGCGCGCCACCCTCGGCAAGGGCGGCGAGCGCTGCCGTGACCGCGCCCCAGCCCTCGAAGAAACCCAGCGCCTCGTGGCGCGCGCGGGCGGCGGCATCGCCGTGGCGCACCACCACGCGGTAGTCGGTGCCGTCCGCGTGGTCGTCGAGGGTGATCTCGGCGGTCATGGCGACGGGCTCCGGCTTCGCCGGGTGCCAGCCGCTGTCGACGGCGTTGGTGAAGACGAGGCGGCGGAGCGGCTCGACGACGAGGAAGACGGAGTCGGTGTGCGGGACGAACGCTGCGCCGTCGTCGCTCATGCTCGTGACGAAGGCGCCGCCGGGACTGACCTCGAGTCGGTCCACGCGGGCGACGGTGGGTGCGGGCACCCACCACTGAGCGAGCAGGCTCGGTGTGGTCCAAGCCTCCCAGACGGCCTCGCGCGGGGCGCGGATCACACGGTCGAGGATGAGGTCGCGGTCGGGGTCGATCGTGGTCATGGCTTCTCCTGAAAGATCGCCGGCTCGTCGCAGATTACCTCCGCGTCGACACCCAGGGAACTCATGCGATCCGCATGACGCGTCGAGACGGTTCGCGGTGCCATGATGTGGCTCACATGCTTCGGTTCAGAAGGAGGCGCGACGTGGAGACGCTTCGCACCAGGGTGTCGGCGCGGCTGGGCGCCATCGTCGTCGCGGGCACGGTCGCGGCCGTGGTGCTCGCCGGATGCGCCGCCGAGGCCGACCCGGTCGAGCGGGCGAAAGCCCAGGTGTCGGCCAAGGAGAAGGCGGTCGCCGAGGCGCAGACCGAGCTCACCACGGCGTCGGGCGCGTTCTGCGGCGCCAGCAAGGACTACATCGAGGCGCTCGACAGCTACGGCGACGTGCTCAACGACACCGCTCCGACCGTCGGCGACGTCCGCAACGCGGGCGCCGACCTCGCCGCGCCGCGGCAGGACGTGGTCGACAGCGCCGAGGCGGCCGTCACCGCGAACCAGGCGCTGTACGACGCCCAGCAGGAGCTCGTCGACGCGCAGGTCGCGCTCGCCGAGGCGGAGGCGGGTCCGACGGGCACGCCGACCGAACCCGCGCCCGCCGAACCCTCGAGCACCCCGCTGGCGCCGACCGCGTCCGTCGAGCGGGTGAAGCAGGCGGAATCCGACCTCGCATCGGCCGAGGCATCCATCACCGACGACACGCCCCTGAAGGACGCGGCCGAGCAGTTCAACAGCGCCGCGGTCGCGCTCGAGATGGCCTGGCTCGCGCTGTTCGCGGACGCCGGCTGCCTCACCGACGAGCAGGCCGTGCAGGCCGAGGCCGCGGTCCGCGCGTACACGTCGGCGCTGCAGCAGGACCTGCTCGTCGCGGGCTACTACACGGGCACCGTCGACGGCGTCTACGGGCCGCTGACCGTCCAGGCCGTGGAGGATCTGCAGAAGGCTGCGGGGCTCCCGGTCACCGGAACCGTCGACAAGGCGACCGCCGAGGCGCTGCAGGCGAAGCTGGCAGAACTGGGCGGAGCGGCCGCGCAGGAGTCGGTCGCGACGACGGCCGCGATCCAGCAGACACTCAAGCTCGTAGGCTTCTGGGACGGCCCGGTCGACGGCGTCTGGACGCCCGAGCTGACCGCGGCGGTGCAGGCGTTCCAGACCGAGTTGGGCGTCGAGCCGACGGGGACGGTGGATGCTGCGACCATCGTCGCGTTCGAGAAGGCGATCTCCGATCTGCAGGAGGCGGCTACCGCACCCACACCCTCGCCCTCGAGCTCGGACGGCTGAACCGGCCGGCTACAGCCAGCGGCGCACCCGTGCGCGGTAATCGTCGTACTCGGCGCCGAACTTCTCGCGGAGGTAGTGCTCCTCCGGCGCGATCGCGCCACACCACAGGGCCGCCACCCCGAGGGGAGTGAGCACGAGGGCCCAGAACGACGGCCACAGCAGCGCCAGGGCGATGTCGAGCGCGATGAGACCGAGGTAGAGCGGGTTGCGGCTGACCCGGAACGGACCGCGGTCGAGGATCGTCCTGGTCGCGCCGCCCGGCAGCAGGGCGGTGCGGTGCCGGGCCATGAGCCACAGCGCCCAGCCGTTCCACAGGGCGAACGCGACGATGAGCACGAGCGCGATCACCCGTGACGGTCCGACGGGGAGCGCGACGGGGTCGCCCACCACGGCCGTGAGGATCCATCCGGCCACGAGCGGCACCCCGAGCGCCACCGGCGGCCAGATCCGATACGTCGGCGCGTCCGCCATGCCCGCAGTGTAGCCCCGGCCGTGCCACCGTCTACGCTGAGCCGGTGATCGTCGTGCCGCCCACGTTCCGCGACATGCCGCGGTGGCGGTACGACGTGGCCGGGCGGGAGTGGCTCGACCGCCTCCCCGATCTGGTCGACCGGCAGTGCGATCGCTGGCGCCTCGACCTCGACGGCGTCGTGGTCCACGGATCCAACGCTCTCGTCGTGCCGGTGCGGCGCGAGGAGGAGCGCGCGGTGCTGAGGCTCGCGCCGCCGGGCGACGACGTCAGTGCGGAGACGGCCGCCCTCGCGCATTGGGACGGCCGCGGCGTCGTCCGGCTGCTGGACGCCGACGTCGGGTCCGGAGCCTCTCTTCTCGAACGCCTCGATCCCACCCGCACGCTGCAGACCGAACCGGTGCACGAGGCCATCGCGACGCTGGGCACTCTCACGCGAGTGCTCGCGGTTCCCGCGCCGGCCGACGCGCCCCGCACGCGGGACATCGCGGCGGAGGCGACGACGGCGTTCCCGGCGGAATGGGAGGCCCTCGCCGGGCCGACACCGCCGCGAGCCCTCGACGCCGCGGTGGCGGCAGCATCCGTTCTCGGTTCCACGCCCGACGATTCGGTGTCCGTCAACGGCGACCTGCACTTCGCGCAGGTCCTCGCCGGGGGCCGGCTGCCCTGGACCGTGGTCGACCCGGTGCTGCTGCGCGGCGACCCCGAGTACGACATCGGCCGCGTGCTGTGGTCGCGGCTGGACGAGCTCGACTCCGACGCCGCGGTGTTCGCCGCGTTCGACGCCTTCGTCGACGCGGCCGGCGTGCCGCCGGAGCGCGCGCGTCGCTGGGTGCTGGTGCGCAGCATGTCGTACCTGCTGTGGGGGCTTCGTCGCGGCCTCACGCTCGATCCGCCCAAGTGCGTGCGGCTGCTCGAGCTGTTCGGCTGAGCCGGGCCGGCGTCCACGCCCACCGCTAGGGTCGTCCTCGTGGATGCACCCGACCTCGGTCATGCCGCCGTCGACCTCACCGTGGCGCTGATCGGCATCGACTCGGTGAGCCCGAGTCTCGCGCCCGATGCGCCGGGCGAGGCGGGCATCGCGGCGTTCCTCTCGGACCGGCTCGGGACGGCAGGCTACGACGTTCGGCTGATCCCCGCCGCGTCGGACCCGCGCCGCGTGAGCCTGGTCGCGACCCGCACGGGTTCGCGGCCCGGGCGCACGGTCGTGCTCAACGGGCACCTCGACACCGTCGGAGTCGAGGGGATGACCGATCCGTTCGCGGCGCGGATCGACGGAGACCACCTGTACGGTCGTGGTGCCAGCGATATGAAGGGCGGGGTGGCCGGACTCGTGGTCGCCGCCGAGCACCTGGCCGCGGTCGACGCGCCGGGCACGATCATCGTGGCCCTCGTCGCCGACGAGGAGGACGCCAGCGTCGGCGCCGAGGCCGTGCTGCACGACCTCGCCGCGCGGGGGCAGCGCATGGACGTCTGCCTCGTCGCCGAGCCCACGTGGCTCGACCTGGCGGTCGCGCACCGCGGGTACGCGGTGGTGGAGGTGGAGCTCCGCGGCCGCGCCGCGCACTCCTCGCAGCCCGAGGCAGCCGTCGACGCGATGCGCGGACTCGGCGGCCTCCTCACCGGGATCCGCGGCGCCGACGACGCGCTGCGACGGCGGCCGGAGCATCCGCTGATCCCCTCCGGCTCGCTCATGGCGACCGTCGCTCGCGCCGGCGCCGCGCCGTTCACCGTGGCGGCGTCGGCGCACGTCGTCGTCGAGCGGCGCACGCTGCCGGGGGAATCGCCCGCCGACGCGCTCGACGAGGTGCGGGCGCTCGTCGAGCCGGTGGTGTCCGCCACGACGGGCCTCACCGCACACACGAGGCTCACGCTCTCGCGGGACGCGTGGGAGATGGATGCCGCGGGCCCGGCGTCCGAGTTCGCCGACGAGCTCTCCGCGGCCCTCGTCGCGGCCGGCGGCTCGGCGCCGGCGCGCGTCGGAGCGCCCTACTGGATGGAGTCGGCGCTGTGGCAGGAGGCGGGCGTGCCGACGGTCGTGTGCGGACCCGCGGGCGGCGGGCTGCACGCCGTGGACGAGTGGGTCGACCTCGGCCAGCTCGAGAGGTTCCCGGTCGCGGTCGCCGACGCCGTCGGCCGATTCCTGGAGGGTGGCGCATGACCGAGGGCGATCCGCGCGACCCGCGCGGCTACGCCGCCGACGCCCCGCTGCTCGCGGCGTGGCTGGAGTTCCAGCGCGACGTCGAGGCGGGTGACGTCGCGCCGTTCAGCATCCCGGGTCACAAGCACCGGCGCGATCTCTTCGGCGACATCGTCCGCGGCGACGCGCCGCTGTTCGCCGGGCTCGACACGATGAAGCAGAGCCGCGGGCTGCTCGCCGCCGCCGAGGCGCAGGCGGCGGAGGCGTGGGGCGTCGACTGGTGCCGCCTGTCGGTGGGCGGCTCCACGCATGCGAACCAGGCGTCGGTGCTCGCGCTCGGCCGACCCGGGCAGCCGGTGATCGTCTCGCGGACGCTGCACCGGTCGGTGCTGCTCGGCATCGTCTTCGCGGGACTCCGCCCCGTGTGGGTGCGGCCCGAGATCGACGCCGCGACGGGGCTGCCGGGCGCCGTGCCGGTCGCCGCGGTGAGGGCAGCGCTCGCCGAGCACCCCGACGCCTGCGGCGTGCTGATCGGCGACCCGTCGTACGTCGGCACCATGTCCGACATCGCCGGCCTCGCCGGCGCGGCGCACGCCGCAGGGGTACCGCTCGTCGTCGACGCGGCATGGGCTGCCTATTTCGGCTTCTCGCCCCTCGTCCCCGCCCACGCGCTCGAGCGCGGTGCCGATGCCCTCGTGACGAGCGCCCACAAGACGCTCCCCGCCTGGAGCCAGGGCGCGCTGCTGCTCGCGCGCACGACGCGAGACGGCGGGCTGCTCGACCCGGACCGCCTGCAGCGCGGGTTCGAGGCATCCCACACCACCAGCTCCGCCGGCGCGATCCTCGCGAGCACGGACGCCTCGCGCGCCATGCTGCAGCGCGACGGCGAGGAGCTCGTCGGGCGGCTCGTCGGTCTGGTGGCCGAGGCTCGTCGGCGGCTCTCCGCCATCGAGGGCGTGACGGTGCTCGAGGGGCGTCCGGCGGGCCATCCCGATGGCGCGCTCGCCGTGGATCCGGCGAAGCTGGTGCTGCTCATCGCGGGCACGGGCGCGCACGGCCACACGATCGAGGACGACCTCCTCGCCGACGGGATCACGCTCGAGATGGCCGACCGCGACGTGCTCGTGCCGCTGGTCACCGTCGCCGACGACGAGCGTTCCCTCTCGGGCCTCGTCGAGGCGCTGACCGCCGCGATCGGCCGGCGCCGCGGCATCCCTCGCCCCATCACGCCCTCGGCGGCGTGGTCGGTGGAGTCGCGACCCGCCCTGACCCCGCGCGAGGCCTTCTTCGCTACGCACGAGACGGTCGACGCCGAGGCGGCGATCGGACGCGTGTGCGCGGAACTCATCGCCCCCTACCCGCCCGGTGTGCCGGTGCTCGCCCCGGGTGAGGTCGTCACCGCGGGCGCGCTGGACGCGCTGCGCGAGACGAGGCGCGACGGCGGCCGCATCGCGTACGCCGCGGACCCGACGCTCGACACCATCCAGGTGGTCGCGGGGGTACCGCCGACGCCGTCGGGCGCCTAAGGTCGCGAGGGTGGGCGTCCGCAGCTTCGAGCACATCGGCCTCATCGTCGAGGATCTGGAGGCGATGGCAGGGTTCCTCGAGATGCTCGGATTCCACCGCGGCGAGAGGGCTCGCATCGGCGGCCCGTGGGCGGATCGCGTCAACGGGCTCACGGGCACCGACGTCGAGATGGTGTTCCTCACCCCACCCGACGGCTCCGGAGCGATCGAGCTCTCGCAGTTCCTGCGGCCGGAGAGCCCGGCGTCCGTCGGCGATCTCCCGTCGAACACGCTGGGCCTGCGCCATCTCGCCTACCGCGTCGACGATGTCGAGGGCGTGCTCGCCAAGGTCCGTGCCGCCGGGTACGACACCATGGCGGAGCTCGTGAACTACGAGGACGTGTGGCTCGTCTGCTACGTGCGCGGGCCGGAGGGCCTCATCATCGAACTCGGACAGCGGCTCGACGACTGAGCGGTGGTCTTCACGGAAGGACGGCTCGTGTCGGCAGAGCAAGCCTCGGAGTTCCTCGCGCTCCACTCGGGTCCGGGATTCGTGATCCCCAACGCGTGGGATGCCGGGACCGCGCGCATCCTCGAGCAGGTCGGCTTCCCCGCGATCGCCACCACGAGCGCGGGCATCGCGTGGTCGTACGGCGTGCCCGACGGGGGAGCGCTGGACCCGGCCGTCATGTTCGAACGCGTCGCGGAGGTCGCGGCCTCGGTGGGCGTGCCCGTGAGCGCGGATCTCGAGGCGGGGTACGGGGACACGCCGGAGGAGGTCGGCCGCACCGTCGCGCTCGCCGCGGAGCTCGGGGTCGTCGGCGGCAACATCGAAGACGCCGACGCGGGCACCCTGTTCCCGGTCGAGGAGGCGGCGGAGCGCCTCGCCGCCGCGCGTGCCGCCGCGCCGGCGGGCAGCTTCGTGCTCAACGCGCGCACCGACGCGTACTTCATCGGCACGGCCGAGGATCCGTTCGCCGAGACTGTCGAGCGCGCGCAGCGCTACGTCGAGGCCGGAGCCGACTGCGTCTTCGTGCCGGGCGTCAAGGACGAGGACACCATCCGCCGGCTCGTCGCGGAGATCCCCGCACCCCTCAACGTCGTCGCCGGACTGGTGGCACCGGTCATCCCCGCTCCCACGCTCTTCTCTCTCGGCGTCACGCGGGTGAGCGTGGGCGGCAGCCTCGCCCGTGCGGTGCTCTCCGCGGTGGAGCGTGCCGGCCACGAGCTGCTCGAGACCGGCACGCTGGGCTTCCTCGACGGAAGCCTCGGCTACGGCGACGTGCAGCGCCGGTTCGGAGCCTGACTACCGCGCGGCGCGATCCTTCTCGCGCGTGCGCCGGCGGGCGCGCCCGGTGGGAGCGGCGCTGTGCTGCTCGGCCATCAGCCGTTCGGCTTCGAGCCGCTCGGCCTCCTCGCCGCCGATCGCCTCGCCGCGCGCGACGAGCCCGGCGACGTCCGACAGCGGGATCTGCTTGAGGAAGAGCGCGAGCACGAAGGCGATCGCGATGAACGGCACGAGGTACCAGAACACGGGTGCGAGCGCGTCGGCATACGCGTCCACGACTCCCGTCTTGACCGTGTCGGGCAGCGAGTTCAGCACCGAGGGGTCGATGCTCGACGTCGCCTCGCCCGCCTGCTCGGGGCTGGCGCCGGCATCCGTGAACACCTTCGTCAGGTTCTCGGTGAGGCGCGTCGTGAAGAGCGTCCCGAACACCGCGGTGCCGAGCGCGGCCCCGACCTCGCGGAAGTAGTTGTTCGTCGAGGTCGCCGTTCCGAGATCCGCGGCGGGCACCGCGTTCTGCACGACCAGCACGACGACCTGCATGATGCAGCCGAGGCCGACGCCGAACAGGAACAGGTACGTGCAGATCAGCCAGATCGGCGTCGACGCGGTGAGCGTCGTCATCAGCACCATCGCGACGCCGACGATGAGCGTGCCGACGATCGGGAACAGCTTGTACTTGCCGGTCGTGGTGATGAGCAGGCCCGACGCGATCGACATGCCCATGACGCCGACCATCATCGGGAGCATGAGGAGACCGGATGCTGCGGCCGACGTGCCCGACGACATCTGGAGGAACGTCGGCACGAAGCCGAGAGCCGCGAACATGCCGATGCCGATCGCCATGCCGATGGCCGTGGCGTTGATGAAGATCGGGTTGCGGAACATCGACAGCGGCATGATCGGGTCGGCCGCACGCGACTCGGTGAAGATGAACAGGCCGGCTGAGGCGACGAGCCCCGCGCCCCAGGCCCAGGTCGCCCCGGAATCCCACCCCTGGTCCGCCGAGCCGCCGAAGTCGGTGAAGAAGATGAGGCACGTCGTCGCGGCCGACAGGAACAGCACGCCCAGCCAGTCGATCGGCTTCTCGGCCTTCTTGTTCGGCAGCTTGAGCGCGAACACGGCGATGAAGAACGCCGCGATGCCGACCGGGATGTTGATGTAGAACGCCCACTGCCACGTCATGTGGTCGACGAAGAAGCCGCCGAGGAGAGGGCCGGCGACGGCGGCGAGGCCGAAGATGCCGCCGATCGGGCCGAGGTACTTGCCGCGCTGGTCGGCCGGCACGATGTCGGCGATGATCGCCTGCGAGAGGATCATGAGGCCGCCGCCGCCGAGCCCCTGGATCGCGCGGAAGACCACGAACATCCAGAAGTCGGTGGCGAACGCGCAGCCCACCGACGCGAGGGTGAAGATCGCGATCGCCACCATGAACAGCCGGCGCCGGCCCAGCACGTCGCCGAACTTGCCGTAGATCGGCATGACGATCGTGGTCGCGAGGATGTAGGCGGTCGTGATCCAGACCTGGTGCGAGACACCGCCGAGCTCGCCGACGATCGTCGGCATCGCGGTCGAGACGATGGTCTGGTCGAGGCTCGACAGGAGCATGCCCGCGATGAGGGCGGAGAAGATGATCCAGATGCGCCGCTGCGTGAGCAGGAACGGCGCCTCTCCGCCGGGCTTGGCGGTCGGGACGGTGGCGGTGGTCATTCGGGGGTTCCCATCAATGCGGTCTGCGTGGCGAAGAGGTCGCGCGCCGCGCCGATGCGCCGCTCGAAGATCTGGATGAAGGATTCGGCGTTCCCGGGTTTCAGGAACTCGCCGGCGGCGGATCGGACGAGGGCGCCGACGACCTGGGCGGCGACCTGCGCCCGGAGATCACCCGAGAGGAGGTTCTCGCGCTGCTCGATCAGGCGCGCGTCGAACTGCTCGCCCTCGAACCCGAGCTCGAGCATGCGGGCGAGCAGCCGCGGCTCCTTCTCGACCGCGCGGAACAGGTCCTGCACCGTGTCGGGGGCGATATCGAGCGCGCGCCAGCGCTCCTCGGCCAGGAGAGCGAGGTCGGTCAGCAGGTTCGGTGAGATGCCCGGGTCGTCGGAGGCGCCGGCGAGGAAGCGGGCGATGGCCGCAGCATCCGATCGCTCCAGAGGGATGCCGAGGACGGCGTCGTCCTTCGAGGCGAAGTAGTTGAAGAACGTGCGGCGCGACACCGCGGCCTCGCTGCACAGCTCCTCGACGGTGAAGCCGGCGAGGCCGTGCTCGGCCGTGAACCGTCGTGCGGCGCGGATCAGGGTGCGCGTGGTCTCGGCGCGCCGGCGCTCGCGAAGTCCTTCTGCACTATCTGTCACATCATGCAGTTTTGCACTCGATCTATCTTCGTGCAAATTGGCCCGCGCTGCCGCCCTCCGATCACGCGCTGCGACAGGTCAACCGCGCCTCTGCAGGATCGAACTGAGTTCGGAGGGCCTGCAGAGCCCCGGTTGACCTGTCGAAGGGGGGTGCCCCTATGTCTTCTGTCAAGCGGCGAGGGCAGGTTCGGTGAGCTGTGGCTGATAGAGGGTGCCGTCGCGGAGCATGGCGAACAGGAC
>NZ_JBHVSC010000013.1:0-1940 GCF_042885375.1 Microbacterium sp. NPDC058062
GGTGCGTCCGATCTTTGAGAACTCAACAGCGTGCACTTGTCAAATGCCAATTTTTTTCTCTGTCGACCGGTTTTCTGGTTGGTGGGGGTCTTTTTTGGATCAATTCATGGATGTCAGTTTGATATTCGTTTTTGGTCATGGTTGAACTCGCTGCTTTCGGTCTTATTCCGATTGTTTGCAGCATCATTTTTTTATGGAGAGTTTGATCCTGGCTCAGGATGAACGCTGGCGGCGTGCTTAACACATGCAAGTCGAACGGTGAAGCCAAGCTTGCTTGGTGGATCAGTGGCGAACGGGTGAGTAACACGTGAGCAACCTGCCCTGGACTCTGGGATAAGCGCTGGAAACGGCGTCTAATACTGGATATGAGCTTTCACCGCATGGTGGGGGTTGGAAAGATTTTTCGGTCTGGGATGGGCTCGCGGCCTATCAGCTTGTTGGTGAGGTAATGGCTCACCAAGGCGTCGACGGGTAGCCGGCCTGAGAGGGTGACCGGCCACACTGGGACTGAGACACGGCCCAGACTCCTACGGGAGGCAGCAGTGGGGAATATTGCACAATGGGCGGAAGCCTGATGCAGCAACGCCGCGTGAGGGATGACGGCCTTCGGGTTGTAAACCTCTTTTAGCAAGGAAGAAGCGTGAGTGACGGTACTTGCAGAAAAAGCGCCGGCTAACTACGTGCCAGCAGCCGCGGTAATACGTAGGGCGCAAGCGTTATCCGGAATTATTGGGCGTAAAGAGCTCGTAGGCGGTTTGTCGCGTCTGCTGTGAAATCCCGAGGCTCAACCTCGGGCCTGCAGTGGGTACGGGCAGACTAGAGTGCGGTAGGGGAGATTGGAATTCCTGGTGTAGCGGTGGAATGCGCAGATATCAGGAGGAACACCGATGGCGAAGGCAGATCTCTGGGCCGTAACTGACGCTGAGGAGCGAAAGGGTGGGGAGCAAACAGGCTTAGATACCCTGGTAGTCCACCCCGTAAACGTTGGGAACTAGTTGTGGGGTCCTTTCCACGGATTCCGTGACGCAGCTAACGCATTAAGTTCCCCGCCTGGGGAGTACGGCCGCAAGGCTAAAACTCAAAGGAATTGACGGGGACCCGCACAAGCGGCGGAGCATGCGGATTAATTCGATGCAACGCGAAGAACCTTACCAAGGCTTGACATACACGAGAACACTCTAGAAATAGGGGACTCTTTGGACACTCGTGAACAGGTGGTGCATGGTTGTCGTCAGCTCGTGTCGTGAGATGTTGGGTTAAGTCCCGCAACGAGCGCAACCCTCGTTCTATGTTGCCAGCACGTAATGGTGGGAACTCATGGGATACTGCCGGGGTCAACTCGGAGGAAGGTGGGGATGACGTCAAATCATCATGCCCCTTATGTCTTGGGCTTCACGCATGCTACAATGGCCGGTACAAAGGGCTGCAATACCGTGAGGTGGAGCGAATCCCAAAAAGCCGGTCCCAGTTCGGATTGAGGTCTGCAACTCGACCTCATGAAGTCGGAGTCGCTAGTAATCGCAGATCAGCAACGCTGCGGTGAATACGTTCCCGGGTCTTGTACACACCGCCCGTCAAGTCATGAAAGTCGGTAACACCTGAAGCCGGTGGCCCAACCCTTGTGGAGGGAGCCGTCGAAGGTGGGATCGGTAATTAGGACTAAGTCGTAACAAGGTAGCCGTACCGGAAGGTGCGGCTGGATCACCTCCTTTCTAAGGAGCACCTCAACCCTCCGGGGTTGCAGGAACCTCAGCAGAGCGAATGTTTCTGCGGGGGCTCATGGGTGGAACATTTGACATGGCATCAGCGCAGCTGATTCCTACTAGTACGCCTGGTTTTCGGACCGGGTTGGAGGGTGGGGGTTGGGGAGCGGGGTGCCTGCACGCTGTTGGGTCCTGAGGGACCGGACGTTCGTTTCTTGCCTCTTCGGGGGTGGGGGC
>NZ_JBHVSC010000013.1:2037-5604 GCF_042885375.1 Microbacterium sp. NPDC058062
CGACTCTCTGGGCTTTTCTTGCTGCCGGCTGTTGGCTGGTGGGTGGGGGAAGTGCCGCCCGTACTTTGAGAACTACACAGTGGACGCGAGCATCTTTGCAAGATGACCTCTTTGGGGGTTGTTTTGTGTTGATGATCTTAAAGATCATTAGTCAATTTCTGATCGCATGCCTTCGGGTGTGTGGTCGAGTTTTTGATTCTCATGTTTTCAAGTCTTTAAGAGCAAACGGTGGATGCCTTGGCATCTGGAGCCGAAGAAGGACGTAGCAATCTGCGATAAGCCTCGGGGAACTGATAAGCAAGTTTTGATCCGAGGGTGTCCGAATGGGGAAACCCCGCCAGGGCGCGTGCGTACCTGGTGACTCCCGCCTGAATATATAGGGCGGGTAGAGGGAACGTGGGGAAGTGAAACATCTCAGTACCCACAGGAAGAGAAAACAACCGTGATTCCGTGAGTAGTGGCGAGCGAAATCGGATCAGGCTAAACCTCATGTGTGTGAGAGCCGGCAGGCGTTGCATGTGGGGGGTTGCGGGACGTTCCTGATCATTCTGCCGAGTGGTCGACGTGACAGAAGCGTATAGACGAACCGTCTTGAAAGGCGGGCCAGAGTGGGTGCCAGCCCCGTAGTCGAAATGCGTGTTCTGGCGTGGAGCGTATCCCAAGTAGCACGGGGCCCGAGAAATCCCGTGTGAATCTGTCAGGACCACCTGATAAGCCTAAATACTCCCAGATGACCGATAGCGGACAAGTACCGTGAGGGAAAGGTGAAAAGTACCCCGGGAGGGGAGTGAAATAGTACCTGAAACCGTTTGCTTACAAACCGTTGGAGCACCCCTGGTAGGTGTGACAGCGTGCCTTTTGAAGAATGAGCCTGCGAGTTAGCGATATGTGGCGAGGTTAACCCGGGTGGGGTAGCCGTAGCGAAAGCGAGTCTGAATAGGGCGATTCAGTCGCATGTCCTAGACCCGAAGCGAAGTGATCTATCCATGGCCAGGCTGAAGCGACGGTAAGACGTCGTGGAGGGCCGAACCCACTTAGGTTGAAAACTGAGGGGATGAGCTGTGGATAGGGGTGAAAGGCCAATCAAACTTCGTGATAGCTGGTTCTCTCCGAAATGCATTTAGGTGCAGCGTTGCGTGTTTCTTGCCGGAGGTAGAGCTACTGGATGGCCGATGGGCCCTACAAGGTTACTGACGTCAGCCAAACTCCGAATGCCGGTAAGTGAGAGCGCAGCAGTGAGACTGTGGGGGATAAGCTTCATAGTCGAGAGGGAAACAACCCAGACCACCATCTAAGGTCCCTAAGCGCGTGCTAAGTGGGAAAGGATGTGGAGTTGCTTAGACAACCAGGAGGTTGGCTTAGAAGCAGCCACCCTTGAAAGAGTGCGTAATAGCTCACTGGTCAAGTGATTCCGCGCCGACAATGTAACGGGGCTCAAGCACGCCACCGAAGTTGTGGCATTGACATTATTGGTAGGCCTTCGTGGTCCAGCCGTGTTGATGGGTAGGAGAGCGTCGTGTGGCGAGTGAAGCGGCGGGGTGACCCAGCCGTGGACGCTACACGAGTGAGAATGCAGGCATGAGTAGCGAAAGACGTGTGAGAAACACGTCCTCCGAAAGACCAAGGGTTCCAGGGTCAAGCTAATCTTCCCTGGGTAAGTCGGGACCTAAGGCGAGGCCGACAGGCGTAGTCGATGGACAACGGGTTGATATTCCCGTACCGGCGAAGAACCGCCCCAACTAACCCAGTAGTGCTAAGTATCTGAATCCCCATGACCGGATCCTTCGGGTGATGGCGTGGGGCCTAGCGTACGACCCCATGCTGGTGCGGTTAGCGTATTAACAGGTGTGACGCAGGAAGGTAGCCCATCCCGGGCGATGGTTGTCCCGGGGCAAGTGCGTAGGCCGAGTCATAGGCAAATCCGTGACTCGTACAGGCTGAGACACGATGCGGATGAAAAGTGGGTGATCCTATGCTGCCGAGAAAAGCATCGACGCGAGGTTCTAGCTGCCCGTACCCCAAACCGACTCAGGTGGTCAGGTAGAGAATACCAAGGAGATCGAGAGAATCGTGGTTAAGGAACTCGGCAAAATGCCCCCGTAACTTCGGGAGAAGGGGGGCCATCCACTTATATCCACTTGCTGGAGAAAGGGTGTGGTGGCCGCAGAGACTAGTGGGTAGCGACTGTTTACTAAAAACACAGGTCCGTGCCAAGTCGCAAGACGATGTATACGGACTGACGCCTGCCCGGTGCTGGAAGGTTAAGAGGACCGGTTAGCCGCAAGGCGAAGCTGAGAATTTAAGCCCCAGTAAACGGCGGTGGTAACTATAACCATCCTAAGGTAGCGAAATTCCTTGTCGGGTAAGTTCCGACCTGCACGAATGGCGTAACGACTTCCCAACTGTCTCAACCGCGAACTCGGCGAAATTGCAATACGAGTAAAGATGCTCGTTACGCGCAGCAGGACGGAAAGACCCCGTGACCTTTACTACAGCTTGGTATTGGTGTTCGGTGTGGCTTGTGTAGGATAGGTGGGAGACTGTGAAGCCATGACGCCAGTTATGGTGGAGTCATTGTTGAAATACCACTCTGGTCACTCTGGATATCTAACTTCGAACCGTAATCCGGTTCAGGGACAGTGCCTGGTGGGTAGTTTAACTGGGGCGGTTGCCTCCCAAAAAGTAACGGAGGCGCCCAAAGGTTCCCTCAACCTGGTTGGCAATCAGGTGGCGAGTGTAAGTGCACAAGGGAGCTTGACTGTGAGACTGACAGGTCGAGCAGGGACGAAAGTCGGGACTAGTGATCCGGCAGTGGCTTGTGGAAGCGCTGTCGCTCAACGGATAAAAGGTACCTCGGGGATAACAGGCTGATCTTGCCCAAGAGTCCATATCGACGGCATGGTTTGGCACCTCGATGTCGGCTCGTCGCATCCTGGGGCTGGAGTAGGTCCCAAGGGTTGGGCTGTTCGCCCATTAAAGCGGTACGCGAGCTGGGTTTAGAACGTCGTGAGACAGTTCGGTCCCTATCCGCTGCGCGCGTAGGAAGTTTGAGAGGATCTGACCCTAGTACGAGAGGACCGGGTTGGACGAACCTCTGGTGTGCCAGTTGTACTGCCAAGTGCACCGCTGGTTAGCTACGTTCGGGATGGATAACCGCTGAAAGCATCTAAGCGGGAAGCCGGCCTCAAGATGAGACTTCCATACCTTTTAGGTGAGAGGCTCCCAGCCAGACTACTGGGTTGATAGGCCAGATGTGGAAGCACGGCAACGTGTGCAGCTGACTGGTACTAATAAGCCGATGACTTGATAACACTCCCCCCCCTGGTGGGGTTGAGAATGCTCGCGTCCACTGAGTGGTTCCCGATGTACGGTCGGGTAACCGCAACTGAACAGAAGACTTTTTTCACGTTGTGAAAGCACCGAACTCATCGAAAGAGTTACGGCGGCCATAGCGAGAGGGAAACGCCCGGTCCCATTCCGAACCCGGAAGCTAAGCCTCTCAGCGCCGATGGTACTGCAGGGGGGACCCTGTGGGAGAGTAGGACACCGCCGGACACCCATTCACGG
>NZ_JBHVSC010000014.1:0-2691 GCF_042885375.1 Microbacterium sp. NPDC058062
GGCGGTTTCAGGCGGTCATTGCAACACCGTCTTGTGGTGGGTCTGAGAGTAGTGCGTTGAGGGCTTCGGCGGGGGTGGCCCAGTCGAGGGTTTTGCGGGGTCGGCCGTTGATTTCGGCGGCGACGTAGTCGAGGTAGTGCTGGGCGTAGCCGGACAGGTCGGTGCCTTTCGGGTGCCTCTGTGTCATGTCAAGCGTCGTAGAGTCGTGGCGAGCGGGTCTGGTTGTGACTTTCCCGAAGAGCCAGTCGTCGGGGTTGAGCTGGTCGCGCTGGGTTCTGTAGACGCCCCCGAGTGTCCGGTCAGGCCCGCTCGCTTTTCGTCGGCAAGCATGGTCCGCCAAACGTGATCCGCCAGGCGCCGCTTCAAGCATCGGCGCGCGTCTCGCGGCGTCTTTCCTTCGGCGAGCTTTGCGGAGTAGTAGGCATGTCCGCGGCTGCCCGGGGTGCGGATCTGGGTGATCGCGACGGTGTGGAGGGCGGCGTTGAGCTGGCGGTCACCGCCGCGAGAAAGCCGGTGTTTGGATCTTTCGGCGCTGGCCACCTCGATTGGGGCCGTTCCGGCGTAGTTCGCGAACGCCGATGCGGTCGGGAACCGGCTCGCAGTCCCGGTCCTGCCGATCAGCCGGCCTGCGGTGATGGCAGCGATGCCGACGGTGTCGGTCAGGGTGCTGCCGGATGCGGTGACGAGCTCCCTGATCTGGCGCTGGTTAGTCTTCAGCAGTACGTCGACCGAGCGGATCTGACTAACCAGATCCCAGGCGATCTGGTTGCGCGCCTTCTCCGCCGGGCCGATCGGACGGACTCCGCGAAGCAACGCTGCGGCGGTCGCCGCGTTAAGGTCAGTGGGTGCGCCGCCCGCGATCAAGTCGCGTAGCAGGGCGTGGAGTTGATTGACCAGACGCACCCTGCTCTGCGCCAGGTTCATCCGCGACTCGTCGAGCACAGCGAGCGCATCTGGGATGCCTTCTGGACGCAGGGGCCGCTCATCTCCTTGAAGGGCGGCCACCGATGCGGCGGCCGCCGCATCGATCTGGTCGGTCTTGCGACCGCCGCCACGAGACAGCTGCCGGATCCGGGCAGTTGCGGTGGACGGGACGTCGACGACTTGCTCGCCGCGAGCGAGAAGCCATGACGAGAGGTGGCGCCCAAGGCCCTCGGCGTTCTCAACGGCCCAGCGCCGCTGTTCGAACTGCCGCGCCCACTTCAGAAGTTGCCGATACTCGGCCAGCGTGGCCGCGATGCGGATTGACCCGACCGGACGGTTGGTGGCGGGATCCACAGCGGTCGCTGTGTGAGTGGTCTTATGCGGATCGACTCCGAGGATCATCATCAGATGGTTCCCTTCAGTTGCGACGGTGATGAATCGCAGCTGACAATCCGACTTCGAGAGCTTCCGTTGCGTCTCGTCACGCCTCTGTTGAGTCAAGCCGCGAGCGGGCACCAGGCGGAACGACACACCCGAAGCGAGCCAGCCTTGCGGCGGCAGGAAGTACTCGAGTCAGCCCGCCCGGTGCCCTGACGTGACGCTACGAGGTTGAAGGCCCCTGACGCCATCGCTGGAACCAATACAAGTCGGAAGTACTGTCGCAGCAGTCCGTTGGTGTTCTCGTTGGTGCCGCGCTGCCAGGGTGAGTGTGGGTCGCAGAAGTAGACGCCGTCGCGCAGGTCGAGGTCGGCTGTCACACGGGCGTGCGCGGCCATCTCGGAGCCTTGATCCCAGGTGATCGAGCGGCGCAGATGTTCCGGGAGCAGCCGCATCTGGTTGATCATCTGGTCGGCGACGGTGTCCGCGTCGCGGCGTTCAGGCAGGTGCAGCAGGATCACGAACCGGGTGGTGCGTTCGACCAGGGTGCCGATCTGCGACTGCCCGTCCTTCCCAATGATCAGGTCGCCCTCCCAGTGGCCGGGCACAGCGCGGTCCTCCACTTCCGCGGGGCGGTCGGAGATCATCGCCATGCCCGCGATCTTCTTCCCTGCCGCCGCGTGCCGTTGCGCGCGGGCGCGAGGCTTGCGGGTGGCGCGTCCGGAGCGCAGCGCCCGGGTTAGTTCGTTGCGCAGTTCGCCGCGGCCCTGCACGAACAGGGACCGGTAGATCGCCTCGTGCGAGATCCGCATGCTCTCATCATCCGGGAAGTCCACCCGCAGTCGCCGCGAGATCTGCTGCGGTGAGTGTCCCAGTCGCAGCCGCCGCTCCACCTCGACCCGCAGCAGCGGCTGTTCGGCCAGCTTCGACGGCTTCGGGCGAGACAGGCGCCGGTCCGCCCGGCCCTGCGCCGTCGATGGTGAATAGGACGCCGCTTGCCGCGGCGGCCGCGTGGTCCACTTCGGCCGATACCTCGGCGAGTTACCACGGTTGCGGCGCAGCTCTCGCAACACGGTCGACGGGTGGCGGCCGATTTGGCGGGCGATCTCACGGATCGAGTGTCCCCGGGCCACCCCTACCGCGATCTGCTCACGCTCCAACAACGTCAAGAACCGGTCGGACGGCTCGGACAACGACAACGGCGCCATGCCGCCAGCATCCCGAAACCAGTTCTCCCCACCCTGCCGCGACGCGCCCGCCGACACCGCGGCATCCGCCGTCGACAACCCTGCCGCCACACCGCGCCAGAACACCCGCTTCACAGACCTCAAGGAACTGAACATCACACCCCCTCAACTCAGGGTGTTGCGCTCATCCCTTGAAACCGCC
>NZ_JBHVSC010000015.1:0-1513 GCF_042885375.1 Microbacterium sp. NPDC058062
CCCTATGAGGGTGGGGTGCTGGTGCTCTTGTAGGCCCAGGGCCTCACGGTGCAGATTCGTGGATCATCCCGAGGAGTGGCCTTGGGATGCCGACATGCAGCGGAGGCCCTGGTGTTCAACGAGCGTACGGCGATTGGGTTGGATGTGCACGCGCGGAGCGTGCGAGCGGCAGCGATCGACACGTCGACAGGTGAGGTAGTCGAGGTGCGACTACCAGCAGCGGCCATCGAGGTCGTCGCGTGGGTGATGCAGATCGCGGCCCGGCTGGGGCCGGTGCATGCCGCGTATGAGGCGGGTCCGACCGGCTTCGGGTTGGCCCGCAAGCTCGCCGCGGCGGGGATGGCGGTGACGGTCGCCGCGCCGTCGAAGATCATCCGACCCGCGGGCGACCGGATCAAGACCGACGCGCGTGACGCACTGCTGCTTGCCCGTCTGCTGAAGCTGGACGAGCTGACCGCGGTGCGGGTGCCGACCGAGGCGGAAGAGGCCGCCCGGGATCTGGTGCGCGCGCGTGATGATGCCCGGGTGGAGTTGATGGCCGCCCGGCATCGGCTCTCGAAGCTGCTGCTGCGCCGCGGGATCGTCTATGCCGGGACCGAGACCTGGAACCGCCCGCACGATGCCTGGCTACGTGCTGCTCGTCGTGACGGGCTCGACGGCGCGGGCAGTGGGACGCTGGCCGCGTTCGACGCGAGTTACGACGCGGTGACGCAGATCGTCGCCCGCAAGGACCGGCTGGATCGTGACATCACGGCGATGGCCGCGGACTCGGAGTTCACCGCAGTCACCACCCGGTTGGGGTGTCTGCGAGGGATCTCGACGCTGACCGGGTTCGCTCTGGCGGTCGAGATCGGCGACTGGCATCGACTCACCGGGGCGAGCATCGCCGCCTACCTGGGGCTGGTGCCGTCCGAGCACTCTTCGGGCGGCTCCCGCAGCCTGGGGCCGATCACCAAGACCGGGAACACCCACGCCCGCCGACTGCTGATCGAGTCCGCCTGGTATCACAAGCACGACTACCGGCCCGGCAAGACGATGACCGACCGGTGGGCGAAAGCATCCGCCGCAGCGGCCGCACGCGGCGACGCCGGCAACCGGCGGCTGCATAACCGGTGGATGGTGCTCGCCGCGAAACACAAGAAGCACACCGTCGCGAACACCGCGATCGCCCGCGAGCTCGCCGGCTGGTGCTGGTCCCTGGCCGTCATGGACTGAGCACTCCACACTCGTCCCCCGGGTGCTGACGCCGGAACGCATGCAGCGTGAAGAGAACACCAGCGATTGGACTGTGAGCAGCCGCCCCGACCAGCGGCCACGCTCGACCTCAGACAAGCTCGGATGCTCTCGCCGAAACAGGGTCCTGCGGTAACCAACCCGCGAATATCAGACTGACCACGCGTCGCAAGACACGCCGCACCCCGAACCCCCACCCGCGAGGACGAAGAAGCGCCGCCGAGCAGCCAGCCCGGCGGCGCTACACCCTGCCCACTTGACAGAAACCCCTACATATCAG
>NZ_JBHVSC010000016.1:0-1475 GCF_042885375.1 Microbacterium sp. NPDC058062
CCCCGTTACTTTCTTCGCAGCCGCTTGGTGAGCATGCTGGGCGGTGACGGCCTGCCGGGCCCGGCATGATTGCTGCCCCCTGTCTTTTATGATCCGGGGGGTGTTGTCACCGGGCTCGGTTGGCGGTGTGTGATCGCTGATAGGGGCTGGACCCGAGCACGGCTCGAGGCCGTTCGTAACGTGGATGCCGGGACGCACCGTCGCGGACGCCGTCGCGCGAAACGGAGGGACAGCGTGGTCACCAGCATCGACAGATACGACGAAGTCGACGTGTTCATCGGACTCGACGTGGGCAAGGGCGAACACCACGCCATCGCCCTCGACCGGGCCGGCAAGCGGCTGTTCGACAAGGCCCTGCCGAACGACGAGCGCCGACTGCGAGCGGTGCTCGACCAACTCGCGACGCACGGGACGATCCTCCTGGTCGTGGATCAGCCCGCGACGATCGGCGCGCTGCCCGTCGCGGTCGCGCAAGCGAGCGGAGCCCTGGTCGGGTATCTGCCGGGGTTGGCGATGCGGCGCATCGCGGACCTGCACCCCGGTGAGGCGAAGACCGATGCGAGAGACGCGGCGATCATCGCTGAGACGGCGCGGACAATGCCGCACACGCTCCGGTCGATCCAGGTCGCGGACGAGCAGGTCGCGGAGCTGTCGATGCTCTGCGGGTTCGACGACGACCTTGCCGGGCAGATCACCCAAGTCTCCAACCGGATCCGTGGGCTGCTGACGCAGATCCATCCCGCATTGGAGCGCGTGATCGGGCCGCGACTGGATCATCCCGCGATGCTCGACCTCCTGCAGCGCTACCCGTCGCCGGCGGCGATGAAGGCGGCTGGCGAGAAACGGATCGGGAACCGGCTGCTCAAGAACGCGCCGCGCAAGGGCCGCGACTGGGCGGGTGAGATCATCACCGCGCTGAGCGAGCAGACCGTCGTCGTGACCGGCACCGACGCTGCAGCGCTCGTGCTTCCGCGGCTCGCGGAACAACTCGCCGCGCTGCGCCGGCAACGGAACGAGATCGCCATCGAAGTCGAGAAGATCGTGGATCAGCACCCTCTTCAGCCGGTCCTGACGAGCATGCCCGGAGTCGGCGTCAGGACCGCGGCGCGGCTCCTCACCGAAGTCACCACCAAGACTTTCCCCACGCCCGGACACCTCGCCGCCTACGCCGGCCTCGCACCCGTCACCAGACGCTCCGGCACCTCGATCCGCGGCGAGCATCCGTCACGGCGCGGGAACAAGATCCTGAAACGGACCATGTTCCTGTCCGCCTTCGCAGCGCTCCGCGACCCCGAATCCCGCGCCTACTACGACCGGAAGATCACACAGGGCAAGCGCCACAATCAGGCCATCATCGCCCTCGCCAGACGACGCTCCGACGTCCTGTTCGCCATGCTCCGCGACGGCACCCTCTATCAGCCACAGCTCACCGAACCTGCCCTCGCCGCTTGACAGAAGACATAGGGGCACCCCCC
>NZ_JBHVSC010000017.1:0-1321 GCF_042885375.1 Microbacterium sp. NPDC058062
ACAGGATGCTCCTATGGATGTCAAGTGGTGAGGGCGGTGTAGATCTCGCGTGCGACGAGCCGTTTGAGGCAGCGGATGATCTCTTTCTTCGAGAGTCCTTCGTTGGTTCGCCTGGTGGCGTAGTCGCGGGTTCGGGTGTCCCATCGGAGGCGGCAGATCACGATGCGGTAGAGGGCGGCGTTGGCGTGCCTGTCGCCGCCTCGGTTGAGGCGGTGTCGGTGGGTTTTGCCGGATGATGCGGGGATAGGGGCGACGCCGCAGAGCATCGCGAACGCGGCTTCGGAGCGTAGCCGATCGGGGTTCTCGCCGGCGGTGACCAGGAGCTGCCCTGCGACGTCGGTGCCGACACCGTTCAGTGCGAGCAGGTGCGGGTTGATCCCGGCGACAAGTGGTGCGATGAGGGCGTCGAGTTCGGCGATCTCGGCGGTGAGTGACTGATGGCGGCGGGCCAGGGCGCGCAACGCGATCTTCGCAGCCTGCTCGGGTTCGCTGGCGCGGGCGGTGTCGGGGCGAGTTGCCGCGCAGACCTCGATCAGTTCTCGATCCGACAGTCCCCGCAACCGTTCGCGAAGCGAGTCGGGCGCGGTCACGATGAGTGTCTTCATCCGGCGTTGGCAGTCCCCGCGGTGGCCGACTGCGCTGCGTCTGGCGACCCGGAGGTTGCGGAGTGCCTCCACTTTCCCGGAGCGGTCTTTCGGCACCCCGGTCCGTGCGCCGGCCAGCGCGGCGCGGGCGGCGGCTTCCGCGTCGATCGGATCGGACTTGCCCGCGAGGCGGCGCGTCTTCCGGTCCGGGCGGTCGATCTCTCGCAGCTCGACGCCCGCCGCCCGGAGGTGACGGGCAAGACCGGCTCCGTAGGCGCCGGTGCCCTCGATCCCCACGATCAGGAGGACGCCGAATGCGCATGCCCAGCTCAACAGCGCGGCGTATCCGGAGCGGTTCGCAGGAAACTGCGCGCACCCGAGTAACCGGCCGGTGGTGTCGATGACCGCCGCAGTATGCGTGTCACCATGCGTGTCCACGCCCGCGACAACCGCAGGCTGGTCGTGGTGTTCTTCCCGTGCGATGGTGGTCATCGCCGTCCCTTCCTCTCAACCCTGATCGGACGGCACGCACCATCCGAGAGCGAGCGGACAAGACAGTGATGGGTGCCTGCTGGCACAGGCTCCTATGAGGTCACAACCCTCGCACGGTGAGTGCACGGCAGCCCCGCAGCGCACGAACGACGAATCCCGTCCAAGACACCACGGTCAGTCAATCGGAGAGTCAGGACGACCGCTGCGGGGCTCCCAGCACCAATCATCACTGTCAACCGGGCTTC